>NZ_RFFL01000020.1 GCF_003696285.1 Stutzerimonas nitrititolerans
TTGAGGCCTCCACGAAACCCGGGGTGATTCACTCTATAATTGACTATAAAAGCCTATAATGCCCACTCTAGAGAGTTCTAGCCCCTTCATTGCGAAGCTGGAAAATTCCTTGCTCTAATGGTGCACCTACGGGGGCTGGCAGGCCTATTCAACCTCACCGGTGTGCGGCGGCCGAATACCAGCCATTCGATAGTGTGCCGAGCGGGTGGGTAATAGAGCAGGTCACTTTGAACCGAAACAGGGGCAGCGCCACAGGCCCCTCACTCACCGCTGCTTTTTTCCAGTTGCCCAGCTACAGCCTTATTCCGATAGTATGCAGTACCTCCCAGAACCCGGTTGAAGTCAGGAGGTCCCTGCCAATCCCTTGGTACACCAGTGGACTTAAGCAGGTTTTCTGAGTCCACGCCGTTTCTTAAAAACTCCTCCAAGTCCCACTCAAAAAAACTGACGAGGGTTTGAAAAATAGTGTTCGACACGCTGGAAACCAGACCCAGGCTTCCAGTGTTCATCGGAAGTTTTAGCCTCTTCATATCGGCAAGAGCACAAATTAGCCTTCTCAATCGAAAGTGCCAAACAGACTCCATGAGGAGTTCAGCCTGCTGAGAAGCCAAGGGGAATCTACGTTTACGTAATTTTGGGCAGGGAGGTAAACGCACGGGTAGGAGTTTCTGCAGATTACTGAGATTAACCCGCTTCTGTCCTTTGGAAATTCGATAAAGATCCTCAGCACCCGCTAGAAGAACGGCAGCAAACGCGCTGTCTCGGGGATCGCTAACCTCCTCGACTACTTCAGGTACGTGCTTTGGCGTACTGAGCTTCTCCATCAACCATGCGTTGTCGTGCTCCGTAAGCCAGCGGGTGGCTTGGTAAGCGTTATCCCAGAGATACCCCAAATCGACATTCGCTCGTACAGCCAAGATCGTGTCTATTTTCTGACGATGCTGCGCCTTCCTACCAAGCTGAGGCTTTTCCAACTTTAAACGTAATTTTGCACCTGCCGCGTGCTGAAGAATGAGTTCTTTCTGCAAGGCGGACTCAAAGTCATCCGCGCTCCCAAATAAATGCTGCGCAATGATCATATGCCGGGCGAGGGGCATATCCATCTGGCCATTGTAAAATCTAAACCGTATCCATTGATCGTGTTTACCTGCTTCATAAGCTTTGTCCATTCGAGACAGGGCTTCATCTCCATATTTCGTGCGGATACTGTCAAATAGTTTCGCAGTACCAACAAGGTTTCCGTGTACGAAACCTCGCTTTCTGCATTGTCGTACATAACTTGCACCTAACGTTTCACAACTCATTAGCGGAAACTTACGCTGCAGTACTTCGTAGGCGAACTGCGCAAAATTCTTTTCCAGCACAGTGCCCTGCCTAACTGTCGCAGGATCGAGAGCGCTCCAGCCGCATACACACGGATCAGTCGGATTTGGAAGTAGCCGAAGCTTACGGAAGAACGGGTGAGAGCATTTGGGGCACGCGTGAATCAGCGGCTCACCATGACGCCAGCAGACTGACACACCAGGCAAATGGTGTGAGCGATGCCAGTATGCGTACCCCGTTTCAAGCAGATCCTGCTGCACACAGGTGGAGCAGAGCTTAGCCTTCCCGTGGACCGCACCCTCTCGGCGGGGAATACGAGCCACCCCAAATAAACTGGAGCCTGCTGGGGCATTCTCCACCCCTTGGCTGACCCCTAGAAAGGGCCTGTAAGCTGGAAACATCGTATTGGTACAGATCAGCTCGTCGAGATTGCTTTCTGGATCACCAGGTAGTCTGGCAGCAAGCACTTCAATCTGCTTTGGCAGGAGCCCTACGCTGAAGGGTGCCGAGCCAAACAGGTCTTGGAAGGTTTCAGCTGCAGTCCTGTTACCTGAAAGGAAGTGGTAGCGCGTGATACGAGAATGCAACATCTCGTCCGGCATGGACATGGGGAAAAATAGCAGATCAGACATCGATAATTAACTAACGAGATAATGTTTGGAAGTACACGCATTCTGCGACGCGGCGTATTTTTAACACATAACATAAGGTTTTACAGAGTAAGTATATTAAAAGCACACGTAAATATGGCGAACAGGAGCCACACCAATTTTGCACTCTCACACTTTTTTGCGAAAAGCAGTTAACTCAGGTTTGCACCAGCAATATCATGAGCCACACCCTAATGAGGGTCTTACGAAGGCTCACACTTTCTTAAAAATATGTACGAAGAAAAGTGAAACAGTGCCGCGCAGTGGTGCACGTGACTACGGTCTGATGCAAGCAGTCCGATACAATGCTGACCGGGTTACGCTTCGCTGCTCGTCTGCCAGCTTCTCCTTGGCCCATTGCAGGCGACGAACGTGAAACTCCTCAATAGACTCGCACGTCTGCTCCAGTGCTCTGGCGCAAAGGGGTAGCTTGGAGAGTTGTTTCTCAAGGCGTGAAAGGACATGCAGCTCTCGCCCTATCCTAGCGCGAGAGATCAAAATAGGCTTTCCCGATCCTGCTCGAAGGCGCTGCGCACAGCACCTGATCTGTTCAGCAAGATTCGCGTCGAGAGTAGCGAATGTATCGGTGTTATCAGCGCGGCTTGTATGAGCACCTGCATGTTTGGCGATGCAGCCTGAGAGCCAGTTTCGATCATGGCGATACAGCCACATGTAATCTTTGCATTGGTGAGCTTGCAGGCCCCGATATTCAACCTCGAAAGTTGCTCGGCGCCTGAGGCGCTTGCTTTGAAATCTTGCGTCTTTCCAGACCTGCGAGCCGCCATCGACGGCACGAATGGTTCGATACACATACACTTGGGAGACTCCAAGCACAGAGGCGATCTGCCGAGCCTCGCACCCTGCAAGTGCTAGCTCCCAAACAGCAGCAGGTAAGCCTTCTAGCCCCTCTAGCAGGGCCTTAGAAAGTTTCGCTTTTGGGTAGCCGACACCAGTTGGCGATGATCGCTTAACAGCTGGCGTTGATGGTTTGTCGCTGCACTGGAGATGAGCCAGATCAACCCCAAGGGCGGTGGCCAGCACAATGTATTTGAGTGGGTGGTGCGTATGCCTTGGCCTCCGTAGCAGCTTGGTGACCCAAGTCGCGGGTAGATCTGCGGGTGACTCTCCTAGAATCGAGTATTCCCAAGCTGCAGGCAGAGCGTTGAAAACGCCGGCCATATGTGCGGCCAAACGGCATAGATCCAGCCGGTGCGATGCGCCATGGGTCAGGCCTAACTCTACAGCTCTTTGAACAAGGCAAGAGCGCACTGCAGTGGGTGAAAGAGGTTTGAGGTCTAGCGCAAGCAATTGCATTGATCGGAGCGCTATTTGACGCAGCACTGGATAAGCCTCCAGATCAGCATCGACCTGATATGAATGAGCTTGTACATCGTCTTCGTCAGGCAGGTGGAGCTGCCATGAGTTGCGGCTATACCAACTGGGATCCACCACCTTGAGCGAATGGCCGTGGTGGGGACATACCAATACACCGGGAAGCTGGTGAACACGGTGCCAGTACGCTGCGCCAACCCGAACGATATCCTCATTGAGGCAAGCAGGACAGAATCGTACTCTCGAAGCGACCTCGATCCGACTGGCGTTGACTCCTAATTTCAGCATCAGCCACTTGCCGGCCCCGGCCATTGAGGTACGAGCATGCCGCACCTGATCGTCGGTGAGAAAGGGCGCGTAATAGGGCAGAACGGTATGGCATGTAATTATTTTGGATACCGAGAGATCCGTGGCAGGTGGAAGTGACTCGGCTAAGTCACCCAATCGACAGGGAAACGCTACGTTCTGTGTGTATGAGATTGCAGCCCTATCGCCAGCGAAAGCGGCTTTTCGGCTATGCCCGCCACAAAGCCGGGCATAGCGGGATAGGACACTGTGAAGCGTCTCGTCGGGGAACGCAGCAGGGAAGAAATGGAATTTCAGCTCCATTACACGACCCTCGAATCATAATCGGCGGTAGGCCGGCGAGAACTCGAAGAGATCCCTGGTTATCCAGCCAGCTGACTTCAGTTCTGCAAGGGTGTCGGGATGCTCGCTGAACACCTTCGCTTCAGAAGCCTCCACGGCAACTGCTGAAGGCGCATTAGGTTTGCTCACAGTAGCTTCCGGTAACGCAGTATTTGCCCGTGCAGCTGGAGTTACGCCTCGAAGCAAAGCGAGACGGTCTGCTCGCCCAAGTCCGTTGAACGCCATCATTTCCATCAACTGCTCCTCTATGGGAAGCAGGTCGTCGAACTTGCGCATGCGACTAGGGTCGCGACTACGCAGAGCCGATAGCGCTGGCCTGAGTATTTGCATCTTGGAATTGCTTACTTTGACGATCGTCTCGGCAGTCAGACACTCGGAGCCACTCTGAATTGCATAGCGCTGGCTCAGCACCAATAACTTAACCAGGAAGTCAGTCACACCCTGGGTGTGCTCGTACAGCGCGTCAAAAATCTCAGGAGTCAGTTCAGCCGCCTGCTTGCACCACTGATAGCTCCAAAGGTTCTCGACCAGAAAACGCCACTCGTCATCCTCCTTCTCGAAGCGCTTGAACTCGATCATCCCCCCACCGCAACTGCGCCTGGCGACACGCATTACGTCCGAGAACAGACTGACCATCGAATTCGTCCCGATGAACACGACCGGGATACCGATATTGTTCACCAGGTGAAGGAAGAAATTCAGCATGCTTTCCTTACCCCCGGTCTTGGCCAGGTGAAGGTTCTGCAGCTCATCAATGAGCAAGGCGCCGATAAAAAACGTGCTGGCTACCTGTTCCATCTGCTGAAGCGCATCGTTGATATTTCGATGCCGGTGGCGCTTGTGGTAGTCCTGATCGCCGAGTGCCTGGCCAACCGCGTGGAAGAACTGCTGACAAAATCCAGCCAACGAGCCATCTCGTGGACAATCAAGCTTGAGCCAGGTGATCTGGGTGTGGACGAATTGCTGACCCTCATAACGCTCATGTCGGATCGTCTGAGGGTACAAGCTTAAAATGGCATGCAGTGCGGTGGACTTCCCAATACCACTCAGTCCCACAACGCTGAAAGTGTCAGCTGTTGATTTGAAAGCATCGTGATAGCGCTGAGCCCCTGACAAAGAATGCAGGTGCCTGACTGTGGAGGCGCTAGTTGGATTACGGCCAACATATCCACGACGGATCAGCAGAGATAACAGGGACTCTAGCTCTAGGTGCAGCAGAAACGGCTGCACAACCGTCCTCAAGCGATCAATACAGTGAATCCGCATTGCCCCGTCGAGCTCTAGCTCCTCAGGTGCTACCGGCTGGGGAAAATTTGATATCAGCTCGGCAGCCGCCGCTTCGTCAAGAATTGGTGGCAGCGCTTCGATCAGAGGGTTTCCCGCGTACTCAGTGATGGCCTGCTTCGTATAGCTCGCAAGAGCTTTAGCACCTCTCATTTGGGCTGCCCCGGGCGAACTCTTTTGAGTAAATCGATAACCTGCGCGGTGCGCGGCCCAGCGTACGACTCTCTGACAATGGAAGGGCTCTGAGCATCAGGTTGAACGGGATCCGCACGTATACCGTCAGGTACAGTCGCTTGCTCTCGCTCCAATAACCGCTCTTCCGTACGATTCTCGCGGATATTAGCCACTGCTTCAGCCTTAGAGCCGGCTGCGGGTTCAAGCTTTTTCTCGGCCATTGCATTGCCGACAATTTGCTCAACTTTATCGACCAAGCCAACTTGGCTTTCCCGTTCAGCTCGTTTGTGAGCTGGCGGCACTTGCCTGTAGGCCTCCAAGAGGTCGTAGATCTCGTCCGAGCGATAATCCGCATACTTCGCATCCGACCTCCGCAGGTCGCAACGCAGGAACTCCTTGTTCTCGTCCTGGATCCAGATGTGCGCCGCAGAGTTCGGATCAAACCAGCAATCAATCGCCCAGACGCCATTGCGACGCGCTTTTGCGAACCAGTTTTTTTCGATAGCCATCTCGCAGAGATAATGCATGCCGCGAAACAACACGCCACCTTTTTGGACGGTGGCCCTTTCCCGAGGCAGCAGATTGAGATAAATCAGCTCGTCAGGTCGCTTGTTAGGCTGGATAAGGTCGTTCTCTAACGCCCACCGCCAAATCCCCATCGGAGTGGGCTCCACGCCATCGTTCATCATCGCCTGGGTAAGACGATCCGGCTGTCGGTGGAAACGGTTGTAGTGAAGAATGCACTCGATGAGGACTTGGGTGAACTCCTTCAAATTCAGCGTCGCGTCGAGCCGATAATCACGCTCACCGCGTTCCTTCTCTCGGGCTGCTACTCCGCCGGGGAGCCACCTAATACCGGTTAAGTCGTTCAGGATGCCGAAGCGGCTCTCGACCATCGGTTTCCAATCCGGTCGGTATGGCGGGGCCGTCCCCATATCGATACCCAGGCCAGACGCGAGCCCCTCAGCAGCAGCCCCCAACATTTCACCTCTATCGGCGTAGATTTGATGTGGCAGATGACGACAGTCCCAATCCTCAGGAGTGATATCAACACCGTTTTGCGCGCAGAACTCCACCTTGGAGGTGAACGCGTTGAACAGCGCCTGTCGAGCTCCGTTCCAGCTAGGCCCCTCAAGGCCTACATAAAGGCCAACGATCATCCCTGAGAAACTGTCGACTACGATGTACACCACGGGGCGACCGATAAGCATTCGTCGGGAGTAGCTGTTGACCAAGTAAATGTCAGCGATGGTCGCGTCGATCTCGAATTGATGACAAGGACCTCTAAGCCAGTCGCGGACGGTACCGGATAATGGACGGCAATCCTTCAGCCACTTCGTCAACCCCATGCGTCCACGATCAGTCTCGGTATCATCAAAGAACTGCTTTCCCCAATAATTAAACTGGTTAAACGTCGGAATTTCAGATTGAGGAAGCAATACGACCTCGTTTTCGGGATTTTTAGAAAGCCGCTTCTCCGAATAATATTTATTGAGCATTTTGTTGTACGCGCTATCAATCGTCGACTTCTTGTTCTTTACGTAAAGCGCGTAACAAACTCGGATACACTTCTTGTCGATATCGCTTAGTAATTTGGCAGGCGACACTAACACCCCTTGAAACCTTGGCTTTCGTCCCGGCGGCTTATCAGCGGAGTAATTACGACTCCCAACACCTACAGCAGAATAGTTGTTAAGAAGCGCATTTCTTACTTGCCCGTAAAACCAGTATCGATACAACAAACGATATAGCGTTTTACGCTGCACACCCGCCTCAGCGGCGCGATCACTTACCAATCGGCCCATCTCGCCATGAACAAATATTTGCCCTGGATAGGCCGGGTCCAAAAGTGGCGCAATCAGAGCCCATTTTTGGTCTCTATCACGCCTCGCGCGCTCGTCGAGATCTTCTTCCAAAACCAGTAGAAATTCTGGCACTGCCATCACCACAGGCTTTGTATCGCCTGATACCAATGACACCCTGAATTCCTCAAGACCAATCGAATACGGCTTCCTAGGAGGATCCGTTAGATCCATAACAATCAGTGCGTCGTGCTTCTCGTCGAGGTGAATTGCTCTCGCCATAGTAGAGAGCAAGGAGAGTTCCGTGACAGGCTCAAAGACGTCATTAACTGAAATTTTCATGACGACTTCTCGCTCAGTGTGGATATTTCAGTGGGATAAAAAACACTGAAGTCTGGCAAAGGTGACTTGAGCTGTAACGGCGCACCACTTAATTCAATCCTAATAGTTTTCCGCCAGATCAAATTAAAGAAAATGTCGCGAGCATCGGTATACGGTATGGATAATCGGTGTCCAATCTTGCGCAAGCTCTCCGACGTTGACCAAGGGCAACCCTTTATTGATTCAAGTATCTCGATGAATTGCAAATGCAGCGGGACATCCATCAAGGCACGAGGCAATTTGGCAAATTTGCGAAGAAATACGAGATTCAGGATCAAATCGGGCGTAAACAACTCCTCCGTTACGATGCTCCAGTCTACACCTTGGCTCACCCAGAACCGTCTCTCGACTTCGAGTTTTTCTAACGTGCGAGCACAGCCTTTTCCTTGAAGGTCTTTCGCGTATTTGATCGTCCTGGCAACGGACTTTACGTCTCCATTTGGCTGCTTTACAGACAGCAAAAAGTCAGTGGTCATTACCATAGGAACAGAGGTCGTTTTGTATTTTGGATACCGTACACCGATAGCCCTGGCGATCGCCTGGGTGCTCTCCACCGGCAGTAGGGGATACTGCTCGCGGATATCTACAACGTCCTCTGAAAACTCACAGAGTAAAAAGTACGCCCGTTCAAGGTCGGATAAGAGGTGATGAATTCGATCAATCTTAACACCTTGGATTTTCCAGGAACGCCCCATCGAAGGGACATCCTGAACACGTAACCAAGGCACATACTCAGCTCCGGCGCCAGCTCCAAACCCATTGGCGATGTGCCGTTCGATATCCTGATTTGAAGCAAACCTACGACCTCGCACCCGCCCTCCTAAGTCCGTCCGGACCGCTCCCCTCGTTCGGCAAGAGAGTAGTTATAGGAAAACATGAGCTAACAAGCTGCCATGTCGTAGGGCTTTCCAGAATACTCCTGCTGAAAATTAAGGCAGCGGCTCCTGACGAACGGCCTAGCATAAAAACAGAAAACCCTTTTAGATACAGGGGCTTACGGTTAGTGTCAAACTATAATAGCTTGTGTCAGACTTTATTATTTTGTGTCAATCTTTATTCCGTGAAGCCAGCAAAAAAGCGTTCCAACTAGGCGTTCACTCCACGGTGACGGATTTGGCCAGGTTGCGCGGCTGGTCCACGTCGGTGCCGCGCAGCACGGCGACGTAGTAGGACAACAGTTGCAGCGGCAGGGTGTAGAGAATCGGCGCCAGGGCATCGTGGATGTGCGGCATGTTCACCACGTAGGTGCCTTCGCCGTTTTCCATCTCGGCTGCGCCATCGGCGAAGACGATCAGCTCGCCACCACGGGCGCGGACTTCCTGCAGGTTGGACTTGAGCTTTTCCAGCAACTCGTTGTTCGGCGCCACGGTGACCACCGGCATGTCGGCATCCACCAGCGCCAGCGGGCCATGCTTGAGCTCGCCCGCCGGATAGGCTTCGGCATGGATGTAGGAAATTTCCTTGAGCTTGAGCGCACCTTCCATCGCCACCGGGTACTGCGCGCCACGGCCGAGGAACAGGGTGTGGTGCTTCTCAGCGAAATGCTCGGCGATCTTCTCCACGGTGGCATCCATCGCCAGGGCCTCGCCCAGACGGGTCGGCAGGCGGCGCAGCTCGGCCACCAGATCGGCTTCGGTCGCGGCCGCCAGAGTGCCGCGCACCTGGCCCAGCGCCAGGGTCAGCAGCATCAATCCGACCAGCTGGGTGGTGAAGGCCTTGGTCGACGCGACGCCGATTTCCGGCCCGGCCTGGGTCAGCAGGCACAGGTCCGACTCGCGCACCAGCGAGCTGATGCCGACGTTGCAGATCGCCAGGCTGGCCAGGTAGCCGAGCTGCTTGGCGTTGCGCAGGGCGGCCAGGGTATCGGCGGTCTCGCCGGACTGGGAAATGGTGACGAACAGGGTATCCGGTTGCACCACCACCTTGCGGTAACGGAACTCGCTGGCGACCTCGACCTGGCAGGGAATGCCGGCCAACTCTTCGAGCCAGTAACGCGCGACCATGCCGGCGTGGTAGCTGGTGCCACAGGCGACGATCTGCACGTTGCGCACCTTGGCGAACAGCTCGGCGGCCTGCGGGCCGAACGCCTGCACCAGCACCTGGCTGTCGCCCAGGCGGCCTTCAAGGGTGCGTTGCACCACCTTGGGCTGCTCGTGGATTTCCTTGAGCATGAAGTGACGGTATTCGCCCTTGTCCGCCGCCTCGGCGCCTTCGTGGTACTGCACGGATTCGCGCTGCACCGGCTGGCCGTCGACATCCCAGATCTGCACGCTGTCGCGACGGATTTCGGCGATGTCGCCTTCCTCCAGATACATGAAGCGATCGGTGACCTGACGCAGCGCCAGCTGATCGGATGCGAGGAAGTTCTCGCCCAGGCCCAGGCCGATCACCAGCGGGCTGCCGCTGCGTGCGGCCAGCAGACGGTCGGGCTGCTTGGCGCTGATCACCGCCAGGCCGTAGGCACCGTGCAGTTCCTTGACCGCGGACTTGAGCGCGACGGTCAGATCGCCGAACTCGCCGAGCTTGTGCTTCAGCAGGTGCACGATGACTTCGGTATCGGTGTCGGAAGCGAATGAATAGCCGAGAGCCTTGAGCTGGGCGCGCAGCGCTTCGTGGTTCTCGATGATGCCGTTGTGCACCACCGCCAGGTCGTCACCGGAAAAGTGCGGGTGGGCGTTGCGCTCGCAAGGCGCGCCGTGGGTAGCCCAGCGGGTGTGGGCGATGCCCAGACGCCCGGTCAGTTCTGCCGTCCGCTGGGCGCTTTCCAGCTCGGCGACCTTGCCCGAGCGGCGCAGCCTTTGCAGCTGGCCGGCGGCATCCAGCACGGCGATCCCGGCGCTGTCGTAACCACGGTATTCGAGGCGCTTGAGCCCCTCGAGCAGAATCGCACTGATATTACGCTCGGCGACGGCGCCAACGATGCCACACATGTTCAGATCTCCTGGTTGTCTTCGATGGCCGCACAGATCAGCTTGACGCCGCGGGCCTGAATGCTGGTACGCGCCTCGACACAGAGACGCTCGTCGGTAATCAGGGTATGGATGCCGCTCCAGGGCAGCTCCAGATTGGGAATGCGCCGGCCGATCTTGTCGCTCTCGACCATCACGATCACCTCGCGCGCCACCTCGGCCATTACCCGCGACAGGCCGAGCAATTCATTGAAGGTGGTGGTGCCACGCTCGAGGTCGATGCCATCGGCGCCGATGAACAGCTGATCGAAATCATAGGAGCGCAGCACCTGCTCGGCCACCTGCCCCTGGAAGGATTCCGAATGCGGGTCCCAGGTGCCGCCGGTCATCAGCAGCACGGGTTCATGCTCGAGCTCACGCAGGGCATTGGCCACGCCCAGCGAGTTGGTCATCACCACCAGCCCGTGCTTGTAGCCCAGTTGCGGGATCATCGCCGCTGTGGTGGTGCCGCTGTCGATGATGATGCGCGCGTGCTCGCGGATGCAGCCGACCGCCGCGCGGGCAACGGCCTGTTTGGCGGGGGAAACCGGCTGGGTGTTATCGCCGATCAGTTCCTGCGGAAGAGGCACCGCGCCGCCATAGCGGCGCAGCAGCAAGCCGTTCTTCTCCAGCGCGGCGAGGTCCTTGCGAATGGTGACCTCGGAGGTCTCGAAACGCCGTGACAGGGCGTCGACACTGACCTCGCCCTGCTCGTTGAGCAGCGCGAGGATGGCGTGACGACGTTGCGGCGTGTTGCGCTTCGACATACGAAGGTTTCGATTCGAAAGATAAAGGTGCGAATCAAAACCTAATCTGTCAGTCCCGTCAACTCCCGCCGGGGCATTACACGCGGAAATAGCCCATCAGCTTCTGCTGGTGATTGGCCAGTTCGTTCAGAGCCTGACTGACCCGAGCGGATTCATCGGCCTGGCCGGAAAGCGACTCGGTAACGTCACGAATGCCCGCAACGTTGCGGTTGATCTCTTCGGCGACGGCACTCTGCTCTTCGGCCGCGCTGGCAATCTGCAGGTTCATCTCGGAAATCACCGCCACCGCATCGCCGATCTTGCGCAGGGCCGCCACCGCATCGCCCACCTGGTCGACGCTGCCCTGGGCCTGGCTGCTGCTGTCCTGCATCGCCGTCACCACATCGCGCGTGCCGGTCTGCAGTCGCTCGATGACCTGGCGAATTTCCTCGACGGATTCCTGTGTGCGGCGGGCCAGGTTGCGCACCTCATCGGCGACCACGGCGAAACCGCGCCCGGCCTCGCCTGCCCGTGCGGCTTCGATGGCCGCATTGAGCGCCAACAGGTTGGTCTGCTCGGCGATCGCGCGTATCACCTCGAGCACCGAACCGATCTGTTCGCTGCTGGCAGCCAGGCTTTCGACCTGAGTCATGGCATGGTTGAGACCATCGGCCAGGCTGCCGATACTCTGCGTGGTGTGGTCGATCACGCCAAGCCCCTCGTGGGTGGCCTGGTCCGCATCGCGTGCCGCCTCGGCCGCCTGCGCGGCGTTACGCGCGACATCCTGCGCAGTGGCGCTCATCTCCTGCGAGGCCGTGGCCACCTGATCGACTTCGCGGAATTGCTGCTGCATGCCATCGCTGGTCTGGCTGGCGATGGCCGCCGATTGATCGGCACTGCTGCGGGTGTCCTGCACCGAGCGCTTCACATCGGCGATGGTCGGCTGCAGCTTGTCGAGGAAGCGATTGAACCAGCCGGCCAACGCGCCCAGTTCATCGTCACGGGTGTAGGCCAGGCGCCGGGTGAGATCGCCCTCGCCGCTGGCGATGTCCTTGAGCATCGCCGCCACCCCTTCGATGGGCCGGGTAACGCCCCGTGCGGTCAGCCACATCAGCGCCAGGCCCAGCAGAACCGCGCCGAGGCCGATGGCCAGGGCGATCATGGTGTCCTTGCGGCTCTGGGCCTGCAGCGTCTGTTCGAGACGCTGCGCCGGTTCGAGCAGCACCTGCCGTGGCACTTCCAGCAGCACCGCCCAGGGTTCGAGTTCGGCGATCGGCTGCACCGGCTGCAGCACGCGAAGCATCTTTTCATCCTCGAGCATCGCCACCTGGCCCGCCGCGACCGCGCGACCGATCGCCTCGCTTTGCGCGCCGAACGCAGCGCTCAGCGGCTTGCCGAGCATACCGGCGTCGCGGCTGTGCCCCCCGAGCAGCATGGCCGGGCTGATCACGCTCAGGTGACCTTCGCCCTGATACAGCGCCTGGTTGGCTTCCTGGCTGTGTTGCTGCAGCGAAGCCAGGCTGATGTCGACGCCCACCACGCCCAGCACCTTGCCGTCGTCGATCAACGGAAAAGCGATGCTGGTCATCAACAGCGACTTGCCTTCCACCTCGTCGAAGTAGGGATCGAGCAGGCAGGCCCGGGCCTTGTCGCGCGGGCAGCTGTACCAGGCGTTGTAAGGGGCGCCACTGATACTCGGGGTGGTGTTGGCGAGCTCTTCCTCCGTCATGATTTCGGCGCTGAGTTCGCCCACCTTGCGCTGGGACCAGTACAGCGCGAAGCGCCCGCTGTCATTGCCGCCCATCTCAGGGTTGTCGATGAACATGCCGTCCTTGTCGTCCAGCGCGTCGGTCTCGAACACCACGTAGAGGCCGATCAGGTCGGGATTTGTCCGCAGCGCGGTTTCAACCTGATGATGCAGGTCCTCGCGAACCTCGAACGCGTTGGACATCCGCTCGATGGCCTGCTCGCGCAGTGACAGTACCTGCCGGGTGAAGCCCAGGCCGTACTGGTAGGCATCGTTGAACTGCCGTCCGATGCGCAGGGCTTGCGCCACGCCACGGGCCCGCAGGTTGTCACGCGCCGACTCTTCGAGCATAGCGCCGCTGGAGGCGCTGACCAGCGTCGCCGCCTGGCGTGATTGATAGAGCGAAGCGCCAATCAGCAGACCGACGATCAACAGGAGGCAGAGGCCGGCCAGCAGCGTGAGCTTCCACTGGATGGACAGGCGAGTGAGGGAGGGCATGATCGCGTCCTTTGTCGTTATTCCTTAATAAATCGACCGGATGCGCGATCCCTTGAGTGGCGATGAGGATAAACCGACGAAGCGCGCCGAGCCCGGCGGCTCGGCCGCGATGGTTACTTCCGGGTTTTCTGCGGCCGGCGCCATCCCGGCACCAGCGCCTGACGGGCTCGCCCGAGGGCCAGGGTATCGGCCGGAACATCCGCCGTGATCACCGAGCCGGCGCCGGTGGTGGCACCGTCGCCAAGATTCACCGGAGCCACCAGGGAACTGTTGGAGCCGATGAATACGTCCTCGCCGAGCACCGTGCGCGACTTGTTGGCGCCATCGTAATTGCAGGTGATGGTGCCGGCGCCGATGTTGCTGCGTGCGCCGATTTCGGCATCGCCCAGATAGGCCAGGTGGCCGGCCTTGGCGCCCTCGCCCAGCTGCGCATTCTTGACCTCGACGAAGTTACCGACATGTGCCCTGGCTGCCAGTACCGCACCCGGACGCAGACGCGCGAAGGGACCGCAGTCGGCACCCTCGCCCAGTTCCGCACCTTCCAGGTGGGAGTTGGCCTTGACGATCGCGCCCCTGCGCAGGGTGCTGTCCTTGATCACGCAGTTGGGGCCGATCTGCACCTCGTCCTCGATCACCACGGTGCCTTCGAGGATCACGTTGACGTCGATCAGCACGTCGCGACCCACGCTCGCCGTGCCGCGCAGATCGAAACGGGCCGGATCGCGCAGCGTCACGCCCTGGGCCATCAGCCGGCGAGCGGCGCGCTGCTGGTAATGCCGCTCCAGTTCGGCAAGCTGGATGCGATCGTTGGCGCCCTGCACTTCCATCGCATCGGCGGGGTGCTCGGTGGCCACCACCAGCCCGTCGGCCACCGCCATGGCGATCACGTCGGTCAGGTAGTACTCGCTCTGGGCGTTGCTGTTGGACAGCCGCCCCAGCCAGTCGCCGAGGCGCTCGCCCGGTACGGCGAGAATTCCGGTATTGCCTTCGCGGATGAGCTTCTGCTCCGCCGAGGCGTCCTTGTGCTCGACGATGGCCTGGACCACCCCTTGCCCGTCGCGCACGATGCGGCCATAGCCGGTCGGATCGGCCAGCTCCACGGTCAGCAGCGCAAGCTGTTGCTGGCCGACCTTGTGCAGCAGGCGTTCGAGGGTCTGCGCTTCGATCAGCGGTACGTCACCATAGAGAATCAGCACCCGCTCGGCGCTGAGCGCGGGCAATGCCTGCGCCACGGCGTGCCCCGTCCCCAACTGTTCGGCCTGGACCACGAAATTCAGGTCCGTCGCCGCCAGCTGCTCGCGAACCCGCTCGGCGCCGTGGCCGATCACCACATGAATGGCATTGGGCTTCAGGCTGCGCGCCGTCTCGATGACATGGGCGAGCATCGCCTGGCCGGCGACAGGATGAAGAACCTTGGGCAGGGCGGAACGCATGCGAGTGCCCTGGCCGGCAGCGAGAATGACGATATCGAGTGACATGGCGGATCCTGAACGAAGGTCGGTCGGCGGCGACCGATGCGAAACGGGAAAAGCGGAAAAGAAAAAGGGTAGCCAAGGCTACCCTTTTACTCGTGCGCGATGAAGTCGCGGGTCGATCAGTGCCGACCGTACTTCTTGCGCAGCTGCTCGATGGTGCGCAGCTGGGCTGCGGCCTCGGCCAGGCGAGCGGCGGCGGATCCGTAATCGAAATCCACGCCCTTCTCGTGCAGGGCCTTTTCGGCAGCCTTGACCGCGGCCTGGGCCGCGGCTTCGTCGATGTCCTTGGCGCGGGTCGCGGTATCGGCCAGAACCTTCACCATGTTCGGCTGGACTTCGATGAAGCCGCCGGAGATGTAGAAGATCTCTTCGTCGCCACCCTGCTTGATCACCCGCACGGGACCCGGCTTGAGATCGCTCAGCAGCGGCGCGTGGCCCGGCAGGATGCCGATGTCACCCAGGTTGCCGTGGGCGACGACCATTTCCACCAGGCCCGAGAACAGCTCTTCTTCCGCACTGACGATGTCGCAATGGACTGTCATAGCCATACTTATGCCTCGGTAATCTGCCCCCGGCCCGAACGGATTCGGTCAGGGGCTGGATCGGCGCCCGCAAGCGGGCGCGCCAGTTACAGTTTCTTCGCCTTCTCGATGGCTTCGTCGATGGTGCCGACCATGTAGAACGCCTGCTCCGGCAGGTTATCGTAGTCACCATTGAGAATGCCCTGGAAGCCACGGATGGTTTCCTTCAGCGACACGTACTTGCCCGGAGCACCGGTGAAGACCTCGGCCACGTGGAACGGCTGGGACAGGAAGCGCTGGATCTTACGCGCGCGGGCCACCAGCTGCTTGTCCTGCTCGGACAGTTCGTCCATACCCAGGATGGCGATGATGTCCTTCAGTTCCTTGTAGCGCTGCAGCACGTACTGCACGCCGCGAGTCACTTCGTAGTGCTCCTGGCCAACCACCAGCGGGTCCAGCGAACGGCTGGTGGAATCCAGCGGGTCGACGGCCGGGTAGATACCCAGGGAAGCGATGTCACGGGACAGAACGACGGTGGCGTCCAAGTGGGCGAAGGTGGTCGCCGGGCTCGGGTCGGTCAGGTCGTCCGCGGGAACGTAGACGGCCTGGATCGAGGTGATCGAACCGGTCTTGGTGGAGGTGATGCGCTCCTGCAGAACGCCCATTTCCTCGGCCAGGGTCGGCTGATAACCCACCGCGGACGGCATACGACCCAGCAGCGCGGACACTTCGGTACCGGCCAGGGTGTAACGGTAGATGTTGTCGATGAACAGCAGAACGTCCTTGCCTTCCTCGCGGAACTTCTCGGCCATGGTCAGGCCGGTCAGTGCCACGCGCAGACGGTTTCCTGGCGGCTCGTTCATCTGACCGTAGACCATCGCTACCTTGTCGAGAACGTTGGAGTCCTTCATCTCGTGGTAGAAGTCGTTACCCTCACGAGTACGCTCACCCACACCGGCGAACACGGACAGACCGCTGTGCGCCTTGGCGATGTTGTTGATCAGTTCCATCATGTTGACGGTCTTGCCCACGCCGGCGCCGCCGAACAGGCCGACCTTGCCGCCCTTGGCGAACGGGCAGACCAGGTCGATGACCTTGATGCCGGTTTCCAGCAGGTCGTTGCCGCCCGCCTGATCGGCATAGCTCGGCGCCGCGCGGTGGATGCCCCACTGCTCTTCGCAGGCAACCGGACCGGCTTCGTCGATGGGCTCGCCCAGGACGTTCATGATGCGGCCCAGGGTGCCGGCACCAACCGGTACCTGGATGGCGGTGCCGGTGTTGTTGACGTCAAGGCCACGCTTGAGGCCTTCGGTCGAACCCATGGCGATGGTACGGACAACGCCGTCGCCCAGCTGCTGCTGGACTTCCAGGGTGGTCTCGGCGCCTTGAACTTTCAGCGCGTCATAGACGTTCGGTACCTGATCGCGCGGAAATTCCACGTCGATGACGGCGCCGATGATTTGAACGATACGTCCGCTACTCATGTTTGGTTCCTCTGAATATTTGAACCGTTCTTAAACCGCGGCAGCGCCGCCGACGATTTCCGAAATTTCCTGAGTGATCGCAGCCTGACGGGCCTTGTTGTAGACCAGTTGCAGATCGCTGATCAGCTCCCCGGCGTTGTCGGTTGCGTTCTTCATGGCAATCATTCGCGCGGCCTGTTCGGCTGCGCCGTTCTCAACCACCGCCTGATAGACCTGGGACTCGATGAAACGAACCAGCAGCGCATCCAGCAACAGCTGGGCGTCGGGCTCGTAGAGGTAGTCCCACTGGCCTTTCTTCACCGGCTCGGCGTTCGCTTCTGCCGCCAGCGGCAGCAGCTGATCGACCGTCGGTTTCTGGGTCATGGTGTTGATGAACTTGTTGGATACCAGGTACAAGCGATCCACACGCCCTTCATGGAAGGCATCGAGCATGACCTTGACGCTGCCGATCAGATCATTGATCGATGGCGCTTCGCCAAGGTTGCCGATGGCCGCGACTACGTTGCCGCCGAAGCTGCGGAAGAAGCTCGCACCCTTGTTGCCGATCACGCAAAGGTCGACTTCGACCTTCTGATCGTGCCACTCCTTCATGTTCTTGATCAGCGCCTTGAACAGGTTGATGTTCAGGCCACCGCACAGACCACGATCGGTCGACACGACGATGTAGCCGACACGCTTGACCGGACGCTCCACCATGAACGGATGACGGTACTCCGGGTTGGCGTTGGCCAGATGGCCAATCACCTGCCGGATCCGCTCCGCGTAGGGACGGCTGGCAGCCATGCGCTGTTGTGCCTTGCGCATCTTGCTGACCGCCACCTTTTCCATGGCGCTGGTGATCTTCTGCGTGCTTTTGATGCTCGCAATCTTGCTGCGAATCTCTTTTGCGCCTGCCATTTGACACCTATCGGGTTAGCAGGCGGGAACCTTGCGGTTCCCGCTGCGGCTTACCAGCTTTGCGTGGCCTTGAACTTCTCGATACCAGCCTTCAGGCCAGCGTCGATTTCGTCATTGAAGTCACCCTTCACGTTGATCTTCGCCATCAGGTCGGCGAACTCGCGGTTGAAGAAGGCGATCAGGGCCTGCTCGAAGGCGCCAACCTTGGCCACTTCCACGTCGGTCAGGAAGCCACGCTCGGCGGCATACAGGGACACGGACATGTCGGCGATGGACATCGGCGCATACTGCTTCTGCTTCATCAGCTCGGTGACGCGCTGACCATGCTCGAGCTGCTTGCGGGTCGCTTCGTCCAGATCGGAAGCGAACTGCGCGAACGCAGCCAGTTCACGGTACTGAGCCAGCGCGGTACGGATACCACCGGACAGCTTCTTGATGATCTTGGTCTGCGCAGCACCACCCACGCGGGATACCGAGATACCGGCGTTGACGGCCGGACGGATGCCTGCGTTGAACATGGCCGATTCCAGGAAGATCTGACCGTCGGTGATGGAAATCACGTTTGTCGGAACGAACGCGGAAACGTCGCCAGCCTGGGTTTCGATGATCGGCAGAGCGGTCAGGGAACCGGTCTGGCCAGTCACGGCACCGTTGGTGAACTTCTCGACATACTCTTCGGAAACGCGGGAAGCGCGCTCCAGCAGGCGGCTGTGGAGATAGAACACGTCGCCCGGGTAGGCTTCACGTCCCGGCGGACGACGCAGCAGCAGGGAAATCTGGCGATAGGCCACGGCCTGCTTGGACAGATCGTCATAGACGATCAGCGCGTCTTCGCCGCGATCGCGGAAGTACTCGCCCATGGTGCAGCCGGCGTAGGGTGCCAGGAACTGCAGCGCAGCGGATTCGGAAGCCGAGGCCGCGACGATGATGGTGTTGGCCAGGGCGCCGTGCTCTTCCAGCTTGCGTACCACGTTGGCGATGGTCGACTGCTTCTGACCGATGGCCACGTAGACGCATTTGATGCCGCTGTTGCGCTGGTTGATGATGGCGTCGATCGCCATGGCGGTCTTGCCGATCTGGCGGTCACCGATGATCAGCTCGCGCTGGCCACGGCCTACCGGGATCATGGCGTCGACCGATTTGTAGCCGGTCTGCACCGGCTGGTCGACCGACTTACGCCAGATCACGCCCGGTGCCACTTTCTCGACCGCGTCGGTCGCCTGAGCGTTGACCGGGCCCTTGCCATCGATCGGGTTGCCCAGCGCGTCGACCACGCGACCCAGCAGCTCCGGACCTACCGGAACTTCGAGGATGCGGCCGGTGCACTTGGCGCTCATGCCTTCGGTCAGGCCCAGGTAGTTACCCAGAACCACAGCACCGACGGAGTCCTGCTCCAGGTTCAGTGCCATACCGAAGATGCCGCCAGGGAACTCGATCATTTCGCCGTACATGACGTCGGCCAGACCGTAGATGCGTACGATGCCGTCAGACACGCTGACGACGGTGCCCTCGTTACGGGCTTGAGCGGCGACATCGGATTTCTCGATGCGCTGCTTGATGATTTCACTAATCTCGGAAGGATTCAGTTGCTGCATGCCATGACCCTCAAATCAGGATTTCAACGATTCGGCCAACTGGCTCAGTTTGCCGCGGACCGAACCGTCGACAACCACGTCACCGGCGCGAATGACCACGCCGCCGATCAGCGCAGGGTTCACGACCTGCTGGAGGTTGACGGTGCGATCTAGCCGCTTCGACAGGGCGGCAGCCAAAGTTTGGAGTTGCACGTTGCTGAGCTCGAAGGCGGTTTCGACTTCTGCCTCGAGCGTTTTTTCGGCTTGCGCCTTGATGTCCTCGTACAGCTCGCGAACGGTCGGCAGGACGGCCAGGCGATCGTTCTCGCCGAGGTTGCCGACGAAATTGCGGAACGCTTCGTCCGCATCGTCGCCCAGCACACGAACCAGATCCTGAACCTTGCTTTCGCTGGTCAGGCGAGGGTCGTTCAGCAAGGCTGAGACTTCCGGGACTTCAACGGCGATGGCGGCCAGGTTCAGCATCTTCGACCAGGACTCGGTCTGTCCGGCAGCGCTGGCGAACTCGAAAGCGGCTTTCGCGTAAGGCCGAGCAAGCGTCTGGGTATTGATCATCGCTTGCCTCGCTTAAAGTTGGGAGGCCAGTTTTTCGACCAGTTCGTTGTGTACCTTGGCGTCCACCTGGGACTCCAGGATCTTCTCCGCGCCGGCGACGGCCAGAGCCGCTACCTGACTGCGCAGTTGGTCCCTGGCACGGTTCACTTCCTGTTCGATCTCGGCGCGGGCACCGGCAACCAGACGCTCGCCTTCGGCACGTGCCTGCTGCTTGGCTTCCTCGACGATCGCGTTGGCGTGCTTGTTGGCCTGCTCGATGATCTGGGCAGCCTGTTCCTTGGTCTCGCGGAGGGTGTTGGACACCTTGTCCTGAGCCAGTTTCAGGTCTTGCTGCGCACGGCCTGCCGCATCCAGCCCTTCGGCGATCTTCTTCTGGCGTGCGGCCATGGCTGCCGTGACAGGCGGCCAGACGAACTTCATGCAGAACCAGACGAAGATAGCGAAGGCGAGCGTTTGACCGAACAGCGTCAAGTTAATGTTCACAGCGATTTACCTCGTGCTATCTCGTTCAACGCGGGAGTCATTCCACGGCGACGGGGCTCGCCCGGCGAACCCCATCTCAAACCGGAAAAATGCTTAACCGGCGACAACGAAGATGAGGTACATCGCGATACCAACACCGATCATCGGTACGGCGTCGAGCAGGCCGGCCATCAGGAAGGTCTTGGTTTGCAGCTGCGGAGCCAGCTCGGGTTGACGAGCGGTGGATTCCAGCAGTTTGCCACCCAGCAGGGCGAAGCCGATGCCGGTACCCAGGGCACCCAGACCGATCATGATAGAGGCGGCGATGTAGACGAGTTCCATGTAAAGCTCCTGAAGCTAGGGGGGTTAAGGTTTTTCGTTTTAAAGCAAAAGTGTTTCCAGGGTCTGAGCTTAGTGTGCAGCCTCGGATCCATGATCCTCGTGCGCTGAGCTCAGGTACACCACGGTCAGAACCATGAAGATGAACGCCTGCAGCGGGATTACCAGGATGTGGAAGATCGCCCAGGGTACATTCAGGGTCCACTGCACGTAGAACGGCAGCAACGCGATGAGGATGAACACCACCTCACCGGCATACATGTTGCCGAACAGACGCAGAGCCAGGCTCAGCGGCTTGGTCAGCAGACCGAGGATTTCGAGGAACAGGTTGAACGGGATCAGCGACCAGTGGTTGAACGGGGTGAACGCCAGTTCCTTGCTGAAGCCGCCGAAGCCCTTGACCTTGAAGCTGTAGAACAGGATCAGGATGAACACGCCGAGCGACAGGCCGAAGGTGCCGTTCGGGTCGGCGGTCGGCACGATCTTGAACGCCGGCAGGCCGAGCAGGTGGGCGATGCCCGGGATGTAGTCGACCGGAATCCACTTCAGGCTGTTCATCAGGAACACCCAGACGAAGATGGTCAGCGCCAGCGGGGCGATCAGCGCGTTGCGGCCATGGAAGGTGTCCTTGACCACGCCTTCGATGAACTCGACACACATCTCGACGAAGTTCTGCAGCTTGCCCGGCACGCCATCGGTGGCGACCTTGGCGACGCTGCGGAACAGCAGGATGAAGATGGCGCCCATCAGCAGCGACCAGCCCAGGGTGTCCAGGTGGACGGCCATGAAGCCCATGTCACGTGCTTCGATGCCGGTCTGAGCGATGGTCCAGGTGGCCTGGTCGACGACCGAGCCGTCCGCGCGAACGTAGCCTGCCGGCAGTTTTCCGTATGTCAGATTCTGCAGGTGATGCTGAATATATTCCGCCGGGGTACTCGCCATAAACGCCTCAAGTGCTCAATGCTTCGGATTGTTTTTCAACAGCAGGAGAGCGCTCGCTCCAGTGCCCAGAACCAGCAGATAGCCGGTAAACAGCGCGATTGGCTCGAGCGGCTTCACTCCCACGAACACCAGCGCAAACAGCGCTGCTGCCAGAATCTGTTTCCCCATCTCGCCAGCCCAAAGGGACTGGACAACGGCACGCGCCGAACGCGCACCGAAATAACGAAAGGCCTTGAACGCGAAATAAACGTTCGCTGAAAGCGCAATCAGGCCGCCGAGCAATCCTGAATAGCCGGCGACGATACCAAACACGACCCCGCAGAAAACGGCGGCGGTCAGACCCACCACTGCCTGCGCGAACAGCACACGCACAACCGGCAAACGATGCAGAGGTGTGCGGTTGCGTATATTCACCAGGATTCCGTCGCTGTCGCACCCACGATCCAAAATGACCGCGGTCAAAAAAAGCGCCGCGAGTATAGAAGTAGGCCAACTTGGGTTCAACCGCCGGGTAGTTATTTCCGATAGTCACTACATTCAATTTGTTTCAGCGGATGTGCGCCAGAACGCCCTGCAACTCATCCAGCGAGTTGTAGCGAATCACCAACTGCCCCTTGCCCTTCTGCCCGTGCCTGATCTGCACGGGCGAGCCCAGGCGCTCGGCCAGCCGCTGTTCCAGGCGCTGGATGTCCGGATCGCCTTTCGGCTCCGCCTTCGCCACCTGCTTGTCGTTCAACCACTGGCGTACCAGGGCTTCGGTCTGCCGGACGGTCAGCCCCCTTGCGACAACATGACGCGCACCCTCGACCTGCTGTTCGAGCGGCAATCCCAACAAGGCGCGGGCATGACCCATTTCCAGATCGCCATGAGAGAGTAGCGTCTTGATCTCGTCCGGCAAGGCGATCAGCCGCAACAGGTTGCTGACGGTCACCCGCGACTTGCCCACCGCGTCGGCGACCTGCTGCTGGGTCAGCTGGAATTCCTGCTGCAGCCGCTGCAACGCCATGGCCTCCTCGATCGGGTTGAGGTCTTCGCGCTGGATGTTCTCGATCAGCGCCATGGCAATGGCGGCTTCGTCGGGTATGTCGCGCACCATGGCCGGAATCTTTTCCAGGCCGGCCTGCTGGCTGGCACGCCAGCGACGTTCACCGGCGATAATCTCGTAGCGGCCGCCGCCAATGGGACGCACCACGATCGGCTGCATCACGCCCTGGGCCTTGATCGACTGCGCCAGTTCCTCGAGCGTCACCGGGTCGATGTCCCGGCGCGGCTGGTACTTGCCGCGTTGAATCAGGTCGAGCGGCAGATGCTGCAATTCACGGGCATCGGCCTGAACGGCCTGTTCCTGCATGACGCTGACGTTGGCGCCACCGAGCAGGGCGTCCAGTCCGCGTCCCAGACCTCTTTTCTTGGTCGCCATGAAAAATTCCTTATGCGGTTACGCTGCGGGGGGCACGCCGCTGGCGGCGCGACAACTCTCCCGCCAGCGCCAGATAGGCCAGTGCGCCCTTGGATTGCTTGTCGTAGACCAGCGCCGGCATGCCATGGCTGGGCGCTTCGGCCAGCCGCACGTTGCGCGGGATGACGGTATCGTAGAGCTTGTCGCCGAAATGCGCCTTGAGCTGCTCGGTCACGTCGTTGGTCAGGCTGCTGCGCGGGTCGTACATGGTGCGCAGCAGGCCTTCGATCTTCAGTGTCGGGTTGAGTGCCTGGCCGATGCGCTGGATCGAGTTGACCAGGTCGGTCAGGCCTTCGAGGGCGTAGTACTCGCACTGCATCGGAATGATCACGCCGTCGGCGGCGGTCAGCGCGTTGATGGTCAGCATCGACAGCGACGGCGGACAGTCGATGAGGATGTAGTCGTAGTTCTCGCGCACCGGTGCCAGCGCCTCGCGCAGGCGATTTTCCTTGGCGGGCAGGTTGAGCAGGGCGACTTCGGCAGCGGTCAGGTCGCGGTTGGCCGGCAGCAACTGGTAGCCGCCGTGCTCGGAGAACTGCATGGCGTCGACCAGGCTGCATTCGCCGATCAGCACGTCGTAGATCGAGTACTCCAGATTCAACTTATCCACACCGCTGCCGGTGGTGGCGTTGCCCTGTGGATCGAGGTCGATCAGCAGTACCCGCCGCCGGGTGGCGACGAGCGACGCGGCGAGGTTGATGCAGGTGGTGGTCTTGGCGACACCGCCCTTCTGGTTGGCGATGGCGAATACTCTGGCCATGTCAGTGTCTGTCCGCTGTCATGAAGTGCGGCGCAGTATCAACAGATGACGCTGGCCTTGGCAACCGGGAACCTTGAGCACTTCACAACTGCGCAAGGAAAAGTCGTCGGGCAGCGCCTGCAGCTCGTCGTCCGGCTGCACGCCTTTCATCGCCAGCCAGCGGGTATCGTCGTCGCCGAGGTGGCGTGTCCAACTGGTGAAATCCGCCAGCGAGCTGAATGCTCGAGAAGTGATGCCGTCGAAGGGCCGTTCCGGGCGGTATTGCTCGACCCGGCTGTGGATAACCTCAAGGTTGGCCAGCTGCAGTTCGAGCTTCACCTGGGTAAGAAAGCGCGTCTTCTTGCCGTTGGAGTCGAGCAGGGTGAAGGCGCGTTCGGGAAACAGGATCGCCAGCGGTATGCCGGGCATGCCGCCACCGCTGCCCACGTCCAGCCAGCGTTCGCCGCCCTCGGCGACGTAGGGCACCACGCTCAGGCTGTCGAGCAGGTGCCGCGAGACCATTTCGTCCGGATCGCGCACCGCCGTCAGGTTGTAGGCCTTGTTCCACTTGATCAGCAGTTGCAGGTAGGCGAGCAGTTGCTGTTTCTGGGTATCGCTCAGGGCGACACCGAGCTTGGCGGCGCCGCTGTCCAGTTCGTCGGCGTGCGCCGGGGTGACATTGCTCATCAGGCGCTCTGCTCCAGCTGGCGGCCGCTGCTGCGTTTCTTCAGGTGGATCAGCAGCAGCGACACCGCCGCCGGCGTGACGCCGGGAATACGCGAAGCCTGGCCGAGCGTGGACGGCCTGGCCTGGGACAGCTTGTGCTGGATTTCCTTGGAAAGGCCGGCGATCGTCGAGTAGTCCAGATCCTCGGGCAGCGCGATGTTCTCGCTCTCGCGCAGGCGCTGGATCTCATCCTGCTGACGCTCGATGTAACCGGCGTACTTGGTCCTGATCTCGACCTGTTCGGCTACCTGCGGATCATCCACGGCACCGCCGGTCAGGGCGACCAGCCCGTGGTAGTCGATTTCTGGCCGCGCGAGCAGGTTCAGCAGGTTGTACTCGTGGGTCAGCGGCGTGCCGAAACGGGCGGCAATGGCATCGCCCTGTTCGGTACCGGGGCGCACCCAGGTTTCCTTCAGGCGCTGTTCCTCGCGCTGAATGCTCTCGCGCTTGCGCTCGAAGGCCGCCCAGCGCTCGTCGTCCACCAGGCCCAGTTCGCGGCCTTTCTCGGTCAGGCGCAGGTCGGCATTGTCCTCACGCAGAATCAACCGGTACTCGGCGCGCGAGGTGAACATGCGATACGGCTCCTGGGTGCCGAGGGTGATCAGGTCGTCGATCAGCACGCCCAGATAGGCTTCGTCGCGGCGCGGATACCAGCTGTCGCGCCCCTGCGCGCGCAGCGCGGCGTTGGTGCCGGCGAGCAGACCCTGCACGCCGGCCTCCTCGTAGCCGGTGGTGCCGTTGATCTGACCGGCGAAGAACAGGCCGCCAATCACCTTGGTTTCCAGGCTGTGTTTCAGGTCGCGCGGGTCGAAGTAGTCGTATTCGATGGCGTAGCCAGGGCGCACGATGTGGGCATTCTCCATGCCGCGAATGCTCTGCACGATCTGCAGCTGCACGTCGAACGGCAGCGAGGTGGAGATGCCGTTGGGATACAGCTCGTGGGTGGTCAGGCCTTCCGGCTCGATGAACACCTGGTGGCTGTCCTTGTCGGCGAAGCGGTGAATCTTGTCTTCGATCGATGGGCAATAGCGCGGACCGACGCCCTCGATGATGCCGGAATACATCGGCGAGCGATCCAGGTTGGCGGCGATGATCTCGTGGGTGCGTGCATTGGTGTGGGTGATCCAGCAGCTGACCTGCCGCGGATGCTGCTCGCGACTGCCGAGAAAGGACATCACGGGCAGCGGGTTATCCCCAGGCTGCTCGATCATCTGCGAGAAATCCACCGAACGACCGTCGATACGCGGTGGAGTACCGGTCTTGAGGCGTCCGACTCGCAGTGGCTGCTCGCGCAGTCGTTGTGCCAGCGCGATCGAGGGCGGATCGCCGGCACGACCGCCGGAGTAATTCTGCAGGCCGATGTGGATAAGTCCGCCGAGGAAGGTGCCTGTGGTCAGTACCACTGACTCGGCGAAGAAGCGCAGCCCCATCTGGGTGACCACGCCCCTGACTTCCGCCTGCTCCACGATCAGGTCGTCGACGGCCTGCTGGAAGATCCACAGGTTTGGCTGGTTCTCGAGGATCTCGCGTACCGCGGCCTTGTATAGCACTCGATCGGCTTGCGCCCGGGTGGCTCGTACGGCCGGACCCTTGCGGCTGTTGAGTACACGAAACTGGATGCCGCCCTTGTCGGTCGCGGTCGCCATGGCACCGCCCAGGGCATCGATTTCCTTGACCAGGTGGCTCTTGCCGATCCCACCGATGGCGGGGTTGCAGCTCATCTGCCCGAGCGTTTCGACGTTGTGTGTCAGCAACAGGGTTTTCACGCCCATGCGCGCAGCAGCCAACGCCGCTTCGGTACCGGCATGGCCACCGCCGATCACGATGACATCAAAACGGGAAGGGAAATCCACCACGCACCTCGTGCCTGTTCAGATGATTTCTGGGGAAGCGCGCAAGTATAGGGATTCGTGGGGGCTTAAAGAAGGGCTTCTGGATAAAAAATAACCAATTGGAGAGGGTGAGCGATGGCTGGCTTCGATATAGATATGAATAAAGAAATTCTTTAAAGCTTATTCTTGTGTTTATAAATGCTCAGCGTTGCTTCTGTGGATAACCAGGTCAAGGCCTTGCAGCGACAGGCTTACAGCGAATGACAACCCTGTGCCGAAGCTGAGCGGCGCCCGTGTGAATCCCGTTATCAGGCTGTGGGTAAAAATGGAGTTTATCCACAGCCCGCTTCATCCTCTGTTTTATCCGGAACTTATCGACCGAGCTGAGGCAGGGTTTTCCACAGAGCTCAGTTGCTAATCGAGTATGTCGAAATGCCGGTTTTGCAGGTTTTCATACGCGCAGGACGATGTCCCGCCTGACTCGACGGAGCCCGAAACCAGCGATCAGATTACTTGCCGATGCAGAAACTGGAGAAGATGCGACCCAGCAGATCGTCGGAGCTGAAAGCTCCGGTGATTTCGCCCAAGGCCTGCTGGGCCAGGCGCAGGTCTTCGGCCAGCAGCTCGCCGGCCCCGGCCAGGGTCAGCTGGGCGTGGCCGTGATCCAGATGGGCCCCCGCCTGGCGCAAGGCATCGAGATGTCGGCGACGAGCGCTGAAGCTGCTCTCGGTGGTCTGCTCGTAGCCCATGCAATCCTTCAGATGCTGGCGTAGCGTCTCTAGCCCCGTGCCGGACTTCGCCGAGAGCGCCAGCGTTACCTGCCCGTCGGCACCGGTGGAGAGACTCGCCGGTTCCCCGGTGAGATCTGCCTTGTTGCGAATCAGGGTGGTTTTCGCCGGGTCCGGCCTGACGGCCAGTAGCTCCGGCCAGGCCGCCAGCGGATCGGCCGATTCCGGAGCGTTGGCATCCATGACCAGGAGCACCCGGTCGGCGTCCTGAATGGCCTGGATGGCCCGTTCCACCCCGATTCGCTCCACCTGGTCCTGGGTGTCGCGCAGGCCGGCGGTGTCCACCACATGCAGGGGCATGCCGTCGATGTGGATATGTTCGCGCAGCACGTCCCGGGTGGTGCCGGCGATATCGGTGACGATGGCGGCTTCACGCCCGGCCAGTGCATTGAGCAGGCTCGACTTGCCTGCATTGGGTCGACCGGCGATGACCACCGTCATGCCTTCGCGCAGCAGGGCGCCTTGCCCCGCTTCGCGCAGCACCTCGGATAGCTCGGCCCGGACGCCTTCGAGCATCTGCAGTACGTGGCCATCAGCGAGAAAGTCGATCTCCTCCTCGGGAAAGTCGATGGCCGCTTCCACGTAGATGCGCAGCTGGATGAGGGTTTCGGTCAACTGGTGCACGCGCCGGGAAAACTCGCCCTGCAGCGAACGCACGGCATTGCGTGCGGCCTGCGCCGAGCTGGCCTCGATCAGGTCGGCGATAGCCTCGGCCTGGGCCAGATCGAGCTTGTCGTTGAGGAAGGCGCGCTCGCTGAACTCGCCCGGACGTGCCAGGCGAGCGCCGAGTTCGACGCAACGCTTGAGCAGCATGTCCAGCACCACCGGGCCACCGTGTCCCTGAAGCTCGAGCACGTCCTCGCCGGTAAAGGAGTTGGGGCCGGGGAAGAACAGCAGCAGGCCTTCGTCGAGCACCTCGCCGTCGTCGGCATGGAAGGGCCCGTAATGGGCGTGCCGGGGAAGGGGCTCGCGCCCGCTCAGGGTGATCGCCAACGCTTTCGCCCGCG
Organism: Stutzerimonas nitrititolerans; assembly: GCF_003696285.1. Lineage (GTDB taxonomy): Bacteria > Pseudomonadota > Gammaproteobacteria > Pseudomonadales > Pseudomonadaceae > Stutzerimonas > Stutzerimonas nitrititolerans. Next base: position 28,352 of record NZ_RFFL01000020.1, read on the forward strand.
GTCCTGACACCCGGACGATGCCCACGCCGCCACGACCGGGGGCGGTGGCGATGGCTGCGATGGTTTCGCGATCCTGGCTCATGCTGGTTTCCTCGGCCGCTGGACGAATAGCAAAACGCCCCAATCAAGGGGCGTTTGCGAGGGTTGCAGGGGCGTCAGGCTTTTTTCGCCGCGCCTTCTATCTGCCGCGTAATGTACCACTGCTGGGCGATCGACAGGACGTTGTTGACGACCCAGTACAGCACCAGACCAGCCGGGAACCACAGGAAGAAGAAGGTGAAGATGATCGGCAACAGCTTCATCACCTTGGCCTGCATCGGATCCGGCGGCGTCGGGTTGAGCTGCTGCTGGATGAACATGGTCACGCCCATGATGATCGGCAGGATGAAGAAGGGATCCTTGATCGACAGGTCGGTGATCCAGAACATCCAGGGCGCCTGGCGCATCTCTACGCTTTCCAGCAATACCCAGTAGAGGGCCAGGAACACCGGCATCTGCACCAAAATCGGCAGGCAGCCGCCCAGCGGATTGATCTTCTCCTTCTTGTACAGCTCCATCATTGCCTGGGACATCTTCTGGCGGTCGTCGCCGAACTGTTCCTTGAGCGCCTGCATCTTCGGCGATACCGCCCGCATGCGTGCCATCGACTTGTAGCTGGCGGCCGACAGCGGGAAGAACGCCAGCTTGATGATGATGGTCAGGACGATGATCGACCAGCCCCAGTTGCCGAGCAGCGCATGGATATTCTCAAGCAGCCAGAAGATCGGCTGGGCGATGAACCAGAGGATGCCGTAGTCGACGGTCAGGCGCAGGCCGGGGGAGAGCTCCTCCAGCTTGTCCTGGCTCTTGGGACCGGCATACAGCGTGGCGCCGGTCTCGCCCTGGGTGCCTGCCGCGACACTGATCGCGGGGCCGGTGAAACCGATGATGTAGTTGCCCTGGCCGTCCTTGCGGGTCTGCACCTGGTTGGTCTGATCGGCCGGCGGAACCCAGGCGGTCACGAAGTAATGCTGCAGCCAGGCGATCCAGCCACCTTCCACGGTTTGGCGAAGGTTCTTGTCGTCCATGTCACCCATGGAGACCTTGGTGTAGGGCTCGTCTTTGGTCCAGAGCGCGGCACCCAGGTAGGTGGCGGTGCCGGTAGCGGTGCTCGAGGAAGGATCGCCACTGCTGTCGCGCTTGAGCTGGCCAAACATGTAGCCGGTCCAGGGCTTGCCGCTCTGGTTGTCGATCAGATAACGCACGTTCAGGTCGTAGTTTTCACGGGCGAAAGTGAAACGCTTGACGTAGTTCACGCCATCGGCGCTGTAGGTCAGGTCGACCACCAGCTGATCCTCGCCTTCGGCGAGCTGATACTGCCGTTGCGCGCTGCTGTACAGCGGCCGGCCGCTGGCCTGATCAGGGCCATCGCCGATCAATCCGCTCTGTGCCACGTAGAGACGTTGGCCGCTGCGTTCGAAGAGCTGGAAGGGGACGTCGGGGCGATCCTGGCGACGCGGATATTGCGGCAGGTGCAGCTCGACGATGTCGCCGCCACGTGGATCGATGGCAACGTCCAGTACGTCGGTGCGAACCCGGATGAGTTCTTCGCTCGAGGCGCTGGTGGACGGCAACGCACTGGCTTGCTCCTGACCTGCGACGGCCGGCAAGTCATCGTGCGTGCCGCTGCTGGCAGCAGGTGCCGAAGGCGTATCGGGTAGTTGAGGAACAGCGCTGGATTGTGTCTGGCTGGTCTCGGCAGGCAGGGCCGCCTGGCCATAGTCCTGATTCCACTGAAGAACCAGCAGGTAGGCAACGACTGCCAAGGCTACGAGCAGGATCGAGCGTTTGATATCCATGGTTACTCGGTCATCGATGATGAATTGGAGGTGTTATTGGTGGGCACGGGATCATAGCCGCCCGGATTCCATGGATGGCAACGGCCAAGCCTGCACAGGCTCAGCCAGCCACCGCGCAGCAGGCCGTGTGTCTCGATGGCCTCTTGTGCATAGCAGGAGCAACTGGGATAGAAACGACAGTGACTGGCCATCATGGGACTGATGGCGTACCGGTAGATCCGGATCGGGATGAGGGCCAGTTTACGCATGGGAAGCTTTGGCCGGATTCGGTTCACCCTGAGGCTGCGAAGGGGTACGTGACAACCGCCTCCAGAGCTTGGCGAACTGCTTGGCCAGTTCCGGATTATCCAGATCGGCTAAACCCTTGCGAGCGATGACCACGATATCCCACCCCGCCAGGTCCATCTGATGATGACGAAAGGTCTCGCGCAGCTGCCGCTTGATGCGGTTGCGCTCCACCGAGAGCTTGACGCTCTTTTTGCCGATCACCAATCCGATGCGAGGATGCGGAAGGTCGTTCTCTCGCACCAGCAGCAGAACATTCCTGCCCGGCAACTTACCGGAAGGGGAGTCGAAGACTGCCTTGAACTGGCGGGGGGTCAGCAGTCGCTTTTCCCGGCCGAAGTCCCGACTCACTACCTGTTCCGAGGTATCAGACGGCCAGACGCTTGCGGCCTTTGGCGCGACGACGCGACAGGACGGCACGGCCGTTCTTGGTGGCCATACGGGCACGGAAGCCATGGGTACGAGCGCGCTTGATAGTGCTGGGTTGGAAAGTGCGTTTCATGATGCGTTTACCTGGTGATCCATTGCGGGCCGGAATGGCCCCCTTTTAAGAGACCGGCGATTGTAGAGAAGCAGGGGTGTCAGGTCAATTTCCAACCAGAGCTAAGCATGAAAAATAAAAGATAGATTTAAAGCTCTCTTGAAACAGTGTTTATAGATGGTGCAGAAGGTATCTGTGGATAACCTGCTGTAACACCCGAATCCGCTGGTGCCTGCGAAACAGGAAACAGGTGCGCAAGCGGTGCGTTGTAGGTGCGTATACGCTGGGGAAGCTGTGTATAAAGGAGTGAGTTACTCACAGCCGGCGAAAAGATCACGATACCCACAGCCTTGTTCAGCGGGTTCAGAGACTGTTATCAACAGGGCTCTGGTGATGACTTTTTGATGACGAAGCGATCCTTCAGGGAATCGGATAACTGACTCCTTCGATACCGGGCTACTGTGGATAACTGCCTTGTGGCCGGCTACAATGGTGCGGTTTAACCCTGAGTTAGGAGCTTCCGTGTCGGTGGAACTTTGGCAGCAGTGCGTGGATCTCCTGCGTGACGAACTGCCCGCCCAGCAATTCAACACATGGATACGCCCGCTTCAGGCGGAGGCCGACGGCGACGAGCTGCGTGTATACGCGCCTAACCGTTTCGTCCTCGACTGGGTCAACGAGAAGTATCTGTCGCGCTTGCTCGAGCTTCTGGCCGAACGCGCGACGGGGTTGGCTCCTGTCCTGTCATTGCTCATCGGCAGCAAACGCACCTCCTCGAATGCGCTGCCTTCCGCATCGGTCGCGCGCGCCCAGAACCCGGCTCCGACTCCGGTACCCGCTGTGAGCGAGCTCGTGCAAGGTGCGGCGCTACCTGCCTCGCCTGTTGCCGAAGCGACTCCGGCCGTAGCGGCTCCCGCTGTCAGGATCGAGCGCAACGTCCAGGTGGAAGGTGGGCTCAAGCACACCAGCTATCTCAACCGTACCTTTACCTTCGAGAATTTCGTCGAAGGCAAATCCAACCAGCTGGCCCGCGCCGCGGCCTGGCAGGTCGCCGACAATCCCAAGCACGGCTATAACCCGCTCTTTCTGTATGGCGGCGTTGGTCTGGGCAAGACCCACCTGATGCATGCCGTGGGTAATCACCTGTTGCAGAAGAATCCCAACGCGAAGGTGGTCTACCTGCATTCCGAGCGTTTCGTAGCGGACATGGTCAAGGCGCTGCAGCTCAACGCGATCAATGAATTCAAGCGCTTCTATCGTTCGGTGGATGCGCTGCTGATCGACGACATCCAGTTCTTTGCCAAGAAGGAACGCTCTCAGGAGGAGTTTTTCCATACCTTCAACGCTCTGCTCGAAGGCGGCCAGCAGGTGATCCTGACCAGTGATCGCTACCCCAAGGAAATCGATGGTCTGGAAGAGCGCCTCAAATCCCGCTTTGGTTGGGGGCTTACCGTGGCTGTCGAGCCGCCAGAGCTGGAAACGCGCGTGGCGATCCTGATGAAGAAGGCGGACCAGGCCAAGGTCGATCTGCCCCATGATGCGGCTTTCTTCATTGCCCAGCGCATCCGCTCCAACGTGCGCGAACTGGAAGGTGCGCTGAAGCGCGTCATCGCCCATGCGCATTTCATGGGGCGGGACATCACCATCGAGCTGATTCGCGAATCGCTGAAGGATCTGTTGGCGTTGCAGGACAAGCTGGTCAGCGTCGACAATATTCAGCGTACCGTCGCCGAGTACTACAAGATCAAGATTTCCGATCTATTGTCCAAGCGTCGTTCGCGTTCAGTGGCGCGGCCACGGCAGGTAGCGATGGCGCTGTCCAAGGAGCTGACCAACCACAGTCTGCCGGAAATAGGCGATGCATTTGGTGGCCGGGATCACACGACAGTCTTGCATGCCTGCCGTAAAATCGCTGAACTTCGAGAAACAGATGCCGATATTCGGGAAGACTACAAGAATCTGCTGCGCACTTTGACAACCTGAACTGACAGCGGCCATTTACCTTAGGCAAGGGACCAGACCATGCATTTCACCATTCAACGCGAAGCCTTGTTGAAACCACTGCAGTTGGTGGCCGGTGTCGTCGAGCGGCGGCAGACGCTGCCGGTATTGTCCAACGTGTTGCTGGTCGTTCAGGACCAGCAACTGTCTCTGACCGGGACCGACCTGGAAGTCGAGCTGGTTGGACGCGTGGCCCTCGAAGACGCCAGCGAACCCGGTGAGATCACCGTTCCAGCGCGCAAGCTGATGGACATCTGCAAGAGCCTGCCTGCGGATGCGCTGATCAGCGTCAGGCTAGATGAGCAGAAGGTAGTGATCAAATCGGGCCGCAGCCGCTTTTCGCTGTCGACCCTGCCGGCCAACGACTTCCCCGCCGTCGAGGAAGGGCCGGGCTCGCTCAACTTCAGCGTCAATCAGGGCAAGCTGCGTCGAGTCATCGAGCGCAGCGGGTTCGCCATGGCCCAGCAGGATGTTCGCTATTACCTCAACGGCATGTTGCTCGAAGTCTCCAACGGCATGCTGCGTGCGGTCGCGACCGATGGTCACCGCCTGGCGATGTGCTCGATGGGAGCGGGCATCGAACAGCCCGATCGTCATCAGGTCATCGTTCCGCGCAAAGGCATCCTGGAGCTTGCCCGTCTGCTCGGCGAACAGGACGGCGACGTCAGCATTGTGCTGGGCCAACACCATATTCGCGCCAACACCGGCGACTTCACCTTCACCTCCAAGCTGGTGGACGGGAAATTTCCCGATTACGAGCGCGTATTGCCGCGCGGGGGAGACAAGCTGGTGGTGGGGGATCGACAGCTGCTTCGTGAAGCCTTCAGTCGGACCGCCATTCTCTCCAACGAGAAGTACCGCGGTATCCGTTTGCAGCTGGAGAACGGGCTGCTGAAGATTCAGGCCAACAACCCCGAGCAGGAAGAAGCCGAAGAGGAAATCGCCGTCGAGTACAGCGGTTCTCCGCTGGAAATCGGTTTCAACGTCAGCTATCTGCTGGATGTGCTGGGCGTGATGACTACCGATCAGGTTCGTCTGATTCTGTCCGACTCCAACAGCAGTGCGCTTATTCAGGAATTCGACAACGACGATTCCGCTTACGTCGTCATGCCGATGCGTCTGTAACCATTCCACTTAATGACCCTGAGCCGTATTACCGTCACCGGTGTTCGCAATCTGCAGCCGGTGACGCTATCTCCCTCCCCACGTATCAACATCCTCTACGGCGACAATGGCAGCGGCAAGACCAGCCTGCTCGAGGCTATCCACTTGCTGGGGCTTGCGCGTTCGTTCCGCAGCACTCGCCTGAACCCGGTGATCAGCCATGATCTGTCGACCTGCACCGTGTTCGGTCAGGTCGAAACGGCGGTGGATCAGAGCAATGCGCTTGGCATCTCACGGGATCGTAGCGGCGAGGTGAAGATCCGCATCGATGGGCGCAATGTGCGCAGTGCGGCCGAGCTTGCCGAAACGCTGCCTCTGCAGCTGATCAACCCGGATAGCTTTCGCCTCCTCGAAGGCGCTCCGAAATTGCGTCGGCAGTTTCTGGACTGGGGAGTGTTCCACGTGGAACCCCGCTTCCTGGGCGCCTGGCAGCGCCTTCAGCAAGCCCTGCGGCAGCGGAACTCGTGGCTGCGCCATGGTACACTTGACAGCGCTTCGCAGGCGGCCTGGAGCCGGGAATTGGTCGGTGCGAGCGACGAGATAGACGGCTATCGGCGTGCCTATATCCAGGCTCTGAAACCCGTGTTCGAACGTACGCTCGCGACGCTGTGCGACCTTCAGGGGCTTCAGCTGAGTTACTACCGGGGCTGGGATCGAGAGAAGCCGCTCGACCAAGTGTTGGCCGCCTCGTTCGAGCGCGACAAGTTGCTGGGCCATACCCAGGCGGGGCCCCAACGGGCGGATCTACGGTTGCGCATCGATAGCCACAACGCCGTGGACGTTCTGTCCCGGGGTCAGCAGAAGCTGGTGGTCTGTGCGTTGCGAATTGCCCAGGGCCATCTGGTCGGTGAGGCCAGACGTGGGCAATGCATTTATCTCGTCGATGACCTGCCGTCCGAACTGGACGACGAGCATCGCCGAGCGTTGTGTGAATTGCTGGAATTGTTGAATTGCCAGGTTTTCATCACCTGCGTCGATTCGAATGTATTGCGAGCAGGCTGGCGTGACGACACGCCGGTCTCAATGTTTCACGTGGAACATGGGGTGATTACCCCGGACCACGGCCCCTCGGGAGTGAAGGCATGAGCGAGAACCACACGTACGATTCGTCGAGTATCAAGGTGCTGAAAGGCCTCGATGCGGTGCGCAAGCGGCCCGGCATGTATATCGGTGATACGGACGATGGAACCGGTCTGCATCACATGGTGTTCGAAGTTGTCGACAACTCGATCGACGAGGCGCTGGCTGGCCACTGCAGCGACATCAGCATCACTATCCACGTAGATGAGTCGATCAGTGTGCGCGACAACGGCCGGGGCATTCCGGTCGATATCCACGAGGAAGGCGTGTCGGCTGCTGAAGTCATCATGACCGTGTTGCATGCCGGCGGTAAGTTCGATGACAACTCCTACAAGGTGTCCGGCGGTCTCCACGGTGTCGGCGTCTCGGTTGTGAACGCGCTTTCGGAAGAGCTCGTGCTGACGATCCGTCGTAGCGGGAAGGTCTGGGAGCAGGTTTACCGGCATGGTGTGCCCCAGGCTCCACTGGCTGCTGTCGGTGAAACCGAGGACACCGGAACCCAGATCCACTTCAAGCCTTCGGCGGAAACCTTCCAGAACATCCATTTCAGCTGGGACATCCTGGCCAAGCGACTGCGCGAGCTGTCCTTCCTCAACTCGGGGGTCGGCATCCTCCTGCGTGATGAGCGCAACGGCAAAGAGGAAATGTTCAAGTACGAAGGCGGCCTCAGCGCGTTCGTGGGTTATCTGAACACCAACAAGACGCCGGTCAACGAGATCTTCCATTTCAACGTCCAGCGCGATGATGGGGTGGGCGTCGAAGTGGCCTTGCAGTGGAACGACAGCTTCAACGAGAACATCCTCTGTTTCACCAACAACATCCCGCAACGTGACGGTGGCACTCACCTGGCGGGCTTCCGCTCAGCGCTGACGCGCAACCTCAACACCTACATCGAGCAGGAAGGCCTGGCCAAGAAGCACAAGGTTTCCACCACCGGTGATGACGCACGGGAAGGCCTGACCGCGATCATTTCGGTCAAGGTGCCGGATCCCAAGTTCAGCTCCCAGACCAAGGACAAGCTGGTCTCTTCCGAGGTCAAGACGGCTGTCGAACAGGAAATGGGCAAGTACTTCGCCGACTTCCTGCTCGAACATCCCAACGAGGCGAAGGCAGTAGTCGGCAAGATGATCGACGCCGCCCGTGCCCGTGAGGCGGCACGCAAGGCGCGTGAGATGACACGCCGCAAGGGCGCACTGGATATCGCCGGCCTGCCCGGGAAACTCGCCGACTGCCAGGAGAAAGACCCTGCGCTTTCCGAACTCTACATAGTGGAGGGTGACTCCGCGGGCGGTTCTGCCAAGCAGGGCCGTAACCGCAAGACCCAGGCCATCCTGCCGCTCAAGGGCAAGATTCTCAACGTGGAGAAAGCTCGCTTCGACAAGATGATCTCCTCGCAGGAAGTCGGCACGCTGATCACCGCGCTCGGCTGTGGTATCGGGCGCGAGGAATACAACATCGACAAGCTGCGCTATCACAACATCATCATCATGACCGATGCTGACGTCGATGGATCGCACATTCGTACGCTGTTGCTGACCTTCTTCTTCCGTCAGTTGCCCGAACTGATCGAGCGTGGCTATGTGTATATCGCGCAGCCGCCGTTGTACAAGGTCAAGCGCGGCAAGCACGAGCAGTACATCAAGGACGACGAGGCGATGGACGAGTACCTGACCCAGTCGGCTCTGGAAGGCGCCAGCCTGCACGTGAACGAGGATGCGCCAGGCCTCTCGGGCGAGTCGCTCGAGCAGCTGGTCAACGATTACCGTACCGTGATCAAGACGCTGCAACGCCTGTCGCGGCTCTATCCGCAGGAACTGACCGAGCCCCTGATCTATCTGCCGCGAGTTACGCTGGAGCAGCTGTCCGACCAGGCAGCCATGCAGGCCTGGCTGGAACCCTACGCTGCGGTATTGAAGAATGCCGAGCGTTCGGGATTGACTTATAAAGCGAGCCTGCGCGAAGACAAGGAGCGCAAGATCTGGTTGCCAGAGGTGGAAATCCTGTCCCACGGGTTGTCCAGCTACGTCACATTCAACCGCGATTTCTTCGGCAGTAACGACTATCGAACCGTTACCGTGCTGGGTGAAAAGCTCAACAGCCTTCTGGAAGAGGGTGCCTACGTCCAGCGAGGCGACCGCAGGAAGACGGTGACCTCCTTCAAGCAAGCGCTCGATTGGCTGATGACCGAAGGTACGCGCCGCCATAGCGTGCAGCGCTACAAGGGACTTGGCGAGATGAACCCCGATCAGCTCTGGGAAACCACCATGGATCCTGCGGTACGCCGGATGCTTCAGGTAACCATCGAAGATGCGATCGCGGCCGATCAGATTTTCAATACGCTGATGGGCGATGCGGTAGAACCTCGCCGAGACTTCATCGAAACCAACGCATTGGCGGTATCGAATCTGGATTTCTAATTTTCGTTTCCGCCAAAAAGCCCCGGTTCGACCGGGGTTTTTTTATGGCTGCCTTTTTGTTCCACGTGGAACATGGCGAAACTTATTCATAGCTTCATTGCATGAGGCTGAATGGTTTAATCAATTTTTAGAATTCAGAAGTTCCTCGTAAGATTCGCTCATCAAGATTTCTAGCCATCCCAATTTCTGGATTCAAGAGGCACTTATTCATGTTGGATTCCAATCTCAAGACCCAGTTGAAGGCCTACCTG
>NZ_RFFL01000021.1 GCF_003696285.1 Stutzerimonas nitrititolerans
AACGGCCTCCACAAAACCCGGGGCGATTCACAGGGCTAAATGCGGGGCTGGCGAGGCGACGTTTTTTTCACATCGTCTCGGCTATGTTCTGCGCCGCGCGCAGGCGTAATAAGCAGCGTCTGCCGTTCCGAAACTTCTAGCGAGTACCCCAGCGATGCGCATCCTGGTCATCGAAGACAACCGTGACATTCTCGCCAACGTGCTGGACTACCTTGAGCTCAAGGGCTACGTGGTCGACTGCGCGCAGGATGGCCTCAGCGGTCTGCACCTGGCCGCCACCCAGGACTACGACCTGATCGTGCTGGACCTGATGCTGCCGGGCATCGACGGGCTGCAGGTGTGCAAGCGCCTGCGCGACGATGCCGGGCGCGATACGCCGATCATCATGCTCACCGCCCGCGATGCGCTGCCTGACCGCATCAAGGGGCTGCAGGCCGGTGCCGACGACTATCTGATCAAGCCCTTCGCGCTGTCCGAGCTGGTTGCCCGTATCGAGGCGATCCTGCGTCGCTGCCAGGGATCGCGTCGCCGGCAGCTGCAGGTGGCCGATCTCTGCTACGACCTGGACACCCTGGAAGCCAGTCGTGGTGGCCAGCCGATTCGCCTCAACCCTATCGGCCACAAGCTGCTGGCGATCCTCATGCAGCGCAGCCCGGCGGTGGTGCGCCGCGAAGCGCTGGAAGATGCCGTCTGGGGTGATCACGTGCCGGACAGCGATGCGTTGCGCAGCCATATCCACCAGTTGCGCCAGGTGCTCGACAAGCCGTTCGACAAGCCGTTGCTGCATACTGTGCACGGCCTTGGCTTCCGCCTGGCGGAGGACTGCGATGCTCGCTAAGCAGCCGCTGGCGCGGCGGATCGTCATCGCCTTCACGCTGATGACGCTGGTGGTGAGCGGTGCGTTCGCCCTCGGCATCGTTGGCGTGGTGCACTTCATCGAAGAGCAGCTGGTCACCGAGGAGTTGAGTCGCGACCTGGACATCGTGCTCAACGAGGATCTGCCAAACGGACGAACACCGCAGCTGGGTACCAGCACTCACTTCTTCGCCTCGCATCTGCCCGAGCGCCCGATGCCAAAGGCGTTTGCCGGGCTCGGCGAGGGGTTCACCGAGCTGGTTCGCGGGGACGATGCCTACTACGTCTATGTGCGCAATGTCGGCGCTGACCGCTACGTGCTGGTGCAGGAGCAGCACGAGTTCGAGGCCCGTGAGGATGCGCTGTTCAACGTCGTGCTGGCCGGCTTTCTGCTCAGCGTGCTCGGCGCCTGGGCGCTGGGGCGGCTGATGGCCAACCGGGTGTTGGCACCGGTCAGCCGCCTGGCCAACCAGGTGCGCCACCGCGACCAGCTGCATCCGCTGGCGCCGCCGCTGGCCCTGCAGTATCCCGATGACGAGGTCGGCCATCTGGCCGCGGCGTTCGACAGCACCCTCGGCCAGCTGCGCCAGACCCTGGAGCGCGAGCGGCTGTTCACCGCCGATGTCAGCCACGAACTACGCACCCCGTTGATGGTGGTGCTCGGCGCCTGCGAGCTCCTCGAGCAGCAGGCCGAGCTGTCGCCAGCCGCGCAGCGACCGCTGGCGCGCATCCAGCGCGCCGCGCGGGAAATGCACGAGCTGGTGGAAACCTTCCTGATGCTGGCGCGGGCGCGTCCGCAACAGACGTCCTTGGCCGGCGACGCCAGCTTGCGGAGCGTGGCGACCGAGCAGAGCGAGCGCTGGGCACCGCTGCTGGCGGAGAAGGGCCTGGCCTTCGAGCTGCTGGAGGAGGGCGAGGACCGCGGCGTCTACAACCACACCCTGCTCGGCACGGTGATGTCCAACCTGCTGCGCAACGCACTGCATTACACCGACCGCGGCACGGTGCGGCTGGTCCTCGACGACGCTGGCTTTCGCGTCGAGGACAGCGGCGTGGGCATTCCCCTGGCGGAGCAGGAGCGCATGTTCCAGCCGTTCGTGCGGGGTGCCGAGGGGCGCGGCGAAGGGCTGGGGCTGGGGTTGTCGCTGGTCAAGCGGATCTGCGCGCACCAGGGCTGGCAGGTAGGTGTGGTGCCGCGGCAACCGCAGGGCAGCTGCTTTCAGGTGCGCTTTCATGACGGCGCTGTTTGACGTTTTTTTCACATCCCGTTGACGGGCCCTTGATGTCTGTCTGGTTAGTTTGGCGTTCCGTTTCCAACCGGAATGCCCGCCATGACCACATCGAGCCCCATCGAACTGGAGTTCTCGCGCAAATACGATCGCCAGCACGCCTACGAATACCTGCACAAGCATCAGGATGGCCTGGCCCGGCGGCTGTCGCACTGGCGTGACGAGCAGATGGCGCGCCGCGCACTGAAGATCGCCGGCGATCCTGATCTGGTGCTGGACCTGCCGTGCGGCGCCGGGCGCTTCTGGCCGCTGCTGGCCGAGCACCCAAGCCGGATGATCTTTGCCGCCGACAACTCGGCCGACATGCTGGCGATCGCCGAAGCCTCGCAGTCGCGGGAAATCCTCTATCGGGTCGAGAGCTTCCAGACCTCCGCCTTCGCCATCGACATGGGTGACAACGCGGTAGACAACATCTTCTGCATGCGCCTACTGCACCACATCGCCGACCCGGCGCACCGGCTGGCGATGCTGCGTGAGTTCCACCGCGTCACCCGTGACACGCTGATCGTCTCGCTGTGGGTCGATGGCAACTACAAGGCCTGGAAGCGCAAGCGCCTGGAGCGTCGCCGGCCGGCGAAGGACAACCAGAACCGCTTCGTCGTCGCGCGCTCGGTGATCGAGACGGAATTCGCCGAGGCCGGCTTCGACATCCTCGACCGCAATGACTTCCTCCCGGGCTACGCCATGTGGCGGGTCTACGTGCTGCGCAAGCGGGGTTGAACATGAGCCGACCACTCGTACTGCCGGCCCGCGAAGCGCGTACCAGCACCTTCCAGCGCTGGTGGAACACCCAGGGCGAATGGGTCGAGGAACCTAACCAGCGCCGCGCCGGCGAAAGCGGTGTGCAACGGATACGGCTGCGCGATCCGCAGCAGCCGCTGCTGTACTGCAAACGGCAGATTGGCCACCTGTATCGCTCGCTGCTGCATCCGTTCGGCCGGCCCACGGTGCTGCGCGAATTGCAGGCGCTGCAAGCATTCGCCCGGCTCGGCGTGCAGGTGCCGGAACTGGTCTACTGCGGCACGCGACAACAGGCCGGGCAGTGGCAGGCGCTGCTGATGACGGCGGAGCTGGAAGGCTTCGTCAGCCTGGAGGACTGGTATCAACAGGACTTGGGGGGGCGCTTCGGTCCGACGGTACAGGAGCGCATGCTAGCGGCGGTCGGGATCACCCTGGCGCGCATTCATCAGGCACGCTGGCAGCATGGCTGCTGCTACCCCAAGCACATCTTCATCAGGGTTCAGGGTGAAGGTGACGCGGCCAGCGTCGAAGTCGCGCTGCTCGATCTGGAAAAGAGTCGTCGCCGTTTGCGGCGCAGCGCCGCGGCACGGCATGACCTGCGCCAGCTCAAGCGTCATCGCCAGGCCATGCCGGAACAGGACTGGCAACGATTGCTGGCCGCCCACCGCACCTTCAGCGAGTTGCGCTGCGATGTCATCTGAGCCGACCTGCGCGGCTACCGATGCCGTGGCCAGCGTCGACGTGCCGGCCGACGGTGCGGCGCTGAAGGGGCGCAGCGGACTGGCGCGCATCTGGTACGCGTCCGGCTATTCGGCTGCAGGTCTCAAGGCCGCTTATAGAGGCGAAGCGGCGTTTCGCCAGCTGGTGCTACTGAATCTGCTGCTGATTCCCTTGGCGTTTCTGTTCGACGTCAGCCGCGTCGAGCGCGCCGTGCTGATTGCCGTGGTGTTTCTCGGCCTGATCGTCGAACTGCTCAACTCGGCCATCGAAGCGACGGTCGACCGCATCTCTTTCGAACTGCATCCGCTCGCCAAACAGGCCAAGGACATGGGAAGCGCCGCGCAATTGCTGGCGCTGTGCCTGATCGGTCTGGTCTGGGCGGTGATCCTCATCCCCTGAAGGACGTACCCATGCTTTCCTCTTTGCGACGCCCTGCTCGAGAGCGCGCGGCGTCCGGCTTCAATGGCCTGGCCGCGCACCTGCGCTTCACGTTCGCCAGTGCGCTGGCCCTGCTGGCGTTGTTTGCGCTGCTGCGGCTGGGCTTGCTGCTGTTCAACCGCGAGCTGATCGGCAGTACACCGCTGGCCAGCTTCGTCGAGGCGTTCGGCAACGGCCTGCGTTTCGACCTGCGGGTGACGGTGTACATCCTCGTGCCGCTGCTGCTCGCGGTACTCAGTAGCCGGGCAATGGCCGCCCGCCGGCTGCAGCAGCTATGGCTGGGTGTTTGCGCCAGCGTGGCGATCCTGCTCGGGCTGATCGAGCTGAACTTCTATCGCGAGTTTCACCAGCGCCTCAACAGCCTGGTGTTCCAGTACCTGCAGGAAGACCCGGCTACGGTGCTGAGCATGCTCTGGCACGGCTTTCCGGTGCTGCGGCTGCTGGCCGCCTGGCTCGCGGCGAGCGCCGCGCTGTTCGCGCTGTTCGGCTGGCTGGAGCGCCGCACCCGTGCCGCTCCGGTCAGCCTGGCGAGCGCGCCGGCCCGCCGCGGCGCGAGCTGGCCGGCGCGCTTCGCGGTGTTCGGCGTGTTGCTGGTGGTCAGTGTGGTGGCCGCGCGCGGCACGCTGCGTCAGGGCCCGCCGCTGCGCTGGGGCGATGCCTTCACCACCGCCTCGACCTTCGCCAACCACCTTGGTCAGAACGCCACGCTGTCGCTCTACGATGCGGCGCGCAACCGCTTCTCCAGCCATCGCGACAACAGCTGGAAGGCGACACTGCCGGTGGCGGATGCGCAGGCGATCACCCGCGAGCTGCTGCTGACCGCCAACGACCGGCTGGTGGATGCCGAGCTGGCGCCGGTGCGCCGTGACTTCCAGCCGCCGGCGGACGGCCAGCTGGCGGTGCGCAACGTGGTGGTGATCCTCATGGAGAGCTTCGCCGGCCGCTATGTCGGCGCGCTCGGCAGTGCCGACGGCATCACGCCGAACTTCGACCGCCTGGCCGGCGAGGGGCTGTTGTTCGAGCGCTTCTTCGCCAACGGCACCCACACCCACCAGGGCATGTTCGCCAGCATGGCCTGCTTTCCCAACCTGCCGGGCTTCGAGTACCTGATGCAGACGCCCGAAGGCGGCCATCGCTTCTCCGGCCTGCCGCAGCTGCTCGGTGCGCGGGCGTTCGACGACGTTTACGTCTACAACGGCGATTTCGCCTGGGACAACCAGGCGGGGTTCTTCGGCAACCAGGGCATGAAGCGCTTCGTCGGCCGCAACGACTACGTGAATCCGGTGGTTTCCGACCCGACCTGGGGCGTTTCCGACCAGGACATGTTCACCCGCGCCGCCGAGGAGCTGGGCAAGCTGGATAACGGCGCGCCGTTCTATGCGCTGCTGCAGACGCTGTCCAACCACACGCCGTACGCGCTGCCCGAGCAGTTGCCGGTCGCTGCTGTCGAGGGGCATGGCGCGCTGGATCAGCATCTGACGGCGATGCGTTATTCGGACTGGGCGCTGGGGCAGTTCTTCGACAAGGTGCGTAACCAGCCCTGGTTCAAGCAGACCTTGTTCGTCGTGGTCGGCGACCACGGGTTCGGCGCGCCGGAGGAAGTCACCGAGATGGATCTGCTGCGCTTCCACGTGCCGCTGCTGCTGATCGCCCCGGGCGTCACCGAGCGTTTCGGCAGCCGTCGCGAGGTGGTCGGTACGCAGGTGGACGTGGTGCCGACCATCATGGGCCGCCTCGGTGGCGAGGTGCGTCATCAATGCTGGGGCCGCGATTTGCTCAGCCTGCCGGCGGACGATCCGGGTTTCGGCATCGTCAAGCCGTCGGGCAGCGACCAGACCGTGGCGCTGATCCGCGGTGATCGGGTGCTGGTACAGCCCAAGGAGCAGCCGGCGCGGCTGTATCGCTATCGCCTGGGCGGTGAACCGGCTGGCGAGCGGATCGCCGCTGCCGAGGATCAGCCGCAGCTGCTGCGCCAGCTGCACGCCTACCTGCAGACCGCCACCGCCAGCCTGCTGGCCAACACCAGCGGAGATCGCAGCGGCGAGGGCGAGTCGGAAGCGGTGGCCGCCGAGGTGCCGCTCGCGGTGAAAGCGGCCCCGCCGGCACGGCCGGACAAGGGTTGAGCGCGGCGGTCGATCAGTGTTCCAGCGGCTTGAAGCTGTCGTCGGCGAAGTAAGTGGCGTAGTCGCCCAGCGCGCCGACCACCGTCACCGCGCCGTCGCGCTGACCGGCCGGGGCGCCGCTCATGGCGTCGGCACCGGCGAGCAGCTGGGCGATGATCAGGTGCAGCTGCGCGTCGGCCTCGGCGCTCAGCTTGCAGTTCTCCACCATGTAGGCGACCTGGCCGCGCACCGTCTCGGCCAGTTCGCCGTAGCGGGCGGCGGGCAGACGGTCTTCGTGGATCGCCGGCAGCGCCTGGCGCATATCGTTGTTGATGGTGCCCATTGCCTGGCGCAGCGGCGCGTCGGTGGCCCAGCGCTTGCCGGCATCGAGTTGCAGCGCCGGCGCGCCTTCGCCGTGGCCGTGGTCATGGCTGGTGGCGGCGAGGCTGGTGCCGGCGTGGCCGAGGGTGCCGGCGAGGATGATGGCGAGGGCGAGAGCGTGGGGTTTGCGGATCATCGATAGAACTCCATTGAGCGAGCCGGCGAAGTGCGGCTCCTGATGTTCTAACGCAGGCGCGACGGTTTTGTTCCATCGCGCCGTGCAATCCGTCATTTGCGGTGCAATTGCTCGATGCTGTCGGCGCCGAACGACTGCTGCGTGAGCACCTGGGCGAGCCGCGCGCGCTGCTGCGGTTCGAGGATCTCGCGCTCCTGCAGCAGCTGGTCGATGAGTAGGCGCTGCTGTTCGTTCTGCAGTTCGGCGATCTTCGCCTGCTCGGCGTCGATTACCGCGCGGTCTACCTGTTCAGCGAAGATCGCCTCGATCAGCCGGTTGCGGTGTTCGCCGAGGCTGGCGTTGGAGGCGCGCAGGTAGGCCAGGAACGGCGCCTCGGCATCGTGCCAGCGCTGCAGCTGGCTGGCGCTCAGTTGCAGCTCGCGCGACAGCTCGGTCGGTGCGCCAGAGGGCATCGG
Source organism: Stutzerimonas nitrititolerans (assembly GCF_003696285.1). GTDB lineage: Bacteria > Pseudomonadota > Gammaproteobacteria > Pseudomonadales > Pseudomonadaceae > Stutzerimonas > Stutzerimonas nitrititolerans. The sequence goes on from NZ_RFFL01000021.1 coordinate 7,118, forward strand.
CAGGCCATCGCGACTGAGTTTCTGCCAGCCGAGGCCAGCGAGCACGCCGACGTTGACCAGCACGGACAGGACCAGGGCGTTGCGCAGGGTGGTGTTGCTCATTTCAGGTTTACCTTCAGGTAGCAGAATTCGGGGCGCGCGCAGAGCGCGCCAGGTGGGGTGCTGCCGAGGACGGCGAGCAGGTCGTGGCGGGGTGAGCTGCCCGGCGGCTGGCCGGGCAGCGCATAGCCGAGCAGCAGGCCGAGCAGGATCGACGCCGCGGCGCCGATACCCTGTGCCCAGTGCCGGGCCCACCCGCTGCGCACCGGCGGCGCGAAGGGCCGCTGCAGACGCGCCTGCAACTCGGCCGGCAACTCCGGGCTGGCCAGCGCACGCAAGCCCTGGCCGAGCCCGTCGAGCTCGGCCAGGGTCGCGCGACACTGCGGACAACCCGCCAGGTGGGCGTCGGCGTGGCGCTGTGCGGCGGCGTCGAGTTCGTTGTCGAGGTAGGCGGACAGGATCGCCATGTCCAGATGCTCAGTCATCGAGGGTGCCTCCGTTGGCCTGGCGATAGCCGTGCAGCAGCGCCTCGCGGGCGCGTGCCAGGCGCGACTTGACGGTGCCGGCGTTGAGCTGCAGCGTGGCGGCCAGTTCGTCGTAGGCCAGCCCCTCCACTTCGCGCAGCAGCAGGATCTCGCGCTGTTCGTGGGGCAGGCGGGCCAGCAAGCGTTCCAGCAATGCCAGATCGCGCCCGGTCTGCAGCCGGCTCAGCGGCGATGGCGCCGGATCGACCGGCTCGGCCAGTTCCTCCGGCGCCACGTCGACGTGGCGTTGCCGCTGGCGCAGCGCATCCAGCGCGGCATTGCGTGCGATCTGCAGCAACCAGGTCTGCAAGCGTGCTTCCGGGCGCCACCTGGGGAGCGCCTGGAAGGCGCGGATGAACGTTTCCTGAGTCAGGTCCGCGGCCTCGTCGGCGCTGCCGAGCAGGCGACGGAGGAAGTGGAAGACCCGCGCCTGATGGACGCGCACCAGCGTGCCGAACGCCTGGCGATCACCACGCGCGGCCTGCTGGATGAGGTCCTGTTCGCTGTCGTTCATTAAGCGCTCGTCTGGGCTGACCGCGCAGGGCGCCGCTAAAACCTGCTGCGTTGCCAACGCCTCGGTTTTTGCAGTGCCCATGCGCTGCCGTCCGGGTTGCCGCAGGGATATAACGCAACGGTTGGCAAAATGTTCCGGCTATTTTTGTCTCAGCGCGGAATCTTCACCCGGTCCTCGTCGAAGTCGCCTTTTTCTGCGTCGCGATGGCAGGCCACGCAGTTGAAGCGGCCGCCGACCGACTCGCGGGCGAACTTGGCTTCGCTGACCTCGTCGTGTTTGTGCTCGAACCAGCGCGTCTGGCTGATGCGTGGCGGCTCGCCGGCGGTGGGTGACGGCTCCACCGGCAGGCGGTTGACGGCCGAGGCGCGGACCAGGAAGTCGAGGATTTCCTTTTCCTGCACCGGGTCCAGCGACGCGTTGCTGCCGTAGTGATCGCCCAGGGTGCGCATCTGCTCGCGCCAGGCATCGGCAGGCAGCAGGCCGGGAGAATAGAGCATGTGGCAGGCAGCGCATTCTTCCTTCCACACCAGCGGCGCGTCGCTGGGTACCGACAGGCGCTTGGGCCGCTTGTAGCCCTTGCGCTCGTGATGGTCGTCGTCATCGGCGAAGCTGAGGCCGGCCAGTACCAGGGTCAGGCCCAGCCCGGCGACGGCAGCAAGGGGTGCAATCTTCATGGCGGGGCTCCTTACTTGATGCTGTCGATCCAGCTGATGAAGTCACCCTTTTCCTGCGCGGTGCATTCACGGGCGTAGACGTCGTCGCAGTTGCGGCGGAACCATTTCTCGACCTTCTTCAGGTCCGTGAAGCGCTCGGGGTTGGCTGCCGGGGCGAGCGGATCGACTTTGCGGTGCGCCGGCGTCTTGCCGGGCTGACGCGGGTCGGCGGTGTGGCAGGTGGTGCAGCTCATGGTCTTGCCGTTGCGCTGCTCCTCGGCGAAGTACAGTGCCTTGCCGCGCTCGGCGGAGAAGCTGGTGAAGTTCGGATTCTCCTGACGCGCCTGTGCGGCGTAGCCGGCCAGCAGCGGGTGTTCGGTTTTGGCCAGGGCCGGCAGGCTCAGGCAGCAGGACAGGAGGATGATCCAGCGGGCTTTCATGGTGCGCTCTCCGGTTGGGAATGAGCGCAGCCTAGGCGCGCTACCTTACGCCAAGCTGAAGCGCAGCGGTCGGTGCCGTTCAGTTTCGTTTCAGCTCGCAGGAATACAAAGGCGGCATCCATTCAAAGAGGATCGCCGTCGTGGCTGCTTTCAATCGTTTCCGTCTGTTCCACTGGCTGCTGGCCGGTTTCTTTCTTGGCGCCTACCTCAGCGGTGACGACGCCGAGACGCTGCATATCTGGTTGGGCTATGGCCTGGTGGCGCTGTTGATGTGGCGCCTGCTGATCGTGCCGCTGCGCCTGCGCGGCTTCCCGCAGTTGCTGCCGCCGAAGGGCCAGCGGAGCAAGCCCGGCCTGTCGAGCGTCGGCAAGTGGCTGACGGTCGGCGCGCTGGGCAGTTTCGCCATTGCCAGCGTGGTCGGCCTGGGTATGGTCGACAACGGCGATGTGCTGGCCGCCCTGCCGGGCGTGGGGCCGGATGTCTTCGGCGCTGCCAGCGACATCGATTTCATCGGCTGGATGGGCGATGCCGAGGAGGTGCACGAGTTCTTCGCCAATCTGGGGCTGTGGCTGATCGGCCTGCATGTCGGCTATGTGCTGCTGTTCCGCCGCAAGTCGGTATGGCCGATGCTGCGCGGCGTGCCCAAGGCGGGGCCGGCTTCGACTGCACCTTCGGCTTCGACGTCGACACCGGCAACGACGTCGGTCGCGACCGCGTTCGCATCGGTGCCAGCGCCTGCCGCCGGGGAGTTCACCCGTCTGCGCATCGTCTCACGCCAGGCCGAAACCGCCGACAGCTGCTCGTTCACCCTGCAGGTGCCGGCCGCCCAGCGCGCACGCTTTGCCGCGCAGCCGGGGCAGTTCCTCACGCTGAAGGTGCCCGCTGCCGAGCCGGCGCTGCTGCGCTGCTACTCGCTGTCGCAGCGACCGCAGGCGGATGGCGCGCTGCGCATCACCATCAAGCGGGTGCCCGGCGGCCGCGCGTCGAACTGGCTGCTGGACAACCTGCAGGCCGGCGATTGCATCGAGGCGCTGCCGCCGGCCGGCGTGTTCGTGCCGCGCAACCTGGATGACGATCTGCTGCTGCTCGGCGCCGGCAGCGGTATCACGCCGCTGATGGCGATCCTGCAGGCGGCGCTGGTCGAGGGCAGCGGGCAGGTACGGCTGTTCTATGCCAGCCGCGATGCCGCCTCGCTGATCTTTGCCGAGGAGCTGGCCGAGTGGTCTGCGCGTTACCCCGATCGCCTGCAGCTGCGCATCTGGCTCGATGCCGAGCAGGGTGTGCCGAGCGGCCCGGCGATTGCCACGAAGATCGCTGACTGGTCAGCCGCCGACGCCTTCATCTGCGGGCCGCAACCGTTCATGGATGCCGCGGGTGCCGCGCTGGGCGAGCGGGGTGTGGATGCGGCGCGTATCCATCTGGAACGCTTTGCCGCCGCAGCGCCGACGGCCGCACCGGGCGGGCGCCGCAGCCGCCTGCGGGTCGCGCTCGACGGTCGCCGTCACGAGCTGGACGTGCCGCGCGGCGAGGTGCTGCTGGAGGCCATGGAACAGGCTGGCCTGCAACCGCCGAGCGCGTGCCGCTCGGGTGTCTGCGCCGCCTGCAAGTGCCGGGTGGTGGAGGGCAGCGTGAGCATGCGCAGCAACCAGGTGCTGAGCGAAAGCGAGGTGCGTCAGGGCTGGGCGCTGGCCTGCCAAGCCGAACCGCGCAGCGCCGAACTGCAAGTCGAATACTGACGTGTGGGAAAGGCCGCTGGCCGTTTTCCACCCTGCGCATCGGGTGATCGACGGGGCGTAGGGTGGATAACGGCGCAGCCTTATCCGGCAGTACCTGTGCCTCTGGCCGGTGGAAAAAGCGATTGGCCATTTGCCGAGGGTGGAGTGGCGACGGTCACCGATGGATTTGCCGCAGGCCGAGCCGGCGCCGTGGCAGGGGTAGATCTCGATGCGTTCGCCGAGCGGCAGGTAGCGGGTGAACAGCGTGGCGTAGAGCTGCGCTGCCAGCTGCTTGGTGCTGTCCTCGCCGAGCAGGTCGGGGCGGCCGACGTCGAGGTTGAACAGCGTATCGCCGGTGAACAGCGCGAAGGGCGCTTCGCCCTGCTGGCTGTCACGTAGCAGCAGCGAGATGTGCTCGGGGGTGTGGCCTGGCGAGTGCAGCACTTCCAGGCTGACCTGACCCAGTTCCAGCACCTCGCCGTCGTCCACCTGACGCAGCCCGAAGGCGTAGTCCGCCGATGATCTCGGCGCCGCAGCGTTCGGCCAGCGCCTGGGCGCCGGAAACGAAGTCGGCGTGGATGTGCGTCTCGATGGCATAGGCGATGCGCAGGCCCTTGTCGCGCGCCAGGTCGAGGTAGACCTCGACGTCGCGCCGCGGATCGATCACCGCGGCGACGGCGGCCTTGCTGTCGCCCACCAGATAGGAAATCTGCGCCAGACCTTCGGTGTAGATCGACTCGAATACCAGCATGCGTGTGCCTCCGTAATCCGTGAGGGTTACGGATGTGAGCGCCGGTTGGCCGCCGGCGTTCAATCGCAGCGGGTCACTTGCGGACCAGCAGCACCCCGTGGTTTCGTCGGGGATGCGCTCCAGGTTCAGCCCGGCAAACTGGCGCAGGATCGTGGTTTCGTACAGCGCTTCCTCCATCGCTGGATCGCTGTAGCCGAACCAGTTCTGCAGCAGATGCACACGCAGCATCGCCATCAACGGGTAGGCCGGACGGCCACCTTCACCCTTCGGATAATGTGGCTCGATCAAAGCAATCAAGCCCTTCCACGGCACCACCCGATCCATCTCGATCAGGAACAACTCCTTGCGGGTTTGCTTGCGCTTGCCAGCGTACTCGGCGTCGGCGAAGGTCATCTGCTTCATCGGGAAACTCGGTGGGTGGGGTCGCGGTATTTTGCCAAATCAGAAAGTCTTTTTCAGAGTTTCCCTAGGCTGACAAGCCAAGCGCTGGATCGCAACCATCCATCACCTTATCCAGCTAGATCCGCCTCCTCCAATAAGTGCCGCACAAATCCCGGCGGGTGCAGATTTCCGGGAGGTTTGCGCCAGATCAGTTGGAGACGCTTTTCAAGCCCCGGGATGGGAAGAGCTACCAGCGCGCCACTGCGAACTTCGTCTTGTACTGCGGAAGCCATCACCAACGACACGCCGAGTCCCGCCCTCACTGCTTGTTTGACTGCCTCGGTGCTGCCTAGCTGCATACCGCTGCGAGGCACGCCCAGTTCGCCAAAGTATTCGGTCAGAAGCCGTCCGGTACCGCTACCCGGTTCACCTCCCAGCATCGGCAGGTCCACCAGACGATCACGTTCTATGCACCCTGCTTCAGCCAGCGCATGGTCGGGGCTGACGATAAGCACCAGCGGCTCGACCCGCCAGAGGCGGTATTCGAAGTCGGGGTGAGGTAGCCACCATTCCATGATCGCGGCGTCGAGCTGGCCCGCCAGTAGCTGGTCGGCCACATCCGGGTTGGCGGCGATGCGCAGATCCACCTCGCCCCTCTCATTTGCGGTCGTCAGATAGTTGCGCACGAATGGCTGGAGAAGGTAGGTGCCGATGTTGGAGCTGGCCCCGACGCGCTCACGATTGCCATGCAGGGCTTCTAGCGCCCGGGCGTGCATGTCGAGCAAGGCGGTCGCATGCGGCATGAAGGCCAGCGCCCGTGTGGTAGGCTGGCAGCCGCTACGACTGCGCTGCACCAGCGTTACGCCGACCTGCTCTTCAAGCTTCTGCAAGTGCTGCGACACCGTCGGCTGGGCCAGCCCCAACGCCCTCGCCGCGCTCTGAAAACTGCCTGTTTGAACGATCGCTACCAGGCTCTTCAGCCAGACCGGATTCAACATGCGGCAGGCTCGGCCTTGGGCAGACGGTTCGCAGCGTTGATTGGGCGCGCACCTGCCAATACCTGGATGATGTTCTGCGCTGCACAACGTTCAATCTCCAGGCGCACCGCGCGCACTGCCGACCCTATGTGCGGAGTGAACAGCGTATTCGGATGCGCGAGCAGCGCAGGATCGATCAGCCGCGGCCGGTCCGCGCGAGCCCAGTCTTCCATTTCGAATACATCCGCCGCATACCCGCCGAGCTGGCCTCGCTCAAGCGCCGCGAGCACGGCGGCTTCATCCACTACCGAACCACGACAGGGGTTTACAAGCAGAGCGCCCGGCCGTACGAGGGCAAGCAGCTCGGCGTTGACCAGATGCTGGGTATCGGCATTCAAGGGAAGCGCCAGCAGGATGAAGTCCGAGCTGGCGAAGAGTTCGCTGCACGCCACCTGGCGCAGGCCGAGCCGTTGCTCGGTTTGTGTATCCAGAGCCTTCGCCTCGTGGTACTGCAGGGTCGCGCCCCATCCCTGCAAGCGATCAGCCATGGCCAGTCCGATGGCGCCCATGCCAAGGATGCCGACCGTAGCGTTATCCAGCCCCGTGCCGTAGAACTGTGGTTGCCAGCCCTGGAACTCGCCAGAGCGGACGAACGCATCTGCTGCCCGCAGATGCCGCCCCAGCCCCACCGCCAGTCCGATCGCCAGCTCGGCAGTCGGGACCGTCAACAGATCAGGCACGAAGGTCAGCCAGACCCCGCGGGCAGTACAGGCGTCCACATCGAAATTGTCGAAGCCCTTGAGCGCGCAGCCGACTACACGCAGCTCAGGGCAGGCTTGAAGAAAGTCTGCATCGACCCGATCGGGCATGAACGCCATCATCGCCTGAGCATCGCGACAGCGGCGCAGAATTTCCTCGCGCGTCAGCGTGCTGTCGGTCTGGTTGGTCATCAGCTCGCAATGTGGCGCCAGCAGTTGCAGGATCTCATCGTGTACTCGGTGAGTTATAACGAGTTTCGGCAGCATGGTTTGTCCTATTTGAAATGTTTGCGCAGCACGCCACTGAAGGCGTCTACTAGCGTGACCATGGCCAGGATGACCAGCAGGATTGCTGCAACCTCCTGGTACTGCATGATGCGCAGCGAGCCCATGAGTTCGAAGCCGATACCGCCGGCGCCAACCATGCCCATCACGGTGGAGGCGCGAAAGTTGTATTCCCAGCGGTAGATCGCCACGTCGGCGAACTGCGGCGTCACCTGTGGCAAAACCGCGTGCAGCAGCACTTGCATCGGCGTAGCCCCCGCCGCCCGAGCGGCTTCCACCGGCGCTTCGTCGACGTGCTCGATGGCCTCGGCGAAGAACTTGCCGACCATGCCGACCGAATGCAGACCCAGGGCAAGCACGCCCGGCAAGGCGCCGAACCCTACGGCTGCAACGAAGATGATGCCCATGATCAGCTCCGGCACCGACCGCAGGGCATTGAGCAGCACCCGGGCAACACCGAACACAAGGGGGTGCGGCGCCGTATTGCGCGCTGCAACGAAGGCCACCACCAGCGAGAACACCACTGCGATGGCCGTACCGGCGATGCTCATCGCCAAGGTGTCGATCAAGGGGCGAATCCAGCTTCGATAGCCCGAAAAGTCTGGCGGCATGGCCTCGCCTGCCAGGGTCGCGATGGAGGGCAGCCCGTTCAGCAGCGTGGTGGCATCGAGCAGCCCCACGTACCAGCAGGCCAACAGCACCACTCCGAATACAATCGCCACCTGCCCCAGCTGGCGCCACCAACCGAGGCCGAAGCCTCGAAGGATGTGCTCGCGTTGCTCTGCAGGCAGCGCCTGCACGTCGTAATGAGAAGACATATCGGTGCTCACATCGTGGCGAAGTCGAGGCCGAGCAGCGATCCCATGTTGCGGATCACATCGTAGTCGGCGTCGGTGATTGGCGCGAAGGCCTCGGCCTTGAAGTTGCGCAGCACTTCGGGATCGTCGATACCGACGAATACATCCCGCACCTTGGTTTTCAGCTCGGGGCTCAGGTTCGAGCGCATCGCCCAGGGGTACTGGGGGTATTCGCCGCTGTAACCAAGTACTTTCACCTTGCTCGGATCGATCAGGCCACGTTCGGCTGCGTGATTGAAAATTACCTCCGACAGCCCACCCGCATCGGCGTTGCCGTTCGCCACGTTGACGGCAACGGCGTCATGCGTGCCCACAAAATGTTGTTCGTAGTCCTGCCCACCCGTCAAATCGGCCGTCTCAAGAAGCACGGTTTTGGGAATCAAATGGCTGGACGTCGATGCCCGGTCACCATAGGCCATTCTCTTGCCCTTAAGGTCGGCATACTCATTCACGCCTGACGCCACATTGGCGATAATCACCGAGCGATAGGTCGGCTTGCCGTCGATGACCATGGCAGCGAAGGGCTCGATGTCGCTTTTGCTTTTGGCCATGACGTAGGACAGCGGACCGAAATACGCCAGGTCGATACGGCCAAAGCGCATCGCCTCAATCATCGAGGAATAGTCGGTGGTTACGATCAGCTGCACCTTCTTGTCCAGATGCTCTTCCAGATAATCCTTCAGCGGCTGGTTACGCTTGATCAGCTCGGAGGCGTTTTCGTCCGGCAGCAGGGCAACCTTTAGCACATCCGGATCGGCATCGGCCGCTAGGGCGGACAAACTTGAAACAGCGGACAGCAAGCAAGTCAATAAGAGCGCGGATAAGCGTTTCATCGGGACATCTCCAGTGAAGGTTCGAGCATGACAGGTGGTTCAGCCGGAGCATTCGCTGGCTGAGTCGTAGAGCGGCCTGCATAGATGCGCTCAAGCTGCGCATCGGTGAGTTCCGAGGGCGCGGCATCGAAAACGATCTGAGAATCGGCCAGCCCGACGACGCGATCGGCGAAGCGGCGGGCATATTCGAGTTGATGCAGCGAAACGATGGCGGTGATGCCGTCTTCCTTGCAGATGTCGCGCAGCAATCCGAGAACACGGACCGAAGTGGCCGGGTCGAGACTGGCTACCGGCTCATCGGCCAGAATGATCGCCGGCTGTTGCGCTAGCGCACGCGCGATGCCTACCCGCTGCTGCTGGCCACCGGACAGTTTGTCCACCCGGCTTAGCGCCTTGTCTGCCAGACCGACCCGAGCGAGGCAACTGAGCGCAATCTCCTGATCGGCACGCGGCAGAGGAAACAGCGAGCGGAGCGTGTTGTGAAAGGCCAGCCGACCGGTAAGCACATTAGCCAGTGCGCTTTGACGTTCGATTAGCTGGTGGTGCTGAAAGATCATGGCGGTACGCCGACGATGCTGACGCAAGGCCGAGCCGCTGCCGAGTTCACCGAGTTCGCTGGTGACACTGCCGCCAGTGGGCGTGACGAGTCGATTGAGACTACGGAGCAAGGTCGACTTGCCTGCGCCCGAGAGACCAAGCAGCACGGTGAACTCACCACGCCGAAATGCAATCGAGGTATCGCGTAGGGCTGTCACGCCGCCTGGATAGACGACGCTCAACCGGTCGACCCGCAGCACGGCGTCCTGTATCGGATGGGGCGTCATTTGATCACCTTTCGCAATATTGCTGGCCGCACAATTGCGGTTCGCGATGCAAAGGGTAGAAATTCCTTGTTACCGCACTGCTTCTAAAGGATGACATTTCGATGAATACTTCGAATCTGCCGTAGCGGGGCGGCAAGCGAAGCCGTGGAAGAACGGGCGCAACGTAGCGTCTTTCTTCACGCGGGATACAGGAGGCTTTGATTGATACTGCTGCGGATTCGCTACAGTAACGTTGGGCCAGAACGTAATGCCATCCAAGCAAGAGAGCGCACACTAGGGAAACACGGTCTGCTCTCGCCGCCTGGATACATCAAGCACAGCTCCGGAGCCAGGACTGCCTTTTCCCGAGCAGGCTGCATACATCAGACCATCTATCCACTCGTCAATACGCTCGTATCGTCAAAGGCTGGGTAAAAGCCATTGGCCTAGATCCTGCCATATATGGCACACACACGATGAGACGTACGAAGGCATCGCTGATCTATCGCAGGACGAAGAACCTACGGGCGATTCAAATTCTGCTCGGCCATACGAAGCTTGAGAGCACCGTCCGATATCTTGGGATTGAGGTCGATGACGCTCTGGAAATGGCGGAGCAGACCGAGGTCTGACCATATATTGCGACGGTCGAAGTCAGACCGTCGCTAACCGGCCAAAAACGGACACCGCCAACCCGTTGGAAAAAAACTGAGCGTTGCTTTCCGTTAAGTTTGGTAGTTGCAAGCCCCGTTCAGGAAGAATTGCTCGATCAACGCCGCCATACCTGCGCGTGCGATACGGCCGCGGCGCTCGGCGTCTACCAGGCCGAAGATCAAGGAGGAGAAGATTTCGGTAAGCGCCGGGGCACCGATATCGATACGGAATACGCCCAGTTTTTGCCCGCGGAGAAAGAACTCGTCCAGCGTTTCCGAGTAAGGCAGCCATCGGCAGCCGCCTGCATCTAAATCAAACGTGTCCGGGCGCCACTGGAATGAGAGGAATACCAACAACTCCCTGTGAATCAAATGGCCTTCGATCAGACGATGCAATGCGTCCAAGGGCGCCGCCTCAAGATCGGCATCGGCAATGACCCTATAAATAACCACCGAACCATGATTCAGAAGCATCTCGATCAGGTTGTCGCGGGTGCCGCAAAACCTGTTGAGCGTCGCCTTGCTGACCCCCGCTGCCTGGGCTATTTCTTTGAACGTGGCTCGCGGGTGGTCAACGATGGCGATCGCCAGGGCCTTCAGCAATTTCTCATCGGCAGCAGTTAAATCCATCGGTCACTCTTTATCTATCGCGGGCAGATGCGGGTATTTTGCCTAGAACACTCATTTTTCTCAAAGAGGATACTAGCTTTGTTCACACCAAAATCAAATGAGTCAATATTGACTCATTTAATTTTTGCGTGGATCATGCGCGGCTTCGACTACGTACTGGCTTCGCGCTTGGGTGAGATATGAACAAATTCCGCGAATGGATCACTTTTTCCGTGATCTCCTATTTGATCGCCGTGACCCTGGTTGGCTGCGACAAGCCCGAAGAGCAACGGGAAGAGGCGCCAGCGCGTGAAGTCGATGTGCTCAGCGTGAAGACCGAGCCCTTCACAGTGTTCGCCGAGCTACCAGGGCGCATCGAGCCGGTGCGTGTCGCCGAGGTGCGCGCGCGGGTGGCGGGGATCGTGCTCAAGCGCACCTTCGAGGAAGGGGCCGACGTGAAGGCCGGTGACGTGCTGTTCCAGATCGACCCTGCGCCGTTCAAGGCGGCCCTGTCGCGGGCGCAAGGTGAACTGGCTCGCGCCGAGGCGCAGCTGTTCCAGGCTCAGGCGATGGTTCGCCGTTACGAACCACTGGTGAAGATCGACGCCGTCAGCCAGCAGGATTTCGACAACGCCAAGGCCGCTCTGCAGAGCGCCCAGGCCGACAAGCGCTCGGCCCAGGCCAATGTCGAAACTGCCCGCCTGGACCTGGGTTATGCCGAGGTTCGCGCCCCCATCGCCGGGCGTATCGGTCGCGCCCAGGTCACCGAAGGGGCTCTGGTAGGCCAGGGCGAAGCCACGCTGCTGGCACGTATCCAGCAACTCGATCCGGTGTACGCCGACTTCACCCAGCCTGCTGCCGATGCCCTGCGCCTGCGCGCGGCAATCGCCGAGGGCAAGGTTGCCGGTGCGAGCGACCAGCCGCTGTCGCTGCGTGTCGACGGTACCGATATCGAGCGCAAGGGCACGCTGCTGTTCACCGATATCTCGGTGGATCGCAGCACCGGGCAGATCGCCCTGCGAGGCCAGTTCGACAACCCCGAGGGCGTGCTGCTGCCGGGTATGTACGTGCGTGTGCGCACACCGCAAGGGCTCGACCAGAACGCCATCCTGGTGCCGCAACGTGCCGTGCAGCGTTCGGCTGACGGCCAGGCCAGCGTGATGCTGCTGGGGGAGGGCGATACCGTCGAGGCGCGCCAGGTCACCACCGGTGCCATGCAGGGCTCGCGCTGGCAAATCAGCGAGGGCCTGCAGGTCGGCGACAAGGTGATCACCAGCTCGCTGGCGGCTATCCGTCCGGGCGCCAAGGTCATCCCCCGCGAGCAAGATGCCGCCGAAGCCGCTCCACAGTCCCAGGCGCAGTAAGCCGGAGAACCTCTCATGTCCCTGTTTTTCATCCGGCGCCCCAATTTCGCCTGGGTAGTCGCCCTGTTCATCTCGCTGGGTGGCCTGCTGGCCATCCCGTTCCTGCCGGTGGCGCAGTACCCCAACGTGGCGCCGCCGCAGATCACCGTGACCGCCACCTATCCCGGCGCTTCGGCGCAGGTGCTCACCGACTCGGTGACCAGCGTCATCGAGGAAGAACTCAACGGCGCCAAGAACCTGCTGTACTTCGAGTCCACCAGCAACGCCAACGGCATCGCCGAGATCACCGTCACCTTCCAGCCAGGGACCGACCCCGAACTGGCCCAGGTTGACGTGCAGAACCGTCTGAAGAAGGCCGAGGCACGCATGCCGCAGGCCGTGCTGACGCTCGGCATCCAGACCGAGCAGGCCACCGCCGGCTTCCTGCTGATCTATACGCTGAGCTACACCGATGGCGACAAGGACGCCAACGTCACGGCGCTGGCCGATTACGCCGCGCGCAACATCAACAACGAAATCCGTCGCGTGAACGGCGTCGGCAAGCTGCAGTTCTTCGCCTCCGAGGCGGCCATGCGCGTGTGGATCGATCCGCAGAAGCTGGTCGGCTACGGCCTATCCATCGATGACGTGAACAACGCCATCCGCGCGCAGAACGTGCAGGTGCCGGCCGGTGCCTTCGGCAGCACGCCGGGTTCCAGCGAGCAGGAGCTGACGGCGACCCTGGCGGTCAAGGGTACCCTGGACAACCCGCAGGAATTCGCCGCCATCGTGCTGCGTGCCAACCAGGACGGCTCGCGCCTGACCCTGGGCGACGTGGCGCGCATCGAGGTCGGCAGCCAGGACTACAACTTCGGCTCGCGCCAGGACGGCAAGCCCGCCGTTGCCGCCGCCGTGCAGCTGTCGCCCGGTGCCAACGCGATCCAGACCGCCGAGGCGGTCAAGCAGCGTCTGACCGAGCTGTCGGCCAACTTCCCGGACAACGTCGAGTTCTCCGTGCCGTACGACACCTCGCGCTTCGTCGACGTGGCGATCGACAAGGTCATCATGACCCTCATCGAGGCCATGGTGCTGGTGTTCCTGGTGATGTTCCTGTTCCTGCAGAACGTGCGCTACACCCTGATCCCGTCCATCGTCGTGCCGGTGTGTCTGCTCGGTACGCTGACCTTCATGTACCTGCTTGGCTTCTCGGTGAACATGATGACCATGTTCGGCATGGTGCTGGCCATCGGCATCCTGGTGGACGACGCCATCGTGGTGGTGGAGAACGTCGAGCGGATCATGGCCGAGGAAGGCCTGGCGCCGGTGCCGGCGACCATCAAGGCGATGGGGCAGGTGTCCGGGGCGATCATCGGTATCACCCTGGTGCTGTCGGCGGTGTTCCTGCCGCTGGCCTTCATGGCCGGCTCGGTGGGGGTGATCTACCAGCAGTTCTCGCTGTCGCTGGCGGTGTCGATCCTGTTCTCGGGCTTCCTCGCGCTGACCTTCACCCCGGCGCTGTGCGCCACGCTGCTCAAACCGATCCCCGAAGGCCATCACGAGAAGACCGGTTTCTTCGGCTGGTTCAACCGCAAGTTCACCGCCCTGACCGGCCGCTACACCAAACTCAACGGCAAGCTGGTGCCGCGCGCCGGGCGGGTGATGTTCATCTACCTGGGCGTGGTGGTGCTGATGGGTTTCTTCTACCTGCGCCTGCCGGAATCCTTCGTGCCGGTGGAAGACCAGGGCTACATGATCGTCGACATCCAGTTGCCGCCAGGCGCCACCCGTGAGCGCACCTCGGCCACGGGTGAGGAGCTGGAAGAGTTTCTGATGGCCCGCGAGGCCGTGCAGACGTCCTTCCTGGTCCTCGGCTTCAGCTTCTCCGGCATGGGTGAGAACGCGGCCATTGCCTTCCCGCTGCTCAAGGACTGGTCCGAGCGAGATTCTTCGCAGTCGCCGGAAGCCGAGTCGGCTGCGGTCAACCAGCACTTCGCCAACCTCGATGACGGCGCGATCATGGCGGTGCCGCCACCGCCGGTCGAAGGCCTGGGCAACTCGGGTGGTTTCGCCCTGCGCCTGCAGGACCGCGCCGGCCTTGGCCGCGATGCCCTGTTGGCAGCGCGCGATGAAGTGCTGGGCAAGGTCAACGGCAATCCGAAGTTCCTCTACGCCATGATGGAAGGTCTGGCCGAGGCGCCGCAGCTGCGCCTGGTGATCGACCGTGAGCAGGCGCGCACGCTGGGAGTCAGCTTCGAAGCGATCAGCAGCGCGCTGTCCACTGCGTTCGGCTCGTCGGTGATCAACGACTTCGCCAACGCCGGCCGCCAGCAGCGCGTGGTGGTACAGGCCGAACAGGCCGAGCGCATGACACCGGAAAGCGTCCTGCGCCTGCATGTGCCCAACGACAGCGGCAGCCTGGTACCGCTGAGTGCTTTCGTCACCACGAGCTGGGAAGAAGGCCCGGTGCAGGTCGCGCGTTACAACGGTTACCCGTCGATCCGCATTGCCGGTGACGCCGCGCCCGGCGTGAGCACTGGCGAGGCGATGCTCGAACTGGAGCGCATCGCTGCCGAGCTGCCCGAAGGTATCGGTTACGAGTGGACCGGGCTGTCGTATCAGGAGCGGGTCGCCAGCGGGCAGGCGACGATGCTGTTCGCCCTGGCCATCACCGTGGTGTTCCTGCTGCTGGTGGCGCTCTACGAGAGCTGGGCGATCCCGCTGACGGTGATGCTGATCGTGCCGGTCGGCGCACTCGGCGCGGTACTGGCGGTGACTGCTATCGGCCTGCCCAACGACGTGTACTTCAAGGTCGGCCTGATCACCGTGATCGGCCTGGCGGCGAAGAACGCCATTCTCATCGTCGAGTTCGCCAAGGACCTGTGGGAAGACGGCTACTCGCTGCGCGATGCTGCTGTCGAAGCCGCGCGCCTGCGTTTCCGCCCGATCATCATGACCTCCATGGCGTTCATGCTCGGCGTGGTGCCGCTGGCCATCGCCACTGGCGCCGGCGCTGCGAGCCAGCGCGCACTGGGCACCGGGGTGCTGGGCGGGATGCTCAGCGCGACCATGCTCGGGGTGATCTTCGTGCCGATCTTCTTCGTCTGGGTGCTGTCGCTGCTGCGCACCAAACCTCAGCAAACCGACAACCATCCCCTGCATAAAGCGGAGTAATGCGATGACCTCTCACTTCATGCTCCGTCGCGCTCTGCTGCCCCTGGCCATCGCCGCCCTGGCGGGTTGTTCGCTGGCCCCGACCTACGAGCGCCCGCAGGCACCGGTCGCGTCGCACTGGCAAGCCGCCGACGCGGAGGGCACCCGTGCCCAGGCGCTGGACTGGCAGACCTTCATCGTCGATGCCGACCTGCGCCGCGCGGTGGATACGGCGCTGAGCAACAACCGCAGCCTGCGCCAGGCGCTGCTGGATATCGAAGCTGCGCGTGCCCAGTACCGCATCCAGCGTGCTGATCGCCTGCCTTCGATCAACGCCAATGCCAGCGGCAACCGCCAGCGCCTGCCTGCCGATCTGTCGCAGACCGGGCGCTCGGAAGTGACCAGCAACTATCAGGTCGGCCTCGGCCTCGCGGAGTACGAAGTCGACCTGTTCGGCCGCGTGCGCAGCCTCTCCGAGGCCGCGCTGGAGACCTACCTGGCGACCGAGGAGGCGACCCGTGCCACGCAGATCAGCCTGGTTGCCGAGGTCATCCAGGCCTACCTGACCCGCGATGGTGCGCTACGCCGCATGGCCCTGGTCGAACAAACCCTGGACAGCCGCCTGGCCTCGCTGGAGCTGGTCAGCCAGCGCCGTGCAGCGGGGGCCGCCACCGCCCTGGATTACCAGGAAGCGGTCGGCCTTGCCGAACAGGCGAGGGCCGAGCGCGAGAGCACCGAACGCCAGCTACGCCAGGCGGACAACGCCCTGGTCCTGTTGCTCGGCACGCCAGATGCCACTCGCCTGCTGCCCGCGACGCCCCGCGACGACCTGATGGTGCTGCAGGACATCGCCCCCGGCACCAGCTCGGAACTGATCGAACGGCGCCCGGACATTCTCGCCAGCGAGCACCGCCTCAAGGCGCGCAATGCCGATATCGGTGCAGCTCGCGCCGCGTTCTTTCCCCGGATCAGCCTGACCGGTTCGGTGGGCAGCTCCAGTGCCGAGTTGTCCGGGTTGTTCGATGGCGGCTCGCGGGCCTGGAGCTTTGCCCCGACGCTGTCGCTGCCGATCTTCGCCGGTGGCCGCAACCGCGCCAACCTGGACCTCGCTGAAGTGCGCCAGGACGCGGCGGTGGTCGACTACGAAGGCACCATCCAGACCGCCTTCCGCGAAGTCGCCGATGCCCTGGCCGCCACTGACACCCTGCGCCGCGAAGAGGGGGCTCGGCGGGCGCTCGCCGACAGCAGCGAACAGGCGCTCAAGCTGGCCCAGGCCCGTTATGAAGGCGGTGTGGACGACTACCTGCGTTATCTTGACGCCCAGCGCAGCACCTTTAGCAACCAGACCACACTAATTCAAATCAGCACGGAACGGCAGATTGCGCTGGTTGACCTGTTCAGGTCTCTGGGCGGTGGCTGGGGCCAAACTGAACCGATGGCCGGGATCGGCGCTGAGTGAGCAAAGCCAGGAGTCCTGCATCCGAAGACCGGACTCTGGCTCCATCACCGGTGAGCTACTGGTCATCGACGGGGCAATCGCCTGATCGAGAATAAGACTGTCTGACGACTGGCAGCCCTATGGATTATTGGTGGCAGCAGCTAACGGCTCTATAAAGAGCTGCAAAAAATCACTGTAACGCATGATTGACTGACTGCTTCTGGCCGAAAGCGGACCAGCTATCGGCCAAGAGATGTAAGCGTCCGGCCAACTCACCTTCCGAACTCCAGCATTAAGGGCGATGGTGTCCGCGTATTTTTAAGCGGACGCGATAGCCCTTATCGCCGGGATTTCCATGCGCCAACGAAGCTCTTACCCCAAACCGTTCAAGGCCCAGGTTGTTCAGGAGTGCCTGCAACCCGGTGCGACCGTTTCCAGCGTTGCCATCCGCCACGGCATCAATGCCAACGTCATTCGCAAGTGGCTACCGCTTTATCGAGATCAACTGCCAGCGGCGTTGCCGGCGTTCGTTCCTGCGAGAGTTACGCCAAAACGACCAGTTGAACCAGCTGTGATTATCGAGCTACCGCTGGGCGAGCAATCGATCACAGTGAAATGGCCAGCTTCCGATCCTGAAGGATGCGCCCGCTTTGTCCGGGGGCTCGCCCAGTGATCCGTATCGATAGTATCTGGCTCGCCACCGAACCCATGGATATGCGCGCGGGCACTGAAACCGCGTTGGCCCGTGTGATTGCGGTGTTCGGTGCGGCGAAGCCGCACTGTGCCTATCTCTTCGCAAATCGCCGCGCCAACCGCATGAAAGTCCTGGTGCATGACGGCGTGGGTATCTGGGGTCGTTTGCGGGAAGGGGCGGAATCCTACGCTAAGGCTTTGGCCAGCGATATTCTCCGGTGAGATTGATGTGTTCCCAGGGGATAGGAGAAGTCGCTTGATATCTAGTATGACGTCTGTCGCACCTGCTTGATCGCGGCCGCGATAGCTAGATCGCGTTGCTCCTCTTCTCCATCCGCGTTCCAAGCTGCGGAAAGGCACCCATAAGCGTACGCCTGGTCGAGCAGGCGACGCGGATCGACGTCCAGCGCACGAGAGAATGCGTCCGCCATCTGTGCAATGCGTCTAGGATCGAGACAAAGGTCGTCTCTGTCAGCCGGATCGTAGAACATATTGGCGGCGCCAAAGCCCACTTCACCGACCAGACCGACGGGATCTATCACCAGCCAGCCGCGACTGGAGAACATGATGTTTTCATGATGCAGATCGCCATGTAGCCCACGCAGTTCCGAGGCATTGCTCATCATTTGATCGGCTATAATCGCCGCGTGGACGTAGTCAGTTTGACAACCTGCGTTTTGATCATCGCGCGCCCGCTGAAACAAAGCTGCAAAGCGATCCCGGATCGGGAGAAGGGCAGAAGGCAGGGGTTCCTCAGATGCGGCATACAGCTTCGCCATTAGTTCCGCTGCAATTTCGGTCGCCTGGTAGTCGCCGTGCTCGGCAACGATGTGAGAGAGCATTCGCTCCCCGGCATATTCGAGCAACATCAGATTGTTCTCACGACCGAGCAACCGGACTGCTCCCCTCCCATTGCGCCATACCAGATAGTCGGCCCCGCGCAGTTCATCAGCAATGTCTTCTATAGGTTTCAATCCCTTGACGATTGCAGGAGTCCCGTCTGGCAATGAAACTTTCCAAACGAGGCTGGAAAAGGTGTCCGCAATGAGAACAGGTTGCGAAACGTGCCAATGAGCAGGAAAAACAGGCGGCATGAACATCAACCCCAAGTCAGAGGGTCCAATCGCAGATAGAAGGCAAGGCGTTCGCGGTCGGGGGCTTCGATCCCCAATACATTGAATAGGACAGCGAAGGCGCGCTCTGCTTCATCTGGCGCTGCCCAGTTCTCTTCGGCGTTAGCAATCATGAGTGCCAAATCGGCATAGCGATCTGCTGTTCCGAGCCGCCCAAGGTCGATCAGACCCGTGCATTGAAGAGTTTTAGGGTCCACCATGAAGTTCGGCATGCAGGGATCACCATGGCAAACAACCATATCGGTGCGCTCTTGGTCGAGCCGCACCGGTAGCTCTCGTTCGACACGAGCCAAAAGATCGAGCTGCGGCGTACTCTTGTCCTCGTCCGGTAAGAAGTCGGGATTGACGGCATTGCGGGACACCACATCAACGGCGCGTCCGAACATTCGCGACAGCCTGCGCTCAAACGGACATTGATCAACCGATAGGCTGTGAACAGCGCCAAGTTGCTGCCCCATTGACGGCCACGCTTTGAGCAAATCCGCTCCAGACAGATCAGCCGCCGGTACTCCCGGAATTGCCGTTATCACCAAGCATGCACCCTCCTGTTCCTCCTGCCAGTTGATGACCTCGGGGCAAGCCACACCTCGACCTTTGAGCCAAATGAGGCGGTCACGCTCTCCAGCGAGCTCACCGCGGCGGGAAGCAGGTGCGATTTTCGCGAAGGCATGCCCGTCACCACGTCGAAAAACAAAATCACCAGATTCTCCGCCTCTGACAGGCAACCAGTCAGAATGCGATTCACCAAAAAAAATATTAGTTCGATTCAATGGAGGTTCCTTCAGTTTTCTGATGAAGCGCGGAGGTGGCTCAACTTGCGAAAAGAAACGAGTTGCGACGTAAGTCCGAGAACATGCTTTCCATGGTCTCTGAGCTCGCCTTTGGGACCGACATATCGGTAGAGAGTGACGCGCTCGATGCCGAGTTCCTTGCAGAGATCGGAAACTGAAGTATCGCGCTGGGCCATGG
This sequence comes from Stutzerimonas nitrititolerans, assembly GCF_003696285.1. Taxonomy (GTDB): domain Bacteria; phylum Pseudomonadota; class Gammaproteobacteria; order Pseudomonadales; family Pseudomonadaceae; genus Stutzerimonas; species Stutzerimonas nitrititolerans. The sequence continues at coordinate 26,636 of NZ_RFFL01000021.1, forward strand.
CGGCTTGCGCGAGACGCACCTGAGCTTTGGTGAGCGCGAATTTTCGTCCGCCCTTGCGACCGCGCGCTCTCGCGGAGGCGAGACCCGCCATGGTGCGCTCTCGGATCAGATCCCGCTCGAACTCGGCCAAGGTGGCGAAGATTCCGAACACCATGCGACCGGACGCAGTCGTGGTGTCGATCTGAGCGCCCTTTCCAGTCAGAACCCGCAGGCCGATCTTGCGGTCTGACAGCTCCTTCACCGTGTTGACCAGATGGGCAAGCGATCGTCCGAGGCGATCGAGCTTCCAGACCACCAGCACATCGCCGTCACGCAATGACTTGAGGCAGGCAGTCAAGCCAGGGCGATCATCACGACCGCCGGAAGCAAGATCATCATAGATATTGTCCCGTTCGACACCTGCGGCGCGCAAGGTGTCGTGCTGCAGGTCGAGAGACTGCGAGCCATCGGCTTTGGAGACGCGGGCATATCCGATCAGCATGTATCACAAACGTTGGTTTGAGGCGGCGCTTCGGCCACGATTGCATTGACCTCTGGAAATGTATCTCAACCAGCTTCATAAACAAAGCGTCTTGAACGCTATCAGATTTTGAAAAAGGAACATGTATGCCGCGTCGCGTCACTCTAACCGATCGGCAGAAAGACGCGCTGTTGCGCTTGCCGACTTCACAGACGGATTTGCTCAAGCACTATACGCTGAGTGATGAAGACCTTGGGCATATCAGGCTGCGTCGGCGCGCTCACAACAGGTTCGGCTTCGCCCTGCAATTGTGTGTCCTGCGCTATCCCGGCCGGGTGCTGGCTCCAGGCGAACTGATCCCTGCAGAGGTCATCGAATTTATCGGAGCGCAGCTTGGCCTGGGTGCCGACGATCTCGTAGACTATGCTGCCCGCGAGGAAACACGGCACGAGCATCTTGCCGAGTTACGGGGGCTCTACGGCTTCCGCACCTTCTCCGGACGTGGTGCGAGCGAGCTGAAGGAATGGTTGTTCCGAGAAGCCGAGATGGCGGTGTCGAACGAGGATATCGCCCGTCGCTTCGTAGCCGAGTGCCGACGCACCCGCACTGTCCTTCCCGCGACATCCACGATCGAGCGGCTTTGTGCCGCGGCTCTCGTCGATGCCGAGCGACGCATCGAGACGAGGATCGCCATTCGTCTGCCTATGTCGATCCGAGAACAGTTGCTGGCATTGCTCGAGGAGACGGCTGATGATCGGGTGACCCGTTTTGTGTGGCTGCGCCAGTTCGAGCCTGGCTCGAACTCTTCGTCGGCCAACCGGCTGCTCGACCGGCTCGAATATCTGCAACGCGTCGATCTCCCCGAGGATCTGCTTGCCGGCGTTCCTGCCCATCGGGTGACTCGTCTGCGCAGGCAGGGTGAACGGTATTATGCCGACGGCATGCGCGATCTCCCGGAGGACAGGCGGCTTGCGATCTTGGCTGTTTGCGTCTCGGAATGGCAGGCGATGTTGGCCGACGCAGTGGTCGAAACCCACGACCGGATCGTCGGCCGTCTCTACCGTGCTTCGGAGCGTATTTGCCATGCAAAGGTCGCAGACGAAGCGGGGGTGGTGCGTGACACCCTGAAATCCTTCGCCGAGATCGGGGGCGCCCTGGTCGATGCACAGGATGATGGCCAGCCGCTGGGCGACGTCATCGCGAGCGGATCAGGGTGGGACGGCTTCAAAACCCTTGTTGCAATGGCAACCAGGCTCACCGCCACCATGGCCGACGATCCGCTCAACCATGTGCTCGACGGTTATCACCGCTTCCGCCGATACGCTCCACGCATGTTGCGCCTGCTCGATCTGCGAGCTGCGCCCGTTGCACTGCCGCTTCTGGAAGCGGTGACGGCCCTTCGTACCGGTTTGAACGATGCCGCGATGACCAGCTTCTTGCGGCCCAGCTCGAAATGGCATCGCCACCTTCGGGCCCAGAGGGCTGGCGACGCTCGCCTATGGGAGATCGCGGTGCTGTTCCATCTGCGCGATGCGTTCCGCTCCGGAGATGTCTGGCTTACTAGGTCCCGGCGCTATGGCGATCTGAAACACGCACTCGTTCCGGCACAAGCCATCGCGGAAGGCGGTCGTCTCGCTGTGCCATTGCGGCCGGAGGAATGGCTGGCAGACCGGCAAGCTCGCCTCGACATGCGGTTGCGCGAGCTTGGCCGTGCCGCTCGCGCAGGCACGATCCCGGGCGGGTCGATTGAAAACGGCGTTCTGCATATCGAGAAACTCGAAGCCGCCGCGCCGACAGGCGCCGAAGATCTGGTGCTCGATCTCTACAAGCAGATCCCGCCCACGCGCATCACCGATCTCCTGCTGGAGGTGGATGCGGCGACCGGCTTCACCGAAGCGTTCACCCATCTGCGCACAGGAGCACCCTGCGCTGACCGGATCGGGCTAATGAACGTTATCTTGGCGGAAGGGATCAACCTCGGCTTGCGCAAAATGGCGGATGCGACAAACACCCACACCTTCTGGGAATTGATCCGCATTGGACGGTGGCATGTCGAGGGCGAAGCCTATGACCGGGCGCTGGCCATGGTGGTCGAGGCACAGGCAGCGTTACCCATGGCCCGGTTCTGGGGCATGGGCACGTCGGCTTCGAGCGACGGACAGTTCTTCGTCGCTACAGAGCAAGGTGAGGCCATGAACCTGGTCAACGCGAAATATGGCAATACCCCGGGCCTGAAAGCCTATAGCCACGTCTCCGACCAATATGCGCCGTTCGCAACCCAGGTGATTCCTGCAACGGCAAGCGAAGCGCCTTACATCCTCGATGGCCTGCTGATGAACGATGCTGGACGCCATATCCGCGAGCAGTTCACCGACACGGGCGGCTTCACCGATCACGTCTTTGCCGCATGTGCCATTCTCGGCTACCGGTTCGCTCCGCGCATCCGCGACCTGCCATCCAAACGGCTCTACGCGTTCAATCCGTCGGCCGCCCCGGCGCACCTGCGAGCGTTGATCGGCGGAAAGGTCAACCAAGCCATGATCGAGCGCAATTGGCCCGACACCCTGCGCATCGCCGCCACCATTGCTGCCGGGACCGTCGCGCCAAGCCAGATTCTGCGGAAACTCGCCTCCTATCCGCGGTAGAACGAGCTCGCGACAGCCCTGCGGGAAGTCGGTCGCGTCGAGCGCACCCTGTTCATGATCGACTGGATTCTGGATGCCGAACTCCAACGGCGTGCCCAGATCGGGCTCAACAAAGGCGAAGCTCATCATGCGCTGAAGCGGGCAATCAGCTTCCACCGCCGCGGTGAAATCCGCGACCGTTCCGCCGAAGGCCAGCATTACCGCATCGCCGGCATGAATCTGCTCGCCGCCATCATCATCTTCTGGAACACCATGAAGCTCGGCGAGGTCGTTGCAAACCAGAAACGCGATGGAAAGCTGCTATCGCCCGATCTCTTGGCCCATGTTTCGCCGCTCGGATGGGAACACATCAATCTCACCGGAGAATATCGCTGGCCAAAGCCTTAGCGTAGGATTCCGCCCCCTCCCGCAAACGACCCCGAAAAGCCCGGCACGGGCGTCGGCGGCGATGACGGCGGCGGCATTNCTCCCGCAAACGACCCCGAAAAGCCCGGCACGGGCGTCGGCGGCGATGACGGCGGCGGCATTATCCAGGGTTGATGATGGAAGTGGAGGATATCGACAACCTCTCGCGCAACCAAGACATCGCGGTCGGACTGCAAGTGATCTTGAAGCCACGGGCCCGTCCCACCCCGACATGGACCTCGATGCCCGAACGGACGTTAGATTTCGAGTTCTAGGCGTTCTGCGATGAAGGTTGGATCCCAGCCGGGATTGAAAGTGTCGACGTGGGTGAATCCGAGCCGCTCGTATAGGCCACGCAGGTTCGGGTGGCAGTCGAGCCGCAGCTTGGCGCACCCCTGCGTTCGCGCGGCATGGCGGCAAGCCTCGATCAGCGCGGAGCTGACACCCCGGCCCGCATGTGTCCGTCGCACCGCGAGCTTGTGCAGATATGCGGCCTCCCCCTTGAGGGCGTCGGGCCAGAACTCGGGATCCTCGGCCGACAAGGTGCAACAGCCGACGATGCCGTCGCTGCAACTCGCGACTAGGAGCTCGGATCTCAGGACGAAGGTCTCCGCGAATGTCCGGTCGATCCGCGCGACGTCCCAGGCGGGCGTTCCCTTGGCGGACATCCACGCCGCAGCGTCGTGCATCAGCCGCACAACCTCGTCGATATCACCCGAGCAGGCGACCCGAACGTTCGGAGGCTCCTCGCTGTCCATTCGCTCCCCTGGCGCGGTATGAACCGCCGCCTCATAGTGCAGTTTGATCCTGACGAGCCCAGCATGTCTGCGCCCACCTTCGCGGAACCTGACCAGGGTCCGCTAGCGGGCGGCCGGAAGGTGAATGCTAGGCATGATCTAACCCTCGGTCTCTGGCGTCGCGACTGCGAAATTTCGCGAGGGTTTCCGAGAAGGTGATTGCGCTTCGCAGATCTCCAGGCGCGTGGGTGCGGACGTAGTCAGCGCCATTGCCGATCGCGTGAAGTTCCGCCGCAAGGCTCGCTGGACCCAGATCCTTTACAGGAAGGCCAACGGTGGCGCCCAAGAAGGATTTCCGCGACACCGAGACCAATAGCGGAAGCCCCAACGCCGACTTCAGCTTTTGAAGGTTCGACAGCACGTGCAGCGATGTTTCCGGTGCGGGGCTCAAGAAAAATCCCATCCCCGGATCGAGGATGAGCCGGTCGGC
>NZ_RFFL01000022.1 GCF_003696285.1 Stutzerimonas nitrititolerans
CTGCCGCAACATCCAATATTGCCAGTCCGGTCTTAACCCTCGCTTCTCCTCAAACACGTGATGTGCCGCTTTAACGCAGCTGTCTCGAACAGACCCTCAGCCTTGCTCATCGAATGACTGATCCATATCCAGCGCCGGTCGGGCGTGCTTCGGCTTGCCGACCTGCCGCGCTGGGTTACCCACAACCGTCGTATGCGGCTGAACCGGATGCAACACGATGCTTCCCGCACCAACCTTCGCGCCTTCACCGATCTCGATATTGCCGAGGATCTTCGCGCCTGCGCCGATCATCACCCCGCTGCGCACCTTGGGGTGACGATCGCCGCCTTCCTTGCCGGTGCCGCCCAGCGTCACGCCCTGCAGGATGGACACATCATCACCTACGACCGCCGTTTCGCCGATGACGATGCCCGTGCCATGGTCGAGCATGATGCCGCTGCCGATCCGGCTGGCGGGGTTGATATCGATGGCCAGGCGTTCGTTGCAGCGCGCCTGGATGAACATCGCCAACAGGCGTTCGCCTTGGCCATGCAGATGATGGCCGATACGGTATGCCTGCAGCGCAAGGAACCCCTTGGAGAACAGGAACACTTCCAGCGCTGTGTCGAACGCCGGGTCGCGACTGACGATCGCCTGCAGGTCGCGCCAGGCCGAATCGGTCAGCTCCGGGGCCTGGCGGTGAATGCCGGCGAAGCGCTCGGCCAGCGCCTGCTGTTGCTCGGGGGTGTCCGCCAGGGTGCGGCCGACTCGATGGGCGAGGGCGCAACCGAAATTCGGCTGTTCGATGATGGCTTGCCGGAAGACGGCGGCCAGCGTCGGTTCGCTATCCATAGCCCGTTCCGTCTGGCTGCGCAGGGCGCTCCATGAGGCGCTGGCGGTATGCATTGACATGGCGAAATCCTTATGGAGATTGGGCGCAGGGTAAAGGCCAGGGGCTTATCGATACAACCGTATCAGCCGCCAGTTTTTCATCGCTTTCGGGAAGGGATGCGCCTCTCCCGGACGCTCGTATCGGGCTGCGGTGATCGGCTATCCTGCTTGTCCCTGCCGCATCCCCGCCCGGCAGGCCTGTCGGAAGGCTGTCATGCTCATCAGCAAATTACCCAATGTCGGCACCACCATCTTCACCACCATGTCCCAGCTCGCTGCCGAGGTGGGTGCGATCAATCTTTCCCAGGGCTTTCCGGATTTCGATGGGCCGCAGGCGCTGCGTGAAGCCGTGACGCGGGCGGTCATGGACGGGCGTAACCAGTACGCGCCCATGGCCGGGCTGCCGGCGCTGCGCGAGCAAGTGGCAGTCAAGGTCCGGTCGCTGTATGGCCGGGAGGTGAGCGCGGACAGTGAAATTACCATCACGCCGGGCGCGACCCAGGCGATCTTCTGCGCCATCCATGCGGTGGTGCGTGCCGGTGACGAGGTGATTGTCTTCGATCCCTGCTACGACAGCTACGAGCCGGCGGTGGAGCTTGCCGGTGGGGTCTGCATCCACCAATCGCTGAGCCTGCCGGATTTCTCCATCGACTGGCAGAAGCTGGCCGATGCGATCACCCCGCGTACACGGATGATCGTCCTCAATACGCCGCACAATCCCAGCGGCGCCCTGATCGATGGCGCGGATCTGGAGCGCCTTGCCGCTCTGGTTCGCGAGCGTGACATCTATCTTCTCAGCGACGAAGTCTACGAACACCTGGTGTTCGACGGGCGCGAACATGCCAGCGTCCTGCGCCACGAGGAGCTGTATCAGCGAGCCTTCGTGATCAGTTCGTTCGGCAAGACCTACCACGTCACCGGCTGGAAGACCGGCTATGTGGTGGCGCCGCCGAACCTGACGGCCGAGCTGCGCAAGGTACACCAGTACGTCAGCTTTACCGGCGTGACCCCGCTGCAATGGGCGCTGGCGGAGTTCATGGCGGCGCATCCGGAGCATGTTCGCGAGTTGCCGGCCTTCTACCAGGCCAAGCGCGATCTGTTCTGCGATCTGCTCTCAGGCTCGCGGTTCGGCTTTACCCGCACGGCAGGCACCTATTTTCAGCTGGCCGATTATTCGGCGATCCGTCCCGATCTGGATGACGTGGCCATGGCCCGATGGCTGACCCGCGAGCACGGCGTGGCGAGCATTCCCATTTCGGTGTTCTACCAGTCGCCGCCCGCGAACCTGCGGCTGGTGCGTTTCTGCTTCGCCAAACAGGAGGAGACGCTGCGCCAGGCAGCGGAAAGACTATGCGCGATCTGACCATGCTGCCCGACCTCGAACTGGCCCTGATCCAGACCAGCCTGATATGGCAGGATGCCGCGGCCAACCGCGCGCATTTCGCCGAGCTGCTGGAGCAGGCGCGCGGCGCCGATCTGGTCATCCTGCCGGAGATGTTCACCACCGGCTTTTCCATGAACTCGGCGGAGCTGGCCGAGCCGGAGGAGGGCCCGACCTACGGTTGGATGCGTGAACAGGCCGCGCGGCTGAATGCCGTGGTCACCGCCAGCGTGATCATCGAGGCGGCCGACGGCAGCCACCGCAACCGCTTGCTCTGGGCCCGGCCGGACGGCGAAATCATGCATTACGACAAGCGCCACCTGTTTCGCATGGCCGGCGAGCACGAGCATTACACGCCGGGCGAGCGGCAGGCCCTGTTCGAGCTGAATGGCTGGCGGGTGCGACCGCTGATCTGCTACGACCTGCGTTTTCCGGTGTGGAGCCGCGACGCGCACGGCACCGATCTGCTGTTCTACACCGCGAACTGGCCGGCTGCCCGGCGCAAGGCCTGGAACCGGCTGTTACCGGCACGCGCCATCGAGAACCTGTGTTTCGTCGCCGGCGTGAACCGCGTCGGCGAGGACGGCAAGGGTTACCCCTACAGCGGCGACAGCCAGGTACTGGATTTCCTCGGCGATCCGCTGCTGGAGGCCGGCGCCGGCGCCGGCGTGTTCCGTTGTACCCTGCGTGCCGCGGATCTCGCGGCGTTTCGCGAGCGTTTTCCGGCCTACCGTGACGGCGACGACTTCGAGTTGAAGGTCTGAATTCGTCACGAGCATTGCGCAGGCTGGAAAATCGCGAAGCGTTCCAGCCTACGTCCCGTCTGCTTGCCTCTTGCCACGATCTGTCAGCGCCGCGATCTGTCGATCCTGGATGCGCGCAAGACCGATGACCGAAACGCCTGCGCCGAGCAAGGCCATGAGCATGTCCGATTGCGTATCCCAGGGATCACCCTGGGTGCCAAGGAATTCTTCCGCGCCTTGCCCGGCGATCAGCGCGACCCACCATTCGATCATTTCGTAGAAGGCGCTGAACGCCAGCGCTACGCACAGCGAAAGAAAACCGAGCATGGCGCCCGGGCCGAGAAACCTGAGCCGGACCAGGATTTCCCTCGCCAGCAGAGCCGGAACCAGGCCCTGCATCAGATGCCCGAGCTTGTCGTAGGGATTGCGCTGAAGGTCGAACACATCCTGTACCCAGAAGCCCAGCGGCACGCGCGCATAGGTGTAGGCGCCACCGAGGATCAGCACCAGCGCATGGAAGGCGATCAGCAGGTAGAGCAACCGGGTGAGTGGAAAGCGTCGATAGCTCAGCAACAGAACGGGCGCCGCGAGCAGTACCGGCGAGACCTCGAGCAGCCAGGTCGCATGATCGTAGGGGGCGATGCCCGAGACGATCAGCGCCAGCAGCACCGTCAGCCCGAGTACCGTATAAAAAACGTTCTGCTGCATGTCATCCCTGCTTCGAGGCTGCCCGGGCGCCAGCATGCCGGGCGGCCACAATGATCGCAACAGCCCAAGGCCTCAGCGGCTGGCCAGCGATTTGCGCGGACCGCAGCTTCGCGGATCGACCGCGCCGACATGGGGATTGGCATTGCCCTGTACGCAGGCGATACGCCGGTTGCGCCAGTGTTCCCATTCGCTGATCGGGTACTGGCGGTTCCAGATTTCGTAGAGGCGTTTGTCCTGCCTGGACAGGCGCAGGTCGTAGCGCTCGCTCATGTACAGGTAGGTGCGGGCAATGGCGCCGCGGCTGTATTCCGGCGGCATCGCCGTGCGTTGCTTGAAGTTCACCACGAAGGGACAGGCGCCGTACTGGCTGGGCTTTTCGCTGAGCATGCCGAAGCCGTAGTTGCTGCGGTCGCCATTGACCTCGCCGACCACCGGCACCAGGTTGTGCAGGTCGGCTTCGGCCTTGCTGAAGACGGGGTCCTTCGAGGTGCACTGCTTGCGCCCGCCCTGTTGCCAGCACTGGCGCTGATGGCCGATCACCCAGGCCGGGACTATGTGTTCCCACTCGACGCGTGCGGCGCGTTTGGGTTGCTTGCGTGGAATGTAGCCGCAGCTGGCAAGGTCGATCCGATTGCCTTCGAAGGCGCAGCCGCAATAGAAATCCACCGGGCGTTCGGCATAGATCGTCCAGGCGATCTTCTTGGCTTCGCGAAAGGTACGTGGCGCATCGGCCTGGGCCGAGGCGAAAGGCAGGAACAGCAGCAGAAGCAGGGCAAGCTGGGGCATGGGCATCTCGACGACGAACTGAGAGGCGCATCCATGCGAAGGGCCGACATATTAGCCGCTGGCTCTGAGAGAATCATTAGAAATCAGTGTGTTAGGCGGCTTTTCCTGAGTGCGCCAGCCCGGTTGATCCACAGCGAGGCAAGAATGAGCGCGCCACCGATCGCCAGCAGGTCGAGCCGGGTTTCGCTGCCCCAGACCAGCAGGTTGATGACCAGCCCGACGGGCACCGACAGGTTGTTCATCACCGCCAGCGTGCCGGCGTCGACCAGGGTCGCGCCCTTGTTCCAGCAGAACTGGCCGAGCGCCGTGGCCAGCACGCCCATCCACAGCAGCACACCCCATTGGGTGGGCGTCGTCGGCAGCCGTTCGGGATCGCCCAGTATCAGCCAGGCCGGCAATACCACCAGCAGGGCGCCCAGGAAGAAATAGCCGAAGCGGCGGTGCAGCGGGATCTGCGATGGGTAGTGTGCAGCGAGATGCTTGTAGCCGACTTGGCCGGCGGCGAAGGTGAAGTTAGCCAGTTGCAGCAGCAGGAAGCCACCGAGGAAGTCGCCGCTGAGGTCGTCATAGCGGATCAGCCCCGCGCCGAATACGGCCACCGTGGCCGCGAGAAACGCCCAGGGATTGAAGCGCCGGTTCAGCGCGTCGTCGATCAGTGCCACATGGAGCGGCGTCAGCACCGTGAACAGCAGCACTTCGGCCACCGTCAGCACATTGAAACTCAGGTACAGGCACAGGTAAGTGACGCCGAACTGCAGCATGCCGACCAGCGTCACTCCGGCGATGAATCCCGGCGCCACGCCGCGCCAGCGGGTCATCGGCAGAAAGATCAGGCCGGCCAGGACGACACGGGTGAGCACGGCGAAATAACTGTCCACCGCCCCGGCCAGATAGACGCCGATCAGGTTGAAGGACAGGGCCCAGAGCAGGGTGACGAAAATCAGGTAAGGCATGCCGGCTCCTCGACGAAGGCCGGCGACCTTAACGGGTTGATCGAGAAGAAGAAAGGCTCAGAACACGGCCATTCTGCTCACGCCGACTTCAGGGTCGCCATGTCGATCACGAAACGGTATTTCACATCGCTCTTGAGCATTCGCTCGTAAGCCTGGTTGATCTCGTCCATGCGGATCATCTCGATGTCCGCGACGATGCTGTGCTCGGCACAGAAGTCGAGCATCTCCTGCGTCTCGGCGATACCGCCGATCAGCGAGCCGGCAATGCGCCGGCGCTTGAAGATCAACCCGAACACGCTGGGCGAAGGGTGCGGCGAGGCCGGCGCGCCGACCAGGGTCATGGTGGCGTCGCGCTTGAGCAGATTGACGAAGGCATCCAGGTCGTGTGGTGCGGCCACGGTGTTGAGAATGAAATCGAAGCTGTTGGCGTGCGAGGCCATTTCGGCCCTGTTCTTCGAGATCACCACCTCGGAGGCTCCCAGGCGGAGCGCGTCGTCCTTCTTGTCCGGTGATGTGGTGAACAGCACGACCTTGGCGCCCATGGCGTTGGCGATCTTCACCGCCATGTGGCCCAGCCCGCCGAGGCCGACCACGCCGACCTTCTGGCCCGGGCCGACCTTCCACTGGCGCAGCGGCGAATAGGTGGTGATGCCGGCGCAGAGCAGCGGCGCGACGGCGGCCAGGTTGTCGGTATGACTGATGCGCAGCACATATTTCTCGTCCACCACTATGGTGTCCGAATAGCCGCCGAGGGTGTTCTCGCTGCCGCCGAACGCCGAGCCGTTGTAGGTGCCGATGAAACCGTTCTCGCAGTACTGCTCCAGGCCCTCGCCACAGGAGGGGCAATTGCGGCAGCTGTCGACCAGGCAACCGACGCCGGCGATGTCATCGACCTTGAAGCCGCTGACCGCCGAGCCGACGGCCACGACGCGACCGACGATCTCGTGGCCGGGAACGGATGGATAAAGGGTGTTGTTCCACTCGTTGCGGGCGGTGTGCAGGTCGGAGTGGCAGACACCGCAGTAGAGAATTTCGATCTGGACGTCACGCTCGCCCAGCGCGCGGCGTTGAAAGCTGAACGGAGCGAGGGGCGTCGTGGGATCAAGGGCGGCATAGCCCTGGGCATCTATCATGTTCGTGTCTCCGTGGGGGAAGCAGTGAGGGCAAAGGGTTGTCGGATTCGGCAGTCCAGTCAACGAGGGAATCACATGAGCGAAGAACCGAAGTCGGATTGGGATCCACGATCCGCTGATGCACTGGCTGACCAGATCGCCGCCTATGATGCGCTACGGGCACGTTGTCCCGTGGCGTACAGCGACTACCTGCAATGGTCCTTGCTGCGCCATGCCGACGTCATGCAGGTATTGCTGGACCACGAAACCTTCAGCAGCGCGGTATCCAGTTATCCCTCGGTGCCCAACGGAATGGACCCGCCAGAACACGGCTTGTTTCGCCGGCTGATCGAGCCGTACTTCGCGCCCCCGCGCATGCAGGCGTTCGAGCCTCTCTGCCGTGCGATCGCCAGCGAGTTGGCCGCCGCGCTGCCAAAGGCCGGTGACGTCGAGCTGATCGACGGCTTTGCCCAGGATTTCGCGCTGCGTATCCAGTGTGCGTTCATGGGGTGGCCGGGCGACCTGCATGAACCCTTGCGCCAGTGGACCCGCAAGAATCACAGGGCGACCCTGGCAGGTGCCCACGCCGCGAAAGCCGAGGTTGCACTCGAGTTCGACGGCTACATTCGCGGCATTCTCGAGGCGCGCCGCGCCGAGGATCATCTGGCCGGTGACGATCCCACAGATCGCCTGCTCGCCGAGCGGATCGAGGGACGCCCCCTGAGCGACGAGGAGATCGTCAGCATCCTGCGCAACTGGACGGTGGGCGAGCTGGGAACCATCGCCGCTAGTGTCGGCATCGTCACGCATTATCTGGCTGCGCGGCCGGAACTGCAGCGACAGCTGCGCCAGGATCTGTCGCTGCTGCCGGCGGCCATCGACGAGATCCTGCGTATCGACGCGCCTCTGATCGCCAACCGCCGGATCACCACCCGTGCGGTGGAACTTGGTGGTCGCCGGATCGAGGCGGGGGAACGCTTGACCTTGCTCTGGGCTTCGGCCAATCGCGACGAGGATGTATTCGACGATCCCGATGCGTTTCGCCTGGATCGCGACCCCTCGTTGAATCTGCTCTATGGCGCGGGCATTCACGTCTGTCCAGGCGCACCGCTGGCGCGCCTGGAGTTACGTGTGGTGATGGAGGAGCTGCTGAGGCAGACGCTCCATATCGCCCTGGTGCCCGATCAACCACCGGTCCGGGCGTGCTACCCGGCCGGCGGCTTCAGCGAGCTGCCGTTGCGTATCGGCTGATTCTGACTTTCGCGAGGAGTTTGATGTGGCGAGCCCGCCAGGAACTCGCCGGTCGGCTCAGGCTGCCTTCGCCTCAGCCATGCGTACCGCGCGGTTCAGTGCGCTGAACAGGGCGCGGATGCTGGCGGTGGTGATGTTCTCGTTGATGCCGATACCGTGCAGCGGCCGCTCACCGTCCAGGCGCACCTCGATATAGGCCGCGGCCTTGGCATTGCTGCCGGCGCCGATGGCGTGCTCGTGGTAATCCATGATTTCCAGCTTGACCGGCAGCGACGCCACCAGCGCCTCCAGCGGGCCCTTGCCGATACCGCGCAGGTTCAGGGTTTCGCCGTCGTTGCTGACTTCCACCTCCAGCGCGCTGGTGCCGTTCTCCTCCTGCAGGCGATGGCTCTTGAGCGCGTAGGGTGCGGTCGCCTGCAGATATTCGGCTTCCAGCAACGCGTAGATCTGGGCGGCGCTCATTTCCAGGCCGAGGCGGTCGGTTTCCTGCTGCACCACCTGGCTGAACTCGATCTGCATGCGGCGCGGCAGGCTGATGCCATATTCCTGCTCGAGCAGGTAGGTGATGCCGCCCTTGCCGGACTGGCTGTTGACGCGGATCACCGCTTCGTAGCTGCGACCGATGTCCGCCGGGTCGATCGGCAGGTAGGGCACTTCCCAGAGGCCGTTCGGATCCTGCTGGGCGAAGCCCTTGCGGATCGCATCCTGGTGCGAGCCGGAGAAGGCGGTGTGCACCAGATCGCCGACGTAGGGATGGCGCGGATGCACCGGCAACTGGTTGCATTCCTCGACCACCTTGCGCACGGCGTCGATGTCGGAGAAGTCCAGTTGCGGATCGACGCCCTGGGTGTACATGTTCAGCGCCACGGTCACCAGGTCGACGTTGCCGGTGCGCTCGCCGTTGCCGAACAGGCAGCCCTCGACACGATCGGCGCCGGCCATCAGGCCCAGCTCGGTGGCAGCTACGCCGGTGCCGCGGTCGTTGTGGGTGTGCAGGCTGATCAGCACGCTGTCACGCTTGTTGATATGGCGGCCGAACCACTCGATCTGGTCGGCATAGATGTTCGGCGTGGCCGCCTCGATGGTGGCTGGCAGGTTGAGGATCAGCTTCTGCGCAGGCGTCGGCTGGAACACCTCGATCACCGCGTTGCATACCTCGACGGCGAAATCGGTCTCGGTGGAGCTGAACACCTCCGGCGAGTACTCGAAGCGCCAGGCGGTTTCCGGTGCCGCGTCAGCCAGGCGTTTGATGACCTGCGCCGCGTTGACCGCGATGTTCACCACGCCGGCCTTGTCCTGGTTGAAGACGATGCGACGGAAGCTCGGTGCGGTGGCGTTGTAGTAATGGACGATGGCCCGCTTGGCGCCCTTGAGCGACTCGAAGGTGCGGGTGATCAGGTCCTCGCGGGCCTGGGTCAGCACCTGGATGGTGACGTCATCGGGAATGTGCTTGCCTTCGATCAGTTCGCGGACGAAGTCGAAATCGGTTTGCGAGGCCGAGGGAAAGCCCACCTCGATTTCCTTGACACCCACCGCGACCAGGGTCTTGAAGAAACGCATCTTCTTCGCCGCGTCCATCGGCTCGATCAGCGACTGGTTGCCGTCGCGCAGGTCGGAGCTCAGCCAGATCGGCGCTTGGGTGATGGTTTTCGAAGGCCAGGTGCGATCCGGGATATCGATTACAGGAAAGGCGCGATATTTTTGCGATGGGTTTTTGAGCATGGTCATGGCGTTTCCTTGAAGGCTCTCGCGGCGGCTGTGCTTCGGCGCCGGTGTTTCAGAAGATTTGTGGTGCGAAGTTATTCCTGGGCGGGTGTTTCGTGCAAGCGCTTGAGAAAATTTGGCAGAGACGGTCTTCGAGTCGGTGATCAGTGGTTTTTTATGCTGAAGAATGATTGAAAAGGTGCGCTTGCTTGCGATAAATATTGCGGCCTCATGTCGCAGCGGCTGGCTGCCGCGCGCGTGCGATCATCCAGCCATTCCCACGAAGGGTAAGTCGCTGTTTACCAAGGACTCGCCGGTGACACGCAAACGGCTATCGACAATCAGTATCTGGCTTGGCCTGTTCGCCATGCTGATGATTCATGTCGGCCCGTTGTTTTCGGCGGTTCAGCTGGGCGAAGCAACCGAATCCCACGCCGAGCATGCACAGCCTGGCTCGGCCCATGGGCATCACCAGCAGAGTTCCTCAGCGGAACCTGGTTGGCTGGCAGCACTGGATCTCTGCGGCTATTGCGAGCTGCTGACGGTCAATCCGCCGCTCGCGCTTTCCGTCGATCTGGTTCTGCCTCACCATCAGCCGGATCACTTCCAACCGCTTCCCGAGCGGCCGCTACCGTCGGTTCCGCGCCGTAGCAGCGGCTATCCACGCGCGCCGCCGTATTTCCACAGCTGACATTCATCAGCCGCCTCGTAGCGGTTTCATCAAATGCAGAAGTGGAAATTCCTATGTCCAGTATTACTCGTGGCTGTGGGGCGCGTGTGCGCCTGTCCGAGCGTTTTTCGATTCAACCCTCCCGTCTGCGTTGGCAGTTCGCCCATGCGACCTTGCTGGGTCTGCTCGCCAGCGGTGCGCTGGCTGCCGAGGCAGATCACACCGGTCACGACGAGCATGCTGCCGCGGTCGAGCTCGCGCCGATGGTAATTACCGGAGTTGGCCAGCAATCCCCGCTGACGGTCGTTACCGACCCGAAGATCCCGCGCCAGCCGATGCCGGCCAGCGACGGCGCCGACTACCTGAAGACCATTCCCGGTTTTTCCGCTGTGCGTAACGGCGGTGTCAACGGCGATCCGGTGTTCCGCGGCATGTTCGGTTCACGCCTGAAACTGCTGTCCAATGGCGGTGAAATGCTCGGCGCCTGCCCGAACCGCATGGATTCGCCTAGCTCCTATATCAGCCCGGATACCTTCGACAAGCTGACCGTCATCAAGGGCCCGCAGACCGTGCTCTGGGGGGCCGGTGCATCGGCCGCCACCGTGCTCTTCGAGCGCGAGCCGGAGCAGTTCAGCGAGCCGGACTACCGCATCAATGGCAGTCTGCTGACCGCCTCCAACGGTCGCTTCGACCGTAATCTGGACGCCGCCGCCGGCAACAGTCAGGGCTATGCACGGCTGATGGCCAACAGCTCCCAGGCGGATGATTACGCCGATGGCAACGGTGATACCGTGCCGTCGCGCTACGACAAGTGGAACGCCGATGTGGCACTGGGCTGGACGCCCGATGAAGACACGCTGATCGAGCTGACCGCTGGCCGCGGCGATGGCTACGCACGCTATGCCGGGCGCGGCATGGATGGCAGCCAGTTTCAGCGCGAAAGCCTGGGGCTGCGCTTCGAGAAGAGCAATATCGGCGAGACGTTCTATGGGTTGGAGGCGCAGGTTTACTACAACTACGCCGATCACATCATGGACAACTACAGCCTGCGCGATTTCGTGCCGACCTCGATGATGAAAATGCCGACACTGTCGCGTGTTGATCGCCGCACTCTCGGGGGGCGCCTGGTCGGCACATGGCAGTGGACCGATGTCGAACTCAAGGCCGGCGTCGACGCGCAGCGCAGCGAGCATCGCAAGGTGATGAATCCAGACCTGCACGTGAATCAGATGGTCGCCGCGGCCGGCAGTGACGCCTTGCCCTGGGTGCCGGACGCGATGCTGCATAGCTACGGCGTCTTTGGCGAATTGACCTGGCAGCTCAGCGAGCGCGAGAAGTTGATCAGCGGCCTGCGCCTGGATCTGCACGAAGCGACCGATGAGCGAGAGTATTTCAACAGCCATCATCCGACGCTCAAGAACCCGATGGGCATGCCAATCAGTCAGGATTGGGACAACCCTACCGCCGGCGAAACCCGTCGCGACACGCTCTACAGCGGCTTCCTGCGCTATGAGGAGGAACTCGTCAGCCTGCCCGCGACCTGGTATGCCGGTCTCGGCCACGCCGAGCGCTTCCCCGACTACTGGGAGCTGTTCGTTTCCAATCCCGGCCCGGTGGGCACGCTGCAACCGTTCGACTCGGTGCGGCCGGAGAAGACCACGCAGCTGGACGTTGGCCTGCAATACGCCAAGGGGCCGCTGGAGGCTTGGGTTTCTGCCTATGCCGGTTTGGTCGAGGACTACATCCTGTTCAGCTATGTGCCCGGCGTGATGCCCGGCATGCTTCGCGCCGAGGTCAGCAACATCGACGCCACCATCGCAGGTGCTGAAATGGGCGCCAGCTACCGTTTCACCAGCAACTGGAAGGGTGATGCGAGCCTGGCCTACGCCTGGGGCAAGAATCGCAGCGACGATCGCGCCATGCCGCAGATTCCGCCACTGGAAGGGCGTCTGGGCCTGACCTACGAGCGTGACAACTGGAGCACCAGTGGCCTCTGGCGCGTGGTCGCCTCGCAGGGACGGGTCGCCGAGAATCAGGGCACGGTGGTCGGCAAGGACTTCGACGAGAGCGCCGGCTTCGGCGTGCTGGCGGTCAACGGCGCCTACCGGCTGAACAAGAACTTCAAACTCAGCGCGGGCGTCGACAACCTGCTCGACAAAGCCTACAGCGAGCATCTCAATCTGGCCGGCAGTGCCGGCTTCGCCGATTACGGCCTCGAGCCTACCAGTCGAGTCAACGAACCGGGTCGCACCTGGTGGGCGCGGGTCGACATGAGCTTCTGATTCATCGCTGACAGGGGCGGGAGCAATTCCCGCTCCGGACGTAGGTTGGCGCTGAGGCGCGGGGTGCAGGGGCAGCCCGCGGCGCTGGCATCAGGGATGAAGCAATGGGCAGTGCCAAAGGCCAGCCATGTGCTTCGTGCCTCAGCGCCAACCTACGATTAGCAGGTCGTTGAAAACTACCGGCGTTGGCAACACTTCATAAAAAACAGCTGTTAGCTTGTCACTTCGGCCGGATGCGCTTCCGGCTGCTGCAGCGCCGGCGCGCCACGCTGCATCAGCGACTCGCTCCAGCCTCGCATGTCTGCGCCGCTCGGGTGCTGAAATACGCGCAGACCGAATTCCGGAAGGATCGATAGCAGGTGGTCGAAAATGTCCGACTGAATCGCCTCGTACGGTACCCAGCTCACGGTGTTGGTGAAACAGTAGATCTCTAGCGGCAGCCCATCGGCCGTGGGTGCCATCTGACGCACGATAAATGTCATGTTCTGATGAATGCCCGGGTGGCTGCGTACATAACGTTCGACGTAGGCGCGGAAGGTACCGATATTGGTGATGCGTCGAGTATTCACCGGCTCCTGCCCACGCTCGGCCAGCCTGGTATTCCAGGTATCGATGTCGCGCTGCTTCTCGGCCAGATAATCTTCCAGCAAGCTGAAACGATGCAGGTGTTTGCATTCCTCTTCGCTGAGAAAGTGCACGCTTTGTTGGTCGAGAAAGAGGCTGCGCTTGATCCGGCGGCCACCACTTTCCTGCATGCCGCGCCAGTTCTTGAATGAATCGGAAATGAAGCGCTTGGTCGGGATGCTGGTGATGGTCTTGTCCCAGTTCTGCACCTTGACGGTGTGCAGGGCGATGTCGATCACGTCGCCATCGGCGTTCAGCTGCGGCATTTCGATCCAGTCGCCGACGCGTATCAGGTCGTTGGAGGTGATCTGCACGCTGGCCACCAGCGACAGCAGGGTGTCCTGGAAAATCAACATGAGCACCGCCGCCATGGCGCCAAGGCCGGAAAGCAGGATCAGCGGCGAACGGTCGATCAGGGTGGCAATAATCAGGATGGTGGCGATGGCGTAGAGCACGATCTTGACCACCTGCAGGTAGCCCTTGATCGGGTGCAGATGGGCATCGGAGCGGCGCTGGTAAAGCAGGTTGATGATGTCCATCACCGCGCCCAGGGCGAGCGCGATGGTCAGCACGATAAATCCGCCACAGACGTTGCGCACCACGGTCACTGCCGCCTCCGGAAGCCCCGGCACGGCGTTGATACCGACCGACAGCACCAGTGCCGGGACGATATTGGACAGCCGTTTGATGATGCCGAAATCCTGCAATTCGGCATCGCGCGCATGGCGCAACAGGCCATAGAGCCCGCGCACCAGGATGCGCTTGACGATCCAATTCGACAGCCAGGCGGCAAATATCAGTGCGGCGCAGGCGACCAGTGTCTGCAGTTCAGGGTGGGCTCTGAGCCAGTCCAACCAGCCGGCAAACTCGTCAGTCATTCAATACTCCGTCAGTACTTGATACAGCGGGACGTGCTGCAAGGAGGCGGACCTTAACAAAATCCACCCGTGCAGTCCCGGCAGAGACTGGTACGAGCTGCCGTCCGGCTCAGCGAATGAATTCGCGGCTGATGGATTTGAACAGTTCGGTACCGGCGCGCTCCATCCATTCGAAGGCAACCATCTCGCGCGAGACGATCTGCGCACCGGCCTGGCGCATGCGCTGCAACGCCAGTTCCTTGTCCGAGGCGCGGCGCGAGCTGACCGCCTCCTCGACGACGAACACCTGGCTGCCATGCGCCAGCAGGTCGAGCACGGTCTGCATCACGCAGACATGGGTTTCGCAGCCGCAGATCACGAACTGCTTGCGATCGCCGCCTGGGCGCTTGAACAGCTCGCCGTCTGCGGCGGAGGAAAACTCCATCTTTTCCAGGATGGACTCGGCCGCCACACCTTCGCGCAGGATGGCTGCGGTCGGGCCCAGGCCCTTGCTGTACTGCTCGGTGAGCAGCGTAGGCACGCTGACCCGCCGCGCGATCTGCTGCAACCAGGCTGCGTGCTCGATCATGCTGTCGCTGTCGAGGATGGCTGGCAGCAGGCGCTCCTGGATGTCGATGATCAGCAGGGTGGATTCCGTGGCCTTGATACGCATGTCGGTAGCTCCTTTCTTGTTTTGATTCAGGGTTTGAACGCGCCGATGAAGATCGCTGGATCGACGCGCGCATCGTTGAGGCTGACATTCCAGTGCAGGTGCGGCCCGGTGGCGCGACCGGTGGCGCCGACCTTGCCGAGGATTTCGCCACGACCGAGCGGGTCGCCGACCTTCACGTCGATTTGCGAGAGGTGACAGAACATGCTGATCAGCCCCTGGCCATGGTCGACGAACACCGTCTTGCCATTGAAGAAATAGTCGCCGGTGAGGATCACCTTGCCGGCCGCTGGCGCCTTGATCGGTGTGCCGGCCTTGGCGGCGAAATCCAACCCCGAATGCGGGTTGCGTTCTTCGCCGTTGAAAAAGCGGCGCAGGCCGAAAGGCGACGAGAGCGGGCCGTCGACAGGTTTGTCGAACAGCAGGTTGCTGGGCTGGTTGGGGCTGAATTGTCGGTAGGCTTCGGTCTGCTCGGCCAGTTCCCGCTCGATGCGTTTGAGGTCGTCGGGGTTCGGATTGACCTGGCGTTTGTTCTTCAGAGTGATGTGCTGCGCACGGTACTCGCGGGGCTCGACCTGGAAGCTGCGCTGGCTGCCATCGACCTCGACCTGTTGTGCGCCGGGCTTGGCCGTGAGCGGAACACCGAGGATGGTGATCCAGCGCTGCCCGTCCTCGTGGATCACCAACGCCGGCTTGCCCTGGTAGCGCACCTGCGGCGCCGCGGGGCCGTTGCCCAGATCGACCACGGCGACGCCGCCCGGCACCGGCTTGTTCAGCAGGCGGGTGATGAAGCCTTCGGCGTGGGCGGATTGAGCCAGGCACAGTGCCAGGAAGAGCGTCAGGAGGTACGGCATGCGGGCGTTCCGTTTGTCAGGAGCGCTCATCGTCGCGCAAAGCAGCCTTCGGGGGGAAGGGTGGGTGTAACGGAGGATGACGTCGGGTGAACGATGGGTTTTTTACAGCAACGGCAGGGTCACCGGTTCGAGATGGTTGTCTTCCACCCGCACATCCAGTTCGCCTTCGCCGAGCCGCGCTTTCAAGCGTTGGCCAGGGTGTGTCTGGCTGGCGTTGCGGATCGCCTGTCCACGGTCGTCCAGGAGAATGCTGTAGCCGCGCGACAGCGTCGCCAGCGGACTGACGATATGGAGCGTCTGAACCAGCCCCTGCAAGTGCTGGCGGCGGCTCTTCAGGGTTTCCTGCATGGCGCGAGGCATGCGTTGGGACAGATGCTCCAGACGCTGGCGCAGCATCGCCAGCGTACGTCCCGGATGCTGCGCACCCAGGCGGGTGTCGAGTCGGGCCAGGCGCTCCTGGCCCGCGCAAAGACGACGGTCGATACCGCGCAACAGGCGTTGTTCCAGATCGTCGATGCGCTGCGCCTGTTGTTGCAGGCGCTCGCCGGGATGACGCAGGCGGCGGGTCAGGCCATCGAGGCGCGAGCCTTCACGATGCAAGCGTTCGCGCATGCGCAGCAGCAGGCGCTGGCGCAGGCTTGCCAGGCGCTGGCGAACATCCGTACTGCTGGGCGCCAGCAACTCTGCAGCCGCTGAAGGTGTGGGCGCGCGCACATCGGCGACGAAGTCGGCGATGGATACGTCGGTCTCGTGGCCGACGGCGCTGACGATAGGCGTCTGGCAGGCGGCTACGGCACGGGCGATGGCCTCTTCGTTGAAGCACCAGAGGTCTTCCAGCGAACCGCCGCCACGCGCCAGGATCAGGGCATCGAAGCCGCCACGATCGGCCAGTTCGATGGCACGCACGATCTGTGGCGTCGCCTCGCAGCCCTGGACGGCGGTGGGCACCAGTGTCAGCGCCACATGGGGCGCTCGGCGGCGGAACACGGAGATGATGTCGCGAATCACCGCGCCAGTCGGCGAGCTGACGATGCCGATCCGCTGCGGATGGGCAGGCAGGGTACGTTTGCTGGCGGCGTCGAACAGGCCCTCGGCGGCGAGCTTTTCCTTCAGCGCCTCGAAGGCCAGGCGCAAGGCGCCATCGCCGGCCGGCTCCAGCGAGTCGAGAATCAGCTGGTAATCGCCGCGCCCCTCGAACAGCGAGACCTTGCCTCGCACCTTGACGGCCAGGCCGTCGCGCAGCGCCTGGCGCACCCGGGTGGCGTTCTGGCGGAACAGTGCGCAGCGTATCTGGGCGTTCTTGTCCTTGAGCGTGAAATAGATGTGGCCGGAGGCGGGGCGGGCGAGGTTGGAGATTTCACCTTCGACCCAGACCTGGGCGAACACGTCTTCCAGCAACAGCCGGGCGCGGCCGTTGAGCTGGCTGACGGTGAGGACCTCGCGGTCGAGATTCAGGCGCTGGAAGGGATCGTTGAGCATGGGCGGCATGATAAGCGTTGGCGAAGGGGTGCGGCAAAATCTCGCCGGACGGCTGCAGTAATTGGCGCAGCCCCGTACCATTCGCCCTTTTTACGTGGCCGGAGCTCTTCGGCGTGACACATGTACGGTGCGGCGCAAGCCTTGCGCTGCCGTGCAGCATTGAATTGGGAGCTGTTTTTCATGAGCAAGCAGATTCGTATCGGCATCGCCGGTTACGGCAACCTCGGGCGGGGCGTCGAGGCGGCGATCGCGAAGAACCCGGACATGACGCTGGTGGGGATTTTCACCCGCCGTGCCCCGGCCGATCTCGTACCGCTCGGCCCACGGACGTCGGTGTACGCGATGGGTGCGCTGGCCGAACACCAGCAGGCCATCGATGTGCTGATTCTCTGTGGCGGCTCCAAGGACGACCTGCCTGCGCAGGGGCCGCAACTGGCGGCGATGTTCAATACCGTGGACAGCTTCGATACCCATGCGCGGATTCCCGAATACTTCGCCGCCGTAGACGAGCCGGCACGGGCGAACGGCAAGACAGCGCTGATCTCCATCGGATGGGACCCGGGCATGTTCTCCATCAATCGGCTGTACGGCGAAGCGCTGCTGCCCGATGGCGTGACCTACACCTTCTGGGGCAAGGGATTGAGCCAGGGTCATTCCGATGCCGTGCGCCGGGTTCCCGGGGTGAAGGCGGGCGTGCAGTACACACTGCCGTCGCCCGAGGCGATCGAGCGCGTGCGCAGCGGTGCGCGTCCCGAGCTGAGCACGCGCGAGAAGCACACCCGTGAATGCTTCGTGGTGCTGGCCGAAGGTGCCGATGCGGCGACGGTGGAGCAGGCCATCGTTGGCATGCCGAACTACTTCACCGACTACGACACCACCGTCAACTTCATCAGCGAAGACGAGCTGCGCCGTGATCATCAGCGCATGCCCCATGGCGGTTTCGTGATTCGCAGCGGCAACACCAGCGAGCCTCATGCACAGGTCATCGAGTATTCGCTGCAGCTGGAGAGCAATCCCGAGTTCACCGCCAGCGTGCTGGTGGCCTATGCACGTGCGGCGTACCGGCTGAACCAGCAGGGCCAGATCGGCGCGAAGACGGCCTTCGACGTGGCGCCGGGGCTGCTGTCGCCGAAGTCGCCCGAGCAACTGCGGGCCGAGCTGCTGTAAGCCGGAGCCTTGCCTTCGTGCAGGAGCCGGCAAGCCGGTTCCTGCATCTTTCTTAAGAGTTTTCCATGAGCGACCGCCAGTACATCATCGTTCCACAGGTCTCCAGCTACCCTGGCTCGCAGGCTCGCGCCCGCAAGATCCTTCGCTGGTTGACCGGGCTCGGCATCGTCGAGCCGCAGCTCAGCGCCTGCGGCATGCGCCCCGGCGCACTCGGCCATGCCATGGCGCCGGGAGCGGAAAGGGTGCTGGACCTGCCGACGGGTGTCAGCCTGCCGCTGGACCAGCCGCGCACGGGGCTGGAGATCGTCACCGAGCGCTGCATCTTCACCCCCGAGCGTGATTTCGAGAAGCAGGCCGGCTGCCCGCAATGTCGCCGCGAGATCGGCGAGGCGTTGTTCGAGCATCTGGAAGCCTGGATGCCCGGCGAAACCGATAACTTCGAGTGCCCCGAATGCGGCTTCGAGGACGACATCAACGGCTTCATCTTTCCTCAGCCGTGCGCCTTCAGCGATCTGGGCTTCATTTTCAACAACTGGCCGGGCGAGTATTTCCTGCGCGCCTTTCTCGATGAGTTTCGCGAGCGCCTGGGCTTTCCGATCCGTTTGGTGAGGGTGCGCCTGCAAGAAGATCCGGCGCGACGATAAGGTCATCGGCGCGTTGAGCGCGGGCGTGCTGGTGGGTATAATGCCGCGCTTCCTTTTTCCCGCCTGGGAGCCCCCGCCATGCTGCGTATCAGCCAAGAAGCCCTGACGTTCGATGATGTTCTCCTGATCCCGGGATATTCCGAGGTTCTGCCGAAGGATGTCAGCCTGAAAACCCGCCTGACCCGCGAAATCGAGCTGAACATCCCCCTGGTTTCCGCAGCCATGGACACCGTCACCGAAGCCCGCCTGGCCATCGCCATGGCGCAGGAAGGCGGCATTGGCATCATCCACAAGAACATGAGCATCGAGCAGCAGGCTGCCGAGGTGCGCAAGGTCAAGCGGCACGAGACGGCCATTGTCCATGACCCGGTGACCGTGACGGCCGAGACCAAGATCAGCGAGCTGCTGCGCAAGGCGCGCGAGCTGGGCTTCTCCGGCTTTCCGGTGGTGTCCGGCAAGGAGTTGGTCGGTATCGTCACCGGCCGCGACCTGCGCTTCACACCCAATACCGGTGATACCGTTGCGGCGATCATGACGCCCAAGGAAAGCCTGATCACCGTTCAGGAAGGCACGCCGCTGGAAGAGATCAAGGCCAAGCTCTACGAGCACCGCATCGAGAAGATGCTGGTGGTCGATGGCAACTTCCACCTGCGCGGCCTGGTGACCTTCCGCGACATCGAGAAGGCCAAGAGCTACCCGCTGGCCTCCAAGGACGAGCAGGGCCGTCTGCGCGTCGGCGCTGCCGTGGGCACCGGTGCGGACACCGCCGACCGTGTCGAGGCGCTGGCCGCTGCCGGTGTCGATGTGGTGGTGGTGGACACCGCGCACGGCCATTCCAAGGGCGTGCTCGATCGCGTGCGCTGGGTGAAGGAGAACTTCCCGAAAGTCCAGGTGGTCGGCGGCAACATCGCCACCGCCGAAGCCGCGCTGGATCTGGTCAAGGCCGGCGCCGATGCGGTCAAGGTCGGTATCGGTCCGGGCTCGATCTGCACCACGCGCATCGTCGCCGGTGTCGGCGTGCCGCAGATTTCCGCCATCGCCAACGTTTCCGCCGCGCTGGAAGGCACCGGCGTGCCGATGATCGCCGATGGCGGCATCCGCTTCTCCGGCGACCTGTCCAAGGCCATCGTCGCTGGCGCCAACGCGGTGATGATGGGCTCGATGTTCGCCGGTACCGAAGAGGCGCCGGGCGAGATCGAACTGTTCCAGGGCCGTTCCTACAAGGCCTACCGCGGCATGGGCTCGCTGGGCGCCATGTCCCAGGCCCAGGGCTCCTCGGACCGCTACTTCCAGGATTCCTCCGCCGGCGCCGAGAAGCTGGTACCCGAAGGCATCGAAGGCCGCGTGCCGTACAAGGGCACTCTGGCGGCCATCATCCATCAACTGATGGGCGGCCTGCGCGCCTCCATGGGTTACACCGGCAGCGCCACCGTCGACGAGATGCGTAGCAAGCCGCAGTTCGTGCGCATCACCGGCGCCGGCATGGCCGAGTCCCATGTGCATGACGTGCAGATCACGAAAGAGGCGCCCAACTACCGGGTCGGTTGATCCAGCCTCGATTAACAGGCGCTGGAAGCTGGAAGCTGGAAGCTTGAAGTCGCGACTTCGGGCCTCTGCTTCCAGCTTCTGGCTTTCAGCTTCAAGCTTTTTCCGAAGGAAAGCCCCATGTCTCATCCCGACATTCACGCCCACCGCATCCTGATCCTCGACTTCGGTTCCCAGTACACCCAGCTGATCGCCCGCCGCGTGCGCGAGCTTGGGGTCTATTGCGAACTGCACCCCTGGGACATGAGCGACGAGGACATCCGCGCCTTCGCCCCACGCGGGATCATCCTTGCCGGCGGCCCCGAGTCGGTGCACGAGGAAGGCAGCCCGCGCGCGCCGCAGGCGGTGTTCGATCTGGGCGTGCCGCTGTTCGGCATCTGCTATGGCATGCAGACCATGTCCGAGCAGCTGGGCGGCAAGGTGCAGGGCTCGGACGTGCGTGAATTCGGCTATGCGCGGGTCGACCTGGTCGGCAAGTCGAAGCTGTTCGACGGCATCGAGGACCACATGGACGACGACGGTGTGTTCGGCCTCGACGTCTGGATGAGCCACGGCGACAAGGTCACCGAGCTTGCGGAAGGCTTTCACATCATCGCCAGCACGCCCAGCTGCCCGATCGCCGCGATCGGTGACGAGGCCCGCCGCTACTACGGCGTGCAGTTCCACCCGGAAGTGACCCATACCAAGCAGGGCGGTCGCATCCTGTCGCGCTTCCTGCTGGAAATCTGCGGTTGCGAGGCGCTGTGGACGCCCTCGAACATCGTCGAGGATCTGGTCGAGCAGGTCCGCGCCCAGGTGGGCAGCGACAACGTGCTGCTGGGCCTTTCCGGTGGTGTGGATTCCTCGGTGGTCGCCGCATTGCTGCACAAGGCCATCGGCGACCAGCTGACCTGCGTCTTCGTCGACAACGGCCTGCTGCGCCTGCACGAAGGCGACCAGGTGATGGCGATGTTCGCCGAGAACATGGGCGTCAAGGTGATCCGCGCCGACGCCGAAGCACAGTTCCTCGAGAACCTCGCCGGCGAGGCCGACCCGGAGAAGAAGCGCAAGATCATCGGCCGCACCTTCATCGACGTCTTCGATGCCCAGGCCAGCAAGCTCGACAACATCCAATTCCTCGCCCAGGGCACCATCTACCCGGACGTGATCGAGTCCGCCGGCGCCAAGAGCGGCAAGGCCCACGTGATCAAGTCGCACCACAACGTCGGCGGCCTACCGGAAGAAATGAACCTCAAGCTGGTCGAACCGCTTCGCGAACTGTTCAAGGACGAAGTGCGCAAGATCGGCCTCGAGCTGGGCCTGCCTTACGACATGGTCTACCGCCACCCCTTCCCGGGCCCGGGCCTGGGCGTGCGCATCCTCGGCGAGGTGAAGAAGGAATACGCCGATCTGCTGCGTCGCGCCGACCACATCTTCATCGAAGAGCTGCGCAACTTCGACTGGTACCACAAGACCAGCCAGGCCTTCGTGGTATTCCAGCCAGTCAAATCCGTGGGTGTGGTCGGCGACGGTCGCCGCTACGCCTGGGTCGTCGCCCTGCGCGCGGTGGAAACCATCGACTTCATGACCGCCCGCTGGGCGCACCTGCCCTACGAGCTGCTGGAAAAGGTCTCCAACCGCATCATCAACGAGATCGAAGGCATCTCCCGCGTGACCTACGACGTGTCGAGCAAGCCGCCGGCGACGATCGAGTGGGAATGATCGGGCGTCTGGAACGAACCGGCACCGATTAGCAAAAAATGCCCTGAAGCCCGCGTAATTGCGGGCTTTGTGGTTTCCGCGTCTGGCAATCACTGGCAGCTTTTTGCATCGCCAAGCAACGATTTCCTATGGCATGGTAGTGGGCATTGATCGAGCCCAATGCCATGCTCAAGCCAAGTACCATGCTGCGTCTTTCCCAAGTGTCATGGTATTAAATTTCTATATGCTGCTGATTTTAAAGAAATTTCTGTATAGAAAGGCTGGCTTTTTGAGCATGGTATTTTTTCAGGAGAGTTCTGGAAACCATGCTGACCGATACCAAGCTGCGGCACCTCAAGCCCAAGGACAAGCTCTACAAAGTGAACGACCGTGACGGCCTCTATGTAGCCGTCACGCCTGCTGGTTCGATCTCGTTCCGGTACAACTACTCGATTCACGGTAGGCAGGAGACCATCACTTTCGGACGTTATGGTGTCGGCGGAATAAGCTTGGCTGAAGCCCGTGAACGACTGGGCGAGGCGAAGAAATTGATCGCCGCCGGTAAGTCTCCAGCGAAGGAAAAAGCGCGAGATAAGGCGCGTATCAAGGACGCAGAAACCTTTGGCGCCTGGGCTGATAAGTGGCTGCGCGGTTACCAGATGGCCGATAGCACCCGCGATATGCGTCGTTCGGTCTACGAACGCGAGCTGAAGCCTAGGTTCGGCAACCAAAAGTTGGTCGAAATTACGCACGAGGACTTAAGAACCCTCACAGACGCAATTGTTGAGCGTGGGGCACCCGCCACGGCAGTGCATTCACGGGAGATTGTGTTGCAGGTATACCGCTGGGCAATCGAACGTGGCCAGAAGGTAGAGAACCCGGCCGATTTGGTGCGCCCTGCGACGATAGCTAGATTCGAGCCGCGTGATCGAGCGCTGACGCCTGACGAAATCGGCTTGATGTACCAATATATGGAGCGTATCGGCACGGCTTCTTCGGTGCGAGCGGCGGCCAAACTCCTGCTACTGACCATGGTGCGTAAGAGCGAGCTGACCAATGCAACGTGGAGCGAGGTTAACTTCAGTGAAGCGCTTTGGACGATTCCCAAGGAGAGGATGAAGCGGCGCAATCCACATTTGGTGTTTCTTTCCCGGCAGGCGCTGGACATTTTCATAGCGCTGAAAACCTTCGCAGGCGGTTCGGAATACGTCCTTCCATCGCGCTATGACTCCGACGCGCCTATGAGCAGCGCAACGCTCAATCAGGTGCTGACGTTGACCTACCGTTTAGCCCAGAAAGAGGGGCAATCGCTGGGCAAGTTCGGTCCGCACGATTTGCGCCGCACGGCCAGCACGTTGCTGCATGAGGCGGGATACAA
Organism: Stutzerimonas nitrititolerans; assembly: GCF_003696285.1. Taxonomy (GTDB): domain Bacteria; phylum Pseudomonadota; class Gammaproteobacteria; order Pseudomonadales; family Pseudomonadaceae; genus Stutzerimonas; species Stutzerimonas nitrititolerans. The sequence goes on from NZ_RFFL01000022.1 coordinate 23,359, forward strand.
CACTGACTGGATCGAGAAATGCTTGGCACACGAGCAGAAAGGTGTACGGGCCGTTTACAACAAGGCTGAGTACCGTGATCAGCGCAGGGCGATGCTGCAAGATTGGGCTGACATGATTGATGAATGGACACTCCGAAAGCGCCCCACTAATGGCTGAAACCCCTCCTTGCACTAAGCCCCAATAATATTTCTATCGGTACCAAAGCCTATACGCGTAAATATTTTTTGTCCCGATACTGACGTTTGTCGGACAAGTTCACTGTTCCGGTTTCATCGAGAAAAAACAAATGAAAAACAAGGAAATAGGATAAGTAGGTTTTCCGAGAATTAGACGTTTGCGGGACAGTAACTTGCTGATCTGTAAAGGGAAAAATAGCCAAACGGTGCTGGAAATTACCGGAAAAAGAGGGCAAAAATCCGACCTCGAAAGAAGACATAGACGAGGTTTCCGGTATGGAGAGGGAAGCGAGGAATACGAACAATGTGCTAATCAGCAAGAAGCAATTGCTGGCCATGATCCCGCTTTGCGAACGCACGATTTACAACTTTGAGAAACAAGGAAAGTTTCCGCGCCGTATTGCTCTTAGCAGTCGAAAGGTCGTGTGGAATCTGGCTGAGGTCGAAGCATGGATTGACACCTGTATTCATTCCGGCTCGGCACCCCGCCCAGGGATGGAGGGCTGAGCTGTGGCGATTGACTTACAGGCAGCGTTCGAGAGCGAGCCGCCGACGCTGGACTTCATATGGCCAGGCTTCCTTGCCGGAACAGTCGGTGCGTTAGTGGCTCCTGGCGCAACGGGTAAGAGCTTCTGGGCGATGGAAGCAGCGATGTCCGTCGCGTGCGGTGCAACGGTCGAAAGTCGGGTCTCCGGTGGAGACCTAGTAGGCCTTGCTCCTGCGAAAGCTGGTCGCGTTATCTATTACGCTGGAGAGGATCCAGAGCCGGCGTTGGTGGGGCGCATTCACGCTATTGGTAAACATCTGAGCCCCGAAGCGCGGACGGCGATAGTAACAAACCTCCTAGTCATGCCGATCATGGGAAACCTGATGGACGTAATGAACAGAAGGAAGTGTGCAGAGGTGATTGAGCTTTGTGAGGGTGCTCGTTTGATCGTTCTGGATACATTGAGCCGTATCCACACGCTTGACGAGAACAGCAACGGTGAGATGGCACGGCTTGTCGCGAAGCTAGAGCATATCGCGGCTAGCACCGGGGCAGCAGTTCTCTATCTGCACCATGTCAGCAAAGGGAGCACCCGCGACGGTCAGACGGATCAGCAACAGGCAGCGAGAGGCGCTTCCGCTCTTATCGATAATGTTCGGTGGTGCGGATTCGTCACTAGGATGAGCCAGGACCAGGCAAAGAGCCTCAGCGACCGCGCCTATGATCTGCAGCCAATAGGTAACGACCGCAAGAATCTCTTCGTTCGTTTCGGTGTGAGCAAACAGAACTACGATGCCACCCCGGGTTCTACCCCGTTTCCACGGACGGTTTGA
>NZ_RFFL01000023.1 GCF_003696285.1 Stutzerimonas nitrititolerans
GCCGCGTGATCGGCATCGCCGACGGCGATACGTTCAGCTGCCTCACCGTCAACAGGGACCAGGTGCGTGTAGCGCCCGCCAATGGAATTACCGAAGAACAGGCCAACACCGAAGGCCATCATCAGACAGACGATGGCTGTTTCAGATCGACAGGTTCATGCACGCCGCTTCAAAAGCAGAATGAAGAACAATCCGCCCAGTGCCGCCGTGGCGATCCCGATAGGCAGATCTTCGGGTGCGATTAGGGTGCGCGCCGCCACGTCCACCCAGACCAGGAACAGCCCGCCAAGCAATGCGCTGATCGGGATCAGCCGGCGGTGCTCGGCACCAACCAGCGTACGGGCCATGTGCGGCACCATCAGACCGACGAAGCCGATAGCGCCGGACAACGACACCAATACACCTGTCAGCAACGAGGTGCAGACGAATACCTGCAAGCGCAGCCATTTGCCGTTGAAACCAAGGCTTACCGCCGTCTGCTCGCCACTCATCAACGCGTTCAACCCGCGTCCCATCGTCAGCAATGCGCTGAACCCGAGTAGTACGCAGATGGCCGGCAGCCAGATAACATCCCAACGTGCCGAGCCCAGCCCGCCAAGCATCCAGAACACCACCGACGCAGTCGCATGGTGATCGCCGGTGTACAGCAGCAGGTTGACCAGCGCCATCAGCACGAACGACACCGCGACACCGGCCAGGAGCAGCCGGTCACTTTCGAGGCGACCACCGCGTCGAGCGACGGCAAGCACCAGTAGCATGCTGCCGGCTGCTCCGATAAAGGCCGCCAGCGGCAGGCTGAACACACCGAGAAAAGGGCCTAGATAGAGCACCACTAGCACGGCGCCCAACGCTGCGCCCGAGCTGACGCCCAACAGATGCGGGTCGGCCAGCGGGTTACGAGTGACCGCCTGCAGTGCGGTGCCGACCAGGGCAAGCCCCCCGCCGACCAATGCGCCGAGCAATATACGCGGCGCACGGATGAGCCAGACGATATGTTCCTGGCTCCTGCTCCACTCGCTCTCCAGGCCGAGGCCCACTTGCATGCCCAGAATCCCCCAGACATTGCCCAATGGCACAGCAGCGGGGCCGAAGCCCAGGGCGATCACGCAGGACAATAGCAAGGCGACGAGCAAGCCGATGATCAGTAGGCGATAGCCGGCTGCACTGCGTATCGGCATTAGCGAGGTGCTCCGTTGAACAGTTGCGGATGCAGACCGGCGGCGATCTTCTCGACGGCCAGCGCATTTTCCACAGACGGAGTGACTTCTATGTAGGTGAGTACGGTGAAACGTTGATTGCGGATCGCCCGAACAGCCTGCAAGGCCGGATGCTGCATCAGGAAATCACGCTTCTGTTGCCAGGTGTGCGGGCCATAATCAACGATCACTATCACCTCGGGATCTCGTTCAACCACACTCTCCCAGTTCACCTGCGTCCAGCTGGCGGACACATCGTCCATCACATTGTGCCCGCCAGCAGCCTCGATGAGCGCCTGAGGCATCCCTAGCCGCCCAGACGTGGTAGGCCTGTCTTCGCCACTGTCGTAGAGGAATACTTGGGGTATATCGCTGGCCTGCTGCACTACGGTACGTACGCTATCGACGCGCTCACGTAACTCTCCAACCAGCGCCTCGGCCCGATTCTCAACGGAAAAAATCCTCCCCAGGTTGAGCAAGTCACCGTATAGATCATCCAGACTTGCTCGGGGCTGCGTCATGATCCGCGAACAGGACTCGGTGAGTTCGTAGACAGGGATGCCGAACGGAGACAGGGTCGCCGGTGTAACAGGCCCTCCCACCCGCATGCCATAGCTCCAGCCAGCGAAGAACAGGTCAGCGTCAGCCTCCAGCAACGTTTCGATGGAGGGATAACGACTGGCCAGTTGCGGTACATCGGCCAGCGCTTCGTTCATCCATCGTTCACGATGTTTGGCGCTGTCGAAGCCGGTGTAACCGGCCATGCGCTCGCGCAGGCCAAGCCTGAGCAGCATGCCGGTCATGTTGACGTCGTGAACGACCACTCGCTGCGGTGCCTGGTCGAAGGTCACGTCGCGGTCACAGCTGCGCAGGGTCAGCGGGTAGTCGCTCGCCATGACATGCAGTGTGCAGAGGATCGGCAGCAGACCGAGTAGACGGCGAATGTTCATGATTGAGTGATCCAGGTAATGCGCGGATAGCCATGCAGAGGATGTTCATCGACCAGTGCCTGTACGCCAAATACCCACTGCAACAGCTCGGCGGTGAGCACCTCGGCGGGCGTGCCGCTGGCCACAATTCCGCCTTCGCTTATGACATACAGGCGGTTACAGAAGGCAGCAGCCAGGTTCAGGTCATGAAAGCTGGCCAGGGTACTCAGTCCGAGACTGCGTAGGTGCTGCAACAGCTCGAGCTGGTACCGTGGGTCGAGGTGGTTGGTGGGTTCGTCAAGAATCAGCAGCCCTGGCTGTTGCACCAGCGCGCGAGCCAACAACACCCGCTGTTTTTCGCCGCCGGACAGGTTGGCGAAAGTGAGCTGCGCATAGGCACTCATTCCGACCTGCTCCAGCGCCTCGGCGATCAGCATTCGATCCTCGCGACTATCGCTATCGAACAAACCCTGATGCGGCGTACGGCCCATGGCGACCACGTCGCTCACGCAGAGGCCGAACTCCTGGGGAAACTCTTGCAGTACCACGGCGATACGCTGCGCACTCCAGCGCGGCGTCCGCCGCCATAGATCTTCATCATCGAGCAGCAGCCGACCGCTCGCCGGCTCGCTCGAACGATAGGCGCAACGCAACAGGCTGGTTTTACCGCTGCCGTTGGGGCCGATAAGCCCAACGAACTCGCCATCGCCCACTTGCAGGTCGATGCCCTGCAATAGCAAACGTGGTTCACCACGCCGGGTATCGATAGCCCAGGACAATGACTCGATGTTCAACCTCGACATACTCGCCCCTTCTTGAGCGCACCGCGCATTAGCCGGTGCGCTTGCGCTTAGAAGCTGTAGTCAGCCGTAACGAAGAAGGAACGTGGCTCGCCAATGAACCACTGTTGTGTATTCTGCGCGACGCTGACGTAATCACGGTCGAACAGGTTGTTCACCTGCAAACCGAGACGAACGTCAGGAACCACATTCCAGCCAACGTTGGCATCGAACACCGTGTAGCCAGGAATCTTGGCGGTGTTGGCCGTATTGGTATAACGCTCGTCCACGTAACGCAGGCCGATGCCCGCATCGAGATCGGCACTCACGGCCTTGTTCAGCCAAAGATTGGCGGTACGCCGTGGCACATTGGTCGGTTTGTTGCCAGCCCGCGAGACCACCTGGCCGCTGACGGTTTCGCTGAACTCATCGTACTCGGCCCGGAGCACGGATACGTTGGCAGATAGGCTCAAATCCCAGGCGAGCGCCAGATCCAGGCTGGCCTCGATGCCTTCTGAAGATTGCTGGCCAATCTGCTGGGCGAGCCGGGTGACAGGATCGGTCGCCAACAACTTCTTCTTGACGATGTGGTAAGCCGCCAGTGTCCACTCCCCCTGCCCACCCCAGAAGCGCTGCTTGAGGCCGAACTCAGTCTGCCTGGATTCGGTGAGATCCATTTGTAGCTGGCCAGGGTTGAGGGTAACCAGGTTGTTGACCCCATCCTCACTGGTCGAATACTGGCCATATAGCGAGAAATCTTCAGTAACTGCGAACACCAGTCCAGCACGCCAGTTGCCGCCTTGCAGGCTCCTGTCATAGCGACCGCCTGCGCGCATATCCTCTCGGTCGATGTGATTGTTGTCACGGCGGATCCCGGTCACCAGAGACCAGCGCTCAGACAGCTGCGTACGATTCTCGGCGAACAGAGCGAAGGTTCTTGTCTCGCTCTCGGTCAATGGGCGGAACGGAGACAGGCTGTCGAAATAGCCAGGAGCCGGATTCCACAGGTCGATGTATTCGCCGCCAACGTCGGAGTAAGGAGAATTGTTGGCGACGCCGAAACGAATCTTGTTGAACTCCGCACCAACCACAGTGCGGCTATCCAAGCCAAACAGCGAATGAGCGAACGTAAAGGTCTGACGGTCGCCGATCTGCTCCTGATCGTGCTTGATCTCCAGGAATCCGCCACGCAGCAGTTGCTCACGTGGAGCGTTCCAACTGTAGTCTTCGGCGTTGCGCCAATGCCGCCGGCTCTTGATGTAGTAGAGCTGGTTGCTGGCTGTGATTGCGTCATTGATTACCCAATCGGTATTCAAACGCGTCCACTCATCTCGATAACGCTGCTGATCATTCTCGATGTTGTAGTTCTTGTCGCGGATGCTGCTGTCGTAACGGCCATTGATCAGCGGTGTACCAAATGCGGTGACTGGCTCGCTGTTGCCTCTCTCATGCGCCAGGGTAAAACTCAGGTCGTCGGTAGCCTGCCAGCGCAGCGCAGCACTGAGCGCCAGGCTCTTCGAATCAGCTCGGTCGACCCAGCCATTGCTCTCCTGACGATTAAGCGTCAGCCGATAGCTCAGCGTATCGCTCAGCGAGCCGCCACTATCCACTCCAATCTGTTGACGGTCATCGGAACCATAGCCGAGACGCAAACGATTGCGGATCTCTCCTTCGAAGGGTTTCTTCGGTATTACGTTGATCACCGCGCCCGTCGCGCCTTCACCATAGAGAACAGAGGCAGGGCCACGGATGACATCGATACGCTCGACCATCCAGGTGTCGGTCGGGAATGTTTGGGTGCCGGCTCCTGTGTACAGACGCGATCCATCAAATAGGGTCATGACCGACGTGTGACCAACGAAGCCGCGCGCCGAAAGCGAGGTGCCGCCGTTACCCGGCGTCGCGACAGAAATAATGCCAGGGGAGCGGCTCACGGCATCCTGAACGGTTGCGTTATTGCGCCCTAGAATTTGTTCCGAGTTGATACTGCTCATACTCGCCGGCGTCTCCAGCGCCGTCAGGTTGAGCCGCGAGCCAGCAGTCGTAGGGGTAAGCAGATCAGGTGTGGCGGCATCATCCACGCGGCTGATGATAGCCATGGAAGGCAGAGCCAGAGCGCTATCGATTTCCGCCGCATGAGTCGGCACGCAGAGCAACACGCAGGGCGCGAGGCCCACCACGCACAGGAATTTGCCCGAACGGGCATCGAACAGGGAATTGCGGGACATATCGTTCCACTCAAAAGCAGGAATGTATGAATCCCGGAGGGAACAACGCATGAGGAATCGCAGACGAAAAGCCTACGAAAACCGGCCTGCGCCCGCCCACCGCGGGTTTTGCCAAACGAGGGCTTCAGGCCGGTCTCCGGGCTCGCGAGGGTCATGAAGTACTCACCTTCCCATGCCAATGGCACAGTGGTGTAACGAATACTTCTCTCGCATACCGTTGCGGGGGCAGCGCCGGACTGATCACGTTCGTGACGAACCGGCTTCCCGTTTCACCCCATGCGCAGCGGCATGGGACACCTGAAACTGGCGCGCATCTGAACATCGAAGAGCTAACCAGTCAATGCCGCCTTGGTTTGACTAGCGGACGCAAAGCCAGACTCAATGCAGCTTGGATTTCGCAGGCGCAACGTTTCGGCCTCGCTGAAATGACTACGCACCCTCACAACTGCGAACGCCTCGCCTACGCCAACCAGAGCGACGCAGCGTCGCTCCAACTCAACGGGATGTGCGATGAGCGTACGTGATCAGCACGACCGAGCTTTCTGTTGATTCTTGTACCGCTGGAACGTGTCCAATCGCACCAAGGTGTCGCTCTTGCGCTCGTAGAGATAGACCTGTCCCTGAATGGTGACGCGGCCGTAACGACGGGCAACGCTGTAGCGAGTGCTTTTGACATTCTCTATGGTTTCAGGGGCTTCTTCACCGGCATAGGTATTCCTCACGCGCTGTATCCTCTGTTTTCATCTATCGCTACCGTCATCATCGCCGTGGTATCGCATCCGTTTCGCCGGGCGGACCATGCTCTGTTGGCTGCCGGCCAGCGGGGGCGACGCGTACGCCACAATGGGCCGGCGGCACGATTATCTGCACGCGTTAGAGTTGGCCCAGTAGCTCTGCTGCGCGTATGTGCTCGGCGTCCCAGTGACGCGCCAGGCGCTCGCCCCGCCCGATAGGCAGCGGTCCGCTCTCAAAATCCACCACCACACAGAAATCGACATGCGCCGGACGTGCTGGCAATTCGCTGAAGCGTCCATCACTGATGAGCCACAGGCCGATCCTGAGACCTGGCGCGCGCCGCCGGACTTGACTTAGGACCTGCTCCGCAAGCGCCACACCGGCAGGTAGTGGCGTGCCGCCACCGCCGCCAATGGCGCCAATCCAGACCTCGTTGAACGCCACCGCCTTATGCGGCGCTTGCAGCAGGCGCGCCTGGCCGCCAGCGAAACCGATCACCATCAGCTCGCCGCGCTGACGGTAAATCTGGCGGGTCCAGTGCAACAGCAAACCTTTGGCCAAAGCCAGATTGCGCCGCTTGAGCATCGAGCCGGAGCAGTCCAGCAATAAGCAATGCAGCACACCGCCCTGATCGGCGCGCGGTCGGAAGCGCAGGTGCTCAAGGCGCAGCGCGGCGCCAGCCTTGCTCAACAGCGTGCGCGGCCAGTGGATGGTGCTGCCCGGCATATGACCGGCGGCCCGACTGCGTCCCTGCCGGCCACCGCGGTGTGCGTGCGGGCCGAGCGCGGCGCCTGGGCTCAGGGCTTTTTTTTCGGCAGCGGCCTCGCTCCGCTCAACGCTTGGGTTGCCACTGCCTGCGGCGGCAACGCTCCCCAGTTATCCGCTGAATCCGGCGCAGGCTGCTGCCGCCCCTGTTGCTGTACCTGCTGAGCACTGGCTTCTGACTGGGCGGGCGGCGTCTTGCGCCGGTGCGCGAGGACAAGTTCGGCCACCGCCTCGATGTCGCCATCGCTGATCTGTTCCTGCCCCAGCCAGGCGGCATGTGCAGCGGCAGCACGCAGCATCACCAGGTCGGCGCGTACGCCTTCCACCCCTGCGGCATGGCACAGGCTGCTGACCTGCCGGTGCAGAGCGTCGCTGAAATCCAGCCTGCCGACGCATGCGCGGGCCTGCTCCAAGCGCCCGATCAGCGCCTGCTGAGCATGCCGCTGGCGCTCGACAAAGCCGTGCGGGTCACGGTCGAAGGCCAAGCGACTGCGCACGATGGCCTCGCGACTGGCGGGGTCGATCTGCGCACCGAGGCGCACAAACAGGCCGAAGCGGTCGAGTAGCTGCGGACGCAGTTCGCCCTCCTCCGGGTTCATGGTGCCGACCAAGGCGATACGTGCCTCGTGCTGGTGGGAGATGCCGTCGCGCTCGATGCGGTTGACTCCGCTGGCGCAGACATCGAGCAGCAGATCCACCAGCGCGTCAGCCAGCAGGTTGACCTCGTCGACGTACAGTACGCCGCCGTCGGCGCGCGCCAGCAGCCCAGGTTTGAAAGCCACCTCGGCGTTCTGCAGCGCGGCCTGGATATCCAGCGAGCCGACCAGTTGCTCTTCGCTGGCGCCCAGAGGCAGGTCGACGAAGCGCTGGCCCGGCAGCAACTCGGCCAGCGCGCGGGCGCTGGTCGACTTGGCAGTACCGCGTGGCCCCTCGATCAGCACGCCGCCGATATGTGGATCGATGGCGGCCAACAGTAGCGCCAACTGCAGTTGCGGTTGACCGTGCAAGGCACTGAATGGGTATTGCGGACGTGGGCTCATGATCATTCTTCCAGATGCTGCTCGGCAGCCAGCAGATGCTCTTCGATCTGCTCGCGGTAGTCGCCCGGCTCGGCCCACAGGCCACGCTGGATGGCTTCCAGCAGGCGCTCACCGATCTCCAGCAGGGCGTCGGGGTTGTGCTGGCGGAGAAATTCGCAGGTCGCCGGATCGTTGAGATAGGCGTCGGTGAGGCTGGCGTATTGGTCGTCGCGCACCACACCAGTGGTGGCGTCATAGGCGAACAGATAGTCGACGGTGGCGGCCATCTCGAAGGCGCCCTTGTAACCGTGACGCTTGACCCCGTCGATCCACTTCGGGTTGGTCACCCGCGCGCGCATCACCCGGCTGACTTCCTCGTCCAGGGTGCGGATGCGTGGCGCCAGCGGATCGCTGTGGTCGCCGAACAGGATCGCCGGCTGAACGCCACTCAGATGACGCACCGCCGCCGTCATGCCGCCCTGGAACTGGTAGTAGTCGTCGGAATCAAGCAGGTCGTGCTCGCGGCTGTCCTGGTTCTGCACCACTGCTTGCATCTCGCCGAGACGCTGGGCGAAGCGCTCTCGCTGCGCCTCGCCGTAGACCTGCTGGCCGTAGGCATAGCCGCCCCAGTTCAGGTAGGCGCGAGCCAGGTCGGCGTCGCCCTGCCAGTCGCGCGAGTCGATCAGGCCCTGCAGGCCGGCGCCGTAGGCACCGGGCTTGGCGCCGAAGATGCGGAAGCCGGCCTGCCGCCGCGCGATCTCGACCGACAGCCCCTGCGCTTGTAGTTCGGCGGTCTCGCGGCGGACGCGCGCGCGGATCGGGTTGAGACCCTCCGGCTCGTCCAGTTCGGCGACCTTCTGCACCGCAGCATCGAACATCTGCATGATGTTAGCGAAGGCGTCGCGGAAGAAGCCGGAGACGCGCAGGGTCACGTCTACTCGCGGACGGTCCATACGCCTGGCTGGCAGCACCTCGAAATCGGTGACCCGCCAGCTGCCTTCCGCCCACTGCGGGCGCACGCCGATCAGCGCGAAGGCCTGGGCGATGTCGTCGCCGCCAGTGCGCATGGTCGCCGTGCCCCACACGGACAGGCCAAGGCTGCGCGGGTAGTCGCCGTTGTCCTGGACAAAACGCTCGATGAGCAACGTCGCAGATTTTTCGCCGAGCGCCCAAGCGGTCGGCGTGGGGATCATCCGCGTGTCAACCGAGAAGAAGTTCCGCCCAGTTGGCAGCACGTCCGGACGCCCGCGTGACGGCGCGCCGCTTGGCCCCGGCGGCACGAAACGCCCGGCCAGGCCACGGCACAACTGGTACAGTTCCTGCTCGCCGCACGCCAGCAGGCGCGGGCGCAGATCCTCCTCGACGCGCTGGAGCACAGCGCGGGTGTGCTCCCAACCCTCTCCTGTCGCAGGAGCGAATTCATTCGTGATCCGATAGTCGGGAGCGTCGACGGCGCCCTCCTCACGAACAAACTCGCTTCTACCCATCCCTGCCGGAAGCTCAGGATTGGGCGCTTCCAGCAATTGCAGGGCAAGCAGTTCGATGCGCTCTCGGGTGTCGCCGCGGGTACGCCAAGGCTGCTCGCTGACCGCCAGTAGTGCTGCTGGCTGGGCACCCTGCCAGGGCTGACTCCAGTCCCCGGCGAGCGGGTCGAAGGTGGCTTCCGGCAACAGGTCGCGAGCCAATGCGCGCACCAGGCTGGCGTTGCGTCCTTGACCGTCGGCGACCCCATGCCGGGCCAGTGCTAGCAAGGTGTCGCGCAGCAGGCGGTCCTGTGGAGACTGACCGAAGATATGCAGGCCGTCGCGGATCTGGCTTTCTTTCAGCTCGCACAAATAGTTATCGGTGCGGTTGAGCAGCAGTTGCTCTTCTTCTTCGCTGCGCGGCGCAGCCAGGCCGAGATCAGAGTGGAGATTGTGTTCGACGATCAGTGCCAGCACCTGCTTGCGCAGCAGTCCGGCACGGCGCGGATCGAGGGTCAGTGCCTCGTAAAATTCGTCGATCAGCCGCTCCAGGTCTCGGGTCGGCCCGTAGCTTTCGGCACGGGTTAGCGGTGGCATCAGGTGATCGATGATCACCGCCTGGGCGCGACGCTTGGCCTGGCTGCCTTCGCCTGGATCGTTGACGATGAACGGATAGAGATGCGGCAGCGCACCGAAGATCAGCTCCGGCCAGCACTCTTCACTGAGCGCCACGCTCTTACCCGGCAACCACTCGAGATTGCCGTGCTTGCCAACATGAACGATGGCGTCGCTGGCCCAGCTCTGCCGCAGCCATAGATAGAAGGCCAGATAGTGGTGAGGCGGGACCAGGTCAGGGTCGTGATAGTTGGCCATCGCATCGAGCTGGTAGCCACGTGCCGGTTGGATGCCGACAAACACCTGGCCGAGGCGCAGACCGGCAATCATGAAGCGGCCCTGGCGCAGCATCGGATCGGCCTCCGGCTCTCCCCAGCGGGCAACGATGGCAGCGCGATTGGCCTCCGGCAGACCGGCGAAGAACGCCTGGTAATCGGCCAGCGCCAAACTCTGCCGCGCCGGACGCAACGCCCACTGATCAGGATCGTTGGTCACGCCCAGCTTGAGGGTCTGCATCAGCGCGTCGCCATCGGCGGGAATGTCCGCAACGCCATAGCCCTCGTCACGCAAGCGTTGGAGAATGCCGATCACCGAAGCCGGTGTGTCGAGGCCAACGCCATTGCCCAGGCGGCCCTCACGGGTCGGGTAGTTGGCGAGAATCAGCGCCACACGCTTGTCGGCGTTGGCCAGACTGCGCAGCCGACACCAGCGCTGCGCCAACTCGCAGACGAAGGCGATGCGATCCGGCAGCCCCTGGTATTCCACCACATCGCTCTGGGTCAACACGCTACGCTGCCCGAAGCCCTTGAAGCTGACCGCGCGGCTGATGATGCGCCCGTCCACCTCCGGCAGCGCCACCAGCATGGCCATGTCGCGCGGCTGCAGGCCGTGCGGGTCGGCACGCCAGCCCGCCTCGTTACCGCCGGAGAGCATTACCTGCAGCACCGGGATATCGCCGACCAGCGAGTGGTCGCCCGGATCATCCATCGATGACTGGGCGAACGCCGTGGTGTTGAGAATTAGCGCCACCTGCTGCTCAGCGCAGAGCGTGCGCAGGGTCGCCAGACACAAGGTGTCCTTCAGTGACAGCAGGGCGATCGGCAGCGGATTGAGGCCGCGCTTCAGCAGCCCCTCACACAACTCGGCGAACACACGGGTGTTACCCGCCTGCAGATGCGCGCGATAGAACAGCAGCACGACGCACGGCGCACCGGGCGTCCAGCGCTGCCGCCAACTATCGACCGAGGCGTTGTCAACCTGCGGATGGAATACCGCCACCGGCGGCAGCGCACGCGGAGGCTGGACGTCCAGGTCGAGGTTGAAAAACCGTACGCCGAGGTAGCGGTACAGCTGCCGCGCATTGGCCGCCCCGCCTTCGCGCAGGTAACGCCACAGTTGATGGCAGTCGTCCGGCGCAACAGTACTCAACGCGGTGAGGTTGTGGTCTTCACTCATGTCGCCGGAGAACATCGCCAAGGCAATAGCCTTGCGCCGGCATAGGGCAACCAGTTGCTCGGTCCCGTAGGGCCAGTAGCTTTCACCACCCAGATGGTCGACGACAATCAGTCGCGCGTGCTGCAGCACCTCATCGAGGTACAAGTCGATGGACGCCGGCTGGCGCAGGTGCAGCAGGTTGGCCAGCCTCACGCTGGGATAGTGATCCTGCGGACAGGCCGCCGCCAGCAGCGCCAGAGTAGTATCGGCAGCACTGAGGATGACGATCTCCGCCGGGTCCTGCTCGAGCCGGGTGATAGTTGCGCCGCTCTCGTCGACGTAGCCGCCCGGCAGCGCCGATAGCATGTGCATGGCTTACACCACCGCGCCGAGCAGGGCGGCGCGCAGCACTTCAGCGTCCAGCGCCTGGCCGATCAGCACCAGGTGCGTGCTCGGTGTCTCACCTTCACCCCAGCGGCGGTCGAAATAGGCGTCGAAGCGCTGGCCGACGCCCTGCACCACCAGGCGCATCGGCTTGTTTGCCAAGGCGACGAAACCCTTCACGCGGAAGATACCGTGACGCTCAACCAATGCCTGTAGCGCAGCGAGCAGGCGCTCACGGTCGACCACCGGCAGCTTGATCACCACCGAGTCGAATTGATCGTGGTCATGCTCGTGTTCGTCATTACCGTGGCCGTGGTGGCTTTCGCGCAGGTGAATGGATTCCTCCGAGGCGCTGCCCAGGCCGAGCAGAACGTCCAGGGCCAAACGCCCGCGATCGCTGGCGACCACCTTGACCTGCGCCGGCAGTTCCTCGCGCACCAGCGCCTCAACCGCAGCCAGCGCTGCCGCATCTACCAGTTCTGCCTTGTTCAGCACCACCAGGTCCGCGGCCAGGAGCTGATCCTCGAACAGTTCGTGCAGGGGCGATTCGTGATCCAGATTAGGATCGGCGCGGCGCTGTTCGTCGACCGCCTGCGGATTGGCTGCGAACTGGCCGGAAGCGGTAGCTGGCACGTCAACCAGGGTCACCACCGCGTCGACGGTGCAGGCGTTCTTGATCTCCGGCCAGTGAAAGGCCTGCACCAGCGGTTTGGGCAGGGCCAGGCCGCTGGTTTCGATGAGGATGTGGTCGAGTTCGCTGCGGCGCTCGATCAGCTCGCGCATCACCGGGTAGAACTCTTCCTGCACGGTGCAGCACATGCAGCCGTTGGACAGTTCGTAGAGCTGTCCGGCCTGCTCGCCGCCGTCCTCGTCGCAGCCGATGCCGCAACCGCGGAGGATTTCGCCGTCGATGCCCAGCTCGCCGAACTCATTGACGATCACCGCGATGCGCCGGCCATTGGCGTTCTCGAGGATGTGACGCAGCAGCGTGGTCTTACCGCTGCCGAGGAAGCCGGTGACGATGGTGACGGGGATCTTGGCGGTCATGAGGAACTCCAGAGTATTTCAGTCGTCGAGAACGGGAATGCGGGCGATGAACTTGCCCTTGATGCCAGCCGGCCAGTCACGGAAAGGCACCTGGCCGGTGGCGGAAAGCTGGTAATTGCGGGCGTAGTCGAGCAATGCCTCTGCCGATTCGCTGCCGGGGCGGAAGTCGCCGAGCACGTAGGCAATCTTGCCGGGCGCGCGTAGCAGAGCGGCGCAGTGTCGCTGGCAGGCCATCAGGCAGCGGGTGCGGCGGATCGCCATGTCATCGCCGACCTGAAGCAACGCCTCCACTTCGCTGGCGAAGCGCTCGCCCGGACGCACCGCGTTGGGCTGTTCAGCGTCGTAGCCGCAGGTTTCGCAGAGCACCAGGGTGGTGGTCATGGTTGTTCCTCCGGGTGTCGGCAAGCCCAAGGCAGTACGAAGGGCTCCTGCTGGTGCTCGCCGAGCATGGCCTGCACGCGATAAACCTGCTGCAGGTGTTTGGGAGTGAGTACCTGGCGCGCGCTGCCGCAGGCCACGAGGCAGCCCTGGTCGAGGAGCAGCAGGCGGTCGCAGAAACGGCTGGCCAGGGTCAGATCATGGAGCACCACCACCGCGCTACGGCCCTCGGCGCAATGCTCACGCAGCAACTGCATGACGTTGAGCTGGTGGTACGGATCGAGTGCGGCCACTGGCTCGTCGGCCAACAGCAGCGAGCTGCCAACCGCCAAGGCGCGGGCCAGACGGGCGCGGGCGCGTTCGCCGCCGGATAACTGGTCGAAGCTCCGCCCAGCCAATCCTTCCAGGCGCATGCGCGAGATGGCGGCTTCGACGGCAGGCTCGTCCGCCGCACTGCGTCGATGCGGCAGCCGGCCGAGAGCCACATAATCATGCAGGCGTAACGGCCATCCGCTTGCGTCACCTTGGCCCAGATAGGCCAGCCGCAGCGCACGCTCACGCGGTGCCAGGCGGGCCAGCGATATGCCGCCAAGAAGTATTTCGCCATGATACGGCAGCAGGTGGGCGATGGCCTTGAGCAAAGTGCTCTTGCCAGCACCGTTAGGACCGATCAGACCGAGCAGTTCGCCTGGCTGCAGGCTCAGGGCAATATCATCGAGCAGCCGGCGGCCGTGCAATTCGACGCCAAGCCCTTGGAGTTCCAGCACGCTCATGCCGTGGCCCTCCCCTGGCGCAGAACCAGGGCTAGGAAGAACGGCGCGCCGATCAAGGCAGTGACCACGCCCAGCATCAATTCCTGTGCACCGCTGACCAGGCGCAGGACGATGTCGGCAGCAAGCAGCAGAGCCGCACCGCCCAGGGCGCTACTCCCCAGCAGGCGGGCTGGGTGATAGTCGACCCAGCGGCGCAGCAGATGCGGCACCACCAGGCCGATGAAACCGATGGCGCCGGTAACCGCCACGCTGGCGCCGACGCATAGCGCAGTACCCACGACAATTTGCAGGCGCAAGCGGGCAAGATTGACGCCGAGGCTGGCAGCTTCGTCTTCGCCAAGGGTCAGCGCATCAAGCGCGCGGCCGCTGGTGAGTAGTAACACGAGGCCGATGAGGATGAACGGCAGGCACAGGCGCACGTCGGCAAAACTGCGGTCGCTCAGCGAGCCCATCAGCCACAGCACAATATCCTGCATGTCGGTGGGGTTGGGGGCGAGATTGATGGCCAGCGAAGTGAGCGCAGCCGCCAGCGACGACAGCGCGATGCCGGCCAGAATCAGCGTCAAATTGCTGGCCCGCCGCCGAGTGATGGCATACAGAGTCAGGGTCGCAAGCGCCGCGCAACCCATCGCTGCGGCCGGCAGCAGCCAGGGAGTCAACGTCGCAAAGCCATAGTAGAGGCACAGCACCGCACCGAGACTGGCGCTCGAACTGACACCGAGCAGCCCCGGTTCGGCCAGTGGATTACGCAGCAAACCCTGCAGTGCGGCGCCCGCAGCTCCTAGCGAGGCGCCTACCAGAATCGCCAAAAGCACACGCGGAAGGCGAATCTCATTAACGATGATTCGCTGCTGCACCACAGGGTCGCTGAGCTCGACTCCGCCGGCTGCCGGCTGCAGAAGCGCTACGGCGACCTCACCGAGGCTAAGCGGCACTGCGCCGATGCCCAGAGAGAACAGCACCAGAACCAGCAGGATCAGCACCAACAGAGCGTTCAAGCGACTCATGGGTGTTCCTCTTCAGCCAGAGCCAGGCCGTCGACCTGCGCGGCCAGCTGTTCGGCGCTGTCGATCAACTGCCAGTCGCTGCAGCCCCATCGTTTTCCCGTCACCTGCAGTACAGGGCGCGTGGCGATCAGTTGCTGCGCCCGGGGATGACGGGCATAGGCGGACTTGGTATAGCCTTGGTCGATCGGCATGTCGGTACTGACGAACAGGTCCGGGGGGCTGACTACCAGCGTTTCGAGATCAAAACGACCCCAGCCGACACGACCCAACTCCGCCTGGTGATTAGTCAAGCCAACTGACTGGAAGACGGTATCGACATAGGTGTTACGTCCGGCGCTGCCACCGTTGGGACGCAGATACAGCGCGCGCAACGGTCGCGGATGAGCCTTGAGACGATTCAGGCGGGCCTGTACGTCGGCGAGCAGAGCCTCGCCTTCTGCCTCGCGACCGAGACTCGCGGCGACCAACCGAGTACTGGCGAAGATCTCCGCCCAGCTTGTCGAAAACGGCACCACCAGCACCTCGATACCGTGCCTGCGCAGCAACTCGGCGCGGTTGTGCGCCAGCCAGCGCCGCGAGGCGAGCACCAGGTCCGGATGCAGGGCGACGATTTCCTCGGCGCTGGCATGGTTGGCCGGGAAGCGCCTGGCCAGCTCGGACATCGACGACAAACGCGCATCCTGACTCTGCGCCGACACCGAAAGCAACTGCGTCGGCGCGGCCAGGCGCAGCGCGAGCTGGTCCGCACACAGGTTGGTCGAGACCACCCGAGGCAGATCGGTGGCAGCCGCCGGCAAGCTTGCCAGCAGGGCAAGAAATAGAGCGCGGCGCATTAGAAGTCGAGGCCGGCCTGGGCTTTCACGCCAGCGTTGAACGCGTGCTTGACGTCACGGATCTCGCTGACTGTGTCAGCCAGTTCGATCAGTTCCGGCTTGGCCGCACGCCCCGTGACGATCACATGCTGGTGGCTCGGTCGCGCGCGGATGGCGTCGAGCACGCCGGACATGTCGAGGTAGTTGTACTTGAGCATGTAGGTCAGCTCGTCGAGCACAACCAGGTTCAGGCTGGGGTCCTGGAGCATTCGTTCGGCCTGCGCCCAGGCTTGGTCGGCGGCGGCCTTGTCGTTATCCCAGTTCTGGGTGTTCCAGGTGAAACCGGTGGCCATGGCGTGGTATTCGACCAGCGGTGCGTGTTGACGCAGGAAGGTGACCTCGCCGGAGGCCTGGGTGCCCTTGATGAACTGCACCACACCGGCGCGATGACCGTAACCAAGTGCGCGGTAGAGAGTGCCGAACGCCGAGGTGCTCTTGCCCTTGCCGTTGCCTGTGATCAGCACGAACACACCGCGCTCGATCTGCGCCCGCTCGATGCCGGCGTCCACCACTGCTTTCTTGCGTTGCATGCGCTCGTTGTGGTTTTGCTTCTTCTGCTCATCGATCACCGGTCCACACTCCCTCAGTCGCTGCGAACGGCACGCGTACGCGCACCACATGACAGGCGGTAACCAGGAGGGACTGGGTTCGATGCGCAACACATCGAGCTCGAAATGACGGCACTGGAGAACGGCACGCGTCTAGCACGAACCACAGCGACGGCAGCCACCCCCCACCGGGGTACGCACCTTCTCGCGATCAGGCCGGTCTTCTGGCTCGCCGTCATCCGAAGTCCGCACCTTCCCAGGCTCAGGCCCAGTGGTATGTCGCGGCTTCGTCAGGCTCTACAGCAGCGGGGGCTGCGCCGGAATCTGGCGTGGAGCTTCCACCGCCGTACCGGACTTCCCGTTTCAGCCCACCCAGCGAACGCGGGTGGGGCACCTAATCGAATGGGTCGCAGGGTAGCGGTTCGGGGGCTCCATCGCAATCGACCGGGGGCCCATCAGAAAGCCTTCATGGTCTGCTAGGATTCCATTTCAGGTGTCTCGCGCCGTCGCGTGCGAGGTGAAACGGGAAGCCGGTGGGTCCGATCCGCAAGGGTTGAACGAGTCCGGCGCTGCCCCCGCAACGGTGAGCGTACGTATGGGTTCTACTGCCACTGTGCTTCGGCATGGGAAGGCGAACCCAGTCACTGTCAGCTGACAGTCGTCGTAAGCCCGGAGACCGGCCTGAAACCTGTTTGGCAACCCGCGGTGGGCGGGCGCATGCCGGAATGGGTGGCTCACCCGTTCGCGCTGCGTTCCCTTCCCGCGTGCCGTTTTCTCAACCCTGGAAGGATCTCCTCGATGATTACCCGCACGCTGCCGTCCAGTTCCGCCGCTTCTCTGCCCATCTCGCAACGTCTGTTGATTGCCGCCGGCAGCGTTCTGCTTGGCGCCACGCTGATTTACTTTGCCGGCTTCTCGCATATGGAGTTGGTGCATAACGCCGCTCATGACACCCGCCACAGCGCCGCGTTTCCGTACCACTGAGGGCTGAGCAATGATCAAACCAATCGCACAGACGCGGGCTTCTCCGGATTGCTGGCCGCCCTGTTCATACCCTGCTGCAGAGCTTCTGGGTCAGCCCGCTCATTCTCCAGGCGGAAACCTATGAAAACACTGCCCCGACGATCGAACACGAACATGCGCAAGCAACCGTCGAGCGCGGGCACGACCACGTCAGTCACGAACATGACGAAGAAGCCTGGGCACCGGAAGATGGCTTGCAACGCATACTGTTCACCGGCCTGGGCAACCTCGTCGTGGCGGTCGGCTTCGCTCTGATGCTCGCCGGTCTTTACGTCGTTCGCGCGCCACGGAAGACCTGGTGGGGCCTACTATGGGGGCTGGCCGGGTTTGCCACCTTCAACCTCGCGCCGTCCGTCGGTCTGCCGCCGGAGGTGCCGGGCGCTGCCGCCGCTGATCTGCTGCTGCGCCAGTACTGGTGGATCGGGACCGCTGCTGCCACGGCTGTGGGCATGGGCCTGCTGGCTTTCGGTCGGCATTGGGCGCTGCGTTTGGTGGGGCTGATCTTGCTGCCGATCCCGCATCTGATCGGCGCGCCTCATCCAGAAGCGCATGAAAGCCTGGCGCCGGCTGCGCTGGCGCAGGAATTCATCTACGCCTCGCTGTTCACCAACGCGCTGTTCTGGGCCGTGCTTGGCTTCGCCACCGCTTGGTTCTTCACCCGCAGCCAACACACCCCCTGATCGGCTATGTCTCTTGCGTCGGCAACCGGCGCAGGCAATAGCAACTGGCGTCGACCTTGCCGCGGTTGTCAAGGATGGCGATCTCACCGCCCAATTCGCGTAACTGGGTATTGAGATCACCGGCATACAACTGCTGGAGCCAGCCACGATAGTCATCGTGGCTGTCACCGAAGATGTAACAGTGCAAAGCTGGCAAGCCGAAAGCCCAGAATCCCGCTTCACAGACGAAGTCCGCTGCGCGCAAGCGATGTAGAGTGGCCTTATCGCCCCGCAGGACGCGCGCACAATAGTCCTGCAACTTGTGCATCTCGGCGTTCATCGATATCAACTCCAGAAGTGTTCTCATCGGAGAAAGTCCTTTGTATGGCGCCCGATATCACTCAGTGCAGCATCACACCAGCAACACCACAAACTCGCTGCCACCAACGCCCCGGCGGTATCGCCGGTGGTGCCGCCAAGGCGGCGCGACAGTCTACGAACAGCAGCAACGCGGCAAGCAGTGTCAGGAGCCCGGACGATTTCTGCGCGCCAGATCGGCGGAAATTCCCCCACTCCCTGTCTGAGACGCGGCTCTCCATTGGTTGGCGACCCGCTTGCTAACTTCGCACCCCTCGCACCATACGGATGCTTCATGCTGCGCTATCTAC
>NZ_RFFL01000024.1 GCF_003696285.1 Stutzerimonas nitrititolerans
GCTTCGCGATTCGCGAAGGTGGTCGTACCGTCGGCGCCGGTGTGGTTGCCAAGATCATCGAATAAACGATTGATCTGTTCCAAACAGGCCGGCATAATAGTCGGCCTGACTCTTGTTAGGCCAGTAGCTCAATTGGCAGAGCGGCGGTCTCCAAAACCGCAGGTTGGGGGTTCGATTCCCTCCTGGCCTGCCACTTTCAATAACGAATTTGGCAGTTTTTTACAGGGTTCTCCCAGATGAATGTCAAAGCAGAAGCCAAGGACACACGCTTCGATTTGGTGAAGTGGCTTGTTGTCGCTGCTTTGGTGGTAGTGGCTGTCGTCGGTAATCAGTACTACGCCGCCGAGCCGATTCTGTATAGGGTGATAGCCCTGCTCGTCGTTGCTGTCGTGGCTGCCCTGGTTGCGCTGCAGACGGCAAAGGGGCGTGCATCTTTCACGTTGCTGAAAGAGGCGCGCGTCGAGATTCGAAAAGTCGTTTGGCCGACCCGTCAAGAAACCACTCAGACCACGTTGATCGTTTTGGCCGTTGTGCTGGTTATGGCGCTGCTGTTGTGGGGGCTTGATTCCCTGCTCGGTTGGCTGGTTTCCATGATTGTTGGTTAAGGGTGTCCCGTGGCTAAGCGTTGGTACGTGGTTCATGCTTACTCGGGTTACGAGAAGCATGTCATGCGTTCGTTGATCGAGCGCGTCAAGCTTGCCGGTATGGAAGATCATTTCGGCGAGATTCTGGTCCCCACTGAAGAAGTCGTGGAGATGCGTAACGGGCAGAAGCGCAAGAGTGAGCGCAAGTTCTTTCCCGGTTACGTTCTGGTTCAGATGGATATGGCCGAAGGTGCGTGGCACCTAGTCAAGGATACGCCTCGTGTGATGGGCTTCATCGGTGGCACGGCGGATAAGCCGGCGCCAATCACCGATAAGGAAGCCGAGGCTATCTTGCGTCGCGTTGCTGACGGCAGCGACAAGCCGAAGCCGAAGACGCTGTTCGAGCCGGGTGAGGTCGTTCGAGTTGCAGACGGTCCGTTCGCCGATTTCAATGGTGTGGTCGAAGAGGTCAACTACGAGAAGAGTCGCATTCAGGTCGCGGTTCTGATCTTCGGTCGCTCCACGCCGGTAGAGTTGGAGTTCAGCCAGGTCGAGAAGGTCTAGCTGAAGTATGCATCCCTTACCCCGCAGCTAACGGCTGCGGGGTTTTGTCGTCACTGGGATAAACAAGTAACAAGGGGAGCCGAAAGGCGTTCGAACCCGTAACGGAGTAGCTATGGCTAAGAAGATTCAAGCTTATATCAAGCTTCAGGTAAAGGCCGGTCAGGCCAACCCGTCGCCGCCGGTCGGCCCTGCACTGGGTCAGCATGGCGTGAACATCATGGAGTTCTGCAAGGCGTTCAACGCCCGCACTCAAGGCCAGGAGCCTGGTCTGCCGACTCCGGTGATCATCACTGTCTACAGTGACCGCAGCTTCACTTTTGAAACCAAGAGCACCCCGGCAGCCGTGCTGCTGAAGAAAGCTGCTGGCGTTACCAGCGGTTCCGCTCGTCCCAATACCCAGAAGGTCGGCACCGTTACCCGTGCCCAGCTGGAAGAGATCGCCAAGACCAAGCAGGCTGATCTGACCGCTGCCGAACTGGAAGCTGCCGTACGGACCATCGCAGGTTCGGCTCGCAGCATGGGCCTGAACGTGGAGGGTGTGTAATGGCCAAGTTGACCAAGCGCCAGAAGGCAATCGCCCAGAAGATCGAAGCGGGCAAGCAGTACGGTTTCGAAGAGGCTGCAACTCTGCTGTCCGAACTGTCGGCCGTTAAGTTCGCCGAATCCTTCGATATCGCCATCAACCTGGGTGTTGATCCGCGTAAATCCGACCAGGTCGTTCGTGGTGCAACCGTTCTGCCGAACGGCACGGGCAAGACCGTTCGCGTTGCCGTGTTCACCCAGGGCCCTGCTGCCGAAGCAGCTCTGGCTGCTGGCGCCGATCGCGTTGGTATGGACGAGCTGGCTGCCGAGATGAAAGGCGGCGACCTGAACTATGACGTGGTTATCGCCTCTCCGGATGCGATGCGTGTTGTGGGTCAGCTGGGCCAGATCCTCGGTCCGCGTGGCCTGATGCCGAACCCCAAGGTCGGCACCGTGACTCCGGACGTCGCGACCGCTGTCAAGAATGCCAAGGCGGGTCAGGTGCGTTTCCGTACCGACAAGAACGGCATCATTCACAGCTCCGTGGGCAAGGTCGGCTTTGAAGCCGGTCAGCTCAAGCAGAACGTCGAGGCGCTGCTGTCGGACCTCAAGCGTCTGAAGCCGTCCACCTCCAAAGGTATCTACGTCAAGCGCGTGACCCTGAGCACCACCATGGGTCCGGGACTGGTCATCGATCAGGCTTCGCTCGACGCGTAAGACAAAACCGCCCCGCTGGTCGGGGCGGTGCATATTGGGGTCCCTGCCTGGCGGGGGCTATCCAAGACCGTAGGCGGCGCAAGCCTTAAACCGCTGAAGCTCGCTTCTCCAGGCCTACGCAGAGGTGCTCCCGATTCGTACCGAATCAGACACCAAAACCCGTCCGGTTTCGACCGGATGAACCGGTAACATCCAGGAGTAAAACCCGTGGCAATCAAACTCGAAGACAAGAAGGCCATCGTCGCTGAAGTCAACGAGGCTGCCAGTGCTGCCCTGTCCGCTGTCGTGGCCGATGCCCGTGGCGTGACCGTGGGGGCCATGACCGGACTCCGTAAAGAGGCCCGCGAGGCTGGCGTGTACGTGCGTGTCGTGCGTAACACCCTGCTCAAGCGCGCCGTTGAAGGCACTCAGTTCGACGTGCTCAACGACGTGTTCAAAGGCCCGACCCTGATCGCATTCTCCAACGAGCATCCGGGCGCTGCTGCCCGTATCTTCAAGGAATTCGCCAAGGGTCAGGACAAGTTCGAGATCAAGGCCGCTGCGTTCGAGGGGCAGTTCCTCGCAGCCAATCAGATCGACGTGCTGGCAACCCTGCCGACCTACGACGAAGCCATTTCGCAGCTGATGAGCGTGATCCAAGGCGCTACCAGCAAGCTGGCTCGTACTCTGGCGGCCGTTCGCGACCAGAAGGAAGCCGCTGCCGCCTAAGGCAAGCGTGGTTCTTTCCAATCTCTTATGAATTAGATGGCCGCAGGCCGTCACCTATATACAGGAACTAGAGTCATGGCTCTGACCAACGAAGACATCATCAACGCCGTTTCCGAAATGTCCGTGATGCAGGTTGTTGAACTGATCAAGGCAATGGAAGAGAAGTTCGGCGTTACCGCTGCTGCCGCTACCGTTGCTGCTGCTGGCCCGGCTGCTGCCGCTGCCGAAGAGCAGACCGAGTTCACCATCGTCCTGGCCGAAGCCGGCGACAAGAAAGTGAACGTGATCAAGGCCGTGCGCGAGCTGACCGGCCTGGGCCTGAAAGAAGCCAAGGCTGTCGTTGACGGCGCTCCTGGCGTGGTCAAGGAAGGCGTCTCCAAGGAAGAGGCCGAAGCGGCCAAGAAGGCACTGGAAGAAGCAGGCGCCAAAGTCGAGCTCAAGTAAGCGACGACCTTGCGTCTACAGCCGGAGCGACTCGCACAAGGCTGATGGCTGGTGGCTTTTGCCACCGGCCTTTTTCCGTTATAGCCAGCCGATGATTATCGGTTCGCCATCGGAAAGAACCACTCCTGGAGTGGCGCGAATCAAGGGATTCGCACGATTTTCTGGCTGCTCCCGTCGGGAGAGGCCAAACAAGCAGGTGACCAAGCTGGGGAACGCTGATGGCTTACTCATACACTGAGAAAAAACGAATCCGCAAGGACTTTAGCAAGTTACCGCACGTGATGGACGTGCCGTATCTTTTGGCCATCCAGCTGGATTCGTACCGCGAATTCCTGCAGGCGGGAGCGACAAAGGATCAGTTCCGCGATATTGGCTTGCATGCAGCCTTCAAATCCGTTTTTCCGATTATCAGCTATTCCGGCAATGCAGCGCTGGAGTACGTCGGCTACCGCCTTGGTGAGCCGGCTTTCGATGTCAAGGAGTGCGTGCTGCGCGGCGTGACCTTCGCGGTTCCGCTGCGGGTGAAGGTGCGCCTGATCATTTTCGACAAGGAGTCGTCGAGCAAAGCGATCAAGGACATCAAGGAGCAGGAAGTCTACATGGGGGAAATCCCCCTGATGACCGAGAACGGTACCTTCATCATCAACGGTACCGAGCGCGTCATCGTTTCCCAGCTGCACCGCTCGCCGGGTGTGTTCTTCGACCACGACCGTGGCAAGACCCACAGCTCGGGCAAGCTGCTGTATTCCGCGCGCATCATTCCCTACCGCGGCTCCTGGCTGGACTTCGAGTTCGATCCGAAGGACGCCGTGTTCGTGCGTATCGACCGTCGCCGCAAGCTGCCGGCCTCGGTGCTGCTGCGTGCGCTGAATTACAGCACCGAGGAAATCCTCGATGCCTTCTATGACACCAACGTCTTCCACGTGAAGGGCGAGATGCTGGCGCTCGAGCTGGTTCCGCAACGTCTGCGGGGCGAGATCGCCTCGTTCGACATCACTGACGGCAGCGGCAAGCTGATCGTCGAGCAAGGCCGCCGCATCACCGCGCGGCACATCAATCAGCTTGACAAGTCCGGCGTCAAAGAGCTCGAAATGCCGATGGATTACGTGCTGGGCCGCACCGTGGCCAAGGCGATCGTGCATCCGGCAACCGGCGAGATCATCGCCGAGTGCAACACCGAGCTGACCGTCGAAGTACTGGCCAAGATCGTCAAGGCGCAGGTCGTCCGTTTCGAGACCCTTTACACCAACGACATCGATTGCGGTCCGTTCATCTCCGACACCTTGAAGATCGACTCGACCACCAACCAGCTCGAAGCGCTGGTCGAGATCTATCGCATGATGCGTCCTGGCGAGCCGCCAACCAAGGATGCCGCCGAAACGCTGTTCAACAACCTGTTCTTCGCCTCCGAGCGTTACGACCTGTCGGCCGTTGGCCGGATGAAATTCAACCGCCGTATCGGCCGTGAAGAGATCGAAGGGCCGGGCGTACTCAGCCGCGAAGACATCGTCGCCGTGCTCAAGACCCTGGTCGATATCCGTAACGGCAAGGGCATCGTCGACGACATCGACCACCTGGGTAACCGTCGCGTGCGTTGCGTCGGCGAGATGGCCGAGAACCAGTTCCGTGTGGGCCTGGTGCGCGTCGAGCGTGCGGTCAAGGAACGCCTGTCGATGGCCGAAAGCGAAGGCCTGATGCCGCAGGACCTGATCAACGCCAAGCCGGTCGCGGCCGCGGTGAAGGAGTTCTTCGGTTCCAGCCAGCTCTCGCAGTTCATGGACCAGAACAACCCGCTCTCCGAGATCACCCACAAGCGCCGCGTTTCCGCACTCGGCCCGGGCGGTCTGACCCGTGAGCGTGCCGGCTTCGAAGTCCGTGACGTACACCCGACTCATTATGGTCGCGTGTGCCCGATCGAAACGCCGGAAGGTCCGAACATCGGTCTGATCAACTCGCTGGCCGCCTACGCGCGCACCAACCAGTACGGCTTCCTCGAGAGCCCGTACCGCGTGGTCAAGGAAGGCGAAGTCACCGACGAGATCGTGTTCCTCTCGGCGATCGAAGAGGCCGACCATGTGATCGCCCAGGCCAGCGCCAAGCTAGAAGGCCGCAAGCTGGTTGACGAACTGGTTGCTGTGCGTCACCTGAACGAGTTCACCGTCAAGGCGCCGGAAGACGTGACGCTGATGGACGTATCGCCGAAGCAGGTGGTTTCCGTCGCTGCTTCGCTGATTCCGTTCCTCGAGCACGACGACGCCAACCGCGCACTCATGGGCTCGAACATGCAGCGTCAGGCCGTGCCGACCCTGCGTTCGGACAAGCCGCTGGTGGGTACCGGAATGGAGCGCAACGTAGCGCGCGACTCCGGCGTCTGCGTGGTCGCTCGCCGTGGCGGCGTCATCGATTCGGTCGATGCCAGCCGTGTGGTCGTGCGTGTTCATGATGACGAGGTCGAGACCGGTGAAGCGGGCGTCGACATCTACAACCTGACCAAGTACACCCGTTCCAACCAGAACACCTGCATCAACCAGCGCCCGCTGGTAAGCAAGGGTGACGTGGTTCAGCGTGGCGACATCATGGCCGATGGTCCGTCCACCGACATGGGTGAACTGGCCCTGGGTCAGAACATGCGCGTCGCGTTCATGCCCTGGAACGGCTACAACTTCGAGGACTCCATCCTCCTGTCGGAGCGCGTGGTTCAGGAAGACCGTTTCACGACCATCCACATTCAGGAACTGACCTGCGTATCCCGTGATACCAAGCTCGGCCCAGAGGAAATCACCGCGGACATCCCCAACGTGGGTGAGGCTGCGCTGAACAAGCTGGACGAGGCGGGTATCGTCTACGTCGGCGCCGAAGTCGGCCCGGGCGATATCCTGGTAGGCAAGGTCACGCCGAAGGGCGAAACCCAGCTGACTCCGGAAGAGAAGCTGCTGCGCGCGATCTTCGGTGAGAAGGCGTCCGATGTGAAGGACACCTCCCTGCGCGTGCCGACCGGCACCAAGGGCACCGTCATCGACGTACAGGTGTTCATCCGCGACGGCGTCGAGCGCGATTCGCGCGCGCTGGCCATCGAGAAGATGCAGCTCGACGAGATCCGCAAGGACCTCAACGAGGAGTTCCGTATCGTCGAAGGCGCCACTTTCGAGCGTCTGCGCTCGGCGCTGGTGGGTGCGACTGCCGAAGGCGGCGCAGGCCTGAAGAAGGGCGCCGTGATCACCGACGAGACGCTGGATGGCCTCGAGCATGGTCAGTGGTTCAAACTGCGTATGGCCGAGGACGCGCTGAACGAGCAGCTAGAAAAGGCCCAGGCCTATCTTTCCGACCGCCGTCAGCTGCTCGACGACAAGTTCGAGGACAAGAAGCGCAAGCTGCAGCAGGGCGATGACCTGGCACCGGGCGTACTGAAGATCGTCAAGGTCTACCTGGCGATCAAGCGACGCATCCAGCCGGGCGACAAGATGGCCGGTCGCCACGGTAACAAGGGTGTGGTCTCGGTGATCATGCCGGTCGAAGACATGCCCCATGATGCCAACGGCACGCCGGTGGACATCGTGCTCAACCCGCTGGGTGTACCCTCGCGGATGAACGTCGGGCAGATCCTCGAAACCCACCTGGGCCTGGCGGCCAAGGGGCTGGGCGAGAAGATCAACCTGATGCTCGAAGAGCAGCGCAAGGTCGCCGATCTGCGCAAGTTCCTGCACGAGATCTACAACGAGATCGGTGGTCGCCAGGAAAGCCTGGACGACCTGAACGATCAGGAAGTGCTGGACCTGGCCAACAACCTGCGCAAGGGCGTGCCGATGGCCACCCCGGTGTTCGACGGTGCCAAGGAGCGCGAGATCAAGGCCATGCTGAAACTGGCCGATCTGCCGGAAAGCGGCCAGATGCAGCTGTTCGATGGGCGTACCGGCAACAAGTTCGAGCGCACCACTACCGTCGGCTACATGTACATGCTGAAGCTGAACCACCTGGTCGACGACAAGATGCATGCGCGTTCCACCGGTTCCTACAGCCTGGTTACCCAGCAGCCGCTGGGTGGTAAAGCGCAGTTCGGTGGTCAGCGTTTCGGGGAGATGGAGGTCTGGGCACTGGAAGCCTACGGTGCCGCCTACACCCTGCAGGAAATGCTGACCGTCAAGTCGGACGATGTGAACGGTCGGACCAAGATGTACAAGAACATCGTGGACGGCGATCACCGCATGGAGCCGGGTATGCCGGAATCCTTCAACGTACTGATCAAAGAGATCCGTTCGTTGGGTATCGACATCGATCTGGAAACCGAATAACACGCGATGCACGTCGGGAGCGAACGCCGGTTCGCTCCCTGCTCCGCTGGGAGGAAAGGCCTTGAAAGACCTGCTGAATCTATTGAAAAACCAGGGTCAAATCGAAGAGTTCGATGCCATCAAGATTGCGCTGGCATCGCCCGAGATGATTCGTTCCTGGTCCTTCGGTGAAGTGAAGAAACCGGAGACCATCAACTACCGTACGTTCAAGCCCGAGCGTGAAGGTCTGTTCTGCGCCAAGATCTTTGGCCCGGTCAAGGACTACGAGTGCCTGTGCGGCAAGTACAAGCGCCTCAAGCATCGCGGCGTGATCTGCGAGAAGTGTGGCGTCGAAGTCGCGCTGGCCAAGGTTCGTCGTGAGCGCATGGCGCACATCGAACTGGCTTCGCCGGTTGCCCACATCTGGTTCCTGAAATCGCTGCCGTCCCGTATCGGCCTGCTGCTGGACATGACCCTGCGTGACATCGAGCGCGTGCTCTATTTCGAGAGCTACGTGGTGATCGATCCGGGCATGACCACGCTCGAGAAAGGCCAACTGCTGAACGACGAGCAGTACTTCGAGGCGCTCGAAGAGTTCGGTGACGACTTCGATGCCCGCATGGGCGCCGAGGCCGTGCGCGAGCTGCTGCACGAAATCGACCTGGAGCACGAGATCGGTCGCCTGCGTGAAGAGATTCCGCAGACCAACTCGGAAACCAAGATCAAGAAGCTGTCCAAGCGCCTGAAGCTGATGGAAGCTTTCCATGGCTCGGGCAACCTGCCCGAGTGGATGGTGCTGACCGTTCTGCCGGTTCTGCCGCCGGATCTGCGTCCGCTGGTTCCGCTGGATGGCGGTCGTTTCGCGACCTCAGATCTCAACGATCTGTATCGTCGCGTGATCAACCGTAACAACCGTCTCAAGCGTCTGCTGGACCTGGCCGCGCCGGACATCATCGTGCGCAACGAAAAGCGCATGCTGCAGGAAGCCGTCGACGCCCTGCTGGACAACGGCCGTCGCGGCCGTGCCATCACCGGTTCGAACAAGCGCCCGCTGAAGTCCCTGGCCGACATGATCAAGGGCAAGCAGGGCCGCTTCCGTCAGAACCTGCTCGGCAAGCGCGTCGACTACTCCGGTCGTTCCGTGATCACCGTGGGCCCGACCCTGCGCCTGCACCAGTGCGGCCTGCCGAAGAAGATGGCTCTCGAGCTGTTCAAGCCGTTCATCTTCGGCAAGCTAGAAATGCGCGGCATGGCGACCACCATCAAGGCCGCCAAGAAGATGGTCGAGCGCGAGCTGCCCGAGGTGTGGGACGTTCTCGCCGAAGTGATTCGCGAACATCCCGTGCTGCTCAACCGTGCGCCGACCCTGCACCGTCTGGGTATCCAGGCGTTCGAGCCGGTGCTCATCGAAGGCAAGGCGATCCAGCTGCATCCGCTGGTGTGCGCCGCGTACAACGCCGACTTCGACGGTGACCAGATGGCCGTCCACGTTCCGCTGACCCTCGAGGCCCAGCTGGAAGCGCGCGCGCTGATGATGTCGACCAACAACATCCTGTCGCCCGCCAACGGCGAGCCGATTATCGTGCCGTCGCAGGACGTGGTGCTGGGTCTGTACTACATGACCCGCGAAGCGATCAACGCCAAGGGCGAAGGCCGGGTGTTCGCCGATCTGCAGGAAGTCGACCGCGTGTTCCGCGCCGGCGAGGCGTCGCTGCATGCGCGCGTGAAAGTGCGTATCAACGAGACCGTCAAAGGGCGTGACGACAGCATCACCAAGAACACCCGCATCGTCGACACCACTGTCGGCCGTGCGCTGCTGTTCCAGATCGTTCCGGAAGGCATGTCGTTCGACGTGGTCAACCAGCCGATGAAGAAGAAGGCGATCTCCAAGCTGATCAACCTGTGCTACCGCACGGTGGGTCTGAAGGACACTGTCATCTTCGCTGACCAGCTGATGTACACCGGTTTCGCCTACTCGACCATCTCCGGTGTGTCGATCGGCGTGAACGACTTCGTCATCCCGGATGAGAAGGCGCACATCATCGGTGCGGCCACCGAGGAAGTGAAGGAGATCGAGAGCCAGTACGCGTCCGGCCTGGTAACCCAGGGCGAGAAGTACAACAAGGTGATCGACCTCTGGTCCAAGGCCAACGACGAAGTCTCCAAGGCGATGATGGCCAACCTCTCGAAAGAGAAGGTCATCGACCGTGACGGTAAAGAAGCCGAGCAGGATTCGTTCAACTCGATGTACATGATGGCCGACTCGGGCGCGCGGGGTTCTGCTGCGCAGATTCGCCAGCTGGCCGGTATGCGTGGCCTGATGGCCAAGCCGGATGGCTCCATCATCGAGACGCCGATCACCGCGAACTTCCGTGAAGGCCTGAACGTACTGCAGTACTTCATTTCCACTCACGGTGCGCGTAAGGGTCTGGCGGATACCGCACTGAAGACCGCGAACTCCGGTTACCTGACGCGTCGCCTGGTCGACGTGGCCCAGGATCTGGTGGTGACCGAGATCGACTGCGGTACCGAACAGGGTCTGCACATGACGCCGCACATCGAAGGCGGCGACGTGGTCGAGCCGCTCGGCGAGCGTGTGCTGGGTCGTGTCATTGCTCGTGACGTCCTCAAGCCGGGCACCGAGGAAGTGCTGGTGCCGGCCGGTACCCTGATCGACGAGAAGTGGGTCGATTTCATCGAACTCAACAGCGTCGATGAAGTGATCGTGCGTTCTCCGATCAGCTGTGAAACGCGCTACGGCATCTGTGCCAAGTGCTACGGTCGCGATCTGGCCCGTGGGCATCAGGTCAACATCGGCGAGGCCGTGGGTGTCATCGCGGCCCAGTCGATCGGTGAGCCGGGTACCCAGCTGACCATGCGTACCTTCCACATCGGTGGTGCGGCCAGCCGGACCTCGGCGGTCGACAACGTGCTGGTGAAGAACGGCGGTACCATCCGCCTGCACAACCTGAAGCACGTCGAGCGCGCCGATGGCGCCCTGGTGGCGGTATCGCGCTCCGGTGAGCTGGCGGTAGCGGACGACTTCGGTCGCGAGCGCGAGCGTTACAAGCTGCCGTACGGTGCGGTCATTTCCGTGAAGGAAGGCGACAAGGTCGATGGCGGGGCCGTCGTGGCCAAGTGGGATCCGCACACCCACCCGATCGTGACCGAGATGAAGGGTGTCGTGACCTTCGTCGGCATGGAAGAGAACATCACCATCAAGCGCCAGACCGACGAGCTGACCGGCCTGACCAACATTGAAGTGATGGATCCGAAGGACCGTCCGGCCGCCGGCAAGGACATCCGTCCGGCGATCAAGATGGTCGATGCCAATGGCAAGGAATTGCTGCTGCCGGGTACCGACGTGCCGGCCCAGTACTTCCTGCCGGCCAACGCTCTGGTCGGTGTAGCCGATGGCGCCGAGATCAATGTGGGTGACGTCATCGCGCGTATCCCGCAGGAAACCTCGAAGACCCGCGACATCACCGGTGGTCTGCCGCGCGTTGCCGACCTGTTCGAAGCGCGCCGGCCGAAAGAGCCGTCGATCCTTGCGGAAATCAGCGGCACCATCTCCTTCGGCAAGGAAACCAAGGGCAAGCGCCGCCTGGTCATCACGCCGACCGATGGTACCGATCCTTACGAGGAGTTGATCCCGAAGTGGCGTCACCTGAACGTGTTCGAAGGCGAGCAGGTGAACAAGGGCGAAGTCATCTCCGACGGCCCGAGCAACCCGCACGACATCCTGCGCTTGCTGGGTGTCAGCGCGCTGGCCAAGTACATCGTCAACGAGATCCAGGACGTGTACCGCCTGCAGGGTGTGAAGATCAACGACAAGCACATCGAGACGATTCTTCGGCAGATGCTGCGCAAGGTCGAGATCAGCGAGTCGGGCGACTCCAGCTTCATCAAGGGCGACCAGATGGAGCTGACCCAGGTGCTGGAAGAGAACGAGCGCCTGGGCGAAGAGGACAAGTTCGTTGCCAAGTACGTTCGCGTGCTGCTGGGCATCACTAAGGCCTCGCTGTCCACCGAGTCGTTCATCTCTGCGGCCTCCTTCCAGGAGACCACTCGCGTCCTGACGGAAGCGGCGGTGACCGGCAAGCGCGACTATCTGCGCGGCCTGAAGGAAAACGTGGTGGTGGGTCGCCTGATCCCGGCCGGTACCGGTCTGCAATATCACAGCGAGCGCAAACGCAAGCGTGATGCGGACAAGCCGGTACGAGTAAGTGCTGATGAAGTCGAAGCGGCTCTCACCGAGGCGCTGAACTCCAGCAGCAACTAAGGGCAAGCCCTGGCGTGAGCCAGGGCGCGCCTTGACGGTGTGCAAGAAGCTCTTTAGACTCTTGTACCCCTAATTTGGCGGGGCCTTTCGCCCTGCCATTTTTCGTTTGTGTCGAAAGACAACAGTGGAGCTAGTAGATGGCAACGATTAACCAGCTGGTACGTCAGCCGCGCAAGCGCGTCGTCGAGAAAAGCGACGTCCCTGCGCTGCAGAACTGCCCGCAACGTCGTGGCGTGTGCACCCGTGTGTACACCACCACGCCAAAGAAACCGAACTCTGCACTGCGTAAGGTATGCCGTGTTCGCCTGACCAACGGTTTTGAAGTCGCCTCCTACATCGGTGGTGAAGGTCACAACCTGCAAGAGCACAGCGTAGTGCTGATCCGTGGCGGTCGTGTAAAGGACCTTCCGGGTGTTCGCTACCACACCGTGCGCGGTTCGCTGGATACCTCCGGCGTCAAGGATCGTAAGCAGGGCCGTTCCAAGTACGGCGCCAAGCGTCCGAAATAATCAGCAATTACTATTTATTTGAGTCGATAAGAGTAAGGTCGGGCGTAACCTCGTCGTTATTGTCCCGAGCTAACCTGAAGACCGTTTGAGGGCTTATCAATGCCAAGACGTCGTGTAGCAGCCAAGCGCGAGATCCTTGACGATCCGAAGTACGGAAGTCTGATCCTGGCCAAGTTCATGAACCACGTGATGGAGAGCGGCAAGAAAGCCGTTGCCGAGCGTATCGTTTATGGTGCTCTGGACAAGGTCAAAGAACGCAAGAACAGCGACCCCCTGGAAATCTTCGAAAAAGCACTCGACGCCATCGCTCCGCTGGTCGAAGTGAAGTCCCGCCGCGTAGGTGGTGCGACTTATCAGGTTCCGGTCGAAGTTCGTCCTTCCCGTCGTAATGCCTTGGCCATGCGCTGGTTGGTAGATGCCGCGCGCAAGCGTGGTGAGAAGTCCATGGCTCTGCGCCTGGCAGGTGAGCTGACGGATGCCTTCGAAGGCAAAGGTGCTGCTGTGAAGAAGCGTGAAGACGTGCATCGCATGGCCGAAGCCAACAAGGCCTTCTCGCACTACCGTTTCTAAAAGTCGCGCTAATTTCGCGAGGATCACACTGTGGCACGAACTACCCCGATCAACCGCTACCGCAACATCGGCATCTGCGCCCACGTGGATGCGGGCAAGACCACTACCACCGAGCGGATCCTGTTCTACACAGGCGTCAACCACAAGATGGGCGAGACCCATGATGGTGCGTCGACCACTGACTGGATGGTGCAGGAGCAGGAGCGTGGTATCACCATCACCTCCGCGGCCGTTACCGCGTTCTGGCAGGGTTCGCAGAAGCAGTACGACAATTACCGGGTGAACGTCATCGACACC
>NZ_RFFL01000025.1 GCF_003696285.1 Stutzerimonas nitrititolerans
AGACCGTCAACGCCCTGTCCCACTACACCGATTGGACCATCGGCCACGTACATGCCGGCGCCCTCGGCTGGGTAGCGATGATCACCATCGGCTCCATGTATCACCTGATTCCGAAAGTGTTCGGTCGCGAGCAGATGCACAGCATCGGCCTGATCAACGCGCACTTCTGGCTGGCGACCATCGGCACCGTGCTCTACATCGCCTCGATGTGGGTCAACGGCATCGCCCAGGGCCTGATGTGGCGTGCGATCAACGAAGACGGCACCCTGACCTACTCCTTCGTCGAAGCACTCGAGGCCAGTCAC
Organism: Stutzerimonas nitrititolerans; assembly: GCF_003696285.1. GTDB lineage: Bacteria > Pseudomonadota > Gammaproteobacteria > Pseudomonadales > Pseudomonadaceae > Stutzerimonas > Stutzerimonas nitrititolerans. The sequence continues at coordinate 306 of NZ_RFFL01000025.1, forward strand.
CCAGGCTTCATCGTTCGGGCTCTCGGCGGCGCCTTCTTCCTCACCGGCATGCTGCTGATGGCCTACAACACCTGGCGCACCGTGCGTGTCGCCAAGCAGGCCGAATACGATGCTGCCGCGCAGATTGCTTGAGGAAAGAAACAGATGAAACAGCATGAGAAACTAGAAAAGAACATCGGTCTGCTGACGCTGTTCATGGTCCTTGCAGTCAGCATCGGCGGTCTGACCCAGATCGTCCCGCTGTTCTTCCAGGACGTCGTCAACGAGCCAGTGGAAGGCATGAAGCCCTACACCGCGCTGCAGCTGGAAGGCCGTGACCTGTACATCCGTGAAGGCTGCGTGGGCTGCCACTCGCAGATGGTTCGTCCGTTCCGCGCCGAGACCGAGCGCTACGGCCACTATTCGGTCGCCGGTGAAAGCGTCTACGACCATCCCTTCCTGTGGGGCTCCAAGCGTACCGGTCCGGACCTGGCCCGCGTCGGCGGCCGCTACTCCGATGACTGGCACCGCGCGCACCTCTACAACCCGCGCAACGTCGTGCCGGAGTCGAAGATGCCGTCCTACCCCTGGCTGGTCGAGAACAGCCTCGATGGCAAGGACACCGCCAAAAAGATGACAGCGCTGCGCACCCTGGGCGTTCCCTACACCGACGAAGACATCGCCGGAGCCAAGGACGCCGTCAAAGGTAAAACCGAGATGGACGCCATAGTTGCCTACCTGCAAGTACTTGGCACCGCACTCACCAACAAACGGTAACGCACTCTATGGATATCGGGACTCTCCGCGGGCTGGGCACCATTCTGGTAGTTGTCGCCTTCATTGCCATCGTGCTCTGGGCTTACAGCGGCAAACGTAAGAAAAGCTTCGACGAAGCGGCAAATCTGCCCTTCGCGGATGAGCCCGAGGCCAAGAAGCATGATGAAGAAGCGTCCAGGAGTAAGAAATAAATGACCTCTTTTTGGAGTTGGTACGTCACCCTGCTGAGCCTGGGAACCATCGCAGCCCTGGTCTGGCTGCTGCTGGCGACACGCAAGGGGCAACGCCGCGACAGCACTGAAGAAACCGTCGGCCATTCCTATGACGGTATCGAGGAATACGACAACCCGCTGCCGAGATGGTGGTTCATGCTGTTCGTCGCCACCGTGGTATTCGCGCTTGGCTATCTGGCGCTCTACCCCGGCCTCGGCAACTGGAAAGGCCTGCTGCCGGGTTACGAAGGTGGTTGGACCCAGGTCAAGGAATGGCAGCGCGAAATGGACCGGGCCAATGAGCAGTACGGCCCGCTGTACGCCAAGTTCGCCGCCATGCCGGTCGAGGAAGTCGCCCAGGATCCGCAGGCCCTGAAGATGGGTGGACGCCTGTTCGCCTCCAACTGCTCGGTCTGCCATGGCTCCGATGCCAAGGGCGCCTATGGCTTCCCCAACCTGACCGACCATGATTGGCTGTACGGTGGCGAACCGGAAACCATCAAGACCACCATCCTTGGCGGCCGTCAGGCCGTGATGCCGGCCTGGAAAGATGTCATCGGCGAAGAAGGCATTCGCAACGTCGCCGGCTATGTTCGCAGCCTTTCCGGTCGTGACGTTCCCGAAGGCATCGACAGCGACATTGAGCAGGGTCAAAAGATCTTCGCCGCCAATTGCGTAGTCTGCCACGGGCCTGACGCCAAGGGCATTCAGGCCATGGGTGCGCCGAACCTGACGGACAACGTGTGGCTTTACGGCTCGAGCTTCGGCCAGATCCAGCAAACCCTGCGTTATGGCCGTAACGGCCGCATGCCGGCACAGGAAGCCATCCTGGGCCATGACAAGGTGCACCTGCTGGCAGCTTATGTGTACAGCCTCTCGCAACAGTCGGAGGAATAACCCAGGCGCGACGACCTGCCGCACCTGATTGCGACTTTCGAGGCGTACCATTTGCATCAGGTCATAAATCGATCCCGGTCGGCACGCATCGGCCGGGACACCCACCTTCCGCCGTGGTACGCACTCGATGACTGAGCAGATTCCCGTTCGTGATGTAACCCCTCCTTCCAAGGTCAACGCCTCATCCGACCTTTACGCTGCCCGCGAAAAAATCTATACGCGCTCCTTCTCCGGTCTGTTTCGCAATCTGCGACTGCTAGGCGGAGCCTTTCTCTTCGTACTTTACTTCGGTACCGCCTGGCTCAACTGGAACGGTCGTCAAGCCGTCTGGTGGGATCTTCCGGAACGAAAGTTCTACGTTTTCGGCGCGACCTTCTGGCCTCAGGACTTCATTCTGCTTTCCGCGGTGCTGATCATCTGCGCCTTCGGCCTGTTCTTCATCACCGTCTTCGCTGGACGCGTCTGGTGCGGCTACACCTGCCCACAAAGCGTTTTCACCTGGGTATTCATGTGGGCGGAAAAGGTCACCGAAGGTGATCGCAACCAGCGCATGAAGCTCGACAAAGCGCCCATGAGCGCTGGCAAATTCGGACGCAAGCTGGCCAAGCACGCCATCTGGCTGGGGGTTTCCCTGGGCATCGGCATTACCTTCGTCGGCTACTTCACCCCGATCCGCGACCTGGTGCCTGACCTGCTCACCCTCGAGGTCGGCGGCTGGGCGCTGTTCTGGGTCGGCTTCTTCACCCTCGCCACCTATGGCAACGCCGGCTTCCTACGCGAGCAGGTGTGCATCTACATGTGCCCCTACGCCCGCTTCCAGAGCGTGATGTTCGACAAGGACACCCTGATCGTCTCCTACGATCCGCGCCGCGGCGAAAAGCGCGGCCCGCGCAAAAAGGACGCCGACTACAAGGCCATGGGTCTCGGCGACTGCATCGATTGCACCATGTGCGTTCAGGTCTGCCCGACCGGCATCGACATCCGTGACGGCCTGCAGATCGAGTGCATCGGCTGTGCCGCCTGCATCGACGCATGCGACACCATCATGGACAAGATGAACTACCCTCGCGGGCTGATCAGCTACACCACCGAACATAATCTCTCGGGACAGAAGACCCAACTGGCACGTCCTCGCCTGATTGGCTACGCCGCGGTGTTGCTGATCATGATGAGCGTCTTCACCTACGCCGTCATCGAGCGCCCGCTGGTGAAACTGGACGTCTTGAAGGACCGCGTGCTCTACCGTGAGAACGAGCAAGGCATGATCGAGAACGTCTATACCCTCAAGCTGATGAACAAGGCGCAAACGCCGCAGACCTTGATCATCGAGGCTTCTGGCCTGGACGGCCTGGTCTATAGCGGTCGCAGCGAGATCCAGGCCAACGCCGGGGAGCTGATCACCGTTCCGGTCGAGCTGTCGATTGCTCCGGAGAAGCTGCCTTCGAGCACCAACGACATCGTTTTCCGCGTTCGTTCGGCGGACGACGAAACTATTCATGATGATGCCGACAGCCGCTTCATCGGCCCAAGCATTCGCTGAGAAAGGTAATACATGCACGCCTCCGACCAAGAGAAAACGCGCTGGTACAAGCAGTTCTGGGCCTGGTTCGTCATCGGCATCCTGGCGCTATCGGTATTTCTCGGTACTACGCTGCTGATCGTTTCGATCCGCACGGCCGACACCCTTGTCTCGGACAACTATTACGATGCCGGCAAGGGCATCAACCAGTCGCTGGAACGTGAAAAGCTCGCCGAGAGCCTGCAGCTCCAGGCCCAGCTGGTGCTCGACGACGAGCGCGGCCTGGCCGAACTGCAGCTGCACGGCAACAGCCGCCCGCAGCAACTCATCCTCAATCTGCTCTCCCCCACACAACCCGAACGCGATCGCCGAATCATCCTGCAACCCCAGGGTGACGGTATCTATCAGGGACAGATGCAGGAGCCGGTGCAGGGCCGGCGCTTCGTCGAGCTGCTCGGCCGGGAAGGCGACCAGGATTGGCGTCTGTTCGAGGAAATGGAAGTCGCAGGTGGCCAGACGCTCGAACTGAACCACTGATCGATGGCGAATCCCGTCCCCTGCTATCACTGTGGACTGCCGGTACCGGCCGGCAGCCAGTTCAATGCCCGCGTTCTCAACGAGACCCGGGCATTGTGCTGTCCGGGTTGCCAGGCTGTGGCCGAAGCCATCGTCATGGGCGGGCTGGAAAGCTACTACCTGCATCGCAGCGATCCCGCGACCAACCCCGAGGCGCTGCCACAGGCGTTGACCGAAGAACTCGAGCTGTACGACCGCGAAGAGGTGCAGCAGCCCTTCGTGACGCACGAAGGATCGCTCGCCAGCACCAGCCTGATGATTGAAGGCATCAGTTGTGCCGCTTGCGGCTGGTTGATCGAACGCCATGTGCGCAATCTGGATGGGGTGGCCGAAGCGTCGTTGAACCTGTCCAATCACCGCCTGCAGGTGCGCTGGAGCGACGCTCGTCTGCCGCTCAGCGAGCTGCTCGCCGAGCTTCGGCGTATCGGCTATGCGGCGCATCCCTACCAACCGGACGAAGCCGCCGAACGCCTGGCCCAGGAAAACCGCCGCGCCATGCGCCAGCTCGGCGTCACCGGCCTGTTGTGGATGCAGGTAATGATGGCCACCATGGCTACCTGGCCGGAGTTCAACCTGGATCTTTCGGAGAGCTTCTTCGTCACCCTGCGCTGGACCGCACTGGTGCTCACCACTCCGATCGTTTTCTACTGTTGCACCGACTTCTTCCGGGGCGCCTTGCGTGATCTGCGCACCCGTCACCTGACCATGGATGTCTCGGTGTCACTGGCCATCGGTGGCGCATACCTTGCCGGCATCTGGTCGACCATCACCGGCCAGGGCGAACTCTATTTCGACGCGGTGGGCATGTTCGCGCTGTTCCTGCTTGCCGGCCGCTTTCTCGAGCGCCGCGCCCGCGAACGCACCGCAGCGGCGACGGCGCAACTGATCAACCTGTTGCCGGCATCCTGTCTGAAGCTGGGCGAGGACGGCCAGAGCGTGCGCATCCTGCTCAGCGAACTGCGCATCGGTGACCAGGTACTGGTACAACCCGGCGCGTTGATCCCCGCCGATGGACGCATCAGCACCGGCCAATCGAGCATCGACGAATCGGTGCTCACCGGCGAATACCTGCCCCAGGCACGTTCCGTTGGCGATCTGGTCACCGCGGGCACACTGAATGTCGAAGGCCCCCTCACGATTCAGGTCCAAGCGCTCGGCGACGATACGCGGTTGTCGGCCATCGTCCGCCTGCTGGAACGTGCGCAATCGGAAAAACCTCGGCTCGCCGAGCTGGCCGACCGAGTCGCACAGTGGTTCCTGCTGATCGTGCTGGCGACAGCGGCCATCGTCGGCCTGGTCTGGTGGCAGATCGATCCTCAGCGGGCATTCTGGATCGTCCTTGCGTTACTGGTCGCTACCTGCCCCTGCGCCCTCTCGCTCGCCACTCCGACGGCACTGACTACCGCCACGGGCAGCCTGCACAAACTCGGCCTGTTGCTCACGCGCGGTCATGTGCTGGAAGGTCTCAACCATATCGACACGGTGATCTTCGACAAGACCGGCACCCTCACGGAGGGCCGTCTGACATTGAATGCCGTGCATCCACTGGCCGAGCTCGATGCCGATACCTGCCTCGCATTGGCGGCTGCGCTGGAAAATCGCTCGGAACACCCCATAGCACGCGCCTTTGGCCGTGCCCCGCAGGCGGCCGATTTCGTCGACAGCGTGCCTGGGCTCGGCCTGCAAGGCGCGGTCGCCGGTCGTTCCCTGCGCATTGGCCACCCTCGTTTCGTCGCCGAAGGTTACCTGGGTAGCGCGCCAAAGATTCCTGACGATCAAGGGCAATGGCTGCTGCTGGGTGACGAACGTGGGCCACTGGCCTGGCTGGTACTGGACGATCGGCTGCGCGCCGATGCGCCAGCGCTGCTCGATGCATGCCGGCAGCGTGGCTGGAACACATTTCTGCTGTCAGGGGACAGTTCGCCCATGGTGGGCAGAATCGCCGAGCAGCTCGGCTTCGATGAGGCTTTGGGCAGCCTGACACCGGCCGACAAACTGGCCCACCTGCAACGCCTGCAGGCCGACGGCCGCCGGGTGTTGATGCTGGGCGATGGCGTCAACGACGTGCCGGTGCTCGCCGCTGCCGATATCAGTGTGGCCATGGGATCGGCCACCGACCTGGCCAAGACAAGTGCCGACGCGGTGCTGCTTTCCAATCGGCTGGACAGTCTGGTCCAGGCTTTTGACGTCGCCCGCCGCAGCCGGCGTATCATCGTCGAGAACCTGGCCTGGGCGACGCTGTACAACGGGCTGATCCTGCCGTTCGCAGCCATTGGCTGGGTAACCCCCTTGTGGGCGGCAATCGGCATGTCGGCGAGTTCGCTGCTGGTGGTGTTGAATGCGCTGCGGTTGACTCGACTGCCTTCCGCCGCCACTCAGTCGCCGCGCAGGGCGGCTTGAAATCGACTGCCGACCTACAGAACCGGCGACTTGCCGATACCGATGTCATCTGGAGGCCCCATGGCCGCTCTGTACATATTGATTCCCGTCGCCGTGGCGCTGGTCGCATTGGCCATCTGGGTATTCTTCTGGGCCGTGGACAACGGCCAGTACGACGATCTCGATGGGCCGGCCCATAGCATTCTGTTCGACGACGAAGATCCCAGGCATCAGGCGGCCGTCGATCAGGTCGAAGAGCCGGATCAGGAAGAGAAGCCCGGTCGTGATTGATCTGCTGCCCCTGCTGCTTTCGGCCCTGGTGCTCGGCCTGCTCGGCGGCGGCCATTGCCTGGGCATGTGCGGCGGGCTGATGGCCGCGCTGACCATGGCCATCCCGGCCGAGCAGCGTAGCCGGCGACTGAGGCTGCTGATCGCCTACAACCTCGGCCGGGTCCTCAGCTACGCCGCCGCCGGCCTGCTGATCGGCCTGGCGGGCTGGGCCGTCGCGAACAGCCCCGGGGCCATGGCGCTGCGGGTTGCCGCCGCGCTTCTGCTGATCTGCATGGGTTTGTACCTCGCCGGCTGGTGGAGCGGATTGACCCGTATCGAGGCGCTGGGCCGAGGCTTGTGGCGGCACATTCAGCCGATCGCCAGTCGCCTGATGCCGGTTGCCAGTGTGCCCAAGGCATTGCTGCTGGGCGCACTCTGGGGCTGGTTACCCTGCGGCCTGGTCTACAGCACGCTGCTCTGGTCAGCCAGCCAGGGCGACGCGCTGGACAGCGCCTTGCTAATGCTGGCTTTCGGTATCGGTACCTGGCCGGTGTTGCTGGCCACCGGCCTGGCCGCGGAACGCCTGACCGCCCTGCTACGCAAGCGGGGTGTTCGCATGGCCGGTGGCGTCATGGTCATCCTGTTCGGCCTCTGGACCCTGCCAGGACCGCATCAGCATTGGCTGATGGGACACTGAAAACACGAGCAAGCTCGTTCCTGGCACCTGTCTCTAGCGCCGTTATCGTCTTTGCGGCTCCTTGGGCATCTCCCGCTTATGCCGAGACTTGTCATAGGTCTCGACGATGATCCGCGCGGCCTCCTCCGAAACCTCGAAGCCTTGCAGAAAAGCATCGATCTCCAGATAGGTGACACCATAGGCATCCTCATCGGGTTTGCCGGGTTTCAGTTCTTCCAGATCGGCGGTCGGCACCTTTTTCACCAGTTGCGCCGGCGCGCCGAGGGCTGCCGCGATTTCCCGAACCTGCCCCTTGACCAGTCCTGCCAGTGGCGTCAGATCACAGGCGCCGTCGCCGAACTTGGTGAAGAACCCCATGACCGCCTCGGCGGCATGATCGGTCCCGATGACCAGGCCTTGCCGCGCATTGGCGATGGTGTACTGGGCCACCATGCGCATCCTGGCCTTGGTATTGCCGAGCACGAAATCTCGCGCTTCGGCCGACAGCGGCTCCAGTGCCTCGGTAGCCCGAGAAAGCCCCTGTACCGCCGCTCCGATATTCACCGTATGGCACTCGTCCGGCTGGATGGTATCGACTGCGAGCTGGGCTTCAGCTTCATCGTGCTGCACCTGATAAGGAAGGCGCACCGCAATGAAGCGGTAATCATCACCCTCCCCGGCCGCCCGCATCCCTTCCACCGCGCGTTGTGCGAGCAACCCGGCCGTGGTCGAGTCGACCCCGCCACTGATACCCAGCACCAGGGTCTTCAATCCGGACTCGCGCAAGCAGTTCTGGATGAAGCTCACTCGGCTGTCGATTTCGGCCCGTATCGCGGCGGGCCCATCGAACGGTGGCCGAACGTTGAGTGCAGCGGCGATTTCCTGCTGACGGCTATGCATGGGTTTCTCCTCTGGAATGGACTGCTGGAGATGAAATGGGGACTCGATACTGACTGATCCGACCACGGGATGCTCGATAAATCCTGCTCCCGGGCTGCGCCTGTTTTTTTCCTGCTCGCGGCTACTACGGTCGAGCTCGGTGGACCGCTATTTATACCGCCGGTCACACCCCGAGACCATGTGCCGAACATGTTTGATGCAGGTCAAGTCAGCAGCCGTGCCCCACACCTAGAATCCAGCCACCGCAGCCAACCCGAGAATGCAGATGCTCGACGCCATTCGATGGGATACCGACCTGATCCGCCTTTACGATCAGCCTGGCCCCCGCTACACCTCGTATCCGACTGCAAGCCAGTTCAACGGCGACGTCAGTTCGTTCGATCTGTTGCATGCGCTGCGTGAAAGCCGCCAAGCCTCGCGCCCCTTGTCGCTCTATATCCACCTGCCGTTCTGCGCCAACGCCTGCTACTACTGCGCTCGCAACAAGGTCATCACCAAGGATCGGGGCCGGACGCTGCCCTATCTGGAGCGGCTGGAAAAGGAAATCGAGATGATTGCCTGCCATCTCGGCGCCGACCAGGTCGTTCAGCAACTGCATCTCGGTGGCGGCACACCCACCTTCCTTAGCCACGACGAACTGCGCCGGCTGATGGCTCATCTGCGAACTAATTTCCACTTGCAGGACGATGACCACGGCGATTTCAGTATCGAGATCGACCCTCGCGAGGCGGACTGGTCGACCATGGGGCTACTCCGCGAACTGGGTTTCAATCGTGCGAGCATCGGCGTCCAGGCGCTCGACCTCGACGTACAGCGCGCCGTGAACCGACTGCAGACCCTCGAGCAGACCCAGACCATCATAGAAGCCGCGCGAACACTGCAATACCGCTCGCTCAATATCGACCTCATCTACGGCCTGCCCCTGCAGACTCCTGAACGCTTCGAAGGCGCAGTCAAGGCGATGATCGACCTGCAGCCGGATCGACTATCGATCTTCAATTACAGACACCAGCCCGAGCGCTACATGTTGCAACGGCGTATCAACCCCACAGAACTTCCCTCGACGACCGATAAGCTGGCCATGTTGCAACGCAGCATCGAACAGCTGACCGATGCAGGCTACCGCTACATCGGCATGGACCATTTCGCCCTGCCCGACGACGAACTGGCAATGGCACAGGAAGACGGTACGCTGCAGCGCAACTTTCAGGGTTACACCACCCACGGCCACTGTGACCTGATCGGCTTGGGCGTCTCGGCCATCAGTCAGGTCGGCAATGTGTATTGCCAGAATGCCAGTGACGTCACGCTCTATCAGCAATCCATCGACCATGATCAGCTGGCAACCACGCGTGGGCTGCGTTGCAATGACGACGACCGCATCAGGGCTATGGTCATCCAGCGGCTGATCTGCGATTTCGAGCTGAGCTTCGAGGTCATCGAGCGCAGCTTCGGCATCGATTTCAGGCACTACTTCCAAGAGATCTGGCCGAACCTGGAACGCATGCAGGCCGACGATCTCATCGAACTGACCGATACCTCGCTCTCGATCAGACCCGCCGGACGACTACTGGCCCATGCGATCTGCATGCAATTCGACCAATACCTGCCCAGACAAGCACCATGCAACGGCTCTCGTATCGTCTACGCATGAGAACCTCACCGGAAAGACCCTGCGACTCTTGAGCCATTGGCTGTGCCCGGCTGGCTGGGTTACCCTTGCGTGCTTCGAAGAGGTATTCAGGAATCCGTATGTCCGAGTCGATCAAGGTCCGCACGCAACGGCAAGCTCATTGCAAGGATTGCAGCCTTTCCGGCCTTTGCCTGCCGCTTTCGCTAAACATGCAGGACATGGACGCGCTGGACGATATCGTCAAGCGTGGCCGGCCGCTGAAGAAAGGCGAAATGCTGTTTCGCCAGGGTGATCCTTTCAGCTCCGTATTCGCGATCCGTTCCGGCGCGCTGCGTACCTTCAGCGTCACCGACAGTGGCGAAGAGCAGATCACCGGATTTCACCTGCCCAGCGAACTGGTGGGGCTGTCGGGGATGGACACCGAACGCTATCCGGTTTCTGCCCAGGCCCTGGAAACCACATCGGTTTGCGAAATTCCCTTCGATCGCCTCGACGAACTCAGCGTGATATTGCCGCAGCTGCGGCGACAGCTGATGCGGATCATGAGCCGCGAAATTCGCGACGATCAGCAGATGATGCTGCTGCTCTCGAAGAAAACCGCTGACGAGCGCATCGCCACCTTCTTGATCAACCTCTCCGCGCGCTTCAGCGCTCGGGGGTTCTCCGCCAATCAATTCCGCCTGCCCATGTCACGCAACGAGATAGGAAGCTTCCTGGGCCTCGCCGTCGAAACCGTATCACGTGTATTCACGCGCTTTCAGACAAGCGGACTGCTGGAGGCCGAAGGCAAGGAAATACGCATTCTCGACCCCATCGGGCTGTGTGCCCTTGCCGGCGGTAACATGGACGCCTGAGCGGACCGGAGCCTTACATGATCTTTGACGAATTCAGCATCAAGACCTTGATTCGCCCGGTGGTCGACTTCCCCAGTCCCGGTGTGATCTTCCGTGACATCACCCCGCTCCTGCAGTCACCCAAGGCGCTACGCATGGTGGCTGACAGCCTGGTTCAGCGCTACGTGGAAAGCGATTTCAGTCACATCGGGGCGCTGGATGCGCGGGGGTTCATCATCGGTTCCATCCTCGCCTACGAACTGAACAGGCCGTTGATCCTGTTTCGCAAGCAGGGCAAGTTACCGGCCGACGTGCTCACCGAATCCTATCGCACCGAATATGGCGAGGCCTTTCTGGAGGTCCATGCCGATAGTCTCTGCGAAGGGGATTCGGTGCTGCTGATCGATGATCTCATCGCTACTGGCGGCACTTTCATCGCTGCAGCACAACTCGTACGTCGTATGGGCGCCCAGGTGTACGAAGCGGCTGCGGTCATCGATCTGCCGGAGCTCGGTGGCTCATGCAAACTGCAGGATATGGGCATCCCTACCTTCACTCTGACGGCGTTTGGTCTGAACGACCGCTGACAAGAGTGATATCGCGCAACGGCGAAACACCCTCGCCGTTGCGCTCGATCGTTTCAGGCCTCCTAGGCAACACGTGGCCCAGAGCCTGCAGGTGCAATGAGAGCGGGTTACAATCCAGGTCAGCTCATCGTCAAAGGCACGCACGATGCTCAAGCCCCTCCTCCAGTACGTACTCATCGGCACCCTGACCTTCGCCGCTCCGTCCTTCGCCCTGGATAAGGAGGCGCTACTGGACGAGGCCAACCTGTTACTGCTGCCTCGCGAACGCTCCCTGCCCAACCTTGAACTGATCGATCAGAACGGCCAGCCATTCGACACCCAAGCACTTCGTGGCCGCTGGCATATTCTTTTCTTCGGTTTTACAGCCTGCCCGGATATCTGCCCCACCACTCTAAGCGACATGCGGCGCCTGCTCAGCCAGCTGTCGCCTGATGTTCGCGAGCGTCTACAGCTGATCCTGATTACCGCCGACCCCGCGCGCGACACACCGGAGCGATTGAAAACCTATCTGAGCTATTACCGCAGCGGCTTCATGGGCCTGACCGGTGAGATGGAGCAGCTACAACGTCTGTCCAAAGCTCTGGGACTACCCTTCGTTCCAGCCAGGCAAACCGAAGGCGACTACAGCGTAGCCCACAGTGGCAACCTGGCCTTGGTGGCACCGGACGGCACGCTACGCGGACATATCCGTGCACCGCTAAAACTGGAAGGGTTGATAGAGGCATTGCCGACCATAGTCGAAGGTAGTCGCTGAGCTGACGTTCAGGTTTGCGAAATCGAACTTGCTGGCCGCTCAGATCGTTCTAACCTTCGGTGCTCTCGTTCGCTACCTTGGTTAACTCAGCCTCGTTGAGTACTCGTACGATGCTCAACACGCCGTCTAAAGTACCCACCGTCATAACGCCTCGGCTCAGACCAGCGAATTGGTATTGATCACACCATGAGCCCTGCTCCATTGGACCTGCTCTACCGGCTGGAACGCCTGAACATCAGTCCGGCGGATCTGTAGGTAGCACTGTCAGCTGGCGACCGGTGGGATTGCTATCGTTTTCCATTCTTCGCTGGCGCTTTCGATACAGCTACCCAAACTCGCCAGATAGATCTTCTGTGCCGAGCGGCGGCACTTGGGGATCGCCGGAGCCGCTCTCCAACAGCCCTGAGCCGAAAAGCCATGCATGGCATGCTTCGGATTTCCCCCACGCAAAGACAAACCCCCGACCTTCTTAC
>NZ_RFFL01000026.1 GCF_003696285.1 Stutzerimonas nitrititolerans
CATCAGCTCTAGGAGCCCTCTTCTTTTCTTGAATGGCGGAAGCGTTCCGCCGCTGAAATTTGAATCCCCGAAGGCCTTCATCTAGCGCCGCCTCTCCCTTCCATCCCACCCATACGGATGACGAAGGACCTTCGATAGGTTGCCGCCGCAGCGCATCAGCGATGCCGTGAGTACAGCCAGCAGCAGGACCATCGGCCAAGCGTTGCGCGGAACAACCAGTTCGCCGGCGAGGATGTAGATCACTGTCGCGCCGCAGCACATCATGATCAGCGCGGCCATGATCGAGACATCGCGTCGGAAGGTTGCGTCGCCGCGGCGATAGGTGAACATCCGCACGAACATCACGGCGCTCAGCACCAGGGTGACGTGGGTGAGGATCAGCTTATCCATTGTTGCCCTCCACTCCCCGGCGTTGCCGGATAGCGGCCAGGGTGACGGTGACGATCAGCGCAGAGCAAATGAACGCGGCCAACGCAGGTAACTCGATTGGGCCGAGCCCGAACAGCTCGGCACGAGCAACGGCTGGCGCGGCCAGATAACCCATTACCCAGCTGATTGCGAAGTACATCAGTCGCGGGCCTAAGGTCAGCTCTTTGGCGCTGGCAAAGTAGATCAAAGCCCCGCACAGGCTCCCTACAGCCATCGCCCCATCGAATCCGGCCATCACTCCAGCGACCCCTGCCCCAGCAATGCCGACAGCAAGCGCGCCGGTAGATGTTGGCTCGGCCATTCGTGGCTCCAGAAATAAAACGCCCGGGGAGTTCGGGCAAAACAATCGGGCTCCTCGATGTACGTCAATCCGCTCGGAGCTGGGAAGAAGACACGGGAGCCAGAAACGAAAACCCCGCTGTTGGGCAGGGAATCAAATACAACATTTCTGTTGCAACACAACAGTTCTGTTGTATGATGAGCCCATCCCAACAACGAGATGAGGTGATGAAGCACAGCGAGTTCAGGCGATGGTTGAAGGCCCAAGGGGTGACCTTCGAAGCCGGCAAAGGAAGCCACTTCAAGATCACCGCACCGAATGGCAACTCGACGATCTTCGCGGACCACGGAGCCAAGGAAATGAAGGAACCGACCCGCAAAGCGATCATCAAGCAACTGGGGCTCTGAGAGCCCCTTCGCCACGTCTGAACGCTGTGCGATCACCTAGGAGTGACCATGTACGACTATGCAATCCGCTTCGAAACTGACGATACGCCAGGCGTTGCCGTGTTCTGCCGCGACTTGCCCGAGCTGAACAGCTACGGAGATAACCAAGAACACGCGCTTAGCGAAGCCCTGGACGCCATCGAGACGACTTTGTCTCTCTACGTCGATCAGCGCCGCGTTATTCCAGCAGCAACAGCTGCAGAGCCCAGCGAGCATGTGGTCCGCTTGCCTGCTGTGACCGTGGCGAAGATCCACCTATGGAACACGATGCTCGAGCGCGGTATGCGTAAGGCCGATCTGGTTCGCCTGCTGAACGTGAAGCCTATGCAGGTCGATCGCCTGGTGGATTTCCTCCACGGATCGAAGATTGATCAGCTCGAAGCAGCCCTGTCTGTTCTGGGTAAGCGCCTGGCCATATCAGTCGAGGCGGCTTGACTCAACGTAACGGAGGCATGACAGCCAGAAACGACAAAGCCCAGCGGTTAGGCTGGGCTTTGTGTGAACATTTACGTTCAGATGGAGCGGGGTATCGCACCTGCGGCTACACAGCTACACCAGATGGCAGAAATCGAAGCGGCTAACGGATGAAACAATTGGCCTACGGTCTCTCTCATCATAAAACTACCCTCTTTTGCAGACATGGCTGCTGCAATCAGCAAATCTGGTGTCATGTACAAGCTGGCCATTAAGACCGTCAAAACAAACAGAACTGCCATTTGGGTAGCCGGCATAGCAGCTGGACTCGAACCAGTCACCCCCCGGAGCCTTCATCGATCCTCAACGCGCAAGATCGACAGGATGGGTATAGAGTCGGACATACGGACACTAATGTCAAGCGGCCATGTTCAGCAAAACACCTTCTGCATCGAGTATTCGCTCTGCCTCTCGCAGCGCCTCCCCTACCATCTCCTCGAGCACATCGCTGACGCCCTTACGCCAGCGCCTCCGAGTACGCTCGTGGTTGGCCTCCAGGTCCCAGCCATTCATGTCGTAGAACTGTGCCGGTAGCACGATCATGTCGGTGGACCGCTTGCCTTCCACCCCCTTCATCGGCGGAATGGCCCAAGCAGTGACGGCCTTCTGGACGAACAAGCCCGGCGCCGGCGATGCAATCAGCGGAACCAAGGCAGCAATGGCCTGCACCTTTTTCCCCTTGTGCGTGCTGTACTTGGCCATCAGCGCATTCCAGTGCCGCGGAATCAACTGGCTATGGAGCCGGGCGTAGACCCAGCAGTCGGCATCCATGCGGGTGATGCCCTTCTCGCCGGATGAGCGCATCAGGCTTTCCAGGCTGCCGCCGTCGGCATAGCCCGGACGGTACAGCTTCTGCCAGGCCTGCTTGCTGGTGTTGTCGATGGCCTCGGCGGCCAGAGCGGAAACCACTGCGGCGAGTGTGCTGGTGTAGATCATGCTGCCCTCCCCTTGAGGCTTCGAGTCATTGCGCGGAACGAGGCCTTCATCGCCTTCAGCTCCTCGATGGTGTAGCGCTGTGGTTCATGCGGCCCTTCCAGCCACTCGACCTGATCCGCGCCGATGCGCTCCACCAGGTTGATTCGGTAATTCACGATGTCGCCGGACTTGTGGTTATTGCAGGGGGCACATTGGCGGTGGCAGTTGAGCGGGTGGAAACGCAGTTCTGGGTTGCCCCCGACCGTGCGGTAGTGCCCGGCGTGCCACTGGCCTTGGTGGAAGCGGCCGCAGCTGATGCACGGCAGATCGCGGTCACGCTCGCGGATCCACTCGTTGAACGCCGCCTGCGTCTCGCGCATGTAGTCGCCCTTGGTCTTGATCCGCTCGCGTGCTGCGCGGCGTGCTGCTCGCTCCTGCTTGTCCTGTTCGCGCGACTGCCTGGCCTTGGCGGTCTGTGTCAGCGCAATGGCGCACGCGACGCTGCAAGCGGTCTGCAGCGGGCGGGCCGGGACGAACTCGGTCCGGCACGCGGTGTTGCGGCATCGCTTGGCGCGCAGCTTCTTAGTGACGATGCGGGTCATGCGGACCTCCGTACATACCGGTCAAGCCGCTCGTTACGAATCTGCTCGTTCAGCTCATTGACGCGCTTGGCGAGCCGCTGCTGCTCGCCGTAAGCCAGCTTCAAGTTGCGGTTCATCACCTCGACGTCTCCAACGCGGTGCAGGAGCTTCACTAGCAGAAACTGCTCACGATCGCGGTCTGCCTCATGCCGCCACGTCAGCGTCTGCTCGCGCACCGTGTCGTAGCTGGTTCCGTAGTACGCGGCAAGACCGGCAACAACCTTCACATGCCCGCGACTGTTCACTTCGAGCAACCCCCAACCGGCCGGCAGCTCGTCTGGCTTTATCAGGCCGGCGGGGGCCATGAAGTAGCGCCAGTTGCCGAGACCGCCTGCCGACCGGTGCGCCTTCTTGCGGTCAGCGAGAAAATCAGCGCGGCTGGTCTTGCACTCAACTACAGTGGATCCGTCATCGAAGCCGGCAGCGCGGAACCCAATGGCGTCTGGTATCTCCCCTGTCCAGCCTGATCGGCACTCACTGACAGCGACATGGCAGCCAGGACCGCCAGCTGAGTTGGCTCGCTTGAGCCACTTCACTGCCACCAAACAGAGGTCGTTGTGGGTCATTGGGATCAGGCTCATGCTGCAGCCTCCCCAAGCAGATCACAAAAGAACACGCCGCGCCCGGTGAACTCCTCCACGATGCGGTCGGTGTAGGCGATGCCTTGGGCGCGATTGAACAGGCGGGTCACCGGGAAACCGTCAGGGCCGAATAGCGAGCATGACCCCATCAGTTCCAGCTTCTGCTCGTACGCCAGGTGCAGGAACATCCGATTCCAGCCGTCGCGGAAATCAGCGTCAGCGGCCCGCATGATCGGCACGCCGAAATGCAGCTTGCAGTACCGGCGCGCGTCTTCGGTGTCGCCGATCTGTGTCATCTGCGCGATTCGCTCGTACAGCGCAAACCAGAGCGCGTTCTGGTCCAGAGTGCGGTCTTTCCCGGGGCGCAGGCTGACCACGACGTACTTCTTGTCGCGGTACATGGCGGTCAGCCGGGTGATGGCCTCGGAGAGCCTGGCGGCGCTGTTGACGGAGATTCGATCAGCCATCTATGCGGCCTCCTGCTTGGCAGACGCAACCATGGCGATACGCTCGCCAATCCAGCGCATAACCGGAACAGCCATAGAGTTGCCCAGCGCCTTGTAGCGCGGGCCATCCGGGCATTCGGCTGCGGTTTTCTTTCGGTAAGGGACGACCGTGTAGCCGTCGGGGAATCCCTGAAGGCGCTCGCACTCGGTTGGCGTCAGGCGACGGACTGCGGGTCCAGTGGCGAGATAGTTCTGCTGCTGCGCCCCAGCCTCCGCCGCCAATGCACCGATGATCTTGCCGTCACCATTGATCTGCCGGACTTCGCTGCGGCTGTTCTGCGTAAAGGCGACCGGAACAATCGGCTGGCCGCGTCCGGTGCCATCCTCGCTGGCGTCGAAGCCTTCTGCTTTTAGAGTGTGCGCGATATCACCAGTTACGCAGACCGCCTGGACCTCTGCCCTGGCTTCCAGCGTGTAGGCATGATCGGCTTGTACGCCGACGCCATCCGGCCCGCTCAGTGGATTGGTGCGAAGGGCGCCGGCCTGAATGGCAAGGACTTCATTCTCCTGGCCGTGATTACGACCAAGCGGGTGCGCCTGGTCGACGCAAACATCAGGGTCTTGCGTTCCATGACAGACAATGAGGCTGTCCGCCGTGTCTACATCGGTTCCGGGAGGCCTATCTCCTCCTGTGCTGTTTCCTCCAGCGCGGAGAGTAGGGCAGACGGTAGCGACTTCCCTCTTTTCTCGGCTCGGCGGAGTATCCCGGCGCACGCCTTCGCGCTCAAAAAGTACCGATGCGGGATCGAACCCTTCTCGAGCACTTGCCACAACGAACACACGGCGGCGTCGTTGGGCCAGGCCGAAATATTGGGCGTCAAGAACCCTCCACGCGACTGCTCTTTTGGGTCCATACACACAACCAGCGTCCGTCCACCGCTTCCCTGAAGGCTGCAGTTCGCAGTCCTCCCCAACCAGCGCGCCAAGAAAGCAGCCGAAGGCGTTGCCTCGGTCGGAAAGTACGCCGGGGACGTTTTCCCAGACGGTGATGGATGGTTGCTTTCCTCGGGCAACCCGAACATGGTCAATTGCATCTGCGAGCCTCACGAATTCGATAGTCAACTTACCGCGCGCGTCCTGTAGGCCCGCTCGCATCCCTGCAACACTGAACGCCTGGCATGGCGTGCCACCGACGAGTACGTCAGGCGCTGCGACTGTGCCTGTAAGCACTTCCGTAGCAATCTTCGTCATGTCGCCCAGGTTCGGCACTTCGGGGTAATGGTGAGCCAGCACGGCGGCTGGGAAGGCTTCGATCTCGGCCAGCCAGGAAGTGCGGAACCCGAGCGGATGCCAAGCCACGGAAGCGGCCTCAATGCCGGAACAAACTGATCCGAAATTCATGCCTTACCTCCCCGTCCAGCCCGAACCAGGAACTCCAGAGTTGCGCAGGCGCCAATGGCGATGAGCCAGGTGAGTGCGATGATTGGGGTGGTCATGCTCGCCGCTCCTTCAGTTGCTCAAGTGCTTCAAGCTGCAGCTTTCTGTTGTGCTCGAATGCTTCCCGGCGCTTGGCGATCCCGTCGGAACGGCGCTGCTCACGCTCGGCCTGGGTGGCAAGCACGGATTGCTTGATCTCTTGAAGTCGCTCGCGGACTTCTGGCGATGGCATAGCGCTTTTTCCGGTGATCAAGCCGGCTATCGCCGCACCGTCCTGGGTGATCGGCTCATGGGTAAGGCGGGCCCGGTACTCCTCGACAACCGGCGCGGCCAGGCGACCAAGGCGGCCGGCCTCCTCAACAGCCATCACGCGGCGCTGCTGATCAAAGCCCGGGGATAGCGCCCAGTTCACCGGCTTTCCCTCGCGGCGCGCGGTATCGACCTGGCGCTGGTAGGCGGACAGGAAGGACATGCGAGCCCCTACCTTGTCGCCTGCATCCAAGATCGGCCGTGCAGCCCCGAGCGCCAGCTGGATTTCGTCAGTCAGGACAACGCTGTCGAACTCATCCGAAGCGGCCAGAGCAAGCGCCCAAGCCTCGTTCGGATCGGGACGTCCGTCCGCTGCCTGAACGCGCTGAAGAATCGCGGCCAGGGTCAGCTTGCCGGTCAACTCTTTGCGACATGCGCGCAGTGCGGTAGCAATCTGCTCCATGCCGTATTCGGCCAGGTCTTCGGCCATCAGCTCAGCAGCGCTTGCGCTCAGAGCGTGCCCAAGAGTCTCAGCGGTCGCGCAAAGGGCTGCGGCCAGTTCGGCTTGTTGGTCACAGGAAAGCATTGCGCTTGCCCCCCTTCTCGCGGATGCGCTGGGCGGCTTCCTGCGCGGCGTTGACGTTGGCCTGGGTCTGCTCGATCTGGCGGGCAGTGGTCCCGTTGATCTGGCGACCGGTTTGCCATTGCGTGTGGAATGCTTCGGCCTTGGCCAGCAGCCCGTTGAGGGTGTGGCAGTCGTTGATCAGGCGAGCGTCGTTGACTGTCAGGTAGAACGCAGCAACCTGCGGCGCAGCGTCTGCCCCGAGACGGTCGATCAGCTGACCGATCTGCCCCCCGGCCTTGGCATTCCAGACCGGCCAGGTGCTGTAGCGCTTGCGGTAGGCGAATGCGTAGTTGGCCCAGGTGCGGAATGTCTTGCAGGACTGGTCTTTGGGGCCGGGCATGTCAGCTGGGATTTCGACGCGGGGCTTCACTGCCTCGAACGGAACGACCTGAGCCGTCGCGACCGGGGCGTCAGCCTGGGGCGCAGTACTGATTCTGGTTTCCTGATTGGTATCCTGATTACTGGTATCCTGATTTGTCGGATATTTTTCCGACCCTGGCTCGGATATTTTTCCGACCTCTATCGGATTTTTTTCCGAGGTACCTCGGATATTTTTCCGACCTCTTGCCGCCCTGGTCGGATATTTTTCCGACCCATCCAGCTTGCGATTCCACTCCTTGCCCTTGTCGGTCATCCGCACAAGTGTGATGCCAGGGGTGTGCGACAGCTCAACTACCCCAGCCTCTTCAAGCTGCTTCAGCAGGCGATAGGCAGTGTCTGGCTTGTCTGTCAGCAGGGGCAGCTCTTCGATGATCTTTGACTTGGCCAGGGCGAAGAACGTCCCGCTCGGCGTGGTCATCGGCTTTGCCCAGCTCGGGCACTCGTAGACGAACGCGAACAGCAGCGCCTGCTGCGCATTCAGCCCCCACTCAAGGGCCTTCGCCTGATTCATGGTGATGGTGTACTGCATGTCACGCCGCCTCTTTGGCTATGCGCGCCGCCCACAGCCCGGCAATCCACTCAACGCCCTTCGGCGTGAATCTGGCCTGGGCGAAGGCGTGGCTATTGCGTTCGGATGTTCCGGTCTTGACCTCGAAGCGACCGGCGTCGATGTGGTTCTGGTATGGGGTCAGCGCGCCATTCAGGCGGTACATGACATGGCCATCCAGCAGCAGCTGGCGCAGAACGCGCTCATTGGCCTTCAGTAGCTTGGCGACCTGGCGAAAGGTCATCGTGCCGGCGGTCTCGACGTATCGGTCCACGAATTCGACCTTGGGTGCGGCGATGGCCAGCTGCTCGGCCTGCTCTTCCGCCAGCAAGGCAAGGCGCCCAGCTTCCAGTAGTGCGGCAGCGTAGGATTGCGGCACCGTGACAGTCTGTCGTGACTCCAGCGCCTTCAGCTTGTCACGCACGTTGCGCCGCACGCCTTTGGATTCGCGCATAGCCACCAGGGCGCACTGATCCAGGGTCAGGTCGAACGCATCGGACATGGTGCCGTTTGGGTTGGTCACTACAAATTTTTTGTAGTGCTCACCTTCCAGCTCATCGGCCACTCGGTCATGGAACTGGTTGCGCCGAACCTCCGGCTCGCCGAACTCGGCGCGGGCCTGATTGACCAGTTCCAGCAGCTCGATGCTGCTCATCGTGACCACTTTCCGTGACGCCCCGCTTGATTCGATAATCTGTTTCATCTAGAGTCGCCCCTGTGTTGTTGCTGTTGAAGAAGCCCGGCTGCCCCCGGGCTTTTTTGTGCCTGTCGTTCAAGTACTGGATAAACCCCCAGCACCACCGTCCCGATTTCTCCGCCCTGCCCTGGTTTCTAGAATGGGAACCATGGAAACCACTGACAGGGATGTCGCTATGCGAAACGCCTCGATCAATCACGCCGCTGCCGCTTTCCAGGGGAAAGACGGGCACAGCAAATCGCGCCGGACCTTTCCAGCGGTGATTTTTTCAATCTGCAAAGCGCGCCCAGCAGGAACAGGCCGCGAGCCTGAGCACCACTGACTGACTGTTGGGGGGCTGACCT
>NZ_RFFL01000027.1 GCF_003696285.1 Stutzerimonas nitrititolerans
TGTCTGCAGGCAGCGCGACTTTCTGCTTGCCAGCGACATACTTCAGCGCGCCGAGAAAGCAGGCCGAGTAGCCGGCAGCGAAAAGCTGCTCGGGGTTGGTACCGGCGCCGCCTGCGCCGCCCAGTTCGCGCGGGGTGGACAGCTGCACGTCGAGTACGCGGTCGGAAGAGGTGGCGCGGCCTTCGCGGCCACCGGTGGCAATAGCAGTGGCGGTGTAGAGAATTTTCTCGATGGACATGGTGATCGTTCCTGTTCAGTTGAGTGGCCGGCTGGTGTTGCCCGGTGAGATGTATTCTGCGTGTCTCCAGAAATTATCGGTGATATAAAGTCCGGAAAACTTGATCAGGAGTACGAATATGGCGGATAGGCTCGCGGCACTGATGACGCATTTCCCGATGAGTGCGCAGGTGTTCAATGCGGGTGCGTTGTGCGGCATCAACACTTTGCAAAGCGATGGCGTACACGGACAGTTGCACCTGGTGCGCAGCGGCGCGGTGGAGGTGCAGTACGGCAGGGAACAGCTGCAGGTCGACCGACCGAGTCTGCTGCTGTTCCCACGGCCGCTGACGCATCGCTTTATCACCGACTCCGAGCGCGGTGCGGACCTGGTTTGCGCCAACCTGTCGTTCGATAGCGGCGCAGGCAACCCCATCGCATCGGCGCTGCCGGACGTCGTCTGCCTACCGCTGGCAGCCATTGACGGCGCCGAACCGGTGCTGGGGTTACTCTTCGAAGAGGCCTTCGAGCAGCGCTGCGGGCGCGTCGCGCTAGTCGAACGCCTATTCGAGGTGGTGATGATTCAGGTGTTTCGCCAGTTGATGGAAAGCGGAGCGGTGCAGGGGGGCCTGCTGTCCGGCTTGTCGCATGCGCGGCTGCGCAACGCGCTGGTGGCTATGCACGAAGCGCCGGCGCAGGAGTGGACGCTGGACGAACTGGCGAACGTCGCCGGCATGTCACGCAGCGTGTTCGCCACGACGTTCCGCGAGACGGTAGGCACCACGCCTGGACAATATCTGCAGGGCTGGCGCGTGCGACTGGCGCAGAAGGCCTTGCGACGCGGACGCTCCTTGAAGGTAATCGCGATCGAAATCGGCTACGGCAGCGAAGCCGCACTCTCCCGCGCGTTCAAGGCGCAAACGGGGCAATCACCCCGGCAGTGGAAAGCTTGTCATCCGCAGTGACCAAGGCCTGGAGGTGCAACATCGAGCGTGTCTCGCGTGCCCTTATCTGGCCTGCTCAGTCAGGGCATAAATAATCCTGACCGCACGCTAGGCGCATCTCGCGTATGAGCTGCTGGAACCGACACAGCCAGTGCAAGCGCTCGTCGCCACGAGACAGCGACTGGCGGTCGATTCAAGCACACCGTCAGTCAGGCCCATGAACAACTCACACTGATCGATTCGGTCGGGGCGGCCTGGTGATGGGTTCGAATGGGCCGCTTCTGGCCCGAAAGCAGCCAGTCAACACCAGATAGCCCCAGGCCTCGCAACGCTCCGAAAGCTCGTCCGGTAAGCCGTCGATCTGAGACGCACACGCAGGGAAAGGTCACCCAAGGGTGAACAGGCGCGCCCCGTCCCTAAGCTGAAACACTCGGTAGAGATGAAACAGCTCCTCCACTTCTTGGGAGAACATCAGCTCGTTGTGGCGGACCAGAAATGACGAGGCTACTCAGCGTCTGACCAGAGCCACATACAGTTCCCAGTCACGAAGACTGACATTAGAGCTGTGGCGCGGCTCATCACAGGCTGCGCCATATCGCGTCCACCGATCATGGGTTCCGGTCAGCGGCTCATGCCGGCCAGTCGTTGCGAGATGGCCAGCATGCCCTGGCCAAGCTCACGCAGCGTGGCGGCATCACGCGCGCCTTCCTCGCTTGCGGTATGGATTCGAACGGCCAGCTCATTGATTTCCTGGGTCACGTGGCTCTGCTGCTGGGCCGCCACGGCAATCTGCTGCGCCCGCTGCACGATGTCATCGAAGCTGGTAACCGTGTCGCCGAGCGTGCCGGCCACGCCATTGGCCTGCAGCACCGCATCATGGGTGCGCTGGGCACCGGACTGCATCGTCGACACCGCCTGGGTCGACGCCTGGCGCAACTGGGTGATCATCTGCTGGATCTCGTCGGCCGAGTTCTGGGTTCTTCCTGCCAGTGTGCGCACCTCATCGGCGACGACCGCAAAGCCCCGGCCCTGCTCGCCGGCGCGCGCGGCCTCGATTGCGGCATTGAGGGCAAGCAGGTTCGTTTGCTCGGAAATGGACTTGATGACGTCCAGCACCACACCGACGCGCTCGATGTCCTGGCCCAACCGGGTGATCGCCGAGGCCGCGTCGTCGATATTGCCTGCCAATCCGCCAATGGCCTCGCTGTTGCGCCTTACCTGATCCTGCCCCTGCTCGGCTGCCGACAAGGACTGGCGGGCCGTGTCGGAGCAATCGGTGGTATTTTGGGCCACCTCGGCCGCACTGGCCGACATCTCGGTAATGGCCGTGGCCAGCAAGGTGTTGTCCTGCCGCTGCACTTCGGCACGGTCGGCGAGGCCGATAGACAGCTTCGCCAGGTCGTCGGCCTGCCGCTCGAGACTCGCCGACTCGTCGGCAATGCGCTGCAACATGTCGCGTAGCGAACCGGCGTAGCGGTTCACTGCCCCACGCAGGGTGCCGAGTTCATCCGCGCGATGGATCTCCAGCTGCGCATCATCGCGACCGCCGCCCTGCCCCAGGCGCTCGATCTGCTCGGTGGTTTCCTCGAGCTGCGCCAGCAAGCGCTTGCCGGCAAACCAGGCGATGCCGAGCAGCAACGCCATCAGCGGAAGCAGGAACATGAGCACCTGGCCGGTCAGCTCATCGGCAAGGCCGGTCACCTTGGCTTCGGACGTCACCAGGCCGACCCGCCAACCGGTGCCTGGCATGGTTTCCAACGTCACATAAACGGGGCCATCGACCAGCCCGTCATGCTCCAGGAATATCGGCTGCTTATCCGAGCTTCGAGCCGCAACTGCATCGGCTACAGGCTTGAGCCATGGTTTTTCGCGTCCCAGGTCGGCCAGCGTCGGTAAGCCGCCGGACGCTTTCAAGCCGGGGTAGAACAGCAGGTTACCGGCCTGGTCGACTGCAAACGCATAGCCACCCGTCACGCCCCCGTTTGCTTCGAGAAAACGGGCCAGGCCATCGAGTTTCAAGTCGAGCGTCGCGACGCCGGCAAATACGCCTTCGCGCCGGTAGGGGACGCTGCAGGTGGTCATGGCCACGCCACTGACCGTATCCAGGTAGCCATCCGACCAGACGCAGCGTCCCGGTGCCGCCGAACGCGCGTCGGTGTACCACGACTCGCCGTGATAGGAGGCCGTCTGCGAGGCGTTGTAGTCGTCCGAATATTCAAGCTCGCCATTGCCGTTGCGCGCCCAGAAAAAGCTGCGGCGCGTCGCTCCGGGCGTGAAGGCGTTCGGCTCAGGCCACAGCCCGCCCCCGGCGATGGATTCATCGCCTTGCGCATCGATCAGGTTGGGCAGGGTCGAACTCGCCAGCGTCACGTCATTCGGCATCGTTTCGGCCAGATGCGCCATGGCAGCAGTCGTTCCTTCGATACGACTGAGCTGTATCGCCAGCTGACGGGCCAGGGCGCTGGCCGATTGCGCGGCGGCGGCAGTCCCCGTGGCGACCAGCCTTGGTTTACCGCCAAGGGCCATGACCGCGAAAATCGCCAGTGCGGTCAGCAGCAACAGGAGGAGGACGCCCAATGTCATGCGCGAGGCGATGCGGGTGGGTAAAGAGAACATGCTACAACTCCCAACGGGAACGACGTTGTAGAGCGTTTCGGCCGCTCGGCGTTGGGATTGAGCGTTCCACGAGCCGATACGATGAGCGGTTGGGTCTCCAACCTTCAGCCTGTAGCGCACCGGCTGGCTTTCCATGGATCCGAAGAAGCATGAGCTGTGGCAGACAGACGCAGCCTCAATGGCGTGGCGAATAGGAAAAGACCGCGGATCCGTCATTGGGTGGTGTCGGTCCTGCAGACCTGGAAAGCAAAGTTGGCTTCGTCCGACGGACAGATCGCGCTAATTGGACATATGAATCATCGCTGATTATTGGCTAGCGCATTTATATAAGCCCCAGCCTTTACGAAATCACCACCAGCCAATTCCATAATCCTGGCAATCAGCATGGTGTATTCATAAAAAAATTCAGGCTTTTCTTTTGCCAAACCAGTACATGACCCTGTTTTAAGATTCTTTATAAATCCGCCATTCAACTTGATCCTTTCAAGAACATTTACTGAAAGCCTTTGTGCAGACCGAACATTTTTAGTTGAAGCGATCTTTAACTTATATCTGAGAATGGCGGATTCATGTGCGATTGGGCATAGGTCCCCGGCGTTAACCCTGTTAATCGCCTCAACCATGCCCCTGAGCCACGAGTCATACTCACCCGCATCTATCAGGATATTTGAGGCTGCGGTCATGACCAAATAGCATTTTACAGAATAGTCCGCGCACTTGTTTTTCAAAACGTAGTTTATGAGCTCTTGGTTTTCACTGGAGCCCTCGCGGAGGCTTATCAGATTCATTCGCTCATGCTCCTCGAGTTTCTCCGCGCGAGAGCCGAAGAAACTTGAGCCCCACATATCCTGTACTATCCATCGTGACTCTCGTTCACCAACCGCAATAAGTGAATTTCCGTAGACCCAGAAAGAAACAACCACGGCCATCATAAGGCCGCCAACAACCAGAATCTTCGCCTTCATTTATATTCCATAGCTAGGGAAGGTCTGAAAAAGACTTCCCGAATCTGGTGAAACACGCCGATCCCGCCAGCCGAGTTTTTCCATGAGGCAGATGACCTTCGCCGACGCCGAGTACGCCGGCAAGCGCAAGCAGACCCGTAAGGAATTGTTCCTGATCGAGATGGATCAGGTGGTGCCGTGGAAGGGATTGATTGCCCTGATCGAGCCACACTACCCAAAGGGTGAAGGTGGTCGTCCAGCCTATCCGCTGATGGCCATGTTACGTATCCATCTGATGCAGAACTGGTTCGGCTACAGCGACCCGGCCATGGAAGAAGCGCTCTACGAGACGACCATCCTGCGTCAGTTCGCCGGGCTGAGCCTGGAGCGCATTCCCGACGAAACCACCATCCTCAACTTCCGTCGCTTGCTGGAGAAACATGAGCTGGCAGCCGGCATCCTCGGCGTAATCAATGGCTACCTGGGGGATCGCGGCCTGTCGCTGCGCCAGGGCACTATCGTCGATGCCACACTGATCCACGCGCCCAGCTCGACCAAGAACCAGGACGGCAAGCGCGACCCGGAAATGCACCAGAGCAAGAAAGGGAACCAGTATTACTTTGGCATGAAGGCGCACATCGGTGTGGATGACGAGTCGGGGCTGGTGCACAGCGTGGTCGGCACGGCGGCAAACGTGGCGGATGTCACCCAGGTCGACAAACTGCTGCATGGTGAAGAGAACGTCGTCTGCGCCGATGCCGGCTACACCGGCGTCGAAAAGCGCCCCGAACATGCTGGCCGCGAAGTGATCTGGCAGGTCGCAGCACGCCGCAGCACCTACAAGAAGCTCGATAAACGCAGCGCCCTGTACAAAGCCAAGCGCAAGATCGAGAAGGCCAAGGCACAAGTGCGAGCGAAGGTCGAGCACCCGTTTCGAGTGATCAAGCGCCAGTTCGGTTACGTGAAGGTGCGCTTCCGTGGCCTGGCCAAGAACACCGCTCAGCTGGTGACGCTGTTCGCGCTGTCGAACCTATGGATGGCGCGCCGACATTTGCTGACTGCCGCAGGAGAGGTACGCCTGTAATGCGGGAAATGGCTGCTGCGAGGTGCTCGCGGCGGCCAAAAACGGAGAACTGAGCGGGTTACCTGGTCGATTTTGATCGACGGCCCGCTTTCAAAAGCAGCGAGGGCTGAAGTCGACCGGAAATACAGGGCTACTTCAGACCTTCCCTAACAATTACTTATTCAGGTTGCACGAAACCCTTTTTTTCATCTGACGTTCGCGAGCGTCTCACGGGTAAGGCGCTTGGAGCGGTAGATGACGATTGCTGATGCGCAGTTTGCGCGCTTGATCGCGAAGAATCTGTAACCAAGTAGGCATGCTTGCGACGTGTTTTGGTCGAGCGACTGCTTTTGACCGATTCTGTTGAAAAAGTAGCGGCCGCCCCATGCCGTTGGCAAAAAATTGCTTTGTCAGCGAGCGTGGGGGGCGAACAGCATGATGGGACAGCCACCGGGAGGACGGCAGCTCCTGTTCTACTCGTTCAATCTGGAAGATCTCGTCCCGGCCCAACATCTTCTGCGCAGCATCGACCAGTGTCTGGATCTCAGTGATCTGCGTGCCTACCTGGCGGATTTCTATAGCCCCATCGGGCGTCCCTCGATTGACCCGGAACTGATGGTGCGCATGCTCGTCGTCGGTTACTGCTATGGCATTCGTTCCGAGCGGCGATTGTGCGAAGAGGTGCACCTGAACCTGGCCTATCGCTGGTTCTGCCGGCTGGGTCTGGAAGACGAAGTACCCAACCATTCGACCTTCTCAAAGAATCGTCATGGCCGTTTTCGTGACAGCGATCTGTTCCGCTGGTTGTTCAATGAAGTGCTGCGGCGCTGCATGGCGGCCGGTCTGGTCAAGGGTGAAGGTTTCACTGTCGACGCCAGCATCATCAAGGCGGATGCCAGCCGGCAACGTGGGGTAGCAGGAGATGAAGTCGATTGGCGCGCTCCAGCACTCAGCAGCCGCGCTGTGCGCGAGTACCTCGAAGCCCTTGATGAAGAGGCGCTGGCTGAAGCTCTTCCTAAGAAAATTTCGCTCTGATCCTCAGTCCCGTTGGACAGCGGCGCCAGACGGCTCGGCCTTTTTTGCCTACGCCACGAATTACCTGATCGACACTGAGCACGGTGTGATCATGGACGTGGAAGCTACCCCGGCGCACCGTACCGCTGAAGTCGATTCGACCAAGACGATGGTCGAGCGTGTCGAAGCGCAGTTCGACCTCACACCGGAACGCCTTATCGGCGATACCGCCTATGGCACTGCCCCGATGCTGGCCTGGATGGTCGAAGAAAAGGATATCGAGCCGCATGTGCCGGTGTGGGACAAGACCGAGCGCAAGAATATCGCTGCCCAGCCGGCAAACCGCTACGCAGTGAATGGCGCTCCTTCACCCAGCAAAGATCTCGGGTAACCAAGGCCAACACCATCATTTACCGCTCCAGCCAAACCGACTGCGCCACCTGCCCGTTGAAAGCGAAATGCTGCCCCAATACGCCGAATCGGAGATCGTCCGCAGCATCCATGAGGCTGCCCGCGGCGTGGCTCGACGCATCGCCAAGACACCGGAGTACATCGTCTCTCGCTGCTGCGAACGAAAGAAGGTAGAGATGCTTTTCGCCCACCTCAAACGGATCATGAAACTCGACCGTTTACGACTGCGTGGCCTAACGGGTGCCACTGACGAATTCACCTTGGCTGCGATGGTGCAGAACCTGCGCCGCATGGCCAAGCTTTTGCCTCAAGGGCCACCGCTGACGGGATAGGTACGCCTGCTAGAGCAGAAACCCTCAAATTAACCCTTAAACCTGAGCAAGGACGCTCAGTGAAACGCCGGAAGGCAACTTGAAGTGGCTTGCAGCCACTTCGACAGCAGGCACACTTGATCGGCAGGCTGCTGCTGAAGCTACTTTTTCAACAGAATCGGCCGATAGCTGTCCTTCCACAGGATGAACGACTCGGCGTGGAAGAAGGCGAGAAAAAGGGCCGCGGCGAAATACCAGGAACGTTTCAAACGACCGGCCCCAACGGGATTCGCCTCGATCAGAATTCACGACCTGAAGCACACCTTCGGACGAAGATTGCGGGCAGCCGGGGTGACGGAAGAAGACAGGAAGGCCCTGCTGGGCCACAAGAACGGCAGCATCACCAGCCACTACTCGGCCGCCGAGCTGGGCAAACTGATCGATGAGGCCAACAGGATATCGGCGACGGATGCGCGAGGTCCGGCGCTAACCATATTGAGGAGAACGGCAGGATGAAACATGAGTCCCGCAAAAGTCCTCACACGAAAAAGGCCGGAGCTTTCGCTACCGGCCTAAGTCGTTGATTTGTTTGGTCGGGACGGAGTGATTCGAACACTCG
>NZ_RFFL01000028.1 GCF_003696285.1 Stutzerimonas nitrititolerans
GCCGACCGGCTCATCCTCGATCCGGGGATGGACCGGCGATTGGTCCATGGCGAAACGGCCGACCTTGCGCCGACCGGCTTCGGGCAACAGGTCCGCGAAGCCATGGACCAGCGCCGCGAGCATCATATCGAACAGCGCGACGCCACGCGCAACAGGGACGGCCGAATCTTCTACCGGCGCAATCTTCTCGCCACCCTGCGCGAGCGGGAAGTTGCGCGCGCCGGTGCGGAGATGGCCGAGGGCAAGGCGCTGCCGTTCCGCGCCGCCAAGGATGGTGAGAGTGTCAGCGGCAAGTTCACCGGGACTGTCCAGCTAACGAGCGGCAAGTTCGCCATCGTGGAAAAGAGCCACGAGTTCACCCTTGTCCCGTGGCGGCCGATCATCGACCGCCAGCTCGGCCGCGAGGTCGCGGGTATCATGCAGGGCGGTTCGGTGTCGTGGCAGTTAGGGCGGCAGCGGGGGTTGGGGCTATAGGAGCCAACGATACCGCATTGCAACGCAACAACTAATTCGATAAGAGCTGCTATTCAATTTCGTAATCGTGGAGCCATCAGCATGGGAAATTCCAAGTCAGCAGACAAGTAAGCCGCAACATCAGAATTGTTGTTGCGGCGCTCTGTAAGACCAATCCCATCTGATTGCTGACGAGCAGACGCTGCCCGGTATCCTTAATCGAGCGGTTGATTCGTCATGACCACCACACGCCCCGCGTGGGCCTATACGCTGCCGGCAGCCTTGCTGCTTATGGCTCCCTTCGACATCCTCGCCTCGCTGGCGATGGATATTTATCTTCCAGTCGTTCCGGCGATGCCGGGCGTCCTGAACACGACTCCATCCATAATCCAACTCACGTTGAGCCTCTACATGGTGATGCTCGGTGTGGGCCAAGTGATCTTTGGGCCACTCTCCGATCGCGTCGGGCGACGGCCGATCCTGCTTGTAGGCGCAACGGCTTTCGTTGCTGCGTCTCTGGGAGCGGCTTGTTCTTCAACTGCATTAGCCTTTGTTGCGTTTCGTCTGGTTCAGGCTGTTGGAGCATCGGCCATGCTGGTGGCCACCTTCGCGACCGTGCGCGACGTATATGCCAATCGTCCCGAAGGTGCCGTCATCTACGGCCTTTTCAGTTCGATGCTGGCGTTCGTGCCTGCGCTCGGCCCTATAGCCGGTGCGCTGATCGGCGAGTTTTGGGGATGGCAGGCGATCTTCATCACACTGGCTGCACTGGCTTCGCTCGCACTCTTAAACGCCAGTTTCAGGTGGCATGAAACCCGACCGTTGGATCAGGCCAGAACGCAACGATCTGTTTTGCCGATCTTCGCGAGTCCGGCCTTTTGGGTTTACACGGTCGGATTTAGTGCCGGCATGGGCACATTCTTCGTTTTCTTCTCGACAGCCCCCCGTGTTCTCATAGGCCAAGCCGGCTATTCCGAGATCGGATTTAGCTTGGCCTTCGCGACTGTCGCGCTGGTCATGGTCACGACAACCCGCTTCGCAAAGTCCTTCGTTGCCAAATGGGGTATCGCGGGATGCGTAGCGCGCGGGATGGCGTTGCTCGTTTCCGGCGCGATCCTGTTGGGGATCGGCCAACTTTTCGGATCGCCGTCATTTTTCAGCTTCATCCTGCCGATGTGGGTTGTCGCGGTCGGCATTGTCTTCACGGTGTCCGTTACCGCCAACGGCGCACTTGCGCAGTTCGACGACATCGCTGGATCAGCGGTTGCGTTCTACTTCTGCATCCAAAGCCTGATAGTCAGTATCGTCGGGACATTGGCGGTGACGCTGTTAAACGGCGATACAGCGTGGCCCGTGATTTGTTACGCCACGGCAATGGCAGTGCTGGTGTCGTTGGGGCTGGCGCTCCTTCGATCCCGTGATGCTGCCACCGAGAAGTCGCCAGTCGTCTAGCCGACGACTGGAAGCAAGCCCGCTCCGATGCGGCGCAATAATCTTCGAAACCTCGTGAATGGCGGTATCCTGTCTGGCAAGATACCGCTCATTTCCCTTGTCCCGTGGCGGCCGGTCATCGACCGCCAGCTCGGCCGTGAGGTCATGGGCATCGTGCAAAGCGGATCGGTGTCGTGGCAGTTGGGGCGGCAAAGGGGCATAAGCCTCTAATCTGTTGTAGATGAACGCAGCCGCTCGAAACCAGCGATGAGGCTGTCGAGTCCGAAGTTGAACGCAGCATCCATGCCGTCTGTTTCCAACTCGTGAAACAGATCGTGCAGGAAGGACGACGGTGCTTGCTCGGACACATCTGGCCTGTCCGGAACTCTCTCATCGGCATCAGATGCCTGCTGCTCGAGAACGGAACCGACCACATAGTGACTGACCGCCCGGAGCGCCCAAACGGCGCGCTTCGGACAAAAGCCCTCCGCGCAGAGAAAGCGTATTTGCGTCTCGGCGGTGCCAAAATTCGGTTCTGTCGGTCGAGTGCCGGCATGGATACGCGCGCCGTCCCGATAAGAGAGCAACGCCGTTCTGAAGCTCAGGGCATTCTCTTTCAGGAACACCCGCCAGTCCTCATTCTCTTCGGGTAGCGAGCGGGTATGGCGTTCCGCCAGCATCGCCTCGGCGAGCGCATCAAGCAGCGCTCGCTTGTTCTGGAAATGCCAGTAAAGCGCAGGCTGCTGAACCTTGAGGCGTTCAGCGAGCTTCCGCGTCGTCAGGCTGTCCATGCCAACCTCGTTCAACAGCTCTAGCGCCGCCGCGATCACGGTGCCCTTGTCCAGTTTGGTCATTCACGTTCCTTCGCCAGTGCTTGACAATTTATCACCGATAAGTTATATTTCCATCTCCTTATCGTTGATAAAGTCGCTCCATTGAGCGGCGCTGGAGTTTCAGGTGCGCAGCTCTGCCGTCATTGCCCTGCTGATCGTGGGTCTTGACGCCATGGGTCTCGGCCTCATCATGCCCGTCCTTCCGACGCTTCTGCGTGAGCTTGTGCCAGCAGAGCAGGTCGCTGGACACTATGGTGCCTTGCTGTCGCTCTATGCATTGATGCAGGTCGTCTTCGCGCCCATGCTTGGACAGCTTTCGGATTCTTACGGTCGGCGTCCGGTACTTCTGGCTTCTCTTGCAGGAGCCGCAGTCGATTACACGATTATGGCATCAGCGCCGGTCTTATGGGTGCTCTATATCGGCCGACTCGTGTCCGGCGTCACGGGCGCAACCGGAGCTGTAGCAGCCTCAACCATTGCCGATTCGACGGGGGAAGGTTCTCGCGCACGCTGGTTCGGCTACATGGGGGCCTGTTATGGGGCGGGCATGATTGCCGGGCCAGCACTTGGTGGCATGCTCGGTGGTATCTCTGCTCATGCCCCGTTTATCGCCGCCGCCCTTCTCAACGGGTTCGCGTTCCTGCTTGCCTGCATTTTCCTCAAGGAGACTCATCACAGCCATGGCGGGACCGGAAAGCCGGTTCGCATCAAACCATTCGTTCTGTTACGGCTGGATGATGCATTGCGCGGGCTAGGTGCGCTTTTCGCAGTTTTCTTCATTATTCAACTGATCGGCCAAGTGCCTGCAGCCCTATGGGTCATATATGGCGAGGACCGTTTTCAGTGGAACACCGCGACCGTTGGTTTGTCGCTCGCGGCGTTTGGGGCAACACATGCGATCTTCCAAGCGTTTGTTACCGGCCCGCTTTCAAGCCGGCTTGGAGAGCGGCGCACGCTGCTGTTTGGCATGGCTGCGGATGCGACTGGCTTCGTTCTTCTGGCTTTTGCCACGCAGGGATGGATGGTGTTCCCGATTCTGTTGCTGCTTGCCGCCGGGGGTGTTGGCATGCCGGCCTTGCAGGCAATGCTCTCAAACAATGTCAGCAGTAACAAGCAAGGGGCTTTGCAAGGAACGCTAACGAGCCTCACCAATCTAAGCTCTATCGCAGGACCGCTTGGCTTCACAGCACTCTATTCTGCCACCGCCGGGGCATGGAACGGTTGGGTTTGGATTGTCGGCGCGATCCTCTATTTAATATGTCTGCCAATACTACGCAGACCATTCGCAACTTCATTGTGATTTAGTCATGGCGATTTGGCATGCGTAGACTTAGGAGAAATGACGGATTAAATCTGTTGAGCAATCATCTCCTTTCGGGGCGAGTGCCAATGATGACCTTAGTTCACACTCTCGCTGTCGCCGAATATCTCAACTTCCGTCACGCCGCCAACGCGCTCGGCGTTGCACAGTCCAGCGTCAGCGCCCGCGTGAAGGCACTGGAAGAAGACCTCGGCATCCTCTTGTTCGAGCGTCATGCGCGCGGCGTTCGGCTGACCGAGGCCGGACGCCATTTCGTCGAGCGGATAGCCGTAGGTATTGACCAACTCGACCATGCGGTGAAAACCGCCGGCATGGCGGCAGCCGGAGAAAGCGGCCGGCTTCGTATCGGTATCCATGCCCTGATTCCGCATAGCTTCCTCGCAAAGCTGATCGGCCAATACCGCAAGGATTACCCCGATGTTGAAGTCGAGATCGCCGAAGGCCCGGCCCGTGAAGCGGTGGTGCAGCTTCGCGCCGGCAGGTTGGACGTGGCGTTCGTCGCGGGCACGCCCCAACCACCCGACTGCCATTCCCGTCGCACATGGACCGAACCGCTCTTGGCGGTGCTACCGGAACGGCATCCGCTCGCCAAGCGGTCAGCCGTCACATGGCCCGATTTGGCAGGCGAGACGTTCCTTGCGTATAGGAAGTTCAAACGCCCTTTTCGGGCAGTCTGCTGGGTAGGCGGCGGTCGCGCAAGCCCCGTTT
The DNA here is from genome assembly GCF_003696285.1 of Stutzerimonas nitrititolerans. Classification (GTDB taxonomy): domain Bacteria; phylum Pseudomonadota; class Gammaproteobacteria; order Pseudomonadales; family Pseudomonadaceae; genus Stutzerimonas; species Stutzerimonas nitrititolerans. The sequence goes on from NZ_RFFL01000028.1 coordinate 4,747, forward strand.
TGGGCACGGATCGGACGTCTGTGAGTGGGATTTCGGCATCGCGGGGCCACGCAGCGGCGTTGTCAGCAGCCATGCTTCGCTGATTCCCGACAGCGGGCCGAGCGCCGCCCTGCGGATCGTGGCCGCATCGGCTCGGATTCCGGTTTCGCCGTCGGCTGTGCAGCCGGCAGATCGTCACGCGGCTTGCACTGGCGGCGCGCGCGCTGCGGGCCTGTAGTGCGCTTCTTCCCGCGCGCCGTGCTTCTCGAAGTGGGCGAGGATGGCGCGGATGGCGGTGGGTTCCTCGATGCTGGCGACGATCCGCACGGTGCCACCGCAGTGGACGCAGGCGGTGACGTCGATGGAAAAGACCCGCTTGAGCCGTTGCGCCCAGCTCATCGCACGGCGCTTCTCCTCGGGGCTGCGCGGCGCGTCGTGGGCGCTGACGTCCACTGGCGCCGCATCGCCCGCAGGCCGCTTGCCGCGCCCCGAGGGCGTCAGCTGCGCACGCAGGTTTGCATTCGGGGCGAATACGCCGTGGAAGCGGGTGAGATGCGCGCGAGGTGGCGGGACCAGCGCCGCCAGCTTGGCGATGAAATCCACCGGATCCCATTCCACATGCGTGGTGCCATTGCGCCACGGGGTCTTGAGCTGGTAACGCACCCTGCCCTGGAGCGCTATCGACAGCCGCTTCTCGCTGATCGCCGGGCGCGTGATGTAGCGGCACAGCTTTTCCAGCTTGTGGCTTTCGTGTGCTTCGGCCGCCACGCCGGCATGCAGTGAGAAGCCGCCGACCTTGCCGGCTTCGCCCTCCAGCGAACCGGCGTCACCGGGCAGCGTTTGCAGCGTGACGACCTTGCAGCCAGCGTCGCGGCCGGTGGCGATGCGGTAGGTGATCGAACTCATCCGCAGCCCATCCATGCTGTCGTCGCCTGCAGCGCTGTCTGCCAGGAAGGCCGATTCGCCCTCCCCTTCGAGCCAGCCTTTGCGCGTCAGGTGCCGACACACCCGGTGCGCGATGGTAGCTGCCAGCTGGGTCAACTGCGCGGTGGTGGGCGCACGGGCGCGGTGCAGGCGCAGTTCGCGCCGCGGCAGCTCGGTGGCTTCCACGTACACGCCGTCGAGCCACAGCATGTGGAAGTGGATGTTCAGGTTCAGCGCGCTGCCGAAACGCTGGATCAGCGTCACCGCGCCGCACTGGGCGCTGGCGCGGTCGATGCCGGCTTGATCGGCCAACCAGCCGGCGATCACGCGCTGCACGATGCCCAGCACCGGGCCAATGGCTTCTGGCTTGCTGGCGAACAGGAAACGCAAGGGGTACGGAAAGCTCAGCACCCATTGCCGCACAGGCCGCGGGCCGAACACCTCCTCGACCAGGTGCCGCGCACTCTCGGCCATGCGTCGCGCGCCGCAACTCGGGCAGAACCCGCGCTTCTTGCAGGAGAAGGCCACCAGCCTCTCTGCACGGCAGTGCTCGCACACCACCCGCAGGAAGCCGTGCTCGAGTACGCCGCAACGCAGGTAGGCATCGAACGCCTCGCGGACATACCCGGGCAGCGAGCGGCCCTCCGCTTCGATCCGTGCAATGAAGTCCGGGTAGTGCGCCTCTACCAACGCGTACAGCAGCGTGCGCTCGGGCGCGTGGCGCGCGTACCGCGAACCGGTGTGGGCGGACGGCAGTGGCGCGCATCCCGCGGCTTGCCGCCGGGATGTGGCGAGGCGCGGCACGCAGCGCTCCGGTGCGGGGACGGCTGCTCAGTGTTGCGCCTGTGTTCGCACGTTCGTATCGGTGCGTTCTGATCTTCGCGTCAGACATTGCCGCGGCGCGGGCACAACAAAAAGCCCGGCATCGCTGCCGGGCTCCGGCCCCGTCCTTGGGGCCTTGATGTCGGGTCGTTGCCGGGATCGGACCGCGCTGGCGCGGTCCGGTTCCCTGACGACCGGGCCAACCGGATCAGAAATCCATGCCGCCCATGCCGCCCATACCGCCAGCACCCGGCATGGCCGGCTCTTCCTTCTTCGGCACTTCGGCCACGACCACTTCGGTCGTGATCGCAAGGCCGGCGACGGAAGCGGCGTGCTGCAGGGCCGAGCGGGTCACCTTGGTCGGGTCCAGGATGCCCATGGCGATCATGTCGCCGAACTCGCCGGTGGCGGCGTTGTAGCCGTAGCTGCCTTCGCCGGCCTTGACGTTGGCCACGATCACGCTCGGTTCTTCACCGGCGTTGGCCACGATGGCGCGCAGCGGGGCTTCCAGCGCACGGCGGGTGATGGCGATGCCCAGGTTCTGGTCTTCGTTGATGCCCTGCCAGGGCAGATCCGTGCACAGCACCTTGCC
>NZ_RFFL01000029.1 GCF_003696285.1 Stutzerimonas nitrititolerans
GGCGTATCGGTCGGGACAGCGCGCGGCTTGTCCCCGCCAGCAGCGCGAGGCGTGCTGGACTTGATGCTGGAAATCATGGATTTGCGCTCAGATCGGGGCACCCCGGCCTTAGCCAGGGCGACGTCCAGCGCCTTGAGCGCATTGCTCTGCTGGGTCTCTTCTGTTTCGCGTTGGGTGATCTCGTCGGCGGCTAGAAGGCCGGTAGCCAGACCGATCTCGACGGCACGCTTGCCGCGGATGAAGGTTTCGTCATCCATCATCTCGGCCATGCTCTCGACGGACTGGCCGCTCGTTTCGGCATAGAGGTCTGCCATGGCGGCGTCGAACTCTTCCATGTCATCGGCAACGTCGCGCAGGTAGTGGCGGTTGCCAGCGAGGAAGGTCCAGCAGTTGTGGATCATCAGGAAAGCGCTGCTTGCGACTTGCCGCTCTGCGCCAGCCAGGTAAATCACAGAGGCGGCGCTGGCGGCCATACCGAGGACCTTGGTCGTTACCTTGTGGCTGTGCTCGCGAAGGCGGTTGTAGATGGCGATGCCTTCGAACATGTCGCCGCCGGGGGAGTTGATATAGACGGTGACGTCGCGCTCGCCGATGGCCCGAAGGGCTGCGTCGATACGCTTCAGCGTCACACCTTCGCCGTACCAGTCTTCACCGATGACGCCGTAGACGGTGATGGTGTCGGAGGTGTTTTCCACCGCTGCCTGGATGGCCGGATTCCATTTTTCGAGCGCACGAGGGCTCAGCTCGCTGCGCAGGCCGCGAGACTGGATTTTGAGCTGCATGGGTTACTCCTNTACCAGTCTTCACCGATCACGCCGTAGACGGTGATGGTGTCAGAAGTGCTTTCCACCGCTGCCTGGATGGCCGGATTCCATTTTTCGAGCGCACGAGGGCTTAGCTCGCTGCGCAAGCCGCGAGACTGGATTTTGAGCTGCATGGGTTACTCCTGAGGTTTTTTGTCTGGCTGTAACCAGTTCATCAGGGCCGCCCGCACGGATTGCCCATCGTCTTGCTTGCCGAGCTGATCCAGTGGGACCAGGTTCGATTGCACCGTCAGCACATCGCCGCCTGGCATACGCGGCAGGTTCTCCTTCACCCGGCCTTCGTTTCGGGTGATGAACCCGTTCTGCGACATTGTGCTGAGGTAAGCCGCCCTGCCGGCGCTGTCGGCGCGAAGGAATGCTTCAAGTGAAAACTCGGCGTAATGCTTGATGCGATCTACGGCGCTGAGGAGCTTCTTGTTCACGCACTGCTCGATCGGCGCGGTGTAGGACATGATGCAGTAGGTCAGGAAGGCGATCTGTTGCTGCTCAAGACCCGTTCCCCAGTTGCTCCCCTTGTCGGTTTTCATCACCATCCAGGGCGGCACACCGAACCAGCGGCAAATCTCTTCGATGCTGTGTCCGCGTGACTCTAGGAGCTGAGCGTCGACCGGGTTGATTCCGATCATCTCAGGCGTCACGCCAGCCTCAAGCACCGGAGACTTTCCGGCGTTCATTGCGCCTGAGACGGTCTGAACGTATGCGCGGAAGTCATCTCGCTGCTCAGGCTTGAGCACGCGATCAACCTTGAAAGCCACGGTCGGCATCATGCCGTTCCGGAACGTGCCATTGGCTGCGTCGTCAGCTGACATTGCAGCGCCGAACACATCTGCACCGTACCGGATGGCAGAGAGCCCTACTTTTCCGTCTAGCGTAAAAGCCGGAATGTGCAGCATGTTTTCGCGCTGGATCTGACGCGGCTCGCCCTTCTTCGGGCGGAACCAGTATTCGAGCCGGCCGTTGTCGTCCGTCTCAAGACGGATCCTGGACGGCATCAGGAAGTCGAGAGCGATCACCCGCCCAGCACTGCGGTGAATCTCGCAGTAGGCGTTACCCCACAGCAGCATCGACGCAACGACTGATTGCCAGAAATGGAAGGCTGTCGTGTCCTCGTTTGGACTGTTGTGGACGACGTCATACAGGGGGAAGGTGCGAGCGCTCTCTCGGCCACCGTCCGGCTGTCGTTGATAGATGCTCAGCGGCAGGCCAGCAACCGACATTGAAATAATGCGGACACACGCCCACACCGCAGACAGGCGCATCGCATTGTCAACGTTGACCGTCTTGCCGCTGCTCGATTGAGAACCGAGAAAGCTCTGCCAGAAACCGCCATCCGAAAGACGGATCGTCTTGCCGAACCAGCCTCCAATGCTCGCCGAGGGGCGCGCCGCAGCGCGGCTCATTGCGTGCACTAGGGATTTACTCACTGGTTATTCCTCGACGAATGAAGCCAGCCACGCAGAACATTGAGAAAGCGCCAGCGAGCAACGCCCAGGCGGTGCCGGCCAGCATCCAGACGCCAGCGCACAGCAGGCCGAAGCCGGCCAGCGATGCCAGCAGAAAAGCAGTCAGTGCGCTCATGCGATCAGTGGATTCCGTATTGCGTTCATGAAGTCGTCGTCATCCGCTTCTTCGGATTCGACGTTCGAGACACCAATCGCCATCAACAGCGCGGCCATGTCATCGATTTTGTCGGCGCTACGCTTCTTGTCCGGCGCCATATTCAGGTTGTCGTCACGCCGGGCGATCAGGTTCGAGGCGCACCAGTTCAGAAGTTGGTCGCCNTAACAGCGCGGCCATGTCATCGATCTTGTCGGCGCTACGCTTCTTGTCGGGCGCCATATTCAGGTTGTCGTCGCGCCGTGCTATCAGGTTCGAGGCGCACCAGTTCAGAAGTTGGTCGCCGCCATGGGCGAACCTTCCCGACATGTAGGCCATTTCGAGCGCCTGCATTGCTGGGTGATACGAACGAGGCCCCTGAATGAACTCGATCATTGGCAGCTCTGCCGCCATCAGCCGGTTTACCAGGTCGCTGGCGTTCCAGCGGTCATAGGCGATCGCCTGGACGTTAAATTCCTCACATACCGCTAGAACGTCGGCCTCGATCACCGCGTAGTCAGTGACGTTGCCCTCGGTCTGCTTGAGCAGGCCAGCTTCTACCCATGACTGGTAGGGGACGGTTCCGCGCTCGGTCCGGTAGGCGACCGCACTCTCAGGCGCCCAGCGCCAGCCGTAGGTGTAATAAACACCTTCGACCAGCCATACCAGGCGGAACGAGCAAAGGTCAGAAGTACTCGCCAGATCGAGCCCACCCCAGCAAGGGAAGTCCCGCAGCCACTCGAGATCGACCTCTCCGCCGCACGCCTGCCACTTATTGAGATCGACCCAGCCATCAGCAGTTGAGGCCGGGCGGTTCAGACGCTTGATTCGAAACTCAGCCAGCTTCGAGGGCATCTGCTTGGCTTCGACCGCTTCTTTGCGGATGGCGGCAAGCAGGTGCGGGTTCACATCCATCAGCGGGTTGGCCTTGATCCAGACTCGCTCGTCGAACTCCTCGTCAGCTTTGATTCCTGCAGACTTGTCTTCTTCGTCCACCGCGTAAAACACCACCAGGAAGTGGTCGGCAGTGTTGTTGAACAACCCCGCCAGCAGCTTCTTGGCGAACATCCTGATTTCAGCCCAAGGGCCAGGGTTGGTGTAGCCCTCGGTCGTGGTGTAGAGCCACAGAGGATTGCTGCGCGCGCCAGCGGCCGACGTCAGGACGTTGAGCAGATCAGCCGACTTGTGGGCATGGATCTCATCGAGCCCAACATGCGAAGGGTTCAGGCCGTCCTGTGTCGAGGCCTTGGCATGGATCGGCTTGAAGGTCGCGCCGGTTTCAGCACGACTGATGGCTTTGGCCCAAACCTCGAGCCCGAAGGCATCGCGCAGGTCCGCCGTTTTCTCAACCATCCGCTTGGCAGTGTTGAAGATGATCGACGCCTGCGGAAACGTGGTCGCTGCGCTGATGACCTGGGCGCCCTCTTCCGGCTCACAGCATTCGCAGTACAGAAGGATTCCGGATGACAGCGTCGACTTGGCGTTCTTGCGCGCCACCGCGAACAGTGCAGAGGTGAATCGCCGCGGCCGGAAGTAACCCCACCCCTCTATCTCTTCGCCTTCTCGCTTTCGGAACCCGAACAGCTGGACTACGAAGAAGATGTGGGACGGGTGCATCACAATCTCTGGCTTATCCCATTTGCCTTCGACGTGTGGCAGCTTCTCAATGAAGTCGCATGGGTCGTTGGCATGCCAGTGGTCAAAGATGAACGGGCAGTCTTTCTTCTTGGCGCGTTTGAGATCATCCAGAAACCGCTTTGCGGCCTGGCGGATCAGTTTGCCGTGCTTCTTGCGTTTCCTGTCGGCGATTGCACCTTTGGCGTACTCGATCGCGATCTGTACGTAGTCGCGATCATTCGCCATGGTTATGCCTTCTGAGGTCTTCCGTTCGACGCGAATTTGTTGCCGGCCGGCTTCTCGCCGCCAGACGCTACCTTGCGGCGGCTGGCAGGCGTCATGCCGAACTCTGAAAATAGTGCCTTGAGCGCCGTGTCTTCTGCGGCGGTCATCTCCATGCCGGCTTTCGCCTTCATACGGAACCGCTGCCAGGAGAAGCACAGCTGCTCGAGCGAAAACAGGTCGACGACCTGCAGTACGCGCGCTGCCACCAACTGCGGACCAAGACGGTTCCACATGTCAGCGCCATCGGCATTCAGGTGGATAGGTGGATCGGGAAATTCCTCGATCAGATCGTACTCGGGCGCATCCGGCACNCCATCGGCATTCAGGTGGATAGGTGGATCGGGAAACTCCTCGATCAGGTCGTACTCGGGCGCATCCGGCACTTCGCGATCCGGGCGGCTGGTGCCTTGCAGGACCTTGAGGTGCGGAGCGGTCGGCTTGCGTGCCATCTCGCTACCTCAGACTTTCAAATATGAATTTTGACGGTGTGAAAATTTGGCTCCCCCCGTCGTTCGGGCGCCGATTTTCAACAGACTTTCGACCCGCCCTACCCCCTGCGGGTGGTTCCGTCCTGGCGGCCAGCCAATCCGATCTGCTCGCCTATTCGGTTGTGGCAAGGCCTACACAAGGCCCGCAGGTTGTCCCACTCCAGGCCCAGCTCAGGATGCGTCTTGTAGGGCTTGACGTGGTCGGTGATATCGCTCGCGGCGTTGTTGCAGTACTCACATACCGGATAACGCTTGCGGTAGTAAGCGCTCAGCTTCTTCCAGCGCTCGGTCTTGTAGAAGCCGTCTGACTCGTCTCGGCGAAGGTTGTAGTCGCGGTGGGCCGCCTTTCGTTGCTCGGTTCGCCTGGCGTCTACTTGTGCCTTGTGCGTCCTGCAACGATGGGAGCCGGGAGTGGACGGCCTCGAGCATCCCGGTTCAGCGCACATACGCGGAGGTCTAACTGGCATTGCCTGTGCCTCATCGTTCCTGGCAGCAAGAAAGCTTCGAACAGGGGATTGAAATGCGGCAAACTGCCGTCATGTAAGTCTGACCACCATCTCGATCAGGAGAAGCTCGCATGAGCGAAATAACGATGGCTCTAGCCGGTAACACAAATGCCTCGTATGAGCACGCGTCCGCGGCGCGTAAGCGTTCTATTGCGGTGGCAGCCGCACTTGAATTGATCGCCGCACGGGTTGCAGCCGCACCAACAAACGGGACCCACCTTGATAGCGAGCTAGACAATCTGGCGCAGTACGCTGATCAAATCCAAGCCGCACTCAACAATTTTTGAGAGCGGATGCCGCAGGTCTCCGCGGCACACCTATCGATCTACGCCAACCAGCAGCGGCCCGCTGCTTGCATCGGCGATACTGGATCAACGCGAACTCAACAGGGCGCCTGCTGCACACAGCAGCACGCGTTGATCAGTTCGCCCGCCACCCAATGAAGAAAATAAAAAGCCCTGGACGACCCAGGGCTTCTGCACAGCAGCTCGGTTACTTGCCGATCAGCTGAGCACCAGTAGCCGTAACAGTTTCCATCGCCATGGAAGTCGGGCCACCGAACACTTCGGTTTCAAAGCTGAAGGTTGCACCCTGCTGAGCCTTGGTAACCAGCGTCGGAGCCAGCTCACTCAGCGTGTAACCCTTGTTGCCAGTAAGGCCGGTCTTCACGACCTTGGTAGACGCACCGTTCAGGGTTGCCGTGGTACGCACCGCATAGTTGAAGGTGCCGCTCACCGCCGGATTGAGGTTGATCGTCAACTTCGCAGGCGATCCTGCCGAGCCCTTGACCTCGGCCTTCAGCAGCTTGTGCATCTTCACCGAGTTGGGAACGCCCGAACCGCCTGCACACACGCCCAGGTACCCGTTGGATACCGCAACGTAGTTGTAGGAGGACATCTTGTAGGCGCAGTAAACGCCCTTATCCACGATCTGCCCGATCACGTAACGCGGCGAATACATCGTGCCCGTAACGCTCGTGACCCCGAACTGCGCGTCGAGAGTCGGCAGCTCAGCCGGGTAAACGATGGTCAGACCGTTTTGAGGAGTCTGGTACTTGTTCGCCTTGTAGGTCACGCAGGTAGGGTTGGGGATGTCAGTTTCGACCGTCAGATAGCCGGCCGGGCGTGAAATGTTGTTGCACTGGACGACCGTGTCGGCCATGGCTACCGAAGTATGCAGCGACGCCGCTCCAGCGACGGCCAGGGCAGCCAGAGCAAAGAATTTACGAGATGCTTTCATGAGTTCGTTCCTCAATGATTGATTTGAATGGCGGCTTGAGCCGCTTCCTGATCGCTCACTGGCGAGGTGACGAGACTCTCGGTCTTCAAGTGATTCAAGGTCCCGCAACGCGAGCACTTGATCTGGATACTGCTGTACTCACCCACGCGGGCGAGAAGTCTGTTGCACTTGCCACATCGGCAATCTCTCATCATCTGCAAAGCCTTCTGGTATCTGCTAGGCTCGCCCGGCACTCGCGAGTGCGGGGGGCCTTGGCTGGCTTGCAGGTTCGCTCTGCAGGTTGGCGCCTAGGGCTGATGTTGGCGCATCAGCTCTAGGAGCCCTCTTCTTTTCTTG
>NZ_RFFL01000003.1 GCF_003696285.1 Stutzerimonas nitrititolerans
ACCAGCAGACCAAGAACCTGCTGATCAGCTATGACATCAATCCGCTCGGTTTCTTCTGACTGGATGGGCACCGGCGTGCGCTCCCTAGGGTCTGTTCCCGTTTCGTCGCACTCCGCGTTGCTGCGACAAATGGCGCCAGGCAAGGCGCGGGACGCAGGCAATGGTCGCTCCCTTGCCAAGTTCCGCAACGCCGCATGGCGACATTTGCCGCGCAACCCTTCGGGCCGGGCCTGTTTTTGCGCGATGCGGCGTTTCTCGTCGCTCATTTGGAACGACCAAACTTCACTCCTCGCGCCTTGCCTCGCGCAAAAACAGGCTCCGGCGCGGACGCGTACGAAGCGGGAACAGACCCTAGACGCCGGTTACTTTGGCAGGCACCCATGGTGCCGAGCCTCGCCGGGCCGTCATCCCCGTGACGCCCGGGTGGCTCGTTACGCAGCGCGGCTTCTGGCCGCGTTTTTTTTGTTCCAGGCGGGCGGCCCGCGAGGCACCGGGCCACTACCAAGGCAGGTCGAAATCTCGTTCCAAAGTACCATTCTGCTGACTGCGGGCAGGGTGCTTAATGAAGTTGCCGGGCGTTTCCGGCATCACCATAAGAACTGAGGACCGAGCCATGTGGACTAAACCCGAGTACAGCGATCTGCGTATTGGTTTCGAAGTGACGATGTACTTCGCCAATCGTTGACTGTTCCGCCCCGGCTTCGGCCGGGGCCTTGATCGGGGAGGGTTCCATGTTCATCCAGATTCTCGGTTCCGCTGCGGGCGGTGGTTTTCCTCAGTGGAACTGCAACTGCACCAACTGTGCGGGCCTGCGCGCCGGCACCTTGCGCGGCCAGGCGCGTACCCAGTCGTCCATCGCCATCAGCGACAACGGCGTGGACTGGATTCTCTGCAATGCGTCGCCGGACATCCGTGCGCAACTGGAGGCCTTTCCCGCCCTGCAGCCGGCGCGCAAGCCGCGCGATACAGCGATCGGCGCGATCATCCTGCTCGACAGCCAGATCGATCACACCACCGGCCTGCTGACCTTGCGCGAAGGCTGCCCGCATGAAGTCTGGTGCACCGAGATGGTCCACCAGGACCTGACCACGGGCTTTCCATTGTTCAACATGCTCGAGCACTGGAACGGCGGCCTGAAGTGGAACCCCATCGCGCTGGACGGCAGCTTCGTCATCCCGGCCTGTCCGAATCTCGTCATCACGCCGATTCCGCTGCGCAGCTCGGCGCCGCCGTATTCGCCGCACCGCAACGATCCGCATCCGGGCGACAACATCGGCCTGTTCATCGAAGACCGCCGCACCGGCGGCAAGCTGTTCTATGCGCCGGGCCTGGGCCAGGTGAGCGAGGCGCTGCTGGGCACCATGCGCGGCGCCGATTGTCTGCTGGTGGATGGCACGCTCTGGCGCGACGACGAAATGCGCGTGCGTGAGGTCGGCGACAAGCTGGGCAGCGAAATGGGTCATCTGCCCCAGAGCGGCCCGGGCGGCATGATCGAGGTGCTCGACGGCCTGCCGGCAGCGCGCAAGATCCTCATCCATATCAACAACACCAACCCGATACTCGACCAGGACTCGCCCGAACGCGCCATGCTCGACGAGCACGGCATCGAAGTGGCCTTCGATGGCATGAGCATCGAGTTGTAGTGCCAAGCCTTCACAGCCGGTGCGCAGCGCGCACTCTACAGAGCAACCGCCGTCCCGCCTGCGGGGCGCCGCAAAGGAAGCCGCGATGACCCTGCCAGCGATGACCCCAGCCGAATTCGAACAGGCGCTGCGTGCCAAGGGCGACTACTACCATATCCATCACCCTTTCCATCGAGCGATGTACGCCGGGCAGGCTACCCGGGAGCAGATTCAGGGCTGGGTGGCCAACCGGTTCTACTACCAGGTCTGCATACCGCTGAAGGATGCGGCGATCATGGCCAACTGTCCGGATCGCGATGCGCGCCGCGAGTGGGTCCAGCGCATCCTCGACCATGACGGCGCGCCCGGCGAGGAGGGCGGCATCGAGGCCTGGCTGCGACTGGCCGAGGCGGTGGGGCTCGACCGCGAGCAGGTGCTGTCGCAGGAGCTGGTGCTGCCCGGCGTGCGCTTCGCGGTGGACGCCTACGTCAACTTCGCGCGTCGCGCTTCCTGGCAGGAAGCGGCGAGCAGCTCGCTGACCGAACTCTTCGCGCCGACCATCCACCAGTCGCGCCTGGATGCCTGGCCGCAGCATTACCCCTGGATCGAGGCGTCCGGTTACGACTATTTCCGCAAGCGCCTGAAGGAAGCGCGGCGCGATGTCGAGCACGGCTTGCGCATCACCCTCGGGCATTACCGCACGCTCGACGCGCAGGAACGAATGCTGAACATCCTGCAGTTCAAGCTGGACGTGTTGTGGAGCATGCTCGATGCCATGAGCATGGCCTACGAGCTGGACCGCCCGCCGTACCACACCGTCACCCGTGAGCGAATCTGGCACAAAGGTATCGAGCTGTGACGGCGGATATCCCCTCGCCGGAAAACGGCGTAGGGTGGATAAGCATTCCATGTGGGAGAGCGCCACGCGGACTTCCCATTCTTCGACCTTTGGCGAGTGACCCGACATGACCGAGAACATCCTGCCGAAAGTCCCGACCTTGCGCCGCGGCTACCGCTTCCAGTTCGAGCCGGCGCAAGGCTGCCACGTGCTGCTCTATCCGGAGGGCATGATCAAGCTCAACGACAGCGCCGCCGAGATCCTCAAGCGGGTCGATGGCGCGCGCTCGGTGGGCGGCATCGTTGCCGAGCTCCAGGCAAGCTTTCCCGGCGCGGAGGGCATCGAAGAAGACATCCTGGCGTTCGTGGAGGTGGCCGTTGAACGGTTCTGGATCGAGCTTCGTTAAGCCCGGCTACGAGCCCGGTCCGCCGCTGTGGCTGCTCGCCGAGCTGACCTACCGCTGCCCGCTGCAATGCCCGTACTGCTCCAACCCGCTGGATTTCGCTCGCAGCCATGAGGAGCTGAGTACCGCCGAGTGGATCGAGGTGTTCCGCCAGGCGCGGGAGATGGGCGCGGCGCAGCTGGGCTTTTCCGGTGGCGAGCCGCTGGTGCGCCAGGACCTGGCCGAGCTGATCGAGGCGGCCCGCGGGCTGGGTTACTACACCAACCTGATCACCTCGGGCATCGGCCTGACCGAAGAGAAGATCGCCCGCTTCGCCGAAGCCGGGCTGGACCATATCCAGATCAGCTTCCAGGCTGCCGACGAAGAGGTGAACAACCTGCTGGCCGGCTCGAAGAAGGCCTTCGCGCAGAAGCTGGAAATGGCCCGCGCGGTGAAGCGGCATGGCTACCCGATGGTGCTCAACTTCGTCACCCATCGGCACAACATCGACAACATCGAGCGCATCATCGAGCTGTGCCTGGAGCTGGAAGCGGATTTCGTCGAGCTGGCCACCTGCCAGTTCTACGGCTGGGCTGAGCTGAACCGCGCCGGCCTGTTGCCGAGCAAGGCGCAACTGGAGCGGGCCGAACGCATCACCAACCAGTGGCGCGAGCGGCTCGCTGCCGAGAATCATCCCTGCAAGCTGATCTTCGTGACGCCCGACTATTACGAAGAGCGCCCCAAGGCGTGCATGAGCGGCTGGGGCAACCTTTTCCTCGACGTCACTCCCGACGGCACCGCATTGCCGTGCCACAGCGCGCGCCAGCTGCCGGTGGAGTTTCCCAACGTGCGCGAGCACAGCATCGAATACATCTGGCGGCATTCCTTCGGCTTCAACAAGTTTCGCGGCTACGACTGGATGCCCGAACCCTGCCGCAGTTGCGACGAGAAGGAACAGGACTTCGGTGGCTGCCGTTGCCAGGCGTTCATGCTCACCGGCGACGCTGCGAATGCCGACCCGGTGTGCAGCAAGTCGGCGCAGCACGGCGTCATCCTCGCCGCGCGCCAGCAGGCCGAGCAGGATGCGCCGGGCCTCGATCAACTGCGCTACCGCAACGAAAAGGCCTCGAGGCTCATCCTCAAGGTCTGAACCCGGCGCTGGCCGGGCCGCTGAACGATGGATGCAAGCATGAGCAAAACCGCTATCCCCTATGGTTCCTGGCCCAGCGAATGGAGCGCCGAGCGGGCTGCCGCCGCCAGCCGAGACTTCGCCGAGTTGCGGGCCGGTCATGGCGGGCTGTTCTGGATCGAGTACGACCCGGCGGATGCGCGTTGCACGCTCTGGTACTGGCGGGAAGGGCAGGCGAACTGCCTGACGCCGGCCGGCTTCTCGCTGCGCAGCCGCGTCTATGAATACGGCGGTGGCGCCTTCTGCCTGACCGCGCAGGGGGTTGCCTTCGCCAACGAGGCGGATCAGCAGATTTATATCCAGGACCTGTGCCAGCAGGAGCCGGTCGCGCTGAGCCGGAACCTGGAGTGTCGCTACGGCGACCTGCAGTTCGATCGTCGCGGCAATGTCATCGTCGCCCTGGAAGAGCGCCATGGCGAGCCGGGCGTCGAGCACCGTCTGGTGAGCCTCGCCCTCGATGGCGGCGAGCGGCGCGTGCTGGTCGAGGGGGCCGATTTCTATTCCTCGCCCGCGCTCGATCCGGAAGGTGGACGCCTGGCCTGGATCGAATGGAGCCGCCCCGAACAGCCCTGGACTGCAACCCGCTTGTGCTGTGCCGAGCGCACGGTCGACGGGCATTGGGGACATGTTCTCTGCCTGGCCGGTGCCGATGGGCAGGAATCGTTGCAGGAGCCGCGTTTTGCCGAGGACGGGACTCTTTATTGCCTGAGCGATCGCGATGGTGGGTGGCAGCCCTGGCGCGAGCGTGCAGGGCGGTTCGAGCCGTACGAACAGGAAAGTGCTGAGACGCATACGGGGTTCGACTGCGCCCCGGCGCCCTGGCAGCTGGGCACGATCAGCTATCAACCCCTGGCTGGCAGCGGGCTGTTGCTGACGCGGATGCGCGACGGCTTCGGCCTGCTCTTCGAACAGGGCGCCCATGGCCTACGTCAGCTGGCCGCGGACTATTCCCGCTGTCGCCAGCTGGCGGTCGACGAGCGCTCCTTCTATTGCATCGCAGGCTCGGCGGATCGCACCGCCTCGGTGCTGAAGATCGACCGCGACAGTGGCGAAACCAGCGTCCTGGCCGGTGGTGAACAGCCGCTGCCCGACACCCAGCTTTCGCGCCCGCAGAGCCTGTATTTCCCCACGGGGCAGGGCGAGTCCGCCCACGCTTATCTCTACTTGCCGAACAATGCTAAGTACTGCGGTATGCCGGGCGAGCGGCCACCTTTGGTGGTGTTCATTCACGGCGGCCCGACCTCGGCCTGTTATCCGGTGTTCGATCCGCGCATCCAGTTCTGGACCCAGCGCGGCTTTGCCGTGGTCGATGTGAACTACCGTGGCAGCAGCGGTTTCGGGCGTGCCTACCGGCACAGGTTGCGCGAGCAGTGGGGCGTGCTGGATGTGGAGGACGCCTGCCAGGCTGTTCACGCATTGGCGGCTGGCGGGCAGATCGACCCGTCGCGGGTGTTCATCCGGGGCTCCAGTGCAGGCGGTTACACGGCGCTCTGTGCGCTGGTGGCGAGCGACCTGTTTCGCGGCGGCGCCAGCCTGTACGGCGTCAGCGATCCGCTGGCACTGCGCCGCGTCACGCACAAGTTCGAGGCAGACTATCTGGACTGGCTGATCGGCGATCCGCAGAAGAATCCTGAGCGCTACGACGAACGCGCGCCACTGCGCAATGCCGAGCGCATCACGGCGCCGGTGATTTTCTTCCAGGGCGGCCAGGATGCCGTGGTGCTGCCCGAACAGACCGAGTCCATGGTGGCAAAGTTGCGAGCCGGCGGCGTCGAGGTGGCGTATCGGCTCTACCCGCAAGAGCGCCATGGCTTTCGCGATGCGGTGAATCTGGCTGACGCGCTCGAACGCGAATGGCGCTTCTACCAGCGGTTGCTTTGAACGGCACGCACCAGGGAAGGCAAGCGAAGCGGGCCATGCCTTGGGCGCATTGCTTTACCCGACCAATCCAGTAGGCTTGCGCGGTTGTTACAAAAAATAATAAAGGCCACGGTGATGAGCCCGAATATCAGCCTCCAGCGTAAATTCGTTTCCCCTGAAATCATCTTCGGTGCCGGTTGCCGCCACAGTGTCGGCACCTGCGCCAGCAACTTCGGCGCGCGCAAGGTGCTGGTGGTTTCCGACCCCGGTGTGGTGGCCGCTGGCTGGGTAGCCGACGTGCAGGCCAGCCTTGAGCGGCAGAACATCGAGCACCACCTGTTCACCGATGTATCGCCCAACCCGCGTTGCGAAGAGGTGATGCTCGGTGCCGAGGTCTATCGCAACGAAGGTTGCAACGTGATCGTCGCGGTGGGCGGCGGCAGCCCGATGGACTGCGCCAAGGGCATCGGCATCGTGGTCGCCCACGGTCGCCATATCGTCGAGTTCGAAGGGGTGGATACCCTGCGCGTGCCCAGCCCGCCGCTGATCCTGATTCCCACCACGGCCGGCACCTCGGCCGACGTTTCGCAGTTCGTGATCATCTCCAACCAGGACGAGCGCATGAAGTTCTCCATCGTCAGCAAGGCGGCGGTGCCGGACGTTTCGCTGATCGACCCGGAAACCACGGCGAGCATGGACCCCTTCCTGTCGGCCTGTACCGGCATCGACGCGCTGGTACACGCCATCGAGGCGTTCGTCTCCACCGGCAACGGCCCGCTGACCGATCCCCACGCGCTGGAAGCCATGCGGCTGATCAACGGCAATCTGGTGCAGATGATCGCCAACCCGACGGATATCGCCCTGCGTGAGCAGATCATGCTCGGCAGCATGCAGGCCGGGCTGGCGTTCTCCAACGCGATTCTGGGCGCCGTACATGCCATGTCCCACAGCCTAGGCGGCTATCTCGATCTACCTCACGGGCTGTGCAACGCGGTGCTGGTCGAGCACGTGGTGGCGTTCAACTACGACGCCGCGCCGGATCGCTTCAAGATCGTCGCGCAGACGCTGGGCATCGATACGCGCGGCTTGAACCACCGGCAGATCCGTGAGCGCCTGGTGCAGCATCTGATCAGCCTCAAGCAATCGATCGGCTTCAAGGAAAGCCTCGGCCTGCATGGCGTCGACCTGTCGGACATCCCCTTCCTGTCGCAGCATGCGATGCAGGATCCCTGCATCCTCACCAACCCTCGCTCTTCTACCCAGCGCGATGTCGAGGTCGTCTATGCCGAAGCCCTCTGACGATCAGCAGCAGGCCCTGACCCAGCTGCTCGGCTTCGGCAGCCATTCGGCGCGCAAGAGTCATTACCCCGAGTTGCTGAGCCGCCTGGAGGAGCTGGAGGCCGAGCGCAACCGCTACAAGTGGCTGTTCGAGCATGCGGTGCACGGCATCTTCCAGGCCAGCCTGCAGGAGGGCATTCGCGCGGCCAACCCGGCCCTGGCACGCATGCTCGGCTACGACAGTCCGGAGGACGCGCTGTGGGCGCTGACCGATCTGTCGCACCACCTGTTCATCGGCGGTGAAGAAGAGCTGCTGCAGATTCGCCATACCCTGAGCAGCCAGCTGGGCCTGTTCGGCTATGAGACCCGATTGCGGCGCAAGGACGGCAGCTTCATCGACGTCATGATGAACCTGCTGCTCAAACCGGACGAAGACGGCCTGGTGGAAGGCTTCGTCGCCGACATCACCGAACGCAAGCAGGCGCAACAGCGGCTGCTGCAGCTCAACGAGCAACTGGAACAGCGCGTGGCCGAACGCACCTGCGAGCTGCGCGAAGCCCGCGATGCCGCCGAAGCGGCCAACCTCAGCAAGGACAAGTACCTGGCCGCCGCCAGCCACGATCTGCTGCAACCGCTGAATGCGGCGCGGCTATTGATCTCCACCCTGTGCGAACGGGATTTGCCGTGCGCCGAACGCAATCTGGTGCTGCGGGCGCACCAAGCGCTGGAAGGCGCCGAGGACCTGCTTACTGACTTGCTGGATATTTCCAAGCTGGACCAGAGCGCGATCAAGCCGGACATCGACAGCTACGGCCTCGACGAGGTGCTGTTGCCGCTGGTGTCGGAGTTCCAGCCGGTCGCCGAGGCGGCGGGGCTGCAACTCGTGCACTTCATTCCGCGCCATGCGATCCAGACCGATTTCCGCCTGCTGAGCCGCATCCTGCGCAACTTTCTCAGCAATGCCTGCCGTTACACCGAACGTGGTCGGGTATTGCTCGGCGCACGCAAACGCGGTGGTTCGCTGCGCATCGAGGTCTGGGATACCGGCCGTGGCATCGCCCAGGACCAGCTGCAGTCGATCTTCCTCGAATTCAATCAGCTCGGGGTCGAGCGTGCCGCCGAGCGGCGCGGCGTCGGCCTGGGACTGGCCATCGTCGAGCGCATCGCCAAGATGCTCGACTACCGCATCCAGGTCAGGTCGCAACCGGGGCGCGGCTCGGTGTTCAGCATCGAGGTGCCATTGAGCGAATCGATGCCCAGGCGCAATCTGGAGGCGCTGGTCAGCGTGCCGCAACTGGGCGACCCCTTGCCGGGGCGGCGGCTGCTGGTGCTGGATAACGAGCTGAGCATCCTGCACAGCATGGCCGCGCTGCTCGGCCAGTGGGGATGCGAGGTGCTCACGGCGACCGATCGGGCGCAGGCGATCGCCGTGCTGGACGGCCGGGCGCCGGAGCTGATCCTGGCCGATTTCCATCTCGACCAGGGCACCACCGGCTGGGAAGTGGCGCAGGCATTGCGCGAGCGTTTCGGCGAGGCGATTCCGGTGGTGATGATCACCGCCGATCGCAGCGACCAGTGTCGCAAGCAGCTGCAGGGCCTCGGCGTGCCGGTACTGAACAAGCCGGTCAAGGCCGGCAAGATGCGCGCGGTGCTCAGCCAGCTGCTTGCCGGAAGGGCTCCTATCAAGGAGCTCGGGGGCACCTGAAACCGGTTGGGGTGGCCAGAGGTTTTTCCAGCTTGTGGGCATCATCCATAAGAGCGGATGCCCGTCCCGTCGAGGTTGACACGCGTTCCCGCGGCACCGCGGACGATCGCCTCGATATCCGCCAGTGCGCCGATCACCGCATCCTTGCCGGTGTGCCGGACGAATTCGCAGGCCGCCTGGACCTTCGGTCCCATGGAGCCGGCGGCGAAGGATAGCCGTTCCAGCGCGTCGGGATGGGCGTGGGCGATGGCCTTCTGTGCCGGCGTGCCCCAATCCAGGTAAGCGCCGTCGACGTCGGTGGCGATCAGCAACAGGTCGGCCCGCAGCTCTTCGGCCAGCAATGCCGAGCAGAGGTCCTTGTCGATCACCGCCTCGATGCCGCGCAGCTTGCGCTGCTCGTCGTAGACCGTCGGGATGCCGCCCCCGCCGGCGCAGGTCACCACGCAACCACGCTCCAGCAACCACTGGATCGGGCGAATCTCGAAGATCCGCCTGGGCCGCGGGCTTGGCACCACGCGGCGAAAATGCTCGCCATCGGCGGCCATGCTCCAGCCCTTGTCCGCACCCAGTCGTTCGGCTTCCTCACGGCTATATACCGGGCCGATGGGCTTGCTCGGCGCGGCGAAGGCCGGATCGTCGGCATCCACTTCGACCTGGGTCAGCAGGGTGGCGAAGGGCGTTTCGGCAGGCAGCAGGTTGCCCAGTTCCTGCTCAATCATGTAGCCGATCATGCCTTCGGTCTGCGCGCCGAGCACGTCCAGCGGGTAGGCGCCGTCCGGGTCGTAGGCGGCGCCCTGCAAGGCCAGCAGCCCGACCTGCGGGCCGTTGCCGTGGGCGATCACCAACTGGTTGCCGGGCGCCACCAGCGCGATCTGGCGGCAGGCAATCCGCACGTTCTCGCGCTGCCTGTCGGCGGTCAAGGGTTCGCCGCGGCGCAGCAGGGCGTTGCCTCCCAGGGCTATGACGATGCGCATCCTTATCCTCCGTTTCAGATATCGCCGAGGGTCGCCACCAGCACGGCCTTGATGGTGTGCATGCGGTTCTCGGCCTGGTCGAAGGCGATGCATGCCGGCGATTCGAACACCTCCTCGGTGACCTCGATGCCGCCGGCCAGCTGCGGATGATGCTGGACGATCTCCTGGCCGATCCGGGTCTCGGCGTTGTGGAAGGCCGGCAGGCAGTGCATGAATTTCACCCGCGGGTTGCCGCTCGCCTTCATCAGTTGGGCATTGACCTGGTAGGGCAGAAGTTGGCCGATGCGCTCGCCCCAGGTCTCAACCGGCTCGCCCATCGACACCCAGACGTCGGTGTGGATGAAGTCGACGCCCCGCACCGCCTCGCACGGGTCTTCTGTGAGCGTCAACTGTGCGCCGGACTGGTCGGCGAATGCCTGGCAGGCGGCGATGTGCTCCGCGCTTGGCCAGAGCGCTCTGGGCGCGCCGATCCTCACGTCCATGCCGAGCTTGGCGCCGACCAGCAGCAACGAATTACCCATGTTGTTGCGAGCGTCGCCGACGTAGGCGTAGCTGATTTCGTGCAGTGGCTTGTCGCAGTGCTCGCGCATGGTCAGTACGTCGGCGAGCATCTGGGTTGGGTGGTATTCGTCGGTCAGGCCGTTGAACACCGGCACACCGGAAAACTGCGCCAGTTCCTCGACGACGTGCTGGCTGTAGCCGCGGTACTCGATGGCGTCGTACATGCGCCCGAGCACGCGGGCGGTGTCCTTCATGGTTTCCTTGTGACCGATCTGCGAGGAGGTCGGGTCGATATAGGTGACGTTGGCGCCCTGGTCGTAGGCGGCCACCTCGAACGCGCAGCGGGTGCGCGTGGAGGTCTTCTCGAAGATCAGCGCGATGTTCTTGCCCTCCAGGTGCTGGTGTTCGATGCCGCTGTACTTGGCGCGCTTGAGGTCGCGCGACAGGTCGAGCAGATAGCGCAGCTCCCGCTCACTGTGATGGGCGAGGCTGAGCAGGTTGCGGTTGTGCAGGTTGAAGGCCATCGTGGTCGCCTCAGTAGTCGACGGGGTCGCGGACAATCGGGCAGGTCATGCAGTGCCCGCCGCCCCGCCCGCGGCCCAGCTCGCTGGCATCGATGGTGATGACCTCGACACCGGCCTTGCGCAGCTGGGTATTGGTGTGGGTGTTGCGGTCGTAGCCGATCACCACGCCGGGCTCCAGTGCCACCACGTTGTTGCCATCGTCCCACTGCTCGCGCTCGGCCTCGTAGCTGTCGCCGCCGGTATGCACCGTGCGCAACTGCTGTATGCCAAGCGCCTCGGCGACCACCTCGATGAAGCCCTTTTCCTCGCGGCGCAGGTCGATGCCGCCGGGCTTGCCGTCGTCCGGGCGCAGGCTGAAGGAGGTGATGGCCTGCACCGCTTCGGGGTAGATCGTCACCAGGTCGCGGTCGCAGAAGCTGAACACTGTGTCCAGGTGCATCGACGAGCGACCGACCGGCAGGCCGGCGACGATCACCCGCTCGGCCGCGCCCTGCTGGAACAGCGACTGCGCCAGTTGGCCGATGGCCTGGCGCGAGGAGCGTTCGCCCATGCCGATCAGCACCACGCCGTTGCCGATCGGCATGACGTCGCCGCCTTCCAGGGTGGCGAGGCCGTGGTCCAGATCCGGATCGCCGTACCAGACCTTGAAATCGGCGCCGGCGAAGGTCGGGTGGAATTTGTAGATCGCAGCGGCCAGCAGCGTTTCCTGGCGACGCGCGGTCCAGTGCATGGGGTTGAGCGCCACGCCGCCGTAGATCCAGCAGGTGGTGTCACGGGTGAAAATCGTGTTCGGCAGCGGCGCCAGGATGAAGCTGGAGTGGCCGAGATATTCACGGAACATCCGCACGATCTCGCCGCTGTGGGTACCGGGCAGGTCATCGCCGGAGACACCGCCGATGAGGAATTCGGCGAGCCGGCGCGGCTCGAGTTCCTGCAGCCAGGCGCGCACTTCGTTGTGCAGGCCGAGGCCGACGAGGTTGGGCGTCAGCTTGCGATCCAGAATCCAGCCTTTCGCCTCGGCGTCGTGGAGGATGTCGGTGAGCAGGTTGTGCATTTCCAGCACTTCGACGCCGCGCTCGCGCATCTTGGTGACGAAATCGAAGTGGTCGCGCTTGGCCTGGCTGACCCATAGCACGTCGTCGAACAGCAACTCGTCGCAGTTGGACGGGGTGAGCCGCTGGTGGGCCAGTCCCGGCGAGCAGACCAGCACCTTGCGCAGCTTGCCGACCTCGGAATGCACGCCGAGTCGTTGAGTGGAAGTAGGCATCGAAATCTCCTGTCACGGGCCTCCGCGAAGGAGGCCAGGGTGAGTCAAAGGGTCAGGAAGCCGTCATACAGACCATAGGCCGCGATCAGCGCGCCGATGAGCACGGCAACGAAGATGAGCTTTTCCAGCGTGGTGAACACTGGCTGGCCCAGCTCGCGCTTGGCCTTGGCGAAAAACAGCGCGCCGGGGGCATAGAGCAGGGCCGACAGCAGCAGGTACTGGATGCCGCCGGCGTAGAGCAGCCAGGCGGCGTAGAGCAGGGCGACCAGTGCGATCGACAGGTCCTTGCGGCGCTCGTCGGGGTCGCTTTCGTAGGTCTCGCCGCGCCAACTGACCAGCACCGCATAGGCGGCCGACCAGAAGTACGGCACCAGGATCATCGAGGTGGCCAGGTACAGCAGGTTGAGGTAGGTCGCGTCGTTGAACAGGGTGACGATCAGCATCAGCTGGATCAGCCCGTTGGAGAGCCACAACGCATTGCTCGGCACCTGCTTGGCGTTTTCCTTGCGCAGGAAGGTCGGCATGGTGTGGTCGCGCGCGCCGGCGAAGAGGATCTCGGCGCAGAGCAGCGTCCATGCCAGCAGCCCGCCGAGCAGCGAGATGACCAGCCCGACGCTGATCAGCAGCGCCCCCCAGCGTCCGACCACGTGCTCCAGCACGCCGGCCATGGAGGGATTCTTCAGCGCGGCGAGCTCCGGCTGGCTCATGATGCCCATCGACAGCACATTCACCAGCACCAGAAGCAGCAGCACGGCGTAGAAACCGATGACGGTCGCCTTGCCGATGTCGCGGCGATTCTGCGCGCGTGCCGAATAGATGTTGGCGCCCTCGATGCCGATGAACACCCAGACGGTGACCAGCATCATGCCGCGCACCTGGTCCATCACGCTGCCCAGCTCGAGGTTGCCCGAACCCCAGAAGTCGGCGGTGAAGACCTCGACCTTGAAGGCCAGGGCGGTAATCACGATGAACAGCACCAGCGGCACGACCTTGGCGATGGTGGTGATCAGGTTGAGGAACGCGGCCTCCCTGATGCCGTTGAGCACCAGGAAATGGATGCCCCAGAGCAGCAGCGAGGCGCAGACGATGGCCGCCAGGCTGTTGCCTTCGCCGAAGACCGGGAAGAACAGCCCCAGGGTGCTGAACAGCAGGACCATGTAGCTGACGTTGCCGATCCAGGCGCTGATCCAGTAGCCCCAGGCAGAGGAAAAGCCCATGTAGTCGCCGAACCCGGCCTTGGCATAGGCATAGACGCCGGTATCCAGTTCGGGCTTGCGGTTGGCCAGGGTCTGGAACACGAAGGCGAGGGTGAGCATGCCCACCGCGGTGATCGCCCAACCGATCAGTACCGCACCGGCCCCCGCACTGGCCGCCATGTTCTGTGGCAGCGAGAAGATGCCGCCGCCGATCATCGAACCGACCACCAGTGCGACCAGGGCACCGAGGCGGAGCCTTTGCGTTGACTCAGTCATGGCTAGACCCTCCTTTCGGATGTCTGGCCATTAAGCTCCGCCGTTGCAGCCACCGAAATGACTTGGGTCAGTGTTTTTCAACTTGTGCGGGTCGAGGCAAGGGGCGCCAGCGCTTGCCCTACAACCGGTACAACTTTGCCAGCCGACACCTCCGCCGGCCCGTTCTCACTGCAGCTTGAAGCGATTCACCATGCCGATCAGGCGGTCGTTCGAGGCTGACAGCGCATCGGTGCTGCGGCCGACGGTCACGCCGCTCTCCACCAGTTCGTCGACCATGTCGCGAACCGCCACCATGTTCTGATTGATCTCGCCACTCACGGCGCTCTGTTCTTCGGCAGCGGCCGCGATCTGTGCGCTGAGGTCGTGGATGCGATTGGTCGAGTCCGCCATCTGATCCAGGCCGCTATTGACGCGCGTGGTCTTGTCCGCGGTGGCCTGGCAGCTGTCGCGGGTTTTTTCCATCGCCGCCACGGCGGCATCCACGGCGTTTTGCAGCGCCGCCAGCATCTCGTCGATTTGCGAAGTGCTCTGCTGCGTGCGGGCCGCCAGCGCGCGAACTTCGTCGGCCACCACGGCGAATCCGCGGCCCTGCTCACCGGCGCGGGCGGCCTCGATGGCGGCGTTGAGCGCGAGCAGGTTGGTCTGGCCGGCGATCTCGCCGATCACGCCCAGCACATCGTTGATCCGCCGTGCATCTTGCTGCATGGCTTGGACCTGGGCGGTGGCCGTTTCGACCTCGTTGACCAGATCCAGGACGCTGTTCGCGGCTTCCTCGACCGTCCGGCGCGATTGCGCGGCGTGCTCGTTGGCCGCCTGGGTAAAGCTCGCGGTCTCGTTCGCGCTCTGTGCGACGGAGTCGGCGGTGGAGCTCATCTCGGTGATGGCGGTCACCGCCTGGTCGGTCTCGCTGGCGTGGCGCGCCAGGATGGCATTGGTCTGGCTGGACTGGCGCTTGAGCTGATCGAGCTCGGCGGAGATCTGCCGGGACGAGGCGGCCAGGTCCGCGATCATCTCCTGCAGGTAGACGATGAAGTCATTCACCGCCACACCGATGTGGTCCACTTCGTCGTCACCCTTGATCCCGATTCTGCGGGTGAGATCGGCATCGCCGGACGACAGCGACTGGATGTTCGCCGTCAACAGCTGCAGCCGGCGCATCAGGGTGCGCAGGGCAACCACCATCAGCAACAGCAGCAGCGCGACGATGGGCAGTTGCAGCCAGCCCAGGGTGCCGAGCATCGCACTGGTCTTCTCCGTCAGCAGGCGGCTCGGCAGGGCGGTGGCCAGCAGCCAGGGCGTGCCCTCGATGGGCTTGAGGAAGAAGGCGGTCGGCTCGCCGTCCGCCGCTTCGAATTCGCTGAAGACGCGATGCTCGCCGCGATCGAGCGCCGATCCGATCTGGGCGACGAAGGGTGTTCGCGCAGCCAGCTCCGAGACGTTCTTCAGCACGATCTGCTCGTTCAGCGCCGGCAGGTTGCTGAGAATCTTGCCATCGGCCTCGACGATCATGATCTGGCCCTGGATCTCCTTCTCCTTGTTGGCCACCAGCTCGTTGAAGAAGCCCAGCGTGAGGTCGATGGTGGACACGCCATAGGCCTTGCCATCCTTGCGAATCGCCATGGCGCAGTTGGTGCGCGGCTCCGCGCTGGCGTCATCCTTGTAGGCGGCCGCCCAGGCGCAGTGCCCGCTCGGCGCCTGGAGACCGGCCTTGTGCCAGGGCTGCTCGAAGTAATTGAGCGATTCGGCGCTGTTCCAGTGGGTGTTGAGCACCAGCCGGCCCTGGGCGTCGCGGTGATAGAAGGTGCTGTGCTTGGCCTGTCCGGGTGTGCGCATGTTCGGAAGAGGCCAGATGCCGCCGCCGAATACCTTCGGGTCCCCGTACTGGTCGATCAGCCTGGGTAATACGGCATCGATCTGTTCGCTCTGGAGCAGCGCGGCCGTCTGGGTAATGGCGCGCGACTGACTTTCGATCCGCGCCAGGTTGAGCTGGATGGCCTGGGCGATTTCGTCCACCTTTTCCTCGACGAGCCGGATTTCGGTCTCTTCGAGTTGCGGGGCGACGAATTTCTGGATACCCAGCAGCGTCAACGCGATGGCAACGACGGTCAGGGTGGCGAACGTGGTCAGGTAGCGTGCCTGGATGGTTTTCAGAAAGGTCATGGGAGCTTCGGCCAGAGGATGGATCGATCAGTGGCCGCTATCGGCATTGCCGGTGACTACTTGAGGGACCGACGGAATGCCCGGACGAGTGGCTTCGGTCACAGATTCGTCATCGAGTAGTGGCAATCTGATGCTCCCTGCGCTGCCGGATCGGTACTTTCCAGTGATACGCCTGAAGCCCGCCACTTCGCTGGAGTCGATCAAGCTGGTCACGGTAGCGTTGGGCGTCGCCATCGTCGCGTTCATCTGGATCATCCATCACCAGCAGTTCTCGACCGCCAGGAGCGAAGCGCTCGAAGCACGGGCGGCCGAGCACCTGAGCCTGGCGACGGCCATCGCCGAGAGCCTCAGGCACCTCACCGACCGCGCCGAGGCCATGGGCGCCTGGTTCGAGCAACCCTTCGATACGCCTTCGAAGCTGTCACCCCATCTGTCGCGAATGCTGGCGGACGATCCGGTATTCAGCCGCGTCGGCATCTACAGCCTTGCCGGCACGCAACTATTCTCCAGCCACGAAAGCATGCCCGCGGCGCTACCGGATTCCTGGCTGGAGCAGTATCGGGCCAGGGCCGAGCGCTTTGCCTTCAAGCCGTTCCTGCCATCGCTGGCCGCCGGAGTGGGGCGCAGCGACACGCCGAGCTGGCGCTTGCCCTTGCTGCTGCCGCTTTCCGACGCGGGGCAGCGTCAGTTGCGTTACATCATGCTGATCGAGATGGACGTGGGCTATCTGGCGTCGCTGATCCAGCGCATCGAACTCGGGCGTACCGGCCTGGTGCATCTGCTGGACAGCACTGGCCAGGAGCGGCTCAGGGCGGACAGCAGTGGCGTGGTCTTTGGCGGGCAACCGCTGCGGCTGGCTACCGGCGAAGCGTCCGGGCGGCGGATTCACACCCTGGAAGGCGCGGTCTATCTGAGCCTGTACAGCCAGCTCCCCGAGCGGGCGCTCAGCATCGCGATCAGCCAGCAGTACGAGGAAATACTCGAGCCAGTGAGAGCCGTGCAGGTGCCGCAGCGGTGGCTGAGCCTGGCCATGTCGGGAGTGATTTTATGCGTGGTGCTCTGGCTGATTCGCATGCTGGGCCAGCAACAGCGGGTGCTGGTCGCGTTGCAGCAATCCGAGCAGAGCAAGCAGCAACTGATCGCCAGCCTGCAGAACGAGCACGAACGCAGCCGCCGAGCCGCTTCGACGGACCACCTGAGCGGTCTGTACAACCGCCGCGAGTTTCTCCAGCTCGCCAGCGCGATGCTTGCCGAGCAGCGGAGCACGCGTCGCTTGCTGGCGATCCTGTTCATGGACATGGACCGCTTCAAGTCGATCAACGACACCCTGGGCCACAAGACCGGTGATCAGCTGCTCCAGGCAGTCGCCGGGCGGGTTCAACGTCTGCTGGAGCCCGGAGACCTGGCGGCGCGTTTCGGTGGCGATGAATTCGTCGTGCTGCTGGCCGGTGAACGCAGCGAGCAGCAGATCGCCGACTGGACCGCCACGCTGGTCGAGCGTATCTCGGCGCCTTATTCGCTGGAGAGTCGCGAGCTGAATACCAGCCCCAGCATCGGTGTCGCCATCTGTCCGCGCGATGCCGAGGACATCGACAGCCTCATTCGTAACGCCGATGCGGCGATGTACTCGGCCAAGCAGGCCGGCCGCGGCCAGTTCCGCTTCTACGACCCCTCGCTGAACCTGACCAGCATCGAGGAGTTCCAGCTCGAGCAGGCCTTTGGCGACGGCTTGAGGAAGCATCAGTTCGTGCTGCATTACCAGCCGCAGGTCAGGCTGGAGAACATGAAGGTCATCGGTTATGAGGCCCTGGTGCGCTGGCAGCATCCGGAGTTCGGGCTCATCTACCCGGATCGTTTCATCGGGATCGCCGAGCGCAGTGGCTTCATCGTGCCGCTGGGCATGGAGGTGCTGCAGCTCGCCTGCCGGCAACTGGCGCAATGGCGCGCCCAGGGTTCGACGGTGTGCATGGGTATCAACGTTTCGCAGCTGCAGCTGAACCAGCCCGGCTTCAGCGACAAGGTTCTCGAAGTGCTGGAGGAGTGCGGCCTGGAGCCCGGCTGGATCGAGCTGGAGATCACCGAAACGGCGATCGTCGATCGCGAGGGCATCGCCCTTCGGCAACTGGCAATGCTCAAGGCGGCCGGGGTCAGCATCAGCCTGGACGACTTCGGCCGTGGCTATGCCGGCTTTGCCCACCTGCAGGCACTGCCGATCACCAAGCTGAAGCTGGACCGTAGCCTGATCGCACCCTTGAGCAACAGCCACGATGACAGCCCGATCGTCTCGTCCACCATCATCCTCGCCAAGCGCATGGGGTTGCAGGTCGTCGCCGAAGGCGTGGAAACCCGCGGCCAGGTCGTGAGCCTGAAACTGGCCGGCTGCGATATCGCGCAGGGCTACCATTTCAGCCGGCCCGTAGCCGCCGAAGACGTTCCCGAATTCGCATCCGGCCGCGAGGTTTCGGCGCTATGTATCTGATCAGGAAGGCTATCGTCGCTTTGTTCGTGCTGCTGTTCGCGGCGCCACTGCATGCCGAAGGTGATACGGAAAGTCTGCGTATCGCCCTGATCCCCAAGAAAGGCATCGAGGAGCTGATCAGCGAATACCAACCGCTGATTGCCTACCTGAGCGACGAGCTGGGTATGCCGGTAGAGGTGGTGCCGACCCGGTCCTATGAGAGCGTGATCGATGCCATCGTCTCTGGTGGCGTCGACATCGCCTGGCTGGGGCCGGCGTCATACCTGATCGCCAAGCAGCGGGACCCACATATCGAGCCCTTCGCCAGGCTCACGCTGGACGAGGGGTATTTCACGGCTGCGGGGAATCATTATCGGTCAATCCTGCTGGTGCGCCGTGCCAGCGGTATTTCGCGGGTATCACAGCTGAAGGGCGGTCGCGTGGCACTGACCGATCCGGCGAGCACCTCGGGCAGCCTGATACCCAATAGCGAATTCGCCGCCGCTGCCGGAACCCGCCTGGAGCGCTTCTTCGCTGCGCAGGTATATGCCGGCTCCCATGACAACGCACTGGATGCTCTGCTGGAGGGCAGGGTGGACGCCGCATTCGTCGCCAGCGTGCGGGCGGACCAATATCTGCAATCGCAACGCATGGAACGCGATACCTTGCGGGTCCTGTGGCGCTCGGAACCGATCCACTACGATCCCTTTGTATTCTCCGGCGGGCTGAGTCCGACCCTGAAACGACGAGTCAGCGAGCTGATGTTCGCCAACTCGCCGGCACTCGCGGCTTTCTTCGATTCTCAGCAGGCGACCGGGCTTGTTGCGGCTGGGGACGCCGACTACGAGCGGTTAAGGCGCTATATCGCACGCTGACTGCTTAGCGGAGCCCCTCGAGCGTCTCCATCAGTACTCGTACCTTGTCGATCGATTCCTGATACTCGGCTTGCCAATCGGAGTCGGCGACGATGCCGCCGCCGCCCCAGCAGCGGACCTGGTCGTCCTTGAACAATAGGGTGCGGATGGCGATCGAGCTGTCCATTTCGCCCCGTACGTCGATGTACAGCAGCGAGCCGCAATAGATCGAGCGGTCGCTGGGTTCCAGCTCGTCGATGATCTGCACGGCGCGGATCTTGGGTGCACCGGTGATCGAGCCGCCGGGAAAGCTGCCGGCGAGCAGGTCGAAGGCATCGCAACCTTCGGCAAGCGTTCCGACCACGCTGCTGACCAGATGGTGAACGTTGGGGTAGCTCTCCAGCGCGAAGAGTTCGGGCACGCGGATGCTGCCGACCTGGCAGCTGCGGCCCAGGTCGTTGCGCAACAGGTCGACGATCATCAGGTTTTCCGCACGATCCTTGGGGCTGGCCAGCAGCGCCTGTGCCTCGGCGGCGTCGGCGTGAGGATCGGTCCGGCGGGGACGAGTGCCCTTGATCGGGCGCGTCTCGACTTCGCCAGCGCCGAGACGCAGGAAGCGCTCCGGCGAAAGACTGGCAATGGCGCCTTCCTCCAGCGCCATGAAGCCCGCATACGGTGTTGGGCAGGCCGCGCGCAGGCTGCAGTAGGCAGCCCAGGCGTCGCCCTGGCAGCGGGCGCGGAAGCGCTGCGCGTAGTTCACCTGGTAGCAGTCGCCTGCCTGGATGTAGTCCTGGATGCGGCCGAGCGCCTGGCGATATTCGGCCGCATCGATATCGGCCTCGAAGCGCCCCTGCAGCTGGAACGTCGCAGCGCTGGGCGTGGCGTCTGCGGTAAACAGCCTGACGAGCCGGTTTCGCTCGTCTTCCTCGACGCTCGGATGAAAGACCAGCTGGCTGCGCTGCAACTGGTGATCGCTGACCAGCGCCCAGGCGTACAGACCCATGCGTGCCGCCGGCAGGGCACAGTCGTCCACGCTGCGGTGGGGCAGCTGTTCGAGATGGCGGCCGAAGTCGTAGGCGAACATGCCGATCAAACCGCCGACGAAGGGCAGAGGACTGTCGGCAGGCGCCTCGGCTGGTTCCAGCGTGCGCAGCGCCAGGCGCAGACGTTGCAGAAAATCGCGTCCCGCTTCGCCGGCCCCGGGTTGCAGTATCGCCAGCGGCCAGGCGCTCAGCAGGTCGTAGCGACCACGCTCGGCGGTGGGGCGGCCGGAGTCGAGCAGCACGGCGCCGGGTGCCTGGCGAATACGCGCGAACCAGGCACTCGGGTCGGGGCGGTAGGGAAGAGGGTGCAGTGTACAGACGGACATGGCGGTTTCGGTGGAGGCGCGGGGCCGATCAGCAGTGACTACTAGGGGCTGTTGGCGTTTCGGCGCGGATGCGAGCGAAACGCCAGCAGATTCTAGTCGTGAGCCGGAACATGCCCGAACAGTTCCTGCGCGAAGGCCACGCGCTGCTCGGGGGTTTCCTGGATGCCTTTTTCCCGGAGATCGGCGATGCGCGACTCCACGGCCTGGGTCCGATGGGTCAGGCCACAGTCGTTGGCGATCTGGATGTTCAGCCCGGGGCGCGCGTTGAGCTCGAGGATCAGCGGCCCCTTGTCCACATCGAGCACCATGTCGACGCCGATGTAACCCAGGCCGCAGAGTTCGTAGCAGCCCGCCGCCAGCTTCATGAAGCCGTCCCAGTTGGGCAGTTGCACACCGTCCACCGCGTTGGTGGTGTCGGGGTGCTTGGAGATCTTGTTGTTCAGCCAGGTGCCGCGCAGGGTGATACCGGTGGCCAGATCCACGCCGACGCCGATGGCGCCCTGGTGCAGGTTGGCCTTGCCGCCGGACTGGCGGGTCGGCAGGCGCAGCATGGCCATGACCGGGTAGCCCATCAGCACGATGATGCGGATGTCCGGTACGCCTTCGTAGCTGATGCTCTTGAAGATCGGGTCGGGCGTCACCCGATACTCGATCAGCGCGCGGTCGCGCAGACCACCCAGCGAATAAAGGCCGGTGAGGATATTGGAGATCTGATGCTCGATCTCCTCATGGGTGATGATCTTTCCCGAAACCGTCCGGTAGCGGCCCTCGAAGCGGTCGGCGATCACCAGGATGCCGTCGCCGCCGGCACCCTGCGCCGGCTTGACGACGAAGTCGACGTGATCCTTGACGATGTCCTTGAGCTTGTCGATGTCCTTTTCGGTCTCGATGATCCCGTACATTTCCGGTACGTGAATGCCGGCCTCGATGGCGCGTTCCTTGGTGATGATCTTGTCGTCGACGATCGGGTACAGGTTGCGCTTGTTGTACTTGAGCACATAGTCGGCATTACGGCGATTGATGCCCATGATGCCTTTGGCTTCGAGGGCCTTCCAGGTTTTGATCAGACCGAACATGGGCTCAATCCTTCAGAAAGGCTTTGAAACGGAACAGCTCGGTCAGCCGATAGCCGCGGTAGCGACCCATCGCCAGCATGAAGCCCACCATGATCAGCAGCACCGCCGGGAAGGTGAAGATGAAGTAGGTCAGTTCCGGGATGTTCATCAGCATGAACGACAGGCTCGCGGCGATCAGGGTGCCGACCGCCACCTTGAAGGCATGGCCGCCGCCGCGTTCTTCCCAGGTGATGGACAGGCGTTCGATGGTCATGGTCAGGATCACCATTGGGAACAGCGATACCGAGAGGCCGCGTTCCAGGCCGAGCTTGTGGCTGAACAGGCTGATCACCGCGATGAGCACTACGACGAAGGTGAGCACCACCGAAAGCCGCGGCAGCATCTGCAGCTTGAGGTGTTCCAGGTAGGAGCGCAGCGACAGCCCCAGCGCGGTGATCAGCGTGAAGAGGATGATGCCGAAGCCGATCTGCGTTTCGCGGAAGGCCAGGGCGATCAGCACCGGGGTGAAGGTACCGAGGGTCTGCAGGCCGCCCAGGTTGCGCAGGATGAGGATCACCAGCACGCCGATGGGGATCATGATCATGATCTGGTAGGTCTGCTGGGTCTGTAGTGGCAGGCCGTACAGCGAGTACTCGAGGAAATCCGCGTCGGTGTTCTCGTCGGTCAGCTTGGCCAGGCGGATGGCGTTCATTTCGCTGCGGTTGAGCGTGAAGGAAACCTGTGCATTGCGGCCACCTTCGAGGCTGAGCAGAGGCTCGTCGCCGGTCCACCAGATCAGGCGGTCGGCCGGCAGACCCTGTTCGCCGGTTTCCGGGTTGAAGTACAGCCACTTGTTGCCATTGAAGCTGCGCAGCCAGAGTTCCGGCGTCTGGGCGATTTCGCTGGCCAGGCGCACGGTGTGTACGCGCTCCATGGGAACGTGGGCGATGGACAGCAGCAGCTCGATGACCCGTGCCTTGTTGGACGAATCGGTATCGCCACCCAGCAGCAGCTTCACGTTGTCGTCATTGGCGTTGTTGACGCGCTTGATGGCTTCGCTGATGAAGGTCTCGACGTCGGCCGAGTGCTGGCGAATCGGCGACAGTAGGGCTTCGGCGGCGATCTTCTCGGGGCCCTCGACGGGGATGCTGTCGCGGAATATCGGGCCTTCGGCCCGGGTCTGCTCACCGCTGTAGCGCTTGGTCAGCACCAGGCGGTAATACAGCGTCTGGCTGCCGTTGACCCGGCGCGCGGACCAGGTCACCCGGCGGTTGCCATCGGCACGGTTGATGCTGACGCCGTAGTTGTTGGAAATGAAGCTTTCGTTGAGGCTGACGAATTCCTGGTTCAGCGGCGGTACGTACATCTGCAGCTTGACCGGCTCGCGGGCGTTGGCCTGGAACTCGACCTTGGCGTCGATATTCCACAGGTCATCCGTTTCGTTTTCAGCCACCGGAATGCCGAGAACGAAGATCTGGTACGCGGTAATCGAGATGCCCAGGGCGACGAGCAGGAAGATCAGTACTTTCAGATGCAGGGTAAGCGCGCGCATGGGTATTACTCGTCAGCGTCGGATTCGGTGATGCAACCGGGCTTGCCGGCCACGTAGGTAAGGCTTGGATCGATCAGCGCGCCAAAGCGGGTAAGCGCATCGGAACCTATGAGAAGCGGGTATTGGAAAGCGGTACGGTCCGTCAGGTTCACTTCGATGTTGCGCAGGGCGGTGCCCATGCACATCTGCAGCTCGATGACGGGGCGGGCCGTGTAGGTCTTGTCTTCCTCGGGGTCGAAGTCTCCGGCACGGCGCTTGATCCTGCTGATGCGCGTCAGCGGGCGCTCGATCGGGTGCGCGTGTGCCTCGTCGATCGCCAGATAGAAACGTACCCAGTTCTTCCCGTCACGCTTGAAACGCTCGATGTCGCGCGCGCTGAGCGAGGCGGTCTGTGCGCCGGTATCCAGCTTGGCGGGGAGTTCCAGATCGAAGTCCGGTAGCGCGACATGCTCGTTGAGCCCGTAAACGGTTTTGCTCTCGGCGTGACTGATAAAGGGGGTCAGCAGCAAGCAGAGCAACAATGAGTAGGGTTTGACTCTCATAGATCCAGTTGTTTTTTTCGGGAGGTCGAAGGAGCGCGGGAAGGAGCAGGCCCACCGACTTGAGAGCGGCCGGTGGGTACTGAACGCGATGTAGCGCGGCATTCTAGCATGGCGTTTTGGGGGTCGCGACTGGCTGTGAAAGGCCATGCGCCGAGTGCGGCCATCGCCTTTGTCGAATTTCCATGTGTCGACAATATACTTTTGGATGCCTTGACGATCTGGTGCCTCGGGGGTAGCTTGCCTCACATATCGGATCAATGTGTCGACAATCATGCTGGATGTAGTGGATGTACCTCTTTCTGGGCAGGCCGACAGTGGAACACTTTCGGAGCACGTGTTCCGCCTGATCCAGGCAGCCATCGTCAAGGGCGAGATCGCGCCGGGGAGCAAGATCTCCGAGCCGGAGCTGGCACGCACCTACGGCATCAGCCGCGGGCCGCTGCGTGAGGCGATCCACCGGCTGGAAGGGCAGAAGCTGCTGGTGCGGGTGCCACATGTGGGCGCACGGGTGGTATCGCTCGGTCATGCCGAGCTGATCGAACTCTACGAGATTCGCGAGTCCCTGGAAGGCATGGCCTGCCGGCTGGCCGCCGAGCGCATGACCGAAAGCGAGATCGACGAGCTGCGCCAGGTGTTGCAGACCCACGAGCGCGACGAGGCCTTTCAGGCCGGAGTCGGCTACTACCAGCAGGAAGGCGATTTCGACTTTCACTATCGGATCATCCAGGGCAGCGGCAACCGCACCCTGGCCAAGTTGCTGTGTGACGAGCTCTATCAACTGGTGCGCATGTACCGCATCCAGTTCTCCACTACACCTAACAGGCCGCACCAGGCCTTCGCCGAGCATCACCGGATCCTCGACGCCATTGCCGATCGCGATGGCGAACTGGCGGAGCTGCTGATGCGCCGCCATATCGCTGCCTCCAAGCGTAACGTCGAGCGCCACTTCAAGAGCGCTCTGGAACAAACACCACATATAAAGGGGTAATGCATGACTCTTCCCACTGCCGGTCAGCGTTTCCGTGACGCCGTGGCCAACGAGCATCCGCTTCAGGTCGTCGGCGCGATCAATGCCAACCATGCGCTGCTGGCGCAGCGTGCCGGCTTCAAGGCCATCTACCTGTCCGGTGGTGGCGTCGCGGCCGGCTCGCTGGGCCTGCCGGATCTGGGCATCAGTGGCCTGGACGACGTGCTGACCGACGTGCGCCGCATCACCGATGTCTGCGATCTGCCCTTGCTGGTGGATGTGGATACCGGTTTCGGCTCCTCCGCGTTCAACGTGGCGCGCACCGTCAAGTCGATGATCAAGTTCGGCGCTGCGGCCATCCATATCGAGGACCAGGTCGGCGCCAAGCGCTGCGGCCATCGCCCGAACAAGGAGATCGTCTCCCAGCAGGAAATGGTCGACCGCATCAAGGCGGCCGTCGATGCCCGTACCGATGACAGCTTCGTGATCATGGCGCGTACCGATGCGCTGGCCGTGGAAGGCCTGAACGCCGCCCTGGATCGCGCTGCCGCCTGCATCGAGGCGGGTGCCGACATGATCTTCCCCGAGGCGATCACCGAACTGGCGATGTACAAGACCTTCGCCGATCGCGTGAAGGCGCCGATCCTGGCCAACATCACCGAATTCGGCGCCACGCCGCTGTACACCACCGAGGAACTGGCCGGGGTAGACGTTTCCCTGGTGCTCTATCCGCTGTCGGCTTTCCGCGCCATGAACAAGGCGGCGGAGAACGTCTATACCGCGATCCGACGCGACGGCACGCAGAAGAATGTGGTCGATACCATGCAGACCCGCATGGAACTCTACGATCGCATCAACTACCACGCTTTCGAGCAGAGCCTCGATGCGTTGTTCGCTCAGAAGAAGAGCTGAGCGCATCGGCTCCGATGTGTCGGAGCCTTCCATCGACGTGATGAGCAGTATCCAGAATAAATCCAATAAGGAGATAACAAATGGCTGAAGCAAAGGTATTGAGCGGAGCAGGGCTGCGCGGACAGGTTGCCGGGCAAACGGCGTTGTGCACGGTGGGCAAGGAAGGTGCGGGTCTGACCTATCGCGGTTATGACGTGCGCGACCTGGCCGAGCATTGCTGTTTCGAAGAGGTCGCCTACCTGCTGTTCCACGGCGAACTGCCCAACGCCGAGCAGCTCGCGGCGTACCAGGCTCGTCTGCATCAGTGGCGCGACCTGCCGGACGTGCTCAAGGAGGTGCTGGAGCGTGCGCCGTCCAACGCGCATCCCATGGATGTGATCCGTACCGCCTGCTCGGTGATGGGCATGCTCGAGCCCGAGCAGGACTTCTCGCAGCAGCAGGACCGGGCTGACCGTCTGGTGGCGATGGCTCCGTCGGTCATGGCTTACTGGTACCGTTTCAGCCATGGCGGCCAGCGCATCAACTGCAATAGCGACGAGGCGACGCTCGGCGGTCACTTCCTTGCGTTGCTGCACGGGCGCAAGCCGAGCGAGCTGGAAGTGAAGGTCATGAACGTCTCGCTGATTCTCTATGCCGAGCACGAGTTCAACGCCTCGACCTTCACGGCTCGGGTGTGTGCCTCGACCCTGTCCGACATCTATTCCTGCGTGACCGGTGCCGTCGGTTCGCTGCGCGGCCCGCTGCATGGCGGCGCGAACGAGGCGGCGATGGAGCTGATCCAGCGCTTCAACACACCGGAAGAGGCCCGTGAAGGCCTGCTGGGCATGCTCGAGCGCAAGGAAAAGATCATGGGCTTCGGCCACGCGATCTACCGTGAAAGCGATCCGCGCAACGAAGTCATCAAGGAATGGGCCAAGAAGCTGGCCGACACCGTGGGAGACACCAAGCTCTACCCGATATCGGTGGCGATCGACGAGACCATGTGGGAGCAGAAGAAGCTCTTCCCCAACGCCGATTTCTACCATGCCTCGGCGTACCACTTCATGGGCATTCCGACCCCGCTGTTCACCCCGATCTTCGTGTGCTCTCGCCTGGTTGGCTGGTGCAGCCACGTGTTCGAGCAGCGCGCCAATAACCGCATCATTCGTCCAAGTGCCGAGTACATCGGCCCGGAACAGCGCAAGGTCGTACCGATCGATCAGCGTTGAGCCGCCAGGGGCGGGCCGGGCGACCGGTCCGCTCACCCTCGCTTCACGAAACAACATCATCGAGTCCATGGCATGAACACCGAATACCGTAAATCCCTGCCGGGCACCCAACTGGACTACTTCGATACCCGTGCCGCGGTCGAAGCCATCCAGCCGGGCGCCTACGACAAGCTGCCGTACACCTCGCGCGTGCTCGCCGAGCAACTGGTGCGCCGCTGCGACCCGGCCATGCTGACCGATTCGCTGAAGCAGATCATCGAACGCAAGCAGGACCTGGATTTTCCCTGGTACCCGGCGCGCGTGGTCTGCCACGACATTCTCGGCCAGACCGCACTGGTCGACCTTGCCGGCCTGCGCGATGCGATCGCGGAGCAGGGCGGCGATCCCTCCAAGGTCAACCCGGTGGTGCCGACCCAGCTGATCGTCGATCACTCGCTGGCGGTGGAGCATGCCGGCTTCGATCCGGATGCCTTCGAGAAGAACCGTGCGGTGGAAGAGCGTCGCAACGAAGACCGCTTCCACTTCATCGAATGGACCAAGACCGCATTCAAGAACGTCGACGTGATCCCGGCCGGCAACGGCATCATGCACCAGATCAACCTGGAGAAGATGAGTCCGGTGATCCAGGCGCGCGGCGGTATCGCCTTCCCGGATACCTGCGTCGGCACTGATTCCCACACCCCGCACGTCGATGCCCTGGGCGTGATCGCCGTCGGGGTCGGTGGTCTGGAGGCCGAGACCGTGATGCTCGGTCGCGCTTCCATGATGCGCCTGCCCGATATCGTCGGCGTCCGGTTGACCGGCAAGCGCCAACCGGGCATCACCGCCACCGATATCGTCCTGGCGCTGACCGAATTCCTGCGCAACGAGCGCGTGGTCGGAGCCTGGGTGGAGTTCTTCGGCGAGGGCGCCGACAGCCTGTCCATCGGCGACCGTGCCACCATCTCCAATATGTGCCCCGAGTACGGCGCCACGGCGGCGATGTTCTATATCGACCAGCAGACCATCGATTACCTCAAGCTCACCGGGCGCGAGCCGGAGCAGGTGGCGCTGGTCGAGAACTACGCGAAAACCACCGGTCTCTGGGCCGATGCGCTGGTCGGCGCCGAGTACGAACGCGTGCTGGAGTTCGATCTGTCGACCGTGGTGCGCAACCTGGCCGGCCCGTCCAACCCGCATCGCCGCCTGCCGACCTCGGCACTGGCCGAACGCGGCATCGCGGTCAACCTGGAGAAGGCGCAGGCCGAAGAGAAGGAAGGCCTGATGCCGGATGGCGCGGTGATCATCGCCGCCATCACCAGCTGCACCAATACCTCCAACCCGCGCAACGTGGTCGCCGCCGGTCTGGTGGCGAAGAAGGCCAACCAACTGGGGCTGGTGCGCAAGCCCTGGGTGAAGACCTCTTTCGCGCCGGGCTCGAAAGTCGCCAAGCTGTACCTGGAGGAGGCCGGCCTGCTGCCCGAGCTGGAAAAACTCGGTTTCGGCATCGTCGCCTACGCCTGCACCACCTGCAACGGCATGTCCGGCGCGCTGGACCCGAAGATTCAGCAGGAAATCATCGACCGCGACCTGTACGCCACCGCCGTGCTCTCCGGCAACCGCAACTTCGACGGCCGCATCCACCCCTACGCCAAGCAGGCTTTCCTCGCCTCGCCGCCGCTGGTGGTCGCCTATGCCATCGCCGGCACCGTTCGTTTCGATATCGAGCAGGACGTGCTGGGGCATGACGCCCAAGGCAAGCCGGTCACCCTCAAGGACCTGTGGCCGAGCGACGAGGAAATCGACGCCATCGTCGCTTCTTCGGTGAAGCCGGAGCAGTTCCGCCAGGTCTACATCCCGATGTTCGACCTCGGCACCGTGCAGGAGGCCGAGAGCCCGCTGTACGACTGGCGCCCGATGTCCACCTACATCCGCCGTCCGCCGTACTGGGAAGGCGCATTGGCCGGCGAGCGCACGCTCAAGGGCATGCGTCCGCTGGCCGTGTTGCCGGACAACATCACCACCGACCACCTGTCGCCGTCCAATGCCATCCTGGCGGACAGCGCCGCTGGCGAATACCTGGCGAAGATGGGCCTGCCGGAAGAGGACTTCAACTCCTACGCCACCCACCGCGGTGATCACCTGACCGCCCAGCGCGCCACCTTCGCCAACCCGCAACTGGTCAACGAAATGGCCGTGGTCGATGGGCAGGTGAAGAAGGGCTCGCTGGCGCGCGTCGAGCCGGAAGGCACCGTCATGCGCATGTGGGAAGCCATCGAAACCTACATGAACCGCAAGCAGCCGCTGATCATCATTGCCGGCGCCGACTACGGCCAGGGTTCTTCTCGCGATTGGGCGGCTAAGGGTGTGCGCCTGGCGGGCGTGGAAGCCATCGTCGCTGAAGGTTTCGAGCGTATCCACCGCACCAACCTGGTGGGTATGGGCGTTCTGCCTCTGGAGTTCAAGCCGGGCACCGATCGCAAGACCCTGAAGATCGACGGCACCGAGACATTCGACGTGATCGGCGAGCGTACCCCGCGTGCCGACCTGACGCTGGTCATCCATCGCCGCAACGGCGAGACGGTTGAGGTCCCGGTGACCTGCCGGCTGGATACCGCCGAAGAAGTCTCCGTCTACGATGCTGGTGGCGTGCTGCAACGCTTCGCCAAGGATTTCCTCGGCCAGGCCTGACGTCGCGATGTAGGGTGGATGTCGCTTCTTACATCCACCGCGCCACCGCTCGGTGGTTCGCCACCCGGTGAATCGGTAAAGCGTGATCCACCCTGCGTCTGCATTCCATTCCCGCTGCCGCCCTCTGGCGGCAGCGTTTCATGAGGATTCGCTTTCATGGCTCATGTACCCCAGATCAAGATTCCCGCTACCTACATGCGCGGCGGCACCAGCAAGGGCGTGTTCTTTCGCCTGCAGGACCTGCCTGAGCCATGCCAGGTACCGGGCGAGGCGCGTGACAAGCTGTTCATGCGCGTAATCGGCAGTCCCGATCCCTATGCCGCCCATATCGACGGCATGGGCGGCGCCACTTCCAGCACCAGCAAGTGCGTGATCCTGTCGAAGAGCAGCCAGCCCGATCATGACGTGGATTACCTCTACGGCCAGGTCTCCATCGACAAGCCCTTCGTCGACTGGAGCGGCAACTGCGGCAACCTGTCCACCGGCGCAGGCGCCTTCGCCATCCATGCGGGGCTGGTCGATCCGGCACGTATCCCGGAAAACGGCACCTGTGTGGTGCGCATCTGGCAGGCCAACATCCAGAAGACCATCATCGCCCACGTGCCGGTCAGCAATGGCCAGGTGCAGGAAACCGGTGATTTCGAGCTGGACGGCGTGACCTTCCCGGCGGCGGAAATCGTGCTGGAGTTCCTCGATCCGTCGGATGATGGAGAGGAGGGTGGCTCGATGTTCCCTACCGGCAATCTGGTCGACGAGCTGGAAGTACCGGGTATTGGCACCTTCAAGGCGACGATGATCAGCGCCGGCATCCCCACCGTGTTCGTCAATGCCGAGGACATCGGCTACCAGGGCACCGAGCTGCGCGAGGACATCAACGGCGATCCGGCACAGCTGGCCCGTTTCGAAAAGATCCGCGTGGCGGGCGCGCTGCGCATGGGCCTGATCAAGACGGCCGAAGAGGCGCTGACCCGCCAGCACACGCCGAAGGTCGCTTTCATCAGCCAGCCCAAGTCCTACAAGGCCTCCAGCGGCAAGACCATCGAAGCCGGCGAAGTCGACCTGCTGGTGCGCGCGTTGTCCATGGGCAAGCTGCACCACGCCATGATGGGCACCTGCGCGGTGGCTATCGGCACGGCAGCGGCAGTGCCCGGTACGCTGGTGAATCTGGCGGCCGGTGGTAATGATCGGGAGGCGGTACGCTTCGGCCATCCGTCCGGCACGCTGCGTGTCGGCGCCGAGGCCCGGCAGGTCGATGGCCAGTGGACGGTGACCAAGGCGATCATGAGCCGCAGCGCGCGCGTTCTCATGGAGGGAGCGGTGCGCGTGCCGGGGGACAGCTTCTAATCGCCCATGTCGATCCCAACAAAAAGTCCGCACCAAGCGGACTTTTTGTTGTCTAGCGAAGCGGCGTTATTTAAGACGTCGCTCGACGCCTTTTTCCACGAGGATCTTGGCGGAAATTTCCTCGACGGAGAAATGCGTCGAGTTGATGTAGGTAATGTTTTCGCGGCGGAACAGGTTTTCCACTTCGCGGACTTCGAACTCGCACTGGGCGAAGCTGGAATAACGGCTGTTGGGTTTGCGCTCGTTGCGAATCGCGGCCAGGCGATCAGGATCGATGGTGAGGCCGAACAGCTTCTCCCGATAGGTCTTCAACACCGAGGGAAGTTGCAGGCGCTCCATATCGTCTTCGGTCAGTGGGTAGTTGGCGGCGCGAATGCCGTACTGCATGGCCATGTAGAGACAGGTCGGAGTCTTGCCGCAGCGCGAAACGCCGACCAGGATCAGGTCGGCCTTGTCGTAGTGACGGGTGCGGGCGCCGTC
This sequence comes from Stutzerimonas nitrititolerans, assembly GCF_003696285.1. GTDB lineage: Bacteria > Pseudomonadota > Gammaproteobacteria > Pseudomonadales > Pseudomonadaceae > Stutzerimonas > Stutzerimonas nitrititolerans. The sequence continues at coordinate 31,184 of NZ_RFFL01000003.1, forward strand.
ATCGTTGTCCAGGGCGAAGTTGACTGCGTCAATTCGCTCCATGTAGTTGGCGTTGTGGCTGATCGAATGGGATTTGCCCACGGAATAGGACGAGCGAGATGTCAGTTCATGTTCGAGTGGTGCGAGGAAAGAGGAAAAGATGTCGATCATGAAACCGTTGGATTCAGCCAGGATGTCGCGAATTTCCTGATTGACCAGGGTGTCGAAGATGATCGGCCGGGCACCGTCGGTTTCCGCCGCTTTGTTGATTTGCTGTACCATGGCCCGCGCTTTTTCCGCGGTATCGATATAGGGGCGAGTCAGTTTGGTAAAGCTGATGGTTTCGAACTGTGCGAGCAGACTCTGACCCAGGGTTTCGGCTGTGATGCCGGTGCCATCGGAGATGAAGAAAGCCGTTCGTTTCATCGCAGCTGGGGCCTTAGCAGATTGTTGAAAGGTTTTGGCGAGGTAGCCAGGACAGGGTAGATCTCATTGAGAGGCAGCGTGGGCTCGACAGCGGTTTACGAGTTGCGCATGAACTTCCGATGCGATTCCCAGGTAGTAATGGCGGCGCAGGTAGTTTTTCAACGGCCTGTTAAGTCAAGAACGGTTCTCAGCTATAGTAGCCCTCCGCCGGGCCACGACTAGCGGGCATTGTCACTTATTTTGCAGGGCCAGGCCACCGTCACGCGGACCGCGCCGACCGAGATTCCAACACAACGTGGAGAGTTCACCTTGGTAGAGTACGTAGTTTCCCTCGATAAGCTCGGCAATCATGATGTTGAGCGTGTAGGGGGCAAGAACGCCTCCCTGGGCGAGATGATCAGCAACCTCGCCGGCGCCGGCGTTTCCGTACCGGGTGGTTTCGCCACCACAGCGCAGGCCTATCGCGACTTCATGGAGCTCAGCGGCCTGAACGAACAGATCCATGCGTTGCTCGATGCGCTGGATGTCGACGATGTGAATGCCCTGGCCAAGGCCGGCGCGCAGATCCGTGGCTGGGTGATGGACGCCGAGTTCCCGCCGCAACTGGATGCCGATATCCGCGCCGCGTTCGCCGAGATGGCCGCGGGTAACGAAAACCTGGCGGTGGCGGTGCGCTCTTCGGCCACCGCCGAGGATCTGCCGGACGCCTCCTTCGCCGGCCAGCAGGAAACCTTCCTCAATATTCGTGGCGTGGACAATGTGATCCGCGCCGCCAAGGAAGTTTTCGCTTCCCTGTTCAACGACCGCGCCATCGCCTACCGCGTGCACCAGGGCTTCGACCACAAGCTGGTGGCCCTGTCTGCAGGTGTGCAACGCATGGTGCGTTCCGAAACCGGCACCGCTGGCGTGATGTTCACGCTGGATACCGAATCGGGCTTCCGCGACGTGGTGTTCATCACCGGCGCCTACGGGCTGGGTGAGACAGTGGTGCAGGGGGCGGTGAACCCCGACGAATTCTATGTGCACAAGCACACCCTCGAAGCCGGACGCCCGGCGATCCTGCGGCGCAACCTGGGCAGCAAGGCCATCAAGATGGTCTACGGCGCCGAAGCCAGCGCGGGCAAGTCGGTCAAGACGGTCGATGTCGACGAGGCCGACCGCGCACGCTTCTGCCTCACCGACGAAGAAGTCAGCAACCTGGCCCGCCAGGCGCTGATCATCGAGAAACACTACGGCCGCCCGATGGATATCGAGTGGGCCAAGGACGGGGACGACGGCCAGCTGTACATCGTCCAGGCGCGTCCGGAAACCGTGAAGAGCCGTAGCAGCGCCAATGTCATGGAGCGCTACCTGCTGAAGGAAAAGGGCACCGTGCTGGTCGAGGGCCGTGCGATCGGCCAGCGCATCGGCGCCGGCCCGGTGAAGATCATTCGCGACGTCTCCGAGATGGACCGCGTGCAGCCCGGCGACGTACTCGTATCTGACATGACCGACCCCGATTGGGAGCCCGTGATGAAGCGCGCCAGCGCTATCGTCACCAACCGCGGTGGGCGTACCTGTCACGCGGCGATCATCGCGCGCGAGCTGGGGATTCCGGCGGTGGTGGGTTGCGGTAATGCCACCGAATTGCTGAAAGACGGTCAGCGCGTAACCGTGACCTGCGCCGAAGGCGATACCGGCCTGATCTTCGACGGTGAGCTGGGCTTCGATATTCGCCAGAACTCCATCGACGCCATGCCCGAACTGCCGTTCAAGATCATGATGAACGTCGGCAACCCGGACCGCGCGTTCGATTTCGCCCAGTTGCCGAACGAAGGCGTCGGCCTGGCCCGCCTCGAATTCATCATCAACCGCATGATCGGCGTGCATCCCAAGGCGCTGCTGAACTTCGACGGCTTGCCGGCGGAAGTGAAGAGCAGCGTCGAGAAGCGCATCGCCGGTTACGGCGATCCGGTCGACTTCTACGTCGAGAAGCTGGTCGAGGGCGTCAGCACCCTGGCCGCGGCCTTCTGGCCGAAGAAGGTCATCGTGCGTCTGTCGGACTTCAAGTCCAACGAATATGCCAACCTGATCGGCGGCAAGCTCTACGAGCCGGAAGAAGAGAACCCGATGCTCGGCTTCCGTGGCGCGTCGCGCTACATCAGCGATTCCTTCCGCGACTGCTTCGAGCTCGAGTGCCGTGCGATGAAGAAGGTCCGTGATGTCATGGGGCTGACCAACGTCGAGCTGATGGTGCCCTTCGTGCGTACCTTGGGCGAAGCCTCTCAGGTCATCGACCTTCTGGCCCAGTACGGCCTCAAGCGTGGTGAGAACGGCCTGCGGGTGATCATGATGTGCGAGCTGCCGTCCAACGCGCTGCTGGCCGACGAGTTCCTCGAGTTCTTCGACGGTTTCTCCATCGGCTCCAACGACATGACCCAGCTGACCCTGGGCCTGGACCGCGACTCCGGCATCATCGCGCACCTGTTCGACGAGCGTAATCCGGCGGTGAAGAAGCTGCTGGCCAATGCCATCCAGGCGTGCACCAAGGCCGGCAAGTACATCGGTATCTGCGGCCAGGGCCCGTCCGACCATCCGGATCTGGCCAAGTGGCTGATGGAGCAGGGGATCGAAAGCGTTTCCCTGAATCCGGATTCGGTGCTGGATACCTGGTTCTTCCTGGCCGACGAAGAAATCGGCTGATCGGGAGCCAAGCGGAAGGGCGGGTATTCCGCCCTTTTTGCCATGAGCCGATCATTGCTGGCTTGGTGAGTCGCGTCTGACTATACCCGTCGTTTCGAAGCGAAAGGGTCGCCTGGCGAGACTCGAGACGGTTCTTCAAGGAGATTTCCCATGCAATACGTCACGCCCGATCTGTGCGATGCCTATCCTGACCTGGTGCAGGTGGTCGAGCCGATCTTCAGCAACTTCGGTGGTCGCGATTCCTTTGGCGGCCAGATCGTCACGGTCAAATGCTTCGAGGACAACTCGCTGGTCAAGGAGCAGGTCGAGCTCGATGGCAGCGGCAAGGTGATGGTCGTCGACGGTGGCGGCTCCCTGCGTTGCGCCCTGTTGGGCGACATGCTCGCCGAGAAGGCCGCGCGCAACGGCTGGCAAGGCCTGATCGTCTACGGTTGCATTCGCGACGTGGATATCGTCGCGCAGACCGACCTCGGCGTGCAGGCGCTGGCCAGCCATCCGTTGAAGAGCAACAAGCGTGGGGTCGGCGAGTTGAATATCCCGGTGACCTTCTGCGGCGTGACCTTCCGTCCCGGTGAGTACCTCTATGCCGACAACAATGGCATCGTGGTCTCGCCCGAAGAGTTGAAGATGCCCGAGTGAGGCCGCGCTCATCGGTTGACCAGAGCCCGGCAACGCCGGGCTTTTTGTGGTTCAGGTGGACGAAATGCTGACAGAGGATCAGGGGCAGTCGGGGTTGTTGCACGCCCTGGTGCTGGACGGAAAGGGCGGTGCTCGCCAGCTGGCCCATGCGGATATCCCGTCGCTGGAACTGGCGGAGGGCGAAAGCCTGTGGCTGCATTGGGACAGGAGCCAGCCTCAGGCCGTGGCCTGGTTGCGCGAACACAGCGGTTTGAGCGGTTTTGCCTGCGATGTATTGCTCGAGGAAAACACTCGGCCGCGGCTGCTGCCTTTGGCGGATGACGAGCTTCTGCTGTTTCTGCGAGGCGTGAACCTCAATCCCGATGCCGAGCCGGAGGATATGGTTTCGCTGCGCGTCTTCGTCGATGCGCGGCGGGTGATTTCCCTGCGCCTGCGACCGCTGCGCTCCACGGAGGCGGTGATTCAGCAGCTGGCAGAGGGTGTCGGCCCGAAAACGACGTCCGAGATTCTCATCAGCCTTGCCGAAGCATTGACCGACCGCGTGGACGATCTGGTGGCGGTGCTCGGCGAGAGGCTCGATGAGGAAGAGGATCGCCTGGAAACCGATGCGCGCTATACGCCACCGCAGGACAAACTGCTCATCCTGCGCCGCCAGGCCGCGAGCCTGCGTAGGTTCCTGCTGCCTCAGCGCGAAATATACGGGCAGCTGACGCGTAACCGGTTGCCCTGGTTCGTCGATGACGACACGGATTACTGGAACGAGCTGAGCAACCGCCTGATTCGCTATCTCGAAGAGCTGGAGCTGGTGCGAGAGCGTGCCAACCTGGTGCTGGAGGCGGAAGAGCGACGGATGCGCGAGCGAATGAATCGCACCATGTATCTGCTTGGCATCATCACCGGTTTCTTCCTGCCCATGAGTTTTCTCACGGGGTTACTGGGGATCAATGTCGGGGGTATTCCGGGCTCGGAAAGTCCCTATGGCTTTGCCGCGGCTTGCGTCCTGATCGGCGCGGTGGCTTTTTTCCAGTGGTGGGTATTCCGCCGCCTGAAGTGGATATGAAATGTGACTTTTCCCCGTCGATGCCGTCTAGATTGCACAGTTTAACGAGGTGAACATGGCCGACTCCTTCGAAGAATCCCTCAGGGACATGCTCAGGGCGCAGCCGATGCATGATGACGATGCCTGCCTGGATCGTGTTTTGAAGACTGCCAACCGTCAGGTCGGTGCGGGTGACCTGTTCGGTCTGGGTGGCCGTTGGCTGCAGGCCGTGGCGATCGCCTTCAACAATGGCGCCGGGCATGCCTCGCCCGTATCGCGGCGCCGTGTTTCCCAATCCCTCATTTCCGATAAGGCCGACTGATCATGGAACTCGATCCCTGGAGCCAGAGTTTTTTAGGCGCCATGAGCGCGCTTTGGGCACCCATTGCGGCATTCATCCCTCGTCTGTTTGGCGCGTTGCTCGTCGTCGCGGTCGGTTTCCTGGTCGCCAAGTTGCTGGATACGCTGCTGTCCAAACTGCTGGCCAAGGTCGGGCTGGATCGTCTGGTCGCTGGCACCGGCGTGACCAAGCTGCTCGGGCGTGTCGGTATTCGCGTGCCCATCTCCACGCTGATCGGCAAGATCGTCTATTGGTTCGTGCTGCTGATCTTCCTGGTGTCGGCGGCCGAGTCGCTGGGTCTCGCGCGTGTTTCGGCGACGCTCGATATGCTCGCGCTCTATGTACCCAAGGTGTTCGGTGCCGGAATCATCCTGCTGGTGGGGGTGTTGCTGGCCCAGCTGGTCAGCGGGCTGGTGCGCGGCGCGGCCGAGGGCGTCGGTATCGACTATGCCGGTGGGCTGGCGCGGATTGCCCAGGGCCTGATCATCATCATCAGTATTTCGGTGGCCATCGGGCAGCTTGAGGTCAAGACGGAGCTGCTCAACTATGTGATCGCCATCGGCCTGATTTCCGTGGGGCTGGCAGGCGCCTTGGCGCTCGGGCTGGGTAGCCGTGAGCTGGTAGGGCAGATCCTGGCGGGCATCTACGTGCGCGAGCTGTATGAAGTCGGTCAGCGCGTCAGGCTCGAAGGGCTGGATCTGGAAGGCGAGATCGAAGAAATCGGAACCGCCAAGACCCTGCTGCTGACGGACGAGGGTGAAGTGGTATCGATCGCCAACAGAGTACTGCTGGAACAAAGAGTCGGCAGCCGTTAGACGCGGCAAATCTGATAAAATACGCCGCCTTTATTTTCTGAATGGCGGTCACCCTGGCTGCCGGTTCGAAGCGTCTTGACTAAAACCCATTCGCCCACCATGAGCTATGACCCTCGCCAGCTTTCTGATGAAGAGCTGGCTCAGCGTGCCCATGACGAGCTGTTTCATATCACTCGGGCTTATGAGGAGTTGATGCGGCGTTATCAGCGCACGCTGTTCAATGTGTGCAGCCGATATCTGGGAAACGAACGAGACGCCGACGACGTATGTCAGGAGGTAATGCTCAAAGTCCTGTATGGCTTGAAGAACTTCGAAGGCAAGTCGAAGTTCAAGACCTGGTTGTACAGTATTACCTATAACGAATGTATTACCCAATATCGCAAAGAGCGGCGCAAGCGGCGTTTGCTCGACGCGCTGAGTCTCGATCCGCTTGAAGAAGCGTCCGAGGAAACCTCGCCGAAGGTTGAGGAAAAGACCGGCCTTGAGCACTGGCTGGTGCATGTGAATCAGATTGACCGGGAAATTCTGGTACTTCGTTTCGTGGCCGAATTGGAGTTCCAGGAGATCGCGGACATTATGCATATGGGGCTGAGCGCCACGAAAATGCGTTACAAGCGGGCGCTGGATAAGCTGCGTGAAAAATTCTCTGGAACCATTGAAACTTAACGGTTCAAAGTTGTCGTATTGAAAGCGAACAGCTTGGGCCCACAGACAACCGGTTTCCTTAGATTGTTCTGATATTAATCACCAGATGGGGATTTACGGATGAAAACTAAAAACACCTTGGGCGTTGTAATTGGCTCGATACTGGCCGCCACGTCCGCCGGCGCATTCGCCCAGGGGCAGGGCGCCGTAGAGGTAGAGGCGTTCGGCAAGCACTACTTCTCCGACAGCTCCCGCGACTTCGAAGACGAAGGTGAGCTGTACGGCGCCGGAATCAGCTACTTCCTCACCGACGATGTTTCCCTGGGCCTGTCCTACGGTGAATATCACGACGTGACGACCAACGATCCGGTCGACAACGGTTCCCACAAGAACATCAAGGGCAGCCTCACCGCGCTCGACGCGGTTTACCACTTCGGTCAGCCGGGTGTGGGTCTGCGTCCCTACCTTTCCGCAGGCATGGCTCACCAGAGCATCGGCCAGGCCCGCAGCGGTCGTGACCACAGCACCTTCGCCAACATCGGTGCCGGCCTGAAGTACTACTTCACCGAGAACCTGTTCGCCAAGGCTAGCGTCGACGGCATGCACAACATCGATGCCGGCGACAGCGAGTGGATGGCGGGCGTGGGCGTGGGTCTGAACTTCGGTGGTGGTACTCGCCAGGTCGCTCAGGTCGAGCCGACTCCCGAGCCAGCACCGGCCCCCATCGTCGACACCGAGCCGGAGCCGGAGCCTGAACTGGTCCGTGTCGAGCTGGATGTGAAGTTCGACTTCGACAAGTCCCGCGTACGTGAAGAAAGCTACAGCGACATCAAGAACCTGGCCGACTTCATGCAGCAGTACCCGCAGACCAGCACCACTGTTGAAGGTCACACCGACTCCGTCGGTACCGACCAGTACAACCAGCGTCTGTCCGAGCGTCGTGCCGAAGCTGTTCGCGACGTGCTGGTCAACCAGTACGGCGTGGAAAGCCAGCGCGTCGACTCCGTCGGTTACGGCGAGTCCCGTCCGGTTGCTGACAACAGCACCGAGGAAGGTCGCCAGATCAACCGTCGCGTTGAAGCTGAAGTGGAAGCTCAGGTTCGCTGATTCCTCTGAGCTGCTGAAAGAGAACCCGGCCTGCATTGCAGGCCGGGTTTTTTGTTGTCCGCATTTTTGGGATTCTGTTCGGGGCGGCGTCATTAATCAGGCCGCACAAAAAAAGCCCGTACCGAAAGGTACGGGCTTTTTCTTCTTCATTACAGGGTCACCTGGTCAGGCAACCCCTGTGTTACTTGCCTCAGATCTCTACAACCTGGATCTTGGCCTTCTCCGCGGATTCGCGGAACTCGGCGATCTGGTCGAAGCTCAGGTAGCGATAGACATCGGCAGCCATGGTGTCGATCTCTTTCGCGTACTGCATGTACTCCTCGACGGTCGGCAGCTTGCCGATGATCGAAGCGACCGATGCCAGTTCGGCAGAAGCCAGGTACACGTTGGTCGCATCGCCCAGACGGTTCGGGAAGTTACGGGTCGAGGTGGAGACTACGGTCGAACCGGTCTGTACGCGGGCCTGGTTACCCATGCACAGCGAGCAGCCCGGCATTTCCATGCGCGCACCGGCCTTGCCGTAGATGCCGTAGTAGCCTTCCTCGGTCAGCTGGTGGGCGTCCATCTTGGTCGGCGGAGCCAGCCACAGACGGGTCGGAATGCCACCCTTGACCTTGTCCAGCAGCTTGCCGGCGGCGCGGAAGTGACCGATGTTGGTCATGCACGAACCGATGAAGACTTCGTCGATCTTCTCGCCGGCAACGGTGGAGAGCAGGCGGGCGTCGTCCGGGTCGTTCGGGGCGCACAGAACCGGTTCCTTGACGTCGGCCAGATCGATTTCGATCACGGCGGCGTACTCGGCGTCCTTGTCGGCTTCCAGCAGGTGCGGCTTGGCCAGCCAGGCTTCCATCGCCTGGGCACGACGCTCCAGAGTGCGAGGGTCGCCGTAGCCTTCGCTGATCATCCAGCGCAGCAGGGTGATGTTGGAGCGCAGGTACTCGGCAATCGCCTCTTCCGGCAGCTTGATGGTGCAGCCGGCAGCGGAACGTTCGGCGGAGGCGTCGGACAGCTCGAAAGCCTGCTCGACGGTCAGGCCGCTCAGACCTTCGATCTCGAGAATGCGGCCGGAGAAGATGTTCTTCTTGCCTTTCTTCTCGACGGTCAGCAGGCCTTCCTGGATGGCGTAGTAGGGGATGGCATGAACCAGGTCACGCAGCGTGATGCCAGGCTGCATTTCGCCCTTGAAGCGCACCAGTACCGATTCCGGCATGTCCAGTGGCATGACGCCGGTGGCTGCAGCGAAGGCAACCAGGCCGGAACCGGCCGGGAAGGAAATGCCCATCGGGAAGCGGGTGTGCGAGTCGCCACCGGTACCGACGGTGTCGGGCAGCAGCATGCGGTTCAGCCAGCTGTGGATGATGCCGTCGCCCGGACGCAGGGACACGCCGCCACGGTTCTGGATGAAGTCCGGCAGGGTGTGATGGGTGGTGACGTCGATCGGTTTCGGATAAGCGGCGGTGTGGCAGAAGGACTGCATCACCAGATCGGCGGAGAAGCCCAGGCACGCCAGGTCCTTCAGTTCGTCGCGGGTCATCGGGCCAGTGGTGTCCTGGGAGCCGACGGTAGTCATCTTGGGTTCGCAGTAGGTGCCTGGACGGATGCCCTGGCCTTCCGGCAGGCCGCAGGCACGACCGACCATCTTCTGCGCCAGGGTGAAGCCCTTGCCGCTGTCGGCCGGTGCTTCCGGCTTCTTGAACAGGGTGGACGGAGCCAGGCCCAGCTCGGCACGTGCCTTCTCGGTCAGGCCGCGACCGATGATCAGCGGAATGCGGCCGCCGGCGCGTACTTCGTCGAGCAGAACGTCGGTCTTCAGCGCGAAGGTGGTGACCAGCTCATCGCTGCCGTGGCGGCGAACTTCGCCCTTGTAGGGATACACGTCGATGACGTCGCCCATGGCCAGGTCGGTGCAGTCGAATTCGATCGGCAGGGCGCCGGCATCTTCCATGGTGTTGTAGAAGATCGGGGCGATCTTGGTGCCGAAGCAGAAACCACCGGCGCGCTTGTTCGGTACGTTCGGGATGTCGTCGCCGAAGAACCACAGCACCGAGTTGGTGGCGGATTTGCGCGAGGAGCCGGTGCCGACCACGTCTCCCACGTAGGCGACCGGGAAGCCCTTGGCTTTCAGTTCTTCCATCTGCTTGATGGGGCCGACCGAGCCCGGAACGTCCGGGTTGATGCCGTCACGGGCCATCTTCAGCATGGCCAGGGCGTGCAGCGGGATGTCAGGGCGCGACCAGGCATCCGGGGCCGGGGACAGGTCGTCGGTGTTGGTTTCGCCGGTGACCTTGAATACGGACAGGGTGATCTTCTCGGCCAGCGCCGGACGGTTCTGGAACCACTCGCCATCGGCCCAGGACTGCAGGACGGCTTTGGCGTTGGCATTGCCGGCCTTGGCTTTTTCGGCGACATCGTGGAAGGCGTCGAACATCAGCAGGGTGTGCTTGAGCTGTTCGGCGGTCACGCTTGCCAGTTCGGCATCGTCCAGCAGTTCGACCAGGGTGGCGATGTTGTAGCCGCCCTGCATGGTGCCCAGCAGTTCAACGGCGCGTTGCTTGCTGATCAGCGGGGAAGTGGTTTCGCCCTTGGCGATGGCGGAGAGGAAGCCGGCCTTTACGTAGGCGGCTTCGTCGACGCCTGCGGGCACGCGGTTGGTGATCAGATCAACCAGAAAGGCTTCTTCGCCGGCTGGCGGGTTTTTCAGCAGCTCGACCAGGCCTGCGGTCTGTTCGGCGTTCAGCGGCTGGGGCACGACGCCCTGGGCGGCACGCTCTTCTACGTGTTTGCGATAGGCTTCAAGCACAGTTTTTACCCTCATCATTGGTCCCTTGGGTGTTTCGGGACGCGCATCCGGAAGCTGTTTTCAAAGTTTTACGCCGGCTGAGGGTGGTTGTACGGAGAAGGGGCCGTACAACCAACTGACAGACCGCTGAAAAATGACTGCGCATGATTTGTGGCCTCGAAATCCGGCCCCGCAGCACGCCCATCGCAATGGTTGCATGAGGTTGTCCGGGGTTGAATTCGTCCTGTCTGGCCTGCCGCACGCTACATTTTTCAACGACCTGTCGATGACCGGTTCAACTGTGCTCGTGACGCTTTGAAAACAGCTTCATCTGGATCGTGGCGCCGAAAACGGCGGGCCGATTCTACTGGAACGGCCCTGTAAAGTTAAGCCGGACGCCGTGGCGGCCTGGCTCTGTGGTTCGGCGCGACGAATGCCGGATCTCCCACGATGCAGTGTTTATGCGGCCTCCGGGGCTGCTGCGACTAGGGAAGTCCGCGATGCGGGTGACCCGGCTAGGACAAAAGTCTAAGATGCGCGACCGGCTCCCTGGCATCTGTCTCATGTCTGACCAACGCATCAAAACTCCCTGCATAGGACGCTGTTCGACCGTGTACGGCGACCTGGTCTGTCGCGGCTGCAAGCGTTTTCACCATGAGGTGGTGAACTGGAATGTCTACGACGAAGCCGCCAAACGCTCGGTCTGGCAACGTCTGGAGGTGCTCCTGGTGCAGGTGATGGTTGGCAAGCTCGAGGTTTTCGATGCCCCTCGGCTTCGTCAGCAGCTCGAAGCGCGGCAGATCCGCTTCGTTGCCGAGCAGTCGCCCTATTGCTGGGCTTACCAGCTGATCGCGCGCGGCGCGCGTGTCATCCAGCAGCTCGAGGCGTATGGCGTGGCGTTGTTGCCGGAGTTTCGTGAATGGTCGCTGCTACAGCTTCGTGACGCCATCGACCAGGAATACTTCCTGCTCTCGCGGGCTCACTACGATCGATACATCGCACCGGAATTCGTGGTGGGAGAGGCTCGTTGAGAAGGCGCTGCAGGGCTTGCCTTCGCCCTGCAGCTTCTTGAGTCACCGGCGGGACACCAGATCCTCGAGGTGCTCGATGATGTCGTCGGGCTTCAACACCAGAACGTCGCTCTCCAGTGCATCCAGTACGACCTCGGCGGTATTGCCCATGAGCGCACCGGAGAAACCGGAACGCGCCACGGTACCGATGACCGTGACCACGGCGTCGATCCGGCTGCAGACACGAGGAATCAGTGCATCGGCGGGGCCTTCTTCGATATGCAGCTGGGCATCGGGGATGTCGAATTCAGCCTGGAACTGCTTGCAGGCCTCGCGATAGCGCGCCTCGATGGTTTCCTTGAGCTGGAAGGTCGGGTCTGCGGTGGAAAGCATCGGTGAAGGGTGCGCGCTGATGACGTGCAGCTTGCCGCCGGCCAGCGCGGCAATGTCGAAACCGTGATTGACGATGCTCGCATGCAGGGTACGGTGTTCGAGGTCGGCGTTGCCGACGTCCACTGCCGCGAGGATATTGCCGCCGGTCCAGGGACCGTCGGTCTTGACCATCAGGACCGGGCAGGGGCAGTAGCGCAGCAGTTTCCAGTCCTCGGGCGTCAGCAGGGCGCGCTTGAGTGCGTTGTCGGGCACGTGCTGCTTGATCACCAGGCCGCAGCCTTCGGCTTGTTGCACCTGGATGATGGTCTGATGGAGGCTGTCGTGCCAGGCCTGCTGAGAGTTGACGGTATGGCCCTGGTTGCCGAGCTGTTCGCACAGGCTGTCGAGGTGGGCGCCGTGATCCTCCTTGCCGTCGCAGACCAGCAGATGCAGGCGGGACTGGCTGACGCTCGAAATCAGGCGGGCGCGTTTGAGTGCCAGGTCATCGGGCTGTTTTGGGTCGATTACCACCAGGATGCAGCGAATGGCTTGCATGATCGGCTCCGTTTACTGATTTCAGATTGAATGACTATAGACGGACCCGTGCGCTGGATGCGTGACCTATATCAAGCGTGCTATCCGGTTGGTGCGCCAGTCGTATAATGCCGGCGCTCGCGGCGGGGCCTGCTCCGCTTCACTCTCTCTCTTTGATAGCAAGACTTTGCCATGCTCCCCGAACTGAATGAATTTCTTGGCTGCGCCACGCCGCCGGCCTGGGTCGACGCTGCGCTGGCGAATCAGGACGTAATGCTGATCGATCACGGCAACTGCGAGAAGAAAGCCGCTGGCGCGGCCTTTCAGCTGATGTTCCGTTATGTCGACAAGCCGGACCTGCAGAACAAGATGTCGCGTCTGGCGCGAGAAGAGTTGCGGCATTTCGAACAGGTGCTGTCGATCATTCGCAAGCGAGGCATCACGCTGCGCAACGTCGGCTCGTCACGTTATGCCGCCGGCCTGCGCGAACTGGTGCGCAACCACGAGCCCTATCGGCTCACCGATACGCTGGTGATCGGCGCCTTCATCGAGGCGCGTTCATGCGAGCGCTTCGCGATGCTGGTGCCGCATCTGGACGAGGAACTGGGCAAGTTCTATCACGGCTTGCTCAAGTCCGAGGCCCGGCACTTCCAGGATTACCTGAAACTGGCCTATCTCTACGGCGAGGCCGCGGATATAGACGCCACCATCGTCAGGGTGCGCGAGCGTGAGCGAGAACTGATCGAAAGCGCCGACACGGAGTTTCGCTTCCACAGCGGCATTCCCGAAGCGGCCTGATCAGTCGAGATCGAAAGGCGCCTGGTGCAGGCCCGACTCGTCGATCTGCAAGGCCCACCCCTGTCGATCCCAGTCGCCCAGCACGATGCGCCGTGCGGCCTGGCCATCGATCTGTAGCGGATGAGTCGCCGGGCGGTGGGTGTGGCCATGGATCAGAGTGCGGACCCTGTGCTTGCGCAACACCCTGATCACTTCGCCGGGGGTCACGTCGACGATGTCGCTGGCTTTCATCCGCGTTTCTTCCCTGCTGGTCGACCGCAGTCTCTGCGCCAGCTTCTGCCGCCTGGCAAGGGAGAGGTGATGCAGGATGAAAAGGCTGAGCGGATTGCGCAGCAGACGGCGCAGGCGCATGTAGCCTTCGTCCCGGGTGCACAGGCTGTCGCCGTGCATCAGCAATACGCGCTCGCCGCCGAACGTGGCGATGTGCGGGTCGGAAAGCAGCGTGCAGCCGGCCTCTTTGCAGAACGCCTGGCCGATCATGAAGTCGCGGTTGCCATGCATCAGATAGAGGCGGGTTCCGCTTTCGCTCAGGGCGCGCAAGGCCGCGGCGATCTGGTGCTGGTAGGGCGTCATGCCGTCATCGCCGAACCACACCTCGAAAAAGTCGCCGAGAATGTAGAGCGCTTCGGCCTCTGACGCGCGCGTCTCGAGAAAACGGAGAAACGCCCGGGTGATGTCCGGGCGTTGCTCTTCGAGATGCAGATCGGAGATCAGCAGGATCAACGAGGCTTACTCGACGATCTCGGCCTTTTCGATGATGACGTCATCCACCGGAACGTCCTGATGACCGGATTTCATGGTGGTGGAAACGCCCTTGATCTTCTCGACCACGTCCATGCCTTCGACCACTTCACCGAACACTGCATAGCCCCAGCCCTGCACGGTCGGTGCGGTGTGATCCAGGAAATCGTTGTCCTTGACGTTGATGAAGAACTGCGCGGATGCCGAGTGCGGCTCCATGGTACGCGCCATCGCCAGAGTGCCGGTCTTGTTGGAAAGGCCGTTGTTGGCTTCGTTCTTGATGGGCGCGCGGGTGGTCTTCTGCTTCATGCCCGGCTCGAAACCACCGCCCTGGATCATGAAGTTGCTGATCACACGATGGAAGACGGTGCCGTCGTAGTGGCCGCTCTTGACGTATTCCTTGAAGTTGGCCGTGGTTTCCGGCGCCTTGTCTTCGAACAGTTCGACGCTGATGACGCCATGGTTGGTATGCAGCTTGATCATTGGAACAATCCTTATGGGGGAGGGGCGCGACAGGATCACCGCCGCGATTACCGAATGCATGTTGCCCGTGACAGACGCGATCCGGCGGCGGGCGCTTTGCTCTGTCAGGGGGTTGACGGGTCCGCTATGATAGGCGCTTTGATTTGGCCGGCCTACCCTCTCTAGAGCCGCACACTCGCAGATCGTTAAGGACACCATGAGCAAGCCTGAGACTACCGTCGCCACCAATTTTCTCCGCCCGATCGTCCAGGCCGACCTGGATTCGGGCAAGCATGCCAGCATCGTCACGCGCTTTCCGCCCGAGCCCAACGGCTACCTGCACATTGGCCATGCCAAGTCGATCTGCCTGAACTTCGGCCTGGCCAAGGAATTCGGCGGCGTATGCAACCTGCGTTTCGACGACACCAACCCGGCCAAGGAAGACCAGGAATACATCGACGCGATCAAGAGCGACGTGCAGTGGCTGGGCTTCCAGTGGGCCGGTGAAGAGCGCTATGCCTCCGACTATTTCGACCAGTTGCATGCATGGGCCATCCACCTGATCGAGGCGGGCAAGGCCTACGTCTGCGACCTGACGCCCGAGCAGGCGCGTGAATACCGCGGCAGCCTGACCGAACCGGGCCAGAACAGCCCGTTCCGCGAGCGTTCCGCCGAAGAGAACCTGGATCTGTTTGCACGCATGAAGGCCGGCGAATTCCCCGACGGCGCTCGTGCGCTGCGGGCGAAGATCGACATGGCTTCGCCGAACATGAACCTGCGCGACCCGATCCTGTACCGCATCCGTCACGCCCATCATCACCAGACCGGCGACAAGTGGTGCATCTACCCCAGCTATGACTTCACCCATGGCCAGTCGGACGCCATCGAGGGCATCACTCACTCGATCTGCACCCTGGAGTTCGAGGACCATCGTCCGCTCTACGAATGGTTCCTGGACAACCTGCCGGTGCCGGCCAAACCGCGCCAATACGAATTCGCCCGTCTCAACCTGAACTACACCATCACCAGCAAGCGCAAGCTCAAGCAACTGGTCGACGAGAAGCACGTGAGTGGCTGGGACGATCCACGCATGTCGACGCTGTCGGGCTTCCGTCGCCGCGGCTATACGCCGGCGTCGATCCGCAACTTCTGCGACATGATCGGTGTGAACCGCGCTGGCGGCGTGGTGGATATCGGCATGCTGGAATTCGCCATCCGAGAGGATCTGGATGCCAACGCGGCGCGGGCCATGTGCGTACTCAAGCCGCTGAAGGTGGTGATCACCAACTACCCGGAAGGCCAGGTTGAAAACCTCGAATTGCCGCGTCATCCCAAGCAGGACATGGGTGTGCGCGTCTTGCCGTTCAGCCGCGAGATCTATATCGATGCCAGCGACTTCGAAGAAGTCCCGCCGGCCGGCTTCAAGCGCCTGATTCCTGGTGGCGAAGTGCGCCTGCGCGGCAGCTACGTGATCCGCGCCGACGAGGCGGTGAAGGATGAACAAGGCAATATCGTCGAGCTGCGCTGCAGCTATGACGAGAACACCCTGGGCAGGAACCCCGAGGGCCGCAAGGTCAAGGGCGTGATCCACTGGGTGCCGGCTGCCGAGAGCGTCGAGTGCGAGGTGCGCCTGTACGACCGTCTGTTCCGCTCCGCCAATCCTGAGAAGGACGAGGAGGGCGGCAGCTTCCTCGACAACATCAACCCCGGATCGCTGGTGGTGCTCACCGGTTGCCGCGTCGAGCCGTCGCTGGCCAATGTCGTCTCGGAAGAGCGCTTCCAGTTCGAGCGCGAAGGCTACTTCGTTGCCGACCTGAAGGATTCGCAGCCCGGCAAGCCGGTGTTCAACCGTACCGTCACCCTGCGCGACTCCTGGGGGCAATAACGGCTGTCAAATTGCTGCGCTCGATCATGCTGTGTTGAAGCGGGGTTCGGAATGCTCATGTACTGCAGTACATTCCGCTTCCTCACCCCGCTTCGCCTTGCCTGATCTTCGCTCGCTGCTTTGAAAGCCGTTCTTGAGGAATTAGAGATGCTTTCCATCTACAACACCCTGAGCAAGACCAAGGAAGCCTTCCAGCCGCTGGAAGGCAACCAGGTGCGCATGTATGTGTGCGGCATGACCGTCTATGACTTCTGCCACATCGGCCATGCACGAGTGATGGTGGCCTTCGACGTAGTCACCCGCTGGCTGCGCCAGCGCGGCTACGACGTCACCTACGTGCGCAACATCACCGATATCGACGACAAGATCATTCGGCGTGCCAATGAAAACGGCGAGCCGTTCGAGGCGCTGGTGGAGCGCATGATCGCCGCCATGCACGAGGACGAGGCGCGCCTCAACGTACTGCGCCCGGACGTCGAGCCGCGCGCTACGCAGCATATCGACGGTATGTTCGCGATGATCCAGACCCTGATCGACAAGGGTTACGCCTATGCGCCGGGTAATGGCGACGTCTACTACCGCGTCGGCAAGTTCGTCGGCTACGGCAAGCTTTCGCGGCGCAGGATCGAGGACCTGAAGATCGGCGCACGCATCGAGGTCGACGAGGCCAAGGAAGACCCGCTGGATTTCGTTCTGTGGAAAGCCGCCAAGCCGGGCGAGCCCAGCTGGCAGTCGCCCTGGGGCGCCGGGCGGCCGGGCTGGCACATCGAATGCTCGGTGATGTCCACCTGCTGCCTGGGCGAGACCTTCGATATCCATGGCGGCGGCCCGGATCTGGTGTTCCCCCACCACGAGAACGAGATCGCCCAGAGTGAGGCGGCCACCGGCAAGCAGTACGCCAATGCCTGGATGCACGCCGGTGCGGTGCGTGTGGACGGCGAGAAGATGTCCAAGTCCCTGGGTAACTTCTTCACCATTCGCGAGGTGCTGGAAAAGTATCAGCCCGAAGTGGTGCGCTATCTGCTGGTGTCCAGCCATTACCGCAGCCCGATCAACTATTCCGAAGACAGTCTCAAGGAAGCCAAGGGCGCGCTGGAGCGCTTCTACACCGCGCTCAGGGGCTTGCCCGAGGTGGCCGCGGCCGGTGGCGAAAGTTTCGTCGAGCGCTTCGGCGCGGCGATGGATGATGACTTCAACTCACCGGAAGCCTGCGCGGTGCTGTTCGACATGGCACGCGAGATCAACCGTCTGCGCGAGGCTGATCCACAGGCCGCTGCGGCGCTGGCTGCGCGCCTGAAGGAGTTGGCTGGCGTGCTCGGCGTGCTGCAGATGAGTCCGGATGCCTTCCTGCAAGCCGGCGCCGAAGGCAAGGTCGATGCTGCCGAGGTCGAGGCCTTGATCGCGGCGCGCCTGCAGGCCCGCGCCGAGAAGAACTGGGCCGAGTCGGATCGTATCCGCGATCAGCTGACCGCCATGGGCGTGGTGCTGGAAGACGGCAAAGGTGGCACTACCTGGCGCTTGGCTGAATAAACAGCGTTGCTCGAACTCCCGCGAGCTGACGCGCGCTTGGCGTGTGTAGTCAGCCGGGAACGAGTCCTTCGGCCCGCAAGCGTTTGTAGAGCGTGTTGCGGCTGACACCCAGGCGACGCGCCAGGTGGGAAATATTGCCGCGACATGCCTCGAACTGGACATGCAATGGCTGATTGTCCGGGGCTGGTGCATATGCCGGGGCGCTGCGGCAGTCTTTGCCTGGCGCCGGTTCGAGATCGAGCAGGAAGTCCTGGGGCAGATGCTCGATGCGTATCTGTTGCTCGTCGGCCAGCGCCAGGGCCACCTGAGTCACGCTGCTCAGCTGGCGGATATTGCCTGGCCAGGGGTGACGCTCGAACAACCGCTGCACTTCCGTGCTCAGTCCGGCCCACTGGTGCGGCTCGCGGTGCTGTTCCCAGACTCGCTGGAACAGTGCGCGCTTGTCGGTACGCAGGCGTAGTGGTGGCAGTTCTACGGCGAGACCGTTGACTCGATAGTAGAGATCCTGGCGAAAGCGGCCGCTCTCGACCTCCTGGCGCAATGAGCGGTTGGTCGCGCAGATCAGGCGAAAGTCCACCGGATAGGCTTCGCCTCCGCCCAGCGGCTGCACGCAGCGATCCTGCAGGACACGCAGCAGGCGCGCCTGCAGGTTGAGCGGCATGTCGCCAATCTCGTCGAGAAACAGAATGCCCTTGTCGGCCTTGCGGATCAGGCCGCTGCTGCCTTTATGGTGGGCGCCGGTGAAGGCGCCTTTCTCGTAACCGAACAGCTCGGACTCGATCAGCTCGCCGGGGATCGCCGCGCAGTTCACGGCGATCAGCGGCGCCTTGGCCCGCGAACTCGCCCCGTGCAACGCCTTGACCAGCACCTCCTTGCCAACGCCGGTTTCGCCGTGGATCAGCACCGGGATGTCCTTTTCCAGCATGCGCTGCGCCTGGCGGACAGCTTGCTGCATGCGCTGATCGCCCTGGTCCAGGCTGCTCAGGTCGAGCAGCGGCGCTTTGCCGGCGCTCTTGCGGAAATCCCTTGGCTGGCTGCGTGGCTTGCACGGGCGACGCATGATGCCGTGGAAGCGTTGGCGGCCCAGGGTGCGCAGCAGCAACGGCAGTTCTTCCGGTTGATTCAGCAGGTGCAGTAGGGGCGCGTCGAACAGGCGCTCGATGCTCATCTGCGAAAGGCCGATTCCCAGCAGGCTGTCGGCGCGTCGGTTGGCCGATACGATCAGGCCGGCCTCGTCGAAGATCACCAGCCCCGCCCATTGGCTGTCGAGGTTGTCCTCGCCGGTGTTGAAGATCAGCTGAAAGTAATCGTCCTGGAACAGGTTGAGGATCAGCCGGTTCTCCACCGACTGACTCATCATCTTCACCATGCCCAGGGTATGGGAGGGCGGCAGGTAGCTGTCGCTGGAAACGTCGAGTACACCGATAAGCTGGCGAGAAGCGTCGTAGATCGGCGAGGCCGCGCCCGAGAGGTAGCGGTTGGCCTTGAGAAAGTGTTCGTCGCGCTGGATATGCACCGCCTGCCCGCTGGCCAGAGCGGTGCCGATGGCGTTGGTTCCGCTATCGCGTTCCACCCAGCTGGCGCCTGGCATGAAGCCTGCCCGTTGCCCTGGGTCGACGAAGCGGCGATCGCCCCAGGACTGCAGCAGCTGCCCCTGGCTGTCGGCCAGCAGAATCAGACAGTTCGAATTCGAAAGAATGTTTTCGTAATAGGGCAGTACCTCGCGCTGGGTGGTCTGCACCAGCGCCTGCTGGCCCTGCAGCAGTTCGCTGACGTCCGGCTCAGCGGCGCGGTGAAAGCTGGGCGTGCTGTGCTGGGTCAGTCCGTAGCCTTCGCAACGGGACCAGGAGTCGCGAACGAGCTGATCGTGAGGCACGGCCTTGGCGAAATCGACCATGGTGGGAATTACCTTTGCGCGCAGGTTCTTGTCGTTGTCTGCCGCGCCGGAATGCCGTGGCGCCTTGAACAGTCTTGTTCATATCTGTTCAGTGTCAATGTTCAAAACTGTTCAGATTCGCAAGTAAACGCTCACTCGAATCAGCGTGAGCAGCGTGCCAGAGCCTGCCGGCGGAGCTGGCACGCTTGTCGCTACATGGCGGACATAACAAGCATAAGGACGCGTCATGTCGCTCACGCTGGATCATGTTCGCCGGGTCGAGAACAAGCAGCTGTACATCGACGATGCCTGTCTGACCTTCGAGCCAGGCTCGTTCAACGTGCTGGTCGGCCGTACGCTCTCTGGCAAGACTTCGCTGATGCGGCTGATGGCCGGGCTGGACAAGCCGAGCAGCGGCCGGGTGCTGATGAACGGTGTGGATGTCACCGATGTACCGGTACGCAAGCGCAACATTTCCATGGTGTACCAGCAGTTCATCAACTACCCGACCCTGAGCGTTTACGAAAACATCGCCTCGCCGCTGCGCCAAGCCGGTGTCGGCAAGGCCGAGATAGAGCGCAGGGTGCGGGAAACGGCCGAGATGCTGCACATCGAGGGGTTGCTGCAGCGCTACCCGCTGGAGCTTTCCGGTGGTCAGCAACAGCGTACGGCGATGGCCCGCGCGCTGGTCAAGGATGCCGATCTGGTGCTGTTCGACGAACCCCTGGTCAATCTCGACTACAAGCTGCGCGAAGAGCTGCGCCAGGAAATGCGCGAGCTGTTCCGCACGCGTCGCAGTATCGCGGTATACGCCACCACGGAGCCCAACGAGGCATTGGCGCTGGGCGGCACCACCACCGTTCTGCATGAAGGGCGGGTAATTCAGAGCGGGCCGACCACGGAGGTCTACCATCGGCCGCAGCAGGTGCTGGCCGCCGAGCTGTTCTCCGAGCCGCCGATCAACCTGCTGGGCGGACGCATCGCCGATAGCGAGGTGAGCTTCGAGGATTGCCTGCATTTCCCGCTGAATGCGGACCTGCGGCGGCTTGGCAGCGGCGACTACCGGTTCGGTGTGCGCCCGAGCCATATCGGCCTGGTGCCCTCCAACGATGACGATCTGGAAATTTCGGCAACGGTCGAGCTGGCCGAGATCAGTGGCTCGGAAACCTTTCTCCACGTGCGCAACGCGCATTTCAGCCTGGTTCTGCACCTGCAGGGTGTGCACGACTACGGCGTGGATGAGCCGATTCGGGTGTACGTCCCCACGCATAAGCTGTTCGTCTTCGACGCGCAGGGGCATCTGGTCCAGGCGCCGGAGCGGCGTGTCGGAGGAGGGCGCTGATGGCTGAAATCCGCTTGCAGAACCTGGCTCACAGCTACAGCCGTCATCCTGAAGGCGCGCAGGACTATGCCATCCGCGAGATGAACCATGTCTGGCAGCAGGGCGGGGCCTATGCCTTGCTCGGCCCGTCCGGCTGCGGCAAGTCGACCTTGCTGAACATCATCTCCGGCCTGCTGAGCCCCTCGGAAGGCGAGGTGCTGTTCGACTCCACCGTGGTCAATCAGATGACTCCCGAACAACGCAACATCGCCCAGGTTTTTCAGTTTCCGGTGGTCTACGACACCATGACGGTCTTCGACAACCTGGCCTTTCCCCTGCGCAACCAGAGCATGCAGGAGGCACGGATCACCAGCAAGGTCACCGAGATCGCCGAGGTGCTGGAGCTAGGCCCGCTGCTGCAGCTCAAGGCCCGCAACCTGACCGCCGACGAGAAGCAGAAGGTGTCCATGGGGCGCGGCCTGGTGCGCGACGATGTGTCGGCCATCCTGTTCGACGAGCCGCTGACGGTGATCGACCCGCACCTCAAATGGAAGCTGCGGCGCAAGCTCAAGCAGATTCACGAGCAGTTCAACATCACCATGGTCTACGTCACCCACGACCAGCTGGAGGCCTCGACTTTCGCCGACAAGATCGCCGTGATGCACGGCGGGCAGATCGTCCAGTTCGGCACGCCGCGCGAACTCTTCGAGCGGCCTCGGCATACCTTCGTCGGATTCTTCATCGGCAGCCCCGGCATGAACTTGTTCGAGGTGCAGGGCGAGGCCGCTGGCGTGCGCTTCGGCAACGTGTTCCTGCCTTTGCCCCAGGCGCTGCTCGCACGCCTGCCCGAACTGGCGGGAAAGCGCCTGCAGCTGGGCATTCGTCCGGAATTCGTGCAGGTGAGCGATGCGCCCTGTGCGGGTGCGCTGGCCGCCGAAGTCATCCATGTGGAAGACCTGGGCACCTACAAGATTCTCGACTTTCGACTTGGCGGGCAGACCATGAAGGCTCGTTTGCCCGAGGAGCAGGCGGTCCCACATGAGCGCGCCTGGGTCGGGTTTCCCAGTCAGTGGCTGATGCTCTACGCCGACGACCTGCTGGTGGAGGAGCAGCCATGACCAAGACGCCCAACAATCGCGCCTGGTGGCTGGTGCTGCCGGTATTCGTGCTGGTGGCCTTTAGCGCCGTGGTGCCGATGATGACTGTGGTGAACTATTCGGTACAGGACATCTTCGATTCCTCGACGCGCTTCTTCGTTGGCGCCGACTGGTATCGCCAGGTCCTGCAGGACCCGCGTCTGCACGATTCGCTGCTGCGTCAGTTCATCTTCTCCGCTTGCGTGCTGCTGATCGAGATACCGCTGGGCATCGTCATTGCACTGAGCATGCCCAGAGGCGGGCGCTGGGCCTCGGCATGCCTGATCGTCATGGCGATTCCCTTGCTGATCCCCTGGAACGTCGTCGGCACCATCTGGCAGATCTTTGGTCGCGCGGACATCGGCCTGCTGGGCTGGGCGCTGACCAAGCTGGGCATCAGCTACAACTATGCGTCTAACACCATGGACGCCTGGGTCACGGTACTGGTGATGGACGTCTGGCACTGGACCTCGCTGGTGGCGTTGCTCTGCTACTCGGGGCTGCGGGCGATTCCCGACGTCTATTACCAGGCGGCCCGCATCGACCGCGCTTCGGCCTGGGCAGTGTTCCGCTACATCCAGCTGCCGAAGCTGAAAAGCGTGCTGCTGATCGCGGTGATGCTGCGCTTCATGGACAGCTTCATGATCTACACCGAGCCCTTCGTGCTGACCGGCGGCGGCCCGGGCAATGCCACGACCTTCCTCAGCCAGACGCTGACCAAGATGGCCGTGGGGCAGTTCGACCTGGGCCCGGCAGCGGCGTTCTCGCTGATCTACTTTCTGATCATCCTGCTGGTGTCCTGGCTGTTCTATACCGCCATGACCCGCAACGACCAGACGCGCTGAGGGCCGCACGATGAAACTTCGCAAGCTCGTGGTGCTGGTGATCTACGTGCTGTTCCTGATGGTGCCGATCTACTGGTTGCTGAACATGTCGTTCAAGAGCAACACGGAGATCCTGGGCGGCCTGACGTTCTGGCCCCGCGATTTCACCCTGGACAACTACCGGGTGATCTTCACCGACCGCAGCTGGTACAGCGGTTACATCAACTCGCTGTACTACGTGTGCCTGAACACGGTGATCTCGCTGAGCGTGGCGTTGCCGGCAGCCTATGCCTTCTCGCGGTTCCGCTTTCTCGGCGACAAGCACCTGTTCTTCTGGCTGCTGACCAACCGCATGGCGCCGCCGGCGGTGTTCCTGCTGCCGTTCTTTCAGCTGTATTCGTCCATCGGCCTGTTCGATACGCACATCGCGGTGGCGCTGGCGCACTGCCTGTTCAACGTGCCGCTGGCGGTGTGGATCCTCGAAGGCTTCATGTCCGGCGTGCCGAAGGAAATCGACGAGACGGCCTATATCGACGGCTACAGCTTTCCTCGATTCTTCGTGAAGATCTTCGTGCCGTTGATCGGTTCCGGCATCGGTGTCACCGCCTTTTTCTGCTTCATGTTTTCCTGGGTCGAGCTGCTGCTGGCGCGGACCCTGACCTCGGTGGATGCCAAGCCCATCGTTTCCGTCATGACGCGAACCGTCTCCGCATCGGGCATCGACTGGGGCGTGCTCGCCGCGGCGGGTGTGCTGACCATCCTGCCGGGCATGCTGGTGATCTGGTTCGTGCGTAACCATGTGGCCAAGGGCTTCGCGCTGGGCCGAGTGTAGGAGTCGATCATGAACTGGATGGCCTGGACCCTTCCTACAGCGGTGTTCTTCGGCGTCATCGCAGCCTTGCTGGCGGCGATGACCGTATGGGAGTTACGCCGGCCCTGCGTGCCGCGCCGTGGCTTTCTCCCTCTGGTCACCACACGAGGTGACCGTTTGTTCATCGGACTTCTGGGCAGCGCCTATTGGCACCTCATGGTGATAGGGCTGACCGACTGGAGCATCTGGATAGCGTTCGCGCTATCGCTTGTGTGGTTGTGTGCAGTGATGCGCTGGGGATGACCGTTGGCCATCCCTCCCGATAATTCGAAGGAGGCAGCTCATGTTCGAAAACAACAACAAAACCCGACATGGCATGGCACTGACGGCCTTGCTGACGTTGTCCGGACTGGCGGGTACGGCCTGGGCCGATGCCTATGAAGACGCCGCGAAGAAATGGCTGGAATCGGAGTTCAGCCCCTCGACGCTGACGCCCGAGCAGCAAATGGAGGAGCTCAAGTGGTTCATCAAGGCGGCCGAGCCCTTCCGCGGCATGGAAATCAACGTGGCGTCGGAAACCATCACCACCCATGAATACGAAGCCAAGACACTGGCTCGCGCTTTCAGCGAGATCACCGGCATTCGCCTGCGGCACGATCTGATGCAGGAAGGCGACGTGGTCGAGAAGCTGCAGACGCAGATGCAGTCCGGCAAGAACATCTACGATGGTTACATCAACGACTCCGACCTGATCGGCACCCATTTCCGCTACGGCAAGGCGGTCGCCATCAGCGACATGATCGAGAACGAGGCCAAGGATTACACCTTGCCCACGCTGGATATCGATGACTTCATCGGCATCTCCTTCACCACCGGGCCGGACGGCAAGATTTATCAACTGCCGGTGCAGCAGTTCGCCAACCTCTACTGGTTTCGCGCCGACTGGTTCGAGCGCCCGGAACTGAAGAAGCAGTTCCAGGATATCTATGGCTACGAGCTGGGGGTGCCGGTCAACTGGTCGGCTTATGAAGACATCGCCGAATTCTTCAGCAAGCACGTCAAGGAAATCGACGGCCAGCGCGTGTATGGCCACATGGATTACGGCAAGAAGGATCCGTCCCTCGGCTGGCGCTTCACCGATGCCTGGTTCTCCATGGCCGGCGCCGGCGACAAGGGCCTCCCCAATGGCTTGCCGGTGGATGAGTGGGGTATTCGGGTGGAGGACTGCCATCCGGTCGGCTCCAGTGTCACCCGTGGTGGTGCGACCAACGGCCCTGCCGCGGTCTTCGCGACGCAGAAATACGTCGACTGGATGCGCGAATACGCTCCGCGGGAAGCCCAGGGCATGACCTTTTCCGAATCCGGCCCGGTTCCGGCCCAGGGCCACATCGCCCAGCAGATCTTCTGGTACACCGCCTTTACCGCGGACATGACCAAGCCGGGCCTGGCGGTCGTCAACGAGGACGGCACGCCGAAGTGGCGCATGGCGCCGTCACCCAAGGGGCCGTATTGGGAGGAGGGTATGAAGCTGGGCTACCAGGATGCCGGGGCCTGGACCTTCCTAGTGTCGACGCCCGAGAAACGCCGCCTCGCCGCCTGGTTGTACGCGCAATTTACGGTATCGAAGACCGTATCGCTGAAGAAGACCCTGGTGGGCCTGACCCCGATTCGCGAGTCGGATATCGAGTCCGACGCCATGACCGAAGCGGCGCCGAAGCTGGGCGGTCTGGTGGAGTTCTACCGCAGTCCGGCGCGTACCCAATGGACGCCGACCGGCACCAACGTGCCCGACTATCCGCGCCTGGCACAGCTCTGGTGGCAGTACATCGCCGAAGCGGCCAGTGGCGACAAGACACCCCAGGAGGCGCTCGACGGGCTGGCGCAAGCCCAGGACACCATGATGGCGCGGCTGGAGCGGGGCAAGGTACAGCCCAAGTGCGGCCCCAAGCTCAACGAACCGCGCGATGCCGAGTACTGGCTGAGCCAGCCCGGCGCACCGAAACCGAAATTGGAGAACGAGAAGCCGCAAGGGCAGACGGTCAGCTACGACGAGCTGATCAAATCCTGGGAACAGGAACGCAACTAAGGTAGATAGCAGAACGGCACCCGAAGGTGCCGTTCTGCTGATGCGTCACGCGTGCAGGTGCTCTGCCGCATGCAGGGTGTTTTCCAGCAGGCAGGCCCGGGTCATCGGACCAACGCCGCCGGGAACCGGAGTGATCCAGCCGGCTCGCTGTGCAGCCGGTTCGAACTCGACGTCGCCAACCAGCTTCCCATCGGCCTGACGGCTGATACCGACGTCGATGACGATGGCGCCTTCCTTGATCCATTCGCCCTTCACCAGCCCCACGATGCCGGTGGCGACCACCACCAGGTCGGCACGCTTGACGTGCTCGGCCAGATCATGGGTGAAGCGGTGGGTCACAGTGGTGGTGCAGCCCGCCAACAGCAACTCCAGCGCCATCGGCCGACCGACGATATTCGATGCACCGACGACCACCGCATTGAGTCCATGCAGATCGACGCCGGTGCTTTCCAGCAGCGCCATGATGCCCTTGGGCGTGCAGGGGCGCAGCAGCGGCATGCGCTGGGCGAGACGACCGATGTTGTAGGGATGGAAGCCGTCGACGTCCTTGTCCGGACGGATGCGCTCGAGCAACAGCGAGGCGTCCAGATGCTTGGGCAGCGGCAACTGAACCAGGATGCCGTCGATGGTGGGGTCGTCGTTGAGCTGATCGATCAGCGCCAACAACTCTTCCTGGCTGGTTTCGGCGGGAAGATCGTGGGCCTTCGAATGAAACCCGACTTCCTCGCAGTCCTTGCGCTTGTGCGCCACATAAACCTGGGACGCCGGGTCCATGCCCACCAGAATCACTGCCAGGCCCGGAATCCTCAGCCCTTGATTGCAGCGCTCGGCAACCCGCGCGGCAATCTGCTGGCGAATGTTGGCTGCGATCGTTTTACCGTCGATCAGTTTTGCGGTCATGACGCTTGGTTAACCATCGGAAAGGATTTAAAAAGGAGCGGCATTCTCGCACGTCGAGGCGATGCGGCAAAGGCAGGGCGGTGCGGCGCCTGTAACTCCTTTATCTAACTGAAATTTTTTGCGTTTTGATGTTGACGACCCAGGGCGGCCTCTATAACATGCGCCCCGCTTGTCGAGCACAGCCTGCTGCTGGGTAAGACGGCTTTTGAAGAGGTTGTTCAATTGCCGGAGCTTGAAGTCTGCGCTCTGAATGGAATGCAGCTAAAAGCGCCCGTAGCTCAGTTGGATAGAGCATCCGCCTTCTAAGCGGATGGTCGCAGGTTCGAATCCTGCCGGGTGCGCCATTCATTTGGTCTCTGGCACAAGCAATGCAATATGGTGGGCGTAGCTCAGTTGGTAGAGCACAGGATTGTGGCTCCTGCGGTCGTGGGTTCGAGCCCCATCGTCCACCCCATATTCCGAAGCGCCAGGCACTGCCTGGCGTTTTCGTTTGAAGCGTTTGCGGACGTGGTGAAATTGGTAGACACACCAGATTTAGGTTCTGGCGCCGCAAGGTGTGAGAGTTCGAGTCTCTCCGTCCGCACCATTACATGATTTCGAGACCTCTCTGGTGCACTCGAATATCCCTGAAAGCCCCGTAATAGGGGCTTTTTTGTGCCTGGAGTTTCTCGCTGGAACTCGTTAAAGCTTGTGCCAGCGCGAATCCTTAGGTACATAAATGTGTACATCACGAGTTCGAGCTTGGGAGATGTACACATGCCTCTCACGGATACGGCTATTCGACAAGCCAGGCCAAGGGAAAAGGCATACACGCTGGCGGACTCCGACGGGTTGGCGTTATTCATCCATCCGCGTGGCGGTAAGTACTGGCACTTTCGGTACCGGTTGGGCGGGAAAGGCTGCCGCATTTCTCTGGGGACCTATCCCGAAGTTTCCCTCAAAGGCGCGCGCCTTCGTCGAGACGAGGCCAGACAAAAAGTTGCCGCAGGAATTGATCCGAGGAGCTGCCCAGGCACACCACCTGCCATCGTGACCTTTCGACAGGTCGCCAACGAGTGGGACGCCTTTCGTACACCGCGACTGACCCAGGGCCGCAAGGGCTCGGCGGCACAGGCCAGGCGCTATCTGGACAAGGACATCCTTCCGCTGCTTGGCGACATGCCGATTGAGGCGGTTCGCCGCACAGACGTGCTGAAGGTCGTGCAGACGGTCGAAGAGCGGGGTGCGCTGAATGTCGCCGAGAAAATACGAACCTGGCTGCATCAGATATTCCGCTACGCCATGGTTCATGAATACGTGGAGGTCAATCCCGCCACGGACCTGGATATCGTTGCGGCTGAGCAGCCTCCGGTCAAACATAATCCCTGGCTCAGGCTGGGCGAGCTTGGAGAGTTCGTACGCACGCTCAGGGTCTACCATGGCTCGTTGTTGGTGCGGTTGGGGGTGGAGCTGATGTTGCTGACGGGCGTGCGAACCGCCGAGATTCGCCACGCTCGCCATGATCAGTTTGATCTGGATAAGCGCCTGTGGTCGATCCCGGCCAGCGAGGTCAAGCAGCTGCGTAAGTTGGTCAGGCTCAAGGGCAGCGACGTGGCCGACTATCTGGTTCCGCTATCGTCACAAGCCGTCGAAGTGATCCGGGCCATTCAGGTCTTTACCCGCCAGTACGAACTGCTGATTCCCGGTCGTAACGACCCCGCCAAGGTACTGAGCGAGAATACTCTGAATACCGCGATCAGGCGCATGGGGTACGCCAACAGGCTTACCGGCCATGGTATTCGGGCAACGCTGTCTACGGCTTTGTACGAGATGGGTTATCCAAGTCCCTGGGTCGAGGCCCAGATCTCGCACGCCGACGAAAACAAGGTGCGTGATGCGTACAACCACGCGCTGTATGTGGAGCAGCGCCGAGACATGATGCAGGTCTGGGCGGACTACCTCGACTTCCTGGCTGCTACGACGAAACCCTTCGACTCTCGATCCATGCCTCGATATCTGCCATAGGCCAGCGTGAGCATCGCGCCGACAGCTTGATCGGCCGAGGGAATCCCTGCTCGCTCATCCAGCGATACAGAGTAGGTACACTGACACCCACCGTTCTGGACAGGGTTTTCACATCGACCATGGGGTTGGCGACGTTGATAGGCTGAGACTCGCTACGATTCATGGGTGGTCCTCTCAGTAGGGCGTGCTACATGCACGTATCCATGCTGATTGACCTTCCTGGGCACAACAACCAACCTTGGAAGGTCAGGGCGTAGTGTCGCAGTATCCGGATCGAAACCTGGGACCTGGCAGTGTCGTTTGAGCCCGGACCCTACAAGTCGCCTTTACGACGCGCGGCGACAGTTCCTGGAACTCGCCGAGAGGTCGCGATGTGGCAGATATAGACGGGTGCTGTAGGCCTGAAGTTTGGCTTTGGGGCTACAAAAAGGTGGTGCCGACTGTATTTGTGGCCGATGAGCGACAAAAGAAAGCGTCATCAACGCGTTAGCGCTGGCCAGATGCACAGACATAATCAGATTCTTTCATTGCGTCGATGGTTGCTAAGTTTCCACAAAACTGCCAATGTAATGACAAACGTCATTACAGGTGCCTGTGCCATGGCTTCCATCAATATCCGTATCGACGACGAGCTAAAAGTCCGGGCTTACCAAGAGCTGGAAAGGCTCGGCGTCACGCCTTCCGAGCTGATGCGCCAAACCCTCCAGTATGTTGCCGAGCGCGGACAGCTGCCATTTCGTCCGGTGCTGATGACCGAGGAAGACGAAGCGTTGATTGCGACGGTGCGCGAGCGTATTGCAGCTCC
Organism: Stutzerimonas nitrititolerans; assembly: GCF_003696285.1. GTDB lineage: Bacteria > Pseudomonadota > Gammaproteobacteria > Pseudomonadales > Pseudomonadaceae > Stutzerimonas > Stutzerimonas nitrititolerans. The sequence continues at coordinate 60,730 of NZ_RFFL01000003.1, forward strand.
CCAGCGCGTGAAGGTAGCGCTGGATGACCTATAGCCTACAGTTTGATGTGCGGGCACTGAAGGAATGGAAAAAGCTGGGTGATACCGTTCGCCAGCAGCTAAAGAAGAAGCTCGCCGAAGTACTGCTGAATCCGCGTATCGAGGCTAACCGTCTCCACTCGCTGCCGGATTGCTACAAGATCAAGTTGCGTAGCAGCGGTTACCGCCTGGTGTACCAGGTAATCGACCATGAGGTGGTGGTGTTCGTGGTAGCGGTTGATCCACGTGAACGTGAGCAGGCATACCGCAAGGCAGCCGAGCGTCTCAAATAACGGCTGGCTCAGTTGTAAGCGCTATCACCCCAGAGGGCAGGGCTCATCAAGTGTGTAGCACTCGTTCCGATTTCCCTCGGCTATGCCCGGGTCTGGCTTGTCCCAGTGACTGAAAGATCAGTGGAAAGGGCGCAACACCAGGTCGCGATTGACGATCACGCGAAGGGGCAGCCCGGGACGCTGCGTGAGCGTTGGCTTGATATCCAGATTGCGTCGGGTCATCTCCTGGCCGACCTGGTTCACCGTATCCTGCAGGCTGTCGCGTCCGGCGATGATGATTCGGTCGCCGTCGCCGCGGTTGGAAGGGGACGCCAGTTCAGCGCCGATACCCAGCAGGCTGGTCATGGCAGCGCCGGCGACGATGCGATCCCAGTGCCAGTCAACCCCATCTTCCAGGCCGGCATGACCGGCCGCATCGCTGCCCGCCAGGTTATCCAGCGCAAATGACGAGGTGTCGGGGAGGATCACCCGCTGCCACACAATCTGCACGCGCCGCTGCCCGTAACTGACCTGGCTGTTGTAGCGCCCCAGCAGACGTGAGCCTTGCGGGATCAACTCATGCTCGCCCGTCGCGCTGTCATAGACAGGTTCGGTCACCGTGGCGATGACATCTCCTGGCAGGTCCGATTGGATTCCGGTCACCAGCGCCGCCGCAATCACGGTGCCGGCCATGACCTGGTAGGGCGATGCGGGCATTTGCACGAATCCGGAAACACTGTTCGGAGTATTTGCGGATTTACTGGGAAACACTTCATTTCCATCTTGCCGCGCTGCGGATGCCGTAGCGTCAGCGAATACGTCGGCATTCGATGCGGACCCGGCGTCCATGGCGCCCGCTTCCCTATGACCTGCCCGATTTTGGCCAGGCTTCGGCGCGTTTGTACTCCCGATGCCAACCGAGCGGAAGAGCACCGGAGACAGCGCGGCGGCCTCGGCTTCCTCGAGCCTGGCCAGGCGTTCGGCCTCGGCGAGGTCGGACCCGGCGAGCGGATCGTGTGGGTTCTGGAGCCGCTGCTCGGTCTTGAGTATGGCGCCGCCCAGGTCGCCGGGCAGCGGCGGGCCCAGCTGGGGCACCTCTGGAGGGGGCGGAGGCACCTGGGAGTAGTCCGACGGTAGTTGCTCCAGCGCTTCGGAGCGCGTGATGCGCTCGATGTTGTACAGCTCGCCTGGCGAGTTGTCCTGGCGGCGCTGGGGCTGCAGTGACCAGAGCAGGGCAGCCAGCACGGCCGTGGCAAGCCCGCCTGCGAGCACGGTCAGCATCCTGGGATTGAGGCGGGTGACTCGCCGAGGGCGGGCCCGCAGCTCGAGCGACTCCGGCGCCACCTTGGGCAGTGGTGTCGAGCCTTCGCTGTTCGGGGTGTCGGCTGTGTTCACGTTCACGGCCTGCGTGCCAGGCCATCGGTGCGTTCGACTCGCACCATGTCGCCACGGTCCGCACCCAGGCGCAGCTCGGCGGCTCCGAAAAGGCGGTCGACGATGTAGTAGGGCGAGCGGAAGCGGTAGTTGACCAGTTGGCCGTCGCCTTCCGGGCCGATCACGAACAGCGGCGGAAGCTCGCCCTGGGCGATACCCGCCGGAAACTGGATGTACACCTTGCGCCCGTCGTCGAAGGCCCGCAGCGGCTTCCAGGCCGGGTTGCCGCCACTGATTGCGTAGCGAAAGCGCAACCGTTCCAGGTTCAGTCCGGTATCGACCGGCGCCGCTGCACTTGCCGAGGCCGCATGCTGCTGCAGGGCCAGCAGGCGATCGTGCGGATAGTCCCAGGACACCGACGCCATCCAGGCCTGCTCGGTCGAAGTCAGCTCGATCAGGTAGGTGCGGCGCGTGGTGGTGATAAGCAGGTTGGTCTGAAGGTCTCGGCGGGTCGGCTTGACCAGCACGCTGGTCTTTGAGGCATCGCCGCTGCCGCTGGACGTGTCGCCGACGATCCAGCGCACGGTATCGCCGGCGGCGACCGCCACCAGCTCCTCGCCGGTCTGCAGGTTGATCGCGGTCACCCGACCGGGACGGGTGTACACCTGGTACAGCGCCCCCTCGGAGTAGGGCCAGACCTGGATCGCATTGATGAAGCCTTCAGGGTCGGGGGCGACGCGGGCGTCGCGGTTCGCACCGGTGACACGGGCGCGCTCGTCGCCGGGCTTGAGTACCGGCCTGCGCGCGGGAACGGGCTTGAGCTGGGCGGGCAGCGCCAGGGGTTGCGGTATCGTCACCACCTCGATGGGCTTGGGGGTTTCGGGCAGACGCTGGGCCGCAATCGGTTCGTCCAGGGCGACCACCGGCGGCGGGGCGCTCCGGCTGGAGCAGCCGCAGAGGACTGCAATCAGAAGCGGGCAGGCGTACAGTTGGGCAATGGTTTTCATGGCTGCCTGGCTCGTTGCGTAGTGTCCAGTTCTCGGCTCCACGACAGGCCGTTGACATACAGGCCCAGCGGGTTGCTGCGAAGCCGTTCCTCGGTGTGCGGCGGCTTCAGCACGATGGAGAGCACTGCTGTCCAGCGCTCGAGGCCGGCACTCGCGCCATTGGTGTAGTGGCGTTCGTCCCAGCGCACCTGGAAGGAACTGTCGCTGGCGCGCACCACACTGCTGACCTCGACCGACACCGACTCCTTGCCGACCCGGGCGAAGGGATCGTCGCGGCGGGCGTACTCGTTGAGCGTCGCGGCACCCCGGTCGGTGGTGTACTGGTAGGCCTGCAGCCAGTTCTGCCGTACCACTACCGGATCGATGGGCAAGGCACGCACCAGGCCGATGAAGCGCGCCAGATGATGGGCGATCTGCGCATCGGTGGGCTGATAGTCGCTGGCGGCTTCGCCCACTGCGCGTACCTGCCCCTGGCTATCGACCTCCACCACGTAGGGCGTCACCAGCGACTGTGCCGATCGCCAGACCAGGCCTGCGGCCATCAGCAGCGCCAGGCCCAGGCAGCCGAACGCCATCAGGCGCCAGTTGCTGGCCTGGACCCGACTGGTACCCAGCCGTTCATCCCAGATCTGGCCGGCGGCCTGGTACGGGGTGGCGGGGGATGGGGTTTGCGAGTAGCGAACCCGGGCGCGTCTGAAACGCATGTGTGTCTCCTTCAAGCGTCGGATGGATCCTGGAGTCGGGGACCGGGGGCGGAGCCACTGCCGTCACCGCCGCGAAGCGCATGGGCGACGGTCGAGGTCGCCTGGGCCAGCTGCTGTCGGCGTTGTAGCTGCCTGGCCCAGGCCGGCTGTGCGGTCGCCGCGTTTGACGTGGCGGCGGCAGACGCACTGCCGGCAGGTGGCGAGCCGGTCGCGATCGCCGCGCCGGGTAGGTCGCCGGCCAGGGAGGTCCGGGCCAGGCCTGTGCCGCGAGACGCCATGCGTCCCCCGGCCAGGGCGGCACCGCCGATGCCGGTGGCCACCGCTGCCGCACCGGCCGCCATGCCGGCCACGCCCAGCGACGTGCCGGCTGCAGCACCGGCACCCAGCTGCGGCGCGCCCGAGACCAGGCCCGAGGCGATGCCGGGCCCGAAGATGCCCAGCCCGAGCATCGCCAGGGCCGCCAGCATCGTGGCCAGGGCATGGTCGATCGTAGGCTCCTCGGGGGCGGCCAGGAATTCCCCGAACAGGCTGCTGCCGATGCCCACGATCACGGCGAGCACCAGGATCTTGATGCCGGACGACACCACGTTGCCGAGGACCTTCTCGGCGAGAAAGGCGGTTCTGTTCCAGAGGGCGAAGGGCACCAGGACGAAGCCGGCCAGGGTGGTGAGCTTGAACTCGATGAGCGTGACGAAGAGCTGGATTGCCAGGATGAAGAAGCTGACGAGCACCACCAGCCAGGCCAGGAACAGCACCACGATGCTGTCCAGGTTGCTGACCGTCTTGGTGATCCCGGTCAGGCTGCCGATGTGCTCGAGCAGCGGGCGACCGGCGTCGATGCCGATTGCGGCGAGCCGACCCGGCTGGAGGAACTGCTCGTGCGTCAGCGATGATCCGGAGGCCAGCAGGCCCAGTCCGGCAAAGGAGCTGAAAATCACCTCGGCGAGCCAGTTGAAGTGGCCAATGATGAAGGCGAAGGCGCCCACGTAGAGCGTCTTCCTGAGCAGCTTGCCGATGACGTCGTCACCCGCCGTTGCCCAGAGCAGGCCCGCCAGCGTCATGTCGATCACCACGAGCGTGGCCGACAGGAAGGCGACCTCGGGACCCAGCAGGCCGAAGCCCGAATCGATGTACAGCGAGAACACTTCCAGGAAGCGATCGATCACCCCGACATCGTTCATCGCTGGGGCTCCTCGAAGCTTGCCGGGACCGGAGGCAGGCTCTGCAGCGTAAGAAATTCACCCGGTCGCGCCTGTCCGGCGAAGAAGCGCTGCTGCGCCGTCGATAGATGGGGCCGTTGGTGGGCGTGCGGTTGCGGCTCGCGCCGCTCGCAGGCGCCCAGGAGCAGGCCCGTAGCCACGACGCCGCCGATGAACAGCCGACGCTTCATGGCCCGAACAGCCTGACAGGGCGTGGCGTGTAGGGCGTGCCGCTGCCCATGAAGCGTCGGCGCTGCTCCCGTGCTTCCCGTTCGTCGGCAACCTGCCGGGCCTGCTCGAGGGCCATGGCCCGGTTCTGCGTGAGTGCCATCTGCTGGGCCTGGATCGCCTGCTTGGCCTGCAGCGCCAGGAGCTGGTTGGTGGCCTGGCTGGCCTGTAGCGCGCCCACGGCCGACTGGCTCTGGGCGACCAGCTCGGTCAGTACGCTCTGGTCCATATCCAGGTTCTGCGCCACTTGGCCCTGCACGCGCAGCGCCGTATGCAGGCCGTGGCGCTGCTGGCTCCAGCGCTCAAGCCTCTGCCGTGCCAGGTGCGCCCCGGTGACGGTCTGGGCGTACTGTTCCGGATACAGCTGGGCGAACTCCCGGTCGAGGCGTGTCACCTCGTACGCCAGTCCCTGCGCCTGGGCGAGCAGCTGCTCGCTGCGGGTGATCGACTGGCTCAGCCGGCTGATGACGTTGTAGTCGAGCGAGGCCAGGTGGCGTGCCTGGTTCAGCAGCATCCGCGTCTCGTTCTGCAGCTGGCTGAGCTGGTTGTTGGTCATCTCCAGCGTGCGCACCGCGGTCAGGCTGTTCTGAATCAGGTTGGTCGGATCGATCACCGTCATGGCTTCGGCGCGACCGAACAGCATCAGGCCGAGCACGAGCAATGTCGGCGCCAGAGCTATGGTGGATCGATTCATGGCTGGCTCGCCTGCACGTGGTGATGCGTCGCGAGCAGCTCGGCGGCCCAGTCCAGTCCCCGGTCCCGCAGCCAGGCGCCGGCGAAGCCGGTGTGACCGTGATCGCCGAGCAGCCGGTCGAGGCGCTGCTGATCGGCGGGGCCGGCCGCCGCCGCGAAGGCCAGTGCGACGGGCCCCAGGTCCAGCTCGAACAGCCGGTTGCCCTGGCGGGACTGAAAGTAGTAATCGCGCTTGGGCGTGGCCTGGGCAATGATCTCGATCTGCCGGGGATTGAGACCGAAGGATCGGTATAGGTCGCCAACTTGCGGCTCCTGCGCCTGGGGGTTGGGGAGCAGGATCCGGGTTGGGCAGCTCTCGATGACGGCGGGTGCGATGCTCGAGGCCTGGATGTCGGCCAGCGACTGGGTGGAGAACACGACCGAGACGTTCTTCTTGCGCAGCGTCTTCAGCCATTGCCGGATGCGCGCCGCAAACTGCGGCTCGTCGAGAAACAGCCAGGCTTCGTCCAGGATCAGCAGCGTCGGCGATCCATCGAAGCGTGCCTCGAAGCGGTGGAACAGGTAGCCGAGCACGGCGGCGACCGCGGTCTTGCTCGGCATCAGTTCCTCCATCTCGAAGCACTGCACGTCCGCTACTCCCAGGCGCTCCTCGTCGGCATCCAGCAGCCGGCCATGGGTGCCGCCCAGCACGTAGGGCTGCAGTGCCTCGCGCAGATAGGTGTCCTGCAGCAGCACCGTGAAGCCCGTCAGGGTGCGCTGCGCCACAGGCGCGCCGGCAAGGCTCTGCAGCGCCGTCCAGATGGCAGTCTTCTGTTCGGGGTCCAGGGTGACGCCCTCGTGTAGCAGGCGCGCCTGAATCCATTCGCTCGCCCAGGTGCGCTGGTCCTCGCGATCGAGCTGCGCCAGAGGCTGGAAGGCGATGGCGCCGTCGCGTCCCAGATCGTGGTGTTCGCCGCCCAGCCCAAGGGTCGTGGCGCGCAACGAGCGACCCATGTCGAAGATCAGCAGGCGGGAGCCGGGATAGCGGCGAAACTGCATGGCCAGGATGGCCAGCAGCACGGATTTGCCCATGCCCGTCGGCCCCGCCACCAGGGTATGGCCGACATCACCGACATGGGTGACCAGTCGAAAGGGCGTGGCGCCCTCGGTGCGGGTGACCATCAGGGGAGGGCCGTCGAGATGGGCATTGCGGGCGGGGCCGGCCCAGACCGCGGAGACGGGCATCAGGTGCGCGAGGTTGAGGGTGGAGAGGATCGGCTGCCGCACGTTCGCGTAGGCGTTGCCCGGAATGGAGGACAGCCAGGCCTCGACCGCGTTGAGCTGTTCGGCGATGGTGACGAGGCCCCGCGCCTGGATGGTCCGCTCCACCAGCCGCCGCTTCTCGTCCGCGCGCCGCACGTCCTCATCCAACACGGTGACGGTGGCGGTCACGTACCCGAAGGCGGCCTGGTCGGCACCCAGCTCCTGCAGGGCCGCATCGGCGTCGGAGGCCTTATTGGCGGCATCGCTGTCGACCAGTGGGCTCTCCTGCTGGAAGATCGTTTCGCGCAGCAGGGCCATCACGCCCTTGCGCTTGGCGAACCACTGGCGGCGCAGCCGCGTCAGTTCGGCCAGCGCCTCGTCCTTGTCCATGCAGATGAAGCGGGTCGACCAGCGATAGGCGATGCCCAGCCGGTTCAGCTCATCGAGTACACCCGGCCAGGTGGCTGCCGGGAAGCCGCGAACCGATATGACGCGCAGCTGCTGGTCGCCCAGCATGGGTGACAGCCCCGTCGTGAGCGCCCGGTCGGCCAGCAGCGCATCCAGATGGAAGGGCACCTGGGGCACCGCTACCGATTGACGGTCGGTCGAGACCGTAGCGTGCAGGTAGGACAGGGTCTGGCCGTCGTCGAGCCAGCCGGCTTCGGGCATCGCGCCTGCGAGCAGGTCTTGGAAGCGATCGGTTTGGGCGATGTAGTCCGAAAGCTGCTGGCGCCAGTCCACGCCGTGTCGGGGTTTGTCCGCATACAGCAGGCCGGCTGCGCGCGCATGAGCCTCCTCCCGGGGCAGGTACACCAGCGTCAGGTGATAGCGGCTCTCGAAGTGGCTGTCGGTGGCCGCGAAGGTGGCGCGGCGCTCCTCGTCGACGAGCCAGGACAGGGGCTCCGGAAACCTGCTTGCCGGATACTGTGTGGCGAGCTGGCGATCGGCCTCGATGTGCAGCATCCATCCCGAACCGAGACGGCGCAACGCGTTGTTAAGACGCGCCGTGGTGGCGACCAGCTCGGCCTCGGTGGCACTGTCCAGGTCGGGACCACGATAGCGCAGGGTGCGCTGGAAGGAACCGTCCTTGTTGAGCACCACCCCTGGCGCAACGAGCCCGGCCCAGGGCAGCCAGTCGGCCAGTCGGGCGGGCTGGGTTCGGTATTCGCGAAGATTCAGCATGGATTGGCCCCTACACGTCCAGCAGCGAGGGGTACTTGATGTGGCGGGCGAACACCTGCATGAACTGCGGATCCAGCCGCGCCCCCCAGACGGCCAGCGCGTGGCCGGCCAGCCACAGCGCGAGGCCCGGCAACCACAACTGCAGGCCCAGCCCGACCACGGCGGCGACGGTCCCGTTGAGGATGGCTACGCTGCGTGGCGCACCGCCCAGCAGGAGGGGTTCGCTGAGCGAGCAGTGCAGGGGCAGTTCGAATCCCGGCAGGTGCGGTTCTGAGTGGCTCATGCGATCACCGCTCCGCCTGCGAAACTGAAGAAGCTGAGGAAGAAGGAGGAGGCGGCGAAGGCGATCGACAGGCCGAACACGATCTGGATGAGCTTGCGAAAGCCGCCGCTGGTGTCGCCGAAGGCAAGCGCCAGACCCGTGGCGATGATGATGATCACCGCAATGATCTTCGCGACCGGTCCCTGCACCGAGTCGAGGATCGACTGCAGCGGACCCTCCCAGGGCATGCCGGAGCCGGCGGCAAGTGCGGGTAGCGTAACGGTCCACGAAAGGGCAAGCCCCGCGGCGCGCAATGACAGGGGTCGGCTCGACGCGGAAGAACGGCGGGTCATGGCTGGACTCCAGGGGTAACGGCGAGGGACGAGGGGGCAGGGGCGACCGGCATCAGTCGGTATCCCTGTGCGTCGTGGCCGACGACCCGGACAATCTGCCGCACGCGCCGCTTGCGGCCACGGCCGGCGAGGAACACGATGAGGTTCACCGTCTCGGCTATCAGCGATCGCGGCGCGGCCAGCGCGACCTCGAGGATCAACTGCTCCAGGCGAAGCAACGCACCCTGGCAGGAGCCGGCATGGATGGTGGCGATGCCGCCGGGGTGCCCAGTCCCCCAGGCCTTGATCAGGTCCAGTGCCTCCGCGCCGCGGACCTCCCCGACGACGATGCGATCGGGCCGCAGGCGCAGGGTGCTGCGCACGAGATCCGCCAGGGTCGCGACGCCGGCATGGGTGCGCAGGCTGACCTGGTCCCGCGCAGCGCATTGCAGTTCGACGGTATCCTCGAGCACGAGCACCCGGTCGCCGGTATCGGCGATTTCGGCGAGCAGTGCATTGGCCAGGGTCGTCTTGCCGCTGCTGGTGCTTCCGGCGACGAGGACGTTCAGGCGGTCATGCACGGCCTGGCGCAGCAACCGGGCCTGCGCTGGCGTGAGGATGCCGTCGCGCTCGTATTGCTCGAGGGTGATCACCCGCCTGGCGCGCTTTCGCAGCGCAAAGGCCGGGGTCACCGATACCGGAGGCAGCACACCCTCGAAGCGTTCGCCGGTTTCCGGAAGCTCGGCGCTCAGCAGGGGCCGCGAGCGATGTACTTCACTCCCGACATGAGCGGCTACCAGGCGGATGATGCGCTCGCCATCGGACGCACTCAGCGTTCCGAGCGGTGCACGCCCCGAGGAAAGCCTGTCGACCCATAGCTGCCCGTCGGGGTTGAGCATGATCTCCAGCACGTCCGGATCATCCAGTGCGCCTGCGATCAGCGGGCCCATGGCCGTGCGCAGCATCCGCGCGCGACGGTCCGGCGCGGTGGCGCGGGAGAGGGCGGGAAGCGCTGTCATTGAGGCGCCTCCCGTTCGGTCCCGTCTGCAGGCGTCGAAGGCTCGACGGACGCCTCCATGCAGACCTCGTCGAGCAGATGACGACCTTTCTGCACCCGTCGCCCCAGCTGCTCGATGAACTGCGAGAAGCGAACCCGGCCCTGGGCCCTGGCGGCTTCCTGGTGGGCCTCGGGAACGGGCGTGCTGACCGTCAGGTAGTAGCGTACGTACAGCGCCACGGTCTCGATCAGGATGTTCTGGTCGCGCTCCAGCCGCTCGAACTGCCGCGACAGCCTGTCCAGGCGCTTGGCCGTGGCGGTGTCACGCTGCTCGCCCGAGGTGGCCGACAGCCAGGAGGCCAATGCGACCGCCACGATCGATGACTTTGAGACCCCTTTCTTGATGGCCAGCTCGTTCAGCCGCCGGGCATGCTCGGGCTCGATGAACAGGTTCAGGCGTGCTCGGCTCATAGGAAAATCCCGTCGTCAGGGTCAAGCGAGGCGAGGCGCGCGGGCTCGGTGCTGCACAGACCATGTGAAACAGGCAGTGGGGCCTCTTCGTCGTCATCCAGCAGGGCGAGGTCGCTGGCAACAGGGCGGGATGAAGGCTGCTCGGCCGGAAGCGGCCACTCGGCCTCAAGGGCGGGACCGCCGTCCGGCGCAGGCTGTTCCGTTCCACCCTCTGGCGAGGGGCAGACGCGGGGGGGCGGCACCATGAGACCGGTCCAGTCGTCGGACCGGGCGGGTGGGGCGTCGCAGTAGCGCCCCGGGACGGGCGATGGGGCGGGAAGCAACCGCTGCGTGAAGTTGGCATCTTCGTAGTAGCGAAGCTTGTCCGCACGAATCGGCGGGTGACCCGAGAGCATCACGATGGCCTGGTCGGCCGGAAGCTGCATGACCTCGCCAGGCGTCAGCAGCGCGCGGGCCGTCTCCTGGCGGGACACCATCAGATGACCCAGCCAGGGCGCCAGGCGGTGGCCGGCATAGTTGCGCTGGGCGCGCAGCTCGGTGGCCGTGCCCAGCGTTTCGGAAATGCGCCTGGCCGTGCGTTCGTCGTTGGTGGCGAAGGTAATGCGCACATGGCAGTTGTCCAGGATCGAGTGGTTCTGGCCGTAGGCCTTGTCGATCTGGTTGAGCGACTGCGAGATGAGGAAGGCGCGCAGGCCGTAGCCGGCCATGAAGGCGAGCGCCGATTCGAAGAAATCCAGCCGACCCAAGGCGGGGAACTCGTCGAGCATCAGCAGCAGCCTGTGCCTGCGCTCGATGCCGTCCGCGCCGTCCAGCGACTCGGTCAGGCGCCGGCCAATCTGGTTCAGGATCAGACGGATCAGCGGCTTGGTACGACTGATATCCGATGGTGGGACCACCAGGTACAGCGAGACCGGGCGGAGCGCCGAAATGAGGTCGGCAATGCGCCAGTCGCAGCGCGATGTCACCTGCGCAACCGTCGGGTCGCGGTACAGCCCCAGAAACGACATGGCGGTGGAGAGCACGCCGGATCGTTCGTTCTCGCTCTTGTTGAGGACCTCGCGCGCTGCCGACGCAACGACCGGGTGCGGTGCGTCACCGAGATGCCGAGTGGTCATCATTCGATGCAGGGTCAGCTCGAAGGTGGAGCCCGGGTCGGACAGGAAGCCGGCCACGCCCCCGAGCGTCTTGTCGCTGCCGGCATACAGCACGTGCAGGATGGCACCGACCAGCAGGGCGTGGCTGGTCTTCTCCCAATGGTTGCGTCGTTCGAGCGCGCCCTCCGGGTCGACCAGAATATCGGCGATATTCTGCACGTCGCGGACTTCGTGGACGCCGCGGCGCACCTCGAGCAGGGGGTTGTAGGCCGCCGAAGCCGGATCGGTCGGGTTGAACAGCAGGCAGTGCGAGAACCGCGAACGCCAGCCGGCGGTCAGGCTCCAGTTCTCGCCCTTGATATCATGAATGACCGCCGAGGCCGGCCAGGAGAGGAGGGTGGGTACCACCAGGCCGACACCCTTGCCGGAACGTGTTGGGGCGAATGCCAGCACGTGCTCGGGGCCGGCGTGCCGCAGGTAGCTCTTTTCGAAGCGGCCGAGGAAAACGCCGGAAGCTGCAGTGAGACCGGCCTTGCGTACTTCCGCAGCGCCGGCCCAGCGGGCCGAGCCATAGGTGGTGACGCAACGGGACTGACGTGCACGCCATAGCGCCATGCTGATCGCGACCAGCACGGCAAGTGCGCTGCCGGACACGGCGATCAGGCCGGCGGTGTCGAAGACCTCCGGTGCGTAGGCACCATAGGCGAACCACCACTCGAACAGGCGCCAGGGATGATAGATCGGCGTGCCGGACAGTTCGAACCAGGCCGCTCCCAGTCGTGGCTGGTAATCGAGTGCAAGGGCCGTCCATTGGGTGGCGGTCCAAACAGCACCGAAAACGATGGCCACGACCACCGTCACCTGTCCGTACAGCACGTTCGTTGCCTGTTTCACCGCGGCACCCGCCCTCGTCTGCGCGGCACGCCAATGTGCCGTGAACGGGAGGGTCGGTAATCATCGGGAAGACATCAAAGACCGTTTGGGCGGGGATTATGTCTGTCGCGTAAAGAAGTGAAATCGGACGCGCCGGGGCCAGTTCCGGCCTGGTCAAGGGTAGATGCTCGAACAGCACAGACCAGTTGGATAATGTGGGTGAAAGACTGCAATCGGGCCAAAAGCGGTCATTAGCTGTCTACATAAGCCGAGGCTATTCACATAGCGCTAATACGTAGTCGTCAGTCGATGTTCAAAACAATGGGCGGCATATCCTTTACGTGGCTTACCGCCTGCCGGTCAGGAGAAAAATAGCTAGGGCTGTATCCAGTGATGCGAGCTGGCGTCCTTTGGATCAATGCTTGACTAAAGATACGAGCCCATCTATTTTCGCAGAACGCGCTACTACAGTCGGCTACCGAGCTTGATGCTCACGGGCTAATCACCCATCCGCTCCCCTCTGCTGCACGGGAGGTTTCAACTGCAGGCCAGAACCCAATCTGGTGCGTACCCCATGAAACCTAATCCTGATATTGGGAGAAAACCATGTGCAGAATTGATGCCGAATTCGGCAAGTACGACCTTGACGAAAAAGCCGACCCCTCCGAGCGTTTTATCCAAGCCCTTGACGAATATGAAGTCGTCGGGCAACTCCGCTCATTGCTAACTAACCACTTCGCCACCACCTGGCAGCACGTATTCAGCTCCGCTAACAGACTGGAAGAAGCGTTAGACCTTGCTCGAAGCCAAGCGACGACGGAGGGCCAAGCCGCTGCCGTAATCTCATCCGGCCCGCTGGCAGAGCGCCTGCGCGCGCAGCTACTATTCGTTCTCATACATAAAGATGTCACTGGACGCACCTTAGAAACGCTCGATTTTGCCAAAGACGTAGCCCAAACCGTCTTTCCGCACTCCCCTTACAAGCTGTTTAAAAAGCTCAAACCCGACTCACAGTACGGTTGGTTCATAACCGCGCTGTACGGAAACGAGTACTTTCTCCACAGCGCAGTATTCGATGACCCAGCGCTTATTGCAGAAGGTGAGTGGGAAAGGGTGCGGGTGCTCTGGTCGTGCTTGCCCGCGTGGTCACACGACGAGCAGCAAATCCCGACTGAGTTGGCATCAATTTTCAGCCCTGATGCCAAAGCTCTGATTTCAGTTGCGTCAACACAGCGGCATGCTGGCCCGCCAACACCTGCAGCACACCAATGGCTTCAGCGGGTCAGGTTTCTAGAGGCTTGGGTTAAATCCGATGCTGCTGCCGGCAGACTCCGTAACCCGCACGAAAGCGTTTTTCAAAAGCTATATATTGAGGGGGAATCACTACGGTCTGACCTAGAGGCGCTACGTTCAGGCGACAGCGATGAAAAGGACCTGTACAACTCTGCCACAAATTGGCTCATAAACTTGGAACTGCAGCTAAAGGAAACCCTAGCGGTCCACATGGATCTCTCCAATGCTGATGAAAGCCAAGTTACTGACTGGGCTTCACAGCTTGATAAATGCGTCCAGGTGCGCACCTATCAAAATCCAGATCCGCAGGCGTGGGATGCCGCCGAGGAAAAAGCTGTTAGCAGCATACTCTCGCGGCTTACTCCCGAGAAAACCGAGGCATGGATTCAGGGCTCAGTCCACAGCGATGTAACAGCAACACTACAACGCAGACTGGACTCGTTCCCAACGCTATCTGATCAGAGCAGCAGAAAGTGGTGGGCATCGGACTATTCGGCCATATGGAAAGCCAAGTTAGAAGCCGAGATCCATGCCTTGGGCGTTAAAGATGCATTGGCCGTTCTATCCTGCAGGCTTTTCCGGCTGCCCAGTGAAGCAGTATCTCGAGAACTTCACCCTTGGTGGGATAGCCTGCTCGAAAAGTTGATTCACGACCCCGAGTTTCCACTGGCTCTAACCCCGCAATGGACTGTCCATGCTATTGGTAGATTGAGTGACGAGGTCGTGCTGCCTTACATCGACAAGAGCCTCGGACTGTTGCGCAGCCGACTGTCGAATGCGGCAGAGCCTGATCTGAACAACCAACTCGATGCACTGTTGAGCAGGCTATCGCACCTAGACCCGCGGAAAGCACTTCGACATCGCCTGATGCTCATGCGCTCGTCGTACGTGCCGTTCGCCGACGAGTCACTATCACGCTTCAGCTCGCTTCACAGCGACAAGGCTGTCAGTTGGTACAGCCCACTGAGTGAGCTAGCTAGGAACTTTCACGCAAAAAAAGTCAACGGAACGCCTTATGTTGATCGGCAGGAATGTGAAGCAGCTGAGCTGGAGATCTACCGGTCATTCGCCCTTGATCTTATCGATTTTTGCCTTAGCCGCCTGCGCCTGCGCAAAGGCGAAAAGAAGCCCGAAGATGAACGGTACGCCGATAGCCAGGTGACCGAGCAATCGGCTATCTGGCGTCAAGGATATTTGAAGGCGCTGCTGGAAGTCGGCCTTGACCCTAACGGTAAGGCGCATAAAACCCTCTTTTTTACCCGGCAGTTCGACCCTGATGAGAGCGTCCGCGATGTCGCGAAAGAGGCTTATCGCGCCGTGCGCCGGGAAACCAACAGTAGAAAAAGCGTTCAGGACTTCAAGCGTGGGCTGATCGCCGCTGAATGGTGGCTACTAATGAGTCAGCGGCGCGCACTCGATCTTCCCATAGACCCAGAGGGAGCCCTCAAGACACGGCGCAATATGATGCGTAATCCGTAACCACCCGCAACAAGAAAAGTCACGGTGTACTGGAGCCTGATGCTCCTGCTCTGACGCCTCGCGTCCGCCATGCAGAACCTTTTACCGACCGCACTACTGCGATCGCCAAGGAGTTGACGCATGTCCAAAGAAAATTTGATTTTCCCCATCAGCCCTGTAAAAGCAGCTCCTGCCCACGTTGACGCTCTGACCATCAACTGGCACGTGACGGAGGCCTGCAATTACCGCTGCCAATACTGCTATGCGAAATGGACGGATCACCCCTGTCCCCGCGAGCTATTTCACGATCGCGACCGCAGCCAGCACTTGCTGGCAGAGTTGTTCCGGTATTTTCAGCCGACAAACACCAGTAATCCTCTGCGTGATGCCCTCTCATGGCGCACTCTGCGCCTGAACCTGGCTGGCGGAGAGCCATCGATACTCGGAGAGCGCCTGCTAGACATCACCCGCGCGGCCAAACAAGTAGGGTTCGAGGTTTCACTTATCAGCAATGCTTCAAGGTTGACATCTGACGTTATAAAGCAGCTTGCACCGCAACTGACCTACCTAGGTGTCAGCCTAGACTCCACGCACTCTGGGACCAACCTTGCAATAGGACGGGTAGAAAGAAGCGGGCAACGGCTGAGTCTAAATGAGCTGACCGCGAACCTGGACTTTGCTCGTCAAGTTAACCCCGCACTCAAGATCAAGATTAATACCGTCGTCAACGCCTTAAATGCCGATGAAGACTTGAGCGGACTAATCACACGAGTTCGCCCAGAGCGCTGGAAGGTGCTGCGGATGCTACCAATAGTTGATGCCACCCTTGCCGTTAGCGACGAGGCCTTTGCAGCCTTTGTGGAAAGACATAGCGCTTTCCGATCAATCCAGTGCGTCGAGGACAATAGCGACATGTGTGAGTCGTACCTTATGGTCGACCCATATGGCCGTTTCTTCCAAAACCAAGCAACTGGGAAAGGAGGCTACCTCTACAGCCGACCGATTTTACCTTCCGGTGCCGCCGCAGCCTTTTCCGAAATGCGCTTCAACCCAGCCGGCTTTCGCTCCCGTTACACAACAGCACCGGGGGAGGCATCATGAGGAAGTACTGCTCTGACAAAGACTTCGACCTCGTCATACGGTGCCTGGTGCGACACGGGTGGGGTTATCGACGTGGCGGCAAACACGGCAAGTTGACTCACCCCTCTCTCTGGCGGCCCATTACCGTTTCTATTTCACCAAGTGGCCGCCGTAGTTTGCAGCGATTCAAGCAAACTGTTCTGTCTACCCACAACTGTACTGGAGTAACTAAGAGCCAGATGTAACATGTCGCCGGGCGGGCGCAGGCTTCTTACCAGCGTCCGCCCGGCAGCATTCCAGAGTTTTGTCCCGACTCAGCCATCAGCACCGACCGAGCAGGGCAGCTTGTGGCTGCATACTTCCAAGATGTTGCCGATGGGCTCTTCTTGTAAACCATGCAGTAGAGGCTGAATCTCTCTAGATTCGTAGGCACCCTTGAGGGCCGTTTCTGGGCAATTTTTATCTGTCGTCATCGGCTGCTTCTGGCCGATTTCTGCCGGTTGCCAATTGGTCGCTTAGTCGACTGACTTGTCGGTACTCAGACGTTCAACATACGCAGTGAGAAAGTGGATGTTTCTGCGCCATAGGCGAAGCGGATTACGATCGCACGGCGAACAGCCGTTCGTCATAGGCGAAATCCATCACCCGGCTGATCATTATTCGTTCCATTGCGGGGTGCTTGGGGTTCAGCACGATGTTCCGTTCCAGCGGCATCACGGCTGAAGGCACGATCAGGCCCAGGTGCGACCCGCTCTTCAGCCAGGCGGTGCCAAAGGACATGCTTGGCCGATCGGGCGGCAGGGATGCCCAGCCAACCGGTAGGCTTTCCACATCGGGCTCGAGGTAAAGCTCGGAGTCATCAGGCAGTTCCAGCTCGGTGATCTTCATGGGTATCACCGGGCGCCGGGTCTGGTGGACGAAGGTCTCGAGACAGCAGATCGCAGGCGACAGGCCCAGGTAGACGGCTGGTACTTCAGCATCATTCCAGCGGCCACCCTCAAGTGCCGCGCCCATACCCGAAAGATCGACGGCGCGTCTGGCTTTCGAGATCCGCCAGGCTCGCATCAGACCGCGCCGCCCCATTCGATGGCATGCAGAACCCGGCGTACCTGCCGTGCACCAAGCTCCGTCTCGCATAGCGAGAGAGGCGTTTCCCCTCCAAGCGAATCGTTAGGCGTTGCCATCCATGCGCCGGCTACGTCCTTGTCTTCGAAAACATCCTCGGCCAGCACCGCCACCTGAGCCAGGCGGTCGATGCGCTCCGATGCTATGGGGTCCAATGCCTCGTCACTTTTCAGCCGACGTTCGACCGTCGAGGCCGATACGTTCGCGATGACTGCGATCATGGGGGTAGTCAGGCGGAACGCGGACTTGGTCGCCACCAGCCAGTAAGGCTCAAAGCCCGTTCGAATCCGTGCCAGTCGCTCCTGCTCGGTAATTGCCGCTAGCGCATGTGCCATGCTCCAGAAACTGGGCTTCTCCGTGACGCTGGAGGATCGTTTGATAGGCCGTTTCGCCAAGGCACTCATATCGAAACCCTCATTTGACGTATCTGAATGCATCAAATGATAGCACTGTTTCGAGGCTCCTGCTGCGGGCACTGTCATGGTCGAACTTCCACGACTTGTCCGTCTGCGAGGTTGGCAACCTCGGGCGGCGCATCATCATGGTCGATCCGCATGACGCGGTTGATGAATCGACCCAGTTGCTCGCAAGGTTCGACATCACGTCGCACCAGAGATGTGGTCAGCAGCGTACCGCCAGCCAGGGGACGCGTTACGACGTCGGGATTGTTGAGCTCGGCAATCCGCGCCAGGCTTGAAAAGCCGAGGCCGTAGCCCGCTGCCACAAGCGCCATCATCAGGTCGAGCGTAGGGACGCGCTCGGTAATGATCAGCCTGGACTCGATCGGTCCCAGGAGCGGCTGCAACTGCTGCCAGAAGCCTTCGCACACCTGTGGCTCGCACAGCACCAGCGGATGTTGCGCGATTTCCTCCAGCGGAATTTCACGATACGCGAGCAACTGGTGCCGGGCGGGCAGCGCGACGACGAGTGGATCCTGCCATACGGGTATGGTAACGAGGCCTTCGATCCGTTTTGCGCTCTGCGTCAGGCCCACGTCGTACAGGTCGTCCTGCAGGCCCCTGACCTGGTCGGCGGAAGGTACCTCGTATAGGCAGATTTCCACTTCCGGATCCTGTTCTCGGGACTGGGCGAGCAGGGTGGCCAGCCGGGACTGGGGAATGCCGTCCGACAGCGCGACGCGCAGTCGCCCGCGATAGCCGGTTGCCGCGCCCCTGACGCTGGCCTTTGCCTGGTCGACCACCGCGAAGATGCGTCGCGCCTCCTCCAGCAGTACGGTGCCCGCCCAGGTGAGACGGGTGCGGCGTGTCGTGCGCTCGAACAGTTGCACGCCCAGCCTGTACTCCAGGTCCTTGATGATCCGTGACAGAGGCGATTGCTCGATATGCAGGCGCGCCGCGGCGCGCGCGAAATGCAGTTCCTCGGCAACCACGACGAAACAGCGAAGATGGCGAAGCTCCACGTCTCTGTCTCCCGTGACGATCAGTGATGGGGTTCGGGCCGGGGTGTGCCGGGCCAGGCCGGCTGGCGTCGCAGGTTGACGACCTGAAGCAGGGCGCCGACCAGTGCGACCGCACCCGCGCTGGCAGCGAGCGTCCAGGTGGGCAACTGCAGCAACAGGACGAAACCGCCGGCGGCCGCACCGATGGCGCTGCCCAGATAGAGCGCCGACTCGTTCAGCGCGATGGCCAGATTGCCGTCGCCCTGTGCCTGCCGTGCCGAGATCAGCTCGTTGTTCTGCGGGACCTGCAGCGCCCAGCCAACGGCCCCCCAAAGCGCAATGGGCAGTGCGACCAGCCAGGCGCCCAGTGCGGCCGCAAATGGCAGCAGGAACAGCGAGGCCGCCAGGATCAGCATGATCGCGAGAACGAGCACGGGGCCGCGGACGCGGTCCACCACGGGGCCGACGAGAAAGCTGCCCAGCACGCCGCCGATGCCCCAGATCCAGAGGTAGGGTGTTACCGAGCGGACCGCGCCGTGGGCCGGGTCGGCCAGCAGTGGCGCGATGAAGGTGTACATCCCGAGGCTGGCGATCGCCGCGAGGAGCGATACGAGCAGGATGGTCACCACGTGTCCATCGGCGAGGATGGCCAGCTTCTGGCGCAGCGAGCTGGCGGGAGCCGCGGGCAGCGCCGGCAGCATGAGCGCAAGCCCGACCAGGGCCAGCAGGCCCAGCAGCGTGACCAGCCAGAGTGCGCCCTGCCACCCCGTCTGGTCGGCGATCATCAGGCTCAGCGGGACGCCCAGCACTACGCCGCTGGCCATGCCGCCCATGATGATGGCGATCGACTTGCCGCGTCGCTCGGCCGTCGATAGCGCGGCGGAGGCGCCGATACCCATGGCCAGGTACACGCCCGCGCCGATGCCGGCCACGGCGCGCCAGATCATCAGGCTGTCGAAGCTGGTCGCCAGGGCGCTGGCCGCATTGGCGACCACGAACAGGGCGAGGGCGACGAGAAGCCCCGTGCGCTGCCTGTCGGGTGGCGTCAAGGCGACAAACACGGGTGAGCCGAGCCCGTAGGCCAGGGTAAAGGCCGTCACCAGCTGCGCGGCAACGGCGACCGAGACCGAGAAGGAGGTCTCGATCATGGGGATCAGCCCCGCGGTGACATAGGACGCCATCCCGAGCGCGAACGCGCCGAGGGCGATGAGGTAGATGGGCAACTGGTTGGAGGTGGGATTGCTCATGATGGGGTGGAACTCCACTGGACAGGCGCAGCGCGATCCCTCAGGACCGCGCCCGGATGGGTTAGAGATCGAGGCTGATGTCCTGCTCGGTGAGCCAGGTGTTGAGCCCGACGGCGAGTTCCATGCCCATGCGGTCGTACATGGGCGAGAGCCCCCCGAGCGGCCTGCCGAGGGTTTCCTTCACGCGCACCGGGTCGAGCAGTTCGCGTACGGGGGCGGCGGGGTCGGCCATGATCGTGGCCAGCGACGTGCGCAGCGCCCGCTCGTAGGCAGGGTCCTGCGTGGAGGGGTAGGGGCTCTTGACCCGATCGACGATGGACTCCGGCAGCAGGTCGCGGGTCGCTGCACGCAGGATGCTCTTCTCGCGACCGTCGAATGCCTTCATCTGCCAGGGGATGTTGAAGGCGTATTCGACCAGCCGGTGGTCGCAGAACGGTACTCGGACCTCCAGGCCGACGGCCATGCTCATGCGGTCCTTGCGATCCAGGAGCGTCTGCACGAAGCGCGTCAGGTTCAGGTAGCTCATCTCGCGCATGCGCCGTTCAACGGGGCTTTCCCCAGGCAGCACGGGCGTCTCGGCGATCGCCTGGCTGTAGCTGTCGGCCAGAAAGCCCGGCATGTCGAGCTGGCGCAGGAGGCCGCCGTCGAACAGCGTTTTCCCGTCGAAGTACCGACCCGTCACCGATGCCAGCCAGGGGAACGTCGGCGCCTCGATCGCCGCCGGATCATGGAACCAGCGATAGCCCCCGAATACCTCGTCGGCGCTTTCGCCGGACAGGGCAACGGTCGAGTGCCTGCGCACCTCCTGGAACAGCCGGTAGAGCGATGGCCACATGTCGCCCCAGTAGGCCGGCGGCAGGTCGAGCGCCCGTATGACCTGGCTGCGAAGTGCCGGGTCGGCGAGCTCGTGACTGTCGAGGACGATCTCGTTGTGGCTGGAGCCTATGCGCTCGACCAGGTCCCGCACGAAGGGCGCATCGGGCGTGCCGCGCACCGCGTCGCTGGCAAAGCCGTTGCCATGATCGCGGAAGTCGACCGAGAAGGAGCGGATGTTGCCCTTGCCGCTGGCGAGCAGTTTACGAGAGGCCAGGGCCGTGATGATCGACGAGTCGAGGCCGCCGGACAGCAGGCTGCACAGGGGCACGTCGGAGACGATCTGCCGCTCGACGATGTCCTCGAGCAGGTCTCGCGTATGACGGATGGTCTGCTCGAGGGAGTGCGGATGCTCGTGCGCCTCGAGCTGCCAGTAGCGGCGGCGGGAAAGGCCCTGATGGTCGATGCGGACCAGCTCGCCTGGGAGCACCTCGCGCATGCCGTCGAACACCGCATGCCCCGGTGTCTTGACCATCTCCAGGATCTCGCGCAGTCCGTCCGCGCGGACCTTGCGCGGAACCCGCGCATTGGCCAGCAGCGCCTTGGGCTCGGAGCCGAAGAGCACGCCGCTGGCCGTCTGGTAGTAGTACAGCGGCTTGACGCCCATGCGGTCGCGCACCAGCAGCAGTCGCTGGCTGCGCAGGTCCCATAGCGCAAAGGCGAACATGCCGTTGAGGTGATCGACGAAGCCCTCGCCCCATTCGAGGTAGGCGCGCAGGGCGACCTCGGTGTCGCTGTGATTCTCGAAGCGATGACCGCGCACCTGAAGCTCGGCCCGAAGCTCGCGATAGTTGTAGATCTCGCCGCTGTAGGTGATGGCCGCCGCTTCCCGCCCATCGTCCTGGCGGGCGAGCATCGGCTGCCGACCGCCCGCCAGGTCGATGATCGACAGCCGGCGATGCCCCAGTCCGATGGGGCCGTCCAGCCACAGGCCTCCGGCATCGGGGCCCCGTCGGGCCATGGTGTCGGTCATCTGCTGCAGGGTGTCCCGTTGCATCTGCATATCGAGGCTGTAGTCCAGCCATCCCGCGATTCCACACATGGTTTTTTCTCCAGATATGACGGCCTAGCCGAGGCTTTCCAGGTCGCTGTCTTCGGCCAGCAGGGCGCGTGTAGCGCCGGGGTTGTAGCGGGCCGGGGGTGGGGTCAGCGCGCGAGCCTCGAGTGCATTGAGCAGGCGCTGCAGGCCCAGCGCCGTCTCGAGATCGGCAAAGGGCTGGTCGGGCGGCTGCCGGTGTGCGACCCACTCCACCACCCGCAGGCAGAGTCGGGACAGCTTGTGCAGCGTCTCCAGGCCGGGTTGGCAGGGCGCTACGGTCACCTCATGCAGCACGAGCTCGGTGCCGTCCGTGTCACGCATCCAGATGCGCAGATGATCGTGGTCCCACCGAGGCGTATCGAAGGTCAGGCGCGCATGGATCAGCTGCTCCTCGCGGTCGACCAGGGACAGGTCCACCGTGCGCTGCCGGACGACGTTGGCAAAGCTGGCGTAGCCGGCCACCGGGGCATCACCGAGCGTTGCGGTGAGCTGAAGGGTGTCGAGTACCGTATCACCCGAAATCGAGAAGTCGGAGCGCACGCCCAGCACACCCGCGAGTGACAGCGGCCCTGCCGCGGGGCAGAGCCAGGACAGCAGGTCCAGCGCATGAATCGCTTCGCTGGTTACGCCACAGGTGGGGCGATGGTCGTTGATGCGGTCCTTGCCCCAGTGGAAGCTGGCACGCACCAGTTTCCACTCGTGGCGGGCCACCCAGTCGCGCAGCACGCGGCTCGCATCCGAATAGCGCTCGACGAGGTTCAGGGCGAAGCCTTCGGCCGTGGCGAGTCCCGCCTGGATCTTCGCCAGGTCGTCCGGCGGCGAAGCCAGGGGCTTCTCGCAGACGACGAAGCCGCGGTACCCGGCCAGTTGTTCCAGAACGGCCGCATGGCTGATGTCGTTGACGCTGACCACCACGATGTCGGGCCTGAAGTCCCGCAGCGCGCCATCGATACGCTCGAACGGCCTCAGCGTCGTCCGTTTCGGCCGGCAGTCGACATAGGTGATCGAAACCGCGATCCCCGAGCAGGCGCCGACATGCTCGAACGCGCGCTGGAAGCGCTGGCCGGCGTAGCCCAGGCCGATGATCAAGATCTTCATTCGCGCGCCTCCTGACGAATCAGCAGGTGTTCGTGGCTGGGTTCGAAACCAAGGGCCCGGTAGAGCCCTTCCGCACCCGGGGTGGCCTGGAGCACGACCGTCGCAACCTCGCGGTTGGCGTACCAGCGCAGCAGCTGCTGCATGAGCTGCCTGGCGATCCCGCGAGCACGCCACTGCGGCGCGACCACCACCGACTGTACCCAGCCCGACAGGCCGTTGACGTTGGCGGCCGACGGCGCCCTCGCATCGATGATGCCGGTGGCGCAGCCAATCACCTGGCCGGATTCGCGGTGCTCGGCGGCGAGTACCTGCACGTTGTCGTTCGTGCCGAGCGTGCCGCCCAGCCAGCTGCGGTAGGCAGCGCGCCAGCGTGCCTGCTCCGCCGGCGTGCGGGCCGAATAGCTGGCGTGCGTGCCGTCGAGCAGATGCGCCCGCAGCTCGATCAGCATGGCCACGTCGACCGCCGTGGCGATTCGCACGTTGACCAGAGGGCCGCTCATCAGGCCACCTCCGTTGCAAACGCGGCCGAGGCCAGGGGAATGGCGAAATGCTCGAAGGTCTCTCGAAGGGCGATGGCCAGGTGTTCGATCTGCACCCGGCTGTGGTTGGGCGTGGCATTGACGCGAAAGCGCTCGGTGCCGATCGGCACCGAGGGATAGTTGATCGGCTGCAGGTACACGCCATGGGTATGCAGCAGGCGCTGCGCGGCCGCCTTGCATCGCTCGGCCTCGCCGACCAGCACCGGCAGCACATGGGTGTGCGAGCAGGGCATGACGGGAATGTCGTACTGCGCGAGCCGTTCGCGAAGCAGCGCGGTACCGGCATGCAGGCGGCTGCGCTCCGCCTCGCTCGCCTTGAGGTGCTCGACGCTGGCCAGGCAGCCGGCCGTGATGGCCGGAGGCAGGGAGGTGGTGAAGATGAAGCCGGTGGCAAAGGAGCGCACGGCGTCGACGATGACATGGCTGGAGGCGATGTAGCCGCCGATCACGCCGATCGCCTTGGCCATGGTGCCCTGGATGATGTCGACCTGTCCGGCCAGCCCGAGCTGGGCCGCCACGCCGGCACCACGGGGGCCGTACATGCCGACCGCGTGCACCTCGTCCAGGTAGGTCAGGGCGTTGTAGCGCTTCGCGAGCTCGACGATCTGCGCAATGGGGGCGATGTCGCCGTCCATCGAATAGATCGACTCGAACACCACGAGCTTCGGCTGGCCGAGCGGATAGCTCGACAGGATCCGCTCCAGATGCTCGACGTCGTTGTGGCCGAACACCTTGCGCTCGTTGGGCGTGGCACGGATGCCATTGACGATGGACGCGTGGTTCAGCGCGTCGCTGACCACGACGCAGTCGGGGATCTGGCGCAACAGGCATTGCAGCGTGGCGTCATTCGAGCCGAAGCCGGTCGGGAACACCAGTGCCGCTTCCTTGCCATGCCAGTCGGCCAGGCTGTTTTCCAGCCGTGCATACAGCTCGTGGGAACCGCCGATGTTGCGCGAACCGCCGGAGCCCGCGCCGTAGGCATCCAGCGCCAGGTGCATCGCCTGGCAAACGGCGGGATGCTGGGACATGCCCAGGTAGTCGTTGCTGCACCAGACGACGACGGGACCCTGTCGATCATCCGCCAGCTTCGCCATTGGGTACTGGCCGCAGATCCGGCTCAGGGTGGTGAAGGTGCGGTACTGATTGGAGGACTTCAGTAACTCCAGCTGTTCGCGAAGTAGTGATTGGTACATCCGTATCTCTCCTGACGGTCAAGACGCCGACCCATGCGCTCTGGCGCGGGCCTTCGGGACGACGAGGAGGTATTCTTAGTACCGCTTCGATGGGGTTACAATTTGACCGTTTATGCTATTACTGGAGGTAACCGGATGAGCGCGCCACGCAGTCTCGAGCGAAACCGGGCGGAGCTGGCCGACTTCCTGCGCAGTCGGCGCGAGCGCATCACGCCCCAGGAGGTCGGGCTCCCCTCGGGCGGGCGCCGGCGTACCCCCGGGCTCCGGCGCGAAGAGGTGGCCGCGCTGGCCGGGGTCGGGCTGTCCTGGTACACCTGGCTCGAGCAGGGCCGCGAGATCGGCGTTTCCGCTTCGTTCCTGGAGAACCTGTCCCGGACCCTGAAGCTCGATGCGACCGAACGTCGCCACCTGTTCCTGCTGGCCCACCAGCGCTTGCCGCCCGAGCCGGGCAAGACCTGGTGCGTGGTGCCGCCGCTGGTGCACCGGCTGATGGCCGACCTGCCGCTGCGCCCGGCCTACGTGCTGAACCTGCGCTGGGATGTGCTGGCCTGGAACGCGGCGGCGGACAAAGTGTTCGGCTTCTCGAGCGTCCCGGTCGAGCGCCGCAACCTGCTCTGGCTGCTCTTTACCGCACCCTCGATGCGCGCGCTGCTCGATCCCTGGCAGGATCAGGCGCTGCAGATCCTGTCGAGCTTTCGCCGCGACTTCGTCCGCGCCCCGCAGGACCCGGATATCGGGAGCCTGGTCAGGGACCTGGAAAAGGTCGATCCCGACTTCCGGACGTGGTGGCGGCAGCAGGACATCCACGGCCCCTGCCAGGGCATTCGTCATTTCCAGGTGGCCGATATCGGGCCCGTCGTATTCGACCATACCTCGCTGTCCATCGATGTGGATCGCGACCTGCGGCTTGTCTATTACGCGGCCAGGGAAGGGCAGGCGCAGAGTCGCTCGTTCGAGCAGTGGCTCCAGACCGAGCGCGAGCAGGCGGCACGCGATGCAGACGTTCTCAACTGATGGCGGGACCGCGTGAGCGACCGATCTGCCAAGGCACTTGGGCGGGATTGCGCGAGCGCGACTCATGTACTCGCTTCATTGGTACGGAGTCAAACTTAGGCTAGTAGATTCGCTGGATAAGCCAAGTTTCTAGAATACTTGCTCCGCGAGAGCATTTACTGAGTTAGGGCTAGTTCGCTGCTTTAGTACGTTTTAGAAACATGCTCCGCATTGCAATATTGTAATGCAAGGAACATCTTTGCGTAAGGTTGGCACCTTTAAGCTATCTAGCATCAACTACCAAGAGGTGTTACCGATGAAAAATATTGCAGCTGTTTTTGCTGTTGTTATAGCCATCACTTCTTCCTTCGCAATGGCTGAAGTGGATCGAAATTCCACGATGCAGCATGACTATTCGACCGCCGAGGGCAGGCAGGCTCTAAAAGTCCTTCTTGAAAGCGGTGATGTTCTAAGTGTGTCTCCAATGGGTGGCAAGAGTGTTGTAGGCAGGTCAAGTGGTCGCGTGCAGCCATACGAAATCAAAATTCGTACTCCTGATGGACTCGTTCACTCAGTTGAGTTCCGTAGCGTGCCGGTTGGAATAAATAACGGTTAATGATTTAAAAAAGTCGTTATAAGCCAGTCGCATGATCGTTGCGATTGGCTTATCACTTATTTTTAAAGTGGCCGATTTCTCTGCATAAGAGTGGCAGTAGTAAAGCCAAGCGCGTTGGTTTGGGTATAAGAAGTAGGTGTTCCGCTGCTGAATAACAGCGCCATCCTGCCAAGACCATAAACACTATCTTGGCAGGAGCCGGCTTGCTGGTTATACAGCCATACGCTCACATTCTTCAGCACAATTCATACAGGCTTTCGCGCATTCTTGGCAGTGATCCATCTGATGCTTGGCACACTCTTCACCGCAGGCCCGGCAAATTTTTGCACACAATGCACAAAACTCTTTAGCCAACTCGCTCTGGCGACTCATGAGTCTGGCTGCCAGAGCACACATGTCAGCACAATCCCTGTCGAGCTCAATGCAACGAGCCATCGCTTGTACGTTTTCTTCGCGTAAACAGGCAGATGCGCATGCTTCGCACACTAGTGCGCAGTTTGAACAAGCTTGAATGCAGCTATTGAACATTGTATTAGTCATGACTTCCTCCAAAGTTCGTATTTAAGCGTTCAGCCTTGAGCCGGCCCGAGGCATTCCTCAGGTAGCACATAAATCCGACACGTGTAGAGTTCGTCCGTTTCAATAGTTGAAATTACAATCTTGTAAGGTTGCTCATGAGCGCTATGCGGCTGATTTTGAAATGTTATTTATTTAGACGGGGAAGCTCTATGTGAAAGCCCGTCACGCCGTCTACTGAGGTACACCAGATTCTGCCTTTATGGGCCTCAACGATGGATCTGGTGATTGCCAGGCCAAGGCCAGCGTTGCTTGGGCTACCCTCGCGTCGGGCAGGATCGACCCGGTAGAAGCGATAGAAAAGCTTGTCCAGGTGCTCGGGCTTGATCGTCCCTCCGGGATTCTCGACGCTGAGGGTGACCGTCCTTTCCGTCTCGTGAATGGTTACAGAAATAGTTTCCCCAACCGGGGTGTAACGCAGCGCGTTGGATAACAAATTGGAGACCGCTCTATCGAGCATCAATTTATCTCCAAGCACATTGCCTGCGCCTGAGACTGAGAGACGGATATCGCGTTCGTCGGCTAGTAAGTGATAGTACTCAAGCAGCTTAACAACGACATCAGCGAGTTCGGTAGGCGCTTGTTCGGGGATAATCAAGCCATTGTCGGATTTGGCCAAAAAGAGCATGTCGTCAATCATGCGTGACATACGCTTCAATTCCTCTAGATTGGAGTACAGATTCTCCTCATAAGCATCAATATCCCGCTTTTTGGTCAGCACTACCTCAGTGTGGGTCATGAGATTGCTGACAGGGGTTCGCAATTCATGAGCAATGTCCGCAGAGAAATTCGAGAGCCGGGCGAAGGCATCTTCTAGGCGACCCAACATCGCGTTGAAGGATAGAACCAGTTGCTGCAGCTCTAACGGTACTGGCTCAAGGGGTATTCGTTCCTGTAACGACCTAGCTGACATCGATGCGGCGAGATGGGTAACTTGCCTCAGCGGCCTGAGGCCACTTCGAACAACCACCCAGCCAAGCGCAGCACTAATCAGGGCGCTGATGATCAATCCAACGCCGAACCAACGCTGCAAAGTCTGAAAGAAATGCGCGTGGTTAGTGACATCGAGAATCAGCAGTGCTGTAAGCGGTTCGGGCTGGTCTGCTACCGAGATTCGGGCAGTCATCCCTCTATACAGGTGTCCGGCATATTTCCATTCCCACATGCTCTGCTGTTCTGCGTGCCTGAAGCTTTCCGGGACGTCGACTGCCTTGGGATCAGAAAAGAGCACTCTGCCATCTCCGCTCAAGATGGTCGCCGCTAAATCATGATGAGCACCGAGCAGGGCTCGCAACTGCGGTAGCTCCTCTGCAAGGTTCGCGCTGCTGCGTGCGTTATTGAGAATGTGTTTGGTCGATTCGAGCTTCTCAACCAGGGCCTGCCGATCTAACACTTCGAAGTGATGCTGGCTGAGCAAATTGAAGCTCAGCCCCGCTATGGTGAGAACTACAACCACCACAGACATGAACATGAGACTCATGCGGGCGGTCAGCGAAAGGTGGCGCAGGCTCACTCTGGTGCATCCATCATATAGCCCATGCCACGCACGGTATGGATCAGTTTGTGATCGAAGTCGTCGTCGACTTTTGCGCGCAGGCGGCGTACCGCGACCTCGATAACGTTGGTGTCGCTGTCGAAGTTCATATCCCATACCTGAGAGGCAATCAGGGACTTCGGAAGCACCTCGCCGCGCCGGCGCATCAACAACTCCAACAATGAAAATTCCTTCGCCGTCAGATCAATCCGCTTCCCAGCACGAACGGCGCGGCGCTTTAGCAGGTCCACTTCGAGATCTGAAATTTTCACGGTGGTTTGGGTGGGGGAGCCGCTGCCCCTGCGAAGCAACGTCCGAACCCTTGCCAGAAGTTCGGAGAACGCGAACGGCTTAATCAGGTAGTCGTCCGCGCCCAGCTCCAGGCCTTTGACGCGGTCTTCTACGCCATCACGTGCGGTCAAGAACAATACGGGTACGTCTTTCCCTGCTGCTCTGACCATGCGCAGCACCTCCCATCCCTCAAGCCCCGGCATCATCACGTCCAGGATCAAAAGGTCATAGACCTCACTCAGCGCGTATTGGAGCGCATCTGTACCAGTCATGACGCGGTCGACGGTAAATCCGGCCTCGGTAAGTCCTTGTTGCAGGTACGCCCCGGTTTTGGGTTCGTCTTCAGCTACCAGTAATTTCATGCGGGCAGATTCCGAGAGTCGATTGGCTCAGTTTGGAGGCAAACGAGGCCGCCAACTAGAAGCTTACGAAAATGTAACGTCCGGTTCAGCTCACTGACAGAAGGAGGCGCCTAGTGTTCGCATAGTCGAGATCTCTGCTCGAGCAAATACGAGCAGAAGATTGTGAGAGTACCAGCAGCGGAATTTTCCAGGCCTTCCACATTGCTCCCTTGGCCTAACGGCGCCTCACTGGCGCCTTTTTTTTGTTGATCTGGTCATGGCTGTTGAGCCTTACAGAAATGTAATCCCAGTGTAAGCCTGTCGGCAGCCTGGCCTGAATAACCTTAAGTCATTCCTTCGACGACTTGAATGAGGACCCCAACCAATGAAAATCAAGTTCGTTTCTTTTTTTTCCGCAATGGGTTTGATCTTCAGCGCTACTGCCGCAATGGCCGGCCCCGACCATGGCCATGCTTACGATTTCGGCCAGCCGGGTGATCCGCAGGCTGTAGACCGCACTATCGAGTTACGGATGGGCGATAACTTTTTCGATCTTGGGGCGATTGAAGTTAAAGCCGGTGAGACCATCCGTTTCGTACTGCATAACGACGGCGCCCTGCTACATGAATTCAATCTGGGCGACGCGGCGAATCATGCTGCACACCGGGAAGAAATGACTGCAATGTTCCAGACCGGCGCGCTTACCCCGACTGGTGCCCACGATATGAGCAATATTGGGCATGACATGGGCAATAAGAGTGCCGTTATGGAGCACGACGATCCGAATAGCGTGCTGATCGAGCCTGGGGCACGCGAAGAACTGATTTGGGCTTTCTCGAAAGCCACGGGGCTGGAGTTCGCCTGCAATATTCCAGGGCACTATCAAGCTGGAATGGTCGGCAAGGTGGAGATACGTTAATCCCCCCTTTGGTTGGGGTCACGTCCACCGGGAGGAGCGACTCATTCTGACCCAGCGGATCAAACAGTAACCAGTCACCCGAGGTCACTGCCGTGAATCACACCCATCTTCACCGCGCTACTGAACTGCCATTTTGGCAGAGCAAGACCGGCATAGCCCTGATCATGCTGGCCGTAATCGGAACCTTTCATACGGCACGTGAGCATCACCGTCATCTCTCCAAGGGCCGTCGTACCTGATCCGGTTGCTATAGCAATGATCCATTTGTTTGGCCACAACCATGGTGGCCATTCCATTTCCAGCGGTACCGGTGTCTCCAAGGACGAAGATAGGACATAGATCGCATGCACAGTTCTTCCTGCAACCACGACCGGCATCAGGCCAACCATTCGCACGATCAAAACGGCAAACAGTACGACCCGGTGTGTGGAATGGCGGTTAAGCCTGATAGTTCTTATCACGAGACCTACGAAGGGAAGACTTATCGCTTTTGCAGCGCAAGGTGTCAGGAGAAATTCCAGGCTGCCCCTCAGCGGTTCGCAAGCGGCCGGCCGCATGAGCAGCATCAAGATGTAGCTCAAGCGCCGTCCGGACCTAGCACCGAATACATCTGTCCGATGCATCCGGAGATTCGCCAGGCAGGACCAGGAAGCTGCCCAATCTGCGGTATGGCATTGGAGCCTGTCATTCCGGAACTAGACGAAGAAGAGAACCCGGAGCTTAAGGACTTCTCTCGGCGCTTCTGGTGGACCCTGCCGTTGACGGTGATCGTCACCGTGCTGGCCATGGGTGGGCATTCCCTGAACCTGTTCCACGGCACCACGCAGAACTGGGTCGAGCTCGTACTGACCACTCCGGTAGTGCTTTGGGCTGGCTGGCCATTCTTCGAGCGCTGCGTACGCTCGTTCGTGCTGCGCAGTCCGAACATGTGGACGCTGATCGGCCTCGGCACCGCCGCCGCCTACCTGTACAGCGTCGTTGCCACTCTGGCGCCAGGCGTGTTTCCTGCCGACTTTGTACAAGACCGGCGCATCGGCGTGTACTTCGAGGCGGCGGCGGTGATCATCTCACTGACTCTGCTCGGCCAGCTCCTCGAGCTGAAGGCACGCTCGCAGACCTCGGCGGCGATCAAGTCACTACTCGGCCTGGCGCCGAAGACCGCGCGACGCATCAATCCCGACGGTACAGAGGACGACATTCCGCTCACCCATGTTCATGCGGGCGATAGGCTACGCGTACGCCCTGGAGAGAAGGTGCCAGTCGACGGTCTGGTGCTGGAAGGCGAAAGCGCGGTGGACGAGTCAATGCTGACAGGCGAGCCGGTGCCGATCATGAAGCACGTCGGTGACAGTCTCATCGGTGCCACCCTTAACGCCCACGGCAGTCTGGTGATGCAGGCGCAGAAGGTCGGCAGCTCGACCATGCTTGCGCAGATCGTGCAGATGGTTGCCCAGGCGCAGCGCTCCAAAGCACCGATGCAGCGACTGGCTGATGTTATTGCTGGTTACTTTGTGATGGTGGTGATCGCTATCGCCATACTAACCTTCCTTGTCTGGGGGCTTTGGGGTCCGGAGCCGAGCTGGGTCTTCGGTTTGATCAACGCGGTGGCGGTGCTGATCATTGCCTGCCCGTGCGCCCTGGGCCTGGCCACGCCAATGTCGGTAATGGTCGCGACCGGCAAGGCGGCCGGCAGCGGCGTACTGTTCCGCGATGCGGGCGCCATCGAAAATTTGCGCAAGATTGACACGCTGATCGTCGACAAGACGGGCACCCTGACTGAAGGTCGCCCGGCCTTTCACAGTGTAGAGGCGGCGCCTGGTTTCACTCCGGATGAGGTGCTGCGCCTGGCAGCGAGCCTCGATCAGGGCAGCGAACATCCCCTGGCCCACGCCATCGTCGACCATGCCCGCGCGCACGGCCTGGCACTGAGCACGGCCGAGACATTCGAATCAGCCTCCGGCATCGGCGTACGTGGCCAGGTTGATGACCACCACCTGCAACTGGGCAACACCGCGCTGATGAATGATGCCGGCGTGGATGCCAGCTCCCTCAGTGCGCGGGCCGAACAGTTGCGCGGCGAAGGCGTGAGCATCATGTTCCTGGCGGTGGACGGCGTCCTGGCTGGTCTGCTGGCAGTGGCTGATCCGATCAAACCGACGTCGAAACTGGCGGTAGAGCGCCTGCAGGCAGACGGCGTGCGGGTGATCATGGCCACCGGTGATAGCCTGACTACTGCTCGCGCAGTGGCCCGCGAGCTAGGCATCGAAGAGGTGCACGGCGAGGTCAAACCACAGGACAAGGAACGCTTGGCCGCCGCCCTGCAACAAGAAGGGCACCGCGTGGCCATGGCCGGCGACGGCATCAACGACGCCCCAGCCCTGGCGCGCGCCGATATCGGCATTGCCATGGGCACCGGCACCGACGTGGCGATGAACAGCGCTCAAGTCACGCTGGTCAAGGGCGACCTGCTGGGCATCTTGCGCGCAAGGAGCCTGTCAGTGGCCACCGTGCGCAATATGCACCAGAACCTGACCTTTGCTTTTCTCTATAACGCTCTGGGCATCCCGCTGGCCGCAGGCCTGCTCTACCCGCTGACCGGCCTGCTGCTGTCGCCGATTATCGCCGCGCTGGCGATGAGCCTGAGTTCGGCCTCAGTGGTGTTTAACGCGTTGAGGCTGCGCAAGGTATCGATCGATTGAAACGCTTGACCTTGCCGCTCTGGCAAGGTTGAACATCTGCTCAACCATTACGGTGACTTCCCAGGAGATTCTCATGAGCACCATTGAACTGAACGTCGAAGGCATGAGCTGCGGCTCGTGCGTCAAGCATGTCACCGAGGCGCTCAACACTGTCGAGGGCGTCACCAAGGTGGATGTCGATTTGCAAGCCGCCAGGGTGCGGGTTAGCGGCCAGAGCGACAGCCAAGTGCTGATTGCTTCCCTGACTGATGCGGGATATCCCGCGCAGCTGGCCAGTCCGGCAGCCGGGACGAACAACATGAAAAAGACGGGTTGCGGTGGCTGCGGCTGCAACTGAAAACGAGAGGCAAACAAGGTTCTTATATGTCTAGAAAACTGCGTATATCAGCCCTTGCGGCGCTGCTGGTAAGTGGGGCGATCCATGCCGCTGAACCCTTGATCATCGATGTACACCGAGACGCCAACTGTGGTTGCTGCAAGGACTGGATCTCCTATCTGGAGGACAACGGCTTTGCGGTCCGCGACCATGTTGAACGCAACATGCGTTCGGTGAAGCAAGACCTAGGAGTGGAGCCGCGTCTGGCGTCCTGTCACACCGGTGTGATCAACGGCAAGTTCGTTGAAGGCCACGTGCCGGTGGCGCAGATACTCGAATTGCGCAAGCGTTCCGACCTGCTAGGTATTGCCGTGCCCGGCATGCCGGCTGGATCGCCCGGTATGGAGCACGGTGATGCCAAACATGCCTACGAGGTAATCGGGCTTACCCGTTCAGGGCAGGATGAGGTCCTCGCCAAGTACCCGTAAATTCAGGCTCCGTGCCGCTGACCGGCTTTCCCAGGCGGGTGGCAGCAAAGAGAACGCGGGGGTGATCACTGGATGATCGCAGCGATCACCCCGTCCGGCTCGCTTGCTCAGGACAGTTTCCTGACTTGCGAGGCGGAATTATGTCCGGAGCCTTTCGTTAACTCTTGTTCCGCGAGATACCCATGTTCCGCCTTTTGCTGTGCCTGCTTTTACTGATCCCACTGCCGGTCAGTGCTGGGATTTTTGATCTGCCTCGCTCACAGCCGGCCCTGTTCAACGCCCCCCTGAATAACAGCCAGGACTTCCTGCCGGTGGATCTGGCCTTTGGCCTTGATCTGATAGAAGCCGACACCGACAGTATTCGCCTGCGGTTCATAAATGCCGATGGCTATTACCTCTACAAACATCGTTTCGCCTTCAACAGCGACCATCCGCAAGTAACAATCGGCACCCCGCAATGGCCTGCAGCCGAACCGAAAACCGATGAGTATTTCGGCGATGTCGAGGTGTTCTACGGCATTACGGACTTAGAACTACCGATTGATAACCCTCAGAACAGGCCGTTCACCCTGCAGGTGAGCTACCAGGGCTGCGCCGATCTGGGACTGTGCTACCCACCTGAAATGCGCACTTTTCAGATCGGTAACTCGCCCCCGGTATCGCCTGCGCAACCGGAAACGACCTTGGACTGGGGAAGTCTGGCACTGTTCTTTCTGGCCGGTTTGGGGCTGACTTTCACTCCCTGCGTGCTGCCGATGCTGCCCATCCTTTCCGGCGTAGTGCTGCGTGGACAACTCGGTGGGCTACGAGGTTTTCGCCTGTCGCTTGCCTACGTACTTCCCATGGCTGCCTGCTTCGCACTGCTCGGAGCGCTGATGGGCATGTTCGGAGCTGGCCTCAACCTGCAGGCGCGCCTGCAGTCACCGTGGCTACTGGTGCCCTTTGCGCTGTTCTTTTCGGTATTTGCCCTGGCCATGTTCGGGGTGTTCGAGTTGCGTATGCCGCGCTTTATCACCGAACGAATGGATCGCCTGGCCAGCCGAACCCGCGGGGGTTCAATGATAGGGGCCGCAACGCTAGGCGTGCTGTCAAGCCTGCTTGTATCACCCTGCGTGACAGCACCACTGGTCGGTGCGCTGCTGTACATCAGCGCCACCGGCGATGCCCTGGGCGGCGGGCTGAAGCTGTTTTCGCTGGGTCTGGGCATGGGGGCGCCGTTGGTGTTGTTCGCCACTGGTGGCGCCGCCTTGTTGCCCAAGTCCGGGACCTGGATGGTCGGCGTACGCAAGGTTTTCGGTCTGATGTTGCTGGGTGTCTCTGTATGGCTGCTGGAGCGTGTGTTACCAGCTCCCGTGACGCTGGCCTTGTGGGGCCTGTTGGCGGTTGGCACTGCGTTGTGGCTGGGCGCCCTGGAATTTATTCCTAAGCCCGGCAAGCAGAAGCTTGCCCAGTTGCTTGGTGTGGCCTTGCTGGTTTACGGCATCAGCAGTTGGGTGGGCGCTTTGCAAGGTCAAACCGACCCGCTGCGCCCACTGGGTCGCCTGGACGCCCAAGGCTTGCCTCAAATCGGCGCAACCGTCGGCTGGCAGACCCTGGACACCCCAGCAGCCCTGGATGCGGCACTGTTGTCAGCGAAAACTGCCGGCCAACCTTTGCTGCTGGACTGGTACGCCGACTGGTGCATCAGTTGCAAAGTAATCGAACGAGAAGTACTCGAAGTGTCCTCTGTGCGCGAACAGCTGGCTGATTACCGGCTGGTGCGCTTCGATATGACGCGTAGCGATGCCGAGCAACGCGCGCTGCTTGATCGCTACCAGCTGTTTGGCCCGCCGGCACTGCAATTGTTTGCCCCCAGTGGTGATGAGTGGCAGGACCTTCGCACGGTTGGTGAAACCGACGCCGAGAGTTTTCTGGAACGACTGCGTCAAGCCGACGACCGAATGTAAAGCATGCAACCTGGTCGCTCCCGGAAGTCGACGTCAGCTGGCAGATCGCAGCCCGCCGCAGCATGTACTTGCGGCGGCTGAAAGCTAAGACGTGGGCAGATGACTTGATCGTTTTTACCGATGCTCCACTTTCAAAATCCGTGACGGCTGAAGTCAGCCATTTGTTGAACAGCCACACCGGAACTTAACAGTCAGAAAAACTAGAACCTGACAGAACTGTAATGTTTCGCTAAGGCCTGTGACAGGATGCCGCGGTTAAGTTGGCGTCGTGCCTGAAGAACAAAGCACTCCGTTCAAACGGAAACCGAATTAACGGGTATTTCGAGGGGGATCGAACAATGCCCCTGTTTTCATGCGTTGCCGAGTACTCCGACTTGGCAGGGGCGAATGTGTCAGTTGGCATATGGGGCACCTGAGTTGCGGTTTGAGAATCTGTCGCCTCCAAGCAGCATAAGCCGAGGCGCCTGTTGCAAATTGCGACGCCAAATAAGCTGAGCTTACCAACTGCTGAAGAGGCGCTGCTCGCTGGAACGAGTTCACACAACAGTGGGAAAGGTTGAAGGTGGAATCTCGATAGTGGGGCAGTCAACGAACCCGAGACCGGATTGCTCACCACCGGCTCATCTGATTAATGGACATAACGGGATGCAAAGCAAAACCACAAGGCGCACTTTCATCAAGGGGCTAGCCGCCACCAGTATTCTCGGCGGCTTAGGCATGTGGCGTATGCCGGTCTGGGCCGTGACCAGTCCCGGTCAGGCCAACGTGCTGGCCGGTACCGATTTTGATCTGTTCATCGGTGAAACCCCGGTAAATATTACTGGCGCGGCTCGTACCGCGATGACCATCAATGGCTCACTTCCGGGGCCGACCCTGCGGTGGCGGGAAGGCGATACCGTGACTCTGCGCGTTCGTAATCGTCTGCAGGAAGATACCTCGATTCACTGGCACGGCATCATCCTGCCGGCGAACATGGATGGCGTACCTGGCCTGAGTTTCCACGGCATCGCCCCCGATGGCATGTATGAGTACAAATTCAAGGTTAACCAGAACGGCACCTATTGGTACCACAGTCACTCGGGACTGCAGGAGCAGGCTGGCGTCTATGGTGCTCTGGTGATCGATGCCAAAGAGCCGGAGCCGTTCAGCTACGACCGTGACTACGTCGTGCTACTAAGTGACTGGACTGACGAAGATCCGGAACGGGTTCTGGCCAAGCTCAAAAAGCAATCGGATTACTACAACTTCCACAAACGTACTGTCGGCGACTTCGTCGATGACGTGAGCGAGATGGGGTGGTCCGCAGCGATCGCTGATCGGAAGATGTGGGCCGAGATGAAAATGAGCCCGACTGATCTTGCCGATGTCAGTGGCTATACCTACACCTACTTGATGAATGGCCAGGCGCCGGATAACAACTGGACTGGTATTTTCAAGCCGGGTGAGAAAATCCGTCTGCGCTTCATCAATGCATCGGCCATGACCTATTTCGATGTCCGCATCCCCGGTCTAAAGATGACGGTGGTGGCGGCCGATGGGCAGTACGTCAAACCTGTTAGCGTCGATGAGTTCCGTATTACTGCGGCCGAAACCTTCGATGTAATAGTCGAGCCCGATAGCGAGCAGGCCTACACCATCTTCGCGCAGTCCATGGACCGCACTGGCTATTCACGCGGCACCCTGGCCGTTCGCGAAGGGCTGAGCGCGCCTGTTCCTGAAGTTGATCCTCGCCCGTTGATCTCCATGAGCGATATGGGAATGGATCACGGCAGCATGGAGGGAATGGATCATGGCTCCATGCAGGGCGGCATGGCAGGCATGGATCATAGCAAGATGGCAGGTATGGACCACGACAGCATGGCTGGCATGGATCATTCAGCGATGGCAGGCATGGGTGGAGCGATGCAGCCCCATCCGGCCTCCGAAACCAATAACCCTCTGGTCGACATGCAGACCATGACGCCAACTCCCAAGCTGAATGACCCGGGAATCGGGCTTCGCAACAACGGTCGCCGTGTGCTGACTTACTCAGATCTGCACAGCACCTTCCTCGATCCGGATGGGCGCGAGCCGAGCCGTACCATCGAGTTGCACCTCACAGGTCACATGGAGAAATTCTCTTGGTCATTCGATGGCATTGAGTTCTCTGATGCGGAACCGTTGCGATTGAAGTATGGCGAGCGTGTTCGTATCACCTTAGTCAACGACACCATGATGACCCACCCCATCCACCTTCATGGCATGTGGAGCGATCTGGAGGATGAGAACGGCAACTTCCTAGTTCGCAAACACACCATTGATGTACCACCAGGCTCGAAGCGCAGCTATCGCGTAACCGCAGATGCGCTAGGGCGCTGGGCCTATCACTGCCACCTGCTGCTCCACATGGAAATGGGCATGTTCCGTGAAGTTCGTGTGGATGAGTAAAGGAGATATCTAATGAGCAATTCCCCGAAACGAAACCACCTGTTCTGCAGTGCCGCAATGTTGAGCCTTTTGGCTGCCCTGTATATCCCAGTGTCGCTGGCCGAAGAAAATCACAGCGATCACGGACGGCACGCCGTTGACTCTTCCAAAGCTGCAAGTGAGAAGCAGCCTCCTCAGGTGCGAGGCCAGGGCCCCGCCAATCAGCAAATGGATCACGGCTCGATGAATCACGGCTCGATGGACCATGACGGCATGGACCACCAAAAAATGACCGGTGAGCATGGCAGCGACCATGCCGAGGCAGATTCGAACCATGACCATTAAGCTTTCACGTCCATCGCTCATTGCGCTGGCGGTGTTAATGAGCGCACTGAGTAGCGGCTTTACCTTTGCCGCAGAAGAGATGGATCACTCGACTATGGACCACGGCTCCATGCCGATGGACCATAGCAAGATGAACCACGGGGCTGCTCAGGTGCAGATGGGGGGCATGGATCATAGCCAGATGCCCGAGGGCCAGAATTCGCAGGATGGGACTCCTGCTATGGACCACAGCAAGATGAATCATGAGGCCATGCAAGGCCAGATGGGCAGTATGGATCACTCCCAGATGAACCATGGCCAAAATCAGAGTAAAGCTGCGGCTATGGACCATAGCAAGATGGGCCACGGCGCCATGCAAGAGCAAATGAAAGGGATGGATCACAGCAACATGGATCACTCCCAAATGAACCATAGCTCCGCTGATACCCCGAGAACCACCAGTCGTACACCGATCCCCGTCCTCACGGATGCTGATCGCCAAGCGGCCTTCGCGCCTCTGCCTGGACACACAGTGCACGATAGCGGCATCAACAGCTTCTTCCTGCTCGATCGGCTTGAATATCAGGACGCTGATGAGGGCAGCACCCTGGCCTGGGATGCCTCAGGCTGGGTGGGAGGCGATATCAATCGGGTCTGGTTTCGTTCCGAGGGC
The DNA here is from genome assembly GCF_003696285.1 of Stutzerimonas nitrititolerans. Taxonomy (GTDB): domain Bacteria; phylum Pseudomonadota; class Gammaproteobacteria; order Pseudomonadales; family Pseudomonadaceae; genus Stutzerimonas; species Stutzerimonas nitrititolerans. The sequence goes on from NZ_RFFL01000003.1 coordinate 99,144, forward strand.
GAGCGTACTAACGGCGTAACCGAGGATGCCGAGCTGCAGCTGTTGTATGGGCGCTCGGTCGGCCCCTGGTGGGACGTCGTTGCTGGCGTTCGCCAAGACTTCAAACCCGAGTCTCCACAGACCTGGGCTGCCTTTGGTGTGCAAGGCATGGCGCTTTACGCTTTTGAAGCCGAGGCCACAGCCTTCGTCGGCGAAAACGGCCAGACTGCGGCGCGTCTTGAGGGCGACTATGACATCTTGCTTACCAATCGGCTGATCCTCCAGCCAACTGCGGAAGCCAATTTCTACGGTAAGAATGATTCTGAAAGAGGAGTGGGCTCGGGCCTGGCGAATACCGAACTGGGTTTGCGCCTGCGCTACGAAATCGTTCGCGAGTTTGCGCCCTACATCGGGATTTCTTGGAGTCGCTCATACGGTAATACCGCAGACATGCTGCGCGACGAAGGAGAAGATGTTGAAGAGGCGCGCTTTGTCGCCGGCATTCGAATGTGGTTTTAGAGCCTGATATGAAAAAAACAATTACAACCCTGGTGGTAGCAGGCGCTGTCGGTAGTGCAGCAATATTAGCCGGAGCCTATTCCGGCTTGATCAACGTTGGTGCTGACGATCCTCATTACCCAGCCGTGCATGCGTTCCTTTCAATGGCGCGTGATCGCTCTATCGAAGCGCGGTCCAAGGACATTGAGATTCCCAATCTAGATGACGAGGCTCTCATTCGTGGCGGGGCCGGGAACTACAACGCCATGTGCGTTGGGTGCCATCTGGCGCCCGGTGTCGAACAAACAGAGCTGAGTCAGGCGCTGTATCCAGCCCCGCCTAACCTGGCCAAGATCGGCATTGACGCAGGCCCTGCATCCGCCTTCTGGGTCATTAAGCATGGAATCAAAGCAACAGGCATGCCGGCCTGGGGTAAGAGTATGGGCGACGAATATATCTGGGGCATGGTTGCCTTCATCAGCCAGTTGCCCAAGATCGACGCTACGCAATACCAAGCGCTCGTCGCTGCGAGTGGCGGTCACCAGCATGGTGGCGGTGAGAGCCAGACGCACAATCATGAAAGCTTGGATGGCAGCAATTCTGACCATCATGGCAATGCTGCCGCTGGAGGAGAGTCTGGACGTCGCGGTATAGCGGCTGCAGACCACCACGGCGGCTCAGCTCCAGAGGCCGATCACCATTCTTCGAGCAGTAACGGCGATGATCACCATGGTGGAAGTAACACCAGCACGAAAGGCAGTAGCGCCAGCGACCATCATGCCGAGCCGGCGTCCAACGCTCACACTCATGCGGATGGCAAAGAGCACGTACATGACAGCTAAAAGCAACGGGGCACGTTTGGTGGTCAAGCAGTAGTTGAGCTTTTACCGCGACGAGCGTCTTGCTACACCGCCGTCATCGCGGGTTAGTTCGTGTGCTGGCCGCTCAGGTCAGCGAACTCAATAAGCGCAATGACCTCGTCGGGATCGCGTGACGCTTGAAGGAAAAACGGGCCGGGGCGAGAAAGTTGCTCGATACGTTTTTTCAGTTAGCCCTCTCTAGATCATTGATCAGGAACTTCATCTCAGAGATCTCTCGGCGCTGAGCCTCAATGATTTGATCTGCCAGCTTGCGAACGCGCGGGTCTGAAATCTGAGCGCGCTCACTTGTCATGATGGCTATGGAATGGTGAGGAATCATGGCCTTCATATAGTCCGTATCGTCGACAGTTGCCTGGCTACGAACAAGCCACAGGGCAATAGCAAAGGAAGCTGCTCCGCCGGCGAATATCGCTATGTTCATGGGCTTTTTCTTGTACATATTGAGCATGAAGGCGAGCATGACTATCGCCATGACAGCTCCCATTACTAACGCCATCCAAGCACGGGTCTCACTCCATAGAACATGCTCAAAAGCGTAAGTATTCAAATACATAACGCCGTACATGATGACGGTTGATGTGGCCACCATCGCAGCGAAACGCCAATAAGACATTTGCATATCAACTCCTCTTGGTGATGTGCTGCCACTGAACTGCGCTTACTAAAATCTGCGTATTTTTGCGCGATCATGCCGGGCAGCTGCGTTACGAATGCCGTCAGAGCCCAGATCTGAAATGAGCTGCGGTGTTACTTAGAAACGGACAAGCCGAGAGGCTATGAGGTTTCGACTATTTAAAAATCTTACAAAAATGTAATCTTCACCAAGCTTAACTCGTCCACAGTTTTGCTCTGTTTTGCCAGTCGAACTAAATGTGCCGCATGCCATCGAGGGTTGGTCTGAAAAAGGGAGCCGGCTCTGTTGATATACGCCGGTCCCGTTGCCTCGAGTTTTCCGGCGAAGAAAATGACCTTCGCCGACGCCGAGTATGCTGACAAGTGCAAGCAGACCCGCACGGATCGGTTCCTGATCGAGATGAATCAGGCTGAATCGTGGAGGGGTTTGATTGCCCCATTATCCCAAGGGTGAAGGTGATCGCTAGCCTATTCGCCGATGGTGATGCTTCGGGTTCATCTGATGCAGAACTGGTTTGGCTACAGCGACCCGGCGTACGAATTGGCTGCTGAGGTCCAGGCCTTCAGTCATCCGGCAGATCGCGGCCCGCCGCAGCATGTACAAGAAGCTGAGTAAGCGCAGCGCACTGCACAAAGCCAAGCGCAAGTGCGCGCTAGGTCGAGCACCCGTTACGGGTCAAATACCAGTTCGGTTATGTGAAGACGCGCTTCCGCAGCCTGGAGAAGAGCACGGCGCCATCCACACTGTTCGTCCTGTCGAACCCTGTGGATAGCGCGCCGATATCTAGTGACGAATGCGTGAGAGCTGCGTCTGTAATGTGGGAAGTGGTCGCTGCGAGGTTATCGCGGCGGTTAAAACGCAGAAATGAGCGGGCGACTTGATCCTTCTTATATCATGTCGCCGCTTTTAAACGGGAAGGACCGAAGTGGGCCGGAAATAAGGGATGGGGCATCCCTAGGGGCCATATGTCTATCTCCGACAATTCGTTCCGGCGACCCGGTACTCGAGGATATTCAGATCGCCATTGGAGTCCTCGTAAGTCATCTGGGCTGGCATCACTTCATTGCAGGTCATGTCAGTCCGCGTGGTACGAATAACTTTGGCAATGTCCAGCTTCATTCCATAGCGGTAATGGACTACTTCGGGACGGTTCTTTCCGATGGAAACGGCGTATTCCTGTATGGCCTTTTCGTTCGCGCGAATCATTTTTCCATAGACACGATCTGAATTGCCTTCCGCCATGGCAAACGAAGCTGCGGTCATAAATGATACTGCGGCCATGATTTTTAACGTGTTCATATCCGGCTCCTATTTAAAATGTTACCGGAATTATAAATATTACGAACTGTTAGTCGGATGACATCGAAATTACATAGACGTAATCAAGCGGATTACCTTTAGGTAATAGCCCTCCATAATAACAAGTACAGGCCATTCAATGGTTCTGAACCCTCGCTATTTGCGCATGACGGCTGGGGGATGTATTCCTTTTCCTATTGGCGCTTTCGTCAGCCGATGCCATTCGATGACGCTGGTGGCGACTACTTGGCACAAGATGACATCAGCGATCTTTGTCTAAGAAGCTGACATGAATGTAATGCTGAGGTCATCTACCCGACAGGCCTGATCTGCAATAAAGCCAAACAATAAATTATGAACTATTCGAGGCTCGATCATGAACGGGTCCATGCATTCCCCTTGTGCCGACATTTGCGTGCTTCGGAGCTAAACATGATGAATGTCTTGAACAAATACCGTGCCTGGTTGGCATACCTGTTTCCGCTCTCCGCTCAGGACTGGCGTGGTGCCGTAGCCGAAGTACGCGAAGACTCTAATTGTCGTTGCTGCAATCAAAGGGGCCGGCACAGCAGCAAGGGGATTCTATGAACTGGATCGTTCAGCCGCTGCCCTGTCGCAGTTGGGGGCTGCTAGCACCCGTCATCCTAGGCCTTGCTCTGAGCAGCGGCGCGCAGGCCTCGCCAGGGTCAGCCGAGCTCGGCGCCTCGTTGCCTCCGCTGCTAGACCTGCTCGAACGGCAGAGCCCAGAGCTGCGGGCCGTCGGGCATGAGAGGCAGGCTGCCTGGGAGCGGCCCGATGTAGCCGGTGCGCTCCCGGATCCGATGCTCACTTTCGAGGAAATGGGCATCGCCCGCGACGACCCGACCCTATCGCCCAGCGGCGTCGGCAGCACACGCTACGCGTTCCGTCAGACATTCCCTATTGGCGGCAAGCGAGGGCTTGCCCGCGAGATCGCAGAGGCGGGTGCCGAGCAGGCGGTGGCCCGGGAGCGCCTGAGTCGAGTCGAGCTCAGGAGTCTCGTCAAGCTTGCCTTCAACGAATATCAATACGCCCACGCGGCCATCCAGGTCACCGAGGAACTGCAGGCTCTGGTGGATGAGCTTGAGAGCATTGCCCAGGCTCGCTACCGAGTGGGGCTTGTGCCGCAACAGGACGTGATCAAGGCTCAGACAGAGCACACCAGTCTGCAGAGCGAGCTGTTGACTCTGGAGCGTGACCGGCGCGGCGCGGCGGCGCGGCTGAACGGCATCTTAGCTCGCCCAGCGAACTCGCCGCTGGCGGAGCCCGCCGGTTGGCCTGCTCTGCCTGCATCGGTGCCGACCTTGGCTGAGCTGCAGGCGCGTATCTTCGGTGGCAATCCTCAATTGGCTGAGCTCAGTGCACGAGTTCAAGAGGCCCAGCGTGCCGAGGCGCTTGCCAGCCGAAACTGGATTCCGGATATCACCGTCGGCACTGCCGTCGTCCAGACGGGCAACCGGGCCGAAGAGTTCGAGTTGATGCTGGAGATGAACATCCCGCTGTGGGGCAAACGCCGCAACGCAGAGCAGCGCGAGGCCGTTTCCTTGCGCTACGCCGCCGAGGCTCGACGCGAGGCAGTCAGCAGCCGTCTCGCGGGCAGCGTAGGTGAAGCGTGGTCGGCGTTGGAGACAGCCTTTCGACAGCACGAACTGACCGACAGAACGCTCCTGCCGCAGGCGGAGCTCACCTATCAATCGGCGCTCGCCAGCTATCAGACCGGCAACGTCGACTTCGCGACCTTGCTCGATGCCCAGCGACAGATTCGCCAGCTGCGGCTGTCGCTGCTCTCGCTGGCACTGGAGCAACGAGTGCAAGTGGTGGAATTGGAACGTCTTGTCGGAGCAGAACTATGAAACGCAGCATGATTTTCGGCGCAGGCACGCTTGCCCTCGTTGCGGCAATCGCCGGCTTCGGTGGCGGCTACATGGCAGCGCAGAAGACAAGTTCCTCGGAGGCGGCTGGCAGCACTGCCCCACAAGAGCGCAAGGTTCTCTACTACCGCAACCCCATGGGCCTGCCCGATACCTCGCCAGTGCCCAAGAAGGATCCGATGGGGATGGACTACATCCCGGTCTACGCCGACAAGGCGCATGCTGCCGCGCAGGGCGAGCGCAAGATCCGTTACTACCGCAATCCCATGGGTCTGCCGGACACCTCCCCGGTGCCGAAGAAGGACTCCATGGGTATGGACTACATCCCCGTTTATGAGGGTGATGAATCGGGTAACACCGTTGTCATCAGCCCTGAGAAGGTGCAGTTGCTGGGTGTACTGTCTTCGCCAGTCGAGCGCCGCGTGCTCACCCGTACAGTGCGCGCCGTCGGTACGGTGCAGGTCGACGAGCGTGGCCAATACACCTTGGCGCCCAAGTTCGAGGGCTGGATCGAAAGGCTCCACGTCAACACGACCGGTGAGCCGGTTCGCAAAGGCCAGCCACTTATGGAGGTCTACAGCCCCGAGCTGGTGTCGGCGCAGCAGGAGTTCCTGATCGCCAATGCCGGACGGCAAAGCCTTGCCGGTGGCAGCGCGGTCGCGCGGAAGGGGCTCGCCTCGCTCTCCGATTCTGCTCTAGAGCGGCTACGCAACTGGGATATCGGAGAAGCACAGCTTGAGCGGCTGCGCCGTACCGGCAAGGCCACTCGCACTCTGACGATCGCCGCGCCTGTGAGCGGCGTGGTGCTGGAGAAGCCCTCGGTGGAAGGTATGCGCTTTCAGCCAGGGGATATTCTTTATCGAATTGCTGACCTCGATACCGTCTGGCTCATCGCTGAGGTTTTCGAGCAGGATCTGGCGCTGGTTCGGCCTGGGCAGGAGGCGCAGCTCTCGGTCAGCGCCTATCCCGATAGGACCTTCCAGGGTGAGGTGATCTTCATCTATCCCGGCCTGTCGCCGGAGACTCGTACCGCCAAGGTTCGTATCGAGCTGCCCAATCCCGACGGCCTGCTCAAGCCGGCCATGTTCGGTACCGCCCACCTCGCAGCAGGTGAACAGGTGCCTGTGCTCGCCGTGCCCGACTCAGCGGTGATCGACAGCGGTACTCGTCGGATTGCACTGGTTGCCCTGGGCGAAGGTCGCTTTGAGCCGCGCGAACTGCGCACAGGCAGGCGTGCCGACGGCTACCTCGAAGTGCTGGAAGGGTTGAGGGAGGGCGAGTCAGTGGTCACACGCGCCAACTTCCTGATCGATGCCGAGAGCAACCTCAAGGCAGCGCTGAGCGGCATGAGCGCGAAGCCGGCTGCGCAGGCGGCTGCACAGGCGGCTCTGGCGACGGATACCCATGCTCATGGCGATACTGTCGCGCCAGGCGATGCCGACGCACATGATCGTCATGCTGGACACGACGCTCACAGTGATAGCGGCAGTTACGAAAAAAACGAGCGTACGCCGGATGTGGATGCGGGCTACGGTAGTCGCGCTGAGTCTGAGACTCACTCCGGTCATGTGATGCCGGACGGCAGCGGCCATTCCCATGGAGGGCATTGAGCATGCTTGCCAAAATCATTGAATGGTCGGTGCGCAACGTCTTCCTTGTTTTGCTCGCCACGCTGATCATTATCGGCGCCGGCATCTACGCGGTAATCAAAACCCCACTGGACGCACTGCCGGACCTGTCCGACGTGCAGGTGATTGTCTACACCGAATATCCTGGGCAGGCCCCGCAGGTGGTAGAGGATCAGGTGACCTATCCGCTAACCACAGCGCTGCTATCGGTGCCCAACTCCAAGGTGGTGCGAGGCTTCTCATTCTTCGGTGCCTCCTTCGTCTATGTGATCTTCGAGGACGGCACCGATATCTACTGGGCCCGCTCGCGGGTTTTGGAGTACCTCAACTTCGCTTCGAAGAGCCTGCCAGCCGGGGTGACACCCGCGTTAGGGCCAGATGCCACCGGTGTGGGCTGGGTCTACCAATACGCCCTGACCAGCACGCGTCATACCCTTGCTGAGCTGCGCACCCTGCAAGATTGGTTCGTACGCTATCAGCTCACCAAGGCCGAGGGCATATCCGAGATTGCAAGCATCGGCGGCTTTGTCCAGCAGTATCAGGTCACCGTTGACCCGCAAAAGCTGCAAGCCTACGACATCCCGTTGAGCCGGATATCTGAAGTCATCCGTACCAGCAATGCCGACGTCGGTGGCCGCATCGTAGAGATGAGCGAGACCGAGTACATGGTGCGCGGTCGCGGCTACCTGCGCGGTGCAGAGGACATCGAGAAACTGGTGCTGAAAGCTTCACGCGGAATTCCGGTTCTGCTGCGTGATGTAGCTCGCGTCGAACTCGGCCCGGACGAGCGACGTGGCGTCGTTGAGCTCGATGGAGAGGGGGAGGTGGTCGGCGGCATCGCCGTTGCCCGCTACGGCGAGAATGCTATGTCCGTGATCGACAATCTTGAGGCCAAAATAGAGGAGATCCGTCCCGGCCTGCCGGAAGGAGTGAATATCGAGACGGTGTACGACCGCTCGGATCTTATCCAGCGCGCTGTCGACAATCTCAAGTTCACCCTTCTTGAGGAGTCGATCATCGTTGCGCTGGTGTGCATTGTTTTTCTTCTGCACGTGCGCAGTGCGCTGGTGGCCATCCTCATGCTGCCGATTGGCATCCTGATGTCTTTCATCGTCATGCGTTGGCTTGGGCTCAACTCCAACATTATGAGTTTGGGCGGCATCGCGATCGCCATCGGCGCGATGGTGGACGCCGCTATTGTGATGATCGAGAACGCCCACAAGCACCTGGAGCGAGCGCCGCCGGAGAAGCCACGTGTTCAGATCATAATCGAGGCCTGTCGGGAGGTAGGCCCGGCGCTGTTCTTCTCGCTGCTGATCATCACCGTCTCCTTCCTGCCAGTGTTCACGCTGGAGTCGCAGGAGGGGAGGATGTTCTCGCCGCTGGCGTTCACCAAGACCTTCGCTATGGGTGCGGCGGCGCTGCTATCAGTGACCCTGGTGCCGGTGCTGATGCTGCTGTTCGTGCGTGGGCGGATAATCCCCGAGTACAAGAACCCGGTGAACCGCTTTCTGATCTGGGTCTACCGCCCGATCATCCAAGGTGTGCTGCGTTGGAAGGTAATCACCATCTTTGTGGCGCTGGTGGTTTTGGTCGTTAGCATTTTGCCGGCGCGGCAGCTCGGTAGCGAGTTCATGCCGCGACTCAACGAGGGCACGCTGCTGTATATGCCAGCCTCGCTTCCTGGCATGTCTATTACCAAGGCCGCTGAGCTCATGCAAACGCAGGACCGGATCATCAAGAGCTTCCCAGAGGTGGCCTCGGTGTTTGGCAAGGCTGGCCGCGCAGCCACGGCCACCGACCCGGCACCGGTGGAGATGTTCGAGACCGTGGTTAACCTCAAGCCGGAGAAAGAGTGGCGGCCAGGGATGACGGTGGACAAGCTCATCGCCGAGATGAACGAGGCGCTGAAATTTCCCGGCGTGGCCAACAGCTGGACTATGCCCATTCAAGGGCGCCTGGATATGCTCTCCACCGGCATCCGAACGCCCATTGGCATCAAGGTATTCGGCATGGATCTCGCGGGAATCGAGCGGCTGGCAACGCAGATTGAAGCAGTGGTGCAGGCGGTGCCCGGCACAACCAGCGCGTTTGCCGAGCGCATAACAGGCGGCTTCTACCTCGACATCGCGCCTGATTACGACGCCCTGGCCCGCTACGGCCTTACGGTGGGAGAGGTGCAGGTGGTGATCGGCACCGCTCTCGGCGGCGAGCTTGTGACCACCACTGTCGAAGGGCGGGAACGGTTCGGCGTTAATGTGCGCTACCCGCGCGAGCTGCGCTCCGATCCGCAGCGGATTGCTACCGAGGTGCTAGTGCCAACGCCGAGCGGTGCACACATACCGCTCGGTCAGCTCACCGCGATCAGCATCAGTAAGGGTGCCCCAAGCATTCGTACCGAGAATGCGTTGCTATCGGCGTACATCTATGTGGACATTCGAGACCGGGATATCGGCAGCTACGTGCGCGAGGCGCAGCAGGCTGTACAGGAGCAGGTGAGCTTTCCGCCCGGTTACTACGTCACCTGGAGTGGCCAGTTCGAGTACATGGAAAGGGCTGCCGAGCGGCTGAAGATCGTGGTGCCGTTGACGCTGGTGGTGATCTTCCTGCTGTTGTACCTGAACTTCCGCCGGCTTACCGAGACGCTGATCGTCATGCTCTCAGTGCCATTTTCGTTGGTAGGCGGCGTTTGGCTGATGTGGGCGCTGGGCTACAACTTCTCTGTTGCAGTAGCGGTGGGCTTTATCGCACTGGCTGGCGTAGCCGCCGAGACCGGCGTGATCATGCTGATCTACCTCGACCACGCGCTCGATGAGCGCCGAGCCGAGCGGGAGGCTGCCGGTGAGAAGTTGACAGTGGATGACCTCTACCAGGCGGTGATGACTGGCGCGGTGGATCGAGTGCGGCCGAAGATAATGACTGTGGTTGCCATCATGGCCGGTCTGCTGCCGATCATGTGGGGCACCGGTACAGGATCGGAGGTAATGAGGCGCATCGCCGCGCCGATGGTGGGCGGGATGGTTTCTTCGACGATTCTTACGCTGATCGTCATTCCAGCGATCTACACGCTGGTGAAACAGCGTGGTCTGGCCCGTTCGGCTCGCTAAATGATGCAGCGGATTCGGGCACCTAGGTGCTCGAATTCGCCCGCCAGAGACCAGAAGGGAGAGACTATTCGGCCATCGGCCCGGTCGTGTTCGACCATACCTCGTTGTCCATCGATGTGGATCGCGACCTGCGGCTGGTCTATTACGCCGCCAGGGAAGGGCAGGCGCAGAGTCGCTCGTTCGAGCAGTGGCTCCAGGCCGAGCGGGAGCAGGCGGCACGCGATGCCGACGTCCTCAGCTGATGGCGGGACCGCGTGAGCGCCCGATCTGCCAGGTGACATGGGCGCCCTGGACCCTTGCCGTCAGCCGTTGCCCCAGCCTGGGCTCGATCACGGGCCTCCAGGGCACCAGGCTGAATCCCAGGCCGTCGTCGAGCAGGGCATAGCGCCCACTGGCCAGCTCGATGCGGCGGCGATAGATGCCGCTGGCGGGCTTGCCGTCGACCAGCGGGTGGTGCTGCAGGCCCGTCCGGGCCTCGATGTCGCGGGCTGTGGCCGCCAGTTCTCGCTCGCGCAAGGTGGCCAGCAGGTTGCGGGCGAACAGCGTGCGCGCCCCTCGACGTTCCGCCAGGCCGCGTTCCACCAGCCAGCCCGTGCGCCGATGCAGAGCGGCCCGGACCTCGGCCCCGAACCCCCGATCACTGATGGCCTGGCCACCGGCAATCAGCTGCGTGTCCAGCCAGGTGGCTCCGTTGGCACCGATCTGCCGTTCGATCGACAGCGGGCTGCGCACCGCGACCGACAGGCCGCCTGTGCGTCGGGCATCGTACTGTTGCCCCCGTTCGACCAGGTCGGCGGGGACGCGCCATGAACCCTCATCCGTTCGCTCGACGATACCCGCCCGACGCAAGGCTTCCAGCCGTCGCTCATGGGCGTCCAGCAGTCCCTGGGACTCACCGCTCAATCCATCCTCTCGAGCCAGGAGCGTCCGGTGGTGCTCGCGGTGATAGAGCCCCTCTACCGCGAGCGAGACGACTCGCCGGTCCACCACGCTCGGAGCCTGCGAGGCCCGCGCCTCGATCACGGCATCCGCTGGGTAGTCGGCCGGATCGGCCCCGGCCGGCAGGCGCAGGTGATGGGCCTTGCCGTCGACGCCGTCGATCACCAGATAGACCCGGTCATGCGCCTCGCCGGCCAGGCCCTTGGCAGCCAGCCGGCCCACCACGACCTGATCGGAGCCGGGCTCGAGGATGCTGAGCTCTCGCTGCATGCCGGACATGGCGCGCTGCATCGTCCGCACGATGTCGCCCCGTTCGCCCATGGCACGCAGTGTCCGCTCGGCGCGATCGTCGATATGCCAGTGCCCGGGTCGCAGCTCCCGCGCCAGGCCAAGCCGCTCCAGATGCTGCAGCCGACCGATCAGCGGCTGGCGACGGGGATGCTGGGCGAGCCTTTGCAACCGTATCCCATCGGCCTGACGCTGACGCAGCAGCTCGCGGTCAAGGCCGGTCCATCGATCCTGCCCGACCTCGCGCTGCAGTCCCTGTCGGATCTCCCGTTCGGTACGCGGCCCCAGCCATTCGGTGGCCAGCTCGCAGGCCCGGTGGCGCATGCCCTGCGCGATATAGTCGCGTGCGATGATCAGGTCCCGCCCGGTTTCGTCCTTGCCACGCAGGACGATGTGGGTATGCGGGTTGTCGGTGTTCCAGTGGTCCACGGCCACCCAGTCCAGGCGCGTGCCCAGGTCGCCGGCCACGCGTTCCATCAGGTGCCGGGTGAAGGTGCGCAGCTCCTCCAGCGAGTCGGCGTCTTCGGGGGACACGATGAGGCGGAACTGGTGGCGATCATCCCGGCCCCGGGCCTCGAATGCCTCGAGATCGGCGCGATCCGTCATCGGATCGTATGCCTGACCGGGTTCGTCCTCGCGTCCGACGCCCTCGCGCTCGATGTAGCGAAGGTGCGTCGAGACCGAGCGCCTGCCGGACTGGCGCAGGTTCACCAGCCGGGTCTTGATCGTCACTCGGCGACTGCGCGGCGAGCTGCCGGCGACGAACCGCGCGGCGACATGGCCGCGGCCGAGGCCGGCGCCGGGTCGGTGTGCGCCTGGGCGACGACGGCCACCGGCCTTGCCGGCCTGGCGCAGGACCTGCGTCACCAGTGATTGGCCGCGGTGTCCGGGTGGCCCCGCCTCGGGCTGAAACCGCTCCTCGAGCGACCGATCTCGCGTGTCATTCATGTTGCGCTCCCGTGTCGTGCAGTAGCGCGTGGTGCCCCCGGGCGTATCACGGGCGGCGCGCCTTTTGACATGATCCCGGCACGTATCGTGGCGCAGCCGTGCCGCTCCCACCCCCACGTGCAGACTGGCTCCAGGCGTCACTCGTGCCGCCCCCTTTTATCTTGCCCTCCGCTTTTTCCGCCCTTGCTCCGAGTTCCGGCCTCGCTTTCCAACGGGGCTGCTCGTCCAGCCACAGCGGCTGGGCCTTGCCCAGGACGCTGTCCAGCGGGACGGGCCCGAAGTAGCGGCCGTCGAACGACTCGGCATGACGGGTGGAGAGCAGCAGCACTTCGTCCGCGCCGAGTTCGCGGCATCCCGTCCAGCGGGGCATTGCTCGGCCGGCGCGATCCTGCGCCCGCGCAAGGGCGACGACCCGTCCGTCGACCCGCATTCGGGCGCCTGTCGTACACACCCGCTGTCGCGGTCCGGCGGCGATCGACTTGAGCAGCGGGACACCGGCCGGCAGGTAGCCGCGACGCGCGGCGAGCGACGCGACGTCGGCCGGTAGTCGCACCAGCACCAGATCGCCCACCGCAACCGACTCGGTGGGCACGATGCGGTACCAGCCGCCGGGTACGCTGTCCGACGCGTTGTAGACGACCTGTACCGGCGGCTCGGCAAAGGCGAACCACATACAGGCAACCGCACTGGCGAGCGCCGGCCACGCCATAGGCCGGCGTCCGCTTGTGGAGGGATGGCGTTGGCCGGCCGGGCGGTACCCGCCACGTGTCATGGCGCGTCCTCCGGAAAGCGTCGCTCCAGCAGTTCGCGCAACATCTCGGCCACGGTGATGCCCTCGCCGAAGGCGGCCACCTTGATTCGGGCGCGCAGCGCCGGAGTGACATCGAGCGTCAGGCGCGCGGTATACAGGCTGCCCTTGCCAAGCGTCTCCCGGCCGGTTTGACGAATCCAGGCCTGGGCCTGGGGATCGGTCGTGGGGCGTGCGCCGATGCCGATTCGTTTCCCGCTCATGGCGTCCACCGCAGCAGCTCGTCGACCAGGTTGCCGATCTCGCGGGCCGCGGCACTGTGGGGTGCCAGTTCGCAGGCCAGGCGTCCTGCCGCCGCGCTGTCGGCGAAGACGATGCGCTGGCGCACCTCGGCCCGCAGGGCCGGCAACGGCTGTTCGGCCAGGGCGTCGCGAGCCTCTCGGCCGATCACCGTGGTGCCGACCCGCCGGTTGATGGCGAACGCGGCGCGCAGGGTGGGCCTGAAGACCTGGGCTTCCTGGATGAGGCTCACCATCTCGGCGCTGGCCCAGAAATCGAAGGGGCTGGGCTGCACCGGGATCAGCACCCGGTCGGCGGCCATCAATGCCGATCGGGCCAGCGCGGCGATCCGGGGCGGTCCGTCGATGATCACGTGATCGACTCGCCTGGCCAGCTGGGGCGCTTCCTGGTGCAGTGTCTCGCGTGCCAGGCCCACCGCGCCGAACAGCCTGCCCAGTCCCTGCTGCGCGCGCCGCTGCGTCCAGTCCAGCGCCGAGCCCTGCGGATCGGCATCGAGGAGGACCACGGTCTTCCCGCGCAGCGCGAGTTCGCCGGCAATATGGGTGGCCAAGGTGGTCTTGCCGACGCCGCCTTTCTGGTTGAGCAGGGCGATGATCATGAGCCGGCTCCCAGCCAAATGCAGCAGCACTTGCCATGCCCCCACCGACACACCTCGGCCCAATAACAAGTTAGCGCTTTTGGGTTAGTAGAGTTAAGGACCGCCGCAGCACCCGTCGCAGCTGGGCTGGAGCGCCTTCGGTACGCCTGATGGCACGATAGCCGTGCGCCTGATAGCACGAGCCCCGTTACGCCTGATAGCACGACAGGTTTCACAGCTTGTACATGACTTATCCCCGTGCCGTTTGCGGCACAGGCCGGAACGCCAGCAGCTCGGTGCCGCGGGACAGGCGTACCGTACTCAGGTGGTAGCCGGGCAATGATTGCCGGGCAACCAGCGCACGCAGGTCGCAGGCAAAGTCCGAGAAGCGGGCCGAGCTGCCGGATTTGCGATGCAGGTGCCGGAAGTCGAACTGCCAGCCGTCGGCCTGACGGCCGCCGTGCTTGCGCACCAGCCGGTACAGCCAGCGCTCGATCCCGCCGGTGAGCTGGAAGTAGGCCGGGTCGATGGTGAGCACGAGTGCGCGGTCCAGTACGCCGGCATAGAACCAGTCGGGCAGGATCAGTTCGATGCCCAGGGGCCTGCCATCGGCCGCTGCCAGTTCCCTCCATTCGTTGATCCACGAGAAACGGTGCAGGCGCCGCCCGCTGGTCTCGCGGATCGAGGTGGCCACGCTGGTGGTCTGCAGCCTGTCCAGCGCGGCCCTCAGGCGCTGGTAGTCGCGCATCGAGGTACCGCGACCGATGAAGCGCAGGATCTCGTAGGGCGTGGCGCGTATCAGCCTGGAGGTGGGAATCTCGGCGTCCCTCGCCTCGACGAGTTGGCTGGCCGCCCAGATCAGGATGTCGGCATCCCAGATCGTCGCGATGCCATGCTCCAGTGTGCCCTCGACACGCACGGTAACCGTCCCGGAGCGGAAATCGATCGGCAGGGTGCGGCGGGACTTGCCCAGGGCGAAGAAGGGATGCGCCATCAGGTCCTGGGCGTCGCGTGGCGCCATGTCGCCCGGCAGGGCACGAAACAGCCGCAACGGCTCCGGCGCGGGCGCCGGGCTTCGCTTCGGGCTCATGAAGACGGTCGGCTTTACCGGTCATCGCGCGCACCTCCGGGGTGGCGCTCCAGGTACGCCGGATCGAAGGTCGTCTCGAAGCAGCGCGCGTCAGCCCAGGCCTGCAGGTCGGCGAGGGCATACATCACGCGCCGGCCGAACTTGCGAAACCGCGGGCCGCCGCCGATCACCCGCTGCTTCTCCAGCGTGCGGGGCGACAGCCGCAGGAAGTCGGCCGCCTCGTCGTTGTTCAGGTAATGCGAGCGGCTTGCGGCGCCCGCGTCCCCAGCGGCCTTCGGTGGCGGCGGCGAGCCCAGGCGTCGATGGGGCGGCACGCTACCCGGTGGAAGAGGGCGGGCACTGCGATGGGATGAATGCGGCATGATCGGGCCTCCGGTGGGTGGAGACCTACCCTGTGCCCGGTGTGCGCGCCCGATCATGCCGCGTTGGGTCCGAAACGACGCGGTGTGCGGCCCGGATCGTATTGCAGCCTGTTGGGTCTGGCTCATACGGGGCAGCGCCTATTGCGCTGCCGCCGTGCCCCCCAATCCGATTGCCCGGCACGGACCGTCGAACTTCAGGCGAGGTACGGGTTTCAACAGATGTGCGAATGCGGATTCAAGTAAAAGCGCAGTTTCGTAAATAAACGAAAGAGTAGAAGCGTATTTATCCAAATGCGGATTATCCACTTCGCGTAAATAAAGCCTGTTTGATCCGTCCGAATGAATCGCCCGTTTACATATGCCGGATACCGTGCAGGCCGTACAATGCCGGCCAGGTATTCATATCGATTGTATGAACCCCGTTTACCCGCCTTACATTCGACCAGAGAGTAGAGATGAGCAAGATTGCCGAATACAAGCGCCTCGAAGCACAACTTGCCGAGCAGCTCGCCGCGCTGGATAAGCTCAGGAGCGATGACAAGCTGCAACGGGAAATCGAATTCGAAACCCGGCTCAACGGGCTGTTGAAAGAGTACGGTTACAGCCTTCAAACCGTGCTGGATATCCTTGATCCCGGTCCCGCAACCAGGACGAATCAGCCGAGCCCCCGTCGCGAGCGCAGCCTGAAGAGCTATACGAACCCGCATACCGGCGAAGTCGTCGAGACCCGTGGCGGCAACCACAAGGTGATCAATGCCTGGAAGGCAGAGTACGGTGCTGACGAGGTCAGGCGCTGGGCACGGTAACCCTGCTCGCAGGCGAAGCGACCTGGATCAATGACGGGTTGCCCGTACGCATGGAAAATGCAGACCGTTCATGAAGGGATACGTTAAGGTTCGGTGCAGCTTGAATGGACAATACTGGACGCAGGGAGCGGATATGGGAAGGCTGATAGTCACCAGATCTACCAACGAGCAGATCAGGCTCACGCTGAGGCCGGGCGCCTCGGTCGAGGACCTTCTGTGTGAACTCGAGGACACCGGCATCTGGATCACCATGATCGAGACCGACGGCGCCAGGGCGCGCCTGGCGATCGACGCACCCAATCAGTTGTTGGTGCTGCGCGAGGAGCTGATCGCCGACGAGCAGGGGTGAGGATCCTCTGCGAGGGGGTGGGCACCGGAGCGGAACTGGCCCACCTGGCGCTCAGGTTCCGCGGATGGCAGTTCACCGCCGTGGACCGCTCCGAAGACCATCACCAGCGCCCGGTGTCCCGTATGCGGGTCTTCCTTCTCCTCTACCTCATCGAAGCCGCACGACCGGTAGAAAGCGACGCTTCGGCGATTTTCCTTGTAGACCTCCAGCGAGAGGCGCGCGCGCAGCGTCTTGGCCTTTTCCATCATCCTCCGGCCGATGCCTTCGCCCTGGCAGTCGGGTGCGACGAAGATGGCCGCCAGGGTGTCTTCGTGCAGTGAAAAGAAGCCCGTTACCTGGCCATTCGATTCGTACACGTAGGTTTCCGACGCTGGAATGTAGATGTTGCGCATGTCGTCGAGCCTGGCCGCCCAGAAGCCAGGCTCGACGAAGCCATGCGCCTCGATTGAGGACGCCAGCCAGACGTCCAGTACCCTGTCCATATCCGTATCGGAAAATGCGCGAATCATTTCCAGCTCCCCAGGTTCAGGCCAAGTCTATTCCGTCACAATGATACGCCTCGATGGCCCATCACCCCGCATCCCGAGGGCATATCACCGCGGCTGGTCACCGTAGCCAAGGAGGACCCTCACGAGCAGGGCGGCTCGTGGTCCGTACGGCTTTGGGCGTGCGGACCGAAACCGCCGCCTCCCGCGCGCGATGTCCCGGCAGTCCTTCATCGAGACGCTGCATTCAACGGCGTGCACCGTACCGTGAACCGGGTCTGAGCGCACCACGGCCGATCCAGCACCATTTGCACTGTCCCGGTCCCCGCAGTCGCGCTGCCACCGTTCACGTGGCGGGGCCCCACCGGCCACGCTTGGGCGCACGCGCCGTTCGGTTGGAGTGTGCCGGGTCGTTGCGATAGGATCGTGGCATTACAATGTGCTGAAGCACGGGCGCAGCAGGGATGAAAAGGAGTAAGGGATGGCATTTTCCGCCAGTGGCGAAGCGCGGGTAGCGGTGCTGGTCGATTGCGACAACGTTACGCCCGAGATACTGGAGCATGCGCTGCGCGTGGGCGCCCAGTTCGGGCGGGTGGTCCTGCGCAGGGGCTACGGCAACCCCGGAACGCTCGCCAACCGGTGGCAAGAAGCCTTGGTGCGTCTGGCCTTCACCCCATGCCTGCAGTACCAGTATGCGGCGGGCAAGAACACGGCCGACATCGCCCTGGCACTCGATGCGCTAGAGGCACTGTTCGATGCACGCGCCGACACATTCTGCCTGGTGACCAGCGATTCGGACTTTGCCTACCTGTGTCGTAAGCTTCGTGAGCGGGGCGCGACGGTCTGCATCGTCGGCGAGGCCAAGACCCCGGATGCACTGCGCAACGCCAGTGACGAGTTCTTCGAATGGACGCGCCAGGCCGATCAGCCTGACGAATCACCGGAGCCCCGCCATATAACCTGTCCGGCCAAGGCAGACGCCAAACCGGAACCCGCCAAGCCTGTCGTCAAGCGTCGTCCCCGTTTCGTGGTCGATGCGGTCGCCCTCATGGTTTCGAGTACGAACGAAGGGAAGGTCACGCTTAGCGCGCTGGGCGGCTATCTCAAGCGTGCCGATCCAGCGTTCTCGCCCAGCGCCTATGGCCATTCCGGGTTGCTCAACATGATCAAGACCTATGATCTGCTGCAAGCCGTACAGGAGTCCGGCGGCCACTGGAGCGTCAGCCTAGCCAAGGAACCGGATGTCGACGAACCCTCGGCGGCATCATGAGAATACGACAATAGGATGCCGCCGGGTGTGGAGTATGGAGGGAGCATGACTGACCGCAAGATCATCCAGTTGGTGAGCGCAGGATCGCCTGCCGTGCTGGTCGCCCTGTGCGATGACGGCTCTGCCTGGCAGCGCACCCTGGACAACACCGAACAGCCCTGGCGAGCGCTACCACCGATCCCATCGCCGGGGGCCGAGAGGGTGTCGGAGGCCCGGCCCGGCAACATGGGGCAGCGCTGGGAGGCTGCAGATGACGAGCACCTGCGTCGGTTGTGGGGCGAGCACGGCAAGCTTTGCTCCGAGATCGCCGCCATCATGGCGCGCAGCGAAGGGGCCATCGTCGCGCGTCTGGCTCATCTGAAACTCTTCGCAGATCGCGAGTCGGCACGTGAAGCCGATCGGGCCCGCCGCGCCGGCAGAAACGCAGTGATGTCACCTGCTAATGGGTAGATGCGGCGTGATGCGGTGCGCAAGGCAGGCCGTGGCGGTCGTCTTCCTGGCGACTTTGGCGGTCGGGAGCGCCCGGGCCGAACCCATCAATTCGCTCGGGTTGCGTACGACCGATGCCAGTGGCTGCCATTTGACGGATGGGCGCGGCTTCGAAGCGCCTACGATCGTGCTGATGGCAGGCGCGTACGACAAGCTGCTCCCGGAGGCGGCCGTTGCGCTCAAGGTCATCGACGTGGCCATCGAGGCGGGTTGCGACATCGACGAGCCGGATGAGCTGGGATTCTCGCCGTTGAACGCCGCTATCCTCTACAACGAGCCGGTGCTGGTCGAGCGGTTCCTGCGCGCCGGAGCCGACCCCCACCGGAAGATCGTCAGCCCCAGGGCCAGCATCAACGGCCTTGATTCGTTCGAGTTTTTGCACCTGCTGGAGGCCAAGGCCCCCAGCCAGAACCGCGCGGCGCTTCGACAGATGCTGCGCGACCGCGATTGAGCCTGGCGTACTCCCCATGAAGGAGCAGTAACCCAGTAGGGCTGCGACCCGTGCAGGAGAGGCACTCGTTTGGTAACGATGGAACAGTGGCGATTACGCCATCCTAAGCAAAGGTTTTCATGAACGGCTCGGCGCAACGCCTGATTGCCGCGACCACGTGTGGCGCCTGCTCGCACAGCTCGGTCGAGCGAGCCAATACCTGTTCAAGCGCTTGCAATTGCCTGCGGATGATCGCTTCCGGCCGGGCGACATCGCACGTCCCGGCGAAGTCCAGCAACCCCTGTCGCGATGCGAACAACGACTTGTTGCCGCAAAGATCCAGCGCTAGGACGTCCTCGGGAATGTAGGCGGTGGTGTTGACGATATCGTAGGCCGGCGCGAGCCGTGCATCGCGCTGGGTAGGGTCGGAATACAGCAGCCCGAAGTTCTTCAGGTGGGCGTCGCCGTTACCGACGATGCAACTCAAGGTCACGATCTCGAACAGCTGCGCCAGCGAGTCCCGTACCTGTTCAGGCGCACAGAACAGGCGGATGGCCTTGGCGATGGCCGAATAGCTCTTGCTGTACTTCTGCTCGGCGGCCAGCCCCATCAGGGCGGCCATGTCCTCGAAACCCATGGGGTCGAGCCGCTCATCACGGTCGAAACGGCGCATGACGAACAGTTTGGCGTTGTCGGACAGGTAGAATTCCGGCACCGCAATACCCGCTTCTCTGGCCACCGACATGCAGAGGAACTCGTTGATCGCCAGCCCGGGAAATTCGTCCCGACCGCTTTTGATGATCAGGTCGGAGGTCTTCGAGGTGAAGCGCCGCGGCGCCGAATCAAGGTGTTCGGGCACCAGGACCTTGGGCTGGACACCGGATATCCCCGCACGCAGGATGTAGCGATCCACCAGATCGGCAAAGATGTCCTCGGCTCCATCCCAGGCGAGGATTTCCTCCAGCTTCTCCCCCGGAAACCGCTGGCGCTTGAGAAGCGTATCGACTTCGTGCGAACTCACCGCGACGCGGCCGATGGGCGAACTGCTGCCCGACAGTGCCAGCAGCAACATGGGGTCGACGTTCGCCACCTTCGCCAGGCGATTGCGCAACTGCTCCAATACATAGCCTTCCGGCAGATTCATCTGGAAGATCGGATGCAGTTCCCGGTGTCTGTATTCATCCAGGCGCACGGGCATCAGCAGGCTGATTGCCGCTCGTGCCTCCGCGCTATCGTGATAGCGGAACAGATAGCTCGCGGTGCTGTGGTGATGAAGTCTCCCGCTGTCGCCCTCGGGGGTGGAAACCTGCAGGGTGGTGGCCATCAGTCGAATACTCCCTGTATTTCGTCGAGCGTAGGCATTGCAGCCGGCGTCACTTGGAACTCGCAGTCCAGCGCGCCCAGTACACGCGAATAGGCATTTATCCCCACGGATTGATCACCCTTCTCGATGGCGATGACCTTCTGACGGGTCAGGCCCGCCAGGGCTGCAAGCCTGGCCTGCGTGAGCCCCCGGCTCAGGCGGCGCTCACGAAGCTGCTCGCCAAGGCGCAGTGTGATGATTGTATGGTCCATGTCACGAATACGATACAAATGGAGTCTTATGTAACGTATACCTAACCTTAGGAGAGATCAATGATTATGTGAGGTTCGTCGCAGGCGATTGACCGTCGCCGAGCACTCATAATACTGTATAAACATACAGTTTTGAGGTCGGTACACCATGCCTGTCAGTATTCTGGGCCCTGCGGCGCCCTCGTCGATCATCCTGCCGTTTTTCAGCTTTTGCGTCCCGGCGGGGTTTCCAAGCCCGGCGCAGGACCATATGGAAGGCACCATTTCGCTCGACGAGCTGATGGACATTCGCGCTCCCCACACCTACATGGCGCGCGCCGACGGCGACAGCATGGTCGATGTGGGCATCTTCGACCGTGACATCCTCATCATCTCGCGTGGCCGCTCGGCTGAACGGGGGGAGGTCGTCATTGCCGCTCTCGACAACGAGCCTTTGGTGAAGATCTTCGACCGCAAGGACGATCAGGTCGTGCTGCGCTCGGCGAACAGGAAATTCCCGCCGCGCTACCTGCTCGAGAGCGAGGAGTTGCAGGTCTGGGGAGTGGTGTCCTTCAGCATACGTTTCCATGGACGGTACTGAACGGCCCCTGGCCCTGATCGACTGCAACTCGTTCTATGCCAGCTGTGAGCGGATCTTCCGGCCCGATCTGCGTCGTACCCCCATCGTGGTGCTGTCGAACAACGACGGCTGCGTCATTGCGCGCTCGGCCGAGGCAAAGGCGCTGGGCATCCGGATGGGCGAGCCCTATTTCAAGATCCGGCATGAACTCAAGCGCAGGGGCGTAGCCGTGTTCTCCAGCAACTACGCGCTCTACGGCGACATCAGCGAGCGGGTGATGACGGTCATCGAGGGGTTGGTGCCGGCCGTGGAGGTGTATTCGATCGACGAGGCCTTTGCCGACCTGACGGGCATTGCCGATGTGGAGGGACTCGGCAGGCGTATCCGTACCGACGTGCTGCGCTGCACCGGCATCCCGGTGGGGGTGGGCATCGCCGGCACCAAGACGCTGGCCAAGCTGGCCAACCATTCGGCCAAGCGCTGGCAGAAGCAGACGGGCGGGGTGGTGAGCCTGCTCGACCCCGACCGGCGCGACAAGGTCCTGCGCGTCACCGAAGTCGGCGACGTCTGGGGTATTGGACGGCGCATGACCGAGCACCTCAATCGCATGGACATCCATACGGCCTGGGACCTGGCGCAGGCCGATGCCCGGACGCTGCGCGAGCGATTCTCTGTGGTGGTGGAGAAAACCGCTCGCGAACTCAGGGGCACGCCCTGCCTGGCGCTCGAGGAGATGGCGCCAGCGAAGCGGGAAATCTGCTGCTCGCGCATGTTCGGCGACCGCCAGGAAGCATTCGAGCCGATCCGCGAGGCGGTTGCCAGCTATGCCGCGCGGGCTTGCGAAAAGCTCCGGGCGCAGCAATCGCTGTGCAAGCGTGTACGGATAAGCATCCGGACCGGCATGTTCAATCCGGAGGAGCCGAAGTATGCACAGGGCATGGTATGCGAGCTGCCGTATCCGACCGATGACACGCGCCTGATCACCCGGGCCGCCATCGCCGGCCTGGAGCACATCTACCGTCATGGCTATGCCTATAGCAAGGCGGAGGTGCTGTTGATGGAGCTGTGCCAACGCGGCGAGTTCTCCGACGATCTGTTCGCATCGACCCCGCCGGCGGCGGCTGAACGGGTAATGGAGGTGCTCGATGCGGTCAACGCCAAATGGGGCCGCAATACGCTACGGCCGGGGCGTGTGACCCTGGCACCGAAGTGGAGCATGCGCCGGGACATGATGAGCCAGAGCTTTACGACCCGGATCGACCAGCTGTGGACGGTTGGGTGCCGATGAGGGAAAGCAGGAACACCTGGATGCCAGGCTGGCGGCACCTCGGGGGACCGCACCACACAGGTTGCCGGGACGTTGAGCAGGCATCAGCTAACGTGTCGGATGGGGCCTGCGCAATAGGCCGCTGCCTGATGAAGGCTTTCAGGCCGGGGGCACCTAACCCTTCAGGTTCTCGTTGATCCAGTCGGCCGTCGTTGTCAGCTCAATGCCATGGACGGCGTTGAAGGTGTTTCGCTTATCCCAGGCGACGCCCTTGCCCTGCGCAAACACCGCCCGATACTTGCGCATCTGATCGTCGGGGGCGGCGGCCAGATCGTCGTTCAGCTTCTGCACGGTCCACTCGATCCGATGCACCTTGCGATCCAGGGCAGCATCGACCCTGTCAGCGAGCTGACCGTAGCTCAGGGTGTCTCCAGCAACGAACACCACCCGGTTCGCCAGGCGGGGGCGAGTGAACAGTATCCTCGCCGTCAGCAGCCCGATGTCCTCCGGTGTTGTCACGGTGACTTGCGTATTCCAGCTGCCCAGCGCATGGACTGTGTTGCGTGCCAGGTCCACCACACCGAACGCGGGCTCGAACAGGAAGCTTGTGAACATGCCCGTCGAGATGATCAGCCACTCGGTCCGCCCCTGGGCGCGCAGCAGTGCCCGAACCTCGAGCTGTTCGTCGAACAGATCCTGCGCGCTGCCTTTGCCGATCGCGTCGTAGTCGACCCCGAACTGCCAGGGCACGTAGCGTTTCACGCCCGCCTCGAGCACGGCTTGGGTGATTTTGAGTTGCACGCCCGCACCTGCCACGAAACCTACGCAGCTGATGACGGTGTCGAACCGACGGAAATTCCCGGCCAGTTCTTCAACCGGGTCCTCAATGATGTCGGCGGACAATACCCCAACACCCAGCATCCGTAATTGTTCGAGCAGCTCCGCTCGGGGCTTGGGTATGGCAGCGGTTACCGCGGGACGCAGCAGGACCGTGATGCGCACACCGCCTTCGTTCGCAGCGGCCTTGGCCAGCTCGCGCAGCACGCAGAGGCCAAGTTCTCCAGCGCCAAGCACCAGGATATTTCGGGTTTCCACAGCGTGATCTGCCTGCATGATCTTCTCCAAAGTGCGTTTCGATCGTGGACGGCCGTTATCCTGTCACCATCGAGGAGTGCCTCGTAAGTAGGCACACGCGTGATCCTGGGGGCTCTATGGACAACGACGAAATCATCAGGCAGTCGCAAGCGGTGTGCGCCGCGCTGAGTGCGGAAGACGATGGCTTGAAGCGGGAGGTGCTGTCCCATGCGGGCAATCGCTGGTCGCTGGGAATCGTCCACACGCTAGGGGTGGCGGGGCGCTTGCGCCACGCTGAAATAGCCAGGCGCATGGATGGCGTCACGCAGCGGATGCTGACTCGCAGCCTGCGGCAGCTGGAACGAGACGGCCTGGTCCTGCGGCACGATTACGCCGAGGTCCCGCCTCGCGTGGAGTATGAATTGTCGGCGTTGGGGCGGGGCCTGCTCGCCCAGATGATTCCGCTGTGGATGTGGGTCGTGAAGAACGCCGAGGGCTTTCGTGCCGCTCGACAGGACTACGACGCGAGGGCCTCCGACGACACAAGATGAGCGCTCGACCTTCAAACGGCTACGCCGCAGTTACTTGATGTGAAGACTCCATTTCCTCATGTGCGAGCTGGATGCGACTAGATGCGTTTGCCCAGCCTCCTTGGAGCCTTGATATCCTCCGGTCAAGGAAACACAGCCCTTGGCGGCGACTCAATCCATACGAGGAAATCTTGATGGCGCGCGTTGACCTGGACGTTCCGTTCTCGGAGAAAGATGAAGCGAAAGCGCTTGGAGCCCGCTGGGATCCACAGGCAAAGGTCTGGTACATCCCCGAAGGTAAAGAATCGGCACCATTTGCTAGATGGCTCCCCCAGCAAGGCGATGCGAACTTGGCGAATGAGCCGGAATTCAAAATCCGATCGCTTTGGTACTTCCTTATTGAGTCGTCATCCCACTGCTGGAAATGCGGCAACCGGACACGGGTACATGCGTTCATGCTGCCGGAAGATCACGAGCAGTTTGAATACGCAGAGGAGGATGAGGCGTTTACCCTCGCCAGTCCCAGTGGCTACTGGATGCGCCAGGGAGAAATTGGGACGGTGTCGAATGTGTATGGCTTGTCGCCAAAGGTATTGGCGCAGCTTCGATGCCATACGACTCGCTATCGGCCTGCCTACAGCCAACAGGCCGGGGCAACCTACTACATGAACCACTGCGAGCACTGCGGAGCTAAGCTGGGCGACTTCTACATGCACTCAGAGCCGGGTGGTGCGTTCTTTCCAATGTCGGCTGCCGACGCGAGCAAGATGATCCTGCGCAAGGTCGACGCGCCCTTCGAGGCGAATGGCAGCGTGGGATATGCATCGGAGAATTTCGTCGAGTGCATGCAACGCAAAGATGACCAGTGAGTCCCAAGGATCAAGGTAGCGCTACATGAGCTATGGGTTAGAAGACGCTTCAGGTGGAAGCAACGAAGAGGTCGTTGAGCTGCTGCGCCAGGCCAAGCTAATCGCGGTGCGTTATCGCCAGCTCACCGGTAAACCGTTGGGTATTACAGGAGAAGTGGCAGAGTTCGAGGCGGCCGCCATTCTTGGTTTGGATCTGCACGCTGCTCGGGCCGCGGGCTATGACGCAACCGAGATGCGAGACGGGAAGCCCGTTCGGGTGCAAATAAAAGGTCGATGCATCTCTGACCCGAAGCGCGTAACGGGGCGGGTCGGCAAGATCGATCTCAGGCAGCCTTTCGATACCGTACTGCTGGTCCTATTGGACATGGACCTGAATGCACTTGCGATGTACGAAGCGGAGCGTACTGCTGTCGAGGCACTACTCACCAAGCCTGGCTCGAAGGCCCGCAACGAGCGCGGATCGGTTGGCATTAGCCAATTCAAAGCGATCAGTAAGGTCCGTTGGACCAAGAGCGGCGTAACGAAGATTCAGGTCGTGTAGCAGTTGGTCGCCGGCGGCTGACTTTGCAATATACCGAGTCGGAAGAAGAACAAAGCGGGCCGCCCAAGCGGACGGCCCGGTGGCTCAGGCTTGCGCCGATTCCGCGCCGAATGCCCGTCGATACAGCACGACCATCTCGTCGAGCAGTTCCTGGGCCGCATAGCCCAACAGGCGCGCCCGCAGATCGAGGGTAGGCACGCCGCCATCCTCGGTCAGCTGAAGCAAAAGCCCCCGGATCATCTCGACACGCATCTCTGCCTCGGCCAAGGGACCGGAAGACGAAACGACAGTCGAACAACGCAAGTGGGCAGTGGAAGGAAAGGCCAGGAGATTGGAAGGCAACTCAGTCATGGCCCACCTCGCAGCGCGAAGTAGTAACAGAGCCAGATAGAGACGAAACGACAGGGTGGGGCGCGGGCGTAAAAAGGAGGTAGTGCATAACGCTGGTGCTCCTTGGACAGTTAAGGAGCCGCCAACCAGCCTTCTCACGAGCGTGGGTGGCGGACCGTGCAAGGGTGAGAACCGGCGTCCAAGGGAACCGGCCGGACCGAAGCCCGCCTCACACGGCCCGCCATAGCTTTGCTGCAGCACAGTGCTAACACTGGCTGTGCGCTACGGCGCAACCGCGCCTTGGACATACACGCCGGGTTCTCACGCCCGGTCGCGGGATTTACCGCGACTGGGACAGTCTAGCGCGGGCAATTGGGGGAGGGCAAACAGGCTGGAGCGTAGTGAGGAGTAACTGGAGAGATGGCTTGCGAAGGGCAACTATCGGGCCAGAAGCGGGCAGTAGGCCGGCTAATGGGTATCCCCTTTCGCTCCGACCAGATCGCCTCTTTCAAAATCGGCAATGGCTGAAATCGGCGAGAAGCAGCGGTCTATTTCAGACCATCCCTAATGCCGTGATCAGTAGCTCCAGCTGTCATACCCACTCCATTCATCACCATGCATTCGACGGGGCACACCTTAAAGAAATGAGCCGTGAATACAAAAACCATTGCCGCTCTGTGTTCAATAGAGCGTTACGGTAGATGGTCAACGTATTGATGCCGAGTCCACATGAAGTGTGCAGTTCACAGTTTGAAAGGATGATGGAAGAATGGCATAGTGTACCAAGCGCAATTAACAGCAAGGATAGTGTTATGTCAGTGGTGTCAGACGCATTACAGAGATTCTTCGAGTCCGCGACTAATCCGGTAATTTTTACTGGCGCAGGGGTATCTGTTCGAACGGGACTACCAACATGGAAGGCATTAGTCACACAACTCGCCGAACAACTTCGTCGAGCCGACCCTCTTACCACCCAAATGATGATTGAATGCGTTAATGATGGCGACTACACCACTGCTATTGACTATTTTAACATCACAAAAAAGATGGTAGAAGGCGAGAAACTCAAAATCCTTAAGGATCAATTTAAAAAATTTGATGCGAAGTCGATATCCGCTGTTGGGGAACTGCCGTTCAAGTCCTGTATTACCACAAATTTCGACAGAAGCATATTGGATGCAATTGCAATTGCCAGACAAACAACAGCCGTGGACTACAAATATGGCGACGCGTCTTTCCGACAAGCCCAATGGGAGGACAGCTTGTTTGTCGCTCGAATCCACGGCGCAGCAGAGTATCCTGAATCAATAATACTTTCCGATGGCCAATTTGAAGCACTATTGAAGGATGATGTTTATAAGGACCTCTTACGCGACTGCTTTATAAATCGCAACGTCCTGTTTATGGGGTTCTCATTTTACGACCCGGCAATAAAGTATGTCTTTACAGAGATCGACAAGCGCTTTGGGCCTGCCACCCCTGGAAGGCACATGGCTCTACTACCGGAAGATATTAGCTCGGAATTCCTGAGCAAGGCGAGCCGGCTAAATATCGACATTATAAAGTACGACCCTGCCAATCACCACGCATCGCTTTGGGAGGGGATCGAATCATTTAACAAAACGAAATCCGCTCAGCCAAACATACCACCAGCAGCAACAATAACCCCATTCGACGCAACAAAGCGCTATCTTGCTGCATGTTATTCGCGAGCAAAAACACAAGATAGTTCGACCGCTCTACGTCATGTAGTCATTGAAGGGGTTGTGTCGGCATTATTACAAGAGGCGGCCCCGACCTCTCTCACCCGCGCTGATATTTTGGAGAAAGTCAGACTCCAACTCGGCATAAAAGGGAAGGACGCGGAAAAAATCTTAAACAAAGCCACTAAATCTCTTATCGATGACGGGCTTTGTATCAAGCAAAATGGATCGCGCGTCTCTGGAATACGTTACGCATGGAAAGGCGAGACTGCAGGAGAAAGCATGCTTGACGCCTCCATAAACACGCTTTGCAGGAGCTTTGCGGACCGTGCATTTCTGGAAGAAAAATGGTCAGTTTCCGACGCCATTAAACTTAAAATTATTACCTTATTCAATCACCTGATAAAGCGAAGGGGCTGGGACTTAGGAGCGGCTTTTGCATCTGGCAAGACACCTGAAAATATTTCAATAGAGGCTGTCCTTAATGAGTGCAACTTGAAACTAGTCGCCTTCGATCAGGAGCGAGCTCTTCGCGTTCTGAAAAACATGCTGTTCCACCCCACCGCAGAAGAGTCGAAATTATTAGGAGAGCTGGGCCGAGTCAGCTTTGCAATGGAGCTTGCGTTCCATGCGCCTGAACGAACTCTACTGCATAAAATGGTGCTACCTCGCGACATCTATTTTGACGCCAACGTACTACTACCTGCCTTAGTCCCAGGCCATCCTTTCAGCAACATCTATAAAGAAGCAATCAAGAGTCTGAAGGAAGCGGCTGCCTCTGCCGCTGTCAAGCTAAACCTCAATGTGTGCGCCGGCTATCTTAATGAGGTAATTAGCCATCGAAATCTGGCGATTAACTACTATAACGAGGCGGGTGCAGATTTCGCAAAAATATCCAGAAGTGACGCATTGTATAATGGCACTTCAAATTTGAATGTTTTTGTGGGGGCGTACGCGAACTGGGTTAATCAGAACTCCGAGATTGACTTTTTGAAATTCCTCGCTGAGTACGCGCCTTATCGTAATGAGACCGATCTCAAGGCCTGGCTTACTCGTCTGGGCTTTACAATCATTCCGGCAATAAAAAATGCGCGCTACCCCGAATACTACTCGGCGCTGGAGAAATCTTATGCCGGTCCGCTTTCAGCAGGTAAACGTCCTATTCTAATTGAGCATGACTCAATACAACTAGCTGTCTTGCGGGAAGAGCTTGAGCGTGGAAATCGTTGCCTATTTGTTACCAGCGACCGAGGATTGCAAAATATAGTTTCCGAGCTCAAAGGACTGTCTTTATCGGAAGCAATTATTGGTCACGTCGGACTTATACAGCTCATTGAAATGATGCTGGGTGGGATTTCAGAAGGCGCGGGATTAACAGAGTTGCTTTGGAGTTCCAGAATATCAAATAGCACACAGGCGATCCGATCTCACCTCGTATCCTTGGGGCTTTCTCAATACGACGACGGTATTGCAATGACGATGCCAGAGATCATCGAACAATTTTCCGAGCTTGCTGCATCTGAGCTTGAGCGAGCAGGAGTGAATCTCGACTCTGAGGACCCCAAAAGACGTGTTCAGGCATTTAAAGCCCTCGGCACTCTTGAGGAAAACTATATGAAAAACATGAATGAGGCCGCGCGCGCACTGGAAAAGAGACTGCGAGGTAGCACCACCTCAACATAGCTGAAATCCCACAGCGTCATTAGGTTCCAAAGAGCCTCGATAGTCCAGGCAGCAGCATATGCTGTTTGGACTCTAATCGTCAGACGCGAAAGCATAGTTATAATCACTGAAAAGTTCCTGGCCGTTGCCTAAAATCTTTTTTAATGATGGCTCAGGTTCCCTGCAACCTTCCAGAAACCACCTCTGCGCTCTTCTGGGCTATCGCACCTTAGCTTCTTCCCTTGCGGCTACCAAACAAGGATCCAACACCGGCCCGGTTAGCGCCGAAGGGTAAAGGGGACGGATTTATTTACTGGAGCACTGTCCGTTTTTGACCGGTAACTGCCCGTCGTCACCGGCTGCAATCGGCCGGGCCGGTCATTCGGCTCATCATTCTGGCTCAGGGTCATGAAAAACTATGGGCATCCCCTTTTCTCATAAGTAAAAGGCAAGACCTGACCCCCGCCCTGCCTCAAGGCTAAATGCTACCAGTTCTAGGGAGTCTGCTTATAGGCCCTTTGCGGCTATTGATAGCCGCTGCCAGCTCTTGAATCTTTCTCTTCCGGTCGCTGTAAACCTCTTCAAGAAGTAATTCCATAATTTCGAAAGCGTTCAGTGCATCTTCAAATTCCACTTGTGTTCCTGGATGGCTTCCGTAATTACCGAGCCAGCGTATAGCATCGAAGAGTGCACGCACGCTTTGGTCATCATCTCCAAGCATTTGGATTCTGCGCCCAAAGGAAAGGTATCCCTCTCCAGATTCTGGCTGCGCAGGAACTCCAAGAGTTGTTAGGATTTCCTCGGCCGCCGCCCTGATGCTATTGCAGCAAGTGGACGGACTTGAAAAGTAATATGCAAATGCAGTTTTTAAAGTGGCTATGACATTAACTGGGGAAGCAGCAGGGAAGTCAATTAACTGTAGCGCAGGGTGGAAGTACGATGGGCGATAAAATTCCACATACCCTCTATCCCAGCCCCCATCCGGGCGCTCGAAATACTCTTCTTCAACTGAGCCGTCGCCAACGACAAAAACGAATTCACCGCACGAGGAGCATTTCAAGGTGCAACTGAAGATAAGCTGAATAAATTCAGGCTCCCAATAATCCTCACCATGCTCAGCTTTCGATGCGACTGTTTCTTGAGAGTTGAAATCGCCCTCAAGGCGAAGCTCGCCGCTATAGCAGTAAGGGCATGTGTATCTGTGAATCGATTCTTTCGTAAACACCGATGTTAGGGTTTTGTTATCCATTATTTTTCCGACTCCATATTATTTGGCGATCGCAGGCCAATATATCCGGCTCCCCAAGCAGAACAGGGCACCAACTGTACATCTACTACTTATCGGCCATTGGTAATCGCTGCTTGAATGGTGTGGCGCAGGCTATGAGATTTGATCTGATCAGGGTCACCTTTCATGTAGGTGAGCAGCTCCCTATTGGTAAGATTTTCCCTGTATGAAAGTGGAAGTCGATCAATGATCAGTTCACTTTCTCGCAATAGTTCAGAAAGTGACTGGTTAGTTTCATCATCGATGAGTGCGTAAATCCGGCGAGCCAACGCATAGAGCCATAGGTTCACTTCATGCGCCCGGATGTGTGAGCTCCAACTAATCTGAGCGCTAAGCGGTTGTCTTATCGTTCGAGCCAGTGCATTGAAGACTTTCCACAGCTCAGCGATGACCGTCTCTAGATTTTTTGGGGCAAGGTAGGAGGTCAGCGTGGCAAGTTCGTCAGTGAAGGCGCCATCTGCCTCTAGCTTAAAATACAAGCTGTCTTTGTTTAGGGCGGCACGCCATTGGGTTGTTAATTCATTTAGCCACTCCCTTGAGACCTGAGTTGTATCTATCGTCTTCCGTTCGAGCATGGGAAGAAGTAATGACTCTAAGATCCAAGGTGTGAAGTGATGCAGCCTACCAAGACGACCGCGTACTGGTTGGAGAATATCTTGGAGTTCTTGGTCGGATAGCGGTCCTTGTAGTGATCGGGTAAGTTTTGAAATTAGATGGGGTTTAATATCCGATTTGACGTAGTTTGCTTCATTGATTAGCCAGCAAAGAATAGTTCGATGAAAGCTGGCAGGAGCAATCTTGTCGATATTCGACAGTGCTTCAACTCCTAACGTGCCATTGTTGATGGCGTCTTTGAAAGCATGGAGCCCCACCCACGTGACGATACTCGTCTCACTGTACATAAGGGCTTCGAGTTGAGCTGTTTTTTTGTCTAAACCTAGGTACAAGCATATGTGCTTGAAAGCCTCGATGACCAGCGTGTGCGTACGCAGGTCTTCGATGGGGTTTGCACATATTGCGCTCAGAAAGCTGACGAGCGCCTGGGGTGCATGTGACCAGAGCAGCTTGAGGGCGTAGTAATCACCCCATGAAGTATCTGTTGGCGAGTTACTGAACGCTCTATAGGGGGTATCGGTGGAAAGCAGGAGTGAGCGAAGGTCTTGCGAGCGGTAATGTTCAAGGTCGAGTAGCGTTTTCCGTTTCCTCGGCTGTAAAGCACCCGGGCGGCAAGGTCTCAGGTGTTCGAGCAAGGCGGTCTGCAGCTCTTGTGGGAGAGACTTGGTTTTCTCCGTGTACAGTTGACCTGCATGGGTCCAGGCGAGCACATAGCCGAAGGCATCCCAGGTCGAGTGAAAGTCCTCAGCAGGTAGGCCGTCAGTCCAGAACGTGGAGGGGACACTATCGAAAATTTCTGGATCAAGCTCCCCGTCTTTGATCTTGCCCTTCGCCTCCAATTGGTTTCTTAGCTGAACTCCTGAAAGTCCTACGAGTTCAGGGTCATTCAACCACCAGGCAAGCACATCGCCCGCGCGGGGAGCTTCTGTGAATGAAGAACGGTGGTTTAACCCATTAGGTTCCTCGTCATCTTCCTCCGCCTTGACGAATGTGGTTGAGTCAAAAATTATCTTTGCTGTAGGTGTCCTCCCGTCGTCCGCATGTAGCGTGTTCTGTATGATCTGATCAGTGTATTCGAAGACATGATGCATGACATCCAATGGAATAGGCGTTGCCAGCAGTGGAAAATTGTCATTAGCGCGTTGTATCGAGTTGGAGAGGTGATATCCAGCCAGCGGGCGACCGCTCGCTGAGCGAATCAGTATCATACGGTCATGAATTTTACTTTCAGGAACTGCAAGTACTTTGAGGTGAACGTTGCCAAAGTAGCTGTTGCCCCACTCATCGCATTGGGCAAGAAGACGGTGGATACGGTTGGGTTGATTAGGGGCATTCGATGTTTTCTCTGTCGTGATGATGAGGTAATCGCCTGTCGAGGTGCCCATCCGATGCAGGAGTTCAATGCCCACGTCCTCCATGAACGGGTCGATCCAGGCGATCTGTGCGTCATGGTTGCTCTCGAAAATTTCGCGGAGCCATTGGGTCAATTGCAAGCGACTCCTGCCGCCGCTGTCGGTCAGCTTGGGGAAAAACCGACCTTTGGATTTTTTGGGGTATAGTTGTTTTATGGTGTTTTCGGTAGCCCTATTCAGAGTGACCCATGGGTCGGAATCATGGCCTCCCAGTTGCGAGCGCGAGGGTCGAGTGGCGCGACTAATCCGCCCCGCAGCCTCCACCTGGGGTTTTTCTTTTGCCGGAACATGCTTCTCCAGCCAGCTCAACTTTCTATTTGAGCTGATCGGTTCAATCACCTGCATGTTGAGGTTCATGCTGCGAACAAAATAGTTCCCAGTCTGCAGTACTAGGTATGAGGCATCGCCCACGTTGCCAAGTGCGTAGATTTCCAGGGTAAATGATGTACAGGTCTGATTCTCTAACGCCTCAAGCTTGAAGCCATGCTTTAGCGGGTACTCAGAATGCTTGTCTAGTCGAGCTGTATAGGTAGCTTGCACACTGTCATCACTGTATGCATTGACCACAACTAAAAGATCGGAGGCTTCCGGGGTTAGCGGCTCAAATAGTTCGATGGAGGCGTCTGGTCCCCTCAACGTGATGTCGTATTTGCTTCTTTCTGCGCTGGTCAGGCTCGGGGCGCAGATGAACTCAAAATCTCCGATACGCCATGCGTCTAGCTCTGCGAAGTCCAGTCCGGTATCTGCGTTCAATGTACGGCATGCGGCTTCAGCGATTATCCGGTCCAAACCCTCCGTCATGCTGAAGAGCCAAGGCTTGCCTGCGGACGAAATGGCTGCGCTGTCCACGCTAGCATAGCTGGTCGGGCTAAGGCGGCTCGTGCGGAACTGATAGAAGTCTCTTGTCGGTAAATGCATGACGGGACGGGCGATAGGATTTACTCCAAAGGTAATCGTCCCTACTTTTGCAGCCAGCTTGTTATTGAGATCTAACTGAGCCTGTTGGCTGGCCTCCTGTAGCGTTGCACCGCCGAAAAGGAATTGATCAAGAAAGATCTTAAGCTGTCGCGATGTTGTATACAGCGTTAAAGCGTGAGTCCTCACGGAACAGTCATCGTTGAGCGAGGTCTTGCTGCTGTTTGTGCCCGTCCAGCTGTTCGACTGGTAAGTGCCTGGCAGAGACCGGCCATAAAGGAACCGCAGCTCGGCGGATCCTGCTTGTTCGATTTCTAGCACCCAGACTTGAGTGACAGTCAGGTGGTGGTCGTCGCCAAAAAGATTGTGAAGCCTGAAGTCAGAGGCTAGTTTGCCGAGAACATTGTCCATAGCGCATCCTTCCGCTTTTGTCAGTGAACAGATCTGGAGCGCAACGTTGAAGGCGTAGCGGTTTCGATCGGTGTCATTTTGATATTACCCTTTTAGCAATCTATTACTGAGTCGTAATGTTGGGTAAGAATCATATGATTCCGGGGACCGGCTGGGCACCGTTGATGTGCTGGTGATATTCCAGGGTCAGAAGCCAGGCATAGGCCAGGTTTATGTAAAAGTCTGGAAGGGGTGCGGACGTCCAGAGCATGGTCACGCCAAAGACCAACACAGGACCAGCATGGACACTCTGCGAAGGGGTGAAACCGCTGTGGGTTTGAAAGGCGGCTTGCTGGGCGGCGCTTAGTAGTCGGGAAACCTTTGGGACAGACCACTATATTGATACTGTTGAGCGTCCGCTCTTGGCCGAAACCCGCCATCGCCACCACTCCCTCGCGTCAGCGATGAGCGCCCCAGGGTCGAGACGGCCCCGGCCGGCTCGATGCGCAGCACGCCAGCGCGACCCGGCCCAGCCGGGTGACGCCCAATCCTTTGCTCTTTTGCTCTTTATGCTCTTTTGCTCTTTCTCTTCCGCTTTCTGTTCCAGTCTAGGGGGGACCGACGCCCATCTGAAACCCCCACAACCACCCCCCACCGCGACCTCACGCACCTACCTACACCGGGCATTTACCGCTACAGTGCCAACAGCCCCGTAGTCTGTTGCAAGGATCGCCGTCCGGATGGCTTCACCGTCTCAACCCAAAAGCCTGATCTTCGATCTGGAAGTTGCACCCGGTACAGCGGGCCAACCCGACCGCATCTTCATGGTCGGTGCCCTGCGCCCCGACACGGGTGAGGAGCTCGAACGCAAGGTCGACAAGAATCTACCCAGCATCCTCGATGCCCTGGACACCCTGGGGCTGGGCGCAAGCTTCGTGCTTGGCCATAACGTCATCGACCATGACCTGCGGATCCTCAAACAACAGGCGCCCCAGCTTGCCCTGCACCAGCTCCCGGTGATCGACACCCTGCGTCTGTCCCCCTTGGCCTTTCCGCAAAACCCGTATCACCGCCTGGTCAAGGACTACAAACTCATTCGTGACAGCCTCAACTCACCGCTGTCGGACTGCCGGTCTACGCTCACCCTGTTCAACGACCAACGTCAGGCCTTTACCGAGCTCAACACGAGCCACCAGGCCGAACTCCTGTGCTACCAGGCGCTGCTGGCCCCAACGCTCAAAAGCGACCTGGGCTCACTCTTTGCCTCGATCACCGGCCAGGCACCCAAGCGCCTCACCGAACTGCGCAGCCTCATCCCCGAGCTGCTCAAAGAAACCGACCCAACCCTGAGCCGTCCCCTCAAGGTATGCAGCACCCGCCTGGAGCAGCTGCTGGAAACCGACCTCATGGATGAGGCCCTGCATCTGCCGTTGGCCTATGCACTGGCCTGGCTGCGGGTTTCGGGCGGCAACTCGGTGCTAGCCCCCTGGGTGCGCTACCAGTTTCCGGAAGTGGGCCGGCTGATCGCCGAGCTGCGTGATACCCCCTGCGGCCAGGACAGCTGCGGCTATTGCACCACCACCCACGACCCACGCCACGAACTCAAGCGCTACTTCGGCTTCGATGACTTTCGCACCGAACCGGACGGCCGCACCCTGCAGCACGACGTGGTGTTGGCGGGCATGCAGGGCAAGCACGTGTTGGCCATCCTGGCGACCGGGGGTGGCAAATCGCTGTGCTACCAGCTTCCGGCCCTGAACCGTTTTCACCGCAACGGCAGCCTCACGGTGATCATCTCGCCGCTGCAGTCGCTGATGAAGGATCAGGTCGATGGCCTACTGGCCCGCAACGTCCAATGCGCCGCCACCCTCAATGGCCTCCTGACCATGCCCGAGCGGGCCGAGGTGCTGGAGAAGATTCAGCTGGGGGACGTGGGTATCTTGTTGGTCTCGCCCGAGCAGTTTCGCAACAAGGCCTTCCGCCGGGCCATTGCCCAACGACAGGTCGGCGCCTGGATCTTCGACGAGGCTCACTGCCTGTCCAAGTGGGGCGCAGACTTTCGCCCGGACTACCTCTACGTCTCGCGCTTCATCAAGCAGTTCACCGGTGACGGCGCGCTGGCCGCCATCGGCTGCTTCACCGCCACGGCCAAGCCCGATGTGCTCGAAGACATCGAGCAGCACTTCAAGGATCAGCTCGACGTCACCTTCGAGCACTTCATCGGTACCCACGAGCGCAACAACCTGAATTTCGAGGTGCTGCCCTGTGCCCGGGCCGAGAAGCGCCACCACACCCAGGCGCTGCTCGAAGACGAACTGGGCCGCAACGAGGGCGGGGCGGTGGTCTTCGTCTCCAGCCGCAAGGGCGCCGAGGAGCTCGCGGACTTTCTGATCGGTCATGGGTGGGCCTGCAAGTACTTTCATGCCGGGCTCGAGCCCCACGAGAAAAAGGACATTCAGGACGCGTTCAAAAGCGGCGAGCTCAAGATCATCGTGGCCACCAATGCCTTTGGCATGGGCGTGGACAAGTCAGACATTCGCCTGGTGGTGCATGCCGACATTCCAGGCTCGCTGGAAAACTACCTGCAGGAAGCCGGCCGGGCGGGGCGCGACCAGGGCGAGGCGCGCTGCGTGCTGCTGTACGACGCCCAAGACATCGAAAACCAGTTCGGCATGTGCGAGGGCTCGAAGCTGACCCTGCGCGACATTCAGCAGATCCTGCGCAAACTGCGCAAGGAGAGCGAGCGGCGCAAGGGCGGCAAAGTCGTCATCACCGCCGGCGAAGTGCTGATGGACGAGCAGGTCGAGACGAGCTTCGAAGCCGGTGAGCGCGACGCCGAAACGAAGGTCGTCACCGCCGTGGCTTGGCTCGAGCGCGGGCAGTTTCTAAAGCGTGAGGAAAACCAGACCCAGATCTTCCCCGCGAGCCTGAAGCTCTCGAAAGAAGAGGCCGAGAAGCGCCTGGCCAATGCCAAATTACCGGCCCGAAGGCTGGAAGAGTTCAAGGCCATTCTGAGCTTTCTCTATGATGCGAGCGCCGACGAGCGCATCAACACCGATGCGCTGATGGCCCTGACCAGCCTGACCTCCGAAGAGGTCACCGCGACCCTGCGGCAGATGGAAGATCTCGGCCTGCTGGTCAACGACTCCAAGCTCACCCTCTACGTGCGCCACGGTGTGGTGGGACCGTCCACACAACGTCTGCAAGCCACGCTGGAACTGGAGTCGGCGCTGTTCGATCTCTTGCAGGAGCAGGCACCCGAGGCCGAGAGCGGCGACTGGCAGGATCTGAACCTGCCGCTGCTGACCGCAGCGCTCAAAACCGCCACCGGCAACCAGGAACTCATACCGCTGCACGTGCTGCGTCTGCTCCGCAGCCTCGCCCAGGATCACGACAGCGAGACGCAGCTGCGCAGCAGCTTCGAGCTGCGTCAGATCAGCCAGGACTTTCTCAAGCTGCGCATCCGCGGCGGGTATAACTGGCGGGGCATTCAGGGGCTCGGCGAGCGCCGTCGCGCCCTGGCTGCGGTGGTGCTGCCGTTTCTGATTGGCAAGCTGCCGCCGGGTTCACGCAGCAAGGATTTGTTGGTCGACACCACCTTCGGCGAACTCACGGAACTGATAGACCGAGACCTGGAGCTGCGTGCTCGGATCGAGCCGCCACAGCGACGCCGAGCAATCGAGCACGTGCTGCTCTACCTGCACAAACAAGACGTGCTGACCCTCAACCACGGCATGACGGTGATGCGTCGCGCCATGACCATCGAAGTCGATCCGGAAAAGCGCACCGGCTACCTCAAGGACGATTACCAGCGACTGGACGAGCACTACCGCGAGAAGCGCATTCAAGTACATGTTATGCGCGAGTACGCCGAAGTGGCGCTGGGCTCCATGCGAGAAGCCCGCGACCTGGTCAAACACTATTTCACCCTGGCCAAACAGGAATTCATTCGTCGCTACTTCGCGGGCCGCGAAGAGGTGCTCAAGCTTGCCACCAGCGAGGAATCCTGGCGCACTATCGTAGAGAAGCTCAGCGCCGCCCAACGGGTCATCGTGTCGGACGATGATGACGTCAACCGTCTGGTGCTGGCGGGACCCGGCTCGGGCAAGACGCGCGTCATCGTCCACCGGATCGCCTACCTGCTACGCGTGCGACGCGTACCGGCGCGCTGCATCGTGGCCCTGACCTTCAACCGGCATGCGGCCAACGAGATCAAGCAGCGCCTGCTGAGGCTCGTGGGACCCGACGCGTATGGGGTCAACGTCATGACCTATCACCGCATGGCCATGCGCCTGACCGGCACGCGATTCGAGCGTGGCGAGACGGTCGAGGAGGGGCGGCTCGCCCAGGTGATGAGCGAGGCCGTCGAGCTGCTCGAAGGCAAGCGTCAGGTCGAGGGCGAGGATGACTTGCGCGAACAGTTGATGCGCGGGTACCGCTACATCCTGGTCGACGAGTACCAGGACATCGACGACCTGCAATACCGCCTGGTCAGTGCGCTGGCAGGGCGCAAGGCCGAGGAAGAAGGGCGCCTGTGCATCTTGGCGGTGGGCGACGACGACCAGAACATCTATGCCTGGCGCGACACCAACAACCGCTACATCGAGCGCTTTCGCGAAGAATATTCGGCGTCAACGAGCTATCTGGTCGACAACTACCGCTCCAGTGCTCGCATCATCGAGGCCGCCAACAGCGTTATTGGCCGTAACCCGGATCGCCTGAAACAGGATCATCCCATTCAGATCGACACGGCCCGTCGTGAGCAATCCAAAGGTGGCGACTGGGAGAGCCTGGATCCGGAACGGGCAGGGCGGGTGCTGCGTTTGAGGGTCGATGCCGAAGACGATGCACACGCGAACGTTCAGGCCCAAGCGGCAATGGCCGAGCTGCAACGGCTGCTCACGCTGGACACCGAGGATTGGCAGGGCTGCGCCGTACTGGCGCGCACCCATCAGTACCTGCTGCCGGTTCAGGCATGGTGCGAGGCCCACGGCGTGCCGTACTGCCTGGCCGCTGACAAGGAAAGTGCATTGCCACTTACGGCCCAGCGGGGCTTTGTGCGAGCGGTTGAAGGGCTACGCGCGATCATCGAGCCGGTCACGGCGGCCGAAGCATGGTCGCGCCTGAGTGATGCCGCCGTTGCCCCGGATTGGTACGGTTTCTTTGTCACCGCGTTCGATCAGCTCACCGCCGAGTTTGGGCTATTCCCGCTCGCCGCCCACTCGCTGATCGATTGGCTCTACGACTACGCGCGTGAGTTGCGCCAGCAACCGAAGCAGGGGCTGTACCTCGGCACGGTGCACTCGGCCAAGGGCTTGGAGTTTCGACACGTCGTGGTGCTCGACGGCGGATGGTCTGCTCAGCCCGATACCCTTAGCGATGAGCGTCGGCTCTATTACGTCGGCATGACTCGCGCCGAGCAGACACTGACCCTATGTGAATTCCCGGGTGGCAACCCGTTCGCAAGAAACCTGACCGAAGAGGTGATTGGACAGACCTTTGCCGGCGAGCCCATGCCCGAACTCGACAAGCGCTACTTGCAGCTGTCGCTTAAAGACATCGATCTGGACTTTGCGGGGCGCCAGCCACCGAGCTCGCCGGTCCACCAAGCACTGGCAAGCCTGGAACCAGGCGACCCGCTCACGCTCAAGGCGCAGGATGAGCGCTACCTAATCCTTGATGCCAGCGGCCAGACCGTGGGCCGCACGGCCAAGTCCTTCAAGCTCGGCCTGGATGTCGAGCACTGCGAGGTAGCAGCGATCCTGGTTCGCCACACCGATCAGTGCGAAGAACAGTACCGAGCGTGGCACAAGTGTGAGCAGTGGGAACTGGTGGTGCCGAGGGTTGTGGGTGTTTGACCTGGCAGGCACAGCAGCGACCATGAACACGCAGTTAACGGTCTAGCAGTTGAAATGAAGAAGTCGAAACTCGAAACCGCTCTGTACCCGTTTCGATACAAGATACTGACACTGATGATCATGGCAGTCCTGGTCAACAGCTACAGCCTGTCTGACGATTCCGGCGTCATGGCTGCGGCGGCCATCACGCATTTTTTGTTCGGCCAGGCGGTGTTTTCGTACCTCAATGGTTGGAGCGTGTTGATCGGACCTGGTACAAGCTTGGACAGCACGGGCTGCAAATACGCAAGGGATTTAATGGGCCTGGTGGCGTTCACGGCTTTTGTCGTGACGTTTCTGTTCAGGGGCTACTCATAGTCTCGTGACTCTGCGGTCCCCGGCACACCATGACAAAAAGGAAGGACCCTGTGTCTCAGCTCTCCCAACTGCGAAGCCCCGCTGCCGTACAAGCTGCGATGGATGAGTTCGTGCAACTAGGCCGCACCAAATTCCTGGCGCGCTATGGGTTCGGTAAGTCGCGCGACTTCCTGGTCCGTGACCCAAAAACTGGCGTCGATTGCGATTCAAAGGCCATCGCCGGTGTCGCCTTCGGCAAGCAATTTCCTGATCAGGGCCCGCTCACTGCGGACAGCTTCTCCGGTGGCGAGGCGACCGTCGTTCCGGCGCTGTCGCGGCTCGGGTTTCGCATCATTCGCATCGGCGAAGACTGGTCCGAAGAAGAGGTCCTGGCCACGGTCGAAGACTATTTCGACATGCTGCGCGCCGAGGCCTCTGGGGAGCCGTACAACAAGTCCGAGCACAACCAGGCACTGCGCCAACAGCTGAACGGTCGCAGCAAGTCTTCAGTCGAGCTCAAGCACCAGAACATCAGCGCCGTACTTGATGCCCTGGGCTTACCCTATATCAACGGCTACAAGCCACGCGGCAACAGTCAACTGCTGCTGCGTAAATCCGTACACGCCTATGTTCTGGAACATCAGCAGACGGTCGGCGCCCTTGTCGATGCCCTGGAGGAGGTAAAACTTCCGGGTGACAAAACCTACCAGGCGGCTTTGGTAGAACCGCCCGCCCGTGAAGTGCTCGTGCGTACCTCGGCATCCCTTCGGCAACGCCTACCGCGAAAGTTCGACTATGCCGCTCGCGATGAAGCCAACCGCAAGCTGGGCCGGGCAGGGGAGCAGTGGGTGATCGAGTTCGAGCAGCGGCGCCTGACCGCAGCGGGCCACCCGGAGCTATTCCAGCGATTGGACTGGGTGTCCGACTCCCAAGGAGACGGTGCAGGCTTCGACATCCTGTCGTTCGAAGATGACGCCCGTGAGCGCTTCATCGAGGTGAAAACCACCAACGGCGGGGTAGGCTCGTCTTTCCTGGTCAGCCACAACGAGCTCGAGTTTTCAAAGGAAACGGGCGATCAGTTCCATCTGTATCGCGTGTTCCAATTTCGAGACGGTCCGCGCCTTTTCACGCTACCCGGCGATCTGAGCCAGCATGTGCATCTCAAGCCTACTGACTACCGGGCGAGTTTTCGGAGTGTGGTGGGGTAAAAGCAGAGTCTGGTGGGGTCAATGGCAGCATTCGGCCAGAAGCGGACACCAACCTAAGTGCTAC
Source organism: Stutzerimonas nitrititolerans (assembly GCF_003696285.1). Lineage (GTDB taxonomy): Bacteria > Pseudomonadota > Gammaproteobacteria > Pseudomonadales > Pseudomonadaceae > Stutzerimonas > Stutzerimonas nitrititolerans. The sequence goes on from NZ_RFFL01000003.1 coordinate 140,336, forward strand.
CCAGAAGGCGATTAAGATTTTATCAAGTACGGGAAAAGCATGACCTCCATGACTATTAGCAAATTAAAGGAGCGGACTCATGAAGAATTTTTATAGGGTGACAGCGGCGAAGATAAGTAATCCGAAGGGACACTTAAAGTTTAGTCTTCAGCTTGATGGAAACACTTGGGCTTCGATGCTTGCCCCAAATAAAGCCAGCGACAAGGAGTATAATCGACTTTACCAATTTTACTTGGCTCATAATCGAACGCTGGACTATTTGGTCAATAAATACGTTCATCTATGGGTGGAAAAAAATGAGTATGGGTATGAAATAAAAAGCCTTCATTCTTGCGATATGGTTGCAGACTTCAAGGGCTTACTAGACAAACATGATGGCGAGCCATTTGATACTTTTATTCCAATTTATGAATTGCTCAAGGCCAAAAGGTACCCTCTGAATCCTGATGGATCAATAACGCTCAGGCCACCTTACAGTAATCTTGATATTTATCGAGAGCGCGAGGCTGTTATTTGCTATCGAAATGACTTAAATGAAGGCTACGCCACAAGGGAAAACCTAAAGCTTATTTATGATCATTTTTACGCCAATTACAAAGATGACGATAATAACCCAGATCGCGTGACTAGTATTTTCCTTGGTCGTTTCGCGATACGGGAGACCACTAAGCGATACCACAAAACCATGGGTGGCGTCGAAAGTAGTAGTTGTTTTGATATTTTAAAGCTAGGCGATAAGCTATCTGACGAGCACTTAAAGTTCCTTTCCGAAATTCAGCAGCTTATCGAGGTTAAATAAATTAAATCCCTTCGAGGCGTCCTCTGCTTTTTCCAATATCTCGTTAGCCACCTCGAAGGACATCCGCACAATCGGCGGATTGGTATTTCCTGCCACGTAATAGAACTGTGCAGGCGTCTGCGTAATCAGGTGAGCGGCCGGATGATTTTCATAACTAATTAAAAAAACCTGCAGCGCTGCGCTTCATTCAAGTTGCTCGTCTGGCGCTTAATAGGCGCTGAATGACCGCTTTTGGCCGGTTAGCGACGGCCTGACTTCGACCGTCGCTATACATGGTCAAACCTCGGTCTGCTCTGCCATTTCCAAGGCGTCGTCGACCTCAATCCCAAGATATCGAACGGTGCTCTCCAGCTTCGTATGGCCAAGCAGAAGTTGAACGGCCCGCAAGTTCTTTGTCCTGCGATAGATCAGTGATGCCTTTGTACGTCTCATTGTGTGAGTGCCATACATGGCCGGATCAAGGCCAATGGCTTGCACCCAGCCTTTGACGATACGAGCGTATTGACGAGTGGATAGATGGTCTGAGGTGTGCAGCCTGCTCGGGAAAAGGCAGTCCTGGCTACGGAGCTGGGCTTGGTGTATCCAGGCCGCGAGAGCAGACCGTGTTTGCTCAGTAATTTCGAACTGCACTGGTCGCTTCGTTTTCTGCTGCATAACCATTGCTCGTGATGACACATGCTCGCCATGAGCAACGTCGCATACACGGAGCTTGGTTAAGTCGCAGGCTCGAAGCTTGCTGTCGATGGCCAGATCGAACAAAGCCAGATCCCGGGTTCGTTCTGCAAGCTGAAGCCTTACTCGATGGCCCAGATATCTCTCAGCCGGAGCGGGGTTTTCTGTCCGACCAACTTTCCTTTGTTCCAGGGCCGGCGGGTGCAGGTAGCAGTGATGTTCATGGCAAGTCCTCCACATGTGGGAGGACAAGCATGGCTAGCCTGAGAAGTGGTCGCTAACCGGCCAGAAGCAGCCGCTCGCTGTAGGCTGCCTTCGACCAATAGCTGCCTGATTTACACAGAGCCCAGTACACCTTCATGCGAGCAAGCCACCGTCGCTGCTACTTCGTCACCGATCGGGGGTGGGCCGTATAGGGTTTGGGGCTGGAGGTTGCTGGGCGACCCAGAGTTGGCGCGGCGATGTCAAAATGCTATACGTTTTTGTCAATCAGCGTGCCAGGGAGGGCTACATGGCCAAGTTTCCGACTCATCCGCAGTATATTCCGATCATCAAGTGGCAGGGCTACGAACAGCGAGCTCTTGAGAAGGTCGACGCTGCTCTTGTTTCTCGCCTGCGGCCCTGTGTCGAGGTTCGGACCTCTAAGCAGCATGTAAACCTGATTGCGAATCTCCAAACGATCTGGCCGTATGAAGTGCTGGTGGACTATGCCAATCCTAGTGGCGCACTGACGCATGTTCGCCTGAACGAGTTGCTAGATTTTATGCAGCATGCTGTCCAGCAAAAACTCCCGGCCTCGCCTGTTTTAGGGCCTGCCTATGTGGCCAGTGTCGGGGCTAGGTTTCTCAAGTTGGCGGAGGCTCTGCCCTCTGTTGTCATCCGCTTGCGGGTGAGTACGTTGACTATTCCGGATGATAGGCTGCAACTCGCCAAAGGCGCCCACAATTTCTTGAAGACCCATGGGATCACCTCTTCACTGATTGTTGATTTGGGTGTGAGCCCGAAAGAGTGGATGCCGGCTTCGGTAGCCAGGCTGGGTCAAGATCTGCGGGCGTTAGCAGCCATCGGCTATCAGTCAGTGCACCTGATCTCCGGGGCTTACCCGGCAAGTCTGGCTGCGGTCAAAACTGGTATGGCGACCTTTAATCGCGATGACTGGGGCTTCTGGTGTGACGTGAATGCCAATGTACCGGATCTTAAGATCGGATTTGGTGACTACGGGACGCTTTCGCCGGAATGGACGGAGGAGATTCTGCAGCGCCGCGGTACCCGTATTGCTATCCGGTATACCCGTGATGACGACTGGCTGGTTCTGCGGGCTGATGGCAATACCACCAACGACTCGATTGCTCTCTCCGAGATCCTCGTGAATACCTACGCTGGCGACTTCAAGGGGGCTACTTACTCGTTTGGAGACCGCCTCATCGAAGAGCGCGCAGACCCCAATTTGCCGGCGAAGAAAAAGCGCTGCGGGCACTACCACATCACGGAAGCGTGGAGTCACCACATCGCTTATGTGCTTAAAGAGCAATACTGAGACTGGGGCAAGCTCGATTGATCAAACGTTGCCGGACTTTGATTTTGAGCTCCTCCAGGGGCAGTAGCTCGGTGAGCTTGGCTTGAATGACATAGAGGCTTTTGCTCTTGAAGCCGCGGGTGACTCCCTGCTCTTCAAGTATCTGCAGTGCCTCTTCGCGCTTGAGTAGCGTGACCAGAACGCCAGGCTCGTGGCGCTTGTTGAGTTTGGCTTTTCGCACTTGTTTGAATGCCTGGCCAGCCTTATCCGGCACCACCATGATGCCCCACCATGACGGCAGCATTGGCATAGCCTTCTTGAGGTGGCATTCGGCGGTAACCAGAGTCACTTGATCGAACGCACGTGCGTAGCGAGAGCCTTGGCCAACCAAGCGAGTCAGCGAGTCGCTGGCGCTTTTTATCTCGTAGCAATGCATGTCCATGACTTGCACAAGATCCGCACGAATCTCACCACCGTTGAGTTCGACCTCCTCCAGGAAATGGAAGGAGTCAGTCGGCCTCACCGTTGCTAGGTGGTGAGATAGGGCAAGTTTTATTTCAGCTTCACGCATGTTCGATTCTCAAAGGGGAGGCCATCATGCCGAAAAAATGGCTCACTTGTCCTCGTATTTCAGACCGCTGAAGGCATTCTAGTGGCTGCTTAGCTGTATGCAAATATGCTAAAATATTTGCATGAGAAAAAATAAAGATCTGCCCCGGATTATCACTGAGCTTCGCGGGTATTTCGCCAGTGAAGGGCTGGAGACCAGTGCTTCAATTTCAAGGGCTACAGGCGTTAATCAATCACAGGTCTATCGTAATCTTTTTGACTCGCCGAAACGTTTCACTAAGACGCATCTTCGTTTATGCGAATATGCAAAAATAGATACCCAGGATGAGGCTGCTGATCCGCGGTCGAGCGACATCTTGATGGGGGCGCTAGCTTCTGTGTGGGATGGCTCAGATGTCCATGCTCGCAGGCTGGCAGATCTGCTTTTTGCTCATAGCCGGGCGGGCATGGGAAAATCAACTAATGGAAGAGCGTTAGAGGAGACTGCAAATGCAAGACGCAAAGACTCCGATAACCGTTAAATCCACGTTCGAACGCCTCCAGGCAGCGGGTTACCCTCGTGCGTATGTCACGAAGCTATTGCCTGACTGGTGGGACAACAGTCTCTTCAAGACCAGTGCTGGAGCGTTCCAGTTTGCTCTGATCCTGAAGCAGCGGCTGGGTTTGGACGTTAGTTTTGGGCAAGACGGTGATTTGACAATCCAGCCGCGGGCGGCTCGTGCCAATTTCAAGCATCGGGCAGATACGCGAGTTGAAGAGTTGGATGTCGCTGCTGGCCTCGGCATTGCTTTGGCGCGCCTGGCGGTTTTTGCATCTACTGCCTATCGCAATCTGCCGAATGACCCAAGCGTGCTTAACGAGATGGTGCGCACTCTCAGTGGTCGAGAGTGTGTCGACTTCGAGGGCCTGCTGGATTTGTGCTGGGGGCATGGCATTCCCGTCTTGTTCCTCAAAGACATGCCTAAGAACACCAAGAAAATGACGGGCATGGCAGTGATGGTCGATGGCCGGCCTGCCATCTTGCTTGGGTTCGGACACGATCAGAAGTCCCGGCAACTGTTTGTTCTAGCGCACGAGTTGGCCCACATTCTCTGTGGCCACGTTCAAGACAACGGCGCTCTCATCGATGAAGAGATTGCTGATGTGAGTGAGGGGCTAGAGGGAAGAGCCCAGGTTGTGCGTGATGATCAGGAGAGGGAGGCAGATAGCTTTGCTCTACAGCTGATCAGAAATGGCCAACTAGAGGTTGCCCGCCGAATTCCTCGCCAAGCTTCTGCAGCAATGCTAGCAGCCGCAACGTTTCGGCTTGGTCGAGAGAGTGGTATCGATCAGGGACACCTGATCCTGTCCTATGCCAAAGAGCACGATGACTGGATGAAAGCCTCTCAGGCATTACGCTTCCTTCCTCCGACTGCTGGAGCTATCGATGTGCTCCGGGAGCGGTTCATGAACAATATCGATTTTTCGGCGATCACCGCCGAGAGCAGTGAACACCTTCTTGCGATGCAGGGATTTGCGGAGTAACTCGATCTTGTATTTGCTTGATAGCGATGCAGCCAAAAAAATCTGCCAATACCGCCTGCTAAATGAGCTGGCTGCGGCGCTGGGTTGCGCTTTGAGTGATTTTGCAGTGCTTCCACAGCTCAAGTATCAGCTGAAGCTGGCCAATACTGATAAGGCACGCGACAAGCTCGGTAGCCAAGAGGCTGTGGACATGGCCAGGCAGCTTGTTGAGGCGGCTTCTGAGGTGGTCGTGTTGGCTGACTCAGCCAATCCGTTACTAGAGCTGAACAGGCCGGACATCGACTCTGGAGAGGCTACCCTCTTCGCTGCTTTACATGGCGATGATGACTCAAGCCTGGTAAGCGGTGATAAGCGCGCATTTGTTGCTCTCTCAAAGGTAGATGATATTCCGGTTGTGGATGCCCTTTGGGCTCGCCTGATTTGTTTGGAGGAGGCCTTGCTCCTCATTTTGCAACATGCGGAGTTTCAGCAAGTCTCCGAAAAGGTTCGCTCAGTGCCGGTTGTGGATATGGCGATCAGCATCGCCTTCGGCCGAGTGCACGCCAACCCCATCGATGACGTATTGAATGGGTTGAATAGCTATCTGCTAGATCTGCAGGCCAATACCTCTGGTAAATACCAACTGCCCAGCTAAGGGTGAATAGCCCCCCTCCCTTAGAGACCTCCACGCCTCACAGAAGGTCTTCTAAGCCACTGAAGAACAGTCCGCTTCTGGCCGAACCCAGCCATCGCCATAGATCCCAGCGTCAGCGATGAGCGCCCCAGGGCCGAGAGGGCCTGCCGGCTAGATGCCCCTTACGCCAGCGCGACCCGCCTTGGCGGGTGAGGCCTTACACACGACACCTCGCCCTTAGGCCCAGACACCGTCTCCATCGTCTTCCAGCTAACCGAGCTTTTATTGATTGAGACCTAACCACGCGCTTACCGACAAATCGCCTCGCACGGAATCCCGTCCCCATCACCATCAATGCGGGGGTTTCGGCACGACCGAAGCTGAAACCTGGCTTCTGCGCACCCGCTCATCTGCCGGCAGGACTTGATCACCGAGCAGCTGAAGCCGCTCTGCTGAGGTGACGTCGAGGGAGGCCGTATCGATGCACGCTGCGACGTGGAGCCGCTTCGCTGTGCCTGCCGCCATTCAGAAGGCGCCACCTGCTCCGATTTCGGCAACGACCAGATGCCTCGCTTGAACTCCTTCGCCACCGCTTCGAGGTTCAAGAGGCTGCGGTCCTTCAGGTAGTCGCGATATACCCAGGCGGCTCCGGTCCTGACCATCTCGGCGTTCACGTCGGTATTGCCAACTGTCACGCGCGCTACGGTGCGGCCGTAACGGTCGAGGTCCTGGATGTGGAGGGTGACGTCCTTGCCAAACACCAAGCCTGACAGGGCCTGCCGTGCACGACTGCCGTACGGCTGCTTCAATTCCGGTGCGTCGATTTCACCCAGTCGTACCCGCACCTGATCCTTGTGGGCAGTAAGGCAACTGAAGGTATCCCCATCGGCGATACCAATGACACGACAGTCAATCGACTCGGCGGCGACGGGAAGGGCCGTGAAGAGTAGAGCGGTCAAGAAATAGCGCAGCATGGGCATCCGTGCGGTTAAAAGGCGCGAAGTTAGCAGGCTGGTCGAACACTGTCAGAGAGCCGCGTCTCAGGCGTGCCGGGTAGGTCAATGCACCCGCTAACTTCTTGATTATCAGAACGGCCGTTTTGCCGGCAATCTCCGCCGTATTGTGCACCTTAACGAATGACTCTGAGCTTTTCTCGATGTCCGTGAACCACGCCAGACTTGGCTATGCGGGGCTGGGTTAATGTGTCGAGACAGCACCCATCGACGGGCTGCCACAAGGAGGTGCACATGCGGCGTTTTGGGTTACAGGCGGCGTTCGTGCTGATCGCACTGGGCGCGGGTACGGCCCTTGGCGGGTTCTATCTGGGGGCGGCACCACAGGTGCCAGACGTCATTCGTCCACCGCTGGACATCATGGCGGATGCCGACGAGGTACGTGTCTGGGGCGCCTGGGAGGTGCTGGCCGGATATGTCCCGCCCGGCACGGGCGCCGTTGAAATCCGTTGTTTCAGGCAGGCGGGGCTTTGTGTAGAAGCGCAGGCCAACCTGCTTCAGCACACCGAGGGCGAGGACTTGATGGCCGAGGCCCGGCTCTACCAGATCACGGCCTGGAGCGACGACATTGTCGAGGCCGCACAACTCACCACGTCAGCTGATTGCGGACAGAACCGCTTGGAAATCCGTTTAGGTGAGCAGGGCGCTCGTCGATCCTGGAGTGGTATCGGGGCGTGCGAAGTCGATCCGGGGCACGCTTACCTGGTCGGAGATCCGCTCTAGGCCGGGTCGCCGCCCGTCGCCGTTCATCGTGTCGGCCTGGTGACGTTGACCCGGGTCAATCAGTCTGTTGCCTTGCAGGCGCAGGCTGAGGTTTTCCCACTCGAAACGGAGCAGACAATGGATACAACCATGAAAGCCGCCGTGGTACGTGCCTTCGGACAACCGCTGGTGATCGAGGAGGTCGCGGTGCCACGACCGGGGCCGGGGCAGGTGCTGATGAAGGTCGAAGCCTGTGGGGTCTGCCATACCGACCTGCACGCCGCTGAGGGTGATTGGCCGGTAAAACCTGAGCCGCCCTTCATCCCTGGCCACGAGGGCGTCGGCCACGTGGTGGCGGTGGGCGCGGGCGTCACGCATGTACGCGAAGGCGACCGTATCGGCGTACCGTGGCTGTATTCGGCCTGCGGCCACTGTGTGCATTGTCTCGGCGGCTGGGAAACACTGTGCGAAACGCAGCAGAACACCGGCTATTCGGTCAACGGCAGCTTCGCCCAGTACGTGGTGGCCGATGCCAACTATGTCGGTCTGCTGCCCCAGAGCATCGGTTTCGTTGAGATCGCGCCGGTGCTATGCGCCGGCGTGACCGTCTACAAGGGTCTGAAGGTCACCGACACCAAGCCAGGCGACTGGGTGGTGATCTCCGGCATCGGTGGGCTCGGCCACATGGCGGTGCAGTATGCCAAGGCCATGGGCCTGAACGTGGCGGCGGTCGATATCGACGACAGCAAGCTGCGCCTGGCTGAACGCCTCGGCGCCCAGCTCACGGTCAATGCGCTCACTACAGACCCGGCTGCCTTCATCAAGAAAGAAATCGGCGGTGCACACGGTGCGCTGGTCACTGCGGTATCACCGAAAGCCTTCGCCCAGGCCGCCGGCATGCTGCGTCGTGGCGGCACGATGTCGTTGGTTGGGCTGCCGCCAGGGGACTTCCCGCTGGACATCTTCGGCATGGTGCTCAATGGCATCACCGTGCGTGGTTCGATCGTTGGCACCCGGCTGGATCTGCAGGAGTCACTTGAGTTCGCAGCGCAAGGCAAAGTTGGCGCCACTGTCGCCACGGATCGCCTGGAAAACATCAATGCGATCTTTGCACACATGCACAAGGGTGAGATTGAGGGCCGCATCGTGCTCGATATGACGCTGTAGCCGCATGCCGACACACCACCAGCGCAACGGGGAGCAGATTGTCGCCCTCAGCTTCGCGCTCGATCAGACGGCTGTGACATCGCTTGTCGTTCTGGTGGGCGCGCAAAAAAAAGAAAAGGGGGCCGAAGCCCCCCTCTGGCCTATAACAGCCCGAGCTCGGCAAACGACACCTGCTCCTGACCCGCCACGATGATGTGATCGAGTGTGCGCACGTCAATCAGCTCCAGCGCGTCCTTGAGCTTTCGGGTCAGCGTCCTGTCCGCCTGGCTCGGCTCTGCATGCCCGCTCGGATGATTGTGCGAAAGGATCACCGCCGCCGCATTGAGCTTAAGGGCCTCCTTCACGACTTCGCGCGGATATACCGAGGCGCTGTCGATGGTCCCGCGGAACATCTCGACGTACTTGATCAGCCGATGCTGGTTGTCGAGAAACAGTACTGCAAAGGCTTCATGCTCCAGGCCCGCGAGCTTGGCGCCCAGGTACTCCTTGACGATGTCAGGCGCATTGAACGGTGCGCCCCGCCGGACTTTCAGGTCGACGACCCGGCGTGCGGCTTCGAGGATCTGATCGGCTGTGGCCGGCAGGTAATGCCCTTCGGCATCACGGACCAGGAGGGACGACTCGAAGGTGAATTGAGACATGGCAGCGTGCTCCGGTTGCTCGGGCGGAATTGCCCGGAACCGACCCGGCACGGCGCAGCGCAAGCAGTCAGGGGGCGCAGCCGGCGACAGCCGCAAACGCGCAACGCGGGTGAAGCCCTTGACGGCGAGCACGCCGTGATAAGGTGAAGGACCCAGCAAAACCGCCCCAACTCACTTCATTGCGCGAACCCACGGACCCGTACAGCAAGCGGAGCGCGCAGGCGTCAGCCGACCAGGGGGAGGTGCGCTTGAAGCCCGGCGGGGCGACAGGCCCTTCGACTTTCCCGACGGCAGTATGGGAGATGCTCAACGATGTGGGACGCTGTTAGGGATAGGAAACGAGGCATTGACCAGTTGCGGCAAGTAGTAACATGCGTACATGGCGTTTGCGGAGGTACTCACCATGCCCACCACACCAAGCAGCTGTGAATCCAATCACGACACCAGCGCTGCCAAGAAGGCAGCGTTATCGGGGCCTGTTCTCACCATGGATCGCGGCAGGCCCACGCATGTCCCGCTGAGCATGCATGAGTACCTGCGCCTGGCTGGCGGAAACGCCAGCATCATCGACGTGCTGGCAACGCCTGATGCAGAGGGTGTTGAGTTCGATCCGCCTCGGGCCGATATCAAGATACGCCAAGTGAATCTGTCCTGCTGATTGCCATTGATATCGATGTGGTGTCGGAGCTGCGCAAAGCAAAGTCCGGGCGGGCGGACCCTGCGGTCGTGGCTTGGGCGAAGTTCGTTCAGGCGAGCGAATTGTTCGTATCGGCGATTACCATTCTGGAGTTGGAAACGGGCGTGCTTCAGATCGAGCGACGCGACGCGGTCCAGGGCAGCCTGTTGCGCGCATGGCTGGATCAACAGGTGTGACCAGGCTTCACTGGCCGGATCCTGGCGGTCGATACCGCCGTAGCACGCCGCTGCGCCCGGATAGATGTGCCAGACCCTCGAGCCGAGCGTGACGCGCTGATTGCGGCAACCGCACTGGTTCACGGGATGACGTTATTCACTGATCGATCAGGCGGGCGGGGCACCAGAATGGCACACTCCGGTACCGCATGCCTTGGTGCAGAGGGCACGCGATCAAAGAGCGACCCTGGAAGTTCAGCGGTCACGACGCTTGCGAACCGGGAAACGAAGAACTCGTTACGCGAGGCAATCACGAGCTGATGGGTTCGCAGTCGCTGTTGCCTAGCGAGCCATCGTTCAGTTTTGTCCCCAGGTACCATCGCGGCGCATTGCGCCCCAGTGGTGCCGTTGCCGCGAGAACCATTGCCAAAGGCCACGACAGCGCCAGAGCGTATTGAGTTGTCGATAGCCGAGGTTCTCCAGCACGGCCATCAGAAACAGCTGCAACATATCGCGCCGACGGGTGTATACGCGAAACGACAAGGTTTCCAGCAACAATCCGTTGACCGACAGCAGGATACCCATCCCCACCGCCACCAGCAGAAACAGGGTCAGCGCGGAAAGCGACACGACGCCCAATGCGAAACCGCCCAGCATGAAGCAGTAGCCGGCCAGCTCGATCACGGGGCCCAGCCACTCGAACAGCGTCATGAACGGCCAGGCGAGCCAGCCTGGGGTGCCGCCTCGCCGGCTGAAGGCCAGCCGTGAATGTCGACCAAGGCTTTCGGCCAGCCCTCGCTGCCATCGGCTACGCTGCCGCCCGAGCGTGCCGAGGTCCTGAGGACATTCCGTCCAGCAAATGGGGTCGGGGAGGTAGCGAATGCGGTAGGCGAGGCGGTGCTGCCGATGGTAGCGGTGCAGTCGAACCACCAGTTCCATATCTTCGCCGACGGTATCGGTACGGTAGCCACCGACGGTAATGACTTTCTCCCGGTCGAACAGGCCGAAGGCACCGGAGATGATCAGGACGGCGTTCAGGGGGGACCAGCCAAGACGACCGAAGAGAAAGGCGCGCAAGTACTCGACGATCTGGAAACGTGCCAGCCAGCTTTTCGGCAACCCGGCCTGGATCAAAAAGCCACCGCGTACATGCGAGCCGTTGGCAATGCGCACGGTGCCACCCGCGGCAATGGTGCGTTCGTCTTCAAGAAATGGCTGCACAACGCGCAACAGACTGTCGCGTTGCAGGATGGAGTCGGCATCCACGCCACAGAACAGGCCGTGACGGGCGACGTTGATACCGGCATTCAGGGCATCGGCCTTGCCGCCGTTGGCCTTGTCGATCACCCGCAGATTGACGTAGCGCTGGGAACGGTAGATGGCCTCGATCGGCTTATGGACGACGGACTGGCGCACGGGCTCAGGATGGAGCACCAGAGCGAATTCCTCGATGAGAACTTCGAGGGTGCGGTCCTTCGAGCCATCGTTGATGACCAGGACCTCGAACTCGGGATACTGCAGCTGCAGCATGGAGCGCACCGATGTTCGTATCGTCGCCTCTTCATTGAAGGCCGGCATCAGGATGGAAACCGGCGGCTCGACACCCAGATAGGGAGCGGCTTCGCCGATCACCGCGCGTTCGCGCATGTAAGCCATCAGGCTGGCCATGGACAGCACGTTGAGTACCAGATAAGTGCCGTTGAGCAGCACGAAATACAGGATGAATCCGAGCTGCAGCCACCAAAGCCAATCCAGAGCCGTCAGTGAGTCGAGCGTCATCGTTGGGTCTCCGCAATTGCGCGTCGAAGCGCATCCTGGCCGTAGCGGTCGTCGACCTCATGCAGCATCTGCTGCAGCTGCTCGGTTGTCATGCCCGGCAGGCTTGCCAGGCTGTCGGCAGCGGCCTGGCGGACCGACCAGGTCCGGTCTTTCAGCAGCGGCATGAACACGCCCTGATCGTCACTGCGTGCCTGCCGGCCCAACGCCTGCAGTGATTCGAGGCGTACGCCGGGGTGGCTGTGTTGCAGCTTGTCGATCAGGTTCGTCCGGTCACGCGGGTCGCCCAGCTCGCCCAGGCAACGGAGCGCGGCCAGCATGTGCTCGACGGGTGCGTCTTCGTTCAGTCGGGTTCGTGCCCAGGCGGCGGCATGCCGGGGTTCGCTATGGACCAGCAGGGCGGCCAGGCGCTGGTTGGGCGTCGCCTCGGTGTTCAGCAGCGAGAGCAGTGGCCCGGTCACTGCCTGCTCACCGGCCTGCAGGCAGAGACTTGCGAGGCGGGGCAGCGCCCAATCGGGGCGCTTCGTCGCTGTCGCCAATATCGCCTGCATCGCACGGGCGGGGTCCATCGCCACCAGCGTCTGAGCCGCCGTGAGGGATACGATGGTGTTGCGGCTCTGCAACATGGGCATTACCGCATCCCAATGCCTTGCATCGGCAAGGTGGCGCAGACTGGTCAAGCCGATGAGCCTGTTTCGCACCCGACCGCGCAGCAGTGCTAGCGCCAGACGCTCCATGCCGAGGGCAACCATTGCGCGATTCATTCGCTCGTGCGCGGCGCCGCGCAGTTGCATCTGGGTGCGGTTCCACTGCAGAAGCAGCCAGAGCTGCTGCGTGCGCGTGGAGGGAACAGATGCTTCGGGTAGCTCGTCAGACAGGCTGCAGAGGGCGAAATAGGGGCGCCAGCTATCATTGAAGCGCTGCCTGCGCTTGGCCTGCAGCTTGGCGGCTTCGCCGAACAGCAGAACCTGCACCATGACCAGCAGCGTCAAGGCCGCCAGTCCTACAACGCAGTAGAAGGCCAGCAGCAGCACGACGTCTTGCGGCTTCAGCGCGGCCCAAACCAACATCGGGGTTTCGCAGAGCAGGTCGGGGCAGGGAAGATTCCAGTCAGAACGCATGACGCAGGCCGAGCTGTAGCCATTGCCGGGTGTAATAGTCACCTTGCTTGTGATGGCCGATTTCCCAGGTCATAGCCCAGCGACGGCTGAACCAGTGGCGTCCCTGAAGACTGAGTGCGCGAACGTCGCTGGTGATCAGCCGTTGCTCCTCCACCGCCTCTTCCTCACCGGCGGTGAGCCGGACGCCTGCATAGCTGAGTCCCCGGTAGTAATAGTCCAGGCCCAGGTTGTGCCCCACGGGCGTTCCGGCGTCGGCGACATCGGTGATGTTGAGGGTGTAGCCGGCGCGCCAGTTCCCGAAATAGCGTTCGGCGCTCAGTGCGAGTCGATCGACGCGTGTGGTTTCGTACTCGGTACGACGGATGCTGACGGCACCCAGATAGCCATTTTCAAAGCGGCGCTGCAGACGCAGGTCGGTATGCCATTCGGGGAGAAAATAAGGAGAGGGCTGGTAGCCGACTTCCGGCTGCAGCGTCCATCTGTCATTCAGCGGCAGTATCGCGCCCAGCTCGATGCCTTCGTCCCACTCGCCGAAGCGTTGTTCGCGCAGCAGTGCGCCGTACCAGCCCGGCCCTTCTGGACGAGTCGAGGTATAGTCCAGCCGGTGGCTGCGCCAATCGTCGAAGCCGTTGTCCAGCGCGTCCTTGCGGGTGGAAAGCTGAAGTTCGTGACGCCGCTGCGTTGGCACGTCGGAGTTGGGTGCGGTTGCCGTCACCGGCACGACCAATGCTGCCCGGGCCTGCTGGATCACGGTTTGAACATCGCCATAGTCCGGCGCGATCACCGCGGCGCGTTCCAGCGATTCCAACGCCCGTTGCGGGAAACCGGACCAGAGCAGTGCCTGGCCGTAGCCAAGCAGATAGTCCACATTGTCGGTCTGGCTGGTGAGCAGTGACTCGTAGATTGGCAGCGCCTCGTGAGGACGGCCCTGCCAGGCGAGTACGCGCGCCAGCAGGAAGCGCGCCTGCTGATCGCCGGGCTGCTGCCGCAGATGGGCTTCGAGCGTCGCCCTGGCGGCATCGAGCTGCTGTTCGCGGACCTGATGCTCGGCGGTGGCAAGGTCGGCCCATGCATTGACACTGCCCAACGCCAGCGCCCCGAGCAGAATGAGGCGGATCATCGACGCCCCCGTAGCAGGCGCCGAATCCGTGCCAGCAGTTCTTCGGGCTGGAAAGGCTTGGTGACGTAATCGTCGGCGCCGAGCTCCAGGGCGCGGACGACATCCGCCTCGCGGGCCTTGGCGGTGAGCATGAGTACCGGCACCGCCTCCCACCCTGCCTGGGCGCGCAAACGCCCGATGAGTTCCAGGCCGTCGTGGTAGGGCAGCATGATGTCCATCAGCGCGAGGTCTGGTGGCTCGATGGAGGTGAGGCGCTCCAGCGCCTGGCGGCCATCGGCGGCATGTTCGACGATAAAACCGTGGCGCTCGAGCAGGAAGCGGATGAGGAAGGCAATGTCCTCTTCATCTTCCACCATGAGAATGCGCTGTCCAGCGGACCCGTTCATGTCTGAACCTCGTGATTGTCGTTGTGCTGCCCCGACGGCCAGTGCAGCAGCAATTGTTGGATCAGGCGGACCAACTGGTCGCTGTCGTGGCGAGACTTGACCAGTTGGCGCAGCATCAATCGGCTGTCCACAACCGGCGCGTCGAGTGCGGAAAAAAGGATGACGGGAGGTGCAGGGACACTGCGTGCCAGCGCGTCGAACAGCTCGGTCCCGCTGCCGTCCGGCAGCACAAGATCGAGGATTACCAGATCGAAGCGCCGTGTTTCGATAAGCTGGCGGGCTTCGCCGAGTGTTGCCACGCCCAGCAATTCCACATCCAGGGCGGCAACACCCCTGGCGAGTACCGCCCGTAGATCCTCGTCATCCTCCACATGAAGAATGCGATGCCTGGCGCCTGGCTGTGGCAGGCAGGCCTGGATCATCGTCGCCACCCGTGTCGGGTCGAAGGGTGTCTGCAGCCAATCGATCACCCCGACTGCGCCGCCTTGAAGCGTACTGTCGTCGGTTTCCCGGCGTTGCGGCTGCAGACCTACGATCAGTACCGGCAGGGTTCGATAAACCGGCTGGTTGCGGACACTCTTCAGGAAGGCGCCGCAGTCCTCGTCGACCAGTGCCGCGCTCAGGGTCAGCGCATCGACGCCGTTGCGGGCAAGCAGTGCCCACGCATCGGCTACGTTTGAAGCGATCGAGGCGGCGTAGCCGTGTCGTGAGAGGGCTTCAGCCAACTGCTCGGCCGAGAGGCGGTCGGGTTCGACGATCAGAATATGCCCCTCTGATTCAGCCATCCTTGAAGGCGCATCGGCCGGCCGCGGCCCCGCAGGCGTTTGAGCCTGAAGCGGCAGCCGAAACCAGAAGCGGCTACCCAGTCCCGGTGAAGATTCGAATCCCACCTGGCCCTGCATCTGTTCGACCAGTGCGCGGGTAATGGCAAGCCCCAGGCCGGTACCGCCGCGCTGGCGCACGTCAGAGGAATCGGCCTGGGCAAAGCGCTGGAAAATGCGTGAGCGAAAGTTATCGGGAATGCCCGCGCCCTCATCCTGTACACCGATTTCGACCTCGTCGCCATCGGCGCGCAGATCGACCGTGACGGTGCCGCCGCGAGGCGAGTGCTTGATGGCGTTGGACAGCAGATTTGCCATCACCTGGGCAAATCGATCCGGGTCCACCGTCGCGCTGGTATTCGGGGGGCTGGCTTGCGGGGCGAGGACGACACTCACACTGTACTCGCTGGCAAACGGCGCCATGTCGAAAAGGGACTGTTCGACCAGCGCGCGAATGTCGCAGCAGCGAGAATCGAACACCATGCGGCCGGCGTCGAGTTTCTCGATGTCGAGAATGTCGTTAATCAACCTGACCAGCCGCTCACTGTTCTTGTGCGCAATGGCCAGAAGAGGCTGCGCGGAGTCGTCAATCGGGCCGGCGATGCCCCCGACCAGCATGCCGAGTGCGCCGCGGATGGATGTCAGGGGTGTGCGCAGCTCATGGCTGACGGTCGAGATGAATTCGGTCTTCATCTGCTCCATCCGGCGCCGTTGGGAAATATCCACCGCCACCGTCACCACATGGCACGCTCCGGCTGAGACGCGCAAAGGACGCTTGATCATCTGCAACCAGCGCTCCTGGCCATCGCCATCGGTGAGTGCCACTTCGCTGATGCGCAGCTCGCCGGAACCCTGACGCAGCTCCTCCTCGCCAACCAGAAGCGGCATCAGCAAATGCGAAGGATCGATATCGTCGGGCAAGCGCCGCTCTATGTGCTGCGGCTGCAGATTGATCAGCTTGGCCAGCGCGTTGTTGCACAGCACGAAACGGCCTTGCTGGTCACGGACGAAGATCAGGTTCTCGTCGGTATCAACCACCCGCCGCAGGAACGCCTCCTGATCGCGTAGCGACTCCCGGCTTCGTTCGAGCTCGGTCACGTCCCGCGCAATCGCCAGATGATCGCCCAGTCCCGTGGAGACGAGTCGGACTTCGAATATTCGCCTTCCCTGCGGCTCACACCAAAGGCGATGACGTACCGGATCGTCTTCGTGTTGCTTGAGAAGATCGAGCAGCAGGGGCTCGATCACCTCCGGCGTGGGGCCCGGGGAGGTACCCATGGACAAGTTGGAGACTCGTAGCCGCGCGTCCACGGCATAGAGCTGATCGGGTATCGCCTCGAGCAGGGCGCCGATGCGGGCTTCGCCCGCTTGCGCGGTCAAGGCCAACTGATGGCGAATTCTCAGGCTCCGCTGAACCGCCCAGAGTGCGGCGAGGAAAAGCAGTACGACGATCAAGCTGCCAAGCAACGCCAACTGCTGGCTGCGCTCTGTGGTGCCCGCCACCTTTCGGTTAGAGGCTTCGAGTTGGCTGCGTTCCTGCTGTACGACCGCGTTGAGCAGGCCGCGCAACCTGTCCATCAGCTGTCGGCCCGCTGTCCGCTGCACCCGCTCAACGGCTGCCTCGAGCCCGGCGTCGCGCCGGTGCTGGATATTTGCAGCGGCGACCTCGATACGCTCGGCAATGGTGGCGTCCAGCATTTCGAACCAGGGTCTGCCAGGGAAGTCTCGGCCCTGAAGCTGAAGTTCCAATGCTCGTCGATTTTGCTCCAAACGAGAGAGGCCGAGCGTGTAGGGCTCCAGATAATTTGGGTCCCCGGTGAGGATAAAACCGCGCGAGCCGGTCTCGATGTCTTGCAATGAGGAAAGCATCGCCTGGACTTCAGTGATGACCTCCAGGCTTTGTGTGACGGAACGGTTATTGGCGAGCAGCGCTTCCTGTGTGCGTTTGCCATGCCAGCCCAGGATCGCCAAAAGCAGAAAAGCCAGGACGAAAGCGAGGTAATGCCAACCTCTGGCAGCGCGTGTTAGCAAACCTTTACTCCTTTCGCCCCGACAGACAACGGATAGCCGTCCACGCTCCGGACTGGCGGCTTACCTATCAAACTGCACTATAGACGTTCTTTCTTATGTGAGAAATGAGGGGGCACGGGATCCGATCCCTGCCGTTCCGACTGGGCACCGGCCAGACATTGCTTGAGCGGTGCTCACAAGGATGTATTACGAGCGGTCCAGCTTGAGTACCAGCGTCCCGGCTGGGAGCTTATCAAGCAGCCACCGGTTATTTGAAAGCCGCTTCAGGCCCGCTTCGGCCGCTGGGCGCATCTCGGCCGGTAACTCAAGGACCAAGCCCTCCAGCGGGTCGGTGGCTGTAAGGCGCAACTCGAGCCTACCGCCTGTTCGTGACAGGTCGGCTTCCACCTGATCGCGCGCGACCCACCAGCTTCCGTACTGGCTGAGCGTCCCAAACCAGGCAAAAGGTTTCAGTGCTGGCAGTATCTGCTCCAGGAATCTGTACTTGTGGTCGATCTCATTGGGGTGGATGAGCATCACGTAGCTTCCGCCGTAACGGGCGAGCGTTCGGGCCAATGCCATCGCCTCGTCGACACGTTGATCCATCAGAGGTGGAAATTCGTCTTCAATGGCAATTGGAAACTCAAAGACGGTCGTTTCGCGGGAGTAAGAGCGCTGGGCGTTGGAACGAAACGGTAGATGAGTGGTGAGGTTGCCAGCCGTGGCGGAGCTTGAATAACGATAGCCTGCAGCCTCCATCGCCTCGGGCAGCCGCAGCGGGGTCGCCAGGTAGCCGGGGCGGAAAGATGCAACCGACACGCCGCCGAGCTGCTCCAGCAGGAAACGACTGACCCTGAGCTCGCCGAGTACTGTCGCGCCACGCGTATCGCCCCTTGCCTTGACGCGCGGCTGGTAGGCTGGAAAGCGCTCGCTTCCATCGCCAAGCGGCACCGAGGCATACATGTCCGAATGGCTGACCGAATGGCTCGCGATCTCCATGCCCGCATCGACGAGTGCGTCGACGGCGGCGAGCGTTCGGTCATTGAAAAAGCCCTCGTCCTGGAAGTCCCGGTAATATTTGGTCTGAAGGAAGAAGGTTGCCTGCACACCTTCACGCACCAGGAGATCCCGATAGGCGAGCAGGTTGTCCATCGATGCGACGTAATCCACGTCGAAGGTGATGACGGCTGCAAGTTCCCGTCCGTGGGGGACGGTACCGAGGGTAACGGCCAGTGGCTCATGCTCGTGGTACAGCGTCTTGAGCCAGCGAAGCCAAACGTCTACGGACGGCTCGTAACCGTTGGCATAGGCACGGTAGCTCTGGTCGTTCCGGTCGTTGTGTGCCCGCAGTATGAAAAAACCGAGATCGAATCCCAAGGCATAGGCGCTGCCACCCGCTTTGGTGGAGCCTCTCACCAAAGCGGCGGAACCATCCTCGAACCGGGCCAGCACCTGTTGCGCTCCGTCATATGTTTGGGTGCCGATCCAGCTCGAAGGCAAGTCGGGCTGGCCGAGCAGAACGGTGCGTTCGTGCGGATGGTCGATCCAGTCAACGCCTGGTGCCTCCTCGAACGTGATGCTGTGGTGGGCCCGCGACTCGGTAACCGAGGCAAAGCCGAACAGATCCTGGAGTCCGCCACCAAGTACCTGTGTTGCGATAAGCGTTCCGCCTGCCTCGACGTGACGACGAAGTGCCATCCGCCCCTCCTCGTCGAGGGTTCGGCCCGAGAGCAGGGGATAGGCCAGTATCATTTCATGGCGAGTGGCCTCGGCTACGTCCCGAGTGATTCGAAACGGCACGCCGATGCTCTTGAGGCCGTGCGCCAGTCCGAGCCACGCGGAGTTCTCGTCCGTGAGGAGGACCGCAAGGCGCGAGGTCCCGCCTTCGGCATGAAGCGCCCAACCGGTGGGCGGCTGCTCGACGACGGGACTTGCCTCGGTCGGTCCATTGAGCACATCAAGGCGGTCGAAGGTGTTGCGCTCCTTGAATGCCGTCACGGTGAAGCCGATTAGGCCGGCAAGGGCAAGAGTGGCCATCAGGCGTGCCAGGAAGGCAGGTTTATTCAAGAACGGCACGAAGAGGCCTCGTCATACAAAATTGCCTATGTCGGAACGGTGCGGTCGCCCGCAGATCCTCTATAAATGGCGCTACCCAATCCAGGTGCGGCAAATCGCTAACGCGTGAGCGATCTTAGCCATACGGTCACCCACCCACCAGAAGTAGGCTAAGCCCTCCTTGCCTCTGGCAAGCTGAACGCGCCAGAAATCCATTCAGAACGCGGCGCTTCTTCAGCACCGGAGATCTGTCGGCCATGTCCGAACGGCGAAATCACGGGTGTTCACAAGACTGCGCGCACCTCCCGCGCACCCGGGCATGTCGAGAGCGCTGCCTATCAGCAGGCTGTGCCCGTGACTTGCTGGCAGGGTCGCTGGCGTGGGCGTACGGCTGGGCGATGGAGCGCCTTGGGCAGTGGATTGCAGACCTGCATGTCGTTGCTGAAAAGCCGTTCGATCCGATACGGATTGCGGCGTCGCCAGGCAAAATCATCGATGAAGCAGGGGAGGTCGGTCATCTCGCAGCTAGGGGGATTGCAGGTTCTTGAAAGCGTTCAGCGCCCGATGACGGCTGGCGGCAAGATCGACCATCGGCGGGGGATAGTTCCCCACGGCTAACAGGCCATCGGCGCCAGGGTCATGGATCTGGCGGTTGTTCAACTGATCGAGCTCCGGCAGCCAGCGGCGGATGAAACGGCCCTGGGGGTCGAAGCGCTGCGACTGGCTGATGGGGTTGAACAGGCGAAAGTAAGGCGCTGCATCGGTGCCGGTGGAGGCGCTCCATTGCCAGCCGCCGTTGTTTGCCCCCAATTCGCCATCGATCAGGTGGCGCATGAAGAAGCGCTCGCCCTCGCGCCAGTCGATCAGCAGGTTCTTGGCCAGGAACATCGCCACTACCATCCGCAGGCGGTTGTGCATCCAGCCGGTGGCCAGCAACTGGCGCATGGCGGCATCGATCAGCGGAAAGCCGGTACGTCCCTGTTGCCAGGCGGCCAGCTCTTGCGGAGCGTGGCGCCAGGGCAGCATCTCGGTATGCGCACGAAAGGCCCGGTGCCGCGATACCTGCGGGTAACCGACCAGGATGTGCGTATAGAACTCACGCCAGAGCAATTCGTTGATCCAGGTGATGGCGCCGCTGCTGCCGGTTTCGAATTCGCCGTGGTTGCTGTTTAGCGCAACGTGCAGGCATTGCCTGGGCGATATCACTCCAGCGGCCAGGTACGCCGAGAGCTGGCTGGTACCAGGCTGGGCGGGTAGGTCGCGCTGGCGATCGTAGTCGTCCAGTTGCTCATCGGCAAAGCGTTGCAGCCGTTCCAATGCGGCCACCTCACCTGCGGGCCACAGCGCCTGCAATGCGGCGTCCGGGGTAGCGAATCCGGCCAGTTGCACAGGGATCGGGTCGCTAACGATGGCGAGCGGGGCTTGCATCCGGGGAAGCCCCACGCATAGGGGCAGCGCGGTATGCAGGCGTTCATGACAGGCCTTGCGGAACTGGCTGAAGACCTTGAAATAACCGCCCGAGCGGGTGAGGACGCTGCCCGGCTGAAACAGCAGGCGGTCCGTATGGCTGTGAAAGCCAACGCCCATGCGGTCCAGTTGGCTCGCCACGTCATGGTCACGTCGGGCTTCATTCAGGCCGTATTCCCCGTTGACATGCACACTGTCTATGGCCTGTTCCCGGCACAGGCCGTCCAGTACCGCAGGCGCGTCGCGCCAGTGTTCCGCATGGCGGATCAGCAGCGGGACGTTCAACTGGCGCAGCTCGGCCGCCAGCTCCGGCAGGTTGCGCAGCCAGAAATCGATCTTGCAGGGCGCATCGTCGTGGGCGAGCCACTGGCCGGGGCTGAGCATAAATACGGCCAGGGTAGGGCCGGCCTGCATGGCCGCGGTCAATGCGGTGTTGTCCTGTACCCGCAGGTCCGTACGAAACCAGATTAACTGGCGCATGTGAGGCTCCTCATGGGCCGTCCAGCACGCCGAGCTGCCGCAGGCAGTGCAGGGCGGCGAGCGGGTTGCTGGCAAGGTGCAGGTTGGGTAGCACAACCCGCTCCTCGGGGCGGATGCTGACCGCATGGCCGCACAGTAGCTGCGGGCAGTCGACTGCGTCGAACAGGCGCCCAAGATAGCCGGGTTCAAGCGTCTCATTACCATACAGCAGCACGGCACGGGGGCCGATCCGGCTTATGGCCAGGGACAGGTCTGCCACCGGAATGGACCAGTCGATTACGCGCACCGGGCATCCGGTATTGCTCGCCAGCCAGGCGCACAACCACAGGCCAGGCTCCATTACGTGGTCCGAAAGGTTCAGCGTCAGCAGCGGTGGGCCATTCAGCAGGCGATTGCTGTGGTATACCCTGGTACCAAGATTGATTCTCAGCCAGGGGAGGAAGAAGACCTGCTCCAGGCGCCTTCTGATCGGGCCGCTCCAGCGCAACTGCAGTTGCTCAAGGACGGGCCACAGCAGGTGCCGACAGAGGGTTTCGGCGGAGTAGAGCGCGATGGCCTGGTTGAAATAGTCATCCAATGCGCGTTCATTGAACTCTTCGATGCGGCTCAGCCACAGTTGCTGCTGCTCGACCCATGACGCGCCGGTCGGTTCGGCGGCCTGCTGCGGGCCCTGCAACAGGCCGCTCACCTGGCTGATGTTCACGCCCTGTTCCAGCCAGACAAGTATCTGACGAATCCGGATAATCTGCTCTGCGTCATACAGCCGAAGCCCCCTGGTGGTTCGCTGCGGCTGGATCAGCCCGAAGCGGCGCTCCCACCCCCGCAATGTTGCCGGGTTGACGCCTGTCTGATGCGCCACTTCACATATCGGCAGCAGGCCCTCAGGCAACTGGGTGCCGCTGCGGGCTTGGGGACTCATAGGGCGTTACGCAGGCCGAGCTTTTCCGGATGCGGCTGCAGGTAGGCC
The DNA here is from genome assembly GCF_003696285.1 of Stutzerimonas nitrititolerans. Classification (GTDB taxonomy): domain Bacteria; phylum Pseudomonadota; class Gammaproteobacteria; order Pseudomonadales; family Pseudomonadaceae; genus Stutzerimonas; species Stutzerimonas nitrititolerans. Next base: position 162,608 of record NZ_RFFL01000003.1, read on the forward strand.
TGTTGCTCGATGTAGGCATCCGGGTGACGGCGAAAGTGGTGCTTGATCAGGGTCAGCGGTACCACCAGCGGCACGATGCCCAGGCGGTACTGTTCGATCAGGTGTTGCAGCTCCTGCCTCTCCGAAGAGCTCAGCACATGTTTCAGATAGCCCGAAATGTGCTGCAGCACATTGCTATGGCTGCCACGGCTGGCCGGTTGCTTGAGGGCGGTCATCAGTTGGCTGAAGTACCAGGGCGCAAATTGTTGCAGAGGGGTGTCGGCACTCTGCGCCACCGCTCGTCCCAACAATTGGTAATGCACGCGGCTGGTCGCCATCAGCTGGTACTTGTAGCGCGCGTGGAACGCCATCAGCGCGCTGCGAGTCAGCCCGGCCTGTAGCAACCGCTGCCATTCGGCATAGACGAAAATGCGGGTGATGAAGTTTTCGCGCAGCACCGGATCATTCAGACGCCCGTCTTCCTCCACCGGGAGATCAGGGCGTTCGCGCATCAAGGCCGCGGCGAACAGGCCGCGCCCGCCACCTTCGGCGGGATGGCCATCGTCCTGGTAGACCTTGACTCGCTCCATCCCGCAGGACGGCGACTTCTGCATCAGGATATAGCCGCAGATATCGTGCAGCTTCGCAGCGGCTTGTTGGCCATAGGCGCTCAGGGCCTCGCTTACGTCCAGTTCACGGTTGACAGTACCCTTCGCGCGTGGGCTTTGCGGATCTCCTACCAGGCGAATCGGCGGTCGCGGGGTGCCCAGGCCTATGGCCTGTTCCGGGCACAGGGCGATGAACTCGAAATGCTGCGACAGTACTTCCATGCACAGCTGCGAGGCCTTGTGGCCACCATTGAAGCGCACGGGCCTGCCCAGCAGACAGGCGCTGATGCCGATCTTGATGGTGCCTGTGGTAGCGGCCATGGAAACCTCGACGTTACTTGTACGGACTGAGCGACTTGTACAGTTTAGTCCAGAATATAATCTATATTGTACAAGTCAACCGATTTGTATAGCTTTCCTGGCAGACAGACACAGGCACGCAATCAGCTGGGCCGGTTAGGCTGAGCGGGGTAGCCGTTGCGTTCCCCGTAACGAGATAGCCAGAACAGATACCGGCATCCCCGAACAGTGAATTTTGGCTTCTAATTGGATATTCCCGGCATGAGCGAACAAACCCCAATTCCCCCCTGTTCCTGCTGTCAAGACGGGCAGGCACTGGGATTCGACTTCAGTATGGCGTTTCAGCCTATAGTCGATCTGCGGGACAACAGCCTGTATGCCTACGAGGCACTGGTACGGGGCACCGACGGCAGCGGTGCGGCGAGCATCCTTGGCCGCGTCAACGAGCAGAACCGTTACGCTTTTGATCAGGCTTGCCGGGTCAAGGCAGTGGAGTTGGCGGCTCGTTTGCAGATGCCCTGTATGTTGAGCATCAACTTTCTACCGAATGCGGTGTATCAGGCCGCCACCTGCATCCGCGCCACCCTGCAAGCGGCGCGACGCGTTGATTTTCCTACCGAACGGATCATTTTTGAAATCACCGAAAAGGAAGAGCTGGTCGACAAGGAGCATCTCAGGGGCATCATCCACGAGTATCAGCGACAGCACTTCAAGACCGCCATTGACGACTTCGGCGCCGGCTATTCCGGGCTCAACCTGTTGGCCGAGTTCCAGCCGGATATCATCAAGCTGGACATGGCGCTGGTGCGTAGCATCGACACCGACCCGGTGCGCCAGGCCATTGTTCAGGGCATTCTCGGGGTATGTCGTGTGCTGAACATCGAAGTGATTGCCGAAGGTATTGAAACGCCGGGCGAGCTTCGTCAGCTGCTGGGGCTGGGCATTTATCTGTTCCAGGGTTATCTGTTCGCCCGCCCGGCATTCGAGGCACTGCCGGAAGTGAACTGGCCGGCGGGCTGACGCCGCAGGCGCGGCATCGGCTGGTTCAGCTGTTGTTGTCTGCCGCGCTGGGCAAGCCATGCTCAGCGCTCAGCATTGTTGCCCACCAGCAGATCGGCCAAAGCCACTGACAGCTCAGCGAAACAAAACTCGAAGCCCTCGGTTTGCAGCCGTTCGGGCAGCACATGCTGGCCACCCAGCAACAGCCCGGACATTTCGCCAAAACCGACGCGCAGCACTGCGGCCGGCAGCGGCAGCGGGGCAGGCCTGTGCAGTGTCTGCGCCAGACAACGGGTGAACTCGGCGTTGCGTACGGGATGCGGCGAGCAGGCGTTATAGGGGCCGCTGGCAGAGGGGTGGCGCAAGAGGAAATCCACCAGCGCGACCTGATCATGCAGATGAATCCAGGGCATCCACTGTCGTCCGGAGCCGATCCGCCCTCCCAGGCCCAGGCGAAAGGGCGGTAAAAGCCGGGCAAGAAAGCCGCCATTGCGGGCCAGCACCAGCCCGGTACGAACCAGCACGACACGCATGCCCAGCTCCTGGGCACGCTGGGCGCTCTCTTCCCAGACGATGCATAGCTGGCTGGCGAAATCGCTGGATTGCGGTGCGTCAGTCTCGTGCAGCAGGCGCTCGCCGCCATCCCCATACCAGCCTACGGCAGAGCCGGAGATCAGCACGGGCGGGCGCCTGGACAGCCCGGCCAGCCACTCGACCAGACGTTCGGTCAGGTGGATGCGGCTGTCCCACAGCAAGGCCTTGCGGCGGCGAGTCCAGCGGCGCTCGGCGATGGGCGCACCGGCCAGATTGATCACGGCATGCAGCTCGATATCACCCAACTCTTCCAGGCTGGCCACACCACGTACAGCCGCGCCGCACAGCCGCGGCACCTGTTCCGGCCGCCGGCTCCAGACCAGCAGTTCATGCCCCTCCTGCAGCCACCGGCGACAGAGTGCACGGCCAATCAGCCCTGTCCCACCGCTCAATAGAATCCGCATACATCCTCCTGCGTGGTGATTCGTTCGGGTCCAGTGCAGATTTTTTCGCATGATGACCGCGGCGCTATCCGATGCTGGGATACCTGCTAGTGAAGCCTATTTTCGTCCGGACGCTGCCTGAGCGTTTCGCCCTGCTGGTCAAGGCGCTGTCAGCGGTGACGGTCCATGGTTTGGGTGAACTGACCAATGACTTCCACGACCTGCTGGGCAGCGTGCTGGATGTCGAAGATGACCGTTCCGGCCTGGTTGGCAAGGCTTACTCCCTGTTCTGCCTTGAGCGTGCTGGACTGCATGCTGCCTGCCGCCTCACTGGCCAGTTCGCGATTCTTGCCGACCACCTCGGTAATGGCGACGGTTGCCTGGCTGGTCCGCCGGGCCAGGTTGCGCACCTCGTCGGCAACTACCGCAAAGCCGCGACCCTGCTCGCCGGCTCGGGCCGCTTCAATGGCTGCATTGAGTGCAAGCAGGTTGGTCTGTTCGGCGATGCCGCGAATCGCATCGACGATGCTGCCAATCTCTTCGGACTGGGCGCTCAATGCCCCGATACCCTGAGCCACCTGTTGCAGCTCATCGGCGATGCTTTGCACCACGCTGACCGTCTGCTTTACCACCGCAGCGCCCTGACGAGCGTGTTCGTCAGTCTTTCGTGAAGTGTCAAAAGCCAGTTGCGCCGCCCTGGTTTCGGCTTCGCGCTGCTCGACCTGCAGGGTGATGTCGGTGGCGAATTTGACCACACCATACAGCTTGCCCTGGGTGTCGTAGAGCGGATTGTAAGTGGCTTGTAGCCAGACCTCTGAACCCTGTTTGTTTAGCCGCTTGAACAGGCCCGAACTGAACTCGCCGCGGTTCAGGCCCGCCCAGAAGTGGCGATAGGCTTCACTTTGTACTTCCTCGGGCTGGCAGAACAGACGATGGTGTTTGCCGCGAATATCTTCCAGACGATAGCCCATCACTTGCAGGAAATTGGAGTTGGCATTGACGACCTCACCGCGCAGATCAAACTCGATAACGGCCATGGAGCGGTCGACCGCCAGCATGAAACTGGCGTCGGCCTGTGCACGCAAGGTCTGCTCGGTAATGTCGGTCGCCAGCTCGATAACACGCTGCACGTTGCCGCTGGCGTCACGTACCGGAATATAGCTGGCCTGTAGCCAGATCTGTCGTCCGTCCCGGCCTTGCCGCAGCACCCGCTCACTGACGCTGCGGCCAAGCCGGAGCGCCTGCCAGAACTCAGTGTACTGGCGGCTGCGCGCATGGGTGGGGTCACAGAGCACCTGATGATGCTGGCCGCGAATCTGATCCAGGGTATATCCCAGGAGTGTCAGAGACAGTGGGTTGGCATTCAGCACCAGACCCTCCGGACTAAATTCAACGACCGCCATTGCACCACGCAGAGCGCCATGCTCGTCCTCGAAAACCGCCCGCTGCGCCTGGCACTCGCGCAGGGTGTCGTTGAATGTGCGGGTGCGCATAAACATGCGTCGTACTCCGAAAGGTGGGCTGCTGTGTGCGTAATCAACTGACCGAAACCGGCAGGATCCTGTGCGTCGCAGAAGCTGTAACAGTCGTCGCTCGGTTGTGTGCAACGTTCTTCTGTACAGCTTTCTCCGATAGGCACAGCCTGGATTGCAATGACTGGATGGCAAAAAGCCAGCCTTCCCGCTGGCAGCTGGAGATTACCTTGAAATTAAATGCTGTACAAGAAGTAAAATTAGTATAGATTTTAAGGGGCTGTACAAAAAATTTGCCGCCCGTGTGTCAGGCTTCCTTTGCCTACAGGCATCCGCGGACATGCGGCTCGAGCCCGCCGAGGCTCGGCCGGAGGAAGAATCAGACAGAAATAAGATGCAGCAGGTGCTTATTGCTGGTTGCAGCGAAACCCTGGCAGGGCACGCTGATTGTGGCTGCGAGCGGATCTGCTCGTGGGGGAACTGAAAAGGCTGTCAATGTTGCCGGCGACCGGATTGAGCCAGGCCCGTCAGTTGTCGTCAGGCCTTGTCTTGCAGCTGAGCCAGTTGGCTCTTCAACAGGGCGACTTCCGCTTCCAGTTCTCGAACCCGCTCGGTGGCCTGGACTTCGACACTGACGTCCTTCTGGATACCGATGAAGTAGGTGAGCTGATCGGCTTCGTTGAAGACAGGTGTAATGGACAGCTCATTCCAGAAGGCGCTGCCATCCTGGCGATAATTGCGGATGATCTGGCGACAGGGTTGCAGGTTCCGGACCGCCTCGCGGATTGCCGTCAGGCCGGGTTGCTCCCGGTCGTCGCCCTGTAGGAAACGACAGTCCTGATAGAGGATGTCATCCACCGCGTAGCCGGTCAGGCGCTGGAAGGCGGGATTGGCGTAGATCAGAATATTGTCGTCACCTTCCTGCTCGGCGACCACAATGCCGTCGTTCGATGCTTCAACTACCAGTTGCAGCAGTTTTGCGTTGATCATGCTCTGACTCTCGATACAGATTACGGCATTCTAGATCAGCTTGATCCAATAGTGCTTCGTTGCCAGGCATGTTGGCGGTTTTTTGGTTCGAGGCAAGACATGCTACGTTCTACAAATATTGCCGCCTGTACAATGTCCCCCATGCATCAGGGTTGACCCTTCATGACCGAGCGACCTGAGTCTCTCTCCATCGCCCCCGAGCACTCCGCCAACCCGGAGCTGCTGCCCATCCGCGACGTTGTGCGTCTGACCGGGGTTAATCCTGTCACGTTGCGTGCTTGGGAGCGGCGCTATGGGCTGATTCAGCCGCTGCGGACCGAAGGAGGGCATCGGCTCTACTCGCTGGACGACGTGGCGACCATTCGTGACATCTCGTCCTGGACCGAGCGAGGGGTGGCGGTGAGCAAGGTTGGGACGCTCTTGGAGCGTAGTCGACCCACCCAGAACGATTCCAGTCTTCGGGTTGCAGACACTTCGGTAAGTGTGGTCGATTTTTCAGAAGCGTCGGAGTGGCTTGAGTGGCAGAGGAGTATTCGTCAGGCGCTTGCGGCGTTCGATGAGGATGGTCTGGAACAGCTATACGGTCAGATTTTCTCGACCTATCCGACCTCGCAGGTGTTCGGCCAGGTGCTCCTGCCCCTGTGGCACGAGCTGCGGCATCAGACCGGCTTCGGTCAGCTGAGTCAGTGGCTGTTCTATGACGCCTTTCTCCGTGCGCGCGTGCTGCAGCGCCTGCAGTTTGTCAGGCGAGGTGCACGTCAGTGTGTGCTGCTTGCCGCGCTGCCCGATCAATGTCGCGAGCTGGAGCTGCTGGTCACGGGCTTGCTGCTCAGTGGTGACCATGGCGCGATAAGGGTTTTGCCGCTAGGTCAGCCGCTCGCTGAGATGCCGCTGCTATGTCAGGCAATCCAGCCCCGGGCGCTGGTGTTTTTTGCACCGGCTCCGCCCTCGCCACCCCTTCTGGGCCAATTGAACAAGCTGGCATTGGCCATTGACTGCCCCATGGCGCTTGCCGGGAGGGGCGCAGAGCTGGTCGCCGCGAAGCTTAAGGACACTCCCGTTGCCAATTTGGGCGACGAGCCGCGGCTAATGCTGTCCAGGCTGATGCAGTTCTTGGCGGGACATCTGGACACTTGATGTCCGTTAAAGAGAGTTTGAGTCCAGGTGATCTTCCTCAAAGATTGAAGCTCGTCTCAGCGGGCAACGCCTGGGTTGATCCCGTTGGCATAGCGGCAAGCTTGGCGGCAGCGCCATTTGAAGCCATGGCCCTTAAAGGTGCCCCGCCACAGGCGGGGCACCTTAGGCCGTCACTCGGCCTTGTTGCGACTCCAGAGCAGGACGTGTGTGCCGTCGTCGTTTTCCAGCAGCCGGGCATATACCGTCGCCGGGAACGCGGGGTCATCCAGGCTCACCGACAGGTAGGGGCGCTCGGCTTGGCTGAGCTTCTTCCAGGCGGCACCGATATCGTATCCGTCAGCGGCCAGGATGCGGTAGTCCGGTGCGTTGGGACTGCTCTTGTCGTTGGGAACGATGGCGACCTTGGTTTGAAGTGTCAGGGTACGCAGCGTGCCGGTGAAGCCATCGTCGAGGGTGGTAAAAGAGCCGATGTTGGCCATGGTGTGTCTCCTTTCGGATTCAAGGTCGCGCCCATCGCGTCCTTGTTGTGATCCGGTCGGTGGGAGAGGGCGCGCTGCACTGCTTGGCAGCCGGAACGCAGAGGAGGACCGCAGGCACTGAAGAATTTGCGGCGCGAGGAAGCCGCTCGCCGGCGGGGAAATTGTTCTGTGCAGCGGTTGCAGGCCCTGAGCCCGACTCCACCAGGATTCACGACGAGACAAGGACGCAGGGCTGACCGGCCGAACAGGAGACGGGGCCGGCTCGAAACTCCAGCCATACACTCCTGGCTTCAAGTGACATGCATGGCACTTGCCTGATCCAACGTCATTCCCGACCACCGAGCGAGATGAAGCCGTCATACGTCGTTCGGCATAGGATCATCGCGACCCGCGAGGGGCTCAACCAAGCGCAGCCAGTTGTGGCGTAGCACAAGAATGTGGTCCGGTTCACATGAGCAGACCGGGATGCAGGAGCAAACCTGAAGCCATGAAGGGGCTGTTGGTCAGCCGCTGAACCGCAACGGGTTAATCCACAGAATCTGTGGATAAGCTGGTGGATATCGTCCGTGATGGCACTTCGAGGCTAGAGCCACCGGAGGCTCGGGGCAGCTGATTGAATTTCGTCCAAGCCTGCGTTTTTGTCTTTTAATTCAATAGCTTGATTTTTGTAGGGCAACGGGCAACGGGCAACTGAAACCAGGCCCTTCGCAGGTACCTCCAGCGAGGGGAGCGGCTGAATCAGTCAGCCGGGAACGTTGGCGCTACAGCCATTCAGGCTGCGGCGCCAACCTGTCGGCACATGTCCGCGATGATCACCTTGGTGATTGCCCATAGGCAGCGCAGTTCGCCGCCAAGCGTCGGTCGAAGTTCCGGGCGTTGGCTGCCAAGTTCACGGTGTGCCCGCTCTGTTTCGTCATAAGGGCAAGCGCCTCTTTCATGACGCTTGTGCGCAGGCGATCGACCATTGCACTCTGCGGTAAGACGGATACCAACTGTTCCATCACCTGGAACAGCTTGCTCCATTGCACCTATTCCTCGCCGCGCTCGACCCTTGCCCAGAAGTATCCTCAAGATCGTGAGGGTTTCGATCAGAAGAATAGCCGAAACAAGCCATTCCTCACGATCAGGAGGTTTTGGGCTTGCGGACTTCACTTGTGAAAACCGCTGTTGCGGAAACGGGAGGGTGCTTCAACCTTGGCTTTTGCGGGGATCAGCCTTCCTAGGATAGGTGCGCTCTTCCTGAATGGTGCCGTCCTTCTTGTGGATCTTGACCGAGGCGGTATTGCCGTCCAGGAACATGGCCGTATCGCGAAGCAACTCGTCCTTGGTGGCGGCTTGTTTGGAGGCCCTGCTGGCGCCTTCCTTGCGAAGCTCCCAGCCCTTATCGGTTGCCGAAATGTGATAGTTGTCCATCGCTTGTACTCCGCCGTGGTTTCGGTATCCGGTAGAGCTGCAATTGATACGGGGGGTTCGGTTTCCTGTGTCGAGGCGCTGACAAGCGGAACCGCAGGAACATCCGCGGCGATCAGGATGTCAGGGGCGGAATGGGTGTAGTCTGATCCAAGGGCGTACCTCAATATCGGTACGGACATACTTTTTACTGGAAGAGGAAAATCGAGGCGTACGCTTCGCTTAAACCGACGCGCATGCAAGTAGAGTCGTCTAAAGGACAGGCGGCAAGCCAGCAGTGAATTATGTGTACATAAAACGGTACATAAGCCAGGATTTCTCAGTGATTCTTCATTGAAAATCAATGAGATATGCTATTCGTTCGAGTCTCTCCGTCCGCACCATGTGACAAGCCGAAAGCCCCGGATTCCGGGGCTTTCGCGTTTCTGGGGCAGGGCAGAGCACAAGAGTGCTCCCGGTTGCCCGAGTCAATCTCACATCCTTGATTCTTCCTGAGACAGGAAAAGTGCGCCTACCTATATGGATGGGCGCGAACGGCCCTTCATGGTCCGGTTCTCGCGCCCAGGTGGACGAGCAGGCTCTGCATCGGCGAAGACAGTGTTTCCCAGTCGCGGAAGCACAGACAGAGATGACGATGCGCCCAGTCGTCGGCCAGGGCAATCGTTCGGTAGCCGTGCCGTCGCCGATAGCGGCTGGCAACGCACTGCGGCACGATGCCCAGGCCAACGCCGTGCGCCACCATTTCACACAGCCCTTCGAAGGTTTTCATGCGAATGCGCAGCGTCAGCGAGCGGCCGGCGGCGCGTGCATGTTCTTCAATGTGATCCTGCAGCGCGCTACCGGCAGCCAGGCCGACGAAGGACTCGTCGAGAACCTCGGCGAAATGCACCTTGCTGCGGTGTGCGAGAGGGTGCCCGGCGGGTGCTATCAGGGCCAAACGGTCCTTTGCGACAGGCTGCAGCTGCAGGCCGTGCGCATCGATCGCGTCGGAGACGATTCCGGCCTCGGTCAGGCCGGCGGCAACGGTTCGCACGATGTCCGAACTGGTGCGCTCCTTCAGTTCGACATGCAGGCGCGGCCGATCGGCAAGCCAGGGGGCGAGCCTGGACGGCAAGAATTCCGTCAGCGCGGCCGTGTTGGTATAGAGATGAAGGGTACCGCGCGTGCCCGTGGCGAAATCCTGCAACTCGCCCTTGAGCAGTGCCTGCTGACGCAGCATCAGGCGTGCATGGTGGGCCAGCGCTTCCCCGGCCTCGGTGGTAATAACGCCGCGGGGGTGACGCTCCAGAAGCGCTATGCCCGCATCCGCTTCGATGCTGCGCAGGCGTGCGCTGACCGAGGCCAGCGCCAGGTTGGCGCGCGCAGCACCCTGGGTGATGCTGCCGGCATCCGCGACGCAGAGAAACAGATGAAGATCCGCGAGATCGAGCCGCATGCTGCCATCCTGCATTCTTCCTTCGGATGATCCGAAGGGATGAGTGTTGAATCCGCATTGTGCCCGGGAGCCATCCGGGCTCCAATACGGTCATGTTCGAATCCAGTCATTTCTTCTTTTCGTTGCTGATCCTGACGTTCCTGGCCGCCGGGCTGGTCAAGGGTGTCACCGGGATGGGTCTGCCCACTGTGGCCATGGGACTGCTGAGCGTCGTGATGCCGCCGGCGGCCGCCGCGGCCATGCTGGTGATCCCCTCGTTCGTGACCAATGTCTGGCAATGGCTTGCCGGCCCCGATACGTCAGGTCTGTTGCGACGGTTGTGGCCGATGATGGCGAGCATCGTGCTGGGTACGGTAGCCGGCGCGGCACTGCTGGTGCGTGTCGACCCCTTGTGGTCGGGTCTGGCCCTTGGGATCGCGCTGCTGGTCTATGCGAGCTACGCACTGGTGTCGCCCGCGCTGTCGATTCCGGCACGCGTCGAGCCCTGGTTGTCGCCCATCGTCGGGCTCGTTACCGGTGCGGTCACGGGGGCTACCGGTGTCTTCGTGATGCCGGCCGTGCCCTATCTGCAGGCGTTGGGGCTGGACAAGGACGAACTGGTGCAGGCGCTGGGGTTGTCGTTCACGGTCTCTACCGTCGCGCTGGCCGCCGGCCTGCTGATGCACGGTGCATTCCGACTGGATCAGCTGGGCCTTTCGGCGCTGGTCATCGTGCCGGCGCTGGCCGGGATGTGGCTGGGGCAGAAGATCCGGGCGCGAATCAGCCCTCGGCGCTTCCGGCAATTCTTCCTGCTGTTCCTCGGGCTGCTGGGGCTGGAGCTGGTGTCGCGGCCTTTCTTCTGAGGCTGGCGCGGTGCAATCAGCATTGGCGACTGCGCCTCAGGCGATCTGCTCCATCAGGGCCTGGCGGAATGTCTGTGCAACCGGCCCAAGCGGCTCATCCAGACGGTGCGCCAGATAGGCTTCATATTCCACCTGACTGTTTCTGCCAAGATCGGTAACGCCAACACGCACCAGGCGACCTGTCTGGAGATCGTCCTGTATCTGCCATTCCGGCAGCCGGCCCCAGCCGAGGCCGGCTCGAATGAGGGCAAGTTTCGCGTCCTGCGTATTCACCCGGCAGGTATATGGCGAGAGGACTCCGAATGCTCGGCCTTCCGATAGCGGGGTGGGATCGGTCAACACAATCTGCTGATGACTGGCGAGATCCGGAAGCCCCAGCGGTGTGTTCTCGCCGAGTTGGGCGAGCGGGTGATCGGCATGCACCACGGCGATCTGCCGAACAGCGCCTATTGCCTCCTGTGAAATCCTGGCGCTGCGAAAATCATCACCCACCAGGATCGCGAGCGTGCAGCGCCTGTTGTCCAGCGCCGCAAGAGGGCCTCCCAGCGGTTGCGACTCCAGGCGAAAGGTGGTCGAAGGATATTTCGCACACGCCTTGGTGATCGCTTTAGCTACCGAGTCGATCGGAAACAGCGTGTCTGCCACCAGTGACAGCTCCAGCTCGACACCCGCGCCAAGTGCGCGAGCACGTGCACGCATGGCATCCGCCCTGAGAAGGATGTCGCGCGCATTGGCCAGTAATGCCTGCCCCTCCGGTGTCAGCACCGGGCGATAGCCGGAGCGGTCGAACAGTTGCAGACCCAGCTCAGCCTCCAGATTGGCAATCGCATGGCTGATCGCCGACTGCACGCGCAGCAGGCGCGCAGCGCCGGAACGGAAACTGCCGCTGTCGGCCACGGTGACGAACGTGCGGATCTGATCCAGCGTCAAACTATCCAGCATGATCTGCTCTGTAGATCGAGTCGTTCGATTTTTTATCACTCTTTCAGAGCATGTGAAAGGACTAGGCTTGCTTTCGTCAACGACATTCGAGGGCGAGACGATGACGAAAGTGCTGGTGCTCTATTACTCCTCCTATGGCCACATCGAGACCGTTGCGCATGCGGTCGCCGAAGGTGTTTGCCAGGCTGGCGCGTCAGCCGTGGTCAAGCGGGTACCCGAGCTGGTTCCCGAGCAAGTCGCTCGGAGGGCCGGGTACAAGTTCGATCAATCGGCCGACGTGGCAACGGTGGCGGAGCTGCCGGGTTATGACGCCATCGTGATCGGTACTCCGACTCGCTTCGGCAACATGGCAGCACAGATGAAGAACTTTCTCGACCAATGCGGCGGGTTGTGGTTCGAAGACAGGCTGGTCGGCAAAGTCGGTAGCGTGTTCACCTCTACGGGAAGCCAGCACGGGGGGCAGGAAAGCACGCTTTTGACAACCCATACCGTGCTGCTTCATCTGGGCATGGTCGTGGTTGGGCTGCCTTACAGCTTCAAAGGCCAGCTGCGCATGGATGCGGTCACCGGAGGCACGCCATATGGCGCTTCGACGCTCGCCGACGATGGTAGCGGTGGCGATCGCCAGCCAAGCGACAATGAACTGGAGGGCGCGCGTTTCCAGGGACGGCACGTTGCACGAGTCGCCGCGGCCCTTGCGGCTTCTTCCGTCGACAGGTCTGTGTGAGCATGAGGATTGGGGTGGTGGTCTGGCTCATCCTGGCCTGTGGCGTCGTCGCGGCCCTGCATGTAGGCAAGGCCGCCATCGCCACACCGATGTTGCTGGCGGACCTGGGCCTTGGCCTGGGTGAGGCGGGCTGGCTTACCGGCATCTTTGCGGTGCTGGGGCTTCTGGGCGGTGCGCCAGCCGGTGTGGTGGCAGCAGCCATCGGTGGTCGAAGGACATTGCTGCTGGGGCTTGGCGTGATGGCGCTTGCTGGAGCAGCGGGCGCCGCCGCGCCTTCATATCCGATTCTGCTGGCGTCACGGCTCCTGGAGGGGCTGGGTTTCGTGCTGATCATCGTTGCCGGCCCGGCGATACTGGAGCGCCTGACGACCGGCGCGCGGCGGGACATGGCGTTCTCGCTCTGGAGCTGTTTCATGCCGTGCGGAATGGCGATTGCGATGCTGGCCGGTCCTCTGTTCCAGACGTGGCAAGCGTTCTGGTGGTCGAGTGCGGGACTGGCGGCGGTTTCGGCCGTACTCGCGCTCTGCTGCGTACCGCAAGGCGCCTCGCTCGGCGGCCGCGCTTTGGGGCAGATGTCGGGTGATATCCGCTGCCTGCTTTCTTCCAGAGGCACCCCGTTGCTGGCCATCGGCTTTGCGCTGTACAGCCTGATGTTCTTTGCGTTGTTCAGCTTTCTCCCAGTGCTGCTGATGGAGCGCATGGACGTCTCGTACCGCCATGCCGGGCTGTTGAGTGCACTGGCAAGCGCTATCAACGCCAGCGGCAACCTGGCGGCCGGTTATCTGCTTGCTCGCGGAGCCGGGCGCGCTTCACTTGTCGTCATTGCAAGTTGCGTCATGGGGGTATCCGGAATTGGCATATTTTTCGGGCTCGTCCCGGCGTTTCTGACCTTCTTGCTGTGCCTGCTCTTTTCGGCGGTGGGAGGGGTGATTCCGGCGACGCTGCTGGCCTCCGCACCGCTGGTTGCGCGTGATGCCGCGCTCGTGCCGGTTGCTGTTGGCCTGATCATGCAGGGAAGCAGCCTGGGACAGCTGCTTGGCCCGGTTACCGTGGGTGGTGTCACCGCTGCCTTCGGATGGGGCGCCGCCGGCGCCGTGGTAGCACTCTCGGCCGTAGCGGCCTGCGCGACCGCGCTATTGTTGTCTCCGGCCTTTTCAGCGCCTCGCGCCACTTGAGGAGTTGCTCGATCCTGCGAAGTTACCCGATCCTACGCACCTGCGCCGCGCAGGAAGAACCGCTCGAGCGCCGCGGCGGAGCCGGCGCTGGCGGCCCGGCCCCGGCGCTCGGCATCGACCATGCCGTAAACGAGGGACACGAAAAGCTCGGTCAGTACCGGGGCGCCGATATCGATGCGAAACAGACCGGTGTGCTGGCCCCTCAGGAAGAAGCTGTCCAGCGCATCGACATAGGGAATCCACTGCACTCCTTCGGTATCCGGGTCGAGCGAATCGGGCCGGTACTGGAACATCAGGAACACGAGCAGCTCTCGATGTGTCAGATGCCCGCGGATGAGTCGATTCAGCGCCGTCAACGGCTCAGCCTGCTCCAGGTCGCTGTCCTGAATGACCTGTGTCAGCGCTGACAAGCCGTGGGCCATCAACATTTCCACCAGATTGTCTCGCGTGCCGCAGAAGCGGTGCAGGGTGGCCTTGCTGATGCCCGCCGCTTCGGCCAGCTCCTTGAGCGTTGCCCGTGGGCGGTCGACGATGGCCACGGCCAGTGCCTTTAACAGCCGATCATTCTGTGCGGGCTGGGACATGATTTCTCGCTGATGAAAATGCCAGGTCCGGTATTGTGCAGGAATGATCTCGTTTGACAAGTTTCAACTTGCTTTGGGTTTCATATGAGTCATGTGAGACATATTTGACTCATATGGGGCTTGTCGCCATCATGCGCAACTTCAAAATCGCGTCGGGTGTGTCATGCGAAAGCTGGGGAAATTGAGTGTGGTCATGTTACTGGCGGGGCTTGGAGCCGCCGGTTGTGGCAAGGGTGGCGAAGATGAAGCCCCCAGCGCGCCGGCGCGCCAGGTCGAGGTCGTTACGGTCGCGGCAGAACCGCTGGTGCTGGCGACGGAATTGCCGGGGCGGGTCGAACCCGTGCGGGTGGCCGAGGTGCGCGCGCGTGTAGCCGGCATCGTGGTTGGCAAGCGTTTCGAGGAGGGCGCCGAGGTGGCAGCCGGCGAGCTTCTCTTCCAGATCGATCCCGCCCCGCTGAAGGCCGCCGTATCCCGCGCCGAAGCCCAGCTGGCGCGCGCCGAGGCCGCGCTGCTCGATACACAGGCGCGAGTGAAACGGTACGAGCCGCTGGTCAAGTTCGAAGCCGTCAGCCGACAGGAGTACGACAGTGCGCGCGCTGCGCTGCAAAGTGCCGTGGCGGATAGGCGGTCAGCCCAGGCCGATCTGGAAACGGCGCGTCTGAACCTTGGTTACGCCTCGGTCACGGCGCCCATTTCCGGGCGAATTGGCCGGGCGCTGGTCACCGAAGGGGCGCTCGTGGGGCAGGGCGAAGCGACCCTGATGGCGCGTATCCAGCAACTGGATCCGATCTATGCCGACTTCACCCAGCCGGTGGCCGAGGCGCTGCGTCTGCGCGATGCGCTCGTGCAGGGGCGCCTTTCAGCGAGCGGAAACGATGCCCTGACGCTGAAAGTCGAGGGCACCGACCACGAGCGCAAGGGCAAGCTGCTGTTCAGCGACGTTTCGGTCGAGCGCAGCACGGGCCAGTTGTCGATGCGCGGCGAGTTCGCCAACGCCGACGGCATGCTGCTGCCGGGTATGTACGTGCGCATACGTACTCCCCAGGGGCTGGATGACGAGGCCATTCTGGTGCCGCAGCGGGCGGTCCAGCGCGACAACGTCGGCACCGCCCAGGTATGGGTCGTCGATGCGCAGAACCGCGCCCAGCTGCGCCAGGTCGAGACAGGCGTCATGCAGGGAGCCCGCTGGCAGATTCGCAGCGGACTGAACGTCGGTGATCGGGTCGTGGTTGGCGGGTTAAACGGCCTGGCGGCGGATGCCCCGGTCGCTCCGCAGCCATTCCAGGAGCAACAGGACGCGGCCCGATAGGGTCCGTCCACGTCGAGGAATCACCATGTCCCTGTTCTTCATCAGGCGCCCCAATTTCGCGTGGGTCGTGGCGCTGTTCATTTCCATCGCCGGCTTGCTGGTCATTCCGCTGCTTCCGGTGGCGCAATACCCCAGCGTCGCGCCGCCGCAGATTTCGGTCACGGCTACCTATCCCGGCGCGTCGGCGAAGGTGCTGGTCGACTCGGTCACCAGCGTGATCGAGGAGGAGCTCAACGGCGCCAAGGGGCTGCTGTATTTCGAGTCCACCAGCAACTCCAACGGCATCGCCGAGATCACCGTCACCTTCGAGCCAGGCACCCATCCCGACCTGGCGCAGGTCGATGTGCAGAACCGGCTCAAGAACGCCGAAGCTCGTTTGCCACAGGCGGTGCGTGACCAGGGCATTCAGGTCGAGCAGGCCAGTGCCGGGTTTCTGCTGATCTACGCGCTGCGTTACAAGAATGGCGGGGGAGCGTCGGACACCACGGCACTGGCCGACTACGCCGCGCGCAACATCAACAACGAGCTGCGTCGTGTGAAAGGCGTGGGCAAGCTCCAGTTCTTCGCCTCGGAAGCGGCAATGCGGATCTGGATCGACCCGCAGAAGCTCGTCGGCTATGGCTTGTCCATCGATGATGTGAGCGCCGCGATACGGGCGCAGAACATCCAAGTTCCGGCGGGCAGTTTCGGCAGCTCGCCGGCCCTCGGTCAGCAGGAGCTGACGGCCACCCTGGCGGTGAAAGGCACGCTGGATGACGCGGAGGAGTTTGGCCGTGTGGTGCTGCGCGCCAATCTGGACGGTTCCAGCGTGACGCTGGCCGACGTGGCTCGCATCGAGGTGGGCAGCCAGGACTACAACTTCGCCTCACGGCTGGACGGGGAGCCTGCCGTCGCCGGGGCCATCCAGCTGTCGCCGGGTGCCAACGCAATCCAGACAGCCGAGGCGGTCAAGCAGCGCCTGGAAGAGCTGTCGGTGAATTTCCCGGAAAACATCGAATTCTCGGTGCCCTACGACACCTCACGATTCGTGGAGGTCGCGATCGAGAAGGTCATCATGACCCTGGCCGAGGCCATGGTGCTGGTGTTCCTCGTCATGTTTCTGTTCCTGCAGAACGTGCGCTACACGCTGATCCCCGCGATCGTGGTGCCGGTGTGCCTGCTGGGCACGCTCATGATGATGTACCTGCTGGGCTTCTCGGTGAACATGATGACCATGTTCGGCATGGTCCTGGCGATTGGCATCCTGGTGGACGATGCCATCGTGGTCGTGGAAAACGTCGAGCGCATCATGGCCGAGGAGGGGCTTTCCCCCGGTGCCGCCACCGTCAAGGCCATGGGGCAGGTATCCGGTGCCATCGTCGGTATCACCCTGGTGCTCTCGGCGGTGTTTCTGCCCCTGGCGTTCATGGCCGGCTCGGTGGGGGTGATCTACCAGCAGTTCTCGCTGTCGCTGGCGGTCTCGATCCTGTTCTCTGGCTTCCTGGCGCTGACCTTCACCCCGGCACTGTGCGCCACCCTGCTCAAGCCCGTTGCGCAAGGGCACCATGAGAAGCGCGGTTTCTTCGGTGCATTCAATCGTCTGTTCGCGCGTCTGACCGGGCGCTACACGGCGCTCAACAGTCGTCTGGTGCGCCGGGCGGGGCGCGTCATGTTCATCTATCTGGGTGTCGTGCTGCTGCTGGGGTTCGCTTATCTGCGCCTGCCCGAGTCCTTCGTGCCGGTGGAAGACCAGGGGTACCTGATCGTCGACATCCAGCTGCCGCCGGGCGCAACCCGTGCTCGCACCGATGCGACCGGCCAGCAGCTCGAGCAGTTCCTGGCCAGCCGCGAGGCCGTGAGTTCGGCTTTTCTGGTGATGGGCTTCAGCTTCTCCGGCATGGGCGAGAACGCGGCGCTGGCGTTCCCGACCCTCAAGGATTGGTCCGAGCGTGGCGAGGGCCAGTCGGCCGACGATGAAACCGCAGCGGTTAATGCACGCTTCGCTTCGCTGAACGACGGGGCAATCATGGCCGTCACGCCGCCGCCCGTCGAAGGGCTGGGCAACTCGGGTGGTTTTGCGCTGCGTCTGCAGGATCGTGGCGGGTTGGGCCGCGACGCCTTACTCGCGGCCCGCGATACGCTGCTGGCCCAGGCCAGCAGCAATCCGAAGATTCTCTACGCGATGATGGAGGGGTTGGCCGAAGCGCCACAGTTGCGTCTGGCGATCGACCGAGAAAAGGCCCAGGCCCATGGGGTGGGTTTCGAAGCCATCAGCAGCGCGCTGTCCGCCGCGTTCGGCTCGTCGGTGATAAACGACTTCGCGAACGCGGGTCGCCAGCAGCGCGTGGTCGTGCAGGCCGAGCAGGGCGAGCGCATGACTCCCGAGAGCGTTCTGAAACTCTACGTTCCCAACAGCAGTGGCGAGCAAGTGCCGCTGGGCGCCTTCGTCACGACCCGTTGGGAGCAAGGACCGGTCCAGTTGGCGCGCTACAACGGCTACCCGAGCATTCGCATCACGGGCGATGCGGTGCCTGGTATCAGTACCGGTGAAGCGATGGCCGAGCTCGAGCGGATCGCTTCCGAACTGCCGGCGGGCATCGGTTACGAATGGACCGGGCTGTCCTATCAGGAAAAGGTCGCCAGCGGCCAGGCGGCACAGCTGTTTGCGCTGGCCATCCTCGTAGTGTTCCTGTTGCTGGTGGCGCTATACGAGAGCTGGGCGATTCCCCTGGCCGTCATGCTGATCGTGCCAGTGGGCGCCCTGGGGGCGGTGCTTGCCGTGACGGCGGTCGGCATGCCGAATGACGTGTACTTCAAGGTCGGCCTGATCACCATCATCGGTCTGTCCGCGAAGAACGCGATCCTCATCGTCGAGTTCGCCAAGGATCTGCATGCACAGGGACGTTCGTTGCGCGACGCGGCGATCGAGGCCGCACGCCTGCGGTTCCGGCCGATCATCATGACTTCCATGGCCTTCATTCTCGGCGTCGTGCCGCTCACGCTGGCAACCGGCGCCGGTGCGGCGAGCCAGCGCGCCATCGGCACGGGTGTCATTGGCGGCATGTTGAGCGCGACGCTGCTGGGCGTGGTGTTCGTTCCGATCTTCTTCGTCTGGGTGCTCACGCTGTTGCGCCGCAAAACCGTGGCCGATGCCGGCCAGCTTCGCGCGGAAGGCCGTCAGGAGTGAGCCGCGTGGGCGTGAAGCGAGGCGAAGAAGCGGGCGATTGCTCGCCGCGGCGCCAGTCATCTTCGCGCCCAGCCATGGATGAGGCGAGCATCCTGCATTCGTAACGGCTCGGTATCAGATGCCTATCATCTGGCGCTGGCCAGCTCCTCGTAGCGTCCGGTCAGCTCGTTGACCTTCCCAAGCAGTGTCTCGGTGGTGGTGACGATGACGGTCGGCACGTAGCGCGAATCGTCCGCCAGGCTGAAGCCGGCCTGGGCAAAGCGCCATTGCGTGGCGATCTGATCGAGACGTTGGTTGATCTCTGTGGTGTTCTGTGGCGCCCCACGCAGGTCCTTGATGCCCTGGTCGAATTCCTGGACGGCGGCATCGAACTCGGTGCGCAGCTGTTCCACCGGGAGGTGCCAGCTCATGGCCAGGTACAGTTTGGCGATGCGCTGGCTGAGCATGCGCTGGCGGCCGCTGCGGTTGACCAGTTGGGCCACCTGGTTTCCGGTATGCTGCTCGATCAGCTTCACCAGCTTTTCGTTCTGCTCCAGAGCCTGTTCGCTGAGCTGCAGAACCTGCAGAGCACGCTCCTTGTTGGGGCTGGTCAGCACGGCTTCGCGGTAACGCTGCCAGGTTTCGCTGGCCTCGCTCAGCGCGGCGCGTATCGGCGCGGTCGGTGCATATTCTTGCAGCAGCTGGCTGTTGGTTTCGAGGTCGGCGATGCTCTGGTCGAGCTGGATGACAGCGACCTCCGCCCGCGTTTCGGTACCCAGCATCAGGTAACTCTTGGCGATACGCTGGCTCAGCATGCGTTGCATGCCGGCGCGGTTCACCGCTTCCGCATCGCTTATCGCCGCCTGGCCCGGCTGGCTACAGGTGAGCAGACCGAGCGCCAGTGACAGGCTCAGCAAATATCGAATCATCAAAACATCCTTCTGCAGGTGTCGCCAGCAGGCTGGCGGCGCGATCCATGGTCGATTCGGCGGCCTGCGACTAGGGACTGTTGCCATTTGCCGCAGCAACGCGGTTCGCGCCGAAATGGCAACAGTCCCTAGGGCAGGCCGCCCATTTCATCAGTAGCTGTATTGCAGCTGTGCCCAGAACTTATCGGTGTTGACGCCGTTGTCGTCCGCGTCGTACGCGGCGTATTTGACGGTGGCGACCAGGCCTTTCAGCAGCGGAACGGGGCGGCTGTAACCGACGTCGATCTCCGTGCCGTACTGTTCGCTGCCGCGTTCGGCGCGGAAGTCGTGATACCAGGCCTGCAACGTGCCGCCCAGCAGAGGCATGCTGCCGCCCAGATAGGCGTCCTTGATGCCTTTTTCAGGCGTGAGCAGGAAGTTGTCGGCCCAGCCCTGGAAGGCGTGCTTGGTGGCGAGCGGGGTCTGGAAGGCGCGGTTGCCGGGGCCGGAATCACCTCCCAGGATCTCCATTCCGCCTTTGAGTGCCACGCCCTTGAGTGTGTAACCCAACTCGGCCAGGTAGTACTCGCTGCTCAGCTCCAGTGGGTTGCCGGCGTAGTCGCGCTGCTGTGCGTATTCCAGGGCATAGCTGACACCCGAGAGGTTGCCGTTGAGGCGCAAGCCGTGGGTCTTGCTGGAGAGGGTGCCGAAATCCGCCGCGGCGCTGCTGGCGATGTTGTCGAGCCCCAGCAGATAGCTGTAGGCGGTGACCGTCAGCTCGGGCATCAGCACGTACTGGGCGTTGATCAGGTGGCTGTGGCCTTCGATGTTGGCCGGGTTGCTGCGGTTGTCGTAGCGGTTGTCGTCCGGGCCGAAGATGGTGTTGATGTTGTCGATGTAGGCGTAGGTCAGGGTCAGCCCATCGAATGGTTTCAGCTGTCCGAGCATGCCGTCGTAGGTCTGCTCGTTCTGCCGCCAGCCGACGCCGCCGACGAAACGCTGATTGTCGAGGTTGATGCGTTGGCGACCGACCACCGCGCTGCCCAGGGTGTGGTCATAGCGCAGCAGCGCCTGGTTGACCTCGCTGCCGTCGGGGTCGACCACGGTGGAATGATCGCTCTGCCCGTTGCGGGTGCTGTTGTAGGCGGCATCGCCGAGGCGGCTGACGTTGTCGACTTCGATCAGCCCGGAGAAGCCGTACCAGCTGCCGCTCTGCAGGCCGAAGCGGGTACGCAATGTCTGTGCGTTGGCGTTGCTCAGGCTGTTGTCCTGGTCGACGTGCTCGTAGCGATAGCGCAGGTCGAAGATGGGCTTGGCGTCAGTGAACAGCGAGCTGAACTGCTCGTCAGCCGTGGCCGCCGAGCTGCAGGCGAGACCGGCAGCCAGCAGGGCGAGGGACAGGCGGGATGGACTGGGGTGGCTCATGGCAGTGCTCCTTGGTTGTGTTGGAGCGAAAGATAGGCTGCTTATGATCTTTGCCATTGATTGCCGTCAAGGTGCGACAATTGGGCCGAAAAGCGCTCAATTGACGCGATTTGAACTTGATCACGAATATTTTTGACGGGCAGGCAAGCGCGCTGCGTTCTTGCCGCAGCGCTTGCTGGATGGCTGCTGAAGCTCCCTGCAGAGATCGGGCTGACAGCCCGTTCAGCGTGGCAGGGCAGGTCCTTCAGTTTCGTATTCGTTCGTGTTCGAGAACCCATACGGCGGCTTCGACGCGTGAGCGCAATCCCAGCTTGTGCAGCAGGTTTTTCACATGGACCTTGACGGTTCCTTCGCTGATGTCCAGCTTGCGCGCGATCATCTTGTTGGTCTGGCCCTTGGCGATCAGCCGCAACACATCTCGCTCGCGCTTGGTCAGGCTGGCCATCGGCACCCCGTGGCCTGGTTTGGGGCGTTCGCGGATCGCTTCGGCGAGCACCCGGGTCAGTTCGGGGCTCAACGCCAGCTTGCCCAGTGCGGCGAGGCGAATCTGGCTGATCAGTTCTTCGGGCTCCATGTCCTTGAGCAGATACCCGTCGGCGCCTTCGCGCAGGGCCGCCAGCACGTTGGCGTGATCGTCCGAGACGCTGAAGATGACGATGCGCGCTTCAACGCCGGCCGCACGTAGCTGTCGAATGGTTTCCAGGCCGTCCATGCCCGGCATGTTCATGTCGAGCAGAATCAGGTCCAGCTCCAGTTCGCAGGCCAGCCGCAGGGCTTCGGCACCGGTACCGGCTTCCGCCGCTGGCAGCAGGTCGTCTTCCATGGCCAGCAGGGCGCGCATGCCGCCGCGCATCATGGGATGGTCGTCGACCAGCAGAATGCGGGTCTTGTCTTCGTCGTTCACGTGGTTTCAATCTCCTGCTGCAAGGGGATGCGGCGGTAGGCCGGCAGAAACTGCAGATGCACCTGCGTGCCGCCTTCACGGCGCCGGCCGATCTTCAGACGGCCATGCAGGCTGCCGGCGCGCTCGGCGAGAATGCTCAGGCCGTAATGGCCGTTGGGGCTTTTGTTCACGTCGATGCCGATTCCATCATCGTCGACGCAGATATGCACCAGGCCGTGCTTGTCCTGATGCAGCCACAGATCACAGCGCGCCGCCTGGGCATGCTTGATGACGTTGCTCAACGCCTCGCGGATGATCTGCAGGCAGTGAATTTCCTCGTTGGGGGACAGCGGGCAATGCTCCAGTGCATAGCGCAGGCAGATATCCACGCCCGAATGGCTGCTGAACTCGAGCACCGTGGTACGCACCGCGGCGGCTAGCCCCGGCATGTCCAGCTTGATGCGGAAGGTGGTGAGCAGTTCGCGCAACTGCCGGTAGGCAGCGTTCAGCCCGTCCTGGATCTCCGCCAGGGTGGCATCCAGTTCGGCCTTCGGGTGGCCGCTGGCGATCTGTTTCTTGTAGCGACTCAGTTGCAGCTTCTGATACGACAGCGCCTGGGCGAGGGAGTCATGCAGCTCCCGGGCGATGACAGCGCGCTCTTCCATCAGTGCCAGGCGCGCCTGTTGCTGGCCCAGCTGACTCAGCCCGAGGGAGGCGGCGAAGAGCTCCGCCACCGCGCTGAGCAACTGTTCTTGCCAGGGCTCCAGCGCCACCCCTTGCGGCTGTTCGACGCGCAGCGTGCCCAATTCGCTGTTGCCCGAGCGCAGGGCGAAATTGATCAGTTCGGTGCCGCCTGCGAGCTTGCCGTCGCCTGCGTGAACCGGGCACTGCTCGCAATCGGGAAGTCGGCAGTAGTGGGGTGGCTGACGCTCCGCACTGACTGCCGTATGGGCGCTGAAACAGGTCTTCTGCGAGGCGTGGTTGAGGCACAACGACACCGGCCCCGAACCCAGCGAGCGCTGGACCGGCAGCAGCAGGCTGGCCAGCTCCGGAATGGGGTCGGCTGAGCTGCGATAGAGGCTGCGGGCGCTGTTGAACAGCAGCTCCAGCGAATTGTTGCTGCGCTGCAGCTGAGCGGTCTTCTCATCGACCTTGCGTTCCAAGTGATCGTAGAGGTCGGCCAGTTCATCGCTCATCTTGTTGAAAGCCCTGGCCAACAGACCCAGCTCGTTGCGCGCCTCGTAATAGGCCTTGCTGCGGAAATCGCCACGGCCTATCTGCTGGGCCAGGCGCGTCAGTTCGCGGAGCGGGGTGATCAGGTTGCTGTATACGCCCAGCAGCACGAAGAAGGCCATCAGCACGGTGAACAGCAGCGTGCCGATCTGCAGGCCTCGAATCACCGCCAGCTTGCCCTCGGATTTGACCTGCAGGGCGTGGACGAACTGGTCCAGTTCATTGACGAAAACCGGCACCTCGGCGCGAAAGGCGCGTATCTGACGCGGTTGGTTCTGTAGCAGCGGCAGCATCGAATCGCGCCAGCGTTCGACGGCCTTGCCATACAGGCGATGCAGGGTGCTGGCCGGGTCGTTGCCTATCGCCCGGGCCAGGGAGTAATCCAGCAGTGTCTGTTCGAACTTCGCGATGTGTTCCTGCAGCAGCTGCTCCTCGTTCTCCAGCGCGAGCAGGGCCAGCCGGTAGGATTGCATGCGCAGACTGCCGGCCTTGTTCAAGGCTTCGGCATCTCCCTGTATGGAGTCGGCCATATACATGCCGCCGAGCATGCTGCAAAGGGTGACCCCTATAACGAGAATGAACGCCAGCGTGGTGTGCTGAACGATCGAGTTCCGCAAGGGCGAGTGAGTTATATCCGAATGGCTCACGACTCGTCCTCATTTATCTGGTGTCGCCACGTTACTCGCTGGTCATTGTTTTTACTATGGGCGGCGGGATACTCCCAACGCGTTAAATTGACGCTACCCATTTATTCAGCGGTGTCGAATTCGATCCTGAACTCCCGTAAACAGTCGCTTTGCCTGGAATTAATTGGGTATATCGAAGTGGGTAGTTCGTTGTTATCTGGCTCTTGCATATAAATCAATGATGACCATGGTCAAGTTTAACCGGCCATAGCTGGCCGTAGCCTCCTGCCCGGATTGCATTTAACGGAGCGAGGCAGTTATGACCAATATCCGAAAGTGGGACGTGGAAGTTGCCGAGTTCTGGCAATCCACCGGTAGAAGAATCGCGACCCGCAATCTCTGGATATCCATACCCAGCTTGTTGTTGGGTTTTGCGGTCTGGTTGATGTGGGGAATCATCACGGTGCAGATGCTCAATCTGGGCTTTCCCTTCGAGCCGGCGCAACTGTTCACCCTTACCGCCATATCCGGCCTGGCGGGCGCGACGCTGCGCATCCCCGCGTCGTTCATGATCCGTATCGCCGGCGGGCGCAATACCATCGTCCTCACCACCGCGTTGCTGATGGTCCCGGCGGTGGGCGCCGGCATCGCTCTGCAGGACACCCGTACGCCGCTCTGGGTCTTCCAGTTGCTGGCGTTGCTTTCGGGGATCGGCGGCGGCAACTTCGCCTGCTCCATGAGCAACATCAGCGGCTTCTTTCCCAAGAGCCAGCAGGGGCTGGCGCTGGGCTTGAATGCCGGGCTCGGCAATTTCGGCGTGACCACCATGCAGATCGTCATCCCGCTGGTGATGACGGCAGGCATATTCGGCGCGATCGGCGGTGAGCCCATGGCCCTGGTCAAGGACAGCGGCACGCTGATAGGGCGGATTCCTGCGGGTTCCGATACCTGGATCCAGAACGCCGGCTGGGTATGGATGCTGTTGCTGGTGCCGCTGGCCATCATCGGCTGGTTCGGCATGAACAACCTGCTGCCGATCACGCCCAACCCGGGCCATACCCTGGCGGCTTTCGGCAAGATTCTCGGTCTCTATGGCGTTGGCTTCCTGACCGCCGCGGCGGGTCTCTACCTGTACCTGCCCAAGCCCTTCGGTTTGGGCGTGCTGAACATGTGGCTGGCCATGCCGCTGATCATGATTGCGACGCTGGGTCTGCTGCGCATGCTGCCGGGCAGCATCAAGCCGAACATCAAGCGCCAGTTCGAGATCTTCCGCGACAAGCACACCTGGTCGATGAGCGTGCTGTACATCCTGACCTTCGGCTCCTTCATCGGCTTTTCCATGGCACTGCCGCTGTCGATCACGGTGATCTTCGGTTACGTCAGCGAAGTCGCCGCCGATGGCAGCGTGAGCCGCGTGGTCAACCCCAACGCGCCGAGTGCGCTGACCTACGCCTGGATCGGTCCTTTCATCGGTGCGCTGACTCGCCCCTTCGGCGGCTGGATCGCCGACAAGCTCGGCGGCTCGATCGTCACCCAGGTGATCTCGGTGGTCATGATCGCGTCCTCGGTGGCGTTGGGCTACGTGATGCAACAGGCCTACGGCTCGACCCAACCGGAAACCTTCTTCTTCGCCTTCATCATCCTGTTCCTGGTGCTGTTTGCCGCCTCGGGAATCGGCAACGGTTCCACCTTCCGCACCATCGGCGTGATCTACGACCGCGACAAGGCCGGCCCGGTGCTGGGCTGGACCTCGGCCGTGGCCGCCTATGGCTCCTTCGTCGCGCCAATGGTGATCGGCAATCAGATCAAGGCCGGCGCACCGGAACTGGCGATGTACGGTTTCGCCGTCTTCTGCGTGCTGTGCCTGGTCCTCAACTGGTGGTTCTACCTGCGCCCCAACGCTTATGTGAAGAACCCCTGATCGACAAGCCAGCCATTGGAGCGAAGTCCATGAACATCATGTTTGCCTATGACGATTCGCGTAATGCGCGGCTCGCACTGAAACGCACCCTGGATATGTTCGGAAAGTTGCAGCCAATGATCATTCTGATTGCTGTGGTTGAACAAAATCTGGACACCAGTAGTTCAAGTGAGAGCAATTATCTGCAAGCCAGGGAAAAGTTTACCGCGGCCGTTCGTGAAACCGCTGAGAGCGTCAGCGAACAAGGTTTCGATGTCGAGGTGATTGTCGGTGAAGGTGATGCGCGCAAGGTGATCCTGAAGGCCGTACAGAACTTGACTCCCGACCTTCTGGTGATTGCCCGGCGTAGTCACGAACCGGACGGAAATGTAATCGGCCAGTCGATAGATGCGCTGGTCGAGGAATTCAACTTCATGACTTTCGGTAGCGTCAGTTCATTCCTGGCCAGGCGTGCAACTTGTCCTGTGCTTATTCAGGCCTGTCCAGCCGTTCTTTGAGTGGGGGAGAGTCGTAATGAAAGTTTCTGATCTGTTCAAATACCGGCAGCCGGAAATAAGAGCGCTGCATCTGACCTGGATCGCCTTCTATATCTGTTTCTTCGTCTGGTTCAACATGGCGCCGCTGGCCACCAGCATGCTCAAGAGCGCGAACTGGCTGACCGCCGACGACTTGCGACTGTTTGCCATCGCCAACGTGGCGCTGACCATTCCCGCGCGGATTCTGGTGGGCATGGCGCTGGACAAATGGGGCCCACGGCGGGTGTTTTCCGTGTTGATGGTGACCATGGCGGTGCCGGCGATCACTTTCGCCATGGGCGACTCGCGGGTGCAACTGCTTATCTCGCGGCTGGTGCTGAGCTCGATCGGCGCCAGTTTCGTGGTCGGCATTCACATGACCGCCATGTGGTTCAAACCCAAGGATATTGGCTTCGCCGAAGGCTTCTATGCCGGCTGGGGCAACTTCGGTTCGGCTGCGGCGGCGATGAGCCTGCCCGCGATCGCGTTGCACGCGTTCGGAGGGGACGACGGCTGGCGCTACGCGATTACTACGACGGCGCTGATCATGGCGGCCTACGGGGTGTTCTACTGGTTCGCGATCACCGATGGCCCGGCGGGCACAGTGCAGCACAAGCCGCGCAGGGTGGCGGCCATGGAGGTCAGCAGCTGGGGCGACATGTTCAAGCTGATCATCTGGACCATTCCCATGGTCGGTGTCCTCTCGGTGCTGGTCTGGCGCATCGAGAAGATGGGTTACATAGGAGCCAGCTGGGCCTGGGCCTGTCACGGCGTGATCGTGCTGGTGGTGCTCTACCAGATCGTGCAGATCCTGCGGGTCAACGTGCCGATTCTGCGCAAGGGCGTACCGGAGGACGACAAATACCCGTTCAACTCGGTGGTGGCGCTGAACTCTACCTACTTCGCCAACTTCGGCGCGGAATTGGCCGTGGTGTCGATGTTGCCCATGTTCTTCGAGTTGACCTGGGGGCTTTCGGCCACGACGGCGGGGATCATTGCAGCCTCCTTCGCCTTCGTGAATCTGCTCGCGCGGCCCATCGGCGGCCTGGTCTCCGATCGTTTCGGCAATCGCCGTTTCGTGATGTTGGCCTACATGCTCGGCATCGCCCTGGGTTTTCTGCTGATGGGGCTGATGGGCTCTAGCTGGCCACTGTTCATTGCCGTGGTCATCACTATTTTCTGCTCGGTTTTCGTGCAGGGAGCGGAGGGTGCCACCTTCGGCATCATCCCCTCGATCAAGCGCCGTATCACCGGCCAGATATCCGGCATGGCCGGTGCCTACGGCAACGTCGGCGCGGTGTTCTATCTGACCCTCTACACCTTCGTTACGCCTTCGCAGTTCTTCCTGATCATCGCCACCGGCGCATTGCTCAGTTTCGTCATCTGCTTCTTCTGGCTGAAGGAGCCTGAAGGCGCCTTCGCCGAAGAGTACTTCGTGTCATCCGTCGACCTGGCAATCGCCGAACAGGCTGCCGTCGGCAAGTAGCCATTCATTGCCGGTGCATGCGTGCCGGCAATGCCTGATTTGTAACGCGGACGCCAGTCGCTGGCGTCCGTAAAGGAGAAAAAGATGAGCCATCTACTCGACCAGTTGCGCTTCTTCAATCGCAAGCAAGGCGAGTTCGCCGACGGTCATGGCGAAACCCGTATCGAATCCCGCGACTGGGAGAACGTCTACCGTTCGCGCTGGCAGTACGACAAGATCGTGCGCTCCACCCACGGAGTGAACTGCACCGGTTCGTGCTCCTGGAAGATCTACGTGAAGAACGGCCTGATCACCTGGGAAACCCAGCAGACCGACTACCCGCGCACTCGTAACGATCTGCCCAACCACGAGCCGCGCGGCTGCCCGCGTGGGGCCAGCTACAGCTGGTACATCTACAGCGCCAACCGCCTCAAATACCCCAAGGTGCGCAAACCGCTGCTCAAACTCTGGCGCGAAGCGCGGGCCAGCATGGCCCCGGTGGACGCCTGGGCCAGCATCGTCGAAGACAAGGTCAAGGCCGAGTCCTACAAGAGCAAGCGCGGCATGGGCGGCTTCATCCGTTCCAGCTGGGAGGAGGTCAACGAGATCATCGCTGCGGCCAACGTCTACACCGTCAAGCAGTACGGCCCGGACCGCGTCATCGGCTTCTCGCCGATCCCGGCCATGTCGATGGTTTCCTACGCCGCCGGTAGCCGTTACCTGTCGCTGATCGGTGGCGTGTGTCTGAGCTTCTACGACTGGTACTGCGATTTGCCACCGGCCTCGCCACAGGTGTGGGGCGAGCAGACCGACGTGCCGGAGTCGGCCGACTGGTACAACTCCAACTACATCATCGCCTGGGGCTCCAACGTCCCGCAGACCCGTACCCCAGACGCGCACTTCTTTACCGAAGTCCGTTACAAGGGCACCAAGACCGTCGCCATCACCCCGGACTACGCCGAAGTCGCCAAGCTCACCGACCTCTGGCTCAACCCCAAGCAGGGCACCGACGCCGCGCTGGCCCAGGCCTTCGCCCACGTCATCTTCAAGGAATTCCACCTCGAGACGCCGAGCGCGTACTTCCACGACTACGCCAAGCGCTACACCGACCTGCCGGTGCTGGTGCGCCTGAACGAGAAGGACGGCAGCTACATTGCCGACCGT
Source organism: Stutzerimonas nitrititolerans (assembly GCF_003696285.1). Taxonomy (GTDB): domain Bacteria; phylum Pseudomonadota; class Gammaproteobacteria; order Pseudomonadales; family Pseudomonadaceae; genus Stutzerimonas; species Stutzerimonas nitrititolerans. The sequence goes on from NZ_RFFL01000003.1 coordinate 191,258, forward strand.
TTCCTGCGCGCCTCCGACCTGGCCGACAACCTCGGCCAGGACAACAACCCGGAGTGGAAGACCATCGCCGTCGACGGCAGCACCGGCGAGCTGGTTTCGCCGCTCGGCTCCATCGGCTACCGCTGGGGCGAGAAGGGCAAGTGGAACATCGAAGCCCGCGAAGGCAAGGACGGCCGCGACGTCGACCTCGCCCTGACCCAGATCGAGGGCGGGGAGACGGCGGAGGTCGCCTTCCCGTATTTCGGCGGCATCCTCCACGAGCACTTCCAGCACGCCGAAGGTGAGAGCATCCAGTTGCGCCGCGTCCCGGTGCGCAGCATCACCCTGGCCGACGGCAGCACCACCAAGGTCGCCACCGTGTTCGACCTGATGGCCGCCAACCTGGGCATCGACCGTGGTCTGGGGGGCGGCAACGTCGCCAAGAGCTACGACGACGCCAGCGTGCCGGGCACCCCGGCCTGGCAGGAAGTCATCACCGGCGTGGCGCGCGAAAAGGCGATCCAGATCGCCCGCGAATTCGCCGACAACGCCGACAAGACCCATGGCCGTTCCATGATCATCGTCGGTGCGGCGATGAACCACTGGTACCACATGGACATGAACTACCGCGGCCTGATCAACATGCTGATGTTGTGCGGTTGCGTGGGCCAGACCGGAGGCGGCTGGGCTCACTACGTGGGTCAGGAAAAACTGCGTCCGCAGTGCGGCTGGCTGCCGCTGGCCTTCGGCCTCGACTGGAGCCGTCCGCCGCGGCAGATGAACGGCACCAGCTTCTTCTACAACCACAGCTCGCAGTGGCGCCACGAGAAGATGAGCATGCACGAAGTGCTCTCGCCGCTGGCCGACAAATCGCAGTTCCCCGAGCACATGCTCGATTACAACATCCGTGCCGAACGCGCCGGCTGGCTGCCCAGCGCGCCGCAGCTCAACCGCAACCCGCTGCAGATCTGCCGTGATGCCGAAGCGGCCGGCATGTCGCCGGTGGACTACGTCACCCAGTCGCTCAAGGACGGCTCGCTGCGCTTCTCCTGCGAGCAGCCGGACAGCCCGGAAAACTTCCCGCGCAACATGTTCATCTGGCGCTCCAACCTGCTGGGCAGCTCGGGCAAGGGCCACGAGTACATGCTCAAGTACCTGCTGGGCACCAAGAACGGCGTGATGAACGAGGACCTCGGCAAGCGCGACGGCTTCAAGCCGCTCGAGGCCGAATGGCAGGAAGACGGCGCCATCGGCAAGCTCGACCTGGTCACCACGCTCGACTTCCGCATGTCCTCGACCTGCGTGTATTCCGACATCGTTCTGCCGACCGCGACTTGGTACGAGAAGGACGACATGAACACCTCGGACATGCACCCCTTCATTCACCCGCTGTCGGCAGCGATCGATCCGGCCTGGGAAGCGCGTTCCGACTGGGAGATCTACAAGGGCATCGCCAAGTCTTTCTCGAAGATGGCCGAAGGTCATCTGGGCGTGGAGAAGGATCTGGTCACCGTGCCGCTGCTGCACGACAGCCCCGGCGAACTGGCCCAGCCGTTCGGCGGCACCGACTGGAAAACCGCTGGCGTCGATCCGCAGCCGGGCAAGAACTGCCCGAACATGACCGTGGTCGAGCGCGACTATCCGGCCACCTACAAGAAGTTCAGCTCCCTCGGCCCGCTGCTCGACAAGCTCGGCAACGGCGGCAAGGGCATCAACTGGAACACCCAGGATGAAGTCGATTTCCTCGGCGAGCTGAACTACATCGTGCGCGAGGAGGGCGTCAGCCTGGGTCGGCCGAAGATCGAGTCGGCCATCGATGCCGCCGAGGTCATCCTCAGCCTGGCACCGGAAACCAACGGTCACGTTGCCGTGAAGGCCTGGGCCGCGCTGTCGCAGTTCACCGGCCGCGACCACAGCCACCTGGCGCTGCCCAAGGAGCACGAGGCGATCCGCTTCCGCGACATCCAGGCGCAGCCGCGCAAGATCATCTCCAGCCCGACCTGGTCAGGCCTGGAAGACGAGCATGTGTCGTACAACGCCGGCTACACCAACGTCCACGAGTACATCCCGTGGCGCACCATCACCGGTCGCCAGCAGTTCTTCCAGGATCACCCCTGGATGCAGGCCTTCGGCGAGCAGCTGATGAGCTACCGGCCGCCGATCAACACCCGCACCACCGACTACGTGAAGGGCAAGAAGAGCAACGGCAACCCTGAGATCGTCCTCAACTGGATCACCCCGCATCAGAAGTGGGGCATCCACAGCACCTACTCGGACAACCTGATCATGCTCACCCTGAGCCGTGGCGGACCGATCGTGTGGATGAGCGAGATCGACGCGAAGAAGGCCGGCATCGAGGACAACGACTGGATCGAGTGCTTCAACGCCAACGGCGCGCTGACCGCCCGCGCGGTGGTCAGCCAGCGCGTGATGGAGGGCATGGTGATGATGTACCACGCCCAGGAACGCATCGTGAACGTGCCCGGCGCCGAGAGCACCAAGACCCGCGGCGGCCACCACAACTCGGTGACCCGCGTGGTGCTGAAACCCACCCACATGATCGGCGGCTACGCCCAGCAGGCGTACGGCTTCAACTACTACGGCACCGTGGGCTGCAATCGTGACGAGTTCGTCGTGGTGCGCAAGATGGCCAAGGTCGACTGGCTCGACGGGCCGAACGGCCACGACCTGCCGCAACCCCTGCCGCAAGATATCTGAGGATTTGATGCCATGAAGATTCGTTCACAAGTGGGCATGGTCCTGAACCTGGACAAGTGCATCGGTTGCCACACCTGCTCGATCACCTGCAAGAACGTCTGGACCAGCCGCGAAGGCATGGAATACGCCTGGTTCAACAACGTCGAGACCAAGCCCGGCATCGGCTACCCCAAGGAGTGGGAAAACCAGGACAAGTGGAAGGGCGGCTGGGTGCGCAACGGCGACGGCACCATCAACCCGAAGATCGGCGGCAAGTTTCGCGTGCTGGCGAACATCTTCGCCAACCCTGACCTGCCGACCATCGACGACTACTACGAGCCGTTCGACTTTGACTACCAGAACCTGCACACCGCGCCGATCTCCGAGCACCAGCCGGTGGCGCGGCCGCGCTCGCTGATCTCCGGCCAGCGCATGGAGAAGATCGAGTGGGGGCCGAACTGGGAGGAAATCCTCGGCACCGAGTTCGCCAAGCGGCGCAAGGACAAGAACTTCGACAAGGTCCAGGCCGACATCTACGGCCAGTACGAAAACACCTTCATGATGTACCTGCCGCGCCTGTGCGAGCACTGCCTGAACCCGGCGTGCGCGGCGTCCTGCCCGAGCGGGGCGATCTACAAGCGCGAGGAGGACGGGATCGTCCTCATCGACCAGGAGAAGTGCCGCGGCTGGCGCATGTGCATCAGCGGCTGCCCGTACAAGAAGATCTACTTCAACTGGAAGAGCGGCAAGTCCGAGAAGTGCATCTTCTGCTTCCCGCGCATCGAGGCCGGCATGCCGACCGTCTGCGCGGAAACATGCGTGGGACGTATCCGCTACCTCGGCGTGCTGCTGTACGACGCCGACCGCATCCATGAAGTGGCCAGCACCGTCAACGAGCAGGACCTGTACCAGAAGCAGCTGGAGATCTTCCTCGACCCCTTCGACCCGCAGGTCATCGAGCAGGCGCTGAACGACGGCGTGCCGATGTCGGTGATCGAGGCCGCGCAGAAGTCGCCGGTCTACAAGATGGCGGTGGACTGGAAGCTGGCCCTGCCGCTGCACCCGGAGTACCGCACCCTGCCGATGGTCTGGTACGTGCCGCCGCTGTCGCCGATCCAGAACGCCGCGGCCGCCGGCCACATCAGCATGGATGGCGTGCTGCCGGACGTCGACAGCCTGCGCATCCCGCTGCGCTACCTGGCCAACCTGCTTACCGCCGGCGACGAAGAGCCGGTCAAGCTGGCGCTCAGGCGCATGCTCGCCATGCGCGCCTACAAGCGCGCCGAGCAGGTCGACGGCGTGCAGGACCTGGAGGTACTGAAGAGCGTCGGGCTGTCGGTGGCCCAGGTCGAGGACATGTACCGCTACCTGGCCATCGCCAACTACGAGGACCGCTACGTGATCCCCAGCGCGCACCGCGAGGAGGCCATGAGCGACGCCTTCGCCGAGCGCTCCGGTTGCGGCTTCAGCTTCGGCAGCGGCTGCTCGGGCGCCTCGGACACCAATATGTTCGGTGCCAGGAAGGCCAACCGCCGCGACATCATCAAGACCGTGCAACTGTGGGAGGACTGAACATGCGAATCCTGAAAGTGATTTCCCTGTTGCTCGACTACCCGACCGCCCAGTTGCGCGAGCATCAGCTGGAACTGGCCATGGCCATCACCTCCGCCCACGAGATCAGTCCCGAGCAGCGCGCCGAATTGCGCGCGCTGCTCGACGAGCTCTGCCACGGCGATCTGATGGACGTGCAGGAGCGCTACACCGACCTGTTCGACCGCGGCCGCGCCTTGTCGCTGCTGCTGTTCGAGCACGTGCATGGCGAGTCCCGCGACCGCGGCCAGGCCATGGTCGACCTGATGGCGCAGTACACCGAGGCCGGTTTCGACATCGGCGTACGCGAGCTGCCGGACTACGTCCCGCTGTATCTCGAGTACCTCGCCACCCGCGAGGACCTCGAGGCCCGCGAGGGGCTGGCCGACGTCGCGCACCTGCTGGCGCTACTGGCGGCCCGCCTGCAGGAGCGCGAAAGCCCGCACGCCGCGTGTTTCCGTGCGCTGCTGCAGATCGCCGGCGAGCCGGTGCAGGAAACCCTGAGCGGCCTGCGCGAGCAGGTCGCCGCGGAGCAGCGCGACGACTCGCTGGAGGCCCTCGACAAGGTCTGGGAGGAGGAGCAGGTGAACTTCCTCCAGGCCGAGCAGCAGGATCGCTGCCCATCGATGTCGAGCGGGCCGGGCAAGGCCCGCGAGGAAAGCCCGGTGCCGCTGCACTGGACCGATTTCAAGCATGACGGGCCGGCCGCCGCGCTCGCCCAGGAGGTGCGCAATGTCTGACTTCAATTTCCTGCTGTTCGGGGCCTATCCCTACATCGCCCTGGCCATCTGCCTGATCGGCAGCTGGGCGCGCTTCGACCTGTCGCAGTACAGCTGGAAGACCGGCTCCAGCCAGATGCTCTCCAACACGCGCATGCGCCTGGCGAGCAACCTGTTCCATATCGGCATCCTGTTCATCCTCTGCGGCCACTTCGTCGGCCTGCTGATGCCCGAAGCCCTCTACCACCACTTCATCAGCAGCGGCGCCAAGCAACTGCTGGCGATGGTCTCCGGCGGCTTCTTCGGCATCCTCTGCCTGATCGGCCTGGTGCTGCTGATCCATCGCCGGCTGACCGATGCGCGTGTACGCGCCACCTCCAACGGCAGCGACGTGATGATCCTGTTCGTACTGCTGGCGCAACTGGTGCTGGGCCTGCTGACCATCGTCGCCTCCACCGGCCACATGGACGGCTCGGTGATGGTGCTGCTGGGCACCTGGGCGCAGAGCCTGGTCACCCTGCAGCCGGTCAAGGCCGCCGCGGCGATCGAGTCGGTCGGCCTGATCTACAAGCTGCACGTGCTGCTGGGCGTCACCTTGTTCGTGCTGTTCCCCTTCACCCGCCTGGTGCACATCGTCAGCGCGCCGGTGTGGTACCTGGGCCGGCGCTACCAGATCGTCCGCCAGAAGGGCGTCAAGCCGGCCATGCCGCGCGCGCAACGCCCGCGTGGCTACGAGGCGCCGGCGCGCGAGACCGCCGCGCCGGCCGCCGCGCCCGGCTACGCCACGGCGAAGAGCAAGAGCCCGGTGTGACGTCCCGCTGGTCGGCGCCTTGGGCGTTGGCCAGCCGACGGACCGGAGCGACCTTATTACGGCTTTATCGAGGTATTCATCATGGGCTGTGGATGCGGTGGAATCACGGGAGGCGGCGGCTGCGGTGGCGGCGCCCGCCCGGAAATCGAGGTGCCGGCCGAGGCGCCGCTGTTCGAGGAGCTGCCACGTGAAGTAGAGCCGGAGATCGACGAGGCGGCCGGCGAGCCGTCGCTGATCGCCAGCAGCGAACAGGAATGGCCGCGGGTCCGGGTCAATGGCGTGGAGATCGCGGCGCAGGCCATCGCCCGGGAGCTGCAGTACCACCCCGCCGAGAGTCGCGACGAGGCCGTCTACCTGGCGGTCCAGGCGCTGGTGCTGCGTGAGCTGCTGCAGCAGCGCATCGGCGAACTGGGCCTGGTGGTACAGGCGGCGTCCGGCGAAAGCGAGGAAGAGGCCGCCACCCGCGCGCTGATCGAGCGCGAAGTGCCGCTGCCGCTGGCCGACGAGGCCACGTGCCGCAATTACTACAGCGGCAACCGGTCGCGCTTCTTCAGCGCGCCGCTGCTGGCCGCGCGGCACATCCTGCTGGCCTGTGCGGCGGACGACGTCGAGGCGCGCAGCCTGGCCCGCGAGCAGGCGCTGGAGCTGCTCGGGCAGCTGCAGGCGGCCCCGCAAGGCTTCGCCGAACTGGCGCTGCGACACTCGGCGTGCCCGTCCAAGGAACAGGGCGGGGCGCTGGGGCAGATCAGCAAGGGCCAGACCGTGCCGGAATTCGAACGCCAGCTGTTCCGCCTTCCCGCCGGGTTGTGCCAGCAGCCGCTGGAAAGCCGCTACGGCTACCACCTGGTGTTCGTCGACCAGCGTATCGACGGCGAGCAGTTGCCCTACGAGGCGGTGGCTGGTTCGATCCGCGCCGAACTCAACCAGCGCGTCTGGCAGATCGGCGTCAGCCAGTATCTGCAGGGTCTGGTCGGCGCGGCGAATATCGAAGGCATCCACCTGCAGGGTGCGGAAACGCCGTTGATGCAATAACCGTAGGGTGGAAAACCGCGCAGCGTTTTCCACCTTCGGCGGCACGAACGAGCCTGTGAGGGCCATGGTGGATGAAAAAAGCGTCATCCACCCTACGAAGCTTCAGAGGTCTTAGCGATGACTCGACTACGCGATGCCCACGACCGCGCCATCGACTACCTGCGCCTGTCGGTGACCGACCGTTGCGATTTCCGCTGCGTCTACTGCATGGCCGAGGACATGACCTTCCTGCCGCGCCAGCAGGTGCTCGGGCTGGAGGAGCTGGAGCGCGTCGCGCGGATCTTCGTCGGCCTGGGCGTGAAGAAAATTCGCCTCACCGGCGGCGAGCCGCTGGTGCGTCAGGGCATCGTCGGCCTGTGCGAGCGCATCGCCGCGCTGCCGGGGCTGCGCGAACTGGTGATGACCACCAACGGCTCGCAACTGGTCAGGCTCGCCGCGCCGTTGGTACGGGCCGGGGTCAAGCGACTGAACATCAGTCTGGATAGCCTGGACGCCGAGAAATTCCACGCCATTACGCGCACCGGCCAGCTGCAGCAGGTGCTCGACGGCATCGATGCGGCGCGCGCCGCCGGCTTCGAGCGGATCAAGCTCAATGCCGTGGTGATGAAGGGCCGCAACGCAGAGGAAGTCGCCGACTTGGTGGACTTCGCCATCGCCGGCGGGCTGGACCTGAGCTTCATCGAGGAAATGCCGCTGGGCGATGTCGGCCGTTCGCGCGGCGAGAGCTTCTGCTCCAGCGACGAGGTCAAGGCGCTGATCGCCGAGCGTCACGCGCTGATCGATTCGGCCGAGCAGAGCGGCGGCCCGGCGCGCTATGTGCGCCTGCCGGAGCATCCGCAGACGCGCATCGGCTTCATCTCGCCGCATTCGCACAACTTCTGCGCCACCTGCAACCGCGTGCGGCTGACCGTGGAAGGTCGCCTGCTGCTGTGCCTGGGCCACGAGCATTCCGTCGACCTGCGTGCACTGCTGCGCCGCCACCCGACCAGCGACCAGCCGCTGATCGACACCATCCACGCTGCGCTGCAGCGCAAGCCGTGGCGTCACGAGTTCGCCAGCAACGGCGAGGTGCAGGTGCTGCGCTTCATGAACGCCAGTGGCGGCTGACTCAAGGCGCCGTGAGCAAGGGGCCCGCAGTCGCTGGTCCTCGCTCGAGACTTACGAAGCCATTGCTTCCTTATATAGCTTCGTTTCGTCGACCATTTTTCTCGAAGCGTCGTTGCTCATACTTTTGCAATCGCATTGTCGGGCCAGGGTGACTTCTGTAATGCGAGCCACTAGAATGCTTGCCCATTCTGGGGCCGGAACGCCCGGCTTATGTCTGTGCAACGAGGAAAATCCATGCAAGTTTCTGTTGAAAGCACCTCCGCTCTTGAGCGCCGCATGACCATTGGCGTGCCGGTCGAGCGCATCGAGACCGAAGTCAACAAGCGTCTGCAACAGACCGCCAGTCGTGCCAAGATCCCAGGTTTCCGTCCCGGCAAGGTGCCGATGAGCGTGATCCGCCAGCGTTACGAAGCGGCGGCTCGCCAGGAAGCGCTGGGCGATCTGATCCAGGCCACCTTCTATGAAGCCGTGGTTGCCGAGAAGCTGAACCCGGCTGGCGCGCCTGCCGTCGAGCCGAAAGTGTTCGAGAAGGGCAAGGACCTCGAGTACGTCGCTACATTCGAAGTATTCCCCGAGTTCAAGGTTGCCGGCTTCGAGTCCATCGAGATCGAGCGCCCGCAGGCCGAGGTTGCCGATGCCGACGTCGACAACATGCTGGACATCCTGCGCAAGCAGAACACCCGCTATGAGAACGTCGAGCGTGCAGCCGAGAACGACGACCAGTTGAACATGGATTTCGTCGGCAAGATCGACGGTGAAGTCTTCGCCGGTGGCTCGGCCAAGGGCACCCAGCTGGTATTGGGCTCGGGTCGCATGATTCCGGGCTTCGAAGAAGCACTGGTTGGTGTCAAGGCCGGCGAAGAGCGCGTGATCACCCCGACCTTCCCCGAGGATTACCAGAACCTCGATCTGGCCGGCAAGACCGCCGAGTTCACCGTTACCGTCAACAGCGTCGCAGCACCTCAGCTGCCGGAGTTGAATGACGAGTTCTTCGCCCAGTTCGGCGTTCAGGAAGGTGGCCTCGAAGGCTTCCGTGCCGAAGTGAAGAAGAACATGGAGCGCGAACTGCGTCAGGCCATCAAGACTAAGGTCAAGAACCAGGTCATGGAAGGGCTGGTCAGTGCCAACCCGATCGAGGTGCCCAAGGCGCTGATCGACAACGAAGTCAATCGTCTGCGCGTACAAGCCGTTCAGCAGTTCGGCGGTAACATCAAGCCCGAGCAGCTGCCGGCCGAGATGTTCCAGGAGCAGGCCAAGCGTCGCGTCGTGCTCGGTCTGATCGTTGCTGAAGTCGTCAAGCAGTACGAGCTCAAGCCCGATGATGCGCGTGTTCGCGAGCTGATCGAAGAGATGGCTTCCGCGTATCAGGAGCCTGAACAAGTGGTGTCCTGGTACTACAAAAATGACGAGCAACTGAACGAAGTCCGTTCGGTTGTGCTCGAAGAGCAAGTTGTAGATACTGTTCTGCAGCAGGCCAAGGTGACCGACAAATCGGTCTCTTACGAGGAAGCGGTTAAGCCAGCGGAAGCACCGCAAGCGGCCTGATCTTCTTCAACGATCGAGCACATCATTCATAAGCCAGCCTCGTGCTGGCTTATGTATTTGAGGCATGACATAGGGAGTATCGCTGGACATGTCCCGCAATTCATTTATGCAAGCTCCGGACATTCAGGCCGCTGGCGGTCTGGTGCCAATGGTCATCGAGCAGTCGGCGCGCGGCGAGCGTGCCTATGACATCTATTCCCGTCTTCTCAAGGAGCGAGTGATCTTCATGGTGGGTCAGGTCGAAGACCACATGGCCAACCTGATCGTCGCGCAGCTGCTATTCCTCGAAGCGGAAAACCCCGAGAAGGACATTCACCTGTACATCAACTCCCCGGGCGGCTCGGTGACGGCCGGTATGTCGATCTACGACACCATGCAGTTCATCAAGCCGGACGTATCGACTATCTGCATCGGCCAGGCCTGCAGCATGGGCGCGTTGCTGCTTACCGGCGGTGCGGCCGGCAAGCGTTACTGCCTGCCCCACTCGCGGATGATGATTCACCAGCCGCTGGGTGGTTTCCAGGGCCAGGCGTCGGACATCGAGATTCATGCGCGCGAGATCCTCACCATCCGCGAGCGTCTGAACAAGGTCATGGCCGAGCACACCGGCCAGCCGCTGGAAGTGATCGCACGCGACACTGACCGCGACAACTTCATGAGCGGAGAGGAAGCCGTCAAATACGGACTGATCGACCAGGTTCTGACCCAGCGCCAGCTGGCCGTCTGATCACGCTGGTCTGGCGATATCCGGCTAGTGCGTGGGCTTGAAAAAGCCCACGATTGCCTTCATCTTGTGTTTCAAGCCTTCCCGATTGGATCGATCGAATGACTGATACCCGCAACGGCGAGGATTCCGGCAAGCTGCTCTATTGCTCTTTTTGCGGCAAAAGCCAGCATGAAGTACGCAAATTGATTGCCGGCCCCTCGGTCTTTATCTGCGACGAATGCGTCGACCTGTGCAATGACATCATCCGCGAGGAGGTGCAGGAAGCCCAGGCCGAGAGCAGCGCGCAAAAACTGCCTGCGCCCAAGGAGATCAGCGGCATTCTCGACCAGTACGTCATTGGTCAGGAACGCGCGAAGAAAATCCTCGCAGTGGCTGTTTACAACCATTACAAACGCTTGAACCAGCGCGACAAGAAAGAAGAAGTCGAACTGGGCAAGAGCAACATTCTGCTGATCGGTCCTACCGGTTCGGGCAAGACGCTGCTGGCCGAAACGCTGGCGCGGCTGCTCAACGTACCTTTCACCATCGCCGACGCGACCACGCTGACCGAAGCGGGCTACGTGGGCGAGGATGTCGAGAACATCATCCAGAAGCTGCTGCAGAAGTGCGACTACGACGTGGAAAAGGCCCAGATGGGCATCGTCTACATCGACGAGATCGACAAGATTTCACGCAAGTCCGACAACCCGTCGATCACGCGCGACGTGTCGGGCGAGGGCGTGCAGCAGGCACTGCTCAAGCTGATCGAGGGTACTGTTGCATCGGTTCCGCCGCAGGGTGGGCGCAAGCATCCGCAGCAGGAGTTCCTGCAGGTCGATACGCGCAATATCCTGTTCATCTGTGGCGGTGCGTTCGCGGGCCTGGAGAAAGTCATCCAGGGACGTTCCACCAAGGGTGGCATCGGCTTCAATGCCGAGGTTCGCAGCAAGGATCTGGGCAAGAAGATCGGCGAATCCCTGCGGGTAGTGGAGCCTGACGATCTGGTCAAGTTCGGTCTGATTCCCGAGTTCGTCGGCCGCTTGCCGGTCATCGCGACGCTGGACGAGCTGGATGAAGCCGCACTCATCCAGATTCTTACCGAGCCGAAGAATGCGCTGACCAAGCAGTACGCCAAGCTGTTCGAGCTCGAAGGGGTCGATCTGGAGTTCCGTCCGGATGCGCTCAAGGCGGTAGCTGGGCGTGCGCTGGAGCGCAAGACAGGTGCTCGCGGCCTGCGCTCGATTCTGGAAGGGGTGCTGCTCGATACCATGTACGAGATTCCTTCCCAGAAGGACGTCAGCAAGGTGGTCATCGACGAGAGCGTGATCGAAGGCACCTCTCAGCCACTTCTGATTTACGAGAACAGCGAGCCGCCCGCCAAGGCAGCGCCTGACGCGTGATCGAAAAAGGGGCCTTCGGGCCCCTTTGCATTTTCCCGGTGATCCTTGTTTTTTACGGATCGCGCCCTCATCTTGTGTCGTCAGGGTATGTTTCTCCCGTTTACCGCCGTATGGCCGTCGTAGAGCTGAATTTATGAAGACAACCATCGAATTGCCCCTTTTGCCGCTGCGCGATGTCGTGGTCTACCCGCACATGGTGATACCGCTGTTCGTTGGGCGTGAAAAATCCATCGAAGCGCTCGAGTCGGCGATGTCGGGCGACAAGCAGATTCTGCTCGTGGCCCAGAAGAACCCGGCGGACGATGATCCCGCTGAAGATGCGCTGTACCGCGTAGGCACTGTGGCCACGGTGTTGCAGTTGCTCAAGCTGCCCGACGGTACCGTCAAGGTTCTGGTCGAAGGCGAGCAGCGCGGGATGATCGAGCGTTTCGTCGAAGCCGACGGACATTGCCGAGCCGAAGTGGCGCTGATCGACGAGTCCGCGCTCGATGCGCGCGAGGCGGAAGTGTTCACTCGCAGTCTGCTTGGTCAGTTCGAGCAGTACGTGCAATTGGGCAAGAAGGTGCCAGCCGAGGTGCTGGCATCGCTGGCTAGCATCGAGGAACCGGCGCGGCTGGTGGATACCATGGCCGCTCATATGGCGCTGAAGATCGAGCAGAAGCAGGAAATCCTCGAAATCACCGATCTGCCGGCACGCGTCGAGCATGTGCTGGCCCTGCTGGATGCCGAGATCGACCTGCTGCAGGTCGAGAAGCGCATTCGTGGCCGCGTCAAGAAGCAGATGGAGCGCAGCCAGCGCGAGTACTACCTGAATGAGCAGATGAAGGCCATTCAGAAGGAGTTGGGTGATATCGACGAAGGCCACAACGAAATCGATGATCTCAAGAAGCGCATCGAGAACGCTGGCCTCAGCAAGGATGCGCACGTCAAGGCGACCACCGAGCTAAACAAGCTCAAGCAGATGTCGCCCATGTCGGCCGAAGCGACCGTGGTGCGTACCTACATCGATTGGCTGGTCAACGTGCCGTGGAAGGCTGCGAGCAAGGTGCGCCTGGACCTGGCCAAGGCCGAAGAAGTGCTCGACGCCGACCACTACGGCCTGGAGGAGGTGAAGGATCGCATCCTCGAGTACCTGGCCGTGCAGAAGCGCGTGAAGAAGCTCAAGGGCCCGGTGCTCTGCCTGGTCGGACCACCCGGTGTCGGCAAGACCTCGCTGGCCGAGTCCATTGCGCGTTCGACCAACCGCAAGTTCGTACGCATGGCGCTGGGTGGCGTGCGCGACGAGGCCGAGATTCGCGGCCATCGGCGCACCTACATCGGCTCGATGCCGGGCCGGCTGATCCAGAAGATGAGCAAGGTGGGAGTGCGCAACCCGTTGTTCCTGCTCGATGAGATCGACAAGATGGGCAACGACATGCGGGGCGATCCGGCCTCGGCTTTGCTCGAGGTGCTCGATCCCGAACAGAATCACAACTTCAACGATCACTACCTCGAAGTCGATTACGACCTTTCGGACGTGATGTTCCTCTGCACGGCCAACTCGATGAACATCCCGGCGCCGCTGCTGGACCGCATGGAGGTGATTCGTCTGCCGGGCTATACCGAGGACGAGAAGATCAACATCGCCATTCGCTACCTGGCACCGAAGCAGATTCAGGCCAACGGCCTGAAGAAGGCCGAGCTGCAGTTCGAGGAAGAGGCGATTCGCGACATCATCCGTTACTACACGCGCGAGGCTGGCGTTCGCAGCCTCGAACGCCAGTTGGCCAAGGTCTGCCGCAAGGTGGTCAAGGAGCATGCGGCCGACAAGAGCTTCAGTGTTCAGGTAACCCCCAAGACGCTCGAGCATTTCCTCGGCGTGCGCAAGTTCCGTTATGGCCTGGCCGAACAGCAGGATCAGATCGGTCAGGTGACGGGGCTGGCCTGGACCCAGGTAGGCGGTGAGCTGCTGACCATCGAGGCTGCCGTGGTTCCTGGCAAGGGCCGCCTGACCAAGACCGGCTCGCTGGGCGACGTCATGGGTGAATCGATTACAGCAGCGCTGACAGTGGTCCGTAGCCGTGCCGGTAGCCTGGGGCTGGCTCCCGACTTCCATGAGAAACAGGACATCCACATCCATGTCCCGGAAGGGGCGACGCCCAAGGATGGCCCCAGCGCGGGCATCGGCATGTGCACGGCGCTGGTGTCGGCACTGACCCAGATACCGGTGCGCGCCGAAGTCGCCATGACGGGCGAGATCACCTTGCGCGGCCAGGTGCTGGCGATCGGTGGCCTGAAAGAGAAGCTGCTCGCGGCGCACCGGGGGGGAATCAAGACGGTCATCATCCCGGAAGAAAACCAGCGAGACCTGAAGGAGATTCCTGAAAATATTAAGCAGGACCTGCAGATTAAACCGGTGAAGTGGATTGACGAGGTCCTGCAAATTGCGCTGCAATACGCGCCGGAGCCCTTGTCTGATGCGGCTCCCGATATTGTTGCAAAGGACGATAAGCGCGAGACTGATTCCAAGGAGCGAATCAGCACGCATTAGGCTGGAAGCGTTGTTGACACATTTTTGGAGGCCTTGCTATAAGACCTCCCTTTGCGTCAATGCGATTCCTGCACTGCTTTGCTTACATCTTAAAAAACGAAGAATGACTCAACAGAAATAAGGGGACTTAGAGTGAACAAGTCGGAACTGATCGATGCCATCGCCGCATCTGCTGATATCCCGAAAGCTGTTGCTGGCCGCGCGCTGGACGCAGTAATTGAATCCGTCACTGGTGCCCTGAAGGCTGGTGATTCCGTGGTACTGGTTGGTTTTGGTACTTTTGCTGTCAAAGAGCGTGCAGCTCGCACTGGCCGCAACCCGCAAACTGGCAAGCCGATCAACATCGCTGCTGCCAAGATCCCGGGCTTCAAAGCAGGCAAGGCTCTGAAAGACGCGGTCAACTAAGCGTTTTCCGATCCCGTCAGCCATCAGCTAACGCTGAACCTGACCTGGAGCGATTGTCGAGCAGGCAGTGCCTGCTGCGTTCTGGCTTGGGGGATAAGCCCAACCGCTCCAAAAGCTCCGAGAAGGCGCATCCCTGGATGCGCCTTTCTTTTATCCGGTTTCCACCCGTGCTGCAGACACTATTGCGCAGCTGACTCCTGGGGGACGCATGCTTCAGAACATCAGGGACAATTCACAAGGCTGGATTGCCAAAACCATCATCGGCATCATCGTCGTTCTGTTGGCGTTGACGGGGTTCGAGGCGATTTTCAATTCCTCGGGTAATGCCCGAAACGCGGCTGAGGTCAATGGCGAGGAGATTTCGCTGGATGAGCTCAACCAGGCGGTAAACATGCAGCGCCGACAGCTGATGCAGCAGCTGGGCTCGGATTTCGACGCCTCGCTGTTCGATGACAAGCTGATGCGTGATTCCGCCCTTGGTGCGCTGATCGACCGAACCCTGCTGTTGCAGGGGGCTCGGGATGCCGACTTCGCATTTTCCCAGGCTGCTCTGGATCAGCTGATCCTGCAGACCCCGGAATTCGCCGTCGATGGTGTGTTCAACGCGGCTCGCTTCGACCAGGTCATCCAGCAGATGGGCTATACGCGGATGCAGTTCCGCCAGTTGCTCGAGCAGGAGATGCTCATCGGCCAGTTGCGCGCGGGGATATCGGGATCGGGTTTCGTTACCGATCAGCAGATCGAGCGCTTCGCTCAGCTGGAGCGCCAGACGCGCGATTTCGCCAGCATCACCGTCGCGGCGGACAGCAGTGCGGTGCAGGTCAGCGATGAGGAAGCTCGCCAGTATTACGAAGCCAACACCGAACGTTTTCGTTCGCCTGAGCAGGTCGTGCTGGAATACGTGGAGCTGAACAAGGAGGCTTACTTCGACGAGGTCGACGCGTCGGAAGAAGAGCTGCAGGAGTTGTATCGCCAACAGATCGGCAATCTGGCCGAACAGCGTCGCGCTGCGCATATCCTCATCGAGGTGGATGGTACAAGCGATGCCGAGGCCAAGGCCCAGCTGGAGGAGATTGCCGCTCAACTGGCAGCCGGTGGGGATTTCGCCACCTTGGCCAAGGAGCACTCCGATGATCCCGGTTCGGCCAACGAGGGGGGAGACCTGGGCTATGCCGGTCCGGGCGTTTACGATCCGGCATTCGAAGATGCGCTCTATGCGCTGAAGGAAGGCCAGGTGTCTGCGCCGGTACGTTCGGAGTTCGGCTGGCATCTGATCAAGCTGCTGGGTGTGCAATCGCCCGAAGTGCCGAGCTTCGAGAGCATGAAGCCGGAGCTGGAGCGTGAGCTGAAAGCACAGCAGGTCGAACAACGCTTCGTGGAAGTGACCAAGGAACTCGAGAATCTGGCTTTCGAATCAGCCGACCTGGAGCAGCCTGCGCAGGAGCTCGGTCTGACCGTCAAGACCACGGAGCCCTTCGGGCGCGAGGGTGGTGAAGGCATCGCAGCCAATCGTCAGGTCATTCAGGCAGCCTTCAGTGATGAAGTGCTGATGGATCGTGCCAACAGCAGTGTGATCGAACTCGATCCGGATACCGTCGTTGCCGTGCGTATCAAGCAGCACCTCGAGCCTGAAGTGCAGGCGTTCGAAACAGTGCGCGATGGTATTTTCGAGCAGCTGCAGCACAGCAAGGCCGCCGAGCAGGCACGTAGCGAAGGCGAAAAGCTGCTGGCAACGCTCCGTGAAGGTGGCGAGGTCGAAGGACAATGGCAATCTGTCGAGGCGGCAACCCGGGGCCAGGACGGCGTCGCACCGGCCGTGTTGCAGACAGTGTTCCGGATGCCCAAACCCGAGGGTGAGAGCTCCACCTTCAGTGGCGTGACGCTCGCCTCCGGCGATTATGTGGTGATTCGCCTGAATGGCGTCAGCGAACCGGATGGCGAACTGAGCGCCGAGGAGAAGCAGAACTACCGCCGCTTCCTGGCTTCGCGCAGCGGCCAGCAGGATTTCGCGGCCTATCGCGAGAAGCAGCACGCCGAGGCCAAGATAGAGAGGCTTTGACGGCAAGTTGAGAGCCATAGGAAAAGCCCCGTTCAGCATGCTGACGGGGCTTTTTTCATGAAGCGGTTCTGCTGACGTAGCAGACGGCCTCGGCTCTCGCGACATAAGAAAGCCCCGTGCAGCTTGCGCTGCCGGGGCTTTTGCGTTGACGAAATCTGGTGTTCAGTCTTCGATCGCGCCCATCGCGGTGGTGTTGAAACCACCGTCGACGTAGAGGATTTCCCCACTGATGCCGGAGGCCAGGTCGGAGCAGAGGAACGCGCCGGCGTTACCGACTTCTTCGATGGTCACGTTGCGGCGCAGCGGTGTCTGCTTCTCATTGGCCGCGAGCATCTTGCGGAAGCTCTTGATCCCGGATGCGGCGAGCGTACGGATCGGGCCGGCGGAGACGGCGTTGACGCGGGTGCCTTCCGGGCCAAGGCTGCCGGCCAGGTAACGCACGCCGGCTTCCAGACTGGCTTTGGCCATGCCCATGACGTTGTAGTTGGGCATGGTGCGTTCGGCGCCCAGGTAGGAGAGGGTGAGGATGGAGCCGTTACGGCCCTTCATCATCGGCCGGCCTGCCTTGGCCAGGGCCACCAGGCTGTAGGCGCTGATGTCGTGGGCGATCTTGAAGCCTTCACGGGTGGTGACTTCCGTGAAATCGCCGTCGAGCTGATCGCCAGGGGCGAAGCCTACCGAATGCACGATGCCGTCCAGGCCATCCCACTTCTTGCCCAGCTCTTCGAATACCTTGACGATGTCCTCATCGTTCGCCACGTCGCAGGGGAAGCAGAGTTCCGGACCGGAGCCCCAGCCTGCGGCGAATTCTTCGACGCGTCCCTTGAGCTTGTCGTTCTGGTAGGTAAAGGCCAGCTCAGCGCCCTCGCGATGCATGGCCGCAGCGATACCCGAGGCAATCGACAGTTTGCTGGCGACGCCGACGATCAGTACGCGCTTACCGGTAAGAAAACCCATGTGCTTGTCCCTCTTCTGGTTGTTCAGGTGCCGGCGCCAGAAAGGCGGACTCCAGCAACTGCTGTGTATACGGATGTTGCGGGGCGGCGAAGATGGCCTCGGCCGCACCCTGTTCCACTACCTTTCCCTGCTTGACCACCATCATCTGGTGACTCAACGCCCGTACCACAGCCAGGTCGTGGCTGATGAACAGGTAGGTCAGGTTGTACTTGGCCTGCAGCGAGCGGAGTAGCTCGACGACCTGCCGTTGCACGGTTCTGTCCAGCGCGGAGGTCGGTTCGTCCAGCAGGATCAGATCCGGCTTGAGTACCAGCGCCCTCGCGATGGCTATGCGCTGCCGCTGCCCACCGGAAAACTCGTGGGGGTAGCGGTGGCGGCTCTCGGGATCCAATCCCACCTCCATCAGCGCATCGATGATTGCCTGCGCTCGTTCCTCCGGGCTGCCCATCCGGTGGATGTCCAGTCCTTCACCGATGATCTGGCCCACCGACATGCGTGGACTCAGGCTACCGTAGGGGTCCTGAAACACCACCTGCATCTGTCGACGCAACGGCCGGATCCTTCGCTGCGACAAATCCTCCAGCGCTTGTCCCTGGAAGCGGATCTCTCCGCGGCTGGACAACAACCGCAGGATGGCCAGCCCCAATGTCGACTTGCCCGAACCGCTTTCACCCACGATACCCAGCGTCTGTCCCTTGGGCAGGCTGAAGTCGACGCCATCCACTGCCTTGATGTGATCGACGGTGCGCCTGAGCACGCCTTTCTTGATCGGAAACCAGACACGCAGATCTTTCACTTCCAGCAATGGCGGGGCGGCCTCGACCGGCACCGGACCTCCGCTGGGTTCGGCGCCGAGCAGTTCCTGAGTATAGGGATGCTCCGGCGCACGAAACAGTTGTTCGCAGGATGCCTGTTCGACGACACGACCGCGCTGCATGACACATACGCGATGCGCGATGCGTCTGACCAGGTTCAGATCGTGACTGATCAGCAGCAACGCCATGCCCAAGCGCTGCTGCAATTCCTTGAGCAGTTCGAGGATTTTCAGCTGCACCGTCACGTCGAGCGCCGTGGTGGGCTCGTCGGCGATCAGCAGCTC
Source organism: Stutzerimonas nitrititolerans (assembly GCF_003696285.1). Lineage (GTDB taxonomy): Bacteria > Pseudomonadota > Gammaproteobacteria > Pseudomonadales > Pseudomonadaceae > Stutzerimonas > Stutzerimonas nitrititolerans. The sequence goes on from NZ_RFFL01000003.1 coordinate 209,894, forward strand.
GGGTTCGTTGGCCAGCGCCATGGCGATCATCACCCGCTGGCGCTGACCGCCAGACAATTCATGAGGATAGGCGCGGATGCGCTTGCGAGGCTCGGGTATGCCCACCAGTTCCAGCAGTTCCAGCGTGCGTGCGGTGGCGGCCCGGCCACGCAGCCCCTTGTGCAACTGCAGGACCTCGTTGATCTGCATGCCGACGGTATGCAGCGGGTTGAGCGAGGTCATCGGCTCCTGGAACACCATGGCGATGCGGTTGCCACGGATGCGACGCATGTGCTTTTCGTCGCTCTGCAACAAGTCATGCCCACCATAGGTGATGCTTCCGGCCGGATGACGAGCCAAGGGGTAGGGCAGCAGCCGCAGGATGGAGTGGGCGGTCACCGATTTGCCGGAACCGCTTTCGCCGACCAGGGCCAGGGTTTCGCCCTTGCGAATGTCGAAGCTGACGCCCTCGACCACGCGCTGGGTCTGCTCGCCGCTGACGAATTCCACGGCGAGGTTGCGAACCTCGATCAGATTGTCAGCCATCTTATTTCCTTGGATCGAAGGCATCGCGTGCAGCCTCGCCGATGAACACCAGCAGCGTCAGCATCACGGCCAGGACGACGAAGGCGCTGATGCCCAGCCACGGTGCCTGCAGGTTGGCTTTGCCCTGTGCGACCAGCTCACCCAGGGACGGCGCGCCCGGCGGCAGACCGAAGCCGAGGAAATCCAGCGCGGTCAGGGTGCCGATCGCACCGGTGAGGATGAACGGCATGAAGGTCATGGTCGAAACCATCGCGTTGGGCAGGATATGCCGGAACATGATGGCGCCGTTCTGCATGCCGAGCGCTCGCGCCGCACGCACGTACTCCAGGTTTCGTCCGCGCAGGAATTCGGCGCGGACCACGTCCACCAGACTCATCCAGGAAAACAGCAGCATGATGCCCAGTAACCACCAGAAGTTCGGTTGCACGAAGCTGGCGAGGATGATCAGCAGATAGAGCACCGGCAGGCCGGACCAGATTTCCAGCACCCGTTGCCCGATCAGATCGACCCAACCGCCATAGAAGCCTTGCAGGGCGCCGGCGATGACGCCGATGACCGAGCTGATCAGCGTCAGCGTCAGCGCGAACAGCACCGAGATACGGAAGCCATAGATCACCCGTGCCAGCACGTCACGGCCCTGATCGTCGGTGCCGAGCCAGTTGTCCAGCGATGGCGGGCCTGGCGCGGGGACCTGCAGGTCGTAATTGATGCTGGAATAGTCGAAGGGAATCGGCGGCCAGATCATCCAGCCGCCTTTCGCCTCGATCAGCTCCTGGATGTAGGGGCCCTTGTAGTTGGCCTGCAGCGGGAACTCGCCGCCGAAGGTGGTTTCGGGATAGCGCTCGAATACCGGGAAATACCAGCCGCCATCGAAGCGCACCACGATGGGCTTGTCGTTGGCGATGAGTTCCGCGCCCAGGCTGAGCACGAACAGCGCGAGGAAGATCCACAGCGACCACCAGCCGCGCTTGTGGGCCTTGAACAGGGCGAGCCGGCGCTGATTGAGCGGAGTCAGTTTCATCTCAGGCCTCCCTGCTTTCGAAGTCGATGCGCGGGTCGACCAGCGTATAGGTCAGGTCGCCGATCAGCTTCACCACCAGGCCTAGCAGCGTGAAGAGGAAGAGGGTGCCGAACACCACGGGGTAGTCCCGATTGATCGCCGCTTCGAAGCTAAGGAGGCCAAGGCCGTCCAGTGAGAAGATCACCTCGATCAACAGCGAGCCGGTGAAGAACATGCCGATGAAGGCCGCCGGGAAGCCGGCGATGATGATCAGCATGGCATTGCGGAACACATGTCCGTAGAGCACGCGATTCTTGCTCAGGCCCTTGGCGCGTGCGGTGATGACGTATTGCTTGTTGATTTCGTCGAGGAAACTGTTCTTGGTCAGCAGGGTGAGGGTGGCGAAGTTGCCAATCACCAGCGCGGTGACCGGCAGCGCCAGGTGCCAGAAGTAATCGATGAGCTTGCCGGCGAAGCTCAACTCCTCGAAGTTGGCGGACGTCAGCCCGCGCAACGGAAACCAGTTCCAGTAGCTGCCGCCAGCGAACAGCACGATCAGCAGGATGGCGAACAGGAAGGCCGGGATTGCATAGCCGACGATGATCGCCGAACTGGTCCAGACATCGAAGGCGCTGCCATGCCGCGTCGCCTTGGCGATTCCCAGCGGGATGGAGGCCAGGTACATGATCAGAGTGCTCCACAGCCCCAGCGAGATCGATACCGGCATCTTCTCGATGATCAGGTCGGTGACCTTGGCATCGCGGAAGAAACTCTCGCCGAAATCCAGGCGCAGATAATTGCTGAGCATGATCCAGAAGCGTTCGGCAGGCGGCTTGTCGAAACCGTAGAGGCGCTCGATCTCCGCCACCAGGTCGGGGTCGAGCCCCTGTGCGCCGCGGTAGTTGGTGCCGGCCATGGCAACTTCCGATCCTCCGCCGGCGATGCGGCTGGTGGCGCCCTCGAAACCCTCCAGTTTGGCGATGGCCTGCTCGACCGGCCCGCCGGGCGCGGCCTGGATGATGAGAAAGTTGATCAGCAGAATGCCGAAAAGGGTGGGGATGATCAGCAGCAGGCGCCGGAAGATGTAAGCGAGCATGCTCAGCGCTCCGCCTCGGTGTCATCCGGCGCGATCGCTGGCGCAGGGACGCCGGCTTTCTCGGCCTTCTGCGCTTCTGCCGGGTCGGCGGCAGGGGTGGCGGCATCGGGTTTGCGCCACCAGGTCATCAGGCCGATGTCCTGTCGCGGCGTAACGGTCGGATGTGCGAGATGGTTCCAGTAAGCCACTCGCCACGACTTGATATGCCAGTTGGGCACCACGTAATGCCCCCACAGCAGCACACGATCCAGCGCACGGGTGTGGGTGATCAGCTCCTGGCGTGAATCGGCGGCGATCAGCCCCTCGACCAGTGTGTCGATCGCCGGGTCCTTGAGACCGATGAAATTGCGGCTGCCGGGGTTGTCCGCGCTGGTCGAATGCCAGAAACCGCGCTGCTCGTTGCCGGGCGAGCTGGACTGGCTGAAGCCGCTGACGATCATGTCGTAATCACGTGAGCGCAGCCGGTTGATGTACTGCGAGACATCCACCCGGCGAATCTCCAGTTCGATGCCCAGGTCCGCGAGATTGCGCTTGTAAGGCAGCAGAACCCGCTCGAACTCGGCCTGCACCAGGAGAAACTCGAGCTTCACCGGCTTGCCTTCGGTGTCGACCATTCGATCGTTCTCGATTTTCCAGCCAGCCTCGGTAAGCAGCCGATAGGCCTGGCGCATCTGCTCGCGGATCACGCCGTTGGCCTCGGTGCGGGGCAGTTCGAACGGCTTTTCGAACACCTCGTCCGGGATGGTGCCGCGCAACGGCTCCAGCACCTTGAGCTCGTCCTTGTCGGGCAAACCGGAGGAGGCGAGTTCGGAATTGTCGAAATAGCTGCGGGTTCGCGTATAGGCGCCGTTGAACAGCTGACGGTTGGTCCACTCGAAATCGAAGAGCAGACCCAAGGCCTCGCGTACTCGGCGGTCAGCCAGGTGCGGGCGTCGAATGTTGAGGACGAAGCCTTGCATGCCGGCCGGATTGTGATTGTCGATTTCCTCGCGAACGATGCGGCCATCTTTCACCGCGGGGATGTCATAGGCGGTCGCCCAGCTCTTGGCGGTGCGTTCTTCCCAGAAATCGAAATGCCCGGCCTTGAAGGCCTGCAGCGCCACGGTGTTGTCGCGGTAGTAGTCGAATGTCAGGTGGTCGAAATTGTAGAAACCGCGGTTCACCGGCAAGTCCTTGCCCCAATAGTCCTCGACGCGTGCATAGCGAATTGTGCGCCCGGCCTGGACGCGCTCCACGCGGTAGGGGCCGCTGCCCAGCGGTGGCTCCAGGCTTCCCGAGGTGAAGTCGCGTTCGGCCCACCAGTGGGCGGGCAGCACGGGGAACTGGCCGAGAATCAATGGCAGTTCGCGGTTACCGGCATGCTTGAAGTCGAAGCGTACCCGGCGAGGGCTTTCGGCGACGACTTCCTCCACATCGGCATAATAGGCGCGGTAGTGCGGCGCGCCTTTCGCCAGCAGGGTCTCGAAAGTGAAGACAACGTCCTCGGCCGTTACCGGCTCACCGTCATGAAAGCGCGCCTCGGGACGCAGATGAAAGCGAACCCACTCGTTGTTCGGGCCTTTCTCGATTTTCTCGGCGAGCAGACCGTAGACGGTGAATGGCTCATCCATGCTGTTGGTGGTCAGGGTGTCGTAGATCAGGCCGATTCCGTCCGCGGCAACCCCCTTGTTGATGAAGGGGTTGAGCGAATCGAAGCTGCCAAAGCCGGCCTGGCGCAAGGTGCCGCCCTTCGGCGCGTCGGGGTTGGCGTAGTCGAAATGCTGAAAGTCGGCCGGGTATTTGGGTGCCTCCCCGTACAGGGTCAGTGCATGACGAGGTGCTGCCTGGGCCGTCGCGGCCAGGCAGAACAGCAGAATACCGGCGTGCAGAATGGGCCGCACAATGCGATGGGTCATTGGTGCTTCTCCAGGTCCTTCAGCCACCAGGCGTTCAGCCCCAGCGTGTAGGGCGGTGTGCCGACGTGGGCGAATCGGTTGCGGTACGCCAGGCGGTGGTGATCGATGAACCAGTTTGGAATGGTGTAGTGATTCCATAGCAGCACGCGGTCGATGGCTCGCGAGGCGGCTACCTGTTCGTCGCGGGTCTGCGTGGCGAGCAGCTTCTCCAGCAGTTCGTCGACGATCGGATTGGCGATACCGGCATAGTTGCGCCCGCCTTTCACGTCGACCTGGCTGGAGTGGAAGTAAAGCCATTGTTCGATTCCGGGGCTCAGGCTCTGCCCCAGCGTTGCGAGGATCATGTCGTAATCGTACTGGTCCAGGCGCTGCTTGTACTGCGCGCTGTCTACTGTGCGCAGATTCGCCCGGATACCGACGCGGGCCAGATTCTCTACGTAGGGCTGAAGGATACGCTCCAGTCGCGGGTTTACCAGCAGGATTTCGAAGCGCAGAGGGCGGCCTTTTCTGTCGGAAAGGCCGTTGTCCGTGAGCTTCCAGCCGGCTTCGGCGAAAAGCGCCAGGGCGCGGCGCAGAGTGGCTCGTGGAATGCCCCGACCCTCGGTTCGCGGCAGATGGAAGGGTTCGGTGAATACCTCGGGAGGCAACTGCTTGCGATAACGAGAGAGCAGCAACCACTCGGCGCCTTCAGGCAGCCCGCTGGCGGTGAAGTCGCTGTTCGGGTAGTAGCTTTCGCTGCGTCGATAGGCCTCGTAGAACAGTGCCCGATTGGTCCATTCGAAATCGAACAACAGCCCCAGCGCCTCGCGAACCCTGATGTCGGAAAAGGTCTCGCGGCGCCCATTCATGAACAGTGCCTGGGTCTGGGTCGGAATCTGGTGCGGGATGCTCGTACGAATCACGTCCCCTCGCTGCACGGCGGGAAACTGGTAGCCGTTGGCCCAGTTCTTGGCCTGGTGCTCGATGTAGAAATCGAATTCGCCGACCTTGAACGCTTCGAAGGCCACTGTGCTGTCGCGATAGAACTCCACCTCGACCCGGTCGAAGTTGTACTTGCCGCGGTTGACCGGCAGATCGGCGCCCCACCAGTTGCTGACGCGCTCGAACACCACCTGCCGGCCTGGCTGCACTTTGCTGATGCGGTAAGGGCCGCTGCCCAGGGGCGGCTCGAAGGTGGTGGCCTTGAAGTCGCGGTCCTTCCAGTAGTGTTGCGGCAGCACGGGCAGTTCGCTGAGGCGCAGGATAAGCAGCGAATCGTTGGCCGTCTCGAATACGAAGCGAATGCGGTGGCGGTTGAGGATATCGACGCGGCGCACCCCTTGCAGGCCCGTTCGGTAGCGTGGATGACCGTCCTTGAGCAGCAGGCGATAGGAGAAGGCGACATCGTAGGCGGTGATCGGCTGGCCATCGTGAAAACGGGCCGAATCGCGCAGGTTGAAGACGATCCAGCTGCGGTTGTCCGCGTACTCGATCGATTCGGCGATCAATCCGTAGGCCGAGGAAGGTTCGTCACCGGACGGATCGTAGATGCCGGTACCCACCATCAGGGGCTCGTTGAGTTCGCTGATACCGTACTGGAAGAAGCCCGGCGTGGCGCTGGGGCTCGTGCCCTTGAAGGTATAGGGGTTGAGCGTGTCGAAGGTGCCCGAAGCCATCAGGCGTACGACGCCGCCTTTCGGCGCATCGGGATTCACCCAGTCGAAATGGGTGAAATTCTGTGGGTACTTGAGGATGCCGAACTGCGCGTAGCCGTGACTTTCGCTGATAGCGGCAAACGCGGGGGAGCCCAAGGCCAGGCAGATCAACGGTAATAGGGCGGGTCGCATCAGATGGTGAATCCGATCCATGGCGCTTTCGGCTTTTCGGCCGAGTACAGTAACAGCTTGTATGGGCAGGAAAAAGCGCGGCCGTAGTGGACTGGTATCGCCTTGTTTCCAGTCGCAGGCAGGCGGAAGGAAATGATCCGACTTGCGCCGCCTGTGCTGGAGCGGCGGGGCCTCCGAGCGCCGGGCAGAGCTTGCTGCCTGGCTTGCCGCAGCGCCATCGGGTCGTGGCGCCGCAGCATGGCGGATCAGTGGGGCAGGTATAGCGTGAGCGTCTGCCCCGGCTTCAGCATGGAGCTGTCCATCGGATTCCAGCTACGCAGGTGATCGATGCCTACGTTGAAGCGCTTGGCGATCTGGTAGAGCGAATCGCCCTTCTTGACCTTGTAGTAGGTCGGAGCCGCCTTGGCGGTTGCTGCCTTCGGTGCCGGGCCCTGGAGAAACAGCGCCTGGCCGACCTTGAGGCTGCTGCCGGAGAGCTTGTTCCAGCTTTGCAGCTCATGAACCGTCACCTTGTGTGCCTTGGCGATATCCCAGAGATTGTCACCCTGGCGTACACGGTAGCTGCGCGGCGTCGACTGGCTGCGGGACACCGCATGGAGCAGTTCGCGCGACGAACCGCTGTCGGCAGGCTGCGGCAGGCTCAATAGCTGACCGATGCGCAGGTGATCGCCGTCGAGCCGGTTGATGTCGCGAATCACGTTGACCGACAGCCGGTGACGGTTGGCGATGGCACCCAGCGTATCGCCCGGACGAACCCTGTATTCTTGCCAGTTGACCAGTTCCTGAGGCTTCATCAGCGCCAGGTTGGCGGCGAGCATTTCCGCCTTGGCGGTCGGGATGAGCAGTTGCTGCGGGCCGTCGAGCGTGATGCGTCGGGTGAACGCGGGATTGAGTTGGTAGATTTCTTCTTCGTCCAGCTCCACCAGCGCCGCTACCCGGGCGAGGTCCATCTGGTGCTTGAGCGCCACGACTTCGAAGTAGGGCTCGTTGGCGATCGGGCTGAGGTTGATTCCGTAGGTCTCGGGTGCCTGTATCAATTGCGACAGGGCCAGCAGCTTGGGCACGTAGTCGCGGGTTTCCTTGGGCAGCGGCAGGTTCCAGTAATCGGTCGGCAGGCCCCGCTTCTGGTTGCGCTCGATAGCCCGGCTGACGGTACCTTCGCCAGCGTTGTAAGCCGCCAGTGCCAGCAGCCAGTCCTCGTTGAACAGCCCGTGCAGATAGGTGAGATAGCGCAGCGCGGCGGTAGTCGATGCGGTGATGTCGCGACGCCCGTCGTACCAGCGGGTCTGTTGCAGATTGAAGTGCCGACCGGTGGAGGGGATGAACTGCCAGAGGCCGACGGCCTGTGCCGGCGAATAGGCGAAAGGATTGTAGGAGCTTTCGATGATCGGCAGCAGCGCCAGCTCGAGCGGCATGTTGCGCTCCTCGAGCTGCTCGACGATGTAATGGATGTAGGGAGCGCCGCGCTCGCTGACCATCTCGATGGATTCGGGGCGGCTGGCGAATACCAGTCGTTGCTGCTCGATGCGTGGGTTACTGCCCAAGTATTCCTGCAGCTTGAACCCGTCACGAACCCGATCCCAGATGTCCTGGTGGGCTTGCTTGGTGGGTTTTTCCATCAGCCAAAGAGTTTGCGCCGAACCGGCAAGAGGCGTGCTGGAGGCTGTCTGAGCCGATCCTGGCGCCTGCATGGCGGTGCTCTGGCAGCCGGCAAGTACGCTGAGGATGGCCAGTGTCAGGACCCGGCCGGAGGCTGCCAAGGCGTCCGGAAGAGGGCGATTCGAAGAGTCGGACGGCATTGGCTGGACGTTTCCCTTGGCGCAAAATTCGGGGGAGTGTAGGAATGCCGTCCGGACGGGTCAAGCAAACGAGCCGGTTTTGGGGAATGGTCGAGGTTCCTCAGAATCGATCCTTCCAGGCGCGAAGTGCCCGGAAAACCGCCTGTGGATTGTCCAGCGGCTTCTGGCTGTAGGCACTGGCGGCTGCGGCCACTGCCGTATCGTTGCTGCGCAGAAAGGGGTTGGTAGCCAGCTCGGTACGGATGTCCGAAGGCAGCGTGATGCGGTTGGCTTCGCGCAGGCGCGTCGCTTCGGCAAACCGCTCGGCGATGGCCGGGTTGGCGGGTTCCACCGCCTGCGCGAAGCGCAGATTGCTCAAGGTGTATTCGTGGGTGCAGTAGACACGTGTCTGCGCTGGCAACGAGGCAAGGCGTTGCAGTGAGTCGAACATCTGTTCGGCCGTGCCTTCGAACAGGCGGCCGCAACCGGCTGCGAACAGCGTGTCGCCACTGAGGAGCCAGGGGGACTGTGGATCATCGTGGAAATAGGCGATATGGCCGAGCGTATGCCCCGGCACCTCTATGACTTGCAGCTTGTGGCCGAGCACATCGACCTGCTGGCCTTCGACGAGGGCCACGTCCCTGGCGGGGATCTTCTCGTTCGCCGGGCCGACAACCCGTGCCCCGGTGGCCATTTTGAGCTGTTGCACGCCCCCCACGTGATCGTGATGGTGATGGGTGATCAGGATATCGGTCAGCTTCCAGCCCGGATGACTGTCGAGCCAGGCGCTGACCGGCGCGCAGTCACCAGGATCGACCACTGCACATTCCTTACGGCTGACATCCTGCAGCAGCCATATGTAGTTGTCGGTAAAGGCGGGCAAAGCATCTATCTGCAACATGTCGGCGGTCGCCAAGTCAGTGACAAAGGCGCATCCTAGGGTCTGTTCCTGTTTCGTCGCAAGCCGAAGGGCCGGTACGGAGCGGGAGTAGACCCTAAGGCCGGTCGAACCGAACCCATAAAGGTAGTCGTGCAGACCGGACCGATGAATGGAGTCGAGCATGAACCACGACCACAGTGCCAAGGCGGATGCCTGCTGGTTGTCCCTGATCGACGAGGCCAATGCCTGGTTCGAGGGGCCATTGGGCCAGCAGTTGCGCGAGCAGGAGCGGCGGGTGATCAAGGACGAGCTGGAGCGCTGTTTCGGCAGTTACCTGGTGCACTATGCGCCTTTCGTCGATGCGCCCATCGAATCGCAGAAGATCAAGCGCAGCGTGCGCCTGGGCGCGCCGATGCCTGGCGTCGAAATCATCTGCGAGGAGCAATCCTGGCCACTGACCGAGCATGCCGCCGATGTGGTGGTGCTCCAGCATGGCCTGGACTTCAGCCTGTCGCCGCACGCCGTGCTGCGTGAAGCGGCGCGTAGCGTCAGGCCGGGTGGGCACTTGCTGATCGTCGGCATCAACCCCTGGAGTGCATGGGGTGCGCGCCATCTGCTGTCCCGGGAGATCCTGCGCCAGGCGCATTGCATTCGTCCGAACCGTGTCGGCGACTGGCTCAACCTGCTCGGATTCGCGCTGGAGAAACGACGATTCGGGTGCTATTGTCCGCCGCTTTCCTCGGCCCGCTGGCAGAAACGCCTGACGCGGCTGGACATGATCGGCGAGCGGCTGCAGGCGCCCACGGGAGGCTTTTACCTGCTGGTGGCCCGCAAGCTGATGATCGGACTGCGGCCGTTGCGGCAGAACCGTCGGGAGCGGATGGGTAAGCTGCTGCCGCTGCCCGTGGCGAAAATCAGCCGTCGTGATGCTGAATAGAGAAGAGCTAAGAATTCCAGATGAGTGACGAGGCGGTCGAGATTTATACGGACGGTGCCTGCAAGGGCAATCCCGGGCCAGGTGGCTGGGGTGCGTTGCTGGTCTACAAGGGTGTCGAGCGCGAACTCTGGGGCGGCGAGGCGGAAACGACCAACAATCGGATGGAGCTGATGGCGGCGATCCGTGCGCTGGAAGAACTCAAACGGCCCTGCCAGGTTCGCTTGATCACCGATTCCCAGTACGTCATGCAAGGCATCAACGACTGGATGCCCAACTGGAAGAAGCGCGGCTGGAAAACGGCCGCTAAACAGCCGGTGAAGAATGCTGACCTGTGGCGCCTGCTGGACGAACAGGTCAATCGCCATCAGGTGACCTGGAAATGGGTGCGCGGGCACACCGGGCATCCCGGCAACGAACATGCCGATCTGCTGGCCAACCGCGGCGTGGTGCAGGCCAAGCGGCAACCCGTCTGACGGCGCCGGGGCAGCATTGAGCCCGCGCATCCGCAACTCGTAAACTCCCGACGATCCGGTTCGCCTGAAGCGCTCCCGAGTCAGACCAGGCCCACCTTCAATTCCGTTGCAAGAGAATCAAACACCATGCGTAGCGTCGTTCTCGATACCGAAACCACAGGCATGCCGGTCACCGATGGTCACCGGATCATCGAGATCGGCTGTGTGGAAGTCATCGGGCGCAAGCTGACCGGGCGGCACTACCACGTCTATCTGCAACCGGACCGGGAAGTGGATGAGGGGGCCATCGCGGTTCACGGCATCACCAACGAGTTTCTGGTCGACAAGCCGCGCTTTCGTGACGTGGCCGATGAGTTCTTCGAGTTCATCAAGGGCGCGCAGCTGATCATTCACAACGCGGCGTTCGATATCGGCTTCATCAACAACGAATTCGCGCTGCTGGGGCAGCAGGATCGGGCCGACATCGCCGACCACTGCTCGGTGCTCGATACGCTGTTGATGGCCCGCGAGCGACATCCAGGACAGCGCAACAGCCTGGATGCGCTGTGCAAGCGTTACGGCGTCGACAACTCGGGTCGCGATCTGCACGGCGCCTTGCTCGATGCCGAGATCCTGGCCGATGTCTTCCTGACCATGACCGGCGGGCAGACGCATCTTTCTCTGGCAGGCGAGGGGGACGACTCCAACGGCGGCCGCCAGCAGCCGACAGCGATCCGGCGCCTGCCGGCCAATCGTGTGGCTACCCGAATCATCCGCGCCAGCGATGACGAACTGGCCGCCCATGCGGCGCGTCTGGCGGCCATCGAGAAAGCGGCTGGCGCCGCGTCGCTCTGGGCTCAGCTGGAGCAGCCGATGGAAGCCGAGACGCAACCTGCCTGAGAGCGTTTCGGTGGTTTGCTTGGAGCTTGTGCATGAAGCTTCTACCCTGAAGGCAGGTGTCTTCAGGAATCCTCCATGTACAAAGACTTGAAATTCCCCATCCTTATCGTTCACCGCGACATCAAGGCCGATACCGTCGCCGGCCAGCGCGTGCGCGAAATCGCTGCCGAACTGGAGCAGGACGGTTTCCATATCCTGCCTACAGCAAGCGCCAGCGAAGGGCGCATCGTCGCGTCCACCCACCATGGCCTCGCGTGCATTCTCGTTGCGGCCGAAGGGGCGGGTGACAACCAGCGCCTGCTGCAGGATGTGGTTGGGCTGATACGCGTGGCCCGGCGCCGCGCGCCGCAACTGCCGATCTTCGCGCTCGGCGAGCAGGTTACCATCGAGAACGCGCCGGCCGAAGCCATGGCCGATCTCAACGAGCTGCGCGGCATCCTCTATCTGTTCGAAGATACCGTGCCCTTCCTTGCGCGGCAGGTGGCCCGGGCGGCGCGATCTTACCTGGAGGGCCTGCTGCCGCCTTTTTTCCGGGCGTTGGTCCAGCATACCGGCGACTCCAACTATTCCTGGCATACGCCCGGTCACGGCGGTGGCGTGGCCTTTCGCAAGAGTCCGGTGGGGCAGGCGTTCCACCAGTTCTTCGGCGAGAACACCCTGCGTTCCGACCTCTCGGTCTCGGTGCCTGAGCTGGGTTCGCTGCTCGATCACACCGGACCGCTGGCGGCCGCCGAGGCCCGGGCGGCACGCAACTTCGGTGCAGACCACACGTTTTTCGTGATCAACGGCACCTCGACGGCGAACAAGATCGTCTGGCATTCCATGGTGGCCAGGGGCGATCTGGTACTGGTGGATCGCAACTGTCACAAGTCGATCCTGCACTCGATCATCATGACCGGTGCGATCCCGCTCTATCTCACCCCGTCGCGCAACGAACTGGGCATCATCGGGCCAATCCCGCTGGAGGAGTTCAGCCGCGAGTCGATCCAGGCCAAGATCGATGCCAACCCGCTGACCCGTGGCCGACCCGCCAGGGTCAAACTGGCGGTGATCACCAACTCGACCTACGACGGCCTCTGTTACAACGCCAATCTGATCAAGCGCACGCTGAGCGACAGTGTGGAGGTGCTGCATTTCGACGAGGCCTGGTACGCCTATGCGGCATTCCACGAGTTCTACGACGGCCGCTACGGCATGGACACGCGCGAGCAGGGGCCGCTGGTGTTCACCACGCATTCGACGCACAAGGTGTTGGCCGCCTTCAGTCAGGCATCGATGATCCATGTGCTCGACAGCCAGACCCGTCAGCTGGATCGCGATCGCTTCAACGAAGCCTTCATGATGCATATCTCCACTTCGCCGCAGTACGGCATCCTCGCCTCGCTGGATGTGGCGTCCGCGATGATGGAAGGGCCCGCGGGCCGCTCGCTGATCCAGGAAACCTTCGACGAAGCGCTGAGCTTTCGCAGAGCCCTCAACAATCTGCGCCAGCATCTGGCGGCGGATGACTGGTGGTTCAGTATCTGGCAGCCCACATTTGCAGAGGATCCGGAAGCGCTGGTCACCCGTGACTGGCTGCTCGAGCCGGACGCCGACTGGCACGGTTTCGGCCATCTGGCCGAGGACTACGTACTGCTCGATCCGATCAAGGTCACGCTGGTGACCCCGGGCCTGACAGCTGCCGGCAGGCTGAGCGAGCGTGGCATTCCCGCCGCGGTGGTCAGCAAGTTCCTCTGGGAACGCGGACTGGTGGTGGAGAAGACCGGTCTCTACTCGATTCTGGTGCTCTTCTCCATGGGCATCACCAAGGGCAAGTGGAGCACCTTGCTCACCGAGCTGCTGGAGTTCAAGCGGCATTACGACAACAACGTCTCGCTGTGCGATGCGCTACCGGCGGTAGCCAGCGCGGGCGGCAGCGCATACGAGGGCATGGGGCTGCGCGATCTCTGCGACGCGCTGCATGCCTGTTACCGCGAAAACGCCACTGCCAAGGCGATGCGGCGCATGTATACCGCCTTGCCCGAACTGGCGATGAAACCAGCGGATGCCTACGACAAGCTGGTGCGTGGCGAGGTGGAAGCGGTGCCTATCGAGCAGCTGGAAGGGCGTATCGCGGCCGTGATGCTGGTGCCATATCCGCCGGGAATTCCGTTGATCATGCCGGGCGAGCGATTCACCTCCCAGACGCGCTCGATTGTCGATTACCTTGAGTTCGCGCAGAACTTCGCCAAGCGCTTTCCGGGGTTCGATGCCGACGTGCATGGGCTGCAGAGCGAGGCCGATTCCAACGGGCCGCGCTATACGGTCGATTGCATCCTGGGCGGTTGAAAAAGTATCCGGGGGTGGCGCTCATGTGCGAGGCCGTGGGCTGCATCACATCGTGGTGCAACCACTTTCAGCCGGCTGTTGTTATAGTTGCGCGGCTATGCGTCGCTGTATCTGGCGGGGCGTTGAACCTTGTGTTGCACCACGGTGCCTGCTGCTGTCGGGGATGAGAGCATGACTGAATACCAAGCCTTCCAGGTCGAACTGACGGGCAAGGTCGCCCATGTGGCGATCAATCGTCCAGAGAAGGCCAACGCGATGAATGCCGCGTTCTGGAGCGAGATCATCGATATCTTCCGCTGGGTCGACGAGACCGACGAAGTGCGCGTCGTCGTGCTGTCCGGTAACGGCAAGCACTTCTCGTCAGGCATCGACCTGCAATTGCTGGCTCAGGCCGCCAGCCAACTGGGCAACGACATCGGTCGCAACGCCGAACGGCTGCGACACAAGATCCTCAGCCTGCAGGCTTCGCTCAATGCCGTCGACCATTGCCGCAAACCGGTGATCGCAGCCATCCAGGGCTGCTGCGTGGGCGGTGCGGTCGACCTGATTTCCGCGTGCGACATGCGCTACAGCACGGCCGATGCGCAATTCTCCATCAAGGAGATCGACATGGGCATGGCGGCGGATGTGGGTACGCTGCAGCGCCTGCCTCGGATCATCGGCGATGGCATGATGCGCGAACTGGCCTATACCGGGCGCAATGTGAGCGGGGAGGAGGCACAGGCCATCGGTCTCGTCAACCGCACCTATGTCGATCACTCGGCGCTGATGGACGGGGTTTTCGCACTGGCCGCCGAGATTGCCGCCAAGTCACCGCTGGCCATCCGCGGGACCAAGGAGATGATTCGCTACATGCGCGATCACCGGGTCGACGATGGCCTCGAGTACATGGCGACCTGGAATGCCGCAATGCTGCAATCCGCCGACCTCAAGGTTGCCATGGCCGCCCACATGACCAAGCAGAAACCGGATTTCGCCGACTGATGCATCCTCTAAACGTTGCGCGGGAGGCGCGCTAGGCATGGTTACTGGAGCTACTTCACTCAGCCTGGTGCGGGACGAGCTGTTCGCGACCATGGAAGAGGCAGAACAGAGCCTCGAACATTTCATCATCGACCGGAACAATGGTGGCCTGTTGCAACAGGCGGTCGAGAATCTCAAGCAGGTTCGCGGCACCCTCAAGCTCGTCGAGCTGACCGGCGCCGAGCTCTTGGCCCAGGAAGTGCTGAACCTGGTCACGGATATTCCCGTCGGTGCGGGCGACGAGCGCGATGCCCAGCTCGCCGCACTGAGCAATGCGCTCTATGTACTGGGGCGTTATCTGGAAAGCGTCGATGCCAGCCGCCAGGAGATGCCCGAGCTGCTGCTGCCGCCGATCAATGCCCTGCGTCTTGCCGGTGGCCAGCCGGCGTTGCCGGAAAGCTTCTTCTTCAGCGTCCGCCTCGACCATGCGCGTCCACCGGTCGCCGTGGCGGTGCGTGAACCGGCTGCTCGTACGACGGAGGCCCGTCGTCTCAGACAGATGTATCAGGTCGGTCTGCTTGGCTTCATTCGCGAAGATAACGTACCGGCGAGCCTGAAACTGATGGGGCGCGCGTTCGCCCGGCTCGACATCCTCTTCGCCGATGCACCGGCCGGACGTCTGTGCTGGATCGGTAGTGCGGCACTCGAAGCCCAGCTGGATGGACAACTGCTGCCGCGTCAGTCGCGCAAGCAGTTGTTCTCCCGACTCGATCGCGAGCTGCGGCAACTGATCGGCAACCCTGCCTATGAACCGCCCCGCAGCCTGCTCAAGGAATTGCTCTATCTGGTGGCGCTGGCGGAAAGCTCGGGGCCGTTGGCCAGCCAGGTGCGCGAACTGTTCTCCCTCAGCCCCTTGCCCTTTACCGATCATCTGATCGAGGACGAGAGCCAGCGTCTGGCCGGTCCTGGGCAGGCGGTGATGCGTTCCCTGTCATCAGCCATTCGCGAAGAGCTTGCCAGCTGCAAGGATCTGCTGGATCTGATCGAGCGGAAGACGGCGCCAGCCGAATCCTATGCGACCCTGCATAGCCAGCTGGGCAAGCTGGCCAAGACCCTGGGCATGGTCGGCCTGTCTTCGGCCGCCAGCACGCTCCATGCCCAGCTGTCGGTGGTTTCGTCCTGGAGCAACGAGCAGTCGCCTGAACCTCAGGCCTTGCTGAGGTTGGCCGATGCCGTGCTCTATGTCGAAAGCATGGTCGCCAGCCTGGAACGCGGCGAGCGCCGGGAAGTGCGTCCGCAGCTCGCTCAACCCGGCCAGGAGGCCGAGGCCTTCGCCAGCCATCAGCTGACCGAAGCCTGCATCGTCGTGCTCGATGAGGCCACGGCCGGATTGGCTCTGGCCAAGCGGGCGATAACCGCCTATCTGGAATCCAACGGGGAAAAGCTGCATCTGGCCAATGTGCCGTTCAGCCTGATGGCCGTGCGCGGCGGCCTTCGCTTTCTCGAACAGGAGCGCGCGGCGGAGCTGATCGGTGCCTGCGCCGACTTCATCCAGAAACAGATGCTCGAAAGCGTGCAGATGCCGCCGGAGCAGATGCTCGAAACGCTCGCCGATGCCTTGACCAGCCTGGAGTACTACCTGGAAGGCGGCGCGCTGCTGCGTCGTGATGATTCGCGGGCCAGCGTGCTCGACCTGGCAAGCGAAAGCGTTCGCGCCCTGGGTATACCGGTCGCCGCCTGATGAGCCTGCGCTGGCAGCCCGCCATACTCGATCCGGCGAAGGAGGGCGGTTGGGCGCTGGTGCATTGCCAGCAGGGTTTCCTGATCGATCGTAATGGGGTGCTGTTTCCCCGGGACTGGCTGAAACGCCTGGATCTGCCTGTGCTGAGCGAGCAGGGACTGGGTTACTTCGACGGCGACGAGGTGTTCCTGCTGGAACTGGCGCATCCGGCCGAAGTGCCAGGTTCCGTCTGGCAGGGGCTTCGCCAGTTCATGTTGCAGGATGAGGATGCCGAGCGCTTTCGCATGCTCGGTTATGCGGCGCAGATCGGCACCTGGGTCAATCAGCATCGTTTCTGCGGCAGTTGCGGCCATCCCATGCGACAGCACCGTAGCGAACGTGCCATGCAGTGCGAAGGCTGCGGTATTCGACACTATCCGCGCATCTCGCCGAGCATGATCGTCCTGGTCACGCGTGGCGACGAACTGCTTCTGGCGCGCTCCCCGCGCTTCGCGCCCGGCGTCTACAGCACGCTTGCCGGTTTCGTCGAGCCGGGGGAATCTGCCGAGCAATGCGTGGCGCGGGAGGTGCACGAGGAAGTCGGCGTGTCCATCCATCCGCCGCGCTATATCTGTAGCCAGGGCTGGCCCTTCCCACATTCGCTGATGCTGGGTTATCACGCCGAGTACGCCGCCGGCGACATTGTCATGCAGCCGGAGGAAATCGAGGATGCACGCTGGTTCTCGATTCATGCGTTGCCGGGGCTGCCGGCGCCTCGCTCGATTGCCCGCTATCTGATCGAGCTTTATCTCGCGCAGCGATTAGGCCATCCCGAACCAATGCTGCCAGGCTAGACGTAGACTCATTGCAAGCACCACCAGGATGAAGATCGGGCGGATGAACCTCGAACCGCCCTGGATCGCGGTTCGCGCTCCCAGAAACGCGCCCGCCATCAGCGCCAGCCCCATGCCGATTCCCAGTACCCAGGCGACGTGTCCGCTGATGATGAACACCCCCAGTGCCGTGCCATTGCTGATGAAATTCATCGTGCGCGCCACGCCGCTGGCTTTGAGCAGGTCGAGCGGGTAAAGCAGCATGCTGCTGATCGTCCAGAAGGCTCCGGTGCCTGGCCCGGCGACACCATCATAGAAACCGAGCCCCAGGCTTTGCAGCCATTGCCGGCCACGGCCGAGTGTCATGTCGGAGCCGCTCGGTGGGCTGGGCATGCGGCTGAACAACAGGTACAGGCCGCAACCGAACACCACCAGTGGCAACAACTGGTTGAGCCAGTCCGCTGGCACCGCATGGGCCAGCCCCGCACCCAGCAATGCACCCAGAAACGTGCCGATCAGCGCGCGACGCCACAGCTTCGGCTCGAACAGCCGTCGACGATAGAAGGCGTAGCTGGCCGTTGCCGAACCGAAGGTGGCGCACAGCTTGTTGGTTCCCAATACCAGATGTGGCGGCAGTCCGGCGGTGAGCAGCGCCGGCAGGGTGAGCAGCCCACCGCCACCGGCGATGGCATCGATGAAGCCGGCCAGGAAGGCGACGAACAGGAGGATTCCCAGGGTGGTGGGTTCGATGGCGATTTCAAGGAGCGGCATGGAAGTTCTCGGCCTCGGCTAGCCGCGCATGATGCCCGGTTGCCAGCCGAACCGCCATGGATCAGGGGTTTCGCCTTTTCGGGAAATGTCGACTCGTGATCAATGTCCGAAGCCCGTACTGGCTGCGCAGACAGGCGCTGCGGATAATGCAGCGTCAATTTTCGGGGGCGCATGCATGCAATATCTGGGTCTGGCGGTGGCGATCGCAGTGGTGGGCCTGATTGTCCTGTGGATCGCACTGCGCATGCTGTTCGGTGGTAACTGGTTGCTGGGCTGGCTGCGTGGGACGACCGGATTGCTGGTGCTGGCCGCAGCGGCCTTGACCGGCCTGGTGGCTTGGGATGTCTGCACCTATCGCGCACTGCCAGAAGAAGCGCCTGTCGCCACGCTGAGCTTCGAAGCCGATGGCGCACAGCGTTATCAGGTGAGAATCGAACAGGGCGGGGAGGTGCGATTCGTCACCCTCGAGGGCGACCTTTGGCAGCTGGATGCACGCATCCTGCGCTGGAAGGGTGTCGCTACGCTGATCGGCCTCGAACCCGGTTATCGGCTGCACAAGCTTTCCGGGCGCTATCTCGCGGTTGAGCAACAGGATCAGGCGCGCTACGCGCAGGTCCTGCTGACGCAGAGCGCACTGGACGCCGATTTCTGGAGCTGGCTGCAAGCGTGCCAGTGCACCTCTCTCGTTCTTGAGGCTCAGCCACAGCGGGTGAGCTATATGCCGATCGCCGATGGTGCCGCCTACCGGGTCGAGATGACGCCGACCGGTTTGCTCGCTTCGCCTGCCAACCCTGCCGCGGAGCAGGCCTTGAAAGACTGGTGAATCAGCACGACGCGTAGATTGGATGGTTCCCATGCCCCAGCGTGGGAACCGGCGGACGCCGAATACCTTCTCACAGCGAGCCCACGCCGGAGCATGGGCTCGATCAATCATCAATCAGTAGCCGCCATAAAAACAAAGGAGCCAACTGGCTCCTTTGTTTTGTCGCTCGCCTTGATCGATCAGGCGAGGTAACCGCCATCCACGTTCAGCGAAACGCCGGTGGTATAGCTCGAGGCATCGCTGGCGAGGTAGAGCACCGCTCCGGCCATTTCGCTCGGGTCGGCGACACGGTGCAGCGGGATATGCTGCAGCGCCTGCTCGCGGATCGTGTCGTTCTTGACCAGGGCCGAGGCGAACTTGGTATCCGTGAGGCCCGGCAGCAGGGCGTTGCAGCGAATTCCCAGCGGTGCGCATTCCTTGGCGAAGGCCTTGGTCATGTTGATCACCGCGGCTTTGGTGACCGAGTAGATTCCCTGGAAATGCCCCGGCGTGACGCCATTGATGGATGCCACGTTGATGATGCTGCCACCGCCATGCTCGCGCATCAGTTTGCCGGCCTCCACCGACATGAAGAAATAGCCGCGGATGTTCACATCGACGGTTTTCTGGAAGGCCGATACGTCGGTGTCCAGGATATGGCAGAACTGCGGGTTGGTCGCCGCGTTGTTCACCAGGATGTCGAGGCGACCGAATTGCTCGCGGATCTGTGCGAAAACGCTCTGGATCTGTTCCAGTTCGCCGATATGGCAGGCGATCGCAGTGGCCTTGCCGCCCGCGGCGTTGATGGCCTCGGCAACCGCCTGACAGCCATCGAGCTTGCGACTGGAAACGATCACGTGAGCACCTTGCTGGGCCAGCAGTTTGGCGATGGCTTCACCGATGCCCCGGCTGGCGCCGGATACGAAGGCAACCTTGCCGTTTAGGTCGAACAGGGTGGTTTGAGTCATGGTCACTCCCTTTGCTGAGCCGTATTACAGCTTCGATTTATTGATCACCTGCAGGCTCATTTGCTCGAGCAGGGCATTCATCTGGACGAACCGGGCAAAGCGCTTGTCCTGCGTCTGTCCGTGGAAATAGCGGTAGTAGATCTGCTGGACGATGCCGGCCAGGCGGAACAGGCCGTAGGTGTAGTAGTAATCGAAGTTGTCGATCCGAATGCCCGCGCGCTCGGCGTAGTAGTCGACGAATTGCCGGCGAGTCAGCATGCCCGGCGCATTGCTCGGCTGCTTGCGCATCAGCTGCACCGGCGCCGGATCGTCTGCCTCGATCCAGTAGGCCAGCGTGTTGCCCAGATCCATCAGCGGATCGCCGAGGGTGGTCATCTCCCAGTCCAGCACGCCGATGATCTCCATCGGGTTGTCCGGATCGAGAATGACGTTGTCGAAGCGGTAGTCGTTGTGCACGATCCCGGGCTTGTGGTGATCGGCTGGCATCTTGTCGCGCAGCCATGCCTTTACCGGCTCCCAGGTAGGCGCATCGGCGGTGATGGCGCGTTCGTAACGATCGATCCAGCCGCTGATCTGCCGCTGTACATAACCTTCCGGCTTGCCCAGGTCGCCGAGGCCGCAGGCCTGGTAGTCGACGTTGTGCAGGTCGACGAACTTGTCGATGAAGCTCTTGCACAGCGCGGTGGTCTGCGCGGGCGTGAAATTCAGTTCGGCCGGAATATCCTCGCGCAGGATGATGCCGCGCACCCGCTCCATGACGTAGAACTCGGCGCCGATGAGCGTTTCGTCTGTGCAGTAGGCGTAGGCCTTGGGGCAGTACGGAAATCCGGCGTTGAGCTGGTTGAGGATGCGGTATTCACGCCCCATGTCATGGGCCGATTTCGCCTTGTGGCCGAAAGGCGGGCGGCGCAGGACGAACTCGCGCTCGGGGTATTCCAGCAGATAGGTCAGATTGGACGCGCCGCCGGGAAACTGGGAAATCCGCGGAACCCCTTCAAGGCCCGGAATCTGCGCCTTCAGATACTGATCGATGACGTCGAGAGGCAGCTCTTCGCCTTCGCGAATGCGGCTGGTCTGATCTGTTAGCGCCATGCTTTACCCTTGTAGTTATGATCGATGCCTTGCCAGGTACGGCTGCTCGGTCCGCGAAGGAGCCGTCCGCTGGCATTTCGTAATCTAATGCGAGGCAGGTGCTTAACCAAGCGAACGCGGCCGTTATAGGCCTGGGTGTTGCCGGTTGATCAGGCTGCCTGATACATGCGTCCGATAAATCGCGGGCAAAAAAAACCGAAGCCAGGGGCTTCGGTTTTTCGTAGCGCTACGCTCAGGCCGGGAACAGTTCGCTGAGCTTCAGCGCCAGCATCATGTCGCCTTCGGCGCGCAGCTTGCCGGCCATGAATGCCTGCATGCCGTCGGTCTCGCCGCTGATCACGCCCTGCATGGTTTCGCTGTCCATGATCAGGGTGACGTTGGCGTCGGCCGATTCGCCCTGATGAAAGTCACAGGTGCCGTCCTTGACGATCAGGTAGTAGTCGTCCGCGTCGGTGATGTTGAACTGGAAAACCAGGTCCAGGCCGGCGGCAGCGCTGGCATTGAACTTGGACTTCATACCCTGGATGGTTTCGGCGACGTTGCTCATTGAAGGTATTCCTTTGTTATCGTGGACGTAAAGCGCAGCCGAAGCCGCAGTTGGGGCTGGAGCTCATCGATAGGTGATGAGTTCCGGATTCTTCATCAGTTCCAGATGCACATGGCTGTTGAAGGAAGCCAGTGCAAGCTCTCGATCGCGAAATTTCAGCTGGCTGAGGGATGTGTTGATGATCTGCCAGTTCATCTCGAACGCCTTGATTGGCGGCACCTCGATGGCCAATTGAAGCAGTGCGGTGATGGTCCCGCCAGATGTGAAGATGGCGATGCGGTCCTTCCTGTCTGCTTCGTTGAGCAAGCGCTCGAGTCCTTGCCTGACTCGTTCGACGAACCCCTGCCAGCTTTCCAGGCCTTCCTTCTCATGCTCGCCGGAAACCCAGCGCTGAATGACGTAGCTGAACAGCCGCTGGAATTCGCGACGATGACTGGCGGCGTTGCTCAGTATGTGCAGGGCATTGGGTTCTACCTGCAGCAACTCCGGCATGTGCGCCTGGATCACGGCATCGGCCGGAAACTCGTTGAATGCGGGATCGACCTCGATGGGCGGCAGCTCCCGGTCATCGCGATCGGCGATACGCTGCAGCGTTGCACGAGCGGTATCCTGCTGGCGTTTCATGGCTCCGCTGACACAGCGATCGAAGCGGATATCCAGTTGCGACAGGTAATCGCCCAGCGCGGCGGACTGGCGGTGGCCGAGCGGCGATAGCACGTCATAGTCTTCGGCGCCGAAAGAGGCCTGACCATGCCTGATCAGGTAGATGCTACCCATGTACTGCTCCGGCCTGTTTTTCGCGAGGGTAGGGTGATCACAAAGGAGTGTCAACGTTAAATCATACGTTTGTTTGAACTCGCTACTGCTGGCTCCGGTCGTCAGGCTGCCGGTATGCTAGAGCGCTATCGCCATCTGCAGAGATGAGCGAATCCGATACGAGGAGGGTGTGTGGAATTTCTGGCTGACTACGCAAGCTTTCTGGCCAAGACCGTGACACTGGTGGTTGCCATCCTGGTGGTGCTGATCGCAATCGCTTCGTTGCGGCGGGGGCGCGGCAAGCAATCGGGCGGTCACCTGGAGGTGCACAAACTCAACGACTTCTACAAGTCGATGCGCGAGCGCCTGGAGCAATCGGTGCTGGAAAAAGAGCAACTGAAAGCCCTGCGCAAGCGCGAGGCGAAGGCCGCGAAGCAGGCGAAGAAAACCGACGACAGTCGTCCTCGGGTGTTCGTGCTTGATTTCGATGGCGACATAAAGGCGTCGGCGGTGGAGAACATGCGCCACGAGATCACGGCGTTGCTGACCCTGGCCACGCCTCGGGACGAGGTGGTGCTGCGTCTGGAGAGCGGTGGTGGCATGGTGCATGGATACGGCCTGGCGGCGTCACAGCTGGTGCGTATCCGTGAAGCCGGCATCCCACTGACGGTCTGTGTCGACAAGGTGGCGGCCAGCGGCGGATACATGATGGCCTGCATTGGCGAGAAGATCCTCAGCGCGCCGTTCGCCATCCTGGGCTCGATTGGCGTGGTGGCGCAGCTGCCCAACGTTCACCGGCTGCTCAAGAAGCACGACGTCGACTTCGAAGTGATGACCGCGGGTGAATACAAGCGCACCCTGACGGTGTTTGGTGAAAACACCGAGAAGGGAAGGGAGAAGTTTCAGGACGACCTGGAAACCACCCACGAACTGTTCAAGAACTTCGTCGCCCGTTATCGCCAGCAATTGTCGATAGACGACGTGGCCACTGGCGAGGTCTGGCTCGGAGTCGCCGCGCTTGGTAAGCAGTTGGTGGACGAGATCAGGACCAGCGATGAATATCTCGCCGATCGTGCACGCAATGCCGATCTGTTCCAGCTGCATTACGCGCACAAGAAGAGTCTTCCCGAACGATTCGGTATGGCGGCCAGCGCTACCCTGGAGCATGGTCTCCTGAAGGGCTGGAGCCGTTTGAATGAACAGCGATTCTGGCAATAAGGAGTACGGCATGGGTAGCTTCAAGGCATTGCAAACCAGCGAGAATGCGGACGGGCGCTTCGAAACGCGCGTGTTGGAGCGTGAAATCGAAGAGTTGCCTGCCGGAGAGGTGCTGATCCGGGTGCGCTACTCGTCTTTGAACTACAAGGATGCGCTCTCGGCCAGCGGCAACCGTGGCGTGACGCGCAACTTCCCGCATACACCGGGCATCGATGCGGCCGGTGTCGTGGCCGAGTCGAGCGTGTCCGAGTTCGCTGCGGGCGACGAAGTCATAGTGACCGGCTACGACCTGGGCATGAACACCGCGGGAGGCTTTGGCCAGTACATTCGGGTTCCGGCCGCCTGGGTGATCAAGCGTCCGGCGGGGTTGTCCCTGCGCGATGCCATGGTGCTCGGGACCGCCGGCCTGACGGCTGCGCTTTGCGTGGACAAGCTGGAACAGGCCGGCCTCGAGCCCGGCGACGATCCGGTCCTGGTCACGGGCGCGACCGGTGGAGTCGGCAGCATTGCCGTCGCGCTGCTGGCCAGCCTCGGTTACAACGTCGCGGCGGTCACCGGCAAGGCGGACCAGGCAGATTTCCTGACCAGGCTCGGAGCCAAACAGGTGGTCGAGCGCGGTGCGCTGCAGGCCGGGCTGGAAAAGCCGATTCTGAAAGAGCAATGGGCGGGTGCGGTGGATACCGTCGGCGGCGAGATACTCTTCAACGTCGTCAAGTCGCTACGTCGCGGAGCCAGTGTCGCCTGTTGCGGCCTGACGGCCGGTACGAACTTCCAGGCCAATGTGCTGCCGTTCATCCTGCGCGGGGTCAACCTGCTTGGAGTCGACTCGGTGGAAATCCCGCTGATTACCAAGGCATCCATGTGGGACAAGTTGTCGCTGCAGTGGAAACTTCCCAATCTGGATGAGCTGGTTCACGAGATCACGCTTCAGGAGCTGCCGGACGCGATCGAGCGGATTCTGGCAGGGCAGCAGGTCGGCCGTGTTCTGGTGCGCCTGGACTGATCCGGTCCCACGGCTATCAGCCCCATAGGCAAAAGCGAATATTCCTGCGGTGGCCATTGGCAGACACTTCTCGCCACTGAGTCGACACACCGCAGGAGGTTGCATGAAAAGTTTCGTAGAAAAGTTCAAGAGCGCTTTTATTGGCACGAAGGCCGCCAGCGAGCCCGCAAACGAAGATCATCCCAACTTCTGGATGTATTCCTGAGCGGGACATCACGCCGGTCGCCTTCGTCGCACTAGCGGTATCCGATGTTGTCTTCATCGATAGCTGATTGCGAAAACGCAGCAGTCATCCATCTGAACGAGGAGCACACCATGTGGACCAAACCTGCTTTCACCGATCTGCGTCTTGGTTTCGAAGTCACCCTGTATTTTGCAAATCGCTGATCAGTTGCCTCGGGCTTTGCCAGGCGTTGCCGGCTCATAGCCCGACTGGCCGGCCTTTGCCAGCGTCGGCTGATGTCGACGCGCCAGCGCGGCGTTTGTCTCAGCTGAATGAAAGGACGAATGTACTGTCGATTTGCCACAATTTGACTCTGCATCGAGTAACACGCCCCGTTCTTTGGTAAAGTTCGGCCTTTACAGAGCGAGCAGTCAGCAGCTTTGACTTTGCATTACGAGGTGTCTGCTTGATTAGGGTGCTGGTGGTCGATGACCACGATCTGGTGCGCACAGGCATTTCCCGCATGTTGGCCGATGTCGACGGGCTACAGGTGATCGGGCAGGCCGATTCGGGGGAGATGGCAATCAGGAAGGCGCGGGAACTCAAACCCGATGTCGTGCTGATGGACGTGAAGATGCCGGGCATCGGCGGCCTCGAAGCGACCCGCAAGCTGCTGCGCAGCTACCCCGACATCAAGGTCATCGCCGTGACTGTCTGCGAGGAAGATCCCTTCCCGACCCGCCTGTTGCAGGCAGGCGCCGCGGGCTACCTGACCAAGGGCGCCGCGCTGGAAGAAATGATCCAGGCCATTCGCATGGTCTTTGCAGGGCAGCGCTATATCAGTCCCCAGATCGCCCAGCACCTTGCACTCAAGGCGTTCCAGCCACAAAGCAATGGTTCGCCCTTCGATCTGCTCTCCGAGCGGGAAATCCAGATCGCGCTGATGATCGCGAACTGCCAGAAGGTGCAGACGATTTCCGACAAGCTTTGCCTGTCGCCCAAGACGGTCAACACTTACCGTTATCGCATCTACGAGAAGCTCACGATTACCAGCGACGTAGAGCTGGCATTGCTGGCGGTTCGCCACGGTATGGTCGACACGATCAACTGATGAGCAACTTCGATTCTGCTGCTTTCCTGGCGTCCTGCAGTGGCCGGCCGGGCGTCTATCGCATGTTCGACGCGCAAGCCAAGCTGCTCTACGTCGGCAAGGCGAAGAATCTGAAAAAGCGCCTGGCCAGTTATTTCCGCAAGACGGGACTGGCGCCCAAGACGGCAGCGCTGGTGGCGAAGATCGCCCAGGTGGAAACCACCATCACGGCGAATGAAACCGAAGCGCTGTTGCTCGAGCAGACGCTGATCAAGCAGTGGCGCCCGCCGTACAACATCCTGCTTCGCGATGACAAATCCTACCCCTACGTCTTTCTTTCCAGCGGCGATTTTCCCCGCCTGAGCATTCATCGCGGCTCGAAGAAAGAGCCGGGGCGCTACTTCGGCCCCTACCCAAGCGCCGGGGCCATCCGCGAGAGCCTGGGGCTGTTGCAGAAGGCATTCTTCGTGCGTCAGTGCGAGGACAGCTTCTATCGCAACCGGACCCGGCCATGCCTGCAGTACCAGATCAAGCGCTGCAAGGCGCCCTGCGTGGCGCTGGTCGACCGCGAGGAATATGCCGAGGACGTTCGCCATTCCGTGATGTTTCTCGAAGGACGTAGCAATGCGCTGGCGGAGGAGCTATCGAGAAGCATGGAGGAGGCGGCGCTGTCGCTGAACTTCGAGCGCGCGGCCGAAATCCGCGATCAGATTGCATTGCTGCGTCGCGTGCAGGACCAGCAGAGCATGGAGGGCGGTACCGGTAACGTGGACGTCGTGTCGGCCACCGTCAGTCCGGGCGGGGCCTGCGTTCACCTGATCACGGTGCGCGGGGGGCGGGTGCTGGGCAGCAAGAATTTCTTCCCACAGGTGGCGATCGAGGAAAGCACCAGCGAGGTGCTGCAAGCGTTTCTCGAACAGTATTATCTCGGCGCCGCGGACAGGGACTTGCCGAGCGAGCTGATCGTCAACGTCGTTCATGAGGACTTCGCCACCCTGATCAGCGCTATCGTCGAATTGCGCGGCGTGGAACTGAGCATCACCCACCGCGTGCGCGGTACTCGGGCGCGCTGGCAGCAACTGGCACTGACCAATGCCGAGCAGGCGCTGGCCGCGCGCCTGGCCAATCGTCAGCATCTGGCAGCGCGCTTCCAGGCATTGGCCGAGGCCCTGGAGCTGGACGAGCCGCCGATGCGCCTGGAATGCTTCGATATCAGTCATTCAAGCGGCGAGGCGACAGTCGCCTCCTGCGTGGTGTTCGGCCCCGAAGGCCCGTTGAAGTCCGACTACCGCCGCTACAATATCGAAGGCGTGACCGCCGGAGACGATTACGCAGCCATGCACCAGGCGCTGTCGCGACGTTTTCGCAAGGCGGCCGAGGGCGAGGGCAAGCTGCCGGATGTGCTGCTGGTGGATGGCGGCAAGGGGCAACTCAACATGGCCCGCGAGGTGCTTCAGGAACTTGCCGTGCCGGAGCTGATCCTACTCGGCGTCGCCAAAGGCGTGACACGCAAGCCGGGGCTGGAAACGCTGTACCTGAACGATGCCGAGCACGAATTCACCCTGCCGGGCGATTCGCCTGCACTGCATCTGATTCAGCAGGTGCGTGACGAAGCGCACCGATTCGCGATCACTGGGCACCGCGCACGTCGCGGCAAGGCGCGAACCACGTCGACCCTGGAAGACGTCCCGGGGATCGGACCGAAGCGTCGCCGCGAGTTGCTCAAGCATTTCGGCGGCTTGCAGGAACTGTCCAGGGCGAGTCTGGAGGAGATCGCCAAGGCGCCCGGCATCAGTAAAAAGCTCGCCGAGTCGATTTATGCGGCGCTGCACTCTGAGTAGAATCACCTTCAAATTGGCGGATCAGTAGTATCGATGAATATACCCAACCTGCTCACGGTGCTCCGTGTCCTGCTGATACCGATCATCATCCTGCTGTTCTATCTGCCTTTCGCGTGGAGCTACCTGGCTGCCAGCGCGGTATTCACCATCGCCGCCGTGACGGATTGGCTCGATGGCTACCTGGCCCGGCGCCTCGAGCAGGGCACGCCCTTCGGCGCCTTTCTCGATCCAGTCGCCGACAAGCTGATGGTGGCGGTGGCCCTGGTGTTGCTGGTCGAGGAACATGCCAACCTGTGGCTGACCCTGCCGGCGGCGATCATCATCGGTCGCGAGATCGTCGTATCCGCATTGCGTGAATGGATGGCCGAACTGGGCGCGCGGGCGCAGGTGGCGGTGTCCAACCTGGGCAAGTGGAAAACCGCTGCACAGATGGTGGCGCTGGTCATCCTGCTGGCCAATCCGCCGATGCTGACCATCTGGGTTGGCCTGGGCTACGCGTTGCTGATCGTGGCGGCGGCTCTGACGCTCTGGTCGATGGTCAATTACCTGATGGCGGCCTGGCCCCATCTCAGTGCTACGGAAAAGAAATAAAACTTTTTTAATCAAAGGCTTGACGCGCCGTCACGAAGATATAAAATGGCGCCCGTCACCAAGACGATGCGGGAATAGCTCAGTTGGTAGAGCACGACCTTGCCAAGGTCGGGGTCGCGAGTTCGAGTCTCGTTTCCCGCTCCAGTTTGTTGACGATGACGCCGCCACAGTTTGCGGCGTTATCGTTTGAGGCCGGTTGGCAGAGTGGTTATGCAGCGGATTGCAAATCCGTGTACGCCGGTTCGATTCCGACATCGGCCTCCAGTGTTGAAAAACCCGCAAGTTAACGCTTGCGGGTTTTTTTTCGAGTGCACTATGGCCTGCGCACGGGCCTGGAAGCGGCTTTGCCGGCGTGCACGCAAAGGCCATTCGTTCGGGTTGCGTGAGCCTGGAGGGCTGGTTATAGTCCTGCGCCGCTTGCAACATCGCGTGTAACGCTCCTCATTTGCCCGGATGGCGAAACTGGTAGACGCAAGGGACTTAAAATCCCTCATCCGAAAGGGTATGCGGGTTCGATTCCCGCTCCGGGCACCATCATCAGCCATCGCTGTTCTCATGTTATCCATGCGCGGTCCTTGCAGCCGCCACCTTGCGCGCTGTCGAGGCGAGTGTTCCTGCGGGTGCGCCATGAATTGCCTCTGGGGCAGGTTTCGAGAGTGATCCGGTGAATCTTCGGCAGGGGTTTGTCCTGACCCGTCACTGGCGTGACACGCCGGCGGGCACGTACGTCGAGTTCTGGCTGGCGACCGATAACGGGCCGCAACGGCTCAGCCTGCCGTATCAGACCTCCATCGGCTTCATTCCTGTCGAGCAGCGCGAGCTGGCCGAGCCATTGTTGCGCGACGAGCAAGGCGTGGAGCTGCGCGAGCTGGAGCTTGCCGATTTCCGGCACCGCGCGGTGCTGGGCCTGTACTGTTCGCAATATCGCCAGCTGCGGTATTTGGACAAGCGCCTGCGCGCGGCGGGTATCGCCGTCTACGAAGCGGACATCCGGCCACCGGAGCGTTATCTGATGGAGCGCTTCATCACCGCGCCGGTGTGCTTTGGCGGTGTCGTCCAGGCCGATGGGAGCCTGCATGAGGCGCGGATGAAGCCGGCGCCAGGCTATCGGCCGCACCTGCGCCTGGTGTCGCTGGATATCGAGACCGATGCCCGTGGCGCGCTGTATTCCATCGGGCTGGAAGGCTGTGGCGAGCGTCAGGTCTACATGCTGGGACCGAAGAACGGCAGCGACGCGGCCGTCGATTTCAAGCTCGACTACTGCGACAGCCGTGGCCAGCTGATCGAACGGCTGAACGACTGGTTCGCCCGGCATGATCCCGATGCGATCATCGGCTGGAACCTCGTGCAGTTCGATCTGCGTATCCTGCGCGATCATGCCGAGCGCCTGAAGATACCGCTGCGCCTTGGCCGTGGCGGCGAAGAACTGGAGTGGCGCGAGCATGGCAACGCTCATCACTTTTTCGCCGCGGCGGCGGGGCGCCTGATCATCGATGGTATCGAGGCGCTGCGTTCGGCCACCTGGAGCTTTCCCTCGTTCAGCCTGGAAAATGTCGCACAGACGCTGCTGGGCGAAGGCAAGGCGATCAGTACGCCGTACCAGCGCATGGATGAAATCAACCGCATGTTCGCCGAGGACAAGCCCGCCCTGGCGTACTACAACCTCAAGGATTGCGAACTGGTCACGCGGATATTCGAGAAGACCGAACTGCTGACCTTCCTCTTGGAGCGTGCCGCGGTGACAGGCTTGCCGGCTGATCGCAGCGGTGGCTCGGTGGCCGCGTTCGAGCACCTGTACATCCCCCTGATGCACCGGCAAGGCTTCGTGGCGCCCAACCTTGGCGAGCGGCCGCCGGAGGCGAGCCCGGGCGGCTTCGTGATGGACTCGCGCCCCGGCCTCTACGACTCGGTGCTGGTGCTGGACTACAAGAGTCTGTATCCCTCGATCATCCGTACCTTTCTGATCGACCCGGTGGGCCTGGTCGAAGGCATGCACGAGCAGGACGAAGAGGCGTCAGTTCCGGGATTTCGTGGCGCGCGTTTCTCGCGCACACGGCATTGCCTGCCTGCGATCGTCGAGCGCGTCTGGCAGGGACGTGAAGCGGCCAAGCGCGAGCACAACAAGCCGCTTTCGCAAGCACTGAAGATCATCATGAACGCCTTCTACGGTGTGCTCGGCTCCAGCGGCTGCCGGTTCTTCGATCCACGCCTGGCTTCGTCCATCACCCTGCGTGGCCATGAAATCATGCGGCGAACCCGCGAGCTGATCGAAGCGCAGGGCTACGAGGTGATCTACGGCGACACCGACTCGACGTTCGTCTGGCTTGGCCAGGCCCACGGCGACGAGGCCGCAGCAGCCATCGGCCGCATGCTCGCGCAACGCGTCAACCGCTGGTGGAGCGACCACCTGTTGGCCGAGTTCGGCCTGCCGAGCGCGCTGGAACTGCAGTTCGAAACCCATTTTCGCCGTTTCCTGATGCCGACCATCCGCGGGGCGGAGGAGGGCAGCAAGAAGCGCTACGCCGGCCTGGTTACCCGCGCCGATGGCAGCGATGGCCTGCATTTTCGCGGGCTGGAAACGGTACGCACCGACTGGTCGCCGCTGGCGCAGCAGTTCCAGCAGGAACTCTATCTACGCATCTTCAAATGCCAGCCATACCAGGACTTCGTGCGTGACTATGTGCAGCGAACGCTGAGCGGTGAGCTCGATGAGTTGCTGGTCTATCGCAAGCGTCTGCGCCGGCGGCTGAGCGACTATCAGCGCAACGTTCCGCCGCATGTCCGCGCAGCGCGAATGGCCGACGAGTACAACGACCGGCACGGCCGCCCGCGCCAGTACCAGAACGGCGGCTGGATCCGCTATCTGATCACTGTGGCCGGGCCGGAGCCGCTGGAAGCACATCGTGCGGCAATCGATTACGACCACTACATCAGCCGGCAGCTCAAGCCCGTGGCGGATGCGATTCTGCCGTTCGTGAACGACGATTTCTCCAGGTTGATCGACGGGCAGCTCGGCCTGTTCTGAGACGTTATGCCAGGCTGGTGATCATGGGTTGGCATCCAGCAGTTCCTGAGCCTGACCCAGCACTTGCAGCGACTGCGTATGGTCGCCGGCGTTGTGCAGTTCCTCGCCCTCGGCTCTCAGCTTCTTCACCTGCGCAAGGACGGCCGGATCTTCAGGCGGGTCGGTTTCCAGTCGTTCGTCGATCTTGGCCATGTCCATGGGGCAGTGCATGGCCCACAGCGGTGCGCTTGCCAGCGCGGCTACAAGGAAAATCGATATGCGGCGCATGATGATTCCTCCCGATTGGAATTTCGAGTATAGAAGTCGGCTGCCGGCATGCCTGGTTCCTGGATAAAAGGCGGGGCTTGCTTCGATCACGATAGTTATCGTACAACCGCTGGGCTATGATAGAGACCGTAGTTTTTCCGAGAGATGAACCCTATGGACGACCAGACAGCTCAGCCTCGCGCCCGTCGCAAGCACCGCAGCCTCGCTCAGGAGCTGGTTGCGGAACTCTCCCAGCAGATCCGTGATGGGCTGATCAAGCGCGGCGACAAGCTGCCTACCGAGTCCGCGATCATGCAGGCCCAGGGCGTCAGTCGAACGGTAGTCCGCGAGGCGATTTCGCGACTGCAGGCATCCGGCCTGGTGGAGACGCGCCATGGCATCGGCACCTTCGTGCTCGATATGCCCAATACCACCGGTCTGCGAATCGACCCGGCGACCATCGGCACGCTACGCGACCTGCTGGCGATCATGGAGTTGCGCATCAGCCTCGAAGTGGAATCGGCCGGCCTGGCGGCGCAACGGCGTACGCCCGAGCAACTGGCCGGCATGCGCGGTTTTCTCGATGAGCTGAACGAAAGCATGGCGCATTCCAGCGAGGCGTCGAGTTCGGATTTCCAGTTTCACCTGCAGATCGCGCAGGCCACCGGAAACCGTTATTTCACCGACATCATGAATCACCTGGGAACCGCGCTCATTCCGCGCAGCCGGGTCAACTCCGCCCGGCTGGCGCATGATGACCAGCAGCAGTACCAGCTGCGGCTGTGCCGCGAGCATGAGCAGATCTACGATGCCATCGCCCGGCAGGACCCCGAATCGGCGCGTGCGGCCATGCGCCTGCACCTCACCAATAGCCGCGAGCGGCTGCGCCAGGCGCACGAAGAGGCGGAGTCGCAGGATTAGCACGGATGCTACAGAAAAGCCCCCGATCACCCTGATTCGGGGGCTTTTTCGTATGCGGCCTTCTCAGGCCTGGTTTTCAACGTCCCGTCATCCCTGCCGGCGATAGGTCAGCAGCACGATACCGGTCACCACGATTGCGCCGCCGAGTAGCTGCCCGGCGCTGAGCATCTGATCCAGCGCGATCCAGCCCATCAGCAGCGTCGCCAGCGGTTCGATGTTCATCACGGGTGCGTTGCGCGGCATGTCCAGACGCGGCGCTGACATGAACAGCACGATGAAACCCGTGCCATACAGCACCATCAGCGTGGCGAGGGCGAACCAGCCGGTCTGGCTGGCGGGCAGGTTGAGCCCGCCGGGGATAGCGCCGCTGATGCCGGCGAGGTTCATGCTGCAGAACACGATCAGAATGGTCAGCAAGCTGCGCACCGAGCCGCGAACCTGGGACAACTTGTGATCGGTGATCCACAGCGCGCAGGCGAACGCGGTGGCAGCTCCGAACGCCAGCATCACACCCGTTAGCCATTCCGGCCCGACGGTATCGCTGCTGCTCAAGCGCGTCGGCACGTCGAGCACGAATACCAGCCCGATCAGAATCACCCCCATCAAGGCAGCGGTGCGCGCGCTCGGGCGTGATCCACCCAATGCCCAGGTCAGCAACGCCAGCAGGATCGGAAAGACGTTCGCCACCAGCAGCGCGACCGCCACCGGAATGCGGGCCACGGCGGAGTACAGGCACAGGCTCTGCGTGGCAATCAACAGGCCGAGCAACAACTGCCAGCGCCATGCGCCTGGCGCCAGACGAATCTTCTGCCGTTGCCAGATCACCAGGCCGGCCAGCACCACCAGCGTGCCACCGGAACGCAGGAGAATCGCCAGCAGCACACCGGCGCCGTCGTCGAAGGCCACCCGTGCAGCCACGTGGTTGCCGGCGAACGAGCAGCCCATGCAGAGCAGGATCAGCACGGCGATATGTCGGGGAAAGACGGATGGGGTGGCGAGTGAGGCAGTGGTACTGGTCATGGATTCCTGCTTTCGACATGGAAACGCCAACCCTGAGGCTGGCGCAAGGGATGGATGCCTCGGCATCCCCGAGGTTTACAGCACGATACTCGGCAACCATAGCGAGATGGCGGGGATGTAGGTCACTGCCATCAGCACCATGAACAGCGCGGCGTAGAAGGGTAACAGCGCCTTGACCGTGTTTTCGATGGTGACTTTGCCGATTGCGGCACCGACGAACAACACCGCGCCCACCGGAGGCGTGATCAGGCCGATGCCCAGGTTGACCAGCATGATCATGCCGAAATGCACCGGGTCCACGCCGATACCGGTGATCACGGGCATCAGGATCGGTGTCAGGATCAGGATCAGCGGCGCCATGTCCATCAGCGTGCCGAGCGCCAGCAGCATGAAGTTTATGCACATCAGGATCACATAGCGGTTGTCCGACAGGGTCAGGAACATCGAGGTGATCTTCGAGGGGATCTGCATCAGCGTCATGATGTAGCCGAAGGCACCGGCGAAGGCGATCAGGATCATTACGATCGACAGGGTGCGCACGGTGCGGTGCAGCAGCTTGGGCAGGTCGCGCCACCTGTAGTCGCGGTAGATGAACATGGTCACGAAGAACGCCCAGATCACCGCAATCGCCGCGGATTCGGTCGCGGTGAAGATACCGCTGAGGATGCCGCCGAGGATGATCACCATGGTGAACAGGCCCCAGAGCGCCTCGACGCAGATCTTCAGGGCCTGGCGCAGCGGGATGGTCTCGCCTTTGGGGTAGTTGCGCTTCTTGGCGAACAGCAGGCACAGGCTCATCATCACCGCGCTGAGCAGCAGTCCGGGGCCGATCCCGGCAATGAACAGCGAGGCGATGGACACGGTACCGCCGGCTGCCAGCGAGTAAAGCACCGAGTTGTGGCTGGGCGGCGTCAGCAGCGCCTGGACCGAGCCGCTCACGGTCACCGCGGTGGAAAACTCGCGTGGGTAGCCCTTGCGTTCCATTTCCGGGATGAGCACCGAGCCGACCGAGGCGGTATCGGCCAGCGACGAGCCGGAAATGGCGCCGAAGAAGGTCGAGGCCATGATGTTGACCAGCGACAGCCCGCCACGGACGAAACCGACCAGCACACCGGCGAAGGCCACCAGCCGGCGAGACATGCCGCCTTCGGCCATGATCGCGCCGGCCAGCACGAAGAATGGAATGGCCAGCAGGGAGAACTTGCTGATGGCGCCGGCGATCTGGATCATCACCGCGTGAAACGGAATATCGATCCACCAGGCGCCGGCCAGTGCGGCCAACCCCAGCGAATAGGCCACGGGCACACGCAGGAAGATCAGGACGATGAAGCTGCCTACAAGAATGAGTGCATCCATTTAGAGGGTTTCCTTGCTGTCTTCGAAAAGCTCGAAACTGACCGAGCGGCGATGGCGCTGATCGCCGAAACAGAGCTTTTCAAGAATGAAGATCAGGCTCAGGAAGCCGCCGATCGCGATGGGGGAGTAAGCGATGCCCACGCGCAGCGACGGCAGTGTGCTCATGTACTGGTTCCAGGTGGCGATGCACAGCTTGATTCCCCAGATGGCCATGAACAGGCAGATCAAGGCCATCAGCAACTGCACCAGAATGTCGATGAAACCTTGCCAGGCAGCCGGCAGGCGATCGGTCAGGGTGGTGACCGCCATGTGCGCGCCGGCCCTGTAGCTGGCTGCCGCGCCGATGAAGGTGAAGATGGCCATCAGCAGGATGGCTACCGGTTCCGGCCATCCGGCCCCGCTGCCGAGCACATAGCGGGCGAAGATGCCCCAGGGAATGATCAGGGCCATGCCCGTGATGGACAGCCCGGCGACCCAGATACAGCCCAGGTAGATCAGGTCGTTGGTGCGTAGCAAAGTGTTTTTCATGAGACTTCACCGCAAGCACGGCGCCGGCGGCGAGCCGGCGCTGCGACGTTCTTCAGGATGGCCCGTTACTGAACGGCTTCGATACGCTTGATCAGGTCGGCGTAGGCCGCGCCGTATTTCTCACGCACCGGGGCGGTGGCCTCATAGAAGGGCTGCTTGTCGACTTCGATGAATTCCACACCGGCGGCCTTGAGCTTCTCTTCGCTGCTGGCGGTTTTCTCGTCCCACAGTTTGCGCTCTTCCAGTTGCGCCTCTTTGGCGAACTTCTTCACCATCTCCTGCTGTTCCGGGGTGAGCTTGTTCCATGTCGTCTTGGACATGACGATGGGCTCGGGCAGGATCAGGTGGCCGGTCAGGGTGTAGTACTTCGCGGTGCGGTAGTGGTTGTGCTCGAGCAGGGTCGGCGGGTTGTTCTCGGCACCGTCGACGACGCCGGTCTGCAGGGCGCTGAAGATTTCGGCGGTATCCATGGCCACGCCCTGGGCGCCCATGGCATTGAGGGTGTCGATGAACAGCGGGTTGCCGATCACGCGGATCTTCATGCCCTTGAGGTCGTCGATGTTGCGCACCGGCTCCTTGCTGTAGAGGTTGCGTACGCCGCCATCCATCCAGGCCAGGCCGACCATGTTGAATTCGGAAGCGGTGATCTTGTCGAGCAGCTCCTGGCCGATCTCGCCGTCGATGATCTTGCGCATGTGCTCGTGGTCGCGGAACACGAACGGCATGTTGAAGGCGTTGACGTCGGATACCACCGGGCCGAGAGTGCCGAGGCTGACGCGGGTCATCTGCACCGCGCCGATCTGCAACTGTTCCACTACCTCCTTTTCCGAACCCAGCACACCGCCGGAGAACATGCGGTACTTCAGCTCGCCGTCGGTGGCTTCTTCGAGTTTCTTGCCGAGGTTTTCCAGCGCCACCACCGTCGGATAGCCGGCCGGATGCACCTCGGCCAGCTTCAGCGTAGTAGCGGCCTGCGCCAGTCCTTGCAGACCCAAAGCGAAGGGAAGGGCGGCGATGAGCAACTTGCGTTTGAAGTTCATGTGAATCTCCATCTTGTTTTTGTTGGGTGCAGCGTTGCGGGCGTCGAGGCGTCGGCAGAGCCAGCCGCCTGGTAATAATGCTTAACGGAAAAACGGCTCCTCCAGTCCGGTGACGCCCGGGTGGAGGGCGAACACGCCGCCGGCCAGCGGCTGGTCGGACAGATCGCCGCTCGGGCGGATGGAGGTGACGAAGAGTGTGTCCAGCCGACTGCCGCCGAATGCGCACATGCTCGGTTTCTTCACAGGGACGGCCAGTGAGCGATCGAGGCGGCCGTCAGGAGTGAAACGATGGATCAGACCGGCGTCGTTGCCGCAGATCCAGTAGCAGCCAGCGACATCCACCGCGGCGCCGTCGGGGCGGCCTGGGTACTGGCTCATATCGACGAACAGGCGGCGGTTGGTGGGCGTGCCGCTGTCCGTGTCGTAGTCGAATGCCCAGATCTTCTGCACGCTGGGGTGAGAATCGGACAGGTACATCGTGCGGCCGTCGGGGCTGAAACTCAGGCCGTTGGGTACGATGAACCCGCGCAGGACCGACTGGGGTTCGCTATCGGCATCGAGACGGTAGAGCGCGCCGGCCGCAATGCCGGCGGCCATGTCCTGGACCATGGTACCGGCCCAGAAACGTCCCTGGCGGTCGCAACGGCCATCGTTGAAGCGCATGCCGGCATGTTCGTGGGCAACATGGGCGATAGGCGTGGCGGCAAGGCTGCCGTCATCCCGCGGGGCGATCTCGAACAGACCGCTTTCCATGCCGGCGACCCAGCGATTATCGGCGCCTTGCCGACGGGCGATGCAGGCAAGCATCTGGTCCCCGGTCCAGCGGTCGAGCAGCTGGTCGACAGCGCGCCAGCGCAGCAGTTGCTGGTTGGGTATGTCGACCCAGTAGAGCGCCTGTTCGGCGGCAATCCATACGGGGCTTTCACCGGTTGCGTTGCGGGCATCGACAATGAGTTCGGCTTGGCTGGGCATCTGCGGTTCTCTTGTTGTTATGGCCGACGATGTTCAGATTCTCAGTCGAAGGGGCCGGCCGCGACGAAGGCGCCGCCCTGGTATATCGCCACCGGGTCACCCGGCTCGGGCGCGGGCTGGGCTTCGACCTTGCTGCGGAAAATCTCCGAACTGTCCTGGGGCTCGAAGCCGAGATGCGCGGCCAGGTGGTTGTCCCACCAGACGTCGCGATTGGCCGACATGCCATAGACGACGGTATGGCCGACGTCAGGCGTGAAGAGGGCGCGCTCCAGCAGATGGGTGAGATCGCGATAGCTGAGCCAGGTGGACATCATTCGTCGATTCTGCGGTTCGGGAAACGAGGAGCCGATCCGGATGCTCACCGTCTCGATGCCGTAGCGGTCGAAATAGAAGCTGGCCAGGTCTTCGCCGTAGGATTTGGAAAGCCCGTAGTAACCGTCGGGACGGCGACGGGCATTGGCATCCAGGGTTTCACTCTGTTCGTAGAAGCCGATGACGTGATTGGAGCTGGCGAACACGATGCGCTTGATGCCATGCCGACGTGCGGCTTCATAGACATGAAAAACGCCGCAGATATTGGCCCCGAGAATTTCCTCGAAGGGGCGTTCCACTGAAACGCCGCCGAAATGGCAGATGGCGTCGACGCCCTCGAGCAACGCATGCACGGCGTTCTTGTCGGACAGGTCGCAAGGCACCACTTCCTCGTGAGGGCTGGCGGCGGGAGCCATGGGGGCGATGTCGGAGAGACGTAGAATCTTGGCGTAGGGCGCGAGCGTTTCGCGCAATACCTTGCCCAGGCCGCCCGCAGCACCGGTGAGCAGGAGGCGATTGAAGGGAGTAGGCGGGGTGGTCTTGCTTGTCATGTGGGTCTGTCCCATCGCTTATTGTTTGTTGTCATCGGTTGTCGTATGACATGGATTATTTGCTCGGCCCTGACGCTTGTCAACCCGCGCAATGCAATCCGTAATCGCTTTTTTTCGATGAGTGAAAACCTTGCATAAGATACGTGTAAGCCTTGATTGACGTGCATTTACCCGAAAGCAGGGAAAGATTACAGACAGGCGTGGGTCTTGCCTGTTCGCCGAATGTCGAATGCCGACGTGCTTTCGTTGTGGTGTGGTACTTCGACAAATCGCATCGAGCGTTGTATGACGACGTGGGGCTTGTCCAATGCCGCGAAGGCCAGGCGGCGCTGGCCGTGCGGCATGCAGGATCGAGATCGAGCCAGCGAGCCCGCGGGAGGCTCGTGCAGGTCGTCATCTGCCCAGGCTTGGCCGCTTGGGATCGTACCGCCAGCCCGGAATCAGATACTGCATGGCCATGGCGTCGTCTCGGGCACCGACCGCGACCTGCTTGTACAGCTCGTGAGCCGCCATGATCCGCTCCATGTCGGGTTCGATGCCAAGACCTGGCTTGTCCGGCACTCGAACCTCGCCGCCGACGATCTGCAGGGGCTCGCGCGTGAGGCGCTCCTGGCCTTCCTGCCAGATCCAGTGAGTGTCGATGGCGGTGATGTTGCCCGGTGCGGCCGCTGCGGCATGGGTGAACATGGCCAGGGAAACGTCGAAATGATTGTTCGAATGCGAGCCCCAGGTCAGGCCGAGCTGCTCGCACATCTGCGCCAGGCGCACCGAGCCCTGCATCGTCCAGAAATGCGGATCGGCCAGGGGAATGTCGACCGCATCCAGGCGCAATGAGTGGCCCATCTGTCGCCAGTCGGTGGCGACCATGTTGGTCGCCGTAGGGATGCCCGTGGCCCGTTTGAATTCCGCCATGATCTCTCGACCGGAGTAGCCGTTTTCAGGCCCGCAGGGGTCTTCGGCGTAGGCGAGCAGGTGGCCCTGGCCTTGGCAGAGCGCGATGGCCTCTTCGAGCGACCAGGCGCCGTTGGGGTCCAGTGTGACGCGCGCCTCGGGGAAGCGCGCCTTGATACCGGCGATGGCCTTCATCTCCTCGTGGCCGGACATGACCCCGCCCTTGAGCTTGAAATCCTTGAAGCCGTAGCGTGCGTAAGCCCCTTCGGCCAGTCGAACGATCGACTCGGGCGTCATCGCTGCCTGGTGGCGAATGTGGTACCAGCTGTGCCCCGAACCCGAGCCAGCGAGGTAGGGAAGGTCGGTACGGCTTCGGTCACCTATGTAGAAGAGGTAGGCCAGCATGGGCACGCTGTCGCGTTGCTGGCCACTGCCGAGCAGTTCTGCCACCGGTACCTCGAGGTGCTGGCCGAGCAGGTCGAGCAGGGCGGCCTCGACGGCGGTGACGACATTGTCCAGGCGCAGGTTGATTTCATGCGGCTGCTTGAGCACGGCGGCCTCGGCATCGGACGTCACCTGGTGTCGGGTGGTTTGCGGCCCGCCGGCGGCGCCTCCGGCAATCGCGCGTCGCAGATCGTTGAGAATGCCGTTGTAGCGCCCCAGCGGCTGACCGATCACCAGCGCCCGGCTGTGCTCCAGTGCGCGCCGAATCCCTTCGCCGCCCGGTACTTCTCCCAGCCCCGTGCGGCCGGCGCTGTCCTTGAGGATCACCAGGTTGCGGGTGAACCAGGGGGCATGAGCGCCACAGAGGTTGAGCAGCATGCTGTCGTGACCGGCGACGGGAATGACCTGCATGTCCTGCACCACCGGGGTTGTCTTCTTTTGTTCTGGCATCTTCCGTATTGCTCCGTTTCTGACTGACGACCGTAGTCGGGAAGGGATATCCATCGTCGAGCCCGCGCGGTGCCGTCGATGCGAGCCACCTAGAAATAACTTATAAGTTGTCATATGACAATGCGAATTTTTCTACCAGTGAGCGCTTTCCTGTCAAACGGGCCTGAAGCTGACATCAGCTGATTTACTGGCCTATCCGGATTTCATCGGGCATTCGGCGGCGCGAAGAATAATTCGAGAGGAGTGGTGACAACTCTAAAGTTGTACGATAACGTATATCCAAGGCCATGTCCTTACCCCTCTCTGGAAATGTCTAAGGATGCTAGAACAATGAACCCACAAGAACTGAAGGCCATTCTCTCTTCTGGTCTGCTGTCCTTTCCGGTCACCGATTTCGACCAGCAGGGCGACTTCAGTCGCAGCGGCTATATCAAGCGCCTCGAATGGCTGGCGCCATACGGGGCCAAGGCGCTGTTCGCTGCGGGTGGCACCGGCGAGTTCTTCTCGCTGACTCCGCAGGAATACCCCGAAGTCATCAGGACGGCTGTCGATACCTGCGCAGGGCAGGTGCCGATTCTGGCCGGTGTCGGCGGCCCGACCCGTCAGGCGATCGCCTATGCCCAGGAAGCCGAGCGGCTGGGCGCCAAGGGCTTGCTGCTGCTGCCGCATTATCTGACCGAAGCCAGCCAGGATGGCGTTGCGGCGCATGTCGAGCAGGTCTGCAAGTCGGTGAAGATCGGTGTGGTGGTGTACAACCGCAATGTCTGCCGCCTTACCGCCAGCCATCTGGAACAGCTGGTCGAGCGCTGTCCCAACCTGGTCGGTTACAAGGACGGCCTCGGCGACGTCGAGCTGATGGTATCGATCCGCCGTCGCCTCGGCGATCGCCTGGCCTACCTCGGCGGCTTGCCGACTGCGGAAGTCTATGCCGCCGCCTACAAGGCGCTTGGCGTGCCGGTGTATTCGTCGGCGGTATTCAACTTCATCCCCAGGACCGCGATGCGCTTCTACGAAGCCGTCAGCCGTGACGATCACGAGACCGTCGGCAAGCTGATCGATGATTTCTTCCTGCCGTACCTGGACATTCGCAACCGTCGCAAGGGCTACGCGGTCAGCATCGTCAAGGCCGGCGCTCGTATCGCGGGGCACGATGCGGGGCCGGTGCGTGCGCCGCTGACCGAACTGCTGCCCGATGAATACGAGCGGCTTGCCGCGCTGATCGAGAAGCAAGGCGCGCAGTGACGGTCCATCCCACCCATCCATCGCCCGACCACCAGAAAGCCGCCGGCTGACTGGTGGCAGCCCAGAAGGAGCGCTCCGTGGCAGACCTGCAACGTTACGACAACTACATCGACGGCCAATGGGTCGCTGGCAACCAGTACCAGGCCAACATCAACCCATCCGACCTGTCCGATGTCATCGGTGAATACGCCCAGGCCGACGCGGCACAGGTGGACGCGGCGATAGCAGCGGCGCGCAAGGCGTTTCCCGCCTGGTCCGCCGGCGGCATCCAGGCGCGTGCCGATGCGCTGGAAAAGGTCGGGCTGGAAATCCTCGCCCGACGCGAGGAGCTGGGCACGCTGCTGGCGCGCGAGGAGGGCAAGACCCTGCCCGAAGCCATCGGCGAGGTCGCCCGCGCGGGCAATATCTTCAAGTTCTTCGCCGGCGAATGCCTGCGCCAGGCCGGGGAAGTGCTGCAGTCGGTTCGCCCGGGCGTGAGTGTCGAGGTGACACGCGAGCCGCTGGGGGTGATCGGCCTGATCACGCCATGGAATTTCCCCATCGCCATTCCCGCCTGGAAGATCGCCCCAGCGCTGGCCTACGGTAACTGTGTGGTGATCAAGCCGGCCGACCTGGTACCGGGTTGCGCCTGGGCCATCGCCGAGATCATCTCGCGCGCGGGTTTCCCCGCCGGGGTGTTCAACCTGGTGATGGGCAAGGGGAGTGAAGTCGGTGAGGCGTTGGTCAAGGATGCGCGAGTCGATGGCATCAGCTTTACCGGCTCGGTGGGTGTCGGCCGCGGCATCGCCGCTGCCTGCGTCAACCGCGGGGCCAAGGTCCAGCTGGAGATGGGCGGCAAGAACCCGCAGATCATCCTCGATGATGCCGACCTCGATACGGCCGTCGAACTCGCGACCCAGAGCGCCTTCTACTCCACCGGCCAGCGTTGCACGGCATCCAGCCGCCTGATCGTCACAGAAGGCATCTACGACCGCTTCGTCGCGGCCATGGTCGAGCGTATCGGCAAGATCAAGGTCGGTTCGGCGCTGGAGAAGGGCATCCATGTCGGCCCCGTGGTGTCCCAGGCCCAGCTCGATCAGGACCTGAACTACATCGCCGTTGGCAAGCAGGAAGGCGCTCGCCTGGCCTGCGGCGGCGAACGCGTGAACTGCGGTAGCGAGGGATATTTCCTGGCGCCTACGCTGTTCGTCGACGCCACGGCCGACATGCGTATCAGCCGCGAGGAGATCTTCGGCCCCGTGGCCAGCGTGGTACGCGTCAAGGACTATGACGAAGCACTGGCCATGGCCAACGACACCGAGTTCGGTCTGTCGGCAGGCATCTGCACCACCTCGCTGAAATACGCCAATCACTTCAAGCGCCACGCCCAGGCAGGCATGGTGATGGTCAACCTGCCGACCGCGGGCGTCGATTACCACGTGCCGTTCGGTGGTCGCAAAGGTTCGTCGTACGGCCCGCGGGAGCAGGGGCGCTATGCCCAGGAGTTCTACACCACGGTGAAAACCACCTACGTCGGATAAGGGCAGTAGCCAGGTCGAGCCGCCCGACCTGGCTGCATCGACAAAGGCACAAGAACAAAATAGAGGGATGTGTATGAGCAACCCGATACATCAAGGCACCCCGGTGATTACCGACCTGCAGGTGGTCCCGGTCGCCGGGCAGGACAGCATGCTGCTCAACCTGAGCGGTGCCCACGGCCCCTGGTTTACCCGCAACATCCTGATTCTCAGGGACAGCGCCGGCCATGTCGGCGTGGGCGAAGTGCCGGGCGGCGAAGCCATTCGCCAGACCCTTGAAGATGCGCGAACCCTGGTGCTCGGCCGCTCCGTCGGCGACTACAAC
Source organism: Stutzerimonas nitrititolerans (assembly GCF_003696285.1). Taxonomy (GTDB): domain Bacteria; phylum Pseudomonadota; class Gammaproteobacteria; order Pseudomonadales; family Pseudomonadaceae; genus Stutzerimonas; species Stutzerimonas nitrititolerans. The sequence goes on from NZ_RFFL01000003.1 coordinate 252,709, forward strand.
GGCGTACTCAACCGCGCCCGGCAGGCGTTCGCCGACCGCGATTCGGCAGGCCGCGGCTTGCAGACCTTCGATCTGCGTGTCGCCGTGCATGCCATCACCGCACTGGAGTCGGCGCTGCTCGATCTGCTTGGTCAGCATCTTGGCGTACCCGTCGCGGCGCTGCTCGGCGATGGCCAGCAGCGTGACGAAGTGGAAATGCTCGGTTATCTGTTCTTCATCGCCGATCGCAACAGGACCGACCTGGGCTATCGCGACGAATCGGACGCCTCCGAGGCCTGGTTTCGCGTGCGCAATGAAGAGGCGCTGACCCCGGACGCCATCGTCCGCCAGGCCGAAGCGGCATACGCGCGTTATGGCTTCAAGGACTTCAAGCTCAAGGGCGGTGTGTTGCCCGGCAGCGAGGAGGTCAAGGCCGTGCGCGCGCTGGCCAGGCGCTTTCCCGAGGCGCGCGTCACCCTCGACCCCAACGGCGCCTGGTCATTGGCCGAGGCCATCGATCTGTGCCGGGACCTGCACGGCGTGCTGGCCTATGCCGAAGACCCCTGTGGCGCGGAAAACGGCTACTCCGGTCGCGAGGTCATGGCCGAGTTCCGTCGTGCCACCGGGCTGCCGACCGCCACCAACATGATCGCCACCGACTGGCGGCAGATGGGCCATGCGATTGCGTTGCAGTCGGTGGACATTCCGCTGGCCGATCCGCATTTCTGGACCATGAGCGGCTCGGTGCGGGTCGCGCAGATGTGCCACGACTGGGGCCAGACCTGGGGCTCGCATTCGAACAACCACTTCGATATTTCCCTGGCCATGTTCACCCATGTCGCCGCCGCCGCGCCCGGCAGGATCACCGCCATCGACACCCACTGGATCTGGCAGGACGGCCAGTACCTGACGCGCGAGCCGCTGCAGATCGTCGGGGGCAAGGTGACGGTGCCGCACAAGCCGGGCCTCGGCGTCGAGCTGGACTGGGACGCGCTGGCCAAAGCGCACGCGCTGTATCTGGAAAAGGGTCTGGGCGCTCGTGACGATGCCATCGCCATGCGCTTCCTGTTCCCGGACTGGGCCTTCGACAACAAGCGGCCCTGCATGGTGCGCTGAGCGAATGGAAGAGACAGAACCCATGCAGTTGATTCCTCATCAGGATTCGCCTCGCCATATCCGCCTGAACGACGCGGACAACGTCGCGGTGATCGTCAATGACGGCGGCGTTCCGGCCGGTGCGCGGTTCGAAGACGGCCTGGTCGCGCTCGAACCCATCCCGCAAAGCCACAAGATCGCGTTGACGGACATCGCCACCGGCCAGCCGGTGATTCGTTACGGACAGGTCATCGGCTACGCACTCGAACCCATCGCTCGCGGCGGCTGGGTCAGGGAAACCCAGCTGCGCATGCCGTCGGCACCGCCGCTGGACAGCCTGCCCATGGCCGACGCGGTTCCAGCAAGACTGGAGCCGCTGCAGGGCTACAGCTTCGAAGGGTATCGCAACGCCGATGGCTCGGTTGGCACACGCAACATCCTTGGCATCACCACCACCGTGCAGTGCGTCGCGGGTGTGCTCGAACATGCGGTGGCGCGCATTCGCAGCGAACTGCTGCCGCGCTATCCGAACGTCGACGACGTGGTGGCGCTGACTCACAACTACGGCTGCGGCGTGGCGATCACGGCCAAGGATGCCTACATCCCGATTCGCACCGTGCGCAACCTGGCACGCAACCCGAACCTGGGCGGCGAAGCGCTGGTCATCGGTCTGGGCTGCGAAAAGCTGCAGGCCGAGCAGGTCATGCACGAGGACGATGCGTCGGTGGACCTGAGCGAGCCCTGGCTGTATCGCCTGCAGGAATCGAGCACCGGTTTCGGCGAGATGATCGAGCAGATCATGGCCTTGGCCGAAACGCGGCTGCGCAAGCTCGACCGCCGGCGGCGCGAAACCGTACCGGTATCCGAGCTGATTCTCGGCATGCAGTGCGGCGGTAGCGACGCCTTCTCCGGCATCACCGCCAACCCGGTGCTGGGTTTCGCCTCGGACCTGCTGATTCGCGCCGGCGCCACGGTGATGTTCTCCGAAGTCACTGAGGTGCGGGATGCCATCTACATGCTGACCGCGCGCGCCGAAACGCCGGAGGTCGCCCAAGCGCTGGTGCGCGAGATGGACTGGTACGACCGCTACCTGGCGCGTGGCGCCGCCGACCGCAGCGCCAACACCACGCCCGGCAACAAGAAGGGCGGCCTGTCGAACATCGTCGAGAAATCGCTGGGCTCCATCGTCAAGTCCGGCAGCAGCGCCATCAATGGCGTGCTCGGCCCTGGCGAGCGCTACAACCGCAAGGGGTTGATCTATTGCGCCACGCCAGCCAGCGATTTCGTCTGCGGCACGTTGCAACTGGCGGCGGGAATGAACCTTCACGTGTTCACCACCGGACGCGGCACGCCTTATGGGCTGGCCATGGCGCCCGTGGTCAAGGTCTCGACCCGCACCGAACTCGCCGAACGCTGGCCGGATCTGATCGACATCGATGCCGGGCGCATCGCAGCAGGCCGCGCCAGCATCGAGGAGCTGGGCTGGGAGCTGTTCCACTACTACCTGGACGTGGCCAGCGGTCGCACGCGAACCTGGGCTGAGCGGCATCGGCTGCACAACGATATAGTGCTGTTCAACCCGGCGCCGGTTACCTGAGGCTGACGACTGTGCGTTTCGCACAAGGGCCGCGCCAGGTCACCGGCAAACTACAGCCTCGACCAAGGATTCTTCATGACCTGCATTCTGCAACTCGGCCCGCTCAGCGAACGTTTCAATCGAACCCTGGCCGCCGAGCACGAGGTATTGCCGATCTGGCAGGCGGATGCCGAAGCGCTGCTCGCCGAGCATGCGCAGCGCATCGAGGTGGTGGTGACTTCCGCGCGTTTCGGCTGCAGTGCGGCGCTGATCGAGCGATTGCCTCGATTGCGTGCCATCTGCAGCTTCGGCGTGGGTTACGACTCCATCGATGTCGCCGCGGCGCGAGCGTGCGGCATTCCGGTCAGCAATACACCGGATGTGCTGAATGATTGCGTCGCCGATCTCGCGTTCGGGCTGCTGATCGACTGCGCGCGGCAGATGTCCCGCGCCGACCGTTTCGTACGCGACGGCAACTGGGGCAGGGCGCAGCTACCGCTCGGACACAGGGTCAGCGGCAAGCGCCTGGGCATCCTCGGCCTCGGTCGGATCGGCGCGGCCATAGCCAGGCGGTCGAGCGGTTTCGAGATGCAGGTGCGCTACCACAACCGGCGCCCGCTCGCCGGCTGTGACTATGTCTATGAAGCGAGCCTGCACGAACTGGCGCGCTGGAGCGACTTCCTGATCGTGGCCTGCCCGGGCGGCGAGAATACACGCAACCTCGTCGACCGCCCGGTAATGGATGCATTGGGTTCGCAGGGCGTGCTGATCAACGTGTCGCGCGGCTCGGTGATAGACGAGCCGGCCCTGGTCAGCGCGTTGCAGGATGGACGCCTGGGCGGGGCAGGACTGGACGTTTACGTGCACGAGCCGCAGGTGCCGCCGGCGCTGCTGGAAATGCCCAATGTGGTACTGCTGCCGCACATCGGCAGCGCCACAGAGGAAACCCGGCTGGCGATGGAAGAATTGCTGTTCGACAACCTCCGTTCCTTTCTCGAGCGGGGAGAAATGCTGACGGCGGTCTGACGCCCCGCCACATTGCCAGGGGCCTTGCCATGCAGAGTTCTTCAACGCTGCCGGAAATTCATCTGCAACGAGGCCCCCTGAGCCTCTCGGTTTGCCCCGAGCTCGGCGGCGCCATCACCCGACTGGCTTATCAGGGCTTCGATCTGCTGCGACCCTGGAATGGCGAGGCCAACGTGCGATGCAGTGGCTGCTTCGTCCTGGCGCCTTTTTCCAACCGGATCGGCGATTCAGGGTTCGAGCATGAGGGCGTGCATTACCCGCTGCGCCCCCTCTCAGCGGATTTCTCCCTGCCGATCCATGGCCTTGCCTGGCAGCGACCCTGGACCCTGGTCCATCAGGACGAAACCGGCATGACCCTGCGGCTGACCCATCGCCCCGTCGGAGACCAAGCGCTGGACTGGCCCTTTGCGTTCGAGCTGGAGCACGAACTGCAGCTGCACGAGACGCGCATCGAACTGCGGCTGACGTTGCGTAGCCTCGATGAACGCAGCATGCCGGCGGGGCTGGGCTGGCATCCGTATTTCGCGCGCCCTGGCGTGCCGCACGTGCAGTTCCGGGCGCAATCGGTATGGCTGAGCGACGAGGCGAACCTGCCTCGCGTGCGCTCCGATATCCCCGGCTATTGGGATTTCCACGACGCAAGGCCGCTGCACGAACCGGGGCTGGACAACTGTTTCAGCGGATGGGACGGCAAGGCGAGGATCCGGTGGCCGCAGCGAGGCATCGAGTTGCGGATCAACGCTTGCCACGCGCTGGATCATCTGGTGGTTTTCACCCCGCAGGCTGAAAGAGGCCTGTTCGCGCTGGAGCCGGTGTCCCATGCCAACAATGCCCTGGGCATGCCGGACCCGCTGGCGAATGGCATGCGGGTGCTGGGGCCGGGCGAGACGATGACAGCGAGCTGCAGCCTGCACCTGACGTAGGCTGAACCTGTTCGGCCGTGACGGCAAGGACGCTGGCCGAATGAATTCGGCCCTACGAAAGCGTCACTGTTGAAAAAAAGCCCGTCACGAAGACGGGCCGAAATTTTACGCAACAGGAACGAGGAGAGTTGCGTCTTGCCAGGAGCCTGGATCTACAGCAGCGAGATCGGGTAGTTGAAGATCAGACGGTTTTCGTCGAACTCGTTGCGGCTGAATGAGCTGTCGCGGCGCATGCTGGAGTTGCGCCATTTGATGTTCAGGCTCTTCAGCACGCCGCTTTGCACGGTGTAGGCCAGTTCGGTTTCACGACCCCATTCCTTGCCATCGTCGATAGTGGCGGTATGGATGTTGTCGCCACTGATGTAGCGGTTCATCAGGGTCAGCCCGGGAATACCGAGCCCGGCGAAATCGTAGTCGTGACGCAGTTGCCAGGAGCGCTCCTTGCCGGCGTCGTAGGCGGAGTTGAAGCTGTCGTTGGCCAGCGACGCGCCGCTGGTGCCATTGACGCGCATCCAGCCGTTGTCGCCGCTCACTTTCTGCAGGCCGACATAGATTGTGTGGGCGCCTGCATGCAGGCCGAACATGCCCGAGTAGGTCTTGTTGTCCAGTTCGCCCGCCAGGGCACTGCCTTCATCCTTGCCGGTGAAATAGCCGAGGTTGGCGGAGAGCGCCAGGCTTTCGCTCAGCGGATGGACGTGCTGGAACTGGACGTAGCTCTGCTGATAGATGTCCTCGAGGCGCGCATGCCAGAGGCCGACCTTGCTTTTCTCGCCGAAGGCATACTCGGCGCCGGCGAAGTTGAAGCGGTCGGAGGTGGCGGTGATGCCGTTGATGCCGTCCCGGTAGATCATGTCTTCCATGCTGCCATCGTCACGCGGGCTGTTCTGGCGCATCTGGCCGCCGTAGAGCGTGAAATTGGTGATTTCCTTCGAGGTGACCATGCCGCCCTGGAAGGTCTGCGTCAGCGAGCGGCCATCGTCCGAGCGCAGCACCGGCAGCACGATGGGCCATTCGCCTATCCGCAGCTCGGTCTCGGAGAACTTGGCCTTGGCCGCGACTGCCAGCCGCCCGAAGCTGTCGGCGGGAGTGCCGTCGGTGCCACGTGGGAGCAGGCCGGTGCCGTAGGTGCCGCCACCGCCATCGAGCTTGACGGCGACCATTCCCAGCACATCGACGCCGAAACCGACAGGCCCCTGCGTGTAACCGGACTGAAGGTTGAAGATGAAGCTCTGCGTCCATTCTTCAGCCTTGCTCTGGCCGTAGAGCGGGTCGACGAAATTGCGGTTGATGTAGAAGTTGCGCAGGTTGAGCGTTGCGCTGCTGCCGTCGATGAAGCCTGCGGATTCCTGGGCGAGGGCGGGCATGCCAAGCGCCATCGACAGTGTGCCTGCCAGCACGGAGGCTGAGAGGGGCGTGCGTGGGATCATTGTTGTTGTACTCCCTGGTTCTGGTAGCCGCCACGGCGCATGGGCTGGAACGAGGCGGATGAAGCGCGACTGCTTGCTACCTGCGCTGTAGTTTAGTGTTATCAGTTGTCGTATGACATGAGCGATTATCGCTGGGAGTGATGGTTTGTCAATCTCGTTTCAGAAAGAATTTGAGGTCCGAAGATTATTGGCTTTTGTGTGTAGCCATTGAATTGTGCGGGGTAGAGCAGGAAAGGGTGTGTTGGAAAAAGCAATCCAAAACAATCATCAGGTGATGGGATGACGTATCTCTAATCGCTCGAATCAGTGACTTGCCACCAGCCGGGCAACAGGCGCCGCACCTGCGGACGGGCGAAGCGATCGTCGATCAGGTGCACCACGCCCTGGTCCTCGGTGGTACGGATGACGCGCCCGGCCGCCTGCACCACCTTTTGCAGACCGGGGTAGAGGTAGGTGTAGTCGTAGCCCTTGCCGAACAAGGCATCCATGCGGATCTTCAGTTGCTCGTTGACCGGATTCATCTGCGGCAGCCCAAGGGTAGCGATGAAGGCGCCGATCAGCCGTTCGCCGGGCAGATCGATGCCTTCGCCGAACGCTCCGCCCAGTACGGCGAAGCCGATGCCGCGACTGTCGCAGGTGAAGCGCTCCAGAAAGACTGCGCGCTCGGCTTCGCCCATGCCGCGCGTCTGCTCCCAGAACGGCAGGTCGGGATGCTGTGCGGCCAGCATGGCGCTGACCTGCTGCAGGTAATCGAAACTGCTGAAGAATGCCAGGTAGTTGCCCGGGCGCGCCCGGTACTGGCGCGCCAGCAACTGCACCACTGCCTGCAGCGAGGCGCTGCGGTGCTCGTAGCGCGTCGAGATGTGCCGCGCGAGTCGGACCTGCAATTGCTCGGCGCTGAACGGCGACTGCGCTTCGAGCCATACGTTGTTCACCGGCAAGCCCAGCGTATCGGCGTAGAACTGACGTGGGCTGAGCGTTGCGGAGAACAGCACGGCGGTGCGCGCCTGCCGCAAGCGTGGCTCCAGAAAAGGCGCCGGTAGCACGTTGCGAATGCACAGGAGCGAACCCCGGCCGGCGTTCTGCCGGTGCGCTGACAGCAGGCTGCAATCGAACAGCGAATGTTCGCCGAACAGCTCGGCGATACGGCAGAAGTGCGTCGCCTCGAAGTAGGCGTTTTGCAGCGCCGGGTCGAGTCCGCTCGGATGCTCGCCGAGGTATTCGGTGATGGCGCTGATGGCCTGCTGCAATGCGAAAATCAATTTGCCCGGTAATTGCGAATGGACGACATAGGACGTGTTCTGTTCAGCGTGCAGCTCGCGCCAGCAACGCAGAATACGCCGCAGGGACTTCTTCAGAACTTCTGGAGAAGAGGAAGGCAAGTCCTTGAAATTGCGGAAATCCAGACTGGCGCTGTACATGCTTCGGCCACGCTCCAGCAAATTGTGCGCTTCGTCCACCAGCACGCAGATGCGCCACTGGTTGGCCTGCGTCAATCCATGGAGCAGGGCGCTGACGTCGAAGTAGTAGTTGTAATCGCCGATGACCACATCGGCCCAGCGCGCCATTTCCTGGCCGAGGTAATAGGGGCAGACCTGATGCTGCAAGGCGATCTCGCGTAACGCGGCCTGGGTCAGATGAGGGCATGACAGTGCGGCCGCGCGAGCCGCCGGCAAGCGATCGTAGAAGCCCTTCGCCAGCGGACAGGATTCACCGTGGCAGGCTTTATCGGGGTGCTCGCAGGCCTTGTCGCGGGCAACCAGTTCCAATACCCGCAGCGCAAGTGGCGCATCGCTTGGCGCCAGGCGGCTCAAGGCATCCAGCGCCAGGCGCCGCCCCGGAGTCTTGGCGGTGAGGAAGAACAGCTTGTCCAGCTTCTGGCCGGGAAAGGCCTTGAGCGGCGGAAAAAGCGTGGCCAGCGTCTTGCCGATGCCGGTAGGCGCCTGGGCCATCAGGTGGGTGCCGGTACAGACGGCCTTGTACACCGCTTCCGCCAACTGGCGCTGGCCGGCACGGAATTCACGATAGGGGAACCGAAGGGTGTCCAGCGCCTGATCGCGGCAGGCGCGATGCGCCATTTCCTGCTCGGCCCAGTCGATGAATCGCTCGCACTGCATCTCGAAAAAGGCACGCAGAGATTCGGCCGCGAAGGTCTCGACGATCGCCGTTTCCTTCTGCGTGACGACGTCGTAGTAAACCAGGGCGATGCTCAGCGATGGCAGGCCGCGGGCCTTGCACAGCAGCCAGCCGTACACCTTCGCCTGCGCCCAGTGCAATTGACGATGGTTGTCCGGCTGACGGGTGAGGTCGCCCCGGTAGGTCTTGACCTCTTCCAGGCGGTTGGCTGCCGGGTCGTAGCCATCCGCGCGACCACGTACCTGCAGGTTGCGGTAGTGGCCTTCCAGCGCCACTTCCCGTTCATAGCCTTCGCCACGGCGAGCCGCGACCTGCCCATGGCCGGCGATACCTTCCTGCGCGGTGGGCGAGGGGGTGAAACGCAGGTCCAGATCGCCCTGCTTGGCGGTGAACTCGCAGAGCGCGCGAACGGCGACCCGATAGCTCACGGCGACGCCCCGGCCCATTGCACGTAGCAGACCGCCACCGGAATTTCGTGCCGGCGGGCATGGGCGAGCCAGCGCTTCTGGTTATCCTGCAGGCGATCGCCCGGTCCCTTCACCTCGATCATTCGATAGCGTCGCTCGCATGGCCAGAACTGGATCAGGTCCGGCAGACCGCTGCGGTGGTTGGGTACATCCAGCAGGATACGTCTGAAGCAGGCATCGAGGTGGGTTGCGGGCAGGCAGTCCAGCGCGAGCTCCAGCAGCGTTTCGTCGAGCAGCGTCCAGCTGACGAACTGGGACTGGATGCCGAATTTCTCGCGGTAGCGCCGGCGGATGCGCTCGCCGTAGCTGCCATCCTGAAGTGATTGCAGACAGGCTTCGAAGGCTTCGGCGCGGCGTGAATAGAAATCCGCACGTGCCAGATCGGCCGGCGCGGCGTGAAAGGGATGAAAGAAGGCGCCCGGCAGTGGCGCGAAGATGGCTTCCCAGCAAAGCAGGCCGAGCAGCGAATTGAGCAGGGTGTTTTCCACGTAGAAGACCGGCGCATCGGCGCAGCTCAGATGCTCGAGCACGACCTGTTCGACGCAGATACCCAATGTCGGCTGGGGCAGCTGCAGATTGATGCGTTCCACCTCTGCCGCCGGCTCGCGACGTGGTGGTGTCTGCCCCAGGCTGCGACGCAGCCGCGGCAGCATGCGCTGCACCTGCTGAGCCTCGGCTTCGCTTTTCGGTGCGGCCAGGGCGAGCAATGCCAGCTGCAACGCCGCCTCGGTCTCGCCACCGAGTTCCAGCACCCGGATATGGCGCTGGCGCGCACCGGGATAGCGAATGCCGGCATACAACCCCAGGGCCCGGCGCAGTTCACCGTCGCGCTCGTACTGCCGGGCCACGCTCAGCAACAGCTTGCCGCGACGGTTCTCCAGCCATTCGTTGGGGTACGCAGAAGGGGGAATCTGGGCCAGCACTTCGTCCAGCGAATCTCCCGCCTCGAAGCGCTCGCGGCAGCGATGCAGGCGCAGGTAGGCGTCGACGTCCTCGCGGCTGGCGAACGCGCGGGAGGTAGGCGCGAACGCCACCTGCTCGTAGCGGTAGATGCCCAGGTCGGCCAGCACGAACTCGCTCCAGTCCTGGTGGATGTTGCCGAAGAACATCAGCCGCAGCCGCTCGCACAGCGGGTCTATGCGCAGCTCGAACACCTCGTCGTCCAGCGCTGGGTGCCATTGCGCGAGCGGGCGCGGGTCGTGCTGTCCGTCAGCCATGGCTCCGAGCAGCTCGGCCTTGCGTACACCGGAGGCAGCGGTCAGGCCCAGTGCGAGGATGCATTCGTCCTTTTTCAGCAGGCCGAACAGCTGGGAGATATCCAGTAACGGGGCGGCGTCCACCCAACCTAGCGCGACGAGCGCCCGAGCCGCTGCCCGAGGGCAGCCGATTTCGGCATAGCGCAACTTGCTGGCACGGAACAGCTGGCCCTTGCGCATGATCATGCGCACCAGCAGCGCCCGCGAGGCCTGGGGAAGCTGCCCGAAACGGTCGATGAAGCCGCGCTCTTCGTCGTCCAGCAGGTCGCCGTGATGCAGGCCCACCCAGGCCAGCACCTGCTGAAAGTTGTCGAGGTAGTAGAAGGGGTTTTCCAGCGGCTGGCGCATCGAACGTCCGGTTCGGTAGAGCGGTCTCGGAGACTGTGTATTTATACAGTTTGCCGTCAGGTTGGCAACGACTGGACGATCAGTGGCGCAGAGCAGCCAGCGATTCTCACAAAGCCTGGTTCTGTCCCGATTCCGGCTCCAGCACCGCAATGGTCTGGTCGCTGTTCCTGTACGACACCAGTGCGGCGAGCCAGCCTTGCAGTACGGGTGATCGATTCTTCTGGCTGCGCATCGCGCTGACGATGATTTCCCGGGCGATCACCACCATCGCCCCTTTGCTGCCCAGGAAGTGCCAGTTGAACCAGCCATCGCCATAGGTGAGCGGCGTCTTCTGCCCGGGTGCGAGGGGGATGTAGACCTTCACCGACAGATCGAACAGCACCTCCGGTTTGGAGATGATCAGCAACTTGACGTCCGCCACCTTGCTCAACCAGTAGCGATGATCGAAACGGCTGCCAGTCAGTGCCGCCGACTGGCTCAGGGCATCGTTGATCAGCGCTCTGTTATCGATGAGTTGCACGGCAAAGGCTTCCGTTTGCAGAGGGTGATACCGGCGTTTCGAGCATTGCTTCATGCGAAGCCGCGACGAGACCGGCGACAGACCGCGAAGTCGGGACGTTCGCCCACTTCGCCTGGCATCCGGGTTATCGGTCCGTTGGCGCTTATGTTTAACGCCGGGCGACGGAATGTCCGTTGGGAGCTGGAGAGGCCGGCGCGAATCGGATCCTTCAGAGGGCGTCCACGAAGCAGCGAGCGAAGATCAGGCAGGGCATCGGGGCGCCGCCGCCGTGCTGCCGCGCACCACCAGGCTGTACGGCAGAATCAGGTGAGGGGTATCGAGCGGGCGCTGTTCGAACTGTGCCACCAGCATCTCGACCGCGTGCCTTCCGAATGCCTCGGCGGGCTGTGCGATGGTCGTCAGCGGTGGGTCGCAGAATGCGGCGAAGGGGATGTCATCGAACCCGGCGACCGATACGTCCTGGGGGACGCGAAAACCGCCCTGACGGATGCGCTGGATGGCACCGATCGCCATCTCGTCGTTCTCGCAGAAAATCGCCGTGGGTCGATCCGCACAGCGCATGAGCAGGCCGGCAGCTTCGTAGCCGGCCTGCAGTGTGAAATTGCCGCGGCACAGCAGCTCGGGGTCGGGGGCGATGCCTGCTTCCCTCAGGGCATCTTCGTAGCCGGCGATGCGCTCGCGCGTCAGCGGGCTGCCTTGTGGGCCCTTGATCAGGCCGATGCGACGATGGCCCAGTGCGAGCAAGTGTTCAGTCATCGCGCGGGCCGCGGCGCGGTTGTCCAGGCGAACGCTGGGGCAGGGTGGCGCATCGAGCACTTCGCAGGCGTTGACCATCGGTGGCAGGCTGTCGCCGTGACGACAGGTTTCGCCGAAAGGATTGAAGGCGCGAAGCTGGATCACGCCATCTGCCTGGTGGGCGTGAACCAGTTCGGCATAAGCGGTCTCGACTTCTTCGCGCCCCCAGGTATCGCACAGCAGTACGCGGTAGTTGAACGATTGCGCGGCCTCTTGTATGCCGCTGATGACGCGGGCGAAGAACACATTGGCAATCACAGGGACCAGCACCACGAGGTTGCGTGTTTTGCGCGAGCGGAACTGCACGGCCATCAGATTCGGGCGATAGCCGGCCTGTTCGACTGCCGAGTGCACCCGGTCGCGGGTCTGCGGAGAAACCCTTTCGGGCGTCTTCAATGTGCGTGAGACGGTCGCGACGGATACTCCGGCCAGTTCGGCCACCTTGCGAATGTTCGGCATAACCCCTCGATGGTCGTTGCTGGCCCAATCGGCTCAGCCCGCAGCGTAACGCAGCGACGTCACCGCGGTCGCTCGCTTGTTGCGTCCTATTCCAGCTTGACAGTGACGGCTTTGCTGCTAGCGTCTGATGCAATGTAACCGGTTACATTGCAAGTGATCAAATCTCGAGAACTGGAGCAAAGGCATGGATTCAACCGGTCAATCGAAGGTTCGGGTGGGTATGGTCGGTGGCGGTGACGGAGCGTTCATCGGCGAGGTGCACCGACAGGCGATGCGCCTCGATGGCCTTATCGAGTTGGTCTGCGGTGCCTTCAGCCGCGACCCTGGCAACAACAACCGCAGTGGTGCGGTTCTGCATCTCGAACCGGGGCGTTGTTATGACGCCTGGGAGACGCTGCTGGCGGCCGAGCAGGCGCGCCCGATGGATCAGCGCATGGAGCTGCTGGCCATCGTGACGCCCAACCATCTGCATGCGCCCATTGCCGAGGCGGCCTTGCGTGCCGGCTTCCATGTGTTTTCCGAGAAGCCGGCAGCACTGTCGCTGGCTGACATGCAGGCGCTTGCCGCCACCCAGGCCGACAGTGGCCGACTGTATGGGCTGGCGCATACCTACCAGGGATATCCGATGGTCTGGCAGGCGCGGCATATGGTGCAGACCGGCACGCTCGGTCGACTGCGCAAGATATTCGTCGAGTATCCGCAGGGCTGGCTGAGCGAAGACCTGGCGGGGCAGGGCAACAAGCAGGCGACCTGGCGCGACGAGCCAGCCAAGGCAGGACCGAGTGGGTGCATGGGCGACATCGGCATTCACGCGTTCAACCTGGCCGAGTTTGTCAGCGGCCAGCGCATCGAGCGACTGTGCGCGGATCTTGGCGTGCATGTCGCGGGACGGCAGCTCGACGATGACGGTGCCGTGCTGTTCCGGACCGACGGTGGCGCCAGCGGCGTACTCGTCGCCAGCCAGGTCTGCACCGGCGAAGAGAACGGCCTGACGCTGCGCCTGTACGGCGAGCGCGGCGGACTCGACTGGCGTCAGGAGGAGCCGAACAGCCTGGTTCACCGGCCGCTTGGCGAGGCGTTACGGGTGCTGCGGGCCGGAGTCGACCAGCGTTGGCTGTGCGATGAGGCGCTTCGGCGTCTGCGCCTGCCCGCCGGGCATCCCGAGGGGTATCTCGAAGCGATGGCCAATCTCTATACCGACTTCGCCACGTCCATCCGCCTGGGGCGCACGCCCGAAGTGCCGGGTGTCGCTGCCGGTCTGCGCGGCATGGCCTTCATCGAGACGGTCGTTGCCAGCCATCACGGCGCCAACAAGTGGACGACGCTGGCCGTTACCGAACGATAGGAGCCCAAGATGCAGCAGCCCACGACACCCAGCGGTACTCGCGGTCCGGCCATTCGTGGCCCGGCCATCTTCCTTGCGCAGTTTCTCGGGTCGCAGGCGCCGTTCGACAACCTGCCGAACCTGGCGCACTGGGCGGCCTCGCTCGGTTATAGCGGGATTCAGCTGCCAACGCTCGGAACGCAGTGCCTGGACCTGCAACGCGCCGCGGAAAGCCAGACCTACTGCGACGAGCTCAAGGGGCTCTGCGCCGAGGCCGGCGTCGAAATCAGCGAACTTTCGACCCATCTGCAAGGCCAACTGGTGGCGGTGCACCCGGCGTTCGATGGTCTGTTCGATGAGTTCGCGCCGGTGGAACTGCGTGGCCAGCCAAAGGCCCGTAGCGCGTGGGCCATCGAGCAGTTGCACCTCGCGGCCAAGGCCAGCCAACGTCTGGGGCTCAGCGCCCATGCGACGTTTTCCGGTGCGTTGTTATGGCCGTACATGTATCCCTGGCCACAGCGACCGAGCGGCCTGGTCGAGGAGGGCTTCGCCGAATTGGCGCGGCGTTGGCGGCCGATCCTCGATGCGTTCGGGGAGGCCGGGGTCGACCTGTGTTTCGAGATCCACCCCGGCGAGGATCTGCACGACGGCGCCTCGTTCGAGCGTTTTCTCGATGCAGTGGACCAGCACCCGCGCGCAAAGATTCTCTACGACCCGAGCCACATGCTGCTGCAGCAGATGGATTACCTCGGCTTCATCGACCGCTACCACGAACGCATCGGCATGTTTCACGTCAAGGACGCGGAGTTCCGCCCGGACGCCCGTTCTGGCGTCTACGGCGGTTACCAGGGCTGGCTTGAGCGCCCCGGACGGTTTCGCTCGCCGGGCGACGGCCAGATCGATTTCAAGCAGATATTCAGCAAGCTGACGCAGTACGGCTATGACGGCTGGGCAGTACTCGAATGGGAATGCTGCCTCAAGGATGCAGGGCAGGGAGCGGCGGAAGGCGCCCATTTCATTCGGCAGCAACTGATCGACCGCGCCACGCGAGCCTTCGACGATTTCGCTGGCGTTGAAGGCAGTACGTCGAGTAACCGCCGGCTGTTGGGGCTCGATTAGGCGCTTTTTCACGACAGGCGTGCACAACAACAAGGACAAGACCATGAGCACACTCAATGTACGGCTGAGCCTGATGATGTTCCTGCAGTTCTTCATCTGGGGCGGCTGGTTCGTCACCCTCGGCACCTTTCTCGCCAACAACCTGAGCGCGACCGGCGGCCAGATCGGCATGGCCTTCTCGACCCAATCATGGGGCGCGATCCTGGCGCCGTTCGTGATCGGGCTGATCGCCGATCGTTATTTCAATGCCGAGCGCCTGCTCGCCATCCTGCACCTGGTCGGTGCGGTACTGTTGTTCCAGCTTTACCGGGCCAGCGACTTCGCGGCGTTCTACCCATTCGTGCTGAGCTACATGATCGTCTACATGCCCACATTGGCCTTGGTGAACGCAGTGGCCTTCCGGCAGATGCGCGATCCGGCGCAGGAGTTTTCGAAGATCAGGGTGTGGGGCACAGTGGGCTGGATCATCGCTGGGCTGGTGATCAGTTTTCTGTTCGGCTGGGATTCCCAACAAGCCATCGCGGCCGGTGCGCTACGCAACACCTTCCTGATGTGCGCCATCGCGTCCGCGTTGCTTGGGCTGTACAGCTTCAGCCTGCCCAGCACGCCACCACTGGCCCGGCGCGAGCAGGGCGGTCTGAGAGCGATCCTCGGCCTGGATGCGCTCAGGCTGCTGAAGGATCGCAGCTTCGCCATCTTCTTCGTCGCCTCGGTGCTGATCTGCATTCCACTGGCCTTCTACTACCAGAACGCCAACCCCTTCCTTGCCGAGATCGGCGTGGACAACCCGACCGGCAAGATGACCCTGGGGCAGATTTCCGAGGTGCTGTTCATGTTGCTGCTGCCGCTGTTCATCCAGCGTTTCGGCATCAAGAAGACGCTGCTGCTGGGCATGCTCGCCTGGACGTTGCGCTACGCGCTGTTCGCCTACGGCAATAACGGCGATCTGCTCTTCATGCTGGTGGTCGGCATCGCCTTGCACGGGATCTGCTACGACTTCTTCTTCGTTTCCGGACAGATCTATACGGACACCAAGGCCGGCGAAACCTTCAAGGGCTCGGCACAAGGGCTGATCACACTGGCCACCTATGGCGTCGGCATGCTCATCGGCTTCTGGGTGGCCGGCAAGGTGACCGATCATTTCGCCGCAGTCCCGGGGCACGACTGGCAGAGCATCTGGCTGTTCCCGGCGGTGTTCGCGCTCGGTGTCTTCCTGGCATTTTTGGTTGCGTTTCGAGAGCAGCGTCCGGCCAGTCTCTCGGCAGCCGCCAAGACCGCTTAGCCTGCTTGCAACGAGATTTGGCAGCGGTGGCTGCCGGCAATATCATCCGCGGGCGGCCAGCCCCGAACGTTCACGGGAACCAAAACCCAAGGGGTGGGGGTCTTAGCGCCTAGGTTGAGCAATACCTTTTGCGTTTGCTGCTTCCCGTGCCGCCCGTGATTTATTCGAGGTGGCGTTTCCATTTTCTCTAAGGAACGACAGATGAGCCTCGACCTCAACGCAGGACGCCTGCCTGACGACAGCACCCTGACCAATATTCCGCGCCTGATTTCGCGCTACTACAGCGAGCGCCCCGAGCCGTCGGACCCCGCCCAGCAGGTCGCTTTCGGCACGTCCGGGCATCGCGGCTCCTCGCTCAAGAACAGCTTCAACGAATGGCACATCCTGGCGGTGACCCAGGCGATCTGCGATTACCGCCGTGAGCAGGGCATCGACGGCCCGCTGTTCGTCGGCATGGATACCCACGCGCTGTCCGAGCCGGCGTTCGTTTCGGCGCTCGAAGTGCTGGCTGCCAACGGCGTAGAGACGCGCATCGATTCCGGTTGTGCCGAAACCAATGGCGAGCCCGGCTATACGCCGACCCCGGCGATCTCCCATGCGATCCTGGAGTACAACAAGGGCCGCAGCAACGGGCTGGCCGATGGCATCGTCATCACGCCGTCGCACAACCCGCCGGCCGACGGCGGCTTCAAGTACAACCCCTGCAACGGCGGGCCGGCCGATACGGGCGTGACCAGATGGATTCAGGACCGCGCCAATGCCTTGCTGGTGGCTGGACTCCGGGGCGTCGAACGGATGGATTTCGCCCAGGCGCTGAAATCATCCCATGTCCGCCGTTTCGACTTCATCGATCACTACGTGAGCGGCTTGGGGCAGGTGATCGATCTGGAGGCGATTCGCCGTTCCGGGCTGAAGTTCGCGGTCGATCCGCTGGGTGGTGCCGGTGTGCATTACTGGTCGCGCATCGCTGAGCGCTACGCTTTGCCGCTGGAGGTGCTGTCGACCCGCATCGATCCGACCTTCCGCTTCATGCGTCTGGACTGGGACGGCAAGATCCGCATGGACTGCAGCTCACCCCACGCCATGGCCGGGCTGATCGAAAGCAAGGACCGCTTCGATGTGGCCTTCGCCTGCGACACCGATCATGATCGGCATGGCATCGTGGCCCGCTCCAGTGGGCTGCTCAACCCTAACCATTACCTCGCCGTGGCCATCGAATACCTGTTCACCCACCGCCCCGAATGGAGCGCCCAGGCGGCCATCGGCAAGACGCTGGTGTCCTCTTCGATGATCGACCGCGTGGCCAGCGGGATCGGCCGACAGGTGATCGAGGTACCGGTCGGCTTCAAGTGGTTCGTCGACGGCCTGATGGACGGCAGCCTTGGCTTCGGTGGCGAGGAGTCTGCCGGGGCTTCGTTCCTGTGCAAGAGCGGCAGCGCCTGGTCGACCGACAAGGACGGCATCATCCTCGGCCTGCTGGCGGCGGAGATAACCGCCGTCACCGGCAAGGACCCGGGGGAGCGCTATCGGGCATTGACCGAGCGCTTCGGCGCGCCGGTGTATCAGCGCATCGATGCGCCGGCTGATCGCGAGCAGAAGGCCAGGCTGGGCAAATTGTCGGCCTCGCAGGTCTCGGCATCGGAATTGGCCGGTCAGCCCATCACCCAGATTCTCACCGAGGCGCCGGGCAATGGCGCAGCGATTGGCGGATTGAAGGTGGTCACCGATAACGGCTGGTTCGCTGCGCGGCCATCCGGCACCGAGGACGTCTACAAGATCTACGCCGAAAGCTTCGAAGGCCAGGCGCACCTGGAGCGCATCCAGGCGGAAGCCAAGGCGCTGGTCGATAGCGTGCTGGCGGGTTGAGAGAGTGGCTTGGCTCTTGTCGGTGAACGGTGGCAGCTAGGGACTGCCGCCGTTTCGGCGCGAGCCGCGTACCAATGGCAACAGACCCTAGGCATCACGACCGGATAACGCGAGCTGCGCGCCAAGCCCGGCAAATGCACCGGCAAAGCCCCGCCGCAGCCAGGCCTGGACACGAGCCGACTCGATGACGGCCGTTCGAAAGGTATCGGCCAGCAAGCCATACACCGCGAATACCGCGAAGGTCATCAGCATGAACACGGCACTGAGCGACAGCAGTTGCAGCGATGGTGACGAGCTGCCGGGCTCGACGAACTGCGGCAGGAAGGCCAGGAAAAAGATCGTGAGCTTGGGGTTCAGGATGTTCAGCAGAAAGGCTTTCGTTACCAGGCCAGACGGCCCGTGTTCGTCCTTCACCGTCTGCACCGTGAATGCCGAACGGTCCCTCCAGGTGGCGACTGCCAGATAGAGCAGATAGGCCGCGCCGGCGTACTTGAGCACTTCGAAGGCCAGGGCGCTCGCATGCATGACCGCTGCAAGTCCCAGTACCGTCGCGAGCAGGTGCGGAATGATACCCAGCGTGCAGCCGATCGAAGCCAGAAAAGCAGCGCGGCGGCCCTGCATCAGCCCGGCCGAAACGGTGAAGATGACACCGGTTCCGGGAATGAGCACGACGATGAGCGAGGTGATCAGGAACTCCGTGGTGGGCATGACAAGGCGACTCCCTTGCAGGGCAGGTGGATGAGGCGGTCGACGTCAGCATAGCCAAGCCGATACTGGCGGGCGAGGCGGGAGACGTCACATCAAAGGGCTACGCGGACGGCAACCATGGCTACCGTCCGCTTCGGGTGGCGCTACACCGCGTAACCCAGCACTCGCGGCAACCACAGTGCGATTTCCGGGAAGATTGCGACCAGTACCAGCGCGCTACCCATCACCAGCACGAACAGCAGGGCCCAGCCGACCGTCTGTTCCAGGCGGATCCTGGCGACCTCGGCGGTGACCATCAGGTTGATCGCGACCGGCGGGGTGAACTGGCCGATGGCGATGTTCATCGCCAGCAGAATGCCGAACCATACCGGGTTCCAGCCGAAGTGCTGCATTACCGGAATCAGAATGGGCATCAGGATCAGGTAGATCGAAATGGCATCGAGCAGCATGCCCGCCAGCAACACCGCCACCATCACCAGGATCAACAGCACCGCACCATTGTCTGATAGCGAGATCAGCCATTCGGCCAAGTGGCGGAAGGTGCCGAGCATGGTTCCGGCCCAGGCGAAGATGCCGGCCAGGGCGATGATCAGCATCACCACGCCGGAAATCACACCTGCTTCACCGCAGAGCTTCCAGAGGTTGCGCCAGTTCAGCTCACGAGTGACGAACAGGCCGACCAGCACGCCGTAGGCGACGCCGGCCACGGCCGCTTCGGTGGGTGTGAACAGGCCGCTGCGCAGCCCTCCGAGGATCAGCACCGGCGCAAACAGCGCGGGCAGGGCCTGGCGGAAGCTTTCGCCCAAGGGCGGGCGTTCGGCTCCTTCGGGGTTTTCCCAGCCATAGCGTCGGGCCAGCAGCCAGGCCGGCAGCACCAGCACCAGGCCGGCGATGATTCCCGGAAACAGGCCCGCGGCGAACAACGCACGCAGATCCACGCCCGGTACCACGATCGAATAGAGGATCAGCGCGATGGAGGGCGGAATCAGGATGGCAGTGGAGGCGGAGGCGGCAATCAACGTCGCCGAGAAGGGCTTCGGGTAGCCCGCCTTGGTCATGCTCGGCAGCATCACCATCGCCACCGCGGCAGCATCTGCCGGGCCCGAACCGCTCATGCCGCCCATGATCAGGCAGACGAGAATGGCCACCATCGCCAGACCGCCGTGGCGCGGGCCGATCAGTGCCTGGGCGAAGCGCACCAGACGCAAGGCGACGCCGGATTTCTCGAAAACGAGACCGGTAAGGATGAACAGCGGGATGGCGATCAGCGGATACTTGGCGACGCCGTTGTAGGTATTGGTACCCAGCGTGGCGAGCATGTCCGGCGTGAGGCCGACGAGAATGCCTATCGCGCCGGATAGCGCCAGGGAAAATGCAACCGGCACGCCTATCAGCAGCAACAGCAGGAAGCTGACGAGCATCCAGAAATCAGGGCTCATCGGTGAGCCTCCCGCGCAGTCGGTCCAGGGTCATCTGGCTCAGTCGCACGATCATCAGCAATGCCAGCAATGGCAGCCAGACGACATACCACCAGTTCGGCAAACCGAGCCCCGGCGACTCCGATTCCCATTGGTACTCTTCCAGCGCGAATTGCCCGGCGAACCAGACCACCAGACCCAGCACGGCCACACTGGCCAGCCACTGCAGCACGATCAGCGGCACGCGCAACCGCGGGAACAGTCGCTCGAGAAAGCCGATGCGAATATGCCGATTGCTGCGCATCGCTACCGAGGCGCCGGCAAAGGTCAGGATGACCAGGAGAAAGACTGAAAGCTCTTCGGTAAACGCGAAAGAAGCATCGGTAAAGTAACGCACTACCACGTTGGCCAGGCTGATCAGGCTGATGATGACCAGCGCCAGGGTAGCCAGTACGCGCTCAAGGCGCGCGTCCTGTCGATTGTTCATGGGTTTCCTCGACCCCGGCGGCATGTAGCCGCCGAGGCAAAACGGTTTTTTACTCGGCGATGGCGGTGCGGGCAGCGTCCAGCAACTCGGTGCCGATCTTCGGCGCCCAGGTTTCATGCACGCTGCGGGTGGCCTCGACGAAGGCCTGGCGTTGCTCGTCGGTCAGTTCGATCACTTCGACGCCACGCTCGCGAATATCGGCCAGACGCTTGACTTCAGCGCTGCGCGACATCTCGATTTCCCATTTGCCAGCGTCGATTGCCGCCTGGCGCAACAGTTCGCGGTCGGCTTCAGGCAGTTTCTTCCAGACACGCTGGTTGACGGCGAAAATCAGTGGGTCGGCCATGTAGTGCCAGAGGGTCAGATACTTCTGTCCGACCTGGTCGATGCGCGCCACGTCGAATACCGAGAGGGGATTTTCCTGGCCATCCACGGCGCCGGTAGTGAGTGCCGGCTTGGCATCGGCCCAGCTCATCTGGGTGGGGTTGGCGCCCAGGGCGTTGAAGGTGTCCTGGAACAGGGGCGAGCCGACTACGCGAATTTTCAGCCCGGCCAGGTCCGCGGGTGTCTGCACCGGCTTGGCCGAGTTGGAAAGCTCACGGAAGCCGTTCTCGGCCCAGGCCAACGGCACGATGCCGCGCTTTTTGATGGCTGCGAAAGCCAGCTTGCCGGCCTCGCCTTGGGTGACGGCATCCAGGTCGGCATTGTCAGCCATGAGGAAGGGCAGGTTGAACAGGTTCAGCTCCGGTACCTGCGGCGACCAGTTGATGGTCGAGCCGACCGCCATGTCGATCAGGCCGGAGCGCATCGCGGAAAATTCCTTGGTCTGGTCGCCGGCGACCAGTTGCGCATTGGGATAGACGCGCAGGGTGATTTCGCCATTGGAGCGTTCCTCGACCAGGTCAGCCCACTTCTGTGCGGCCTGGCCCCAGGGGAAGGCGTCGGAGAGTACGGTGGAAACGGAGTATTCGCGGGCAGAGGCGGCAAAGCTGGCGGACAGCGCGGCGGCAGCGGCCAACGCGGTTAAGCAGCGGGTCAGTTTCATGAGGCGTCCTTGTTCGGATCGGTTCTGGTTTTTATCGGCGAACGGCCAGGCGCTGATGGCAGCGGTGGCACGAGGATGGCTGGTTTAACCATCGGGACGCGCGGATAGCGCGAAAGGACGCTACAGGCTGCGACGGGTAGGGTGCAGCGAGACTTGTGATGCGTCGTGAATGCTATCGGCCTTGTGGGCCGATAGTGTGCCAACCGCTTGGCGGCTGGCCTGCGCAACTATCGCAGAAGGCGTCTGTACGCGCCATTGTCGGACGGTTTGATGCGCGCGATAAGCCCATTGAAGCTGTGCTTTTAGAGCATTGGCGGGTGGGTCGAGGATACAAAACGGAGCAATGGCGCCTGGCTTGATCTAATTTTGCTAGAGCCTAGGGTCTGTTGCCGTTTCGTCGCGAGTCGCGTTGCTGCGAGAAATGGCGCCAGGTTAGGCGTAGGACGCAGGGAATGGTTATTCCCTTGCCAAGTCCTACAACGACAGCTGGCGCCATTTCCCGCGCAACCCTTCGGGCCGGGCCTGTTTTTACGCGATGTGGCGTTACTCGTCGCTTATTCGGAACAACCAAACTTCGCTTCTCGTGCCTTGCCGCGCGTAAAAACAGGCGCCGGCGCGGCCGCGGACGAAATGGCAACAGACCCTAGCTGGGTAAATGAACGAGGCGAGCTATGACTGACGACATGGGAAAACTGGTACTGAGGCTATCTGTGGGGGTGCTGATGTTGTTGCACGGCATCTTCAAACTGCAGAACGGTGTGGGTGGGATCGCAGGAATGCTGGGCAGCCAGGGCCTGCCTGGCTTTCTCGCCTATGGCGTCTATCTGGGAGAGGTGGTGGGGCCGGTATTGGTGATCATCGGGCTATACACCCGAGTCGGCGCAGTCCTGATCATCGGCAACATGCTCGTCGCGCTTGCCCTGGCACACAGTCAGGAGCTGTTCTCGCTCGGTTCCATGGGCGGCTGGGCGCTCGAGCTACAGGGTATGTTCCTCTTCGGCGCGGTGGCGATTGCATTGCTCGGCGCTGGTAAGTACAGCGTCGGCGGCGTGAGCGGTCGCTATAACTAGGGTCTGACTTTCAGGTTGGAGTCTGGAGCGTCCGGGGTCGTCCCCAGGAGCGGGGACGATCCTGTCTGGATGAATCCGACTTACCCCATTGAGCCTCTGGCCCTGGCTTCAGGCCTCGCCGGTTGCCTTGAGCGCCGTGCGGCAGCGTTCCTCGGCGGTATCGAGCTCCAGCTGCATCTGCTGGATATCGAGCAGTTGCTGCTCGAGTTGCTGACGGCGTTCGGCGATCAGTTCGAGCATGCTGTCCAACTGCTTCCGGTTGCCGGCCCGGGGATCGTAGAGTTCGATGAGCGTCTTGCATTCGGCCAGGGAAAAGCCCAGCCGCTTGCCGCGCAGGATCAGCTTCAGCGCGACGCGATCCTTGGGGGCGTAGATGCGCTCCTGGCCTCGGCGCGTTGGCGACAGCATGCCCTGTTCTTCGTAGAAGCGAATGGCGCGGGTGGTGATGTCCAGCTCGCTGGCCAGGTCGGAGATGCTGTAGGTCTGTTTTGCCATGGGGTATCGATCATCCTTTCGCCCGCAACGGGGCTTTCGCGATTGCTGGCACAAGGCTACAGGCTGGCCGCCGCGGTGCACCAGTCTTGCGGGCGCTAGTCCCGGTGTTGCCGGGCCTTTGCCACGCGCGATCCATTCGGCCGGCCCAGTACGTCGCTGATGCGCTGTCCGGCGGCGATCAGCGCCTCGAGGTCGATGCCGGTGTCGATGCCCAGGCCGTCGAGCATGTAGAGCACGTCCTCGCTGGCGACATTGCCGCTCGCGCCCTTGGCATAGGGGCAGCCGCCAAGCCCGGCGACCGAGCTGTCGAACACACAGATGCCTTCCAGCAGGCTGGCATAGATGTTCGCCAGCGCCTGGCCATAGGTGTCGTGGAAGTGCCCGGCCAGCTTGTCGCGGGGTACGGCGCGGCTGACGATATCGATCAGTTGGCGCGTCTTGCCCGGTGTGCCGGTGCCGATGGTATCGCCGAGCGAAACCTCGTAGCAGCCCATGGCAAAGAGTTCGCGCGCTACCCGTGCCACCTGCGCCGGATCGACCTCGCCCTCGTAGGGACAACCCAGCACGCAGGAGACATAGCCGCGCACCCGGATGCCGTTCTCGCGCGCAGCCTCCATCAGCGGGGCGAAGCGCGCCAGGCTCTCGTCGATCGAGCAGTTGATGTTCTTCTGTGAAAAGGCTTCGGATGCGGCGGCGAACACCGCCACTTCACTGACTCCGGCTGCCATGGCAGCTTCCAGGCCCTTGAGGTTCGGCGTCAGCGCGGTGTAGCTCACGCCGGGCTTCTGGGCGATCCGTGCGAACACCTCGGCGGAGCCGGCCATCTGCGGCACCCATTTGGGCGAGACGAAACTGCCGACCTCGATATGGCCGAGGCCGGCGGCGCTGAGGTCGTCCACCAGCCGCACCTTGTCGGCGATGCTGATTGGCTGTTTCTCGTTCTGCAGGCCGTCGCGCGGGCCGACTTCGACCAGGCGGACCTGTTTGGGCAGGCTCATATGACCTCCAGGGTAACGGTGATCGCCGTTGCGTGAGTATCGCTGGAAAATCGCTGCGCGAGTTTTCCATCCTACGGTGTCGTGTTTGGGGCGTAGGGTGGACAACGGCGCAGCCTTGTCCACCTGTGGGCGATTCCGGTGGAAAAGCCTCCGGCGTTTTCCACCCTACGTCAGGCTTGTTCCATTTCCAGCAGCACGGTGCCTTCGCCGACCATTTCACCCTCGCTGCACAACAGGCTTTTGATCACACCAGCCTGGGCCGCACGGATGCTGTGTTCCATCTTCATCGCTTCCATCACGATCAGCACGCTGCCGGCCTCGACGCGTTGTCCGGCTTCGACCAGCACGCGAACGATGCTGCCGTTCATCGGCGCGCTCAGACCACCGTGCTGCTGGTGGCTGGCCTCGGCTGCGGCGATGGGATCGAAAACCTTGATCGCCTGCAGTTCGCCGTTCCATTCCAAGTACAGTGTGGGGCCCTGGCGAATGGCCTTCGGTGAAGATGTGCCCCCTGTAGGAGCGAGCTTGCTCGCGAATGCTGCTTCTATGGGTCTTGCAGTGTCGGTTTCGCGAGCGAGCTCGCTCCTACGTAAAACGGCTTCGTTCGTTACACGTACGGTCCGGCATTCACCGTTGCACGACAGATGCACGCGGATCAGCGCCGGCATGCCGAGGCGCAAGCCGGCCCGCTTGGCCCACGGTGAATGCACGTCGTCGTTGCGTATGTGCGTGGGCTCGGTCTCGACGAACAACTCGGCAGCCAGTTGCCAGAACGCGTCCGACAGCTCGCCGGGCGTGCGCATCAGGTCGGCTTCGTGACGGGGAATGAAGCCGGTGTCCAGCTCCGCCGCCGCGAAGGCGGGGTGGCCAATCACCCGGCGTAGGAAAGCGAGGTTGGTACGTACACCGCCGACACAGGTTTCATCCAGCATGGCCAACAGTCGCAGGCGTGCTTCCTCACGGTTTTCGCCCCAGGCGATCAGCTTGCCGAGCATGGGGTCGTAGAACGGCGAGATGCTGTCGCCCTCGGCCACGCCGCTGTCGACACGCCGGCCTGGCCCGGCGGCGGATTCTCGATACAGGTCGAGAGTGCCGGTGGCGGGGAGGAAATTGTTGTCCGGGTCTTCGGCGTACAGGCGCACCTCGATGGCGTGGCCGTTCAGCGGTACCTGCGCCTGGGTGATCGGCAGCGGCTCGCCCCGAGCGATACGAATCTGCCAGGCGACCAGATCGAGGCCGGTGATGGCTTCGGTGACCGGATGCTCGACCTGCAGGCGGGTGTTCATCTCCATGAAGAAGAACTCGCCGCGTGCATCCAGCAGAAACTCGACCGTGCCCGCGCCGACGTAGCCGATAGCTTGCGCCGCCTTGACCGCGGCCTCGCCCATGGCCCGACGCAGCTCGATGGACAGGCCCGGGGCGGGCGCTTCCTCGACCACTTTCTGGTGGCGGCGCTGGATCGAGCAGTCGCGTTCGTTGAGGTACAGGCAGTGGCCGTGCTGGTCGGCAAATACCTGGATTTCCACGTGCCGCGGCTTGAGCAGGTATTTCTCCACGAGCATGCGCGCGTCGCCGAACGAGGACTGCGCTTCGCGCTGGGCCGATTGCAATGCTTCGACCAGGTCGGCTTCTCGCTCGACGATCTTCATGCCTTTGCCGCCGCCACCGGCAGCGGCCTTGAGTAGCACCGGGTAGCCGATCTGTTCGGCGGCGCGGCGGAATGTTTCCGGATCCTGCGCCTCGCCGTGATAGCCGGGCACCAGGGGCACGCCGGCTTGCTCCATCAGCGCCTTGGCGGCGGATTTGCTGCCCATTGCCTCGATGGCCGAGGCGGGCGGGCCGAGGAAGATCAGGCCGGCCGTCTCACAGGCACGGGCAAACTCGGCATTCTCCGAAAGGAAGCCGTAGCCGGGGTGGATGGCCTGTGCTCCGCTGGCCCTGGCCGCTTCGATCAGCTTGTCCGCGCGCAGATAGCTGTCGGCCGGCTTGGCCCCGCCGAGGTCGATGCGGATGTCGGCCTCCCGGGTATGCCGGGCGTCGGCATCGACCGCGCTGTGTACCGCGACGGTGGTCAGGCCCATGGCCTTGGCGGTGCGCATCACGCGGCAAGCGATTTCGCCGCGGTTGGCGATCAGCAGGGTGGTCAGCATTGTCGTGGTTCCTGCGTGGCCTGGGAGGTTGTTCCCCTCACCCTGGCCCTCTCCCCTGAGGGGAGAGGGGATGACGGAGTGGGGCAGGGAAATGGAGTGAACTCGAAGCACATTGATGGACAAGCACGGCCGTGTGGGGTTGGCTTCGTGGCCAGAACCCTGCCCGAAGCAACCCCCTCGCCCCTTTGGGGAGAGGGCTGGGGTGAGGGGGCGAATGGCCAGCCAACTTCAACCATCAGGCATCTCCTGCCAGCCCGGCTTGCGCTTCTCCAGAAAGGCTTCCAGCCCCTCCTGGCCCTCGGGGCTGACGCGAATGCGGGCGATGCTGTTCTCGGTGTAACGGCGCAGCGCCTGGCTGAGCGTTCCGCTGCTGACCTCGCGCAACAGATCCTTGCCGACGCGCATGGCCTGCGGGCTGTTCAACAGCAGCGTGTCGATCCAGTCGCAAAGGCTGTCATCCAGCGTCTCGGCCGCATAGTTTTCCGACAGCAAACCGAGCTCCCGAGCGCGCTCGCCGCTGAAACGCTCACCGGTCAGGGCATAGCGGCGCGTGGCACGCTCGCCGATGGCCTTGACCACGAAGGGGCTGATCACGGCTGGCGCGAGGCCGATGCGGACCTCGGACAGCGACAGCTGCGCATCGACGGCGCCAATCGCCATGTCGCAGCAGGCGATCAGCCCCACCGCGCCGCCGAAGGCTGCGCCTTGCACCACGGCCAGGGTCGGCAGCTTCAGGTGGTAGAGGCGATACATCAACTCGGCCAGTTCGTGCGCCTCGGTTAGGTTGGTCTCGAAATCCAGCGTGGCCGATTCGCGCATCCAGGCCAGATCGGCGCCGGCCGAGAAGTGCTTGCCGCGACCGCGCAGCAGCAGGAAGCGCAGCGCGTCGTCCGCCTGCACCTCGGCGATGGCGGCGATCAGCTCGCGAATCATCAGGGCATTGAATGCGTTGTTCTTTTCCGGGCGACCGAGCCAGAGGGTGGCGAAGCCGCGCGGGTCCTTTTCCAGTTGTACGGTGGTGAAGTCGGTCATGCTGGCTCTCTGTAGGTTCTTGCCGCCGATCCTGCCGGCAGGGCTCCGGTCGTCAGCGATCGGCGAAGCGCGGCTTACATGCGGAATACGCCGAAGCGGGTGGTCTCGATCGGCGCGTTGAGACTTGCCGAGATTGCCAGGCCCAGCACGTCTCTGGTCTGCGCAGGATCAATTACGCCGTCATCCCACAGTCGCGCGCTGGAATAGTAGGGGTGCCCCTGGCGCTCGTACTGTTCGAGGATCGGTTGCCTGATCGCCGCCGCCTCGTCCTCAGCCAGCACCTTGCCCGCGCGCTCGCTCTGTTCCTGCTTGACCTGCACCAGCACGCCGGCAGCCTGTTCGCCGCCCATCACGGCGATCCGGGCGTTGGGCCACATCAACAGAAAACGCGGGTCGTAGGCGCGGCCGCACATGCCGTAGTTGCCGGCGCCGAAGCTGCCGCCGATGATCACGGTGAACTTCGGCACCCGCGCGCAGGCCACCGCGGTGACCAGCTTGGCACCGTGCTTGGCGATGCCGCCGGCCTCGTATTTCTGCCCAACCATGAAGCCGGTGATGTTCTGCAGGAACAGCAGCGGAATGCCGCGCTGGCAAGCCAGCTCGATGAAATGCGCGCCTTTCTGGGCGGCTTCGGAAAACAGGATGCCGTTGTTCGCCAGGATGGCGATCGGGTAGCCGTGCAGGTGGGCGAAGCCGCACACCAGGGTGGTACCGAACAGCGCCTTGAATTCATCGAATTCGCTGCCATCCACCAGTCGCGCGATCACTTCACGCACGTCGTAGGGCTGTTTGGCCTGGGCCGGGATCACGCCGTAAAGCTCGTCGGCCGGGTATAGCGGCGCCCTTGGCTCGCGCACTTGCAACTGCCCTTGTTTGCGCCAGTTGAGGTTGGCGACGCAGCGCCGAGCGATGGCCAGCGCATGTTCGTCGTTCTCGGCATAGTGGTCGGCCACGCCCGAAATCTTGCAGTGCACGTCGGCGCCGCCCAGCTCCTCGGCGGTCACCACTTCTCCGGTAGCGGCTTTCACCAGCGGCGGGCCGGCGAGGAAGATGGTCGCCTGCTCGCGGACCATGATGGTTTCGTCGGCCATGGCCGGCACGTAGGCGCCGCCTGCGGTGCAGGAGCCCATGACCACGGCGATCTGCGGAATGCCCATGGCGCTCATGTTGGCCTGGTTGAAGAAGATGCGGCCGAAATGCTCGCGGTCGGGAAACACTTCGTCCTGGCGCGGCAGGTTGGCACCACCGGAATCCACCAGGTAGATGCACGGCAGACGGTTTTCCTGGGCGATGGTCTGGGCGCGCAGATGCTTCTTCACCGTCAACGGATAATAGGTGCCGCCTTTTACCGTGGCGTCGTTGGCGATGATCATGCATTCGATGCCTTCGACCCGGCCGATACCGGCGACCACGCCGGCGGCGGCGACGTCCTCGCCGTATACCTCGTAAGCCGCCAACGGGGCGACTTCGAGAAAGGCTGAACCGGAGTCGAGGAGGGCGTCGATGCGCTCGCGCACCAGCAATTTGCCGCGCGCCAGGTGGCGCTGCTGAGCGACCTCGCCACCGCCTTCGCTGACGCGGGCGAGCAGGGCGCGCAGATTCTCGACCTGTTCCAGCATCGCTGCGCTATTGGTAGCGTACTCGGGCGAACGGGGATTGATCTGGGTATGCAGGATGGCCATGGTCAGGCTCCGTAGGGTGGAAATCCGCGAAGCGATTTCCACCTGACTACTGTTGTGGTGGAAAAGGCCTGCGGCCGTTTTCCACCCTACGGGTCATCTGGATTCGTTGAACAGCTCGCGACCGATCAGCATGCGACGGATCTCACTGGTACCGGCGCCGATCTCGTAGAGCTTGGCGTCGCGCAGCAGGCGACCGGTGGGGAACTCGTTGATGTAGCCATTGCCACCAAGGATCTGGATCGCTTCCAGCGCCATCTGCGTGGCGCGCTCGGCGGTGTAGAGGATCACCCCGGCGGCATCCTTGCGGGTGGTCTCGCCGCGGTCGCAGGCCTGCGCGACCGTATACAGGTAGGCCCGGCTGGCGTTCAGCTGGGTGTACATGTCGGCCACCTTGCCCTGGATGAACTGGAATTCGCCGATGCTCTGGCCGAACTGCTTGCGGTCATGGATGTAGGGCAATACTACGTCCAGGCAGGCCTGCATGATCCCGGTGGGGCCGGCGGCGAGCACCACGCGTTCGTAGTCCAGGCCGCTCATCAACACCTTGACGCCGCCGTTCTCGGCGCCCAGCACGTTTTCCTCCGGCACCTCGACGTCATCGAAGAACAGCTCGCAGGTGTTGGAGCCGCGCATGCCCAGCTTGTCGAACTTGTTGCCGCGCGAGAATCCCTTCCAGTCGCGCTCGACGATGAAGGCGGTGATGCCGTGCGGGCCTCTTTCCAGGTCGGTCTTGGCGTAGATCACGTAGGTGTTGGCGTCCGGGCCGTTGGTGATCCAGGTCTTGCTGCCGTTGAGCACATAACGGTCGCCACGCTTTTCCGCGCGCAACTTCATCGAGACCACGTCGGAGCCGGCATTCGGCTCGCTCATGGCCAGCGCGCCGACGTGTTCGCCGCTGATCAGCTTGGGCAGGTATTTTTCTTTCTGCGCTGCCGTGCCGTTGCGGTTGATCTGGTTGACGCACAGGTTCGAGTGCGCGCCGTAGGAGAGGGCGACCGAGGCCGAGCCGCGGCTGATTTCTTCCATTACTACCACATGGGCCAGGTAGCCGAGGCCGGCACCGCCGTACTCCTCGGAAACGGTCACGCCGAGCAGGCCCATCTCGCCGAACTTCTTCCACATGTCCGCCGGGAACAGATTTTCCCGGTCGATGGCCTCGGCGCGGGGCGCCAGTTCGGCGGCGACGAAGGCCTGCACCTGCTCGCGCAGCATGTCGATGGTTTCACCGAGGGCGAAGTTGAGGCTGGAATGGTTCATGGAGCACCTGCTGATCTTGTAGTTGTTATGTCCGGTTCGCCGTGACGACACGTCAGCGGACGTTCGGCCATTTGGCTATCGTTTGGCAAGTTCGTTCGAGAAACAGAACGTGCACGCCTGTAACCTTTACGTTAACGTAAGCCTGTGCTGAGCTGACTGTCAACGCCACCGTGACGGCTGGGGTCACCAACGAAGAGGAACCACCGTGGATATCCAAGACAAGGTTTTTCTGATCACCGGAGGCGCATCGGGACTGGGTGCCGCGACCGTCGAGGTGCTGATTTCAGCTGGTGCCCGAGTGGTGCTGGCGGATATCAATGCCGATCTCCTGGCCGGGCAGGTCAGCCGTCTCGGCGCCAATGCCTGGGGCGTGGTGATCGATGTGCGCAGCGAGACCGAGGCGCAGGCCGCCGTCGATGCGGCACTCGAGCAGTTCGGCGGGCTGCACGGTCTGGTCAACTGCGCCGGCGTCGCCAGTGGCGAAAGGATTCTGGGACGCCAGGGCCCGCATGGGCTGGACGGTTTCGCCCGGGTGATCAACCTCAACCTGATCGGGACCTTCAACATGCTGCGCCTTGCAGCCGAGGCGATGGCGAAGGGCGAGCCGGATGTGCAAGGCAATCGCGGCGTGATCATCAACACCGCCTCCATCGCTGCTTACGACGGCCAGATCGGCCAGGCGGCCTATGCCGCATCCAAGGGCGGCGTGGCCGCCATGACGTTGCCCGCCGCACGCGAACTGGCGCGTCACGGCATACGGGTCATGACCATCGCGCCCGGGGTGTTCGAAACGCCGATGATGTCCGGCATGACCCAGGAAATTCGCGATTCGCTGGCCGCCGGCGTGCCCTTTCCGCCGCGCCTCGGGCGACCGGACGAGTATGCCGCGCTGGTACGCCAGATCATCGAGAACGACATGCTCAACGGCGAGGTGATCCGCCTCGACGGCGCGTTGCGCATGGCCGCGAAATAATCGGAGAGACACGATGAACAACGATCCAATCGTCATTCTCGGCACGGCCCGTACGCCCATGGGCGGTTTCCAGGGCGACCTGAAAAGCCTCAGCGCGCCGGAGTTGGGCGCCGCCGCGATTCGCGCGGCGGTCGAACGCAGCGGCATAGCGGCCGATCAGGTGCAGCAAGTGCTGATGGGCTGTGTGCTGCCGGCCGGCCTCGGCCAGGCGCCGGCACGCCAGGCGGCGCTCGGTGCCGGGCTGGGCAAGACGACTGCCTGCACCACGTTGAACAAGATGTGCGGCTCGGGCATGCAGGCGGCGATCTTCGCCCACGATGCGCTGCGCGCCGGCAGCGTCGATCTGGTCGTGGCGGGGGGCATGGAAAGCATGTCCAACGCGCCCTATCTGCTGGACAAGGCCCGGAGCGACTACCGCATGGGGCACGGCAAGGTGCTCGACCACATGTTTCTCGACGGCCTCGAGGATGCCTACGACAAGGGCCGACTGATGGGCACCTTTGCCGAAGACTGTGCGCAGCATCATGGCTTCAGCCGCGAAGAACAGGACGCCTACGCGCTGACCTCGTTGCAGCGTGCCCGCGAGGCCATTGCCAGCGGCCGCTTCGCCAGCGAGATAGTCCCGGTCGACGTCACTCTGGGGCGCGAGCAGCGCACCATTGGCGACGACGAGCAACCGCCCAAGGCCATGCCGGAGAAGATCCCGACGCTCAAGCCGGCGTTCCGCGAAGGCGGCAGTGTCACGGCGGCCAATTCCAGTTCGATTTCCGACGGCGCCGCTGCGCTGGTGCTGACGCGCCGCTCCCATGCCGAGCAGCTTGGCCTGAAGCCGCAGGCGGTGGTTCACGGGCACGCGGTATTCGCCGATGCGCCCAACCTGTTCCCGACGGCGCCCATCGGCGCCATTCACAAGCTGCTGGAACGTACCGGCTGGCGTCCCGGCGAAGTGGATCTGTTCGAGATCAACGAAGCCTTTGCCGTGGTCAGCATGGTCGCCATGCGCGAGCTGGGGCTGGAACATGCCAAGGTCAACGTCAACGGTGGCGCCTGTGCGCTGGGCCATCCCATCGGCGCCTCGGGCGCGCGGATCCTGGTCACGCTGATCGCCGCGCTGCGTGACCGCGGCCTGCGCAAGGGCATCGCGGCCATCTGCATCGGCGGTGGCGAAGCGACTGCGATGGCTGTCGAACTGCTCGATTGAGGACCGACCATGCTGCTCAATGGGGATCAAACCAGCATCCGCGACATGGCCCGGCAGTTCGCCCGGGAGCGGCTGAAGCCCTTCGCCGCAGACTGGGACCGCGAGCACCGCTATCCGGCAGAGACGATCGCCGAGATGGCCCAGCTCGGCTTCTTCGGCATGCTGGTGCCCGAGCAATGGGGTGGCAGCGATACCGGCTATGTCGCCTACGCGCTCGCACTTGAAGAAATTGCCGCGGGTGATGGTGCCTGCTCGACCATCATGAGCGTGCACAACTCGGTGGGCTGCGTGCCGATCCTGCGTTTCGGCAACGAGGAGCAGAAACGGCGCTACCTGACGTCACTGGCGAGCGGCACACAGATCGGTGCCTTCGCCCTGACCGAACCCCAGGCGGGCTCGGACGCCAGCAGCCTGCGCACCCGTGCCCGGCGCGACGGCGACGGCTACGTGATCAACGGCGCCAAGCAGTTCATCACCTCCGGCCGGCATGCCGGTACGGTGATCGTCTTTGCCGTGACCGACCCGGATGCCGGCAAACGCGGCATCAGCGCCTTCATCGTGCCGACCGACACGCCGGGCTATCAGGTAGTGCGCGTCGAGGACAAGCTCGGCCAGCACGCGTCCGACACCTGCCAGTTGGCGTTCGAAGACATGCGCATACACCAATCCCAGCGGCTGGGCGAGGAGGGCGAGGGTTACCGCATCGCTCTGGCGAACCTGGAAGGCGGGCGCATCGGCATTGCCTCCCAGGCCGTCGGCATGGCGCGCGCAGCCTTCGAAGCCGCCCGCGACTATGCCCGTGAGCGCGCGGCGTTCGGCAAGCCGATCGTCGAGCACCAGGCGGTCGCGTTTCGCCTGGCGGACATGGCGACCCAGATCGCCGTCGCCCGGCAGATGGTGCTGCACGCAGCCGCGCTTCGCGAGGCGGGCCAGCCTGCGCTGGTGGAAGCGTCCATGGCCAAGCTGTTCGCTTCGGAAATGGCAGAGAGGGTCTGTTCGGCAGCGATCCAGACGCTGGGCGGTTACGGTTATCTGCAGGATTTCCCGGTGGAACGCATCTATCGCGATGTGCGGGTGTGCCAGATCTACGAGGGCACCAGTGACATTCAGCGTTTGGTGATCGCACGCAACCTTGGAGGTGATGAGTATTGATGGGTATCGCTGCGCTCAACCCATCCTACGGTAGCGATGCCGCATCGATGTAAGGTTGATGGTGCCCACGCTCCTGCGTGGGCACCACTCGGGGCTAACATTTTGATATCGAGCGCGCGTTCCCCGCTCCTGCGTGGGCACCATCGATGTAGGGTGGGTTGAGCGCGGCGATATCCTCCAGGCGATCTAAAGACCGTAATTATTCAGCTCCCGGGCAATCAGCAGCCGCTGGATCTCGCTGGTGCCCTCGTATATCTGCGTGATTCGCGCGTCGCGGTAGTAGCGCTCCACGGGATAGTCCTCGAGATAGCCGTAGCCGCCATGGATCTGCACGGCCTTGGAGCAGACGTATTCGGCGACTTCCGAGGCGAACAGCTTGGCCTGGGAAGCTTCGGACAGGCACGGCAGTTCGGCACTGCGCAGGCGGGCGGCATGCAGGATCAGCAGGCGCGCCGCGTTGAGCCGGGTATGCATGTCGGCGAGCATGTTGGCCACGCTCTGGTGCTCGATGATCGGCTTGTCGAACTGGACCCGCTCGCGGGCGTAGCCCAGTGCCGCTTCGAAGGCTGCCCGGGCGATCCCCAGCGCCTGGGCAGCAATGCCGATGCGCCCGCCCTCCAGGTTCGACAGGGCGATGGCGAGGCCCTTGCCTCGGGGGCCGAGCAGGTTGGCTTGGGGAATACGGCAGTCGCGCAGCGTCACGCCACAGGTATCCGAGGCGCGTAGGCCCATCTTGCTTTCCATGCGATCGACGATGAAACCGGGATTGTCGGTGGGCACCAGAAACGCCGACAGGCCTTTCTTGCCCAGCTCCGGGTCGGTGACGGCGAAGACGATGGCAAGTTTTGCCCGCTTACCATTGCTGACGAACTGCTTGGCGCCGTCGATCTGCCATTCGCCGTTCTCCAGCACCGCGCGGGTGCGCAGGTTGTGCGCTTCGGAGCCGGCCTGGGGTTCGGTCAGGGCGAAGCAGCCGATGATGCGGCCGGTGGCCAGGTCCGGCAGCCACCGGTTTTGCTGTTGCGCTGTGCCGTACTTCAATAGCGGCCCGCAACCGACCGAGCTGTGAATGCTCATCAGCGCACCGAGGGCACCGTCAGCGGCGGAAATTTCCTCCACGGCCAGGGCGTAGGCGACATAGTCGGTATAGGTGCCGCCCCATTGCTCGGGCACGATCATGCCGAGCAGGCCCAGTTCGCCCAGCTGCGCGACGGTCGCGTCGTCGATCCAGCCGGCCTGCTCCCAGGCGCGGGCGTTGGGCGCGACTTCGCTACGAGCGAAATCGCGCGCCATGTCGCGAACCATGCGTTGCTCTTCGGTCAGTTCGAGGTCATGCATGGTGCGTCCTCTGTTACGGGTCAGATGCCAGCGAAGAATCCTGCGATACGCTGTGGCGTGACTTCGGCCAGCGTGGGCGGATTCCAGCGTGGGTTCTTGTCCTTGTCGACGATCAGCGCACGCACGCCTTCCATGATGTCGCCCTGGTCGAACCATTGCCGGTCCAGGTGCAGTTCCATGCGAAAGCAATCGGCCAGGGACAGTTCGCGGCCGCGACGGAGCATTTCCAGGGTGACGCTGACCGCCAATGGCGAGCGGCTGTCGATGACCTTCAGGGTTGCGGCCGCCCAGTCGCGGTATTCGGGCCGTGTTTCGCTGGCCAGGGACTCGCGGATCGCCGGGATGTTGTCGTGGGCGAAGTGCTGCTCGATGGCGGGCGCCAACGATGCGAACGAGGCTGCCGGCAACTCGTCGGTGGCCAGCGAGGCGAGCAGGGCGTCGAGGGTTTCGGCGGGCGGAGCGCTCCAGTCCTGCTGGTCGAGGCGCTGCTGGAGTTCGGCGAAGCGCTCATGAGGCACGCAATGATCGGCAAGCCCGGCATGCAGTGCATCGGCCGCATCCACGTGACTGCCGGTCACGCCCATGTAGATGCCCAGATTCTGCGGCAGGCGCGGCAGGAAATAGCTGCCGCCGACATCGGGGAAATAGCCGATGCCGACCTCCGGCATGCCCATGCGCGTGCGCTCTGAAATCACCCGCAACGAGGCGCCCTGGACCAGGCCCATGCCGCCGCCCAGGACGTAGCCGTTCATCAGCGCCAGCAGCGGTTTGGCGTAGGCATGAATGTACTGGTCAAGCGCGTACTCTTCCTCGAAGAAGTCCCAGCGCAGGCTGTCGCCGTTCAGATGGCTGTCGTACAGCATGCGGATGTCGCCACCCGCGCAGAAGGCCTTTTCCCCGGCGGCGCGCAGCACCACGGCGACGACGTCCCGGTCGTCGGCCCAGTCCTGCAGTTGTCGATGGAGGAGGCGCACCATCGGCAGTGTCACGGCATTCAGGCCGGCGGGGCGATTGAGGGTGAGGTAGCCGACGCGGTTGCGCACTTCGACCAGTACCGGTGCTTCGGTTGCGGACATGCTCAATTTTCCTGGCGGTAGAGTTTGATGATCGCGGAGAAATCCAGCATCCCGTTGCCCTGCATGCTGAAGGCCTGGTAGAGCTGCTGCGCGAGAGCACCGAGGATAACCGGCTGGCGCACCTGTTTGGCTGCCTCGCTGGCCAGACCGAGGTCCTTGAGCATCAGGTCGGTGCCGAAACCGCCACTGTAGCCGCGCGAAGCCGGGCTGTTTTCCACCACGCCGGGAAAGGGATTGTAGATTTCGGAGCTCCAGCAACGCCCGCTGGAGGAATTGATCACCCCAGCCAGCACCTTGGCGTCCATGCCCAGCGCCACACCCAGCGACATCGCCTCGGCCGCGCCGATCATCGAAATGCCCAGCAGCATGTTGTTGGCGACCTTGGCCACCTGGCCGTTGCCGCAGTCACCGCAATGGATGATGTTCTTGCCCATCGCTGCGAGAATCGGCTGGGCCTTCTGGAAGTCCGCCTCGCTGCCCCCCACCATGAAAGTCAGGGTGCCGGCGGCCGCGCCCACCGTGCCGCCGGATACGGGGGCATCGATCATCGGGTTGCCGTTTTTCGCCGCGGCTGCGGCGACTTCGCGTGCACTCATTGGGTCGATGGTGGAGGAGTCGATCAACAGCACACCGGGTTGCACGTTCGCCAACAGGCCATCGTCGCCCAGGTACACCTCTCGCACATGGGTCGCGGCCGGCAGCATGGTGATGATCACCTCGACTCCGGCCTTGGCGATGGCACCGGCGGAGGTCGCTTCCTGTGCGCCCGCCGCCGTCAGCCCGGCGACCGCCGTGGCGGAAACATCGAAGACGTAGAGCTGATGCCCAGCCTTCAGCAGATTGTGGGCCATGGGCCCGCCCATGTTGCCGAGCCCGAGAAAACCGATATGCATGGCCGCTTTCCTTATTCTTGTAAGCGCTGGGATCTGCTACTTGAGGTTGATGGTGGTATTGACCGGTCCGCCGACCTCATTTTCATCGAACCAGCGCTGGATGACGGTCTTGGTCTGCGTATAGAACTGCACCACCTGCTTGCCGTACGGGCCCAGGTCGCCGAGCTTCGAGCCGCGCGAGCCGGTGAAGGAGAACATGGGCACCGGCACCGGAATCGGCACGTTGATGCCCACCTGGCCGACGTCGATCTCTTCCTGGAAATGCCGCGCCGCGGCGCCTGAGCGGGTGAAGAGGGCGGTGCCGTTGCCGTTGGGGTTGGCGTTGATCAGCGCGATGGCCTCGTCGAGGCTGTCGACCTGCATCACGCAGAGCACCGGGCCGAAGATTTCCTCGCGGTAGATGCTCATCTCGGCGGTGACGCCAGAGAAGATCGTCGGCGCAATGAAGTTGCCTTTTTCGTAACCCGCGACCTGCGGCTTGCGGCCATCCAATGCCAGCTCGGCGCCTTCGGCGACGCCGCGTTCGATCAGCGAGTGAATCCGCTCCAGCGCCGAGCAGGAAACCACCGGACCCAGGTCGGTCGCGTCCTCGACACCGGCGTTGACCTTGAGGGTTTTCGCCTTGGCCACCAGGTCCGGCAGCCAGCTTTGCGCTTCGCCCACCAGGATCAGCACCGACAGTGCCATGCAGCGCTGGCCCGCCGCGCCGAAGGCTGCACCGACCAGGTTGTTGAGCGTTTGCTCCTTGTGTGCGTCGGGCAGGATGATGCCGTGATTCTTCGCGCCCATCATGCATTGCACGCGCTTGCCGGCCTGGCTGGCGCGGTTGTAGACGTGGGTGCCGACCCGGGTCGAGCCAACGAAGGACACCGCCTTGATATCCGGGTGATCGCAGATCATGTTCACCGCATCGGCGCCGCCGTGGATGACGTTGAGCACGCCCGGCGGCACGCCGGCTTCCATCGCCAGCTCGGCCAGGCGCATGGTGACCATGGGGTCCTGTTCGGAGGGCTTGAGCACGAAGGTATTCCCGGTGGCGATGGCCATCGGGAACATCCACAGCGGAATCATCGCCGGGAAGTTGAACGGGGTGATGCCGGCGCAGACGCCCAGTGGTTGCAGCAGCGTATAGGTGTCGACGCCTGTGGCGACGTTGTTGGCCAGTTCGCCCAGCTGCAGGTTGCCGATGCCGGCGGCATGCTCGACGACCTCCAGCCCGCGAAACACATCGCCTTCGGCATCCGGCAGGGTCTTGCCCTGTTCGGCGGTGAGGATCGCCGCCAGCTCCTTCATGTGCTCGCGGATCAGCTGCTGGTACTTGAGGAAGATCCGTGAACGCACGCCGATGGGGGTCTTGCGCCAGGTCTTGAAGGCCTCCTTGGCACTGGCGACCGCGGCGTTCATTTCCGCCTCGGTCGCGAAGGGCACACGGGCCAGTATTTCCTGGGTCGCGGGGTTGACGATGTCGCGCCACTCACGGGTGGTCGACTCGACCAGTTCACCGCCGATCAGGAGTTTGACCGTGGGCAGGGTATTGGGCTGGGACATGGGGAGAGTTCCTGGTGATCAGCTCCCCTGAGCCTAGAAGGCAATATTGTCGATATCAAACACAGACGGGTCTGCGCCGCGGGCAAAGCGGGGGGCGTCACAGGGAAGCAGCCAGGGCCGTGCTCAGGCTCGTCAACAGCAGCCATCCCGATAATCCTGCAAGCAAGGCACCGACGATGACCCGCAGCGAACCGGGTTGCCAGCGATGATGCAAGTACTGCCCGGCGAAGTTGCCGAGCAATGCCGGTAGCAACAAGCCGACCGCCAGCTGTAGATGCTCCGTCCCCAGGGCATCGAATAGCCACAGCCCGAGTAATGCGCAGGCGCTGCTGGCCGCGAAGAACAGAATTGCGGTGGCACGTAGCTGGGTCACATCCAGGCCACTGCGCAAGAGATAGAGCATCAGCGGAGGGCCGCCAGCCGATGCCATGCTCATGGCAAGGCCCGAGGCCAGTCCCGCCGGAAATGCCAGGTGGCGGCTCTGGTCGACGGTTTTCTGCGCGGCAACCGGCCTTGCGAGTATCAGCCCGCTTCCGACCAGACAGACGGCCGCCACCGCAGGCGTCATCCAGAGCGCGGGCAGGATGGTCAGCTGCAGCGTGCCGATCGGCACCGCCAGCAACATGCCGGCAATCAGACGATAACCAATGGGCTGGTGAAAACCTCGACAGGCACCGATCCAGAGCCCTGCGCTACAGACCAGGTCCAGCAGCAACGCAACCGGCACGGCGACCGAGGGCGGCACGGTGGCCATCAGCCCCAATGCGAGAATCATGGAAAACCCGAAGCCGCTGAAGCCGCGAACGAGTCCAGCCGTAAAAGCCAGTAGCCAAAGCATCTGGTTGTTCCGAACCTATCAAGGTTAATCGTGTAGGTCGCGCTCGGACATCATGACCGAAACGCTGATGCAGCAGTCAGGAAGCAGGCCCTGTAGATGAACCGGCGAGCGGCCTGGAGGCGATGGAGGGTGTCGACACGCAAGAGCCAGGCGCTGCGCCCATGGAGAGCTATGGCGCAGCGGCCGGGTATCTGTGACGCAGGTGTTAGTTCACTGCATCCTTCAGCGTTTTGCCTGGCTTGAAGCCCGGCAGTTTTGCCGCGGAGATCTTGATGGTTGCACCGGTCTGCGGGTTGCGACCGTCACGGGCGGCGCGCTCTTTCACTGCAAAGGTACCGAAGCCGACCAGCGTCACGCTGTCGCCGTTCTGCAAGCTGTTGGTGACGCTTGCGGTGAAGGCATCGAGCACGCGGGTAGCGGTGCTTTTGGTTACATCGGCAGAGGTTGCAATCGCTTCAATCAACTCGGCTTTGTTCACGGGAATCGCTCCGGGTGGGGATAGGGGGGTCAGTATAAGCAGCGTCTTGCTTCGCCGCCTGCGACAAATGCCCTCTTTTTCGAATCCTGTCAAAGCCGCAGGCGAGACAGCCGGGCCAGCTGTTCAGCTCTGGACAGCCCCCAAGGGGGCCAGTTCATCGCAACGGGTGGTCTGTTGAATGTTTCAGGCAGAATGCTTTGCGCGCCCTACAAGAGTTCCCAGTACCCCATGGACAAGACCCATATCCAGACGCTGATCGTCGACAGGCTGCAGGCCGACCTCGTCATCGCCCGGGACGCCCTCAAGGCTTCCCATGAAGCAGCGACCCACGCCGAGAGCAAGGCCGAGAACAAGTACGACACGCGCGGCCTGGAAGCCGCCTACCTGGCCGACGGCCAGCGCCGCCGCGTGCACGAGATCGAAACGGCACTGGTGGCTTACCGCAACCTGCCGGTGCGACCGCAGGAAGGGGAGCCCATCCGGGTAGGAGCCCTGGTTGCACTCGATCAGGAGGGCATGGCTCGCCGAATTTTCCTGGGCCCCGATGCGGCCGGGCTGCGCATAGTCGATGAAGGCCAGGAAGTGCTGGTCATCACCCCGCGCTCGCCACTGGGCCAGGCGCTGCTGGGACGTTGCGAGGGCGATGAAGTGGAGTTGCTGGTCGATGGCCGCCGGCAGCTGTGCGAGGTGATGGCGGTCTGGTAAGCCGTTTCAGACAACGATATTCCGATCGACAGCGCTAGCCAGAGCCTGGCCAAAGGAGTACAAATGTACTCCATGAACGAACTCACTCCTCGCCGTAGCGCGATCCTCGATTTCATCCGCGAACGCATCGTCACGCAGGGCCAGCCACCGAGCCTTGCCGAGATTGCCGAGGCCTTCGGCTTCGCCTCCCGCAGCGTGGCGCGCAAGCACATCGTGGCGCTTACCGAAGCCGGGCTGATCGAAGTGGTTCCCAACCAGGCCCGCGGCATTCGCCTGGTGGAGCACTCGCCACGCCCGGAAATGTTGGAGATTCCCGTACTCGGACGGGTCGCCGCCGGCACGCCGATTGGCCCCGACGCCGACCTGCACGGGCATTTGCTGCTGGATCGCTCGACCTTCTCCCGAGTGCCGGATTACCTGCTGCGCGTGCGCGGCGACTCGATGACCGAAGACGGCATCCTCGATGGCGATCTGGTCGGCGTGCATCGCGGCGCCGAAGCGCGCAACGGACAGATCGTCGTCGCGCGTCTGGACGGAGAGGTCACCATCAAGCGTTTCGAACGCACGGCCGGATCGATCCGGTTGCTGCCGCGTAATCCCGCCTACGCGCCCATCGTGGTCAGCCCCGATCAGGAACTGGCCATCGAAGGCGTGTTCTGTGGCCTGGTCAGGCGTGAGTGATGGGCGCCGTCGTTGCCCTCGATTCGCTGCTGGATCAACGCCGTCTCTGGAAAGGCCAGCCACAGGCGCGGCCTTCCGGCAACCAGAGCACTGGCCACGCCGCGCTGGATGCGGCGCTGCCGATCGGTGGCTGGCCGGAGTCGGCGCTGATCGAAATCCTGCTGCCGGCCGAGGGCCTGGGTGAGCTGCAGTTGCTCTGGCCGACCCTGGCGCGCCTGACCGGCAAGGGCGAGCGCATCGCGCTGGTGGCGCCGCCGCATGTGCCTTATCCGCAGGCCTGGCAGGCGGCCGGCGTGGATTTGCGCTGGCTGTCGATAATCGAAGCGAGCGGCAAGGATGCGCTGTGGGCGGCCGAGCAGTGTTTGCGCTCCGGCTGCTGCGCGGCGGTCCTGTGCTGGCCGCTGCAGGCCGATGATCGTGCCTTGCGCCGTCTGCAGGTGGCGGCGGAAACCGGGCAGACCCTGGCATTCGCCTACCGCCCGCTGAAAGAGGCGATGAATCCTTCACCGGCCGCCTTGCGCATCGCCCTGGAGGCCCAGCCTGCGCCGCAGTTGCGGGTGCTCAAATGCCGGGGTGGCCTGGCCCAGCCCGCGCCGATTCCCTTCGCTGCGTGGCATTGAGGTCGACATGCGCTGGGCCTGTGTATTGCTGCCGCAACTGGCGCTCGATGGCGTCCTCCGCCGTCGTCCCGATCCCGACACGCCACTGGCACTGATTACCGGCACGCCCCAGCGGCGCATCCTGCAAACGGTCAACTCGCCGGCGCGCGCCCTGGGTCTGCGACCCGGGCTGTCGCTGACGGCCGCCAAGGCCCTGGTGTGCGACTTCGCCACGGCCGAATACGACCCAGCGGAGATCGACCGCTGGCATCGTTTCCTGGCGGCCTGGGCCTATCGCTTCAGCTCCCATGTGAGCCTGGATTACCCCCGTGTACTGATGATGGAGATCGAGTCCAGCCTCGGCCTGTTCGGACCCTGGCCGAGGTTCGAGGCACGCTTGCGCGAGGAACTGACGGCCCTGGGTTTTCGCCACCGCATCGTCGCAGCGCCCAACCCGGCAGCGGCGCGGGTGCTGGCCAATGCCTACGACGGGCTATGTATCGCGGATGACGAAACCCTGCCCCAGGCGCTCGGACAACTGCCCATCGACCGCGTCGGGCTCGATCGCGAGGTGGCGACCGCCTTGTCGCGGATGGGGCTGCGCAGGCTGCATCAGGTGCTGGCCTTGCCGCGCGAAACCCTGGCGCGGCGCTTCCCGGCCGAGGTCCTGCGTCATCTGGATACCTTGACCGGCAGGCGGGCGCTGGCCTTGGATTGCTACCGCCCGCCGGACCGTTTCGATGTGCGTCTGGAACTGAATTTCGACGTGGGATCGACGCAGGCGCTGCTGTTTCCGCTGCGCCGGCTGACGGCCGATCTGGCGGCATTCCTGGCCGGGCGCGACAGCGGCGTGCAGCGTTTCGACCTGCTGCTCGAGCATGCGCAGGGGGAGGACAGCCGCGTACCGGTGGGCCTGCTCAGCGCCGAGCGCGAAGCGGCGATGCTCTTCGAACTGGCGCGCGGGCGGCTGGAACATTTGCAGGTACCGGCACCGGTGCGGGCGCTGCGGCTGGTGGCCCGGGACCTGCCGAGCTTCGTGCCGCAGCATCGCGAACTGTTCGAGGAGCGCCCGCAACAGACGCTGCCCTGGGAGCAACTGCGCGAACGTCTGCGGGCGCGCCTGGGCGACGAAGCCGTGCATGGCCTGTGCGCCAGAGCCGATCACCGACCGGAACACGCCTGGCTCTGCGAGGGCCGGGGCGAAGCGTTGCCCACCGGCTCGCCGCGCCCGGGGTGGCTGCTGCGTGAGCCCCGGCCGCTACCTGATGCCGCGGTGAGGATGCTGGGTGGCCCCGAGCGCATCGAGTCCGGCTGGTGGGACGGCGACGATGTGCGCCGCGACTACTACCGGATCGAAACCCGTTCCGGCCAGCAGGGCTGGGCCTATCGTGACGTGGCCGAGCACGGTCCCTTGCTGCTGCAGGGCTGGTTCGCATGAGTGGGGAATACGCCGAGCTGCACTGCCTGTCGAACTTCAGTTTCCAGCGCGGAGCCTCCAGCGCCAAGGAGCTGTTCGAGCGCGCCCGGGCTCATGGCTATCGCAAACTGGCCATCACCGATGAATGCACCCTGGCCGGCATCGTCCGCGCCTGGCAGGCGGCGAAGGAGAGCGAGCTGCCGCTGATCGTCGGCAGCGAGATGCGTATTCATGACGGCCCAAAGGTCGTGCTGCTGGTGGAGAATCTCGAGGGCTATCAGCGGCTCTGCAAGCTGATTACTCAGGCCCGGCGCCGGGCGAAGAAAGGCGAGTACCGGTTGTTGCGCGAGGATTTCACCGCTCCAATGACCGGTCTGCTTGCGCTCTGGGTGGCGGACGAAGCGGCCGAGCGGAGCCGGGAGCGCGAGGAGGGCGGCTGGCTGCGCGAGTGCTTCGCGCAACGACTGTGGCTGGCCGTCGAAATGCATCGCGGGCCGAACGATGCGCAGCGTCTGGAATACCTGCAGAAGTTGGCCCGAGAACTGGGCATTCCCGCCGTGGCGGCCGGCGATGCGCATATGCATGCCCGGGGCCGGCGCGCCCTGCAGGACACCCTCACCGCCGTACGCCATCACGTCACCGTGGCCGAGGCCGGATTCCGTCTGTTTCCCAACGGCGAACGACATCTGCGGCCATACGAGCAGCTGCGCGAACTCTATCCGCCCGAATTGCTGGACGAGACATTGCGCATTGCCGAGCGCTGTACCTTCGATCTCGGCCAACTGAGCTATCAGTACCCTCACGAGCTGGTACCTGCCGGGCAGACGCCGACCAGCTGGTTGCGAGTGCTGACCGAGAAGGGCGCGCGCTGGCGCTGGCCGGATGGCACGCCCGAGAAGGCGCGCGAACTTATCGAGACGGAATTGAAGCTCATTGCCGAGCTCAAGTACGAAAGCTACTTCCTCACCGTCCACGACATCGTGCGTTTCGCCCGGGACCAATCGATCCTTTGCCAGGGGCGGGGCTCAGCGGCCAATTCAGTAGTCTGTTTTGCGTTGGGCGTCACTGAGCTGGATCCAGTCAAGAACAACATGCTGTTTGCGCGTTTCCTGTCCAAGGAGCGCAACGAGCCGCCGGATATCGATGTGGATTTCGAACACGACCGGCGCGAAGAGGTGCTGCAGTACGTCTTCCGCCGCTATGGCCGTGGCCGCGCGGCGCTGACGGCGGTCGCCAGTACCTATCACGGTGCCGGAGCGATACGCGACGTGGCCCGGGCGCTGGGGTTGCCGGCGGACCAGATCAATGCTTTGGCTGACTGTTGCAGCCGGCGTGGCGAACGGCTGCCGACGCCGGAGCGCCTGCGCGAGAGCGGCTTCGATCCGGACAATGCGCTGCTGCGCCGGGTGCTGATACTGGCGGGCGAGCTGCTCGGTTTCCCGCGGCATCTGTCGCAGCATCCCGGCGGTTTCGTGATTTCCGAGCACCCGCTGGATACCCTGGTGCCGGTGGAAAATGCCGCCATGGCCGATCGCACCGTCATCCAGTGGGACAAGGACGACCTGGACCTGGTGGGCCTGCTCAAGGTGGATATCCTCGCCCTGGGCATGCTCAGCGCGCTGCGTCGCTGCTTCGACCTGGTCAGTCGCTACCGTCAGCAAAAGCCCTGGACCATCGCCAGCATTCCCGCCGAGGACGAGGCGACCTACGCGATGATCAGCCGCGCCGACACCATTGGCGTGTTCCAGATCGAATCCCGGGCGCAGATGGCCATGCTGCCGCGGCTCAAGCCCGAAACCTTCTACGATCTGGTGATCGAAGTGGCCATCGTTCGCCCCGGGCCGATCCAGGGCGACATGGTGCATCCCTATCTGCGGCGGCGGAACGGCGAAGAGCCCGTCGATTATCCATCGGAGGAACTGGAACCAGTT
Organism: Stutzerimonas nitrititolerans; assembly: GCF_003696285.1. Classification (GTDB taxonomy): domain Bacteria; phylum Pseudomonadota; class Gammaproteobacteria; order Pseudomonadales; family Pseudomonadaceae; genus Stutzerimonas; species Stutzerimonas nitrititolerans. The sequence continues at coordinate 297,479 of NZ_RFFL01000003.1, forward strand.
TTCAAGCGCACCCTGGGCGTGCCGCTGTTCCAGGAGCAGGTGATGGAGCTGGCCGTTGTCGCGGCGGAGTACACCCCGGGCGAGGCCGACCAGTTGCGCCGCTCCATGGCGGCCTGGAAGCGCCACGGCGGGCTCGAGCCTCACCGGCAACGCCTGACCGAACGCATGCTTGAGCGGGGCTACACGCCCGAATTCACTGCACGCATCTTCGAGCAGATCAAGGGCTTCGGCAGCTACGGTTTCCCCGAATCCCACGCGGCCAGTTTCGCCTTGCTGACCTATGCCAGCTGCTGGCTGAAATGCCACGAGCCGGCGGCGTTCGCCTGTTCGCTGATCAACAGCTGGCCCATGGGTTTCTACAGCCCCGACCAGATTCTTCAGGACGCCCGCCGCCATGGCATCGAGACGCGGCCGGTGGATGTGAACCACAGCGACTGGGATTGCACGCTGGAGCCGAATGGCGGCGAGCAGCCGGCAATTCGCATGGGGCTGCGGATGATCCGCGGCTTTCGCCAGGAGGCGGCCGAAAGCATCGAACGTGCGCGTTGCCAGCAGCCTTTCGACGATGTCGCCGATCTGTGCCTGCGTGCCGGGCTCGATCAGCGCGCACGTGCGCAACTGGCCGATGCCGGCGCCTTGCACGGCCTGGCCGGTGATCGTCATCGTGCGCGCTGGGCGGTCGCAGGTGTCGAAGGGCAGTTGCCGTTGTTTGCCGGGCAGACCACGCGCGAGCTTCCCGTATCGCTGCCCCGGCCCACGGTAGGCGAGGATCTGCATACCGACTACGACACCCTCGGCACCACTCTGGGGCCACATCCGCTGAAACTGCTGCGTGCTCAGCTACGCGGCAAGCGCTGCCGCAGTTCGCGGGAGCTGCGGGGCATCGAGCATGGCCGCAACGTCAGCGTGGCCGGGCTGGTGGTCGGCAGGCAGAAACCCGGCACGGCCAGCGGTGTGATCTTCCTTACCCTGGAAGACGAATTCGGCATGGTCAATGTGGTGGTCTGGAAGGATCTGGGCGAGCGGCAACGCCGTGTGCTGGTCGACTCTCAACTGCTGCGAATCGACGGACGGCTGGAAATGCAGCATGACGTGGTCCACCTGATCGCCGGTCGCCTGACCGATTACACCCCTCTGCTTGCGGGGTTGGATGTGCGTAGTCGAGATTTCCGCTAATAAACATATCCTTATAAATCAATAGATTGTTAGATATATCTAAGCAATCACAACAAGATTGTTCGCTTTGATATGCACAACGGGCGAGGGCTGCTGACCGTCAGAAAAACAACCCCAGCCATCGATTCAGAAATAATTTGACGCATTCAGGACGCGCCGCTATCGTTCCGCAGCAAATGATAATCAATCCCATTATTATTTGTTATGGAGGTGAGAGTGAACGCACTGACCAGCGTCGTCTGCGACGGGCCTGAGGTGGGCTATCAATTCCCACCGTCGTATCGCTTCTATTCCCCGGCTGGGGGCATCGAGGCCAGTGGCTGCTTCATGGCGATCACCACGCCGGCCGAAGCGTCCGGCCCGAATCTGGAGCGCGACGTTCTACAGGCCTTTTCCAAGGCGCAGGCTGTGGGGCTGGCCAACCCCGTCCTGGTAGGGGTGATTCCTTTCGACAAGCGGCAAGCCTCCAGCCTGTTCATTCCCCGTCATGTTTCCCATCTTTCCCCGACCTCGCCACCCACCGCAATCTGCGGCTTTGCCTGTGGCCAGGCTCGCCAATGCGTCGAGCAGCCCGACCAAGTCGGTTTCCAGCAGGCGGTCATGCGCGCACTGGACGAACTGCGCAGCGGCCGGCTGGACAAGGCGGTGCTGTCCCGATTGCTGCAACTGGAGTTCGATGAGCCACCTTGTGCGGCGACGATCTTCCAGGGGCTGCGCCAGCAGAATCCCGAGGCCTATCACTTCCTGGCGGATCTGCCCGATGGCGGCGTGCTGATCGGCGCCAGCCCGGAACTGCTGCTGCGCAAGACGGGGCAGCACCTGGAAACCAACCCACTGGCCGGCTCGGCCAAGCGCCACAAGGACTCCAAGGCCGATGTCCAGGCAGCCAACGGCCTGCTGGATTCGAGCAAGGACCAACATGAGCACCGCCTGGTCATCCAGGACATCGAACGCCAGTTGCGACCGCTGTGCCGCACCTTGAACATCCCGAGCGCCCCCTCGCTGATGAGCACGAGCCGACTCTGGCATCTCTCGACCCGGATCAGCGGCGAACTCGCTTCCCCCGTGTCAGCGCTGAAGCTGGCCTGCCAGTTGCACCCGACACCGGCGCTCTGCGGCTTCCCGACGGCGGAGGCGAGGCGGCTGATCGCGGAGCTGGAACCCTTCGATCGTGGCGTCTTCGGCGGCATCGTCGGTTGGTGCGATGCGGCGGGCAATGGCGAATGGGCGGTGGTGATTCGCTGCGGCGTCATTCATCAACGCCAGGTGCGCCTGTTTGCCGGAGCGGGGCTGGTTTCGGCGTCCTGCCCGGAATCCGAATGGCGGGAGACGGGCACCAAGCTCGGCACCATGCTCAGCGCGTTCGGTCTCGAACGGGAGGCGGTATGAGCCTGACGCCCTTCAGTCGGTGGCCCGAGGCCTTCACCGAACGCTACCGCGAAGCCGGTTACTGGCTCGGCAAACCGCTGAACCACATGCTCGAAGAGCAGGCCAGGTCGCAGCCGGACGCCATTGCCGTGGTATGCGGCAGCCGGCAACTCAGCTATGCCGAGCTGGATGCGGCCTCGAGCCATTTCGCCCAGTGGCTGGCCAATCACGGCCTGGGGCAGGGTGACCGGGCGCTGGTGCAACTGGGTAACCAGGCCGAGCTGTACATCGTGTTCTTCGCACTGCTGAAAGCGGGAATCGTGCCGGTCAATGCGTTGTTCAGCCACAACCGGATCGAGCTGAGGGCCTATGCCGCGCAGGTCCGCCCACGGCTCCTGATCGCCAGCCGCGTGCATGCATTGTTTGCGGGCGATGCCTTCCTCGAAGAGCTGATCGAGCTGGTTCCCGAGCTCGATACGCTGCTGCTGCACGACGACGATCATCCTGGCCAACGCCTGGCCAACTGGTTCACCCCTGCGCCTGCGACCTGTGCGTTCGCGCCGACGCCTGCGGACGAGGTGGCCTTCTTCCAGTTGTCTGGTGGCAGCACCGGCACACCGAAGCTGATCCCGCGCACCCATGACGACTACTACTACAGCGTGCGCCGCAGCGTGGAACTCTGCGGTTTCGACCGCCAGACCCGCTACCTTTGCGCACTGCCGGCTGCGCACAACTTTCCGCTCAGCTCACCCGGCGCGCTGGGGGTGTTCGTCGCGGGCGGCCAGGTCGTTCTGGCGCCCGATCCCGGGCCGGCCAGCTGTTTTCCGCTGATCGCGCGGCATCGGGTCAATGTCACGGCGCTGGTGCCGTCGGCGCTGTCGATGTGGCTGCAGGCCGCCCCGGATCATCCGGATGAGCTGGCTTCGCTACGGCTGTTGCAGGTCGGTGGGGCCAGGTTGCCGGAAGCCGTCGCCCGACGCGTGCCGCAGGCGCTTGGCTGTCGCCTGCAGCAGGTGTTCGGCATGGCCGAGGGGTTGGTCAATTACACGCGCCTGGACGATGACGACGAACACACCTATCTGACCCAGGGCCTGCCCATGAGCCCCGATGACGAGGTGCGGGTGGTCGATCGCCAGGGCAATCTGCTGCCCGCCGGGCAGGTCGGTGCCCTCATGACGCGCGGACCCTACACCATTCGCGGCTACTTCCAGAGCCCGGAATACAACGCGCACGCCTTCGATGCAGAAGGCTTCTACCGCTCCGGTGATCTGGTCCGGCAGCGCGAGGACGGCTACCTGGAAGTGGTCGGCCGGATCAAGGACCAGATCAACCGCGGTGGTGAAAAGATCGCCGCCGAGGAAGTGGAGAACCTGCTGATGGCACACCCGGACGTCACCCAGGCGGCGCTGGTGTCGATGCCGGATGCCGCGATGGGCGAGAAAAGCTGCGCCTTCATCGTCAGCCGCGATCCGGCCCTGCGCGGCATCGCCCTGCGCAAGTTCCTGCGCAGCCTCGGCCTGGCCGACTACAAACTGCCGGATCGCTTCGAGCGCCTCGATGCACTGCCCATGACCGCTGTCGGCAAGGTGGACAAGAACCGCCTGCGCCATCACATCGCCGAGCAATTGACCGTTACCGAATAAGGACCTGCTACATGGCTATTCCCACACTGTTGCCCTACAGCCTTCCGAGCGAATGGTCTGCCGACAAAGTCCAGTGGTCGGTGGACCCCGCGCGCGCGGTATTGCTGATCCATGACATGCAGGCGTATTTCTGCGATTTCTGGGGCGAGGACAGCCCCTTCGTCGCCGCGCTCATCCAGCGCCTGGCCCGGGTTCGCGAATGCTGTCGCGCGCTGGGCATCCCGGTGGTCTATACCGCGCAACCGGGCGAGCAGAGCGCCGCCGAGCGGGCGCTGCTCACCGATGTCTGGGGCCCCGGTATCACCCAGCACCCGCAGCGTCAGGCAATCGTGCCCGGGCTGACGCCCGCCGCGGACGACACGCTGCTGGTGAAGTGGCGCTACAGCGCTTTCCAGCGCTCGCCGCTGGAACACATGATGCGCGAGCTGGGCCGCGACCAACTGATCATCGGTGGCATCTATGGCCATATCGGCTGCCTGATGACCGCCTGCGATGCCTTCATGCGCGACATCCAGCCCTTCCTTCTGGCAGACGGCATCGCCGACTTCAGCCAGGCCGAGCATCGGATGGCGCTCGACTACGTCGCGACCCGTTGCGGACGGGTGATCACCTGCAATGAGCTGCTGAGCCTGCGTCCGGCACCGGCCTCCCTGACCCACGAATCGCTGCAGGCCCGCCTGCTGACGATGCTCGATGAGATGGACGAGCCCTTCGATCCCGACGAGAACCTGCTCGATTACGGCCTGGACTCCATCCAGATCATGACCCTGCTCAGCGAATGGCGGGAGCAGGGGCTGGAGCTCAGCTTCACCGACCTTGCGAAAACACCGACGCTGAACGGCTGGTGGGCGCTCATTGGCGAACACGGAGGTGCCCGATGAAGCCGCTCGGTATCGCCCAGCAGGGGCTCTGGGCCGGCTACCTGCTCAACGAAGACCGAGCCATGTTCAACACCGCCGAATGCATCGCCTTCGCCGGCAAGGTACGCAGCGCCGAACTGATCGGCGCGGTGCAGCGAGCGGTGGCCGAATGCGAGGCGTTGTCGGGGGTGTTCGTCACCGACCAGGAGGCGGTGTTCTTCGCCAGCTGCAACCTGCCGCTGGAAGTTCGGCAGATGCGTATCCCCGAAGGGGTCGAGACCGAAACCTGGGTCCGCGACTGGGCCATGAGCGATATCCGGCTGCCGATGGATCTCGAGCAGCAGCTGCCGTGCCGTTTCGCGCTGCTGCAGGGCTCGGAACAGGATTTCCTTTACAGCTGCGTGCATCACATCGCCCTGGACGGCTACGGCACCAACCTGCTGTACCAGCGCATCGCCGAACTCTACAGCGCCGCGGTAACCGGGCAGGTCGCCGCGACGTGTGGCTTCGGCCGATACGATGCGGTACTGGCGGAAGAACAGGAACGGGAGGCCAAGGGGGCTACCGCGGCGGCTCGCACCTACTGGCTGGAACAGTTCGCGCGGATGCCCGAGCCGGTGAGCTTCAGCGAACGCCACGCGCCGATATCCGCCCGTTTCATCCGCCACAGCGCGGCATTTCCCGCACCCTTGTGGAAGGCGCTGAACAGTGTCGCCGAAGGTAATGGCGTCGGCTGGCCCGACCTGCTGCTCGCTGGCCTGAGCGCCCAGCTGCGGCAGGTCACCGGCAGCCGTGCGCAGACGCTCGGGCTGATGGTGATGAACCGCATCGGTTCGGCATCCTTCAACGTGCCCTGCATGCAGATGAACATCGCGCCGTTGTGCCTGGACCTGCCCGACGACACCGACCTGGTTGACTGCGCCACGGCCATCGGCAAGTTGCGTCGCCGCAGCCGCAAGCATCAGCACTACCGTTACGAGTCTCTGCGTCGCGACCTGGGGCGCGTCGGTGGCGAGCAGCGTTTATTTGGCCCGCTGGTCAACATCATGCCGTTCGATCGCCCGCTGGCCTATGGCGATTGTCCGGCGCGCATGCTGAATCTCAGCGCCGGCCCCTTGGAAGATCTGACGCTGGAAGTGCAGATCGGCGCCGATGGCATGCCGACCCTGGATTACGACGCCAACCCCGACTGCTACAGCCTGGAACAGATCCGCAGCCTGCAGCAGGAGCTGTTCGCGCTGCTCGAGTGCTGGCTGGCCGAGCCCCGGCAACCGCGCGCGGTGCTGCTCGATGAACTCTACGCCGTCCGGCGCGCCTGGCAACGCCTCTCGGCGCCCGCCAGCGAGAGCGGCGGGGCGGCCCTCAACGTGCTCGCGGCCATCCGGCAGCAGGCGCAGGCGCGCCCCGAGCGCGTCGCACTGGTGCAGGAGGCAACCTCGCTGAGCTACGGCGAGCTCCAGGAACGCGCCGAACGGATTGCCGCAGCGTTGCTGGAAAAGGGCTTACGGCCCGGCGCCCGGGTCGGCGTCATGCTGAGCCGCTCGCCACAGGCGATCCTGGCCCAGCTTGGGGTGTTGCTGGCGGGCGCGGTGTACGTGCCGCTCGATCCGCAGCAGCCGGCCGATCGCCAGAGGCTGATCTGCCAGAGCGCGCAGCTGGCGCTGGTGATCACCGAAGCCGCGTACCGGCATCAGCTCGCCAGCGTGCATGCCGGGCCGGTCGAACTGATCGGCCAACTGGCCTCGGAAAACCGCCGCTATCGGCCACGGGACGGCGAAGAGGCCGCCTACCTGATGTTCACCTCCGGCTCCACGGGCACACCGAAGGCGGTGGAGATCGGCCAGGGCGCGCTGGCTCACTTCACCCAGGCGGCCCGGCAGCGCTATGGCGTAGGGCCGGCCGATCGGGTGTTGCAGTTCGCACCGTTCAACTTCGACGCCAGCATCGAGGAGGTCTTCGTCAGCCTGACGGCCGGGGCCACGCTGGTGCTGCGCACCGACGCGATGCTGCAATCCATCGACGCCTTCGTCGAGGGTCTTGAGCAGCAGGCCATCACCGTGGCCGACCTGCCCACCGCGTTCTGGAACGAGTGGGTGGTGGCTTTGCGCAGCGACCGGACGCGCATCCCCGAGACGCTGAAGACTCTGATCATCGGCGGCGAGGCGGTCTATCCCGAGCAGTTGGCCGCCTGGCAGCGCATGGCGCGGCCGGACGTGCGGCTGATCAATACCTACGGGCCGACGGAAACCACGGTGGTGGCAACCAGTTGCGACCTGCAACGTGTCGATCCGGATCGCGCGCAGCTGCCGATCGGCCGGCCGCTGGCGGGCATCGAGGCACTGGTGCTCGACCGTGGCGATCGTCCGGCACAGGAAGGCGAACTGGTGCTCTGTGGTCCACAGCTGGCCAACGGTTACCTGAACAGCGAATCGGCGGCCTTCGCCAGCCTGCGCGTCGGCGGCGAATCGGTGCGAATCTACCGCACCGGTGACCGCGTGCGCCTGGAGGATGGCCAGCTCATCTATCTCGGCCGGCTGGATAACGAGTTCAAGATCAGCGGCTACCGCATCCAGCCGGGAGAGGTGGAGGCGCGCCTGCTCGCGCTCGCTGGTGTCGACGAGGCCTGCGTGCTGGGGCTGGAACTCGGCGGCGGACTGCGCCGGCTGGTGGCGTTCATCGCCGGCCCCCGCGATGACGTGCGCGGCATCAAGCGTGAGCTGGCCGAGGTGCTGCCCGCCGCGATGATTCCCACCGACTATCGCCATTACTCCAGCCTGCCGCGCACCGGCAGCAACAAGCTCGACCGCAAACGGCTGCAGCAGGAGTATCTGCAAGGCACCTCCGAACAGGCATTGGACGATGAGACGCAACGGCGTGTGCGCGCCATCTGGCAGCAGATCCTCGGCGTCGGCGCGATCGATCCGCAGGACAACTTCTTCGAGCTGGGCGGTCAGTCCTTGCAGACCATCCAGATCGTCAACCGGCTGGGGGCCGAGTTCGGCACGGCAGTGAAGGTTTCCGATGTGTTCGATCACCCGCGGCTGGCGGATTTCTGCAGCTTCCTCGACAGCCGTCTGCGGCAGCGGGAAGAGCAGGTTGAAATGGTTTGGTGAGGGCGGAAAGATGAACCATCAGATGGATTTCAGCGGTCGCAACATCTGGGTGACCGGGGCGGGGCAGGGTATCGGGCGCGCCGTGGCCGAAGGTTTCGCCCGGCTTGGCGGCGAGGTAACGGGCTTCGACCGTGCGTTCCCCGAACGCGATTACGGCTTCACGCCCTATGTGCTCGACGTCGGCGATGCTCAGGCGGTGCAGCAGGCCTGCCAGGAGCTGCTGGCGGAGGAGGGTGCGCTGGACGTTTTCGCCAGCGTGGCCGGCATCCTGCGCCTGGCGCCGATCGAGGAACTGACGCTGGCGGATTGGGACGATTCGCTACAGGTCAACGTCTCCGGGCCGTTCTACCTGCTGCGCGAGCTGTTGCCGCGCTTCAAGCGTCTTGGTCGCGGTGCCGTGGTGGCGGTGAGCAGCAACGCGACCCACGTGCCGCGGATGCAGATGGCCGCCTACAGCGCCTCCAAGGCGGCGCTGTCCTGCCTGATCCGCACTGCCGGGCTGGAGCTGGCGAACCACGGTGTGCGCTGCAACCTGGTCTCGCCCGGTTCGACCGACACCGCGATGCAACGCGGCATGTGGCACAGCGAGGATGCCCGCGAACGCACCATTGCCGGTTTTCCCGAGCAGTACAAGCTGGGCATACCGCTACGCAAGATCGCCACGCCCGAGGAAATCGCCAGCACGGTGCTGTTCCTCGCCTCGGACCTGGCCAGCCATATCACCCTGCAGGACATCGTCGTCGATGGCGGCGCCACGCTCACGGCCTGAGGGCCGGTTTTCAGGCGCCAGGCCCGACGCGCAGCAGACTTTGAACAGGTTCTGAGAGGTAACGGATGCACACCAACATCATCGGCCTGCTGAAGCAACTGGCCCAGCAGGGGGTGCAGCTTGCGCTCAACGATCAGGGGCAACTCGTCTCGCAGTCGAGCAAGGAGGCGCTGACCCCGGCCCTTGGCCAGCAGATTCGCGAGCATCGCAATGCCATCGTCCGCTGCCTGCAGGCACAACGGGCCTTCGCCGCACCCATCCAGGCCTGCCGCACGTCGGTCGGGCCGCTGTCCTCGTCGCAGAGCGGCCTGTGGTTCATCGAGCAGTACGAGGAGCGTTCGCACCTGTACAACATGCCGGTGTTCTTCCGCCTCACTGGCGAGCTGGACGTGGCGGCGCTGGAGTTCGCCTTCGACGCCCTGGTGCAGCGCCACGCCAGCCTGCGCACGCGCTTCGTGCGCAACGCGCAGGGCAGTGGCGAGCAGCAGATTCTTCCGCACCACGGCTTTGCCCTGCAGCACGAGGACCTCAGCCAGCTGGAACCGCAGGCGCGTGAACAGCAGGTGGCGCGCCGGGTGCGCGAGGAAATCGAGCGGCCCTTCGACCTCACCAGCGGCGAGCTGACCCGGGTGAACCTGCTCAGGCTCGGCGAGCGCGAGTACGTGCTGCTGTTCATCCAGCACCACATCATTTCGGACGGTTGGTCGGTGAAGAACATGTTCGCCGATCTCAAGACGGCCTTTCTCGCCTACCAGAACCGCCAGCCGCTGACCTGGGGCGTGCCGCCGCTGACTTACATCGACTATGCGCACTGGTTCAATTCGCCGCTGTTTCGCGACTATCACGACGAGTTCAAGCCGTTCTGGGTCGAGCGGCTGTCCGGCATTCCGGACGTGCACAGCCTGCCGCTCGACAGGCCGCGCCCGGCGCAGCAGGCCAGCGGCGGCGCACTGGTGTTCTCGACGATCGACAATGCGCTGTGGAGTCGCTTCAAGCAGCTCTGCCAGCAGCACAGCACCTCACCCTTCATCGGCCTGCACGCGCTCTTCGCGCTGTTGCTGGCGCGGCACAGCGGCGAGCGCGACATCGTCGTCGGCACACCGCTGGCCTACCGCGAGCGCGCGGATATCGAGTCGCTGCTGGGGTTCTTCGTCAACACCCTGGTGCTGCGCACCCGAATCCCCGAGCGGCAGGCGTTCAGCGACTATCTGCGGCAATGCCGACAGGACGACCTCGCGGCGTTCGACCATCAGCTGTATCGCTTCGAGGCACTGACCGAGGCGCTGGGCATGGATCGCCATACGGCGATCAATCCGATCTTCCAGATCATGTTGGTGTATCAGGCGCGGGTGGATTTCAACGACCTGATCCCCGGCTGCGCGGCGGTGGAAGAAACCTCGCCGGTGCTGCCGGCCAAGACCGATATCTCGGTGAAGGTCACCGAGCTGATGGATTCGGTGCGGGTCGACTGGCTCTACGCCACCGCGCTGTTCGAGCGCAGCAGCGTCGAGGGTTACGCCAGCCGTCTGTTGAGCCTGCTGCAAGCGGTGGTGGACGATCCGCAGCAGGATATCTGGCAATTGCCGATGCTCGACCAGCCGCTGCTGGCGGACACGGCCAAACGCCTCGCGGCGCTGCCCCGGGCTTACCCCGAGGGGGTGACGGCGCTGTCGCTGTTCGCGGACGGGGTGCGGCTGCATCCGCAACAGAACGCATTGATGCAAGGCGAGAGCACCATCGGCTATGCCGAGCTGGATGCCCGCGCCAACCGCGTGGCCAATTGGCTGCAGGCTCAGGGCTGCGCAGCCGGCGAACTGATCGGGATACTGGCGCGCCGGGAAAACAGCTTCGTGATCGCCGTGCTGGCCTGCTGGAAACTGGGCGCCGCCTATGTGCCGCTGGACCCCAACTACCCCCCGGAGCGACTGGCACACATCATGCGCGACGCCAAACTGCGGTTGATCGTCGGCGAGGGTGCGGCACCCTTCGATCTCGGCGCGGAGCAGCAGTGGATTGATCTCGCCAGCGCCGGGGTGCAGGCCCAGCTGGATGCCCAGTCGCCGGATGCGCCGGCTCTGCGACATGACCCGCAACACCTCGCCCAGGTCATCTACACCTCCGGTTCGACCGGGCTGCCGAAGGGCGTGATGATCGAGCACGGCGCACTGGCCAACCTGCTGCGCGACCATGGGCGGCGCCTGGATATGGCACCAGGCGATTGCATGCTGAACTGCATGTCGCTGTCGTTCGACGCCGGCAACATGTGCGCACTGGTGCCGCTCACGCATGGTGCCTGCCTGCGTTGGGCGGAACCGGGGGAAGGCTTGCTGGACGAGATCGAGCGCACCCGGGCCACCCAGATGATTTTCCCCACGGCCTTGCTGGCGACCCTGCCGGCGCGATCGCTGCCTGCGATGAAGGCGATCGGCTTCGGTGGCGAAGCCTGTCCTGCGTCCATCCCCGAGCGCTGGGCCAGCCAGTTCCGGCTGATCAACATGTACGGTCCCACCGAGGCGACCGTCACGGCACTGACCAAGACCCTCGCGGCTGACGATCGGCTGACCATCGGCTCGCCCATCGATGGCATGCAGGCGCTGGTGCTGGACCCGCATGGCAGCCTGTGCCCGGTCGGCGTTCCCGGTGAGCTGTGCCTGGCCGGCCTCGGGCTCGCACGGGGCTATCTGAACCAGCTGGAACGTACCGCCGAAGTCTTCCGGGAACACGAAGTGGCCGGCGTGCGCTTGCGGCTTTATCACACCGGTGATCGCGCCCGGCTGCTGGCCAATGGCGAATACGAATACCTGGGCCGCCTCGACGAGCAGATCAAGCTGCGCGGCTACCGCATCGAGCCCGGCGAGATCGAAGCTCAGCTGGGCCTCGGTTGCCCGGCGCTGCAACAGATCAAGGTAGTGGTCGCCCGCGAAGGGCAACGTCAGGCGCTGGTGGCCTATGCCTCGGTTCGAGCGGGGCAGACGGCGCCCGAACCCGACGTCATCCTGCAGGACGTGGCCCGGCGTCTGCCCGAATACATGGTCCCGCTGAAGCTGGTGCTGCTGGAGCGACTGCCGCTGACGGCCAACGGCAAACTGGACCTGCCGCGCCTGCCGTCGGTGGAGTTGATGGCGAGCGACACCCTGGTGCCGCCTGGCGATGAGCGGGAAGCGCGGGTCCTGGAAATCTGGCAGGGCGTGCTGCAGCAACCGCTGGGCGTGGAAAGCGATTTCTTCCAGTCCGGTGGCGACTCCATTCTCAGCATCCAACTGGCCACACGCCTGCGTGACGCGGGCTTTGCCTGCAGCGTGCGAGAGGTTTTCGAAGCCAGGACGGTGCGGCGGCTGTGCCGCGTGCTGGCCGCGCCGCGAGAAATGCCGAAGGTCAGGGGCGAGCAAGGGTTGCTGAGTGGGGACTTCCCGCTGCAACCGATCCAGCGCTGGTTCTTCGAGCAGCCTTTCGCCAGCCCGCAGCACTGGAACCAGGGGGTGATCCTGCGCTTGCCACCCGGCATTGGCTGGGCCCAGCTGATGGATCACCTGCGTCAGCTGATGCGCCATCACGATGCATTGCGCCTGGCGGTGACGGCTGACGGCCAGACTTATCGAGAATTTCTGTCGCTCACCGAGCCGGCCCGGCTGGATGCCATGACGCTGGGCCCCCAGGGCCTGCAACAAGCCCTGACCAACCTGCAGGCACATCTTCAGCCAGAGTGCGCGCGGACCTTGGCATGGGCGCTGATCGAGGGGCTGCCGAACGGTGAAAGGGGGCTGTTCATGGCATTCCATCACTTGGTGATCGATGCGGTGTCCTGGCGCATTCTGGTCGAGGATCTGCAGCGGCTCGGCCGTGGCGAGGCATTGCCAGCCAAGACCAGCAGCTATCGCCAGTGGGGAGAGGGCCTGGCCCGATACGCTCGCCAGGCACAGACGCAACTGCCTTACTGGCAGAGCCAGACGGCGGGCATGGACTACCGGATCGCCAGCGAATGGTCCGCCGCACAGCCCGAGCAGCAGCTGCTGGAGCTGGACGAGGCCTTGACACGTCAGCTGGCACAGCGCGCCACACGCTACTTCGAGGCGGACATGCGCGAGCTTCTGCTCGCCTCCCTGACCCGCGCGCTGGTCGAACTCGGCTTGGGCGACCGACACTGGATCATGCTCGAAGGCCATGGTCGCGAGCCGATCGAGCCGACGCTGGACGTCAGCCGGACGGCGGGCTGGTTCACCAGCATGTTTCCGGTGCGGGTCGACAACCTCAGGGCCTGGCCCGACCTGGTGCGGCATGCGGCTGGCCAATTGCGTCAGGTGCCGGACAAGGGCGTCGGCTACCTGCCGCTACGCTGCGATCCGGCACACCGCGAAAGCCTGCCGTTGCCGCCGGTGGCGCTGAACTACCTGGGCGTCTATCAGAGCGGAACCGGCGACTGGCAGACCTTGCCACTGGCGCCGGGCAATCCGAGCGCCGCGGACAACGGCTCCGCCGAGCTGATCAGCCTGCACGGTGGAATCTTCGACGGGCGACTGACGCTGCGCCAGATCGGCAGCCTGCGCGCCGACCTTGGTGAGCGCCTGCTGGCCTCCCTGCGGGCCAACCTGAGCGCTCTCGCCGCGCTGGCAGGAGGTGAACGATGAGCGAATTCAACCGGCATCTGGCCGATGTCTTCATACGCCATGCGGAGCAGCCGGCGCTGAGCTGTCTCGGTGCCAGTTTCAGCTATGCCGAACTGCGGGCACGGGTCGGCGCCATCGTATTGCAGCTGCGGCGGCAGGGACTGGTCGCGGGTGACCGGGTCGGCCTGCACATGGGGCGCGGCCCGGACCTGATCGCCACCTTGCTGGCGTGCCTACACGAAGGGCTCTGTTTCGTTCCGCTGGAGCCGGACTTCCCGCTGGAGCGCCTGCAAGGCATCGACGGGGATGCGCAGCTGCGGCTGGTGATCCAGGACGAACAGGTCGCCACGGCGCTGAGCCCTTCCTTCTGCCTGCAACCGGGGCTCGCCGAGATGCCCCGGACGGCATCCGTGGACGATCGCCTGCCGGCCTACATGATGTTCACCTCGGGCTCCACCGGAAAACCCAAGGGCGTGGTCATCGGGCGCGCGGCACTGGTCAATTTCCTCGATGCCGCCAGCCACCGGATCGGGCTCGATTCGACGACCCGCTGGCTGTTCACCACGACCCCGGCCTTCGATATCTCCCTGCTGGAAATGCTCGGCCCGTTGTGGGTCGGTGGCTCGCTGGAGGTGGTCTGCGCACCGACCCACAAGGACCCGGTGGCGCTGTTGCAGCTGCTGGAGAATCGTCCCGAGATCAATACGCTGCAGGCGACGCCGGCGTTCTGGCGAATGCTGCTCAAGGCGGGCTGGAGCGGCCGGGCGAACCTGACGGCCCTCTGCGGCGGCGAAGCCCTGGACGCGACCCTGGCGGCGCGACTGTGTGGCTGCGTCGGTCAGCTGTGGAACTGCTACGGGCCGACCGAGGCGACCATCTGGTCAATGATGGGCACTGTCCAGGTGACGTCCGGCGAACCCTGCGTGCGACTTGCGCAAACCCTCGAGGGCTATCGCCACTGGGTGCTGGACGAGCAAGGCGTGGAAACGGAGGAGGGCGAGCTGTGCATCGAAGGCCGCTCCCTGGCGGACGGCTACTGGCAGCGCGACGACCTGACCGAACAGGCCTTCGTGTCATGGCAGGGCCGGCGTCTCTACCGCACGGGCGACCGGGTTCGCCGTGTGGCCGAGGATGCTTTCCAGTACCTCGGTCGCCGCGACGATCAGGTCAAACTGCGCGGCTTTCGCATCGAACTGGGCGAGATCGAAGCCGCGCTACGCAGCATCGATGGCGTTCAGGATGCCGCCGTGCGGCTGCTCGGAGAGGGGGAGGAGGCGAGCCTCGTTGGCTACGTAGAGCTGCGCGAGGATGGCCCCGGTCGGATGCAGATCCGCCGCATGCTGCAACGCAACCTGCCGCACTACATGATTCCGGGGCGGATCGTGAGGCTGACGACGCTGCCCAAGACGGCCAGCGGCAAGATCGATCGCAAACGACTGCCGGAGCCGGTCTGAGGAGAACACAGACTTCGTCGCGGCGAATGCAGTGCAGGCCCGAGCCTGTTCGAGAAGCTCGAAGCTTCGCGCCGAGGGCGGCGCTCACAAAAAAGCTAATTGATCGTTCCCATGCGTGGGAACGATCAGTCGTGCGGGTTCAGTTCACCGGCTCGGCATCCGCCTTGCCGACGATGGCTTCGATATCTTCGATCACCTGCATCGCGGCCAGCGGTCCGCCGGTGGAGGTCCAGAGCGAGCCGTCCACGGGGCCGAAGCGTTTGGCCTGGATGGCTGTCAGTTGCCGGAAAGCAGGGGTTTCCTCGGCCTGACGCATGGCCTCGACGGCCTCGCCGCTGGTGGCGAGGGTGCCGATCACCAGCCAGTCGGCGTCGAGCAGCTGCAGCGATTCCAGGCTCAGCGCCATGGAGTGCGTGTGGCCGGCATCCTGTTGATGGGCCGGGCGGCGCAGGCCGACATCTCCTACGATGGTGCTGGCGAAGGACTCCTTGAACATGTAGGACGGCCCCTTGGGGTTCCAGCGCGCGATGCTGAAGGTCTCCCCCTGGTGATTCTTCAGACGCTCACGCGCTTCGGCGGTACGTGCTTCATAGCCTTCGATGAAGGTCTTGGCCTGGGCATCCTGATTCAGGATGTGAGCGGTGCGCTGGAAACTCTCCTGCCAAGGGCGCCCCCAGTTGTAAGTGACGACGGTGGGGGCGATCTCGTTGAGGATCGCCAGCTGCTCCGGCTTCACCGGGCCGGTGAGGATCAGGTCGGGCTGCAGTTCCAGAAGGGTTTCCAGATTGGGGTTGTCGAGATCGCCGACCACCTTGATCCCCGCCGGCATCCGGCTTTCGAGATAGCGGGGTGGGGTGGCCTGGCCGCGGCCGTTGACGACGCCGACCGGTGTCACGCCGAGGGCCAGCGCGCTGTCGAGGTCGCTTTCACTGAGGGTGATGATCCGCTGCGGTTCGGCCGGGACCGCCACGGCGTTGCCGAAGGCGTCTTCCACCTGTCGGGTATCGGCCAGTGCCGGCAGCGCCAGCAGGCTGCCCAGCAGCACCGCGGCGAGGTTTCGTAGGTTCCTGTCGATCATTGCGTTGCATCCTCTTGAACGAATTCGGGCACCTGTGCGGTGCGGGTATTGGTCGACGTGGCAGTCGCCAGCGACCGGCGCCTTGGAACGATCACCGGCGCGCCGTCACCGGGTGCCGGCAGGATGTCCACGTCGGTGTCGTAGAGGCGATCCACCAGCTGTTTGGTCATGACCTGGCGTGCCGGCCCCATGGCCTGAATCTGGCCATCGGCGAGGGCGATCAGCTCGTCGCAATAACGCGCCGCGATACCCAGGTCATGGATGACGATGAGCACCGTGCGGCCTTCCTGGGTGATCCGGTGCACGGCCTCCATCACCTCGGCCTGGTGGCCGATATCCAGTGCGCTGGTGGGCTCGTCGAGCAGGATCAGGTCGGTGTTCTGCGCCAGGATCATGCCCAGCCATGCACGCTGCGCCTGGCCGCCGGAGAGCGACGAGGCCTGGCGCCGCCAGATGGCATCGAGCTGCATGGCCTCCCGCGCGCGGGCCACCTGCCGCGCGTCTTCGTCGCTCCACTGGTTGAACCAGCCTTGGTGCGGATGGCGCCCGTACTGCACCAGTTGTTCGACGCGAATGCCTTCGACCATCACTGGACGCTGGGGAAGAAAGGCCAGTTGTCGGGCCAGGCTCTTCATCGAATAGCTCGACAGCGTCTGCCCCTGAACCTCCACCTGACCGCCTTGCAGCGGGAGTTGGCGCGCCAGCAGCTTGAGCAGCGTGGACTTGCCGCTGCCGTTGGGGCCGACGATGCCGATCAGCCGGCCCTTGGGCAGCGAGAAGGAGATATCCCGCAGGATGACCTTGTCCTGATAGGCAAAATGCAGATTCCGAGCGTGCAAGGCAGTCATCAGTCAGCTCCTCGTCTGTCCTTGACCAGCAGGCCGAGCAGCAGAATGCCGCCGAGCAGCCGGGTCATGATGCCGGTGGGAATTTCCTCGGGCTGGGCCAATACCCGCACCAGGGTGTCGCTGCCCAGCAGCAGCACTGCACCGCACAGGGCCGACAGCCAGATGGGGGCGAGATTGCCGCGAGCCAGCCAGGACGCGAGGATCGGCGCGGCCATGGCGATGAACACCACCGGCCCGCCGATGGCCGTACCCAGCGAGGCGACCACGATGGCCAGGCCGAGCACGCCGAGCTGTACCAGCGGCACACGTACGCCAAGATTTCGCGCCGTGGCATCGCCGAAGCGCAACAGTGCCAGCGGGCGGTTGAGCAACACCATCACGGGGCAGAGCACCAGCAGCACCAGCACGATGGGATTGACCGTCTGGTAGCTGACCCCGGCGAAGTGGCCCATGGTCCAGAGATAGATGTTGCCCAGGTGGGTCAACGGTTGGGTGGCCATGGCGAAATCGCCGAGGGCGCCGAGCAGCTCGGAGAGCGCAATGCCGATGATGATGAACAGGTAGCCTTGCTCGCCGGGCCGGCGGCACAGCGTGAAGAGTGCGGCTGCCGCCAGCAGCGCACCCAGCGGGGAGGCCCACCAGGGCCAGCTGCCCAGCGTCAGGTACAGGGCGAAGCCGACCACCGCCAGTGACGCGCCCTCGTTCACGCCGATCATGTCCGGGGTGGCCAGGCGGTTGCGCACCAGGGTCTGGATCAGGCAGCCGGCCATGCCCATGGCGAAGCCCGCCACGATGGCCGCCGCGACCCGCGGCATACGGATCTTGAACACCATGATCTCGTGCAGCTTGCTGCCGTTGCCGGCCAGGGTGGCGAGCACGTCGCGCACGCCCATGTTTCCCGAGCCCAGGCTGATCGCCAGCACCACCAGCAGCGCGAGCACTGCCGACAAGAGGGCGAACATCAGCCAGTTGCGACGGTGCAACAACAGGCTCATCGCGCCCAGACGCAAGGTCCAGACGCCGGTTGGGGTAACGGTCGCCATGCCTACCTCACCGCCAGCAGTGAACGGAAACCGCCGCGCAGCACGATGGCGATCAGCGCCGGCGCGCCCAGCGCGGCCAGCAGGGTACCGACCGGCAACTCGTAGGGTTGCAGCAACCAGCGTGCGAGCACGTCGGCGGCCAGCAGGAACGCCATGCCGAACAGAGTGGAGAACAGCAGTTGCCGCAGCAATGCCACCGGTTCGATCATGCGGGCGCAATAGGCGGCCAGAAAACCGACGAAACCGATGGGGCCCGCGAGGGAAATCGCACAGGCGATCAGCAGCGTCGAGGCGGCCAGCACGCCCAGGCGTACCCAGGTGGTATGAATGCCCAGCGCCCGCGCCTGACTGTCGCCCATCTGCATCAGCGTCAGCTTGCGACAGAGCAGGGCGGCCAGGACCAGGCCGAACAGTGCGACTGGCGCCACCGTAGCCAGGGCATCCAGGCTGGAGGCGGACAGCGATCCCAGGTTCCAGAAGCGGAACTGCTCCAGCGCGATGCGCGTACGCAGAAGCATGAAGTTCGACAGGCCGCTGAAGATCGCACCCAGGGCAACGCCGGCGAGGATCAGCTTCAGCGGGCTGGCCTGACCGAGCATCAGCCCGATCACCAGCACTACCAGGTTGCCCAGCAGCGCACCAGCGCCGGACCACAGCAGGTAACCCTGGGTGGACTCGACGCCGAAGAAGATCAGGCCGATCACCAGCCCCAGCACCGCACCGGCATTGACGCCGAGCAGGCCGGGTTCGGCCAGCGGGTTGCGTGTCGCGCTTTGCAGCAACGAGGCGGCGATCGCCAGGCTCGCACCGACCACCAGCGCTGCCAGGGTGCGGGGCAGGCGCAGCGTATCGACCACCATGGCCAGTTTCTCGTCCGCCACGGCGAGCGGATCGCCCAGCAGATAGCCGAGCACGTCACCCGCACCGTAGACACCCGCGCCGATACTCATCGAGAGCACCAGCAACCCCAGCAGCAGGCCGCCGCCACACAGGATGACGGTCTTCTGATGGCCGGGAAGCGACTGGTTAGTGGTTGCCATTGTTTATCTGTTACTACTCCGATGAAACCCGGCGGTCGAGACCACCGGGGGTTGGTGGGTCAGATGTCGTAGCTGAAGCCCACGAACAGCGTGCGACCCATGAGAATGTTGTCTACAGCTTGGGCAACTTCATCACGCTTTTCATTGGTCAGATTATTCAATCCGCCGTTAAGTGTGAGATGGCTGGTGGCTTGGTATCTAGCGCCGACGTTAACGGTATGGAAAGCCCCAGTCTCGAATGTTCCTGAACGGGCCACATCATAAACGTACTGACTGCCGGTGTATTGATAATCTAGATTCAGACCAAGTTTCGGAATTGCCTGCCAGTCGACGCCAATATTGGCAACATGCTGCGGTGAATTCCGAATAGCCTCGTCAGTATCGCGATCATTGGCATCGGAGTACGTATAGTTTGCACGCAGGCCGACAGCCTCGGTTAACAAATACCGGCCTTGCAGCTCGTAACCTTTGACTCGGACGTGAGGCTGGTTGTAGGTGGTAAGTACTGGATCTTCTGCGACTGGAGGCAGTCCCGGCCCCGGCGGGGGAAGAAGTCGGGTCGTTTCGGTGTTGATCATATCTTCGATGTCAGTCTGGAAAAACATGACCCCTGCTTGCAATCGCTCATCTTGATAGAGAGCGCCTAACTCATAACTAGTAGCAGTTTCAGGTTTCAAGTTTTCGTTGCCAATGGTTACGCAATAACCTCGACAGGCGATTTCCACATAGGTCGGATCGGATTGAGCAATGCTCGGCGCTTTGAATGATTTGCCCACACCTCCCTTGATCACCCAGTTGTTGCTGAGGTTGTACACACCATAGGCTCGCGGACTAAACTCATTGCCATACGTATCGTGATCGTCCCAGCGTGCACCAAGGGTGATATCGAGCTGCCCTAACGAGAATTCGTCCTGCAAGTACAGAGCTTTCTGATCAACTTTAATTTCCGAGACTAAATTATTACTGTGACTAAGCTCCGTCCGCCTAAACTCACTGCCTAGTGTCAGAAGGTGACTGCCAAGGAACGCGTTAACTTGCCCGTCGAGTGTATGATTGGTCTGGCTTACGTCACTGACCCGCCCGCCTCGCAGGTTAGTCATTACTTCAGAGTCGTCCTTTAAATCAACGTCTTCGTAATAGTAGCGAATGCGTGAGTTGAAACCGTCCCAGGCTCCGTTGTGAGTCAAACCGAAAGCACTACGCTCCATTTCCTGAATATTGGTAGGAAATGCGAAGCCTGAATTATTCCAAGTGGCTTTGCGGTCATCTTCGCGGTAACTCATATCTAGATCGATACTCTGGCGCTCATCAAGAAGCCAGCTCAGGGTTCCATAAACGCTGCCATTTTGGCGCTTCTCGGCCGCGTCAATTCTTGGAGATGTGGTTTGATCGGAACCCCACGCGGCCTGATCGGTGCCCTCGACGATCAGATTGCCGAGTAGCTTGTTGTCAATCAACGCGCCGCTGACATAACCGCTAGTCTTGTGACTGTCGCCAGAGTCCCCTTCGGTCGGGTGCTCATAGACATAGGCAATGCCGGCTTCAGTCTTATCTGTTGGCTGACGCAAGATCACGTTGACGACACCACCAATTGCATCGGCGCCATACAGCGAGGACATCGGCCCGCGGATCACTTCGATGCGCTCGATGGCGGCCATGGGAATCGACGACAGGTCGAAATCGTTGGCGTAGTTGGAGGTCAGGGCTTCGCGGGAATTCACGCGGCGACCATTGACCAGCAGCAGGGTGTAGTCCGAGTCCATTCCGCGCAGCTTGATTTCCTTGCGGCCATAGGCGGAGGACGGGTTGATGTGCACGCCCGGCAGATACTTCACCGCGTCGGCGAGGTTGTACACCGGCATTCTCTCCAGCTCCTCGCGGGTCACCACCGATACGCTGGCGGGGGCGCTGAGTTCGCTGTGTGCCGTCTGGGTGGCGGTGATGACCTGCTGCTGCAGCGCCAGGGGTTCATCCGCCAGCGCGGCGATCGGTAAAAGGCTGGCCAGGATGGTCAGGGACAGGTGACGAGGACCGCTGATTCCTCGGTTTCTTACGATTGGCATAGCATGCTCCGTTGCTGCTTTGATGTTGTTCGAAACGGCCTGATCACGAATCCCCGGCAAGTTCATCCCGCCTGTTGTTCTGTTGTTTCGCCGTGGGCGGCATCGCGCCGCCGCAGGCCATGAAGCAGGTAAAGAACACCCAGCCCGGCCACTGGCCCGGCGAGCGCATAGAAGCCGGCCAGGTGTTCGAAGCCGATCAACTCATGCCGCGCACCGGATGTCAGGTAGAGCGCGGAGCAGAGGCTGCCGACGCCGGCGGCAATATTCGAGACGGTGCCCTGGAACGCCATGAATGCCGCGCGCTGATGCGGCTCCGGGATGCCGGCGGCGATGGTCATGGTGCTGTTGCTGCGCACGGCGCTCAGCGCCATGAACAGGGTGAAGATGATGTAGAGCGAAATGCCCACCGACGTCGCGAAACCCAGCGCGGTTACCAGGGCGAGGCCGCCGCTGCTGCCCAGCACGACCGTCACGGCACCGCCACGATCGATCCAGCCGCCACCGAGGCGCATCGCCGCCAGGCTGGCGAGACCGCCCAGCAGATAGAGCAACCCCAGGTTGCTGCGGGGAAAGTCCAGGTTGAACTGGAAGTAATTGGCGAAGTGCGGCACCAGCAGGAAATGCCCGAACATCTGCAGTGCGGTGATGGACAGGGCTGCCAGGCACAGGCGCGAGGAAAGCAGCGGCAGGATCGAACCACGCGGACGCCCGGCAACTGCAGCCGGCGAGGGCAGAAACAGCTGGGCCAGCAATGCCAGCAACAATCCTGCGCTTCCCAGAATCAGGAAAGGCGACTGCCAACCCCAGCGGGCTGAGCTTTCCAGCGACAGGGGAATGATCAGGATCGCCGCGAGGGAGAACCCCATGCCGACATAGGCGAGCTGCCTGCCTCGTTGCGCAGGCGGAATCATGTCCAGCATGGCGGCCATCAAGACCGCGCCCATCGGGCCTGCCAGCAAACCCGACAGCACGAACAGGGCGATGAGCTGATTGGAATGGGTGACCAGCGCGCAGCAGAGCAGAAGGGCGAAGCGAAGCGCCAGCAGGATGATGAGCGCGCGCTTGCGGTCGAAGCGATCCAGCCAGGGCGCGCTTGCCACCGCACTCAGGGCGGCGGCAATGGTCGCACCACCGCTGATGTAACCCACATGGCTGGCTTCCATGCCGAGGTGGCGAACGAGATCCGGGCCCAGCGGCATGACCATCATCAGGCTGCCCAGCGATAGCATGTTGATCAGCATCGCAAGGTGTACGGCGACCCTCGACTGTTCGGCAACTTTCATGATTTCCGGCGCGCTCATTGGGCAGGCGGGCTGCATCCTATTCCATAGCAAACGCGATATCAAACACAAATCGTTCGCATTTATATGGAAGGCATAGACGATCCATGTCATACCCGGCGAGGGCCTCGTCGAGCCGGTGCAACGCCGCTTGAAGATGCGCCTGATGATTTCTTGAGCGAAATCAAGGGCAGGGTTTCATGAGACCGGTAGCCTCGAAACGACTGCCACTCTCAGGGGTTCGATATGGCCAAGAAGTTTCCGCTAAACCCGCCACATCCCGAACGTATCTGCTGGGGTTGCGACCGCTACTGTTCCGCCGAATCCCTGGCCTGTGGCAATGGCGCAGGCAGGACGCAACATCCATCCGAAATGATGGGCGACGACTGGTACATGTTCGGCGACTGGGATCTCGATTCGATCATCGTCACCGACAAGTCGAAGGACACCTCGCCGCTCTGAGGCCCGCCTCCCATCTGATTTCTCGGATTCCTGAAACCTGCGGCAATCCGAACTTCGTTTCGATCACCCATGCCAGCCACCGGTGATCGCCCGACTGTCCCATATAAGCACCCCGGCGCCCAGCCACGCGACAAAACCCTTACCATATCAACCACATATTCGATGTTCGGTTGGTCGTCATGCTTTCTGCCGTCAAGCGCTACAAACTGCTCGTTTCCGGAGCGCTGGCGCGTTGTTTCCCTCGCACATCCGCCCATCTGCGTTCGGAGGAGGGTGCGGTACTGTTTCGGCGCTGGTCCGTGGCGGACGCGAAGCAGAGCATCGAGTCCGTCGGGAAACCGAAGGCGCGGGCGCCGCGAAAACCTTCTAAACCACGTGCCAAGCCCCGTAAACCAGCCAGCGAGGGCATCTACGGGCCGGCCAGGATGACAGTCGATAACCCGCAGATCCAGGCGATGCGCCTGCGCGTAGGCAAGGCGGTGGAGGCCGGTGTGATCTGTGCGCCGTCCGACGAACAATGGGCCATGATCCTCAGCGACAGCCCTGTCACCCGAATCTTCGCTGGCGCAGGCTCGGGCAAGTCCACCACCTTGGTGCTGCGGGTGGTATTCATGCTCTGTCATATGGAAATCCCGCCCGAACGGCTGACGGTGATTTCCTTCACCAACGCCTCCTGCATGCAGCTGCGCGAACAGTTGCTCCAGGTGCTGGGCTTCTGGAATTTCGCTTTCGATCCGGTTCAGGCGAGGCGCTGCGTGCGTACCTTCCATTCGGCCATGGGCGTGCTGGCCAAGGATGTGCTGGGCGACCCGCGGTGGTTCGAACAGCTCGACGAGAAAGGTGCATCCGCCCCAGAGCTGGACAATCCATTGACCTCCTCGCGTCTGCGACCAGCCCAGCAGCGCCTGCTGAAACAGGCTTACCAGAGCTGCTATGCCGAAACGGCACGCTTTCGGCAACTGGTGCACCAGCTACTCGGTCTGGCGCAACCCGCCGAGCCGGCATCGGGCAAGCGCTGTACGCGCAAGGCGCCGCAGGATGTCTTCAAGCTGCCGGGTGAGTTCACTTCGGCGCCCCTGTTCGAGGTGTTCTACGCGCAGGCGGGCTTCATCGAAAGCATCGGCATACGCATCGACCAGTTGCAGCCCGAGCGGATGACCTGCAGCGAGCACGAGCGCGCCTTCGTCGAAGCGTTGATCCTGTTCTGGAACCATTTCCAGAAAATACTGCAGGCGCAGGGGTTGATGACCTTCAATGCAGCTTTCCAGCAGCTCGCCCAGCGGCTGACGGGGGAGGGCAAGAACATCCCCGCCGAGGCACTGGCTCCCTTCAGTCATCTGCTGATCGATGAATTCCAGGACATCTCGCCGCAGATCGTGCAATGGCTGCAGGCGTTGCACCGTGCCTTGGCACGCCAAGGCGAGGCGGTCAGTCTGATGGCCATCGGCGATGACTGGCAATCGATCTATGGCTGGCGTGGCAGCTCGCCGGAGCTGTTCATCGACTTCGACAAGTATTTTCCCGGCAAGGGCGCCTCGAAGAAAAGCCGGGTGCTGATGCTGGAGACCAACTATCGCTCCATCGAGCCCATCATTCGCGATGGCGAATCGGTGCTGGCTGACGTCAGTTTCAAGCAGTCGAAGAACAGCCGGGCGGCCAAGACAGCCCAGGCGGGTGATCATGGCGTGAAGCTGGTAACGCGTTTCGATATCAAGGCGCGACTGCCGGAGTTGATCGCGCAGATCCGGTCCCAGTGCGAATACGTCGCCGCCAGGCAGCATGCCGATCGCAACGCGGTACTGGTGTTGAGCCGTCGCAACGAGCCGCTGCGTGCCATCCAGGCGCAGCTGGACAGGAAGCTGCCCGTCAAGGCGTACAGCATCCACCGGGCCAAGGGTTTGCAGGCGGAGGTTGCGATCATCGTCGACGACTGCCTGCCGCCGGAAAAGCACCCGCTGCGCAACGCGCTGTATGCCTATTCGGGCTTCTTCCACAACAGTTATGACCAGGCGATGGCCGACGAAAGCCTGCGCCTGGCCTATGTCGCAATCACCCGTGGCGTCAGCCGGGTGTTCTGGTTCACGCAGAAAACCCAGGGCGCGACACGGATACTGGCCGGGCGAGGGAAGGGATGAGCAACGGCCGCCATGAAGGCTGGCGTGCCGGTAATTTTCTCAGCCGCGCCCGAACGCCTGCGCTAGCAATGCGGGCAGCTGTTCGCCGGCGGGCCCCGCAAGGTTGTATTCCCGTTCGCGGCGACCGGCTTGCCCCTGCGGATTGACATGCACGACGACAGCGCCGGCCTCCCAGGCCAGCTCCGGCACCTGCGCAGCGGGATAGACCACCCCGGAAGTGCCCACCGATAGCAACAGGTCGCACGCCTGTGCCGCCGCGAAGGCCCTGTCCAGGGCCTCGCCTGGAAGGTGCTCACCGAACCAGACCACGCCTGGGCGCAACTGCCCCGCGCAATGCATGCAACGTGGTGGCTCCAGGCGGCGACCGGCATCCGGCTCAGCGGGCATGGCCAAGGGCTCATCCGGTTCACGGCCGCAACGCAAGCACCGCGGTCGATGCAGGCTGCCGTGAAGATGGATGACGTCGGTGTTTCCGGCGCGCTCGTGCAGATCGTCGACATTCTGGGTCACCAGGGTGAGCCTGGGCACGTGCCGCGCCAGTTCGGCGATCGCCCGGTGCGCTGGGTTCGGCTGCGCCTGTAACACCTTCATTCGTCGCCACTCATACCAGCCCCAGACCAGCGCCGGGTCCCGGCGAAAGGCATCCGGTGTAGCCAGCGAAGCGGCATCGAAGCGCTCCCAGAGACCGGTGAGCGAGTCGCGAAAGGTCGGGATGCCGCTCTCGGCCGACACGCCGGCTCCGGTGAATACCACGACGTGACGGGCGCTGCGCAGGGCATGCAGGAGGCTGTCTGAGATCACTGTTCGATTCCTTGGAGAGACCGGCTTGGCCATGGCTGTTCGAGCATCAATCAATAGCACCGGACCGGAGGTGAAACCAAGTGCAGCAGGGCTACATCGTCCTGATAGATTTCCAGTTGTACCCGCCTGGGCGAGTGGCCTCTACAATGCCTGCGCCGCATACCCGGCACCTGGTGCACCGGGCATCCCGTTCTGCTTCGCCGATCTGGATGCGGCATTGGCGGGCCTGCGCAAACCGATGCCCGCTGTGTGAAAATAGCGTGGGCCGTGGGATGCGGCGCGATCCTTTAATCCGTAGTCAGGAATGTCGCATGACTGAGCAGGCGTTGTTGTTGGTCAATCTGGGTTCTCCGGCGTCCACGAAGGTGGCCGACGTGCGCAGCTATCTCAATCAGTTCCTGATGGACCCTTACGTGATCGACCTGCCATGGCCGATCCGACGTCTGCTGGTGTCGCTGATTCTCATCAAGCGCCCGGAGCAGTCGGCCCACGCCTATGCGTCGATCTGGTGGCCGGAGGGCTCGCCATTGACGGTCCTCAGTCAGCGCCTGACCGATGCAGTGAGGCCGCACTGGAACGAGGGGCCGGTCGAATTGGCGATGCGCTATGGCGAGCCTTCCATCGAGCGTTCGCTGCTCAAGTTGGCAGGGCAGGGCATCAGGCAGGTAACGTTTGCGCCGCTGTATCCGCAGTTCGCCGACAGCACGACCACGACCGCCGTCGAAGAGGCGCGCCGAGTGATTCGCGAGAAGGGGCTCGATCTCAAGCTGTCCGTGCTGCAGCCTTTCTACGATCAGCCGGAATACCTCGACGCGCTGGTCGCCAGCGCCAAGCCATACCTGGCGCAGGACTTCGATCACCTGCTGCTGAGCTTCCACGGTCTGCCGGAGCGGCACCTGCACAAGACCGACCCGACCGGCTCCCATTGCCTGAAGACGCAGGACTGCTGCCAACGTGCCGAGGGCGCCGTGCTCGCCAATTGCTACCGTGCCCAGTGCCTGCAGAGCGGCGCCGCGTTCGCTGAACGTCTCGGGTTGCGTCCGGAGCAATGGTCCGTCAGCTTCCAGTCCCGCCTGGGCCGTGCGAAGTGGATCGAACCCTACACGGAGGCGCGGCTGGATGAGCTGGCGGCACAGGGCGTGAAGAAACTGCTGGTGATGTGCCCGGCCTTCGTCGCGGATTGCATCGAGACGCTGGAGGAGATTGGCGATCGTGGCCGCGAACAATTCCTGGCCGCAGGTGGTGAAGAACTGCAACTGGTGCCCTGTCTGAATACGCATGAGGCCTGGGTGCAGGCACTGGTTACCCTGTGTCGCCGCGCGCCCCAGGCGTTGTAACTGCCGGACGGGCTTGGCGAATCGGTGCCAAAGAAGCATTGTGCTGACACGAGAGTCAGGGCAATGCTGCCATCCGAAACCCGCGGATCGAGGCACCATGGACAACGACATCGCCGAACGCCCGGAACTGAGCCACCTGCCTGGCGGGCTGCGGATACGCCTGCTGCCCCGGCGGCGCAGTTCCCAGGCCGCCGCACTGGTGCGGGTACACGCGGGCGCACACGATGCGCCGGCAGCCTATCCGGGGCTTGCGCATTTTCTCGAGCATCTGCTGTTTCTCGGTAGCGATCGCTATCCGCCTGAACAGGGCCTGATGCCTTTCATACAGGGTTGCGGCGGGCAGCTGAATGCCTCCACCCGCGAGCGACA
This sequence comes from Stutzerimonas nitrititolerans, assembly GCF_003696285.1. Lineage (GTDB taxonomy): Bacteria > Pseudomonadota > Gammaproteobacteria > Pseudomonadales > Pseudomonadaceae > Stutzerimonas > Stutzerimonas nitrititolerans. Next base: position 324,922 of record NZ_RFFL01000003.1, read on the forward strand.
CACCGATTTCTTCTTCCAGCTGCCGGCCGAGTTGCTGGAACAGGGCCTGCTTCGGCTGCTCGACATGCTGGCTCACCCGCTGCTCGATCCGGCCGCTCAGCTACGAGAGCGTGAGGTGTTGCAGGCCGAATACCTGGCCCGCGCCCAGGACAGCGAGACGCTCTGCGATGCCGCGCTGGGTACGCTGCTCGACGTCGAGCATCCCTTCGGCGGTTTCCACGCCGGCAACCGCGACAGCCTGCCGGTGGAAGCCGACGAATTTCAGCTGGCCCTGCGCGGCTATCATCGCCGTTTCTACCACGCCGGGCAGATCGAACTGCTGCTGGCAGGGCCGCAAAGCGTCACGGAACTGCAGCGGCTATCGGAACTGGCGGCGCGCAACCTGCCTTCCGGCGCGTCGTTGGAGCGCGCCCCTGCGCCACTGCGTGCATCCGCATCCTGGCTGGATGTGCAGATCCCCAACGGGGCGCCCGGGCTGCACCTGTGCTTCGTGCTCGACGAACTGCCCGAGGACAATGCCGTCGCGCTGGATTATCTGGCCACCTGGATAAGCTCGGAAATGCCCGGCAGTCTGCTGGCGAACCTGCGCGCCGAGAGTTTCTGCAACGGGCTGAAATGGCGAGAGCCCTACCGTTACGCCAATCAGGCCGTCGTGGTTCTCACGCTGCCGCTCACCGAGCGCGGACGGGCACAGCCTCAGGAAATCATTTCGAGGGTGTTGGGCTGGCTGACGTTCTTCGCCCGGGCCGGCATCCAGCGGCAAATCCGCGAGGAATACCGTTACATCCGGCTCAGGAGCCTGCAGGGTTTCACGCCGCTGGAGCAGCTGCGTTACTGGGCGGAACCTGCCGCGTGGTCGGCAGCCAGCGACAGCGATTCGTTGCAGCAGGCCTTCGATGCCCTGATGCGGCGGGTTTCTTCCTGCGAGCCCATCGTCCTCCTCACCGGTTCCGATGAACGCCCCGCGTTGGCCAGCAAGGGTTTCCCGGTACGCGCACGTCGGGAAGCGCCGCGCCGCATCGAACCATGCTCTTTCGACTGGCGCCTGCCCGAGCCGAATGCTTGGTTGAAGTCTCCGGCACCACAGGTGCCCGGGAGCGCCGCTGTCGAGTCATCCCTACGCTGGCGGGCTGGTGACTTCAATGGGCAGGGCGCGCTGTATCTGCGCTGGCAGTTCGCCGAAAAGCGTCCTTGCGCCGCGCTCTGGCATGCCCTGTGGTCCACGCTGCAACCCTGTCTATGGGCAGCGAAGCAGGCCGGCGTGACGCTTCGCTTCGAGGATTTCGGCCATGCCTGGTGCTTGAGCCTGCTGGGCTTCGCCGAGGCCTTTCCGCGTATCGTCGAGGACATCGGCAGGCTGCTGAACAACCCGCCATCCCAGGCCTTCGCCGAAGGCATTCGGCTCGCCGGCGAAGCAGGATGGTCGAGCGGTGACGAAATGCTGATCCGGCAGCTGATCCGGCAACTGCCACGACAACTCGGCCAGCGCGCCCCGGATCACGAGGAGAAGGAACTGCGCCTCGATCGATCCGTGCTGCTGCACTGGCAAACGGCGCAGCGGGATGGGCTGGCGATGGGGTTTACAGGCGATCTGGCCGATTCGCTCGCCGAAGCCATGAAAGCGATGCCCGGCTTGTCGGGTGATACGAACGATACGATCAGGCCGTTCGCTGGCCATCGCTGGCACGACGCAGGGCTGCGTGCAACCGATACCGCGGTGTTGCTGTTCTGCTCGCTGCCGGACGCCAACCCCGAGACGGAGGCCGGCTGGCGGTTGCTGGCGCGCCTGATGGAGGGGGATTTCTTTCGCCGGCTGCGTGGCGAGCTGCAGCTGGGTTATGCGGTGTTTTGCGGCTTCCGCCAGATCGCGGGGCAGGGCGGAATACTTTTCGCGGTGCAGTCTCCCAAGGCTTCGGCGGCGGAAATCCTCGCTCACGTTGGCGCCTTCCTGGCGGATTTCACCCACCCGCTTTCTGACTTGCCAGCCGAACGAATGGCGCAGGCCGTGCAGGCGTCGACTGATCTTCTGTTCGACAATGAACCCGAAATCGCCATGGAGCGCACCTGGCAGAACCACCTGGCTGGCCAGCCAGAGGACCATCCACAGCGCGTCGCGGCGGCACTGCGCAAGCTGCAACTGTCCGATCTGCAGGGGCAATTGCAGGCCTTGCGCGAAGCGGAGGGCGGCCGACTGGTGCTTGCCAACGCACCGCCCCCCAGCGAATGGACTCAGACGGTGCGCGAGAACCGTCCACGCTGTTCGCCGCCCAGGTAGGCGTCGAACGCCATGGCGACGTTGCGCATCATCAGGTGGCCCTGGGGCAGCAGCACCAGCGAATCATCGCGAATCTCCACCAGGCCGTCGGCAACGTGCTCGGCCAGCTTGTCGAGCGATTCGGCGAAATAATCGCGGAAGACGATGCCGTAGCGCTTTTCCATCTCGCTGAAATCGATGCGGCCGTGGCACATCAGCGAGATGATCACGTCGCGACGCAGGCGATCGTCCTCGCTGAGCTTGTAACCACGCTGCACCGGCAACATGCCTTCGTTCAGCCGCGCGTAGTACTGGGACAGCTCCTTCACGTTCTGGCTGTAGCTGTCGCCGACCTTGCCGATCGAAGAGATGCCCATGCCGATCAGGTCGCAATCGGCATGTGTGGAATAGCCCTGGAAGTTACGCTGCAGGGTGCCATTGGCGCGGGCCAGGGTCAGCTCGTCATCGGGCAGGGCGAAGTGATCCATGCCGATGTAGACGTAGCCGGCATCGGTGAGCCGCTTGATGGTCAGCTCGAGCAGTTCCAGCTTGCGCTCCGGCGGGGGCATGTCTTCGGGGCGGATCAGCTTCTGCGCGCGCACCAGGTCTGGCAGGTGTGCATAGCTGTAGGCCGCGATGCGATCCGGGCGGATGTCGATGATCTTGTCCAGCGTGGTGTTGAAGCTCTCGACCGTTTGCAGCGGCAGGCCGTAGATCAGGTCGACACTGATCGACTTGAATTTGGCCGCTCGCGCCGCCTCGACCAGCTCGCGGGTCTGCTCCTCGGTCTGGATGCGATTGACAGCGATCTGCACCTGCTCGTCGAAATCCTGAACGCCGAAACTCAGGCGATTGAAGCCCAGCTTGCGCAGTTCGTGAATCTGCTGGGGCGCGACGGTGCGGGGGTCGACTTCCAGTGAAAACTCGTGGCTGTCGCTGTCGTCCATGTTGAACGCCTGGCGCAGCGTACTCATCAGATCGACCAGCTGCTCACTGGTCAGATAGGTCGGCGTACCGCCGCCCAGATGCAGCTGGGTCAGCTTGCGCGAGCGATCGAACAGGGCAGCCTGCATCTGGATTTCACGCTTGAGGTACTCGAGATACTCGACGGCACGCTCGGTCTTGTGGGTGATGATCTTGTTGCAGGCGCAGTAGTAGCAAAGGCTCTTGCAGAACGGAATGTGGATGTACACCGATAGCGGCTTGGGGGCCGGGGCCTCGTTGGTTTCCCGCGCGGCGCTGCGATAGTCATCGATGGCGAAGGCCTGATGAAACTGCGGTGCGGTGGGGTAGGAGGTATAGCGAGGACCTGGACGGTCGTATTTCTCGACCAGGGCGCGGTTAAAGCTCGGCGTTTGGTCCATGTCAGGGGATCACCTTGGAGGTTGAAAGGGAGAGCGCCATGCTGCATCCGGGCTCTGCGCGGCTCAGCATGCGATGCGATAGGCGAATTATCGACGATTCTAGCCCAGGCGCCGGCTGTTTCAGATCAAGAACACTGCGGTTTGCTCGGATGAGCCGCCCGGCGCGATGGGAATGCCCGAGTGGCAGGCCGACCTGCTGAGGCCGGCCTGTCATCCGCTACAGCCTGAACTGGCTCACCAGCCTGTTCAGTTCGGCCGCCAGCTGCACCAGCTCGTCGCTGATCCGTGCGGTCTGCTGGGCATCCGTGGAGGTGGTATCGGCGATCATGCTGATCGTGGTGATGTTGCGGTTGATCTCCTCGGCCACTGCGCTCTGCTCCTCGGCCGCCGTGGCGATCTGGGTGTTCATGTCGTTGATGGTGCCGACTTCGCCGGCGATCACGGTCAGGCTCTGGGCCGCCTTGGCCACGCATTCGGAACCGGCATGGGCACGAACCTGCGCACCCTCCATAGCCTTCACCGCATTGCGCACGCCGTTTTGCAGCTGCTCGATGGTCTGCTGGATTTCCTCGGTGGATTTCTGCGTGCGCGAGGCGAGGGTGCGCACCTCATCGGCCACCACCGCGAAACCGCGCCCCTGCTCGCCGGCACGGGCCGCCTCGATGGCGGCGTTGAGCGCGAGCAGATTGGTCTGCTCGGCGATGCCATTGATCACGCCCAGTACCATGCCGATGCTGGCGCTGTCGTCTTCGACCCGCTTGATGACCTGCGCCGCGTTCTCGATGTCGCGAATCAACACCTCGATGCCATCCAGCGCCTCGGTCGCCACCTTGACGCCGGCCTTGGATTCTTCGTCCGCTCCGCTGGAGGCCGAGGCCGTTTGCGTCGCGTGACGGGCGACTTCCTGCACGGTAGCGCTCATTTCGTTCATCGCCGAGGCAACCATGTCGGTTTCACTGCGCTGCTCGATGACCGCGCCGTGGGTCTTTTCCGCAACGCTGGAGACGCGATCGGACACTTCACCGAGCTGACGCGTCACGCCGGCCACGGCCTCGAGACTGTCGCGGAACTTGCCGATCATGCGGTTGAAGGCGTGGCCCATCGCGCCCACCTCGTCTTCGGCACGGATCACCACGGCGCGGCTCAGGTCCTCATGGGCGGTCATTTCCTCCATGGTGTGACGCATGGCATTGATGCGGCTGATGACCACGCGGCGGATGATGTAGCTCATCACCAGCAGTCCGGCGAGCAGCAGCAGCAGCTGGATACCGGCGGAAACCAGGATGTTGCGGTCTACCTCGCCGTCCAGCGCGGACAGGTCATAGGTGATGCGCACCGCGCCCATGACCGCATCCTCAGGCACCTGGTGGCAGGTAAGACAGTTGGTGCCGCGGTAGTCCTTCTCGGCGTGGATCGGGTTGATCACCGTCAGAACGCGGCCCTGTTTGCCCTCGGTCACCTCCATGATGGCTTCGCCGGCCAGGGCGCGTCGATCCAGCAGATCGGCAGGGGCCTGGTGCTCGAAACCGGGGCCGAAGACCTTGCTGACCAGATCGCCACGCACGATGCGAGCATCGATGACGCCCGGGCGGGCGAGGATCTTGTTTCGCAGCACCTCCCGCTGGGCCATGGTGCCGGTCAGCATCATGGTGTTGATGCTGTCGAAATAGGAGTCCGCGGCGTCCTTGGTCTGCTGCTCGACCACTTGCAGCACGAGACGCTTTTCGGTGACGGCGGCATAGAGCAACGAAGCCGAGAGCACCAGAGCGAAGACTACCAACAGGGCCAGGTTGATCTTGGCCTGGATAGATATTTGCCGAGTCGCGGGAGTCGCGGAAATGCTGCTGTTCATCGTTTTCCTTAGATATCGACTGCCAAGCGTGGCCCCATGGCTCACTGCTTCGTGCCGTACATCAGTCTGTCATCCGAGGCGTCTGAAGGAGCCCGGTATACGAAGGGGTATCGGCCGAATAACCTTTTCCTTTAAGTGGTCTTATATTCGACCCGAATGATAGCCAAGTGCCATCTATCGAAGTGAATACATAGTATGAGCAGGCGCTTTCCGAAGCCTCCGCCAGGCAACGATTGCGTCTTTTATTCGCCTATTGAATGACATGGATCAGTTATTCGGCTTTTTGCCGGCCTGAGCAGCTTGACAGTGCCGATTGCATCTTTCCGATAAATTATCGTCAGCCGCGATGTCGGCAGCTCTTGGCTTTCGGAACGCGCCGCGTCACGCTATGCCGGTCAACTACCGCCAGTCGTCTCGTTCACCCAAATTTCATTCTGGTACGCGGAGCGAAGCGCGAACCCCTCGGGGATTCAATGGTCGTAGCCTCTGCGTCGGGCTGCCGACGGGGCGGGCAGGACAACGGCTATCGATGTCAGGGCTGCGCAGCAACCGGAACCCTTTTTCTTCAAGGACTCACATGATCAAGAAATGCCTTTTTCCTGCGGCCGGATATGGCACGCGATTCCTTCCTGCAACCAAGGCGATGCCCAAGGAAATGCTGCCGGTAGTGAACAAACCCCTGATTCAGTATGGGGTCGAAGAGGCATTGGCGGCAGGACTCAACCAGATTGCCGTGGTCACCGGCCGAGGCAAGCGTTCGCTGGAAGACCACTTCGACATCAGCTACGAGCTCGAACACCAGATTCGCAACACCGACAAGGAGAAATACCTGGTCGGCATCCGCCGCCTCATCGACGAGTGCAGCTTTTCCTATACCCGCCAGGTGGAAATGAAAGGGCTTGGCCACGCCATTCTCAGCGGCCGCCCGCTGATCGGTGACGAGCCGTTCGCCGTGGTACTGGCCGATGACCTGTGCATCAACCTCGACGGCGATCCGGTGCTGGCGCAGATGGTCAAGCTGTACAACCAGTTCCGCTGCTCCATCGTCGCGATCCAGGAAGTCCCGCCGGAGGAGACCAGCAAGTACGGTGTGATCGCCGGCGAGATGATCCGCGACGACATCTACCGCGTCAGTCACATGGTCGAGAAGCCCAAGCCCGAAGATGCACCTTCCAATCTCGCCATCATTGGCCGCTACATCCTGACGCCGGACATCTTCGAGCTGATCGAGCAGACCGAGCCCGGCAAGGGCGGTGAAATCCAGATCACCGACGCACTGATGCGCCAGGCCCAGGACGGTTGCGTGCTGGCGTACAAGTTCAAGGGACAGCGGTTCGATTGCGGTAGCGCCGAGGGTTACATCGAGGCGACCAACTTCTGCTACGAAAACTTCTACCTCACCGGCAAGGCATTCTGAGCGGCTCGGGCCGCCTTCGGGTGGCCCATTGGAACGCCCGCCTGGAAAGCGGCCTCAGCACCTCCGCTGCGGCCGTCTCGCTTACGGACTTGGCAATTCCTCGGCACCCGGCCCCAATGGCTGGCCGTAGCTGAACTCCACGTAATTTCCCGCCGGATCACGCAACCCACAGTAGTACCCGACCGGATAGGGCTCGTCGCGCGGCTCCCAGATCAGGCAGCCAGCCTGGCGCGCCCGTGCAGCCAGGGCATCGACCTCGCTGCGGCTGGACAGCGCGAAGCCGAAATGGCTGTAGTCGTTCTCGGCCAGCGCCCGATCCGTCCCGCCCGGCATGATGACGAAGATGAATGTCCGCTCCTTCCCTGGCTCGGCCATCCAGACGATGCGTGAACCTTTCCCGGGGCGTTCGTGGAATACCCGCATGCCGCAGAAGTCGGCATAGAACTCGACGCAGGCGTCCAGGTCGGGAACATGCAGGGCGAGATGGGTTAGGGTAGGGCGCATACGACACTCCGGTGGTGAGCGGGCGAAATGCCTCGGTTATGCTGTACGTTCCTGACAGGAGACAACTGCTAATGGCTTACGACTTCGATCTTTTCGTCATCGGTGCCGGCTCGGGTGGCGTGCGTGCCGCGCGTTTCGCCGCCAGTTACGGTGCGCGGGTGGCAGTGGCGGAGAGTCGCTACCTCGGCGGAACCTGCGTCAACGTCGGTTGCGTGCCGAAGAAACTGCTGGTGTACGGCGCCCATTACGCCGAGGACATCGAACAGGCGCAGGGTTTCGGCTGGACCGTAGACAACAAGACGTTCGACTGGAAGACCCTGATCGCCAACAAGAACCGCGAGATCGAGCGGCTCAACGGCATCTACAAGAACCTGCTGGTCGACAGCGGCGTCACCCTGTTGCAAGCCCACGCACGTCTGGTCGATGCCCATACCGTGGAAGTAGCGGGCACGCGATACAGTGCCGAGCACATCCTGGTCGCGACCGGTGGCTGGCCCCACGTCCCAGACTTTCCGGGCAACGAGCATGTGATCACCTCCAACGAAGCCTTCTACCTCGACGCGCTACCACGTCGTGTGCTGGTCGTCGGCGGTGGCTACATCGCCGTGGAGTTCGCTTCCATCTTCCATGGCTGCGGCGCCGAGACCCAACTGTTGTATCGCGGCGAGCTGTTCATGCGCGGCTTCGATGGCTCGCTGCGCGATCACCTGAAGGACGAGATGATCAAGAAGGGCGTCGACCTGCAGTTCAACGCTGACATCGCGCGTATCGATAAACAAGCGGATGGCAGCCTGCTGGCCACGCTGAAGGACGGCCGCACCCTGGCCGCAGACTGCATCTTCTACGCCACCGGGCGCAGGCCGATGCTGGATAACCTCGGCCTGGACCAACTGGATATCGCGCTGGATAAGCGGGGCTTTATCGAGGTGGATGACCGCTATCGCACCTCAGTGCCTTCGATTCTCGCCATTGGCGACGTAATCGGACGCGTGCAGCTCACCCCGGTCGCCCTGGCCGAAGGCATGGCCGTGGCGCGGCAACTGTTCAAGCCGGAGGAATATCGACCGGTGGATTACAACACCATCGCCACCGCGGTGTTCAGCCTGCCCAACGTGGCCACGGTCGGCCTCACCGAAGAGCAGGCCCGCGAGCAGGGCCACAAGGTCGTGCTGTTCGAAAGCCGCTTCCGGCCGATGAAGCTGACCATGACCCAAAGCCTGGAACGCAGCCTGATGAAGCTCGTCGTCGATGCCAAGACCGACAAGGTGCTGGGCTGCCACATGGCGGGGCCTGATGCGGGAGAGATCATGCAGGGCCTGGCCGTGGCGCTGAAGGCCGGCGCCACCAAGCGCGTCTTCGACGAGACGATCGGCATTCACCCGACGGCGGCCGAAGAGTTCGTCACCATGCGCACGCCAACCGGTATCTGACGTAGGCAGCCGAGGAAGGGAGCAGGGCAGCCAGGTTGGTGCCCTGCGAAGTGTTTCAGTGATGCATATGGGAGTCGCCGTGACCCTGCGGCGGCTGCTCCTGAACCGAAACCTCCACGGTTACCTCACCCGCCTTCTCGAAGATCAGCGTCAGCGGAAAATGGTCGCCCGCAGCCAGCGGCTCGCTCAGCTTGAACAGCATCACATGATGGCCGCCCGGCTCGAACTCCACCTGCCCGTCAGCCGGTACGTCGACGGCTTCGACCTGCTCCATGCGCATCATGTCGCCTTCGTGAACATGGGTGTGCAGTTCCGCTCTTTCGGCCCGCGTCGTATGCGCGCCGGTCAGGCGATCAGCCTGGCCCGTGGGGTTGTGCAAACTGAAGTAGACCGCGCCGGTGGGAGCGCTGGGCGGCATGGCGCGGGACCACACCTGGGTGATATCCATCGTCTGCGCCTCGCTCGCATGGGAATGAGCGTGGGTGTGATCGTTGGCTACGGCGGTCAGGCTGGCGGTGCCAAGCAGGAAGGTAGCTACCAGGCGAAGCAACATGGGCATCTCCAATACTCCAAGTTTTCAAGTGACGGAACATTAGCAGCGAAGTGCAGCGGCGTCATGGCCAAGCTGGGAACCTGCGCCGCCTCGGCGTTTCTGTTTGAATGAGGCACCGACCATAAAGCCCGGAGATTCACCCCAATGCAACGTAGCCGCTGGAGTCACCGGTTACTGTCTGGCGGGCAAGAGCCCGATCCACGTTTCACCCTGGCCAACGAACGTACCTTCCTCGCCTGGATCCGCACATCGTTGGCGCTGCTGGCCGGCGGCGTTGCCGTCGAGGCCTTCGCGACGGAAATCTTCTCGCTGGAAATACGCAAGGCGCTGTCGATCACGCTCCTGCTGCTGGCCATGTTCATCAGCGCCAGCGCCTGCATTCGCTGGCTGAACATCGAACGCGCCATGCGCCACAAGCGGCCCTTGCCGTTTCCCTTGCTGATTCCTGCATTGTCCGTAGGCGGCACGCTGGTGACCCTGGTACTGATCAGCCTCGTGGCGTTGTGATGCGCCGTTCGTTTCGACGTCTCCGGCAACCTGAGCCATCGCTGTTACCGCTCCACGCGGATCCCGGACTGCAGCCGGAACGCAGCTCGCTGGCGTGGGGCAGGACGCTGCTCACGCTGATCTCCGTCAGTGCATTGTTCCTGCGCTGGATGCCTTACCATGGCGCCTTCGTCGGCACGCTGCTGTCGATATCATTGCTGACTGCAGCCGCGATCTGGCTCACCCAGCGGCGCCGATACCTTCGCAGCGCGAGCGGGCTTGAGACGGGACGCATTCGCGCCGATCTGGCTTCGGTGATGTGGCTGAGCACAGCCGTATGCGTTCTCGGCGCACTGGGGTTGTATACCGTAATTTATTTGCCGATCCACTGAGGCAGACCGAGGAAGAGGTTCCGATGAGCACGAACAACCAGCAGTTCGCCAGCGACAACTATTCGGGTATCTGCCCTGAAGTCTGGGAAGCGATGTCCCGAGCCAACCAGGGCCATGAACGTGCCTATGGCGATGATCAGTGGACGGCCCGTGCGGCAGATCATTTTCGCCAGCTGTTCGAAACCGACTGCGAGGTATTCTTCGCCTTCAACGGCACGGCGGCCAACTCCCTCGCGCTATCGGCCTTGTGCCAAAGCTATCACAGCGTCATCTGCGCCGATATCGCGCATGTCGAGACCGACGAATGCGGCGCTCCGGAGTTCTTCTCCAACGGTTCCAAGCTGCTGGTGGCACGAACCGAGGAGGGCAAGCTGACGCCCGCCTCGATCCACGAGATCGCGCAGAAACGCCAGGACATCCATTACCCCAAGCCCCGCGTGGTCAGCCTGACCCAGGCCACCGAGATCGGCACCGTCTATCAGCCCGCCGAACTGCGCGCCATCAGCCAGACCTGCAAGGAGCTGAACCTGCACCTGCATATGGATGGGGCGCGTTTTGCCAACGCCTGTGCCTCCCTGGGCCTGTCACCGGCGGAGCTGAGCTGGAAAGCCGGCGTGGATGTGCTCTGTTTCGGCGGCACCAAGAACGGCATGGCAGTGGGTGAAGCGATCCTGTTCTTCAACCGGGCGCTTGCCGAAGATTTCGAGTATCGCTGCAAGCAGGCCGGACAGCTCGCATCCAAGATGCGTTTCCTTTCGGCACCCTGGGTCGGGCTGCTGGAAACCGGCGCCTGGCTGAAATACGCCGCCCACGCCAACCGCTGCGCTCGGTTGCTGGCAGAGTTGATCGACGATATTCCGGAAGTCGAGCTTATGTTTCCGGTACAGGCCAACGGCGTCTTCGTGAAACTGCCGCCCGTGGCGCTGGAAGCCTTGCGTGGCCGAGGATGGATGTTCTATACCTTCATCGGCGTCGGCGGTGCACGTTTCATGTGTTCCTGGGACACCTGCGAACAACGTGTGCGGCAACTGGCGCAGGACATTCGCGAACTGGTGGAACAGGGGCGTGGGTGAGGAAGCCAGCCAGCCAGGATATGTGCGCCTGGGGAGATATGCTGTGATGCCTGCTCAAAAAAGAGACTAGATTTTTCATATATAAATCAGTGACATAGCTTCGTTTCAGTTTAAAAAAAAGACAAAATTGGCGAAATAACATCTCATAGTCTATTTTTTAAATGCCGTCTGCGTTGTGACAGGCAATATCACCCTTGGCGATATGTTGCCGAAAGATGTTTCTCTCCAAATTTTGCAGCGAAACTATATATGACAGATCAACTAATTGTTGGGGAGCTAGTAGTCGCAAAGGGAAAGCTTGCCACAATTCAACAGATTCTTAGCGCAAAGAGCATTAGGGTAGTCGTTAAGGCAACTGGCGAAGCTTTGATGGTTTCTCAGCGCGATATTGAGAGGATTGTTGGTCTCACAGGAGGGGTGGCTGGGGGTAATGTAATAAATTTGAATGTGAATGATTATGGAGAAGACGAGCTATCGCTAGCTGTAGAGCGGTACAACGTTATTAGCCAGTGGAGGGTGAAGGAAGTAACAACCGCTCAAGCTTGTGTGAAGCTGAATTTGTCGCGGAGCTATTTTTTTCGTTTGGCTAAGATGTGTGATGAGGAAATTGGTCCTCTGTCATTGGTTCTTCAGCGGCGTGGGGTTAAGAAAGGAGTTACTAGATTAGATGAAGCTGTAGAGGTAATTGTTTTTGATGCGACTCATAAAGTTTACAATTCGAAAGGTGCTAGCTATAGCAAAGTGTGGCTCGAGGTAGATGTCGCATGTAAAGAGCAGGGGTTACCATCCCCTTGTAAAGCTACAGTTTTACGACGTGTGAAGTTAATTCTCTCAGAGAAAAAAAGAGTCAAAATCAAAGCCGGGGCCGATGCCGCAGCACAACAGTTCTCGGCGCGACCGGGAAAGAAAAAAGTCGAAAGGCCGTTGCAATGGGTGCAAATGGATCACACGTTGGTCGACATTATCCTTTTAGCGGATGATCGTATCAATGTGATTGGTCGCCCTTGGTTGACGGTGATAATTGATATATATACAAGAGTGATTGTCGGCTATTACCTCAGCCTTCACGTTCCGTCGTCAGTTTCTGTTGCGTGTGCACTTAGTCAAAGTGTGCTTCCTAAAATAGGTTTTGCCAAAAGCATGGGCATAGATCCCGTAGACTATCCCTATTATGGTAAGCCAGACGTTTTGCACATGGATAATGCTGCGGAGTTCACCAGTCCCAAATTTAAAGCTGGATGCGAGTCATTTGGAATACATCCCGAATATCGACCAGTTGGTGAAAAGCACTTTGGTGGTCATGTTGAACGATTGATTGGTACTTTCATGACGACAAAAGTCCACCTCTTAAAAGGAACAACAATGTCGAACTCAGTTGCACGAAGAGATCTCGACAGCGAAAAGAATGCCACAATGACATTCTTCGACTTTTCTCGTTGGTTTGCACGCGAAGTGGTTGTTTATCACTCGACCATTCATAGTGCGTTGAAAGTTAGTCCGCGGCAAGCTTGGTATGACTATTTTGCTCCCTCCGGTGGGCTTCCGTATCCACCGAAAATTTCAGAACCGGAGCAGCTGAAGCTTTGGTTTATGCCTCAAGAAGTACGAAAAATTAACCCCGAAGGTATAAAGTTACACGGTCAGACGTATTGGGATCCTATTTTAGTGCCCTTTGTTGGGACTAATAAGGCGGTTGTTAAATTTGATCCGTTTAATTTGAATGAGGTGTGGGTTAAGTTAAATGGACAGTTCTGCTCAATTCGTCTATCCGACTTAACGATCCAAGCACCAAATTATGAAGAATATCGTGCAAGCAGGTTACATAGGCGGCCAGTTCGAGTCGGGGCAATTGATAGTGCTGGAGGGCTTAAAGCCTACAGGGAAAAGCAGGGCATCGAGAAAGAGAGCATCGTCTTAACGCGTAAGCAAAGACGCCGAAAAGCTGCGGAAAAAGCCTATCTTGATGCCTACCCTGGACCTATTGGCGACAATCCGGCAGTTAAGCCCGAAAAAGTCAAGCCTGACTATTCAGCTCTTCCGGAAAGATTCAGATCTGGGGGGAGCAAATGAGTAGCGAACACGTTCGATCTGACATACAGAAGTATTTATCCGCCGATGTGGATACTCGAATAGCCGCAATTCATAATGAGCTTTGGGTTGATAATAATTCCAGCGAAGCAGTTTTTAGAATGATGAATAATATTGCGGAAGTCCCAGATCGCATTAATGCCCCCGCGCTGCTCGTGATCGGCCCTGGTGGTTCGGGGAAAACGGCCATAATATCACAAATCCCGAAGCGAATTAAGAATAGTGAAGGATTGGTTGTTATATCCATGGCCGAGTCGCCTGAGATAAGCGTCAAGAAAAGCCTTAAAGCCGAACTCGCCTTGGCTCTCGGTTTGCCTCTAGCCTCTGGGGTGAGACCTAAAAGCGGCTCGGATATTATCCCAAATGAAATTAGAGAGGTTATCAGGCTTAGAAGAGTTTGGGGCTTGGTTATCGATGAATTTCATGATGCACTTTTGCGTCCTAAGCAAGAGCAGCGAGTTAATATGTCAATCCTCAAGAAATTACTTGGGGTCGAGTATGGATTGAAGTTATTTTGCTTTGGCACCGTTAGCGCGCGGAATGCCCTGCAGTCCAATGATGAATTTAAAAGGCGATTTCATGAGGTTACGCTTACGGATTGGTGTGAAGATGAGGGTTTTAGATCGTTCTTGCTAGAAGTCGAGGAATCATTGCCATTGCGAATGCCATCGCAGCTCTATTCTGAGGAGATGGTAAGGTCGATTTTATCTATTACCTATGGCCGAATGGACAAGACTCTCGAGTTGATTAGAAGTGCTGCATGTTATGCAGTAAAGCTAGGCGTTGAGAAAATTGATCTGAATATGCTGCAGCGTGCAAACAAAAATCTCTGGGGCTACTAGATGTGAGATTAAGTGCGCTACTAACGCCGAATTTTGACGAGACGCTATCGTCATGGCTTTTTCGGTGCAGCCTTAATCGGCATATAATAAAATTTACGCGCCTGGAATTGGCCGAACGTCCGTTGCATTGGTGGGAAGGGCTAGAGTTCAGGTCCGCTGATCCAGATGTTGATTTTTTTTCAGCGTCTCAACGCCTGGGGGAAGGGCGTGAGGACATTAATCCAGAATGGTTGAGTGTTTATTTCGGTTTACGTAATGGAACTGCAGTTGAATGGAGTTATCGCCGTTTCTTTTGTCCGGACTGTTTGCGAAATGACGTAGCCAATGGTCATTTACCTATATGGCGAAAAAGTTGGTGCTATTCCCATTCATGTATTTGCAGTATGCATAAAAAGGAATTGGTCGCGCTATCTGATGCGTCTCGTTACTCGAAAGCGTGGGATGCTTTTGTCCAAGAATGTAATTCGGTCTCAAGAAGTAATGTGGCGGAAGACCCATGGTTTTCACGTTTCCGCTCTACCACTCTTATGAAGATTGAGCACTTTCTTACTGGTAGCAGAGCTAGTCGGAGATATATCGTGGTTGATTTATTCAATAAGTTATTCTGTATTTTTCTTCAAGCTCCTTTTCATGGTGGTCGAGGTGGATCTGCGAGAATCCATTTTCAGACAGAGAGAGGTATGCGGTTTTCTGATCCGACCTCCTTTGAGCAAAGCATATTCAAGGGGGCTTCCATCGCGGACCCGCCAAGTAGATTTGGAAGCATGATATTTGCTGCTTCATTGCTAGATATTATTCCTTATTCAAGATTTTTGATGTTCATTGAAGCGTGTGAGGATGCAAAGATTGGTCTACTAATATCTAGGGACTTACATCGGGCTGCAGCCTTTCCTTATGTCGATGGGGCCGGGTATAGAGCACTGCATCGTTATTTGGGTGGTTTTCCCAGGAAGGACTTTCCGTTATTGGATCGCCACCTTCAACTCCAAGAGGTCAGATATGCTCGTGAGGGTGTGCTCGGCCTGCATTTGTTCGGAACAGTTCTTGACTAGCGGTTGTTAGTCTACGCAACTCTGTTCGTGCATAAATATGACAAATCGTGAATCTTGTTTCTGCCTATGAAAAGGTATTTTGGTACTGCGGAAAATTGACAAGCTGAAGCAAGTAATTCCTATCCTTACTTGTCAACTCAAAATCCATCAATGATCGGTCGATACCGATCGCATTGGGCATCAAGGGGCGCTGTACTAGGGCGTTTTTTCATTGGGGCAGGTTATGCCTCCAACGCAACGCGCATCCATTTTGGAATTTTGGATGTCATTAGTTTCGCTAGGTCTTCAGGTCTAAGCGCCTTTTTAATTGTGACAATACACTCCGGGGTAGAGTTGTCTTTACCGAGGTAAAATAATGCGCTGATGGCGGTGCCTACCTCGGTTCCGCAGTGCTGCATGACCATTGGCGGAGCATGAACCAAACGGATTTCAGCTTTCCCTATAAAAATTGATCGACTGGGGCCGCTTGTGTAATAGATCGGAATAAGCGGCATTTGGGTGCTCAGTCCAAACAATCTGACCGCATCTGCGCCATGAAGCTGCAGAACCTGGTGGTTCTGGCTGGCAATCAAATTTGTCACTTGCCATACGTTTGGGCGAACCCATGCTGTGTATTGACCGGGTTTCGGTCGCATGTAGATTCCTCGATACACCCGCTCAAGTTCACCTCGGTTGACCAGTCGATTTATTGCTTTAGATACGGCGCTTCTCGTTCCAAATTCCGCGAATCGCCGGATACTGAATGGCTGTCCTTTGGGAGTCAGCTTGACTCGTTGAGCAACGCGGGCAGTTACCGAAAGGACTCTATCAGCGCGGATCATTACTTACCCTATGGCTATAGCGTGTAGTTTAATGACGAACTGAAGAGCGGCTGATGGAAAGCAATTACCCTTCGTCGATATTCATCATCTTGCGCATCAATCACCAGGCACTCTTCGAGGCGCCCTAACGAGAAAATTTGGTTAGCTGACGGGTAATGCCTGAGCAGGCTTTTTGCATAGCTGCGGATGTCCTGGGGCAGCTCAGTGTTGCGAGAGAGTTCTCGTAGGAACTCTTCGGTCTTGATGACGCTGCGGGTTCTCTCGTGGGGAAGGGTCAATGCGTTGCCTCCTGATTCAGCCAACCACAAAAGCCGACGTCTGAGCTCTGATATCTACATAAGAAATCAAAAGCAAGCCAGCAACTGCTGACGATAGTGCTTGGAAAAGCTGACCTGGTAGCTTGGTTCGGGGGCAGAGTCTTCCAGAGAGATGCGGGACGTAGCGACGGCTCCAAATACCTGTGCGTTGCTATTTTCAGTACTGCCATCCACTCTGTCGACATTGTCGGCAGACCCAATCAAGCCGGAAATGGAGCTTGAGGTATAGGTTGGCATCTGGACCTCGTTAAGCACCGCCAGGTCATCCGGCAGATCATCTGCAATTCTTTCCGCCATGCACTTCAATGCCGGCTCCGCCAACATGAATAGCCACGCTTGATCATCGGGCTCGCCTGTGCGTCGAAGCACTCGCCCTAGTACTTGTCGGTAATGCAGCTCGGTGCGGATGCGGCTCAGGTAGCAACATACCTGAAGGCGTGGGATGTCCGTACCTTCACTGATCATTCCCACAGCGATAATCCAGCGGCAGTTGCTGTGTCTGAACTCATTGATCACTTGTTGTGCGGCGGGAGTTATGTTGGTCACGATGCGGCAATCGTCACCCCGGGCTTCCAGGGCCCGGGCAATTTGCTGGGCGTGTTCGATATCGGTGGCAACCACCAAACCTGCTGCATCAAGCTTGATCAGGCGAAGCTCATCCAGCTTGCTGCACCCACGACTGAGCAACTGATCGATCACTTCGTCATGGCGCAGCAGCTCTTCGTAGGTGACAGGGGATTCGCCCAATAGTTTGGCGATGCTCGGAAACATCCTGACAGTGCACTCTGTGTCCAGCTCTTCGGTAAGTTTCACCTTTTGATTGTCGAGCAGGACAATGCGGGGAGCGCGGCATACCTGATCAGTGATGGCTTCTTTCAGTCCGTAGCGGTAGTCGCAGATCAGATGCCCTTCGGGGCTCGAATAGCGAGCCAGAGCAATGGGCCGGTCGTCTGAACGCCAAGGCGTACCAGATAGCGCCAAGGTGAAAGTGGCCCTGTCTTGTATTCGCTGAAGAATTTGCTGGCCCCAAGAGTTGCTTAGTGATAGATCGTGGCCGGCGCAGTGGTGAATCTCGTCAAACACCGCAAACACTCGATAGTCAGTGAGGAGTTGCCAGAACGCCTCATCTCGGTACTCCATGGCCTGATAGGTGAACGCTGCGCCTGCTGCGCCGAGTTGGCCGTCAAAGCGTCTACCGAGAACGGCAGCAAAGGATGCGCGAAAGCCCTCGACCACCTGGCAAGATGGCGCGAAGCAGAGCACCAGATCGATTTTGCCCTGACCAAGTAGCCTGCTGGCCAGTTCAGCCGCCATGCGCGTCTTGCCGGCGCCTGGCGTCGCTTGGCAGAAGAAGTGGGGTGTGGATTTAAATCGTTCAAGCGCTTTGTCGATGCAGCGGCGCTGCCAGTTTCGCAGTTGTGTGGTCATCGTGCGGAGGCAAGTGTCTTGAGCGTCTTTTCGATGGCGCGGAGATGGCCCAGCAGGCGTGAGCTTCGGTCTCTGGCCTCCAGATACTCGCTTTCGACCTTGTCGCGGAGATGCGGCATATCCTCAAGAAGCAGCTTATATCGCTCCGCCTCGCCCATCGATGCCAGGAAGTCCAATCGGACCTCTTTGAGAAGCGTCTCCAGATGCTGATCCATACCGGGTGAGGGTTCAGGCGACACTGCTGCATTATCGGAAGTTGATGGTGCCCGGTCTGGCTCACCAGCAGTCTTACGGCTGTTCTCGAACCCGTTGTCAATCAACTCTAGCTGCAGATGTGTCGGGATGGATAAGAGGTGGTAGACCTGTCCCCGTACGCGGCGCTCTTCGTCATGCACGAGCCAACCTATGCGTAACATTCGGCGTATCTGTTCATACACATAGCGGCGCACATCGCCGATGCGATAGGTCATGCCTTCGAGGCGCTTGGCGTAGGCATCGCGCAGTTCACGAATCGTGAATCGTGTGCGGCCTTCCTCCTGAAGCAGCTCATACAGCCGCCTGTCGAAGGTGAACGAGGCTGATTTCATTGCGGCACCAGAGAGGATAGCGCGAAAAATACGGATTATAGTCCGTGGCCTGTGCGTCCGTAAACGCATGATATTGCCGTCTCAGCGGAATTGAGACGGTCATGGATAAGTTGGCGAAAGCGTTGGGCGAACGCATCCGAGCGCAGAGAAAGGCCTGCCGGATTTCTCAGGATGCCCTGGCGCTGGCCTGCAGCATCGACCGCAGCTATATGGGGCGGATTGAGCGGGGTGAAGTAAGCATCACCGTAGAGAAGCTGTATCGAATTGCACGCCAGCTCGCCTGTGACCCGGCCTATCTGCTACCTAAACTGTCCGAACTGAAACCAACCTGAATGATCCTGGGTTGAAAGTCGCAGCTGACCGCCGCGCGGCGGGGCAAGTGATCCACGTCCTCGAGTATTGGTTTGTCGATCTAGTCGTCTCGGCCAGCTTTGCTTTTTGCTGGCGGAGCCGATTTATCTACTGCCACGGTTGCGCGCTCGGCATTCCGTGGCTGTCGGCGGGTGCCTTGCCTGGCCTTGGACTTGCTCAAGCGGTCCAGTTCGCCCTGTAGATCCTGATTGCGCTGCTCCAGGACCAGCTTGATGGCTTCTATCGCGCTGAGTTGGCTCTGCAGAGCTTCAAGGGCCAGAGCTTTCTGATCCAGCAGACGTTGCTGGGCCTGCTGATCCTTGTGCAGCTGCCTTGCTTCGGTGAGAAGGCGCGCGTTGTCGCGATTCAGCTGGGTCAGTTCGTCCTGCTTGACGATTAACGTCTGCTGCAGCTGACGCGTTTCCAGTTGCAACTGCTGCACCTGCGACTCGTGTCGACGCTGTTCCTGTTCGCGCTGTTCCTTGCTGGCCTGCCGGTAGTGCTCCAGGGTGTCGCGTGCATGTTGGTGCTTTTCCTCTAGCGAATGGATCTGTGCGTCGCGATCCTGTAGCCGCTCCTCCAGATCGCGATTGGCCTGCTGCAGGCGGGCGTTCTCGACCTCGGTCTGCTGCCGCTGCTCGCGTGCTTGCTGCAGCTCGTGATGAGTCGCCTGAAGTCGTTCGGCGTCGAGGGCAGCCTGACCTTCCAGCTGTTGGATGCGGCTTTCGGCCTGTTGAATCCGCTGCTGGTAGTCGATCCGTTCGCGGCCCAACTGTTCCCGCTCGCCGGCGACGGCGGCTTGCGCCTCCTCCTGCAACTGGTCGGCCAGTTGGCTCACCAGGTTGGCTAATTGCTCGCTCAGCGAAAGCGGCACCGCCCCGCGGCTGCGGTCGGCGGGTTCCAGCTCTTTCAGGTAGCGGTGAATGGTGGTCTTCGAACCGGTATTGCCCAGTTCAACCCGTATCGCATCGATGCTCGGGTGCTCGCCGCGGGCGAGGAGGGCGGTGCGAGCCTTCTGTACCACCGCCTTGTTGATACCGCCACGCGCCATGTAGGCCTCCTACAATTACGTACTGTATTACATACCCTGTATTTACATTCTATGTTTCAGCGAAAGTTTGCACTAGAAGGAAGCTGAATTAAAATTGGATAATCACGAATTATTCAATATGAATGGCGCAGACGGTCGTTCATTGGCCGTTTTGCAGTACATAAAGGGCATCTCAGTCGATGAAAGACGTCGGGCGCTACCTACAAGCCGGTACGCGGGAAAACACCCGCCGCAGCTATCAGTCGGCCATCGAGCACTTCGAAGTGGCGTGGGGCGGCTTTCTGCCCGCAACAGGCGATAGCGTTGTCCGCTACTTGGTGGACTATGCAGATACGCTGAGCGTGAACACGTTGAAGCAACGCTTAGCCGCTCTCGCTCAATGGCATATCACCCAAGGCTTTCCCGACCCAACGAAGACTCCCACGGTGCGTCAGGTACTCAAGGGCATCCGCACCCTGCATCCGGCACAGGTCAAGCAAGCTGCCCCTCTGCAGCTGCAGCACTTGGAGCAGGCAGCTCAATGGCTGGATCAGGAATCAGAGCGAGCTCGGATGCGGGGCGATTTAGCGAACCTGCTGCGCTGTCGGCGCGACATGGCATTGCTGCTGATCGGTTTCTGGCGAGGCTTTCGCAGCGATGAGCTCTGCCGGCTGCAGGTCGAGCATATTCAGGCCGAAGCAGGCGCAGGCATGCGTCTTTTCCTGCCGCAGAGCAAGGGCGACCGAGAAAATCTCGGTACGACGCACTACACGCCGGCGCTAAAGCGACTATGCCCGGTACAGGCCTATCTCGACTGGATCAGTGCGGCAGGTATCGTTCGAGGAGCCGTGTTCCGCCGCCTGGATCGCTGGGGGCATCTCAGCGAGGATGCTTTACACCCGGGTAGCCTGATCAGCCTGCTGCGTCAGATTCTTCGACGCGCCGGGATTTCGGCTGAACTTTATACCAGTCACTCCTTGCGCCGCGGCTTCGCTACATGGGCCACGGCCAATGGATGGGACCTCAAAGGCTTGATGACCTATGTGGGCTGGAAAGACATCAAATCGGCCATGCGGTACATCGATCCCACTATTTCATTTGGTGGCCTGGCGGTCAGGCCCGCTGTTGAATCTAATACTGGCACTTTGACGCAGCTGCCAGCTTCTCACTAACATCGATGCACGACAGGAGTGACGGTGAAATGAGTACGCAGACCAGCATCGAATGGACGGAAATGACCTGGAACCCCATTGTGGGTTGCACCAAGGTGTCGCCCGGATGCAAACACTGCTATGCGGAAAACATGGCCTACCGGCTGCAGGCTATGGGAACGCCGGGCTATGAAAACGGCTTTCGTTTGAGCCTGCGACCGGAGAAGTTGCAGGAGCCGCTACAGCGCAAGAAACCGACCATTTACTTCGTCAACTCAATGTCTGACCTGTTCCATGAGCATGTACCGGACGAGTACATCGACCAGGTATTCGAGGTGATCAGAAAGGCTTCCCAGCACACCTTCCAAATCCTCACCAAGCGTGCCGAGCGCCTAGCCGTGTATTTCAGCAAGCGGACACCTCCAATCAATGCCTGGCTGGGGGTGTCGGTTGAGGACCGCGAATATGGTGTGCCGAGGATCGATTGCCTGCGTCAGGTAGATGCCACGATTCGCTTCCTCTCTGCTGAACCGCTGTTAGAAGATTTGGGTGAGTTGGACCTGACCGACATTCACTGGGTCATTGTCGGCGGTGAGTCGGGTCCCAAGGCCCGCCCGATGAAACAGGAATGGGTCGACAACGTTCATCGCCAGTGCGACGCCTCTGGCTCAGCGTTTTTCTTCAAACAATGGGGGGGATGGGGCGCTGATGGCGTGAAACGCTCGAAGAAAGCCAATGGTCGACTGTTGAACGGCCAGACCTGGGATGGAATCCCGCTGCTCAATCTCGCCTGATACCAAGGGATACCGCATGGCCAAGGATGATGAGAAATACCGTTGGGATTGGGGCACGCAGACCTTCCCGACCATCGATCCGCACAGCAAGATCAAACATCAGATTATCGACGAGTACATCCAGACTTACATCGACGTGCTGATGCGAAATCAGTTGATGCCAGAACTGGGCCTGTCGATCGTCGATGGCTTCAGTGGCGGAGGTATCTACCACGACGGCGCAGGTGGGAATCACTTCGGCTCTCCTGTGATTGCACTGGAGGCGATTCAGGCTTCGGAGGTCCGCAACAACCTGGAGCGCATCAAGCCGCGTCTCATTCGCTCCCAGCACTATTTCGTGGATGTGAAGCCCGAGAACATTGCCTGCTTGCATTCGGTATTGGCCGCGCGTGGTCATGCCCCTCGGCTTGGCCAAGATGTGCATCTGCATAGCGCTGAATTCACAGAAGCATTGCCGACCATCGCTCAAAAGCTCAAGCATTTCGGCAAAGGTGAGCGTGTGCTCTTCCTGCTGGATCAGTACGGCTATGGCGACGTACCGTTCCCCAAGATCAAATGGATTTTCCAGAACCTCGGTAATGCCGAGGTGCTGCTGACCTTCAACGTCGATTTTCTGGTCACTTACCTGGCCGACCGCCAAGCGAATCGGAAGGCCATCGCTAATATCGGATTGGATCACCATGTGCCGTGGAGCATGCTGAAAGAGCTGAAGGCTCATCAGCCGCGCAATTGGCAGTACCTGATCCAGCGTTTTCTGTCTGACGGGATCAAGCAGGAAAGCGGTGCCCAGTACATGACCGTGTTCTTCATTCGCCCTGCTGGCAGCAGCCCGATGGCCTATTGGTTTATCCATCTGGCGAACAACTACCGCGCTAACGATGTGATGAAGAAGATCCACTGGAAATACGGCAACAACTTTTCCCATATGCTGTCGCCTTCCAGCTTTTTCGGCTACGACGCCAATCGGGATATCGCCGTGACAGGTCAGCACGATTTGCTGTTGGATGAGCATCACTTCGACGATGCCACCGATGACCGCATCCGAGGAGAACTTTCAGAGCTCTTGCCCGAACAGGTCTACGAGGTAGAACGGCAACCTTTTTTGGGTCTGATGAGCGGATTGACCAACTACACCATGGCTGACGAGCTTCGCGTAAAGCAGGCACTCGACATTGCTGTCGCGACCGGTGATCTGCTGGCGGTCGACAAGAACGGCAAAACAAGGCGTCGAAAAGGCACAAGCATCAAGTCGACAGATATCCTGATAGCGCCCCCGCAAAGACCCATCTTCTTCGTGCCACCTCTGAAGAAATCCAGTTCAGAAAACTGAGGGGCGGCATCGCTCTTCGGGTGGTCGGTTCGCCTCCAACGGTAGTGGTACTGGCATGATACAAGCAGTAGTTTTCGATGTGTTTGGCACGCTTCTCCAGATAGATGAGCGCCGCCATCCTTTCCGCCAACTGATGCAGCACCTGCGGCTTCAGGGCAGAACACCAAGGCCGGATGACGCACGGACTCTGATGACTCGAAATCTGGGTTTGGCTGGAGCTGCCGATTATTTCGGTGCGCAGTTGAGCAACTCTGAGTTAGCTAGCCTTGAAAGCGACCTTTTCACCGAGCTGGCCAGCGTTCGCCTTTTCGATGATGCGTTGGAGTCGCTAAATCAGCTAAAGAACGCCGGCCTGAAGCTCGCGTTGTGCTCCAATCTCGCAGCCCCATATGCGATTCCAGCCAAACTGTTACTGCCGTCGTTCGATGTTTACGGATGGAGCTTTGAGGTTGGGGCAATAAAGCCTGAGCCTGCAATCTATCGTCAGATGATCGAACAGCTTGGCTGCGAAGCCTCCGCCATCGCAATGATCGGTGACACGTTGCAAGCCGATATGCTTGGTCCAATTGGGCAAGGCATGCGGGGCTACCACCTACAGCGTGAAGGAAAAGCCGATCAGTGCGGCTTCGTCTCGCTGATGGACTTTGCAGCCCACGTTCTGCAATACCCACCATCCGTTAATGGCTAAAGCTGCGTCGCCAGTTCTAGCTGTCGCCGCTAGACCCGGATGGCTTACAGGCATGACGACACCCTTTTTCTGTAACGGGAGCTCCTTCAGCTCTTGAGCGCCAGAATACGCCGAGCGCCGTTGAGAACGATGAATCCCACA
Organism: Stutzerimonas nitrititolerans; assembly: GCF_003696285.1. Lineage (GTDB taxonomy): Bacteria > Pseudomonadota > Gammaproteobacteria > Pseudomonadales > Pseudomonadaceae > Stutzerimonas > Stutzerimonas nitrititolerans. Next base: position 348,867 of record NZ_RFFL01000003.1, read on the forward strand.
ACAGTACCGATAATCAGGTCTGGGTAGTTGGATCCACTCCAAGCGACGAGCGCTCCGGCGACTATGACGCCCACGTTGATGACCACATCATTGGCGGAAAATATCCAGCTCGCTTTCATGTGGGCCCCGCCTTCCCTGTGTTTGGAAATCAGCAGCAAACAACCCATGTTGGCGAGCAATGCCAGGAATGCGACGGCCATCATTATCAGCGACTCGGGCTCGCTGCCGAATACAAAGCGTCTAAATACCTCTACGAGCACGCCGAGAGCCAAAATCAGCTGGAGCACACCAGCAAGGTGTGCAGCACGCACCTGCAGGCTGACGCTACGCCCCACCGCATAAAGGGCTAGGCCGTACACTGCCGCGTCAGCGAACATGTCGAGCGAGTCGGCAATCAGACCCGCGGACCTGGCGACCAGACCAGCGGTCATCTCTACCACGAACATGAAGGCGTTGATGCCTAACAGTAAACGTAGGGAGCGGGACTCCTGTGTAGATTCCGCCGAATTCTCGACGGCTTTAATCATCTCCGGGTCTGCAGTGACGGTTTTCTGAAGTGTGGCGCCTAGCCCTAACGCCGCCAGCTTTGTAGTTATGGGCTCAACGGCCCCGTCATGCATGACGTCTAATCGACGGTCCGATAAATCAAAAGTCAGTTTCCGAATTCCGTCCAAACTATTCAGCGCCAAGCGGATCATTCGCTCTTCTGATGGACAATCCATCTTGGGCACGGCGTAAACACTGACCCATTGCCCCGTCGTATCGGAATGATTTTGCACACCGGCATCGGCGGCTGGTGTCGCATCGCAGCCGCAGGGACCATCGGACTTGCTCATGATACGGCTCCACTTGAAATCGAAGATGGGGTCATTAAAAGCCCTATAGCTACTACAAGGTCAATAATGCAGAGCCGATAAGGATTCACACGATGCGCATTGGTCAATTAGCAAGGCTAATAGGGATTGATACACAGACGATCCGCTTCTATGAGCAGCAGGGCTTGCTGCCACCGCCTGATCGCCAGGCGAACGGCTATCGTGTCTACACCGAGAAGCATGGCGAGCGGCTAGCCTTCATCCGGAGCTGCCGAATCCTGAATCTGTCACTTCCAGAGATTCACGCACTCCAACGCTACCAGGATGACCCTCGCCAGCCTTGTACGGCCGTTAATGCCTTGCTCGATGAACACATTTCTCAAGTCAAGTCGCAGATAACCGCTCTGCAGTCACTCGAACGACAACTCGTATCACTGCGGGCTAATTGCAGTGATGGGCGGGAAGTTGAGGCTTGTGGAATTCTCGCTGGCATTAGCGAGGACGCGTGCATTAAATTAATGGCGTTGGGGCTTACTGGCCTGTTAGCCGTTGTTTATACCAACCGGGGCGCTCAAAAACTCAACCGTATGGATCTTCCCATCAGGGGTCTTAACCTTCATCTCGTACGTTTGAACTTTGCCGTTAGTTCTATAGCTCTGAATCATTCCGGTCGTACCGGTCGTCCCTGCAGGTGCTATGCTCAGCACTTTACCTTCTTTAACAAGTATTTTAAGGGTGGGATTTGTTACTGACGCACTCTCAAGGCGCTGCATTGTTAGTTCCCCTCCGTCTTCAGCCATAGCGAGCGAAGAAGCAGCGGCCAGAAAGAACGGCAGGATTACTTTAGCAGGGCGGTTCATTTGTTACCCTCTTGGGTTAGTAGATACCTTTAGATTAAAGGGTTGACCCTTACCAGAAGATGTTCTTCGCATTACAAAGCAGTAATTAACCATCGCTTTCTGCCGATTTGGCTCTGTTTTAAACTCATCGTTTTTGTAGACCATCCCACGCTCGATTAGGCCATGCATGCATTACATGCATGCATTAAATGTATGGCGTTGGTCTGATGGGGAGTGGGTACCAAGCCGTATCACTTTGAATCAGGCGTGCCGAGGAAAGGTGAGTTCGAATGTGGTCCGACCGTCTTTGCTGGCGACGGCCACGTGGCCTTTGTGGAGGTTCATCACTGAACGGACAATAGCTAGCCCCAATCCTGCCCCACGAGGTTGTATGCCGTTAACGCGGTAAAAGCGGTCGAACAGGTGCGGGAGATGATCCGATTCGATAGTCGCGCCATGATTGGTGACAGCCAGCGAGACGATGTCTATGTCCTTCTCAAGTATCTTAATTTCGACCGTGCTGCCAGTATTCGAATGCCGCAACGCGTTGGATAGCAGGTTGGAAATGGCCCGTTGGACCATAAGCCGATTTCCTAGAACTATGGCATCGCCCGTTACCGTCGTTGCGACTCCGGCTTCTTCGGCGAGGACTTCGAGGTATTCACAGACGCGATTCGCCTCACTTCCCAGGGATAGTTGTTCGAGTTTCAGTGCTGGGCTGGCGTGGCTGGCCTGGGCGAGAAACAGCATGTCTGACACGATTCGATCCATGCGTTCGAGCTCTTCGACCGACGATTCGAGCACTTCCCTATATTGCTCCTTGCTTCGCTCACGCACCAATGTCACCTGCGCCTTGCCTATCAGGTTATTTAGGGGAGTCTTCAACTCATGGGCCACATCGTCCGAGAATTGTGACAGTTGCTGAACTCCGTCATCAAGTCGATGAAGCATTACGTTGAGGCTGTGCGCCAATTCCTGAAGCTCTAGTGGAAGCTGATCGCTGCGGATTCGGGGTGACAGATCCTGCGTCGATACCTTTGTCGCCAAGGCCCGAAACTTGCGAAGCGGTCGCAAACCGTTGTTAGCAACTAGCCATCCAGCCAACCCGATCAACATCAGCAGCATCGGCACAGTCACTAAGGCCGAGCGCAGGAATGCAGCCACTAGCAGTTGATCGGCACTGCGATCTTGCGTAAGTAAAAGCGTCATTGGAGCCAGTCCCGGGACCTGTATTTGCTTGCGCCCGGTTAGCATCTGCACGCCGTCTTCCGTGGTCCAGCCTAGGTATTCACCGTCTCTGTTCACAAGATCCATCTGCTGCGGCGCATGGGCGAACCGGCCGATACTAAAAATGGGGGATTTGGCTCTATCGCCGATGACGGTAATCGAAAGGTTGTCATGGCCGAGTACCGTATCGCTCAGTGCGTGTTGCCAGGAGCGGCCCATACGGGCTTTGGTGTCTTCTAGGAGTCCATGATCGATCTGCGAGAGCTTGGCCGTCACTTCCTCCTGGGCGCGCAGTTCCAGTTGGCGCACAAGTACCCAGTAGCTCAGTGCAATCAACAGCGCGACCAAGACGGCGCCGGTCAATGTGATTTGAAGCGCGAGACGCGATGCGAGGCTGAGTGGCTTCAAGGCCGCGCCTCCAGCACGTAGCCGACACCGCGAATGGTGTGTATCAGGCGATCGCCAAAGGGTTCGTCCACCTTCATCCGTAGGCGACGGATTGCAACATCCACCACATTGGTATCGCAGTCGAAGTTAATGTCCCAGACCAAGGCGGTAATTTCGGTGCGCGTCAGCACCTCGCCAGTCCGGCGCATGAGCAGGTGCAGTAACGCAAATTCTTTGCTGGTGAGATCAATACGCTGACCACTCCGGTAGGCCCGATGCCGGCCAGGGTCCAGTTCGAGGTCGGCTACACGCAGGTTGCTTGGAAGTGCGACTGCCTCGCCTCGCCGCAACAGTGTCCGGATACGAGCGAGCAGCTCGGGGAACTGGAACGGCTTGACCATATAGTCGTCGGCGCCCGACTCCAGGCCGCGGACCTTTTGCTCTAAGCGGCCATTGGCCGTCAGCATGATGACGCGTGTCTGCTTACGTCGCCTGATGAGTTCGAGCACCTCCCACCCATCCATGGTTGGCAGATTTACATCCAGTAGCACGATGTCATAGTCGTTCTGCAGTGCCAGGTGAAATCCATCGAGCCCATCATCCGCTCGATCAACCGTGTAACCACATTCGATAAGGCCCTGCTGCAGGTAGTCCGCAGCTTTGTTTTCGTCTTCTACAACCAGGATGCGCATGTTTTCAGGTAGCTCGGCAAGGAGGTAGGGTGCCGGTTAAACGGAACCAAAAATAATCTATGTAGTAACTATAAGGTCAAGACAAAAGCGACCTGGCCCTAGCGTGAAAGACAGAAGCGAAGATCTGCCTAGGGAAGCGCGAAGCACTCTAGCGCCGTAAAAGACCTGCAGGGCCATCTTGCAGATTTGTAATCTACTGGTCATTTGGTTGACTGGCAGCGCAAGGAGGCTCACTCAAGCAAAAAAAGGCGCCCCTATGGGCGCCTGAAACACATCTTCAAACCAAGGGAGCAAAAAACGAAGATGTGGTGTTGCCCGTGGTGCTTCACAGGATCGAGAGCGGGTACTCGGCGATGAATCGAACCTCATTGAGGTCGGACTCGAAAGCAGTCGCCCGTGTTGTAGCCTGGCGCACCCGCAGAGAGAGGTCCTTGAACGAGCCTGTCTGTACAACGTAGCGTGCTTCGACGTCGCGTTCCCAGCGCTTCTGTCCGGACAGAGGCGCGCCGTTATCGTCTTGGCGCATATATACCTCATTTGCGTTGCTGTAATCGGCGCCCCAGCCGCGGGCGTAGCGAGTCATGAACGTAAGCCCAGGTATGCCGTAACCCGCCATGTTCAGGTCATAACGCAGCATCCAGGACTGCTCTTTAGGTGAGTTGAAATCACTGTACTGGATGGAGTTATTCAGGTAGATCGAGTCCGCTTGGCGCAAGTAGTCAAAGTCGTTGTTACCGTTGTTTCGCTGATACGACGCCGTGACGGTGTGCGCGCCGAAGGCGACACCCAGGCTGGAACTCCAGATGTTGTTGTTGAACTCGCCCAGCAGCTCGCGGCCTTCGTCGATTGCCTTGTAGTAATTGAAGCTGCCCAGCAGCGCGACGACATCAGAAAGCGGATAGGTGGCCGATAGACCGAAGTAATGTTGGTTCCAAGCGTCCTTAAGCCGGCTGGTGTACAGACTAAGACTGAGATTTTCGTTCACGCTATAGTCGCCGCCTGCGTAGCCGAGCCAAGGCGCGTCCACGGCCCCGCCGTAGAAGGTGACGAAGTCATCGTTCGTGTTGCTGGTATTGGGCTGGCTCATCGCGTGCAGGCGGCCGCCCTGGAGGGTGAGGTCGTCCAGCGAGTTGTTCACAACGGTGACACCCTTGAAAGACTCCGGCAGCAGCCGTGCGTCACCAAAGTGCACGACAGGAGTAGCGGGAAATACATCGCCTGCCTTGATCTCGGTGCCCAAGAACCGTGCTTTCACGGCCCCCCCTACTCGAGAAAAGTCATCCTCGGCATCGCCGGCGCTATTGTAGGGGAGAAGATCGACGGTTCCGCCAGCACCGGAACGTCCTGATCCAGAATCGAGTTTGAGGCCGAGCATGGCGAAGGCGTCGACGCCGATCCCCACCGAGCCTTGGGTATATCCGGACTCAAAGAATGCCATCAGTCCGTGAGCCCATTCCTCAGAATAGCCATTGCCGGTGGCGCTCCCACCGTCGCGAAAATCTCGGTTGAAATAAAAGTTGCGATTTATCAGCGAAAGCGTGCTGCCTTCGATGAAGCCCTCCGCTGTTTCCGATTGGGCAAAGACCGGGGCGCTGCCCAGTGCCAGTGAAAGGGCTGTAAGTGAAAGGGCGGCCTTTTTGCTCATGATGATGCTCCTGATATACGGCATGTCAGCGCTCGAATGACGCCTTCGCCTTTTTGTTCGAGTGCCGGGCGATGATCTTCCCCTGTAAATGACCGCAGGATTAGCGGTAAATGACGATCTCGTAATCTTGAGCGGTGCAATCGCAGATATTCCTTGGATTACAAATTTGTAATGTCGTAGTCACCCGGCCGATATCCGCGCTTATCTAAAGTCACGCCGCTTAGCCATCAGCTATCTGGCCGGTTTAGTGCGGCTGAGGAAACGCTATCGACGAAGGGGGCACTGCACTGCAGTGTTGCGTATGTATCAAAAGAAACGCTTGTATCTGCTTGCTAGCGGGCTGCTTGGGCTCGGGCTGGCACTAATGTCGCTCGAGGTGGGCGCGCAAGACGGTCTGACACTGGAGCGGGCCGTGTCCCTTGCGTATGAACGCAACCCAGAATTTTCCGCTGCGCGGTCGGAGATCGGCATCGCAAGCGGTCTGCGCCGCCAAGCTGGGGTTATCCCGAACCCGGAATTAGGATTCGAGGTGGAAGACACTCAGTCCGATCGCCAGACTCGCTCAATCACAATCACTCAGCCGATCGAGTTAGGCGGCAAGCGCGGCGCTCGAATCGGTGTGGCGGACGCCAATCGCTCGATGGTGGATGCCGACCTTGACTTTCGACGCCAGGGGTTGCGTGCAGATGTGATCCAGGCTTTCTTCGCCGCCTTGCGTGCCCAGGAGGGCATGCAACTGGCCGAGGCCTCTCTGTCATTGGCCGAGCGGGCTGCTAAGGTCGCCGACGCACAGGTCGATGCCGGAAAAGTTTCGCCAGTGGAGGCGACGCGCGCCGATATGCAACTGGCGACCGTACAACTGGACCTGCGGCGAGCACGCCAGGAATGGGACAACGCTCGACAGATGCTAGCGCGCCTGCTCGGGACCGACGCACCGGAGTTTGGCAGTTTGCTGGGCAGTTTCGAACACCTGCCAGATGTGCCTAGCGAATCTGCATTATTGGCGCGCGTGCGTGAGAGTGCCGATATGCGTAGGGCTCTGCGCCAAGTGGCCTTGAGTGAAGCCGAGCTGGAGCTTCAGCGAAGCCAGCGCTACCCGGACATAAGCGTCAGTATCGGTAGCCAGTACGACGAAATCGAGCGTGAGCGCGTCAACCTCGTCGGCCTCTCTGTTCCGCTGCCTTTATTCGATCGTAACCAAGGCAATGTTCTGGCGGCCGCACGGCGGGCGGAGCAGGCGCGTGATCTTCGTAATGCGGCAGAGCTGCGCGTTCGTGCGGAGATCCAGCAGGCCCTTCGCGACTGGCGTACCGCACGTGCAGACGTCGAGGAAATACGCAACCGGATACTGCCGGCAGGACAGCGAACCGTGGAAGCGGCCACACGTGGTTTCAGTCTTGGCCGCTTCGCGTTCCTCGACGTGCTCGACGCACAGCGTGCGCTGATAGATGCACGCACGCGCTATCTGCAGTCATTGCAAGCCGTGGTCGACGCCTGGGCGCGTATCGAGCGGCTGTACGGACCTACCACTACCTTCGAATGACCGAAACGCCGCCATTACGTATTGGCGGTGGGGGAGCTTGCATGAAAAAACAGACGGGAATCGCTCTGGCGGTCGCTTTGGTACTGCTGACCGGCGTTGGCGTAAAACAGGGCTTCGTTCTTGAGGCGCAGGCCAGCGATAACAAGGCTGAGCACGCCGAGGATGGCCACGCGCATGAGGATGGAGAAAGCGGTCACGAGGAATCTGAGAACGACCATGGGGACGAAGACGGTCATGACGCTGAAGGCGATGGCCACGGCCATGGTGACGAAAGCGGTCATGGCGGTGAGGAGGACGAGCACGGCAACGAAACGCATGCCGAAGGTGAGATTGAGCTTTCCGAAGAGCAGATACGTGCCGCAGGCATTCAGCTAAGCAAGGCCGGACCGGCTGAAATCGGCTCGTCTGTATCTTTGCCGGGCGAGCTGCGTTTCGACGAAGACCGTACCGCACATGTCGTGCCCCGTGTGGCCGGCGTTGTCGAATCGGTTTCGGTCAACCTGGGTGACCAAGTGAAGAAGGGCCAGTTGCTGGCGGTTATCGCCAGCGAGCAGCTGTCCGAGCAGCGTAGTGAGCTGGCTGCCGCCGAGCAGCGCCTCCGGCTGGCTCGCACCTTGTTCGAGCGTGAGCGCACCCTATGGCAGGAGCGTATCTCTGCAGAACAGGACTATTTGCAGGCCCAGCAGAGCCTGCGCGTAGCAGAAATCGACTTGCGTAATGCCCAAGAAAAAACACGGGCGCTGGGCGGCGGAAGTGGCGCAGGCGTAGGCAACCGCTACGAGCTGCGCGCACCTTTCGATGCAGTGGTCGTCGAGAAGCATATTGTGCTGGGCGAGCGTGTGGATGAAACGACCAGCGTCTTCACTCTGACTGATTTGTCGCGGGTTTGGGCCACGTTCAGCGTACCTGCCCGTGATTTGATGCGCGTAACCGTCGGCCGAGAAGTCGAAGTTGTTGCCGGCGAGCTAGGCGTGCGAACAATGGGGAAGGTCGCCCATGTGGGCAGCCTGCTGGGCGAGCAGACGCGTGCCGCGACAGCCCGCGTGACCCTGGCCAACCCCGATGGGGCTTGGCGTCCCGGTCTTTTCGTGACGGTCCGAGTTAGCGCCGACGGACGTAGTGTTCCGGTCACGGTTCCAGTCGAGGCGGTCCAGACCGTCGAAAACGCGCCGACGGTTTTCGTTCGCACGCCGCACGGCTTCCAGGCGCACCCGGTTTCGCTGGGCCAGCGCGACGAAAATCGCGTGGAAATTCGTGACGGATTGCAGGCCGGCCAACAGATCGCGACCGCTGGCAGCTTCATCCTGAAATCCGAACTCGGCAAAGGCTCCGCCGAGCACGTTCACTGATCCTCCGGATACCTAACTCATGTTCGAACGTATTCTTCGCTTCGCCATCGAGCAGCGCTGGCTAGTGCTGCTGGCGGTCTTGGGCATGGCGGGCGTCGGGGTTTATAGCTATCAGCGCTTACCTATCGACGCTGTGCCCGACATCACCAATGTACAGGTTCAAATTAACGCCGCAGTCCCAGGCGCGTCGCCGCTTGAAACCGAGCAACGCGTTACCTTCCCCATCGAGACGGCGATGGCCGGCTTGCCCCACCTGCGCCAGACACGTTCATTATCGCGCTCCGGGTTCGCTCAGATCACCGTAATCTTTGATGATGGCACCGATCTCTATTTCGCCCGGCAATTGGTGAGTGAACGGCTGCAGGCCGCGAGCAACGAGCTTCCGCAGGGCGTGGAGGTCACTCTCGGTCCCATCTCCACCGGCCTGGGGGAAATCTTCCTCTGGACGGTCGAGGCCGAGCCCGAGGCGCGCCGTCCTGATGGTCAGCCCTACACGCCGACCGACCTGCGTGAAATCCAGGACTGGATCATCAAGCCGCAGCTGCGAAACGTTCGAGGCGTTGCCGAGATCAACACGATCGGTGGCTTCGCCAAAGAGTATCAGGTAGCGCCCGATCCGAAGCGCATGGCCGCTTACCGAATCACTCTGGAACAGCTCGTCGTTGCGCTTGAGCGCAACAATGCCAACGTCGGCGCCGGCTTCATTGAGCGTAACGGCGAACAGTTGTCGATCCGCACACCTGGCCAGCTCGGCTCCCCCGCGGACATTGGCAATATCGTCCTGAGCAACGCAGGCGGCGCGCCCGTGCGGGTTCGCGATATTGCCGAAGTGGGGATCGGTCGTGAGCTGCGTTCAGGGGCAGCCACCGACAATGGACGCGAGGTGGTCCTTGGGACCGCGTTCATGCTGGTAGGAGAAAATAGCCGTAGCGTGTCGCAGGCCGTCGCGCAGCGCTTGGAGATTATCAACCAGAACCTGCCAAAAGGCGTAAGCGCGATAACGGTCTATGACCGGACCGACCTCGTAGACAAGGCAATCGCCACGGTTCGCAAGAACCTGATCGAAGGCGCGATCCTGGTTATCGCCGTGCTGTTTCTCTTCCTCGGCAACCTGCGTGCAGCCCTGATCACAGCAATGGTCATCCCGTTGTCCATGCTGTTCACCTTCACCGGCATGGCCACCAACAAAGTCAGTGCCAACCTCATGAGCCTAGGGGCTCTCGACTTCGGCATCATCGTCGACGGTGCGGTGGTCATCGTCGAAAACGCCATTCGCCGGCTTGCCCACGCGCAGGAAAAACATGGCAGGATTCTGACCCGTAGCGAGCGTTTCCACGAAGTATTCGCGGCGGCCAAGGAGGCACGGCGTCCGCTCATCTACGGCCAGCTGATCATCATGGTGGTCTACCTGCCCATCTTTGCGCTCACTGGTGTCGAGGGGAAGATGTTCCACCCCATGGCATTCACCGTGGTAATCGCACTGTTGGGTGCCATGATTCTATCGGTCACCTTCGTGCCCGCTGCTGTTGCGCTTTTTGTCACCGGTAAGGTGCAAGAGAAGGACAACCGCCTGATGCGCGCGGCGCGCAATGGCTATGCGCCCGTGCTCGACTGGGTCATGCGTCATCGCACATTGGTATTCAGTGGCGCCGTCGCTAGCGTGCTGCTGTCTGCCCTGCTGGTGATGCGAATGGGTAGCGAGTTCATTCCGAGCCTTAGCGAGGGTGATTTTGCGCTTCAAGCTCTGCGCGTTCCAGGGACCAGCCTCTCCCAATCCGTGGATATGCAGCAGCGGCTGGAAAAGGCAATTGCCGAGCAGGTCCCGGAGGTCAAGCGTACATTTGCCCGAACCGGCACCGCCGAGATCGCGGCTGACCCGATGCCGCCGAATATTTCGGACAGCTATGTGATGCTCAAGCCCAAGGAAGAATGGCCAGATCCGGACAAATCCCGCGAGCAGCTCATTGAGGACATCCAAAAGGCGGCCGCATCTGTGCCGGGCAGCAACTATGAGATGTCTCAGCCGATCCAGTTACGCTTTAACGAGCTAATTTCCGGAGTTCGCAGCGATGTGGCCGTTAAGGTGTTCGGGGACGACATGGATATTCTCAACAAAACAGCTGATGACATCGCGGCGATATTGCAAGACGTACCAGGCGCTTCCGAAGTTAAAGTGGAGCAGACGACGGGCCTCCCATTGCTGAGCGTCAATGTGGATCGTGACAAGGCGGCACGCTTCGGGCTCAACATCGGCGATGTGCAGGATACCGTCGCCGCCGCGATTGGCGGACGGGAAGCCGGAACCTTTTTTGAGGGTGACCGTCGTTTCGACATCGTTGTTCGTCTTTCCGATACGCTGCGTGCCGATCCGGATGTGCTGGCTCGCCTGCCGATTCCGGTGCCAGCGGTAGCGGGTGCTGCCAACGACCGAATCGACTTTATCCCGCTGGCTGAGGTTGCCACGCTGGAATTCGTGCTGGGCCCGAATCAGATCAGCCGTGAGGATGGCAAGCGTCTGGTGGTGGTAAGCGCCAACGTTCGAGGGCGTGACATTGGCAGTTTCGTCCAAGATGCGTCTGCAGCAATCGCTGAACGAAACCCGGTACCGCCCGGTTACTGGACGACGTGGGGTGGGCAGTTCGAGCAGCTGCAGGCTGCCGCCAAGCGCCTGCAGCTGGTCGTCCCACTCGCCTTACTGCTGGTCTTCGTGCTGCTGTTCATGATGTTCAACACACTGCGCGATGGGCTGGTCGTCTTCACTGGCATTCCGTTCGCGCTTACTGGGGGAATTCTTGCACTCTGGCTCCGGGACATTCCCCTCTCAATTTCCGCTGGCGTCGGGTTCATCGCGTTGTCGGGTGTGGCAGTACTCAACGGACTGGTGATGATTGCTTTCATTAAAGGATTGCTAGAGGAAGGCCGGCCTTTATCCGAGGCTGTGCGTGAGGGCGCACTGGTGCGATTGCGCCCAGTCCTGATGACAGCGCTGGTGGCGTCGCTCGGCTTCGTCCCAATGGCGTTGGCCACAGGGACCGGCGCGGAAGTCCAACGGCCTCTGGCGACCGTGGTCATTGGCGGCATCCTGTCCTCGACAGCACTGACGCTGCTGGTATTGCCTGCGCTCTATTACACGGCTCTGCAGCGCCGCATGAAACGCAACGAAGAGGATGAGGACGCGAGCTGATATTGGTTTTCTCCCAACGTAGGCCAGGCTTGATGCTTGGCCTTTTTATGAATATCCAATCGAAGCTTCGAAGGGTCACTGAAAGGATTTGTGGCCCCAATGCGCTGGTAACGACTGACGGGTACGTTATCGAGAAACAAAAAAAGCGCCTCGAAAGGCGCTTAAATACAGCTTTACCAACGGGATTCGGAAGCTATCGGAGGCGAAGATTGTTCGGGTGAAGCGGTTATTCAGTTTTGGATTCTTTCTTTATTTGCATATTGCTCTGATCCGGGCGCGGATTCTTAGCTTCTAGTCCGTCTATTTTTTCTTCACCAGACTCGGTTTCGTGAATCCGTTTTTGTTCTGCACGAAACTTTTCGTTAAATTTCATTGAACGATCGTAGCCGTCTCCTGCATAGGATAATGCGGAGCCGAAGATTACCGATCCAACAATAATAGCTTTCAACAGATTCATATGGGCAGTCCTCGCTAAATTCAAAGTGGCTTGTTGAGCTTTCCCGGTGAGCTCTACAGGTTCTAACGAATTTTGCGCGACTGAAGATAACGGCAGTGTGAGCCAAACATTACATTATTGAAATGTAATCTTCCGCTGTGCAGCTTGAACCACGAAAGATGATGTGAAGATTACAAATCTGTCATATTCAGATCATGACAAGGGTTAGCCAGTTATCGGCGTATTGAAGGCAATGGCGCACGAACTCGGGCGATGATGGTCGGATTTCTGTCAACGGTTTGGAGGCTGTCTCCGTGTCAGACGGTACAAAGGCACTAGTATATTTATTTGTTGCTATAGACGACCGTTTGGCTTCCTGTGCTTAGTCTTTTTTTAGATTTTTAAGGGTGGTTAAAAACCAATGAGCCACGAACATAACCATAACACCGAAGCTATAGGCGATAAGCGTCTAATTGCTGCTATAGGCGTTAACGCCGCATTAACACTGGCACAAATAGTCGGTGGAATACTCTCTGGTAGCTTATCACTCATTGCTGACGCGCTACATAATTTGAGCGATGCCGCATCACTGGTTATTGCGCTGATCGCACGTAAGATCGGTCGCAGACCGCCAGATGCATTTAAAACCTTTGGCTATCGACGCAGTGAAACCATAGCGGCTTTGATCAACTTGGTCACCCTGATCATCGTCGGTCTCTATCTTATTTACGAGGCCATAGGCCGGTTGTTTTCCCCGCAGCCCATTGAAGGTTGGACAGTGGTCGTGGTCGCGGGAATAGCCTTGGTTGTAGATATCGTCACGGCCTTTCTCACCTACACAATGTCCAAGAACAGCATGAATATAAAGGCGGCATTCTTGCACAATGTGTCGGATGCGCTGGCCTCCGTCGGCGTTGTTATCGCCGGGACATTGATACTTCTGTATGGGTGGTACTGGGCGGATACTGTACTGACACTGATGATTGCTGGCTACGTGCTCTGGCAAGGCTTTAGCATGCTGCCTAAAACCATCCATCTGTTAATGGAGGGCGCGCCAGAAGGCGTTTCCGTCGCTGATATAATCAATGTCATGGAACAAGTAAACGACGTCGAGGGCGTTCACCACGTGCATGTTTGGGAAATCGCTGAGCATACAATTGCACTGGAAGCACATGTTGTCATCAAGAAGGCGAGTCTGCCTGGGATCGAACGAGTGAAGACTGATTTGAAACGTGTACTCCATGAGCAATTCAAAATCAGCCACTCGACACTCGAGATGGAGCTAGACGGCAGTGTTTGTCTCGACACCAAGCAGACCGACAATCACTGCAGCGAAGCATAAGCTTACTATGCGCTACAATTAAAACAAGGTATTAACAGAGCGAATAGCCGAATATCACTTATTGGCGCTATGCCCTCGACCTGCGACATATTTCAGGTATATAGATAAGCAGCTCGTCACGATAAAATTCAGCTAACTCAAGTGCACCTGCCGCAGGCTGACGCGATAGCAAGTCTCCTAGCCACTACCACTGACAACGCTCAGATCCAGCGGCGGACGCGGGCGCGGTAGCGAACGAATGATTCGCCGAACAGCGCCTCTAGCGCCCACTCTTCGGGTGCGATCTGGAAACGGTTCATGTACAGCACGAAGGCAACCACGCCCAGCAGGGTTAGAGGCGAGCCCAGGGCCAGCGCCCAAGCTGCTAGGATGATGGCGAAGCCCAGATACATGGGGTTGCGGCTGTACTGGTAGATGGTTCACCTCGTTGCAGTTTATCGCTTAACGGGGTGTCCACTCGTGCTGGGCAAGATCAGAACAGCGTCCGCTCATGTCGGACGTCTTCTGAAGCCATACCAGTTGCTGTATCAATCACGTATAGCCATTGATCCTTGCTCAGCGAACGCGCTCCATTGCTCCCTGGAATACGTCTTCCCCGTGAAGGAAGGCGGTTAGAGGCGAATGGGTTGACCTCGGTTAGATCCTCACCAACGGCATAGACAAAGAGGCATTTGCATACAGATATGCACTTATTAAGGGGCGCCTGAGATAGGCCCAATGGTGGGCCGGATAGCGGAGGAGGGGTGCATCCTGAGGAGGTAGATCGATCGCTTTTGGGATTGTGCCAATTGAAAGGCCGCCAGTCGGCATTGACCATGTAGCTGTCTGACTCATGCGCCATCCGACTGCCAATGCGAGTGAACCGGGTTCTACCCCGTTAGCACGGACACTTTCANCGCGCCCCATGGCCTGACCGATACCCACAAGGATCGCTTCAACCAGGACCTGCTGAACTTCCTCCGGAAGTAGAAGAAACCTCACCGAGCCGACCGTGGCACTTACCACGGTCGGCTTTCTCATGAAAACACCATATATGTCAGCCGAAACTTGAACCGCACGGCTGACGGTTGATATTTCCCTTCGATATCGCTCCGAAACTGTTGTCCGCTTCATACTGAAAGGTGTCGGTACGCGACCTCATTTGTAGCGTTTGTTCACTTTAATCGGCGAATCCCTTCGTCATATTTTCCTACAATACCGTCACGTTTAAGCCGCTCAAGCAATGCGCGATCTGCAGGGGTATTTGGGATGCGCGGCTTGTCGTATCCAACCTCGGTCAGCTTCGGATAGTCGCCGCCCAGCGCCAGCAAGACCGTGAAAAGCTGATCGCGGCTAATCGATGCCAAGTGGGGCTCGAGTAATGGTATAACCTGCTGCGCAGCCACACCTGCCTGCGCCATCTTCAGCACGACTTCTGGCGGAAGTTCGTGTCCATGACAGATGGCGAAACGGGCCAGCTCGTTTAGCCCTCTGGGGCCCGCCACTGCCGCGTACGCTGAGGCCTGCCCAACGATCACAGCCTTGATAGCCGGATCGACTTTATCATTTGTTAGGAGGGGTTCTACCCCATTAGCACGGACACTTTCGAGTAAGCTCACACCGAGCTGAAGGAGTGTTCATGAAGCGCAAGAAATACAGCCCCGAGTTCAAGCGGGAAGCCATCGAGTTGGTTCGTCGTTCAGGGGCGAGCTGTCGACAGGTGGCCCTGGAGATTGGTGTGGCTCCGAACCTGCTCACACGCTGGGTTCGAGAGGCACAGCCAGGCGCAGAAAAGGCCTTTCCCGGAACAGGTAGTCCGCGAGATGAGGAGCTGGCCCGCCTCAAGCGTGAGTTGGCCCGGGTGACCAAGGAACGTGATTTTTTAAGAGACGCGGCAGCGTACTTTGCCAGGGAGTCATCGAGCGGTACACGGTGATCCAGCGCTGCCGCAACGAGTACCCGGTACGTCTGATGTGCCGTTGCCTGAAGGTTTCTGCCAGTGGCTATTACGCCTGGCAGGATCGTGATCCAAGCCCGCGAACTCAAGAGAATGCACGTCTGGTCAGGCGCATTCGTGAGATTCATGAGGACAGCCGTGGCGTGATCGGCGCACCGCGCATGCATGAGGATTTGCTCGACGAGGGCGAAATCGTCAGCTTGAACCGCGTTGCTCGCCTGATGGCGGCTGAGCGAATTCAAGGCTGGCCACGCCGTAAGAGGCGTGGTTTTGGAAGAGTCGCCAGTGGCCGTCCAGCAGGCGTGAAAAACCTGCT
>NZ_RFFL01000030.1 GCF_003696285.1 Stutzerimonas nitrititolerans
CATCAGCTCTAGGAGCCCTCTTCTTTTCTTGCATGGCGGAAGCGTTCCGCCGCTGAAATTGGAATCCCCGACGACCTTCGTCTATCGCCTCCGCTCTCTACCATCCCACCCATACGGATGCCGAAGGACCTTGGATAGGTTGCCGCCGCAGCGCATCAGTGAGGCTGTGAGCACGGCCAGCAGCAGGACCATCGGCCATGCCTTCACCGGCACCACCAGCTCCCCTGCGAGGATGTAGATCACCGTCGCGCCGCAGCAGGCCATGATCAGCGCTGCCATGATCGACACGTCACGGCGGAACGTGGCGTCTCCGCGGCGGTAGGTGAACATCCGCACGAACATCACCAGACTCAAGGCCAGCGTTGCGTAGGTCAGAGACTTATCCATCGATACCACCGTTCGGCGATGCCGATTGGCGCCGCCTCTTGAGTGCTGCCAGGGATACCGTGACCACCATCAGAGATGCGCCGAATGCAGCTGGGGCTGGCAGCGTAAAGGGCTTGATGCCCCACAGCTCGATGCCGGTGATCGCCGGGGCCAGGAGATAGCCCATCACGAACGAGATCAGAAAGTAGGTCAGGCGCTCCGGCAGAGGCAGCTCCTTCGCGCTGATGAAGTAGATCACCGACCCACATAACGACCCAACAGCCGCTGCGCTATCCACTCCAGCAAGCAGGCCGGCTATGCCTGCACCAGCAATGCCGGCAGTAAGCACACCGGTTGATGTTGGCTCGGCCATTCGTGGCTCCAGGAATAAAACGCCCGGGGAGTTCGGGCAAAACAATCGGGCTCCTCAATGCGCATCAGTCCGCTCGGAGCTGGGAAGAAGGCATGGGAGCCAGAAACGAAAAAGCCCCGGCGTTTCGGCCAGGGCTTCTTGAGTGCGGAGTTTCGACTATGGAAATAACGATACGCCAGCCGTGCGGGAAGGTCAACACGTTATAACAATGCTTCACGCTGCGTCTTTCATCTCGCCTAGAACCGCCGAAACCGGCACTAGTGCCGCTCGGTCGATATCACTGCACACGGCCATCATCATCTCAATGACCGGCTGCCAATCTCGACCCCACGCCGCGCTTTCCAGGGGAACGCCATACACGTCATCCAGCGCTTTGCGGAACGACTCAGGATCTGGCGTCGGGTCTATCCCTGCGCTCATGCCGCCCTGGTGGATGCGGCGATAACGATGCAGACAGAGCTTGGAGGCGTAATAGGCCCGCTCGCGCTTCGATGCCGTCATCCGCATTCCGTGATAGATGCGGCGCGCCTCGAACCACTCCCAGACCAGTTCCTCGGCCATCTCCATGTCATCCATCGTCGCGATCGGACTGTACATGTGGTGGCCAAATGCCCGGAGCCCAGGCGATAAGGTGCCCACCGCCCTCTGTATGCAACCTGCTAGCGCCTGATCGGCAGCTTTCGCCGCGGAGCTCCCGCGTCCTCCTCGATCCTGCTTAACCGGAGGGCAGTAGATATGCTGCTTCCACGTGAACGGCTTTCCATCCTCGCCGATTTCTTCGATTTCCTTGGTGATGAAACCGCCGCCCTCAACGATGCCAAGCGTGGCTTGTTCGGCCATGCAGGATGAGATGCTGTCCCAGCGCTCGTAGTAAGCGGCCGACCAGGCTTCGCGCGCGGATATAAGTCTCATGCTGCTCCCCTCTTCAGGCTTCTGGTCATTGCGCGGAACGAGGCCTTCATCGCCTTCAGCTCCTCGATGGTGTAGCGCTGTGGTTCATGCGGCCCTTCCAGCCACTCGACCTGATCTGCGCCGATGCGCTCTACCAGGTTGATGCGGTAGTTCACGATGTCGCCCGACTTGTGGTTGTTACAGGGGGCGCATTGTTTGTGGACATTGAGCGGGTTGAAGCGCAGCTCAGGATTAGCCCCGACCGTCCGGTAGTGGCCGGCGTGCCACTGGCCCTGATGGAATCGGTCGCAGCTGATGCACGGCAGATCACGGTCCCGCTCGCGGATCCACTCGTTGAAGGCGGCCTGTGTCTCGCGCAGATAGTCGCCCTTGGTCTTGATCCGCTCCCGTGCCGCCCGGCGGGCCGCTCGCTCCTGCTTGTCCTGTTCACGCGACTGCCTAGCCTTGGTGGCATGTGTCAGCGCAATGGCGCACGCGACGCTGCAAGCGGTCTGCAGCGGGCGGGCCGGTACGAACTCGGATCGGCACGCGGCGTTGCGGCATCGCTTGGCGCGCAGCTTCTTGGAGACGATGCGGGTCATCGCATGCACCTCCACGCGACGAATAGCCAGAACACAGGCCAGACCGCGGCGGCTCTCCAGTGGCAAATCTGGACTCCCGCGACAATCCCGAGTTTTACCGTGCAAGCCACGCTGACCATGGCGCAGGCGACGTACCACAGAAGGAAGATCGTCATGCCGCCGCCTCCCCGATACCCCAATGATCAGCCGTCGTGAACTTCACCCCATGCTCAGCGGCGAACGCCTCCATGACGTGGAACAGATCGTTGAACCACTGCTTGCTCTGCTTGCGGGTCGATACGCCCAGGACGACGAAGCCGCCGTTAATGCCCGGCACCGCGTCCTGCTGCTGGACTGCCGCCGAGAAGACGTGCTTCCAGCTCTCCTCGTCGAGCTTGCGGCCGTACCACTCAACCTGGCGGCTGATGTCGCGCAACATGGCCCACATACGGCGATTGGCCGCGTCGCTGCGGGCCTCTTCGCGCATGGTCCAGACATAGCCGGCGTCGAGGTCAACGCGCTGCAGGATCTGCATGGCACGCTGGCGGTCCATCTCGTTGCGTAGGGGGAAGGTTGGGTTAGCCATCTATGCGGCCTCCTCATCAAACAGGTCCAACTGCTGCTCGCCGAACGCCTCGCAGCTTTCGGAACATCCACCGTCCTCGTCGTCACGCGAGCCCATGCGCTCATCAGGAATAACGATTTGGCTCAGTGCGATCAGGTCTTGGGTCGAGCGGTTACCGCGGAAGAACACTCGGCCGCCATTGCCGGCGCCCGCGTCCGGGTAGAGCTTCTCCATGCGATCCGGGAACTCGTAGCTCTCCGGGTCGTCGGCAAGGTTGAGCAGGTGCTTGCGGTCGGACTTCTTCCAGCACCACACACAGTTGCCTTGGCGCTCAGTCAGGTTCAGCGTGAATGGCTGCTGCTCCCACCAGGCGTTTGCGTCTTCCTTGTCGATCGGATGCCAGTCCATGAGCGGGTAAACGATGCGCGTGAAGTCGGCGTCCTTCCGGCGGCGGCGCTGCTCATCCACGCGCAGGCCGACAGCGATCTGGTAGTCGCGCTCAGGCCAGACCGAGTCGACGTAGGAGTACATCGGGTTCAGCTTCAGTTCGCGCGTGCAGTGCGGGAACTTCTGGTTCGGGATGCCGTACTTCTGGATCACATGCTCGAACGGGAGCCCGTTGCGGCTTGCAGTCTCGAAGGTGACGACGCGGTGCTTCGTCGACACCCGCGCACCAAACTGCACGGCTGCCTCGACCCAGACGACGCCCAGGCCAAACGCCTCATCGCAGCGGCGGACGAACTTCAGCGTCTCCTCGTGCTCCTGGCCGGTGTTGGCGAACACGAACAGCAGGTCGTGGGTCTCGCCCATGGTCCGCTTGATCCACTGCGCCATATATGCCGAGCTTCGGCCTCCGCTAAAGCTGACGAACAAGCGAGGCTTACGCATTGCTCTTGCCTCCACGCGCCGCCCGAACCACAAACTCCAGCGTCGCGCAGGCGCCAATGGCGATGAGCCAGGCGAGTGCGATGATTGGGGTGGTCATCAGAAATTCACCTCAACGACATTGCTCGTGCGGCTATGTGCGGCAAGCGGAACGAAGCGCGACTTATCGCCTTGGAAGGCCGTCGGAACCATGCCGATCTCGCCGTCCCGGTTCTTTCGGATCAGGATTTCGCCGATGCCCTTGTCCTGTGTGTTCGGGTGATATACCTCGTCCCGGTACACGAACATCACGATGTCGGCGTCCTGCTCGATAGCGCCTGACTCGCGCAGATCAGAGAGGACCGGGCGCTTGTCTGGACGAGACTCGCAGCTGCGGTTGAGCTGGGAGAGGATGATCACGGGACAGCCCATTTCGCGGGCCAGCAGCTTGATCTGGCGAGACATAACGGTGACGTCTTCCGTCCTACCAGCGCCCTCGCCCTCGACCAGGCCCAAGTAGTCGATGACAACGAGCCCCATGCCGCCCATTCGATGTTTCTGGCGCCGGACGATCGACCGAATCCGAGCAATGGTCATCACCGGAACGTCGGACACGACGATCGGCGACTGGCTCAGCTTTAGGCCGGCAGAGGTCAGTTCAGCGCTGTAGTCGTTCGCGCACTCGCCTGTCTTTAGCGACGGCAAGGGGATGCCGCCGACCGCAGCGAGAAGACGGTCCATCAGCTGTGTCTTGCTCATCTCCAGGCTGATGACGGCGACAGGCTTGCGCTGGTTGATTCCGACGTCGGCAGCAATGTTCATCGCCAAGGTGGTTTTGCCCATGGCGGGACGCCCCGCCACCACGATCATCTGGCCAGGCTTCATGCCTTGGGTGTACCTGTCCAGATCAGGGATGCCGGACCCAAGGCCGTCCATGACATTGCCCTTGGAGAAGCGATCCAGTCGCTCTTGGATTACCTCGATGTGCTCGGCCCACATATCTGCCAGCGTCTGGCATTCGGCGTCGCCGCCATCGGTCCCGAGGGCCAGAATGGTGGACTGAACCTGCGCGATCTTGTCCTCGACGCACGCCTGGTCGTGGGCAATCTCGTGGATGCGCTCTGCCGCGGCGACGATCTGCCGAGCTACAGCGCGATCGCGAATGATCTTGGCGTAGGTCTTCGCGTTGGCCGCGCTGGGCGTGTTGAGATGAATTTCGCCGGCATAGGCCATGGTGCGCATGCCGCTCGGCAGCTCAGCCATGCGCTCACCGAGGGTGATCACATCCACCGGCTGGCCGTCGTCATGAAGCGCCAGGATCAGGCGGTACAGGTCAGCGTTGTCGGCATAGGCGAACGCGTCGGGTGACAGGTCATCGCTCAGCACGTCGATCAGGTGCGGCTGCTTGAGCATCGCGCCGATGACTCCGTGCTCGGCTTCCAGACTGTGAAGCTCGATCATTGCTGCGCCTCCGAGATTTCACGGAAGACGGCGCGGCTTACCAGAGCCTCCAGGCGCGGGACGACATTCTGTCCACGGTAGAAGACCTGGCTGCGGTTGTTGGCCTTCTCGAAGTACGGGAGCCAAAAGCTCTTGCCGCTCTTGTGCGCCTCAGCCTCGTTCCAGCGCTCGACGATCATGCTGCGAAGCGCCTTATCGGTCTTCACGGTGACAGCCGGCAGGTTCGGGCAAACGCGGTGGTACAGGTCGATGATCTGGTCCACAGGGACGCCAGCCTCGTTCACGGTGCCAGCGGCTTTGCGGTGAGCGCTGCCAAGCCACTTGACCAGGAAGCGGCGCCAGTCCTTCTTCGGGCGATTAGCGGAAGCCCAGGCGGCGGCGCGAACGATCTCAGTCTCGACGTCAACCGGTGCGTAGGCTTTCGCCCACTTGGTGATCAGGTCAGAGCTGACCTGGAAGTCCTCGCCGTTGAACGAAACCTCGGAATCTTTCTCGACCTGGGCGGGCTCGCCCCCTTGGGGGGCAGTAATCTGTTCCGAAGGAACAGTTACTAGGGGTATTTCTTTCGTATAAAGATGGGAGTCGTCGGAAATTGGTAGTTTCGTTACCGTCGCGAGATTACCAATTTTGGTAGTTTCGACTGATTTTGGTTTAGTCGATTTTCGATTCTTCGTCTCTTGGTAGATCCACTCGGCCGGATCGCAGATGCCAATTTCACCGCGACTTCCGCCTACGCGATACAGCACGCGCCGAGCCAGAAGGCTGCTGATTGCACGAGACGCATGCGCAGGCAGCATATTGGTCTTCTTGGCCACTTCATCGGCTGTGATGCGGCGCTCTTGCAGCTGGAAGCCGATAGTGATCCGAGCGATCGCGTGCAGGGTCTTGAATTCAGCTGGCGACAGATGCACTGCCGCCAAGGCTTCCATCAGCTGGTTATCCATCCGGGTGAACCCCCCGGTATTGCGTAGTTGGGTGACGTTGCTCATACTTGCTCCGACTTCTGCTTCACTTCGCGCTTCTCGGTTGCCGCCGAGTCGCGCAACGAAAGCCGCAGGTACTGCAAACACAGTCCTGCGGTTTTTTGCTTTCTGGCTTTCGTGACACAGCCGCGAACCATGCCGGCCGCCGTCACTGCCATGTCCCGATACTCTTCACGCGAGGCAGCGGGAATCCCCTCCTCGGCGCCCATACCGGACAGAACGCGATCCAGTACGCTGTTGATGTGCTGTGCATTACTCATCGCGTTTCCATCCGTTTCTGGTACTGGATAAACCCCCAGCACTTCCCGCCCGATTTCGCCGCCCTGCCCTGGTTCCTAGAATGGGAACCATGGAAACCACTGACAGGACGTTGCTATGCGAAAACCTCGATCACGCCGCTGCCGCTTTCCAGGGGAAAGCCGGGCACAGCAAATCGCGCCGGACCTTTCCAGCGGTGATTTCTTCGATCTGCAAAGCGCGCTCAGCCGGAACAGGCCGCGCGCCTGAGCACCACTGACTGACTGTTGGGGCGCTGACCTCCAGACGGCTTGCCAAAGCGGCCTTG
>NZ_RFFL01000031.1 GCF_003696285.1 Stutzerimonas nitrititolerans
GCCCTCGCGCCGCCGCCATCGCCATGTACGGGTCCGTCACCCAGGTGCCGAGTGGAACGGTTACGGGAGAGGAGCATGCAGCCTTCATCGATCGAGCCATCATGCTCGCTAACATCCCGCTGGAGGTGACCGCCGTCACCAGCGAAGACGGTGCCACCACCTACACCCGGAACGTCGATTACGCGGTCGGCCCGTTCGGCATTCGCATCCTTCCGGGTGGTCCGCTGGCCACGGCCATCGCAGCGGAATTGCCGGCGCCCGGCGAACTGCCGAGCCTGCCGATCCTCGTGGAATACAGCTACCCGACCGTGGACGTCATCAAACCGTTCACTACTGGCCAGCGCTTCTACCGAGTGATGACCGGCCAGACCAATGAAGGGGGTAACGGCGAGCGCCGCCGGATCCAGTGCTTCTACTGCAAGATCGCCCTCAACGGCGGCATCCCGCTCAACCAGGGCGCCGAATTCGGCGTAATCCCNCTAAAGGGGCAGGCGTTCAATTGCCCTGTTAACTGGAATACCGAAACAAAACCCCTCACTACAAGCCGGCTGCGCAGTAACTGCACTGAGTTGAGATGAATCGCCAAGGCGAACCATTTCTAATCGCTCTGCCGGCCAGAAAAGCAAAACCCCCGACAGGTTGGCGCCTTCGGGGGTTTTTATTTCCACCCCATACTGCGCTATGAGGAAGAACATGAATGGATTATAGGGCAATCGCCATGTGCCTCAAAATCATTGAGCAATCTCGACCGCTGAAAGCCTTGCTTTGGGCATCAATCTTTGTTGGGTTCTGCTTCAGCCTTGGCTTTGTGGCCGACTTCATCGCTGTGATTCGTTGGTGGTGAGCGAGACGCCAGCGAACTCGTTGTTTGGTCACACCCCTAAGCGCTCAGGCGCGGACCCCGCATCCGACCATCTCCCGCGAGGGGCTTTCTGTTTCTGGCTCTTGAGCGCTTGTCCTTCATTTCGCATCTACGCTACCTAGGCGGCATCTTGCCGCCAACCGTGCAGGGAGCGGATATGAAGCGCATGATTTCGGCTGTAACACTGCTGGGTCTAGTGGGCTGTTCAGGGAGCATCATCGTTTATGAGAACGCAGAGACTGCCTGTGTAGAGGGTCGATGCGAGGGCGTTAAGTTCTATCAGCTAGTGCCTACGACTGAGCACTACTATCTGGATCGCATAACCGGCAAAGACGGAGTGTTAACTCACTGGGCTGGCGGGCCAGACGATAAGCGCTGCATGCCGGTACTAATGACGGAAACCAAGCTGCTTCCCAGCTCAAAAGCCAGCGTTATCACTTACGACGCCCAGCCGTTCGAGACATCGAAGTTTTCTGTAGAACTCGCAGCCAACGGCACCTTAGCCAAAGCGGGCGGCGAGTCCACACCAGGAGCAAAGATGGCAGCTGATACCCTCTTTACTATCGCCACATCCGCCAAAACTCTACGGGACTCTAACGTGCTTGGTGCTGAGCCAAAATCAATGAGTTGGGTTGATCCTTTGGAGGCGATGGCTAGCGGAGAGGTTCTTTGTAGCGGAGGTAGAGTGCCAGTGACCGCACCACTCGGTCCGCGGACGGAGCATCGACCGGCGTCGAAATGTGGAGGGACGGGGCAACCGCGCTGCCTGCAATAGAGAGCTAGAAGAGTGTGTCGCGAAGTCAGATGAGCCCCGCTACTCGCGGGGCTTTCTTTTTCTGGGCGTTACCGGTTTAGCCCGGCATCGCCCGCAACACATGGCCGACCTCATGATCGCCGAGGTTCACTGCCCAGCTATCGCCCAAGGGCGCGAGGTGACCGAGGCGCTTTCCATCGGGGGCGAAGAGCACTCCATCAGATATCTGGAATGGCGGCGCTCCCGGTGTGGTTGATTGCCCAACTCCGTCGATGATGTAGCCCAGCACCTCGGTGGAGGTGCGGGTCTGAAAGATGGCCCAGCGGCCTGTTAGGTAGGGCTTAGACATGTCGTACTCCTTGCTGGGTCGTGGTTGTCCCGCGCGGCGGCGGGGTTACGCCACATGGATCGATGGATGAGCCTCGGGAGGAGATCAAGGGGCGGCGAGGCCCGCCAATTCGCCATCGCCAGATGTGTACCTTCTGCCTGTAGGAAATCAGCTGGCTGGCTCGACCTCCATAAACCAGCCAAGCGACCTCGAAGCCGTACATCGGTAGCGCAGAGATGACAATCAAGCCTGGTGACTGTGAAAGCGGGGCGTTCGATAGGATAAAAACTTCCTTCAGGCCGATCGCAAGAATCCACAGCCCGAAGTAGATGGTGAAGATGACGAGGCAGGCGTGGCCCCGTCCGGCTTCACGGTGTATCCAGGCCGTATCGAATCGATGCGATCGAGTCCAATGACGATCTCTAAGACTGGATCTACGGAAGAATCGTCTCAGGAGGCTGCGGCGCTTGTGGCGAGCCTGCGGTTTAGGAGCGAACGCCTTGGCTAGCCAAACGGAAACTAGCTTTCTCCTGCGAATCAGCCAGATAACGACCCATACGCAAAAGGCACCCCAGATTGCATTCGCTGCTGTTTCTACTAGCCACCAAATGCTGGACAGGAGAAGAGGGCTATCTAATGACATGGCCGGTCCTTGGCTGGCTGGTTGGTGTAAGTCAGTCGGCGAAGAATTGATCCAGCTCTTCGCGCGAGTAGGTCATCGGCTTCTCATGGAAGAGGTTCAAGAATTCAAGCAGCGTCTTGTAGCCGAGCGGCGTTAACTCTCCGCCTTCAATTGCTTCAGCCGCCTGCTGCTCGGGCAGGTCCGACGTTTGGGGGATGCGCTGCGTACGGAAGCTTGTCGCCCCGCCAAGCAAGCCGCGGATGTCGAGTGCCCAGATCAGATCGCGGACTTCGCTTTCACGCGGCGGCCGCTCAACAGTGAGTGGCGTACTGTCGGCGACGAGGGTTGTTTCCTCCGTATGGATTACCACGGTTAAGGCGCTGTGATTGGCGTAGCCGTCACGCACTGCCAGCGTGACGGCAGTGATGTTTTCCAGCGTGGCCAGGCAAACCAGCAGCTGATCTAAAGCCTCGTACGTCGACATGCGAGGCCGCAGACGAACCACGCTTCCGACCTTGCCCAGCTCAAGGGTGTCGATGAACCGTAAGTCTCGATCAACAATCCGTTTGGAAATTTCCTCGGCGGCCCAGCTTGGCGCGTAACCGCTGGGCCCTCGGCGGAAGCTTCGCTCAAGACGCGCAATTATTTCTGCATTCATAGACTTGCTGGTTTCGTCGGCTGCATCGGACAGCTTGGTATGCAGATCCTTTGGAATACGCAGGGTGATCCTAGTGTAACGGTCGTCTGTATCCATGATTCCGAACGCAAGCTTCTGTCGATTTCGATATATCGAATTTACACGAAAATGGTGTCATCTGCAGTTGACACAGAAATGGTGTCATGTGAATATCGACGTATGGCACGAAAGTCGTGTCACGAAGGAGAGGATTGAATGGATGATTGGGTGCGCGTTACCACCCGCCTACCGAAGGAGGTAGCAGAGTGGTTGAAAACTGTAGGGAAAGATCAGAGCCGGTCCATGAATGGCCAGCTCATCGAGGTGGTGAAGAAGGCCATGCGAGAAGAGCAGGCAGCAGCCTGAAACGAAGAAGCCCCGACGAGGTGAGAGTCGTCAGGGCTTCGAATAACGATGAGACCAGCGAGGTATCAAGCGTCATGACGAATCATAGCACAGCAATTCCATCAGCAAATATCATCCCGTTCCGTCAGAAGGAACTGCTGCTGATCGACAATGCAGGCGAACCCTTCGTGCCGATGAAGCCCGTCGTCGAAGGTATGGGGCTAGCCTGGCAGACGCAGCACCGCAAGTTGATGTCTAGCCGCTTTTCCGCAACCATCACCGAAATGGTGATAGTTGCTCAGGACGGAAAGCAGCGCGAGATGACCTGCCTCCCCCTACGCAAACTCCCAGGCTGGCTAACATCGATTCACGCCAACAAGGTTCGGCCTGAGCTGCGCGAAGGTGTTATCGCTTACCAGAACGAATGCGACGATGTGCTGTGGTCGTACTGGAACGAGGGGATTGCCATTCGTCATGACGATCGCACCGCGGCCAGCGTGCTTAGCACCACCATCGGCACCGATGGTTTCCACTGCTTGGCTGCTGTTCTGGATGGCAAGGTTCGACATCTGCCAGTAGCGGCCCGTCGCGGTGCCAAGAATCACATCTGGTCGCAGGTGCGTAAAGCATTCAGCGTCGTGACTGCCGAGGACATTCCGGCAGTCCAGCTGGACAGCGCCAGGAACTTCATCGCGGCGTATCACGTGCAGGAGGGCGAGTGGCTGCCGAAGGAAGAGAAGGCCGGAACGGTGTTGAATGACCACCAGCTGTACAACGTGTACTTCCTTCGTAGCCACTTCAAGCACCTGAACGACATTTTCAACCGCTACAAGCTCTACTCGCATTTCAGTGGCATCGGTAGCCCGGTCGGCGTAGAGATGATCGATCACTTCCGCGACGGACACATTGCAGTCCATGAACTCGGTGCGCTGGAACAGGAATTCGATGCGGTCCAGCGTCGGCTTGGGCTCAATAAATATCGGGACGCGGGCCTTGGCTTGAGGGCGACGGCATGAACTTCACACTCAAGCAAGGCGCAACCGCCATGGTCATCGGCGGCCAGGAATCCCTGATTGGCCAATCCGTTCGGCTGGTATACCTGGTCGGCCGCTGGTGGCTGGTCAAGATCGGCAAGCGCACCTTCACCGTGGAGATGCGCGAGCTGATGCCGCTGGAGCCACGCAAAGCCGCGGCGCAGGCCATCTAACCAACAGCTTCACCCTGAACCCAGCCAAGTGCTGGGTTTTGGTGCTGGCGTTTTGTTACAGTCCCGGCCATACCAAGTGGGAGGGATTCTTATGTCGAGACTGTTACTGGTGCTGGCCTTAGCTGTGGCTCCGGCCGGCGCAATGTCGGCGACGATCTACAAGTGCGTCGGCGCGGATGGCAAGACCGTTTTCTCTGACAAACAATGCGGGTCCCAAGCCGAGGCAATCGAATACTCGCATCCTGAAACATGGAAGGAGCGGATATCTCGCGAGCGTGCCGAGAGTTCGGCCCGCCTTGACGAGCTTAGGCAGCAAGAGATTGTACAGAGAAGAGAGCAAGACGCTCGGATATCGAAGATGAAGGAGCAGCACAGGGCTCTGTGCGAGTCTCGCATCGCCAATGAAGGGCTCGCCATTGGCATGACTAAGAGCCAGCTTTACGATAGCGAAATCTGGGGATACCCGGACGATATTTCGAAAACAACGACCGCAAATGCGGTAAAGGAATATTTCGTCTACAAGTGCGATGGATACAAGAGCGTCAGGCTATTCGTAACAAATGGAAGGCTGAGCTCAATACACAACTAACTGAACAATAAACCCGCTTCGGCGGGTTTTTTATTGCCCAAAGGAAAGTCCATGTCCGAACTATC
>NZ_RFFL01000032.1 GCF_003696285.1 Stutzerimonas nitrititolerans
CTCGTGTCGTGAGATGTTGGGTTAAGTCCCGTAACGAGCGCAACCCTTGTCCTTAGTTACCAGCACGTTAAGGTGGGCACTCTAAGGAGACTGCCGGTGACAAACCGGAGGAAGGTGGGGATGACGTCAAGTCATCATGGCCCTTACGGCCTGGGCTACACACGTGCTACAATGGTCGGTACAAAGGGTTGCCAAGCCGCGAGGTGGAGCTAATCCCATAAAACCGATCGTAGTCCGGATCGCAGTCTGCAACTCGACTGCGTGAAGTCGGAATCGCTAGTAATCGTGAATCAGAATGTCACGGTGAATACGTTCCCGGGCCTTGTACACACCGCCCGTCACACCATGGGAGTGGGTTGCTCCAGAAGTAGCTAGTCTAACCTTCGGGGGGACGGTTACCACGGAGTGATTCATGACTGGGGTGAAGTCGTAACAAGGTAGCCGTAGGGGAACCTGCGGCTGGATCACCTCCTTAATCGAAGACTTCAGCGTCTTCATGAGTGCCCACACGAATTGCTTGATTCACTGGCTAGAAAGCGATTGGGTTTTAGACCCGAGAGAGACGATTGGGTCTGTAGCTCAGTTGGTTAGAGCGCACCCCTGATAAGGGTGAGGTCGGCAGTTCGAATCTGCCCAGACCCACCAATTGTCATGGGATGTGGCCGATCTGTAGATGGGGCCATAGCTCAGCTGGGAGAGCGCCTGCTTTGCACGCAGGAGGTCAGCGGTTCGATCCCGCTTGGCTCCACCATTCCTCGACGAATCGCTTGAAAGTACAGAAATGAATGTTTGGTGACGAGCATTGATTTCTGGTCTTTGTGCCGGACTGTTCTTTAAAAATTTGGGTATGTGATAGAAGTAGACCGAATGATGTCTTTCACTGGGCATTGTTCGCGTCAAGGTAAAATTTGCGAGTTGCTCGAGAGAGCGAAATGCGGATTTTCGGCGAATGTCGTCTTCACGTTATAGACAGTAACCAGATTGCTTGGGGTTATATGGTCAAGTGAAGAAGCGCATACGGTGGATGCCTTGGCAGTCAGAGGCGATGAAAGACGTGGTAGCCTGCGAAAAGCTTCGGGGAGTCGGCAAACAGACTTTGATCCGGAGATCTCTGAATGGGGGAACCCAGCCAGCACAAGCTGGTTATCACACACTGAATCCATAGGTGTGTGAGGCGAACCCGGGGAACTGAAACATCTAAGTACCCGGAGGAAAAGAAATCAACCGAGATTCCCTTAGTAGTGGCGAGCGAACGGGGACTAGCCCTTAAGTGGCTTTGAGATTAGCGGAACGCTCTGGAAAGTGCGGCCATAGTGGGTGATAGCCCTGTACGCGAAAATCTCTTAGTCATGAAATCGAGTAGGACGGAGCACGAGAAACTTTGTCTGAATATGGGGGGACCATCCTCCAAGGCTAAATACTACTGACTGACCGATAGTGAACCAGTACCGTGAGGGAAAGGCGAAAAGAACCCCGGAGAGGGGAGTGAAATAGAACCTGAAACCGTATGCGTACAAGCAGTGGGAGCCTACTTTGTTAGGTGACTGCGTACCTTTTGTATAATGGGTCAGCGACTTATTTTCAGTGGCGAGCTTAACCGAATAGGGGAGGCGTAGCGAAAGCGAGTCTTAATAGGGCGTTTAGTCGCTGGGAATAGACCCGAAACCGGGCGATCTATCCATGGGCAGGTTGAAGGTTAGGTAACACTGACTGGAGGACCGAACCGACTACCGTTGAAAAGTTAGCGGATGACCTGTGGATCGGAGTGAAAGGCTAATCAAGCTCGGAGATAGCTGGTTCTCCTCGAAAGCTATTTAGGTAGCGCCTCGTGTATCACTGCTGGGGGTAGAGCACTGTTTCGGCTAGGGGGTCATCCCGACTTACCAAACCGATGCAAACTCCGAATACCAGCAAGTGTCAGCACGGGAGACACACGGCGGGTGCTAACGTCCGTCGTGAAAAGGGAAACAACCCAGACCGTCAGCTAAGGTCCCAAAATCCTGGTTAAGTGGGAAACGATGTGGGAAGGCTTAGACAGCTAGGAGGTTGGCTTAGAAGCAGCCATCCTTTAAAGAAAGCGTAATAGCTCACTAGTCGAGTCGGCCTGCGCGGAAGATGTAACGGGGCTCAAACCAGGTACCGAAGCTACGGGTTCAACGTAAGTTGAGCGGTAGAGGAGCGTTCTGTAAGCCTGTGAAGGTCAGTTGAGAAGCTGGCTGGAGGTATCAGAAGTGCGAATGCTGACATGAGTAACGACAATGCGAGTGAAAAACTCGCACGCCGAAAGACCAAGGGTTCCTGCGCAACGTTAATCGACGCAGGGTGAGTCGGTCCCTAAGGCGAGGCTGAAGAGCGTAGTCGATGGGAAACGGGTTAATATTCCCGTACTTCTGGTTACTGCGATGGGGGGACGGAGAAGGCTAGGCCAGCTTGGCGTTGGTTGTCCAAGTTTAAGGTGGTAGGCAGAGATCTTAGGTAAATCCGGGGTCTTAATGCCGAGAACTGATGACGAGCTTTCTTTTAGAAAGCGAAGTGGTTGATGCCATGCTTCCAGGAAAAGCCTCTAAGCTTCAGGTAATCAGGAACCGTACCCCAAACCGACACAGGTGGTTGGGTAGAGAATACCAAGGCGCTTGAGAGAACTCGGGTGAAGGAACTAGGCAAAATGGCACCGTAACTTCGGGAGAAGGTGCGCCGGTGAGGGTGAAGCATTTACTGCGTAAGCCTTTGTCGGTCGAAGATACCAGGCCGCTGCGACTGTTTATTAAAAACACAGCACTCTGCAAACACGAAAGTGGACGTATAGGGTGTGACGCCTGCCCGGTGCCGGAAGGTTAATTGATGGGGTTAGCGCAAGCGAAGCTCTTGATCGAAGCCCCGGTAAACGGCGGCCGTAACTATAACGGTCCTAAGGTAGCGAAATTCCTTGTCGGGTAAGTTCCGACCTGCACGAATGGCGTAACGATGGCGGCGCTGTCTCCACCCGAGACTCAGTGAAATTGAAATCGCTGTGAAGATGCAGTGTATCCGCGGCTAGACGGAAAGACCCCGTGAACCTTTACTATAGCTTTGCACTGGACTTTGAGCTTGCTTGTGTAGGATAGGTGGGAGGCTTTGAAGCGTGGACGCCAGTTCGCGTGGAGCCATCCTTGAAATACCACCCTGGCAACCTTGAGGTTCTAACTCGGGTCCGTTATCCGGATCGAGGACAGTGTATGGTGGGTAGTTTGACTGGGGCGGTCTCCTCCTAAAGAGTAACGGAGGAGTACGAAGGTGCGCTCAGACCGGTCGGAAATCGGTCGCAGAGTATAAAGGCAAAAGCGCGCTTGACTGCGAGACAGACACGTCGAGCAGGTACGAAAGTAGGTCTTAGTGATCCGGTGGTTCTGTATGGAAGGGCCATCGCTCAACGGATAAAAGGTACTCCGGGGATAACAGGCTGATACCGCCCAAGAGTTCATATCGACGGCGGTGTTTGGCACCTCGATGTCGGCTCATCACATCCTGGGGCTGAAGCCGGTCCCAAGGGTATGGCTGTTCGCCATTTAAAGTGGTACGCGAGCTGGGTTTAGAACGTCGTGAGACAGTTCGGTCCCTATCTGCCGTGGACGTTTGAGATTTGAGAGGGGCTGCTCCTAGTACGAGAGGACCGGAGTGGACGAACCTCTGGTGTTCCGGTTGTCACGCCAGTGGCACTGCCGGGTAGCTATGTTCGGAAGAGATAACCGCTGAAAGCATCTAAGCGGGAAACTTGCCTCAAGATGAGATCTCACTGGAGCCTCGAGCTCCCTGAAGGGCCGTCGAAGACTACGACGTTGATAGGCAGGGTGTGTAAGCGTTGTGAGGCGTTGAGCTAACCTGTACTAATTGCCCGTGAGGCTTGACCATATAACACCCAAACAATTTGCTGTTTGCGTGTTAGACGGTTGAAGTCGACAAACGAACCGAAAAGACGCATCGCTCGCAAAGCGAACCGAATACGCAACACCATCACATACCCAATTAGGGGAAGCGACTCAACACCGACTCCCCAACCGAATTGCTTGACGACCATAGAGCGTTGGAACCACCTGATCCCATCCCGAACTCAGCAGTGAAACGACGCATCGCCGATGGTAGTGTGGGGTCTCCCCATGTGAGAGTAGGTCATCGTCAAGCTTCTACACCAAACCCCCGA
>NZ_RFFL01000033.1:0-468 GCF_003696285.1 Stutzerimonas nitrititolerans
CTATTACAAAGTAGATTTTAAAGTGTAATTAGAAACAGTAAAAGAGACTAGCCAAATCGCTAGTCTCTTTTACTGTTTCTAATTTGATTAAGCAATAACCGATCATTTTTATAACTCCCAAAATTAATATATCCTGTACTATCGATATGCGTTAACATACGTTTGAATGTGTCTACTTGAGGTTGATAATGTTTGACTGTTTGCTCTAATTCTTCTATATGATGTGATTGAGCTTGTATAAGCTCCTCATATTCATTGATTTTGCTTTCTAATTCACTAACCTTTGAATCCTCTTCATAATCTTCTAATGTCGTTTGTTCTTTTGGATATTCAATGACCGTCGGTTTAATCCGATTACCCACAGCTTTTATTAAAATTATTACACCATAAGTCAGAAGCTACTTAATATAATAAAAGCAAGTGATTTATAAAATTATAAATCACTTGCTTTTATACTGTTCTTTTAAT
>NZ_RFFL01000033.1:481-3761 GCF_003696285.1 Stutzerimonas nitrititolerans
CTATCAAAATGTTGTAATAAGTGATGAAAGACGTCATTTTCTTGTCTCAGTTGGTCGATTTCATCTTCCAATTGATGAATATGGCGTTGAAGTGCCTGATTGTTCGATTTGAGTGCCTCGTTGTCTTTTTTAAACAATTCACTGACTTCACTGGATTCTTTAATTTGTTCGATGACTGTCGGTTTAATACGATTACCAATGGCTGTATGACGTATGTATTCCGTCACATTCATCTCTCGAATATCCGCAAGTGCACAAATCTTTTCGTATTGCGATTGACTGACACGAATTGTTAAGATTTTTTCTTTTGAATTTTGTTTTTTTGGCATTGAACCACCTCATGATTAATATGTGATAAGCATACATATGTGTGCTTATCTTTATATTAATATAACATACATATGTATGCTAATAAATATGTATGATTCGAGGTGGTATGAGCTAACATTTGGCATACAGATTTTCAAACATATTTGTTTGATAATGCGTATGTCATTTGTTAGCTATAGAACGGAATTCAAAAATATATTTTTGAATGTAGTGATGGCCTCGCCAGAGCGAAGATAACTCTTACATTTGAATGTAAGAGTATATCGAGCTATACTCTCATTGCGGAATCAGCCTCACATGTTTGAGGCGTAGCGGTGAGAGTATCCATCATTTTACATAAGCGAAGCATTGTCGAAGGTAGACAATCACAGCGCTTGTAAAATGATATTTGCGAAGGTTCTCGAAAGTAGAGAACCACAGACAAATCAAAAAGCTTCAGGGAGGACGCTCAATTTGAAATTAGCTTGGAATACGCAAAAAAATAAAATGAGCGATGTTAAAGGCAAAGAGATGGAACAAGAACGTAAAGGGAGAATCAAAAACGATGAGATTGATTTGAAACGGACAAACTTAAACTTTGATTTAGTTGAAGATGAACGTCATTTGTATCATCGTGTGAAAGACAGAGTCGATTATTATAAAGAACAAGGGTCACGTGTACAGAAAAATAGTGTGGTGATGTATTCCAATATCATTACGTTATCGAAAGAAGAGGCCGACCGTATGGGAGAAACACGTACAAAACACTACTTTAAGACATGTAAAGATTACTTCAGTGAACGTTTTGGTGAAGCCAATGTCGTTTCAGCGAAAGTGCATATGGATGAATCAGCGCCTCATATGCACCTTCACTTTATACCTGTGAATCATCAAGGGCGGTTATCAGCACGTACAGCTATGAATCGACAAGCCATTAATCACATCCATGATGAATTAACAACACATCTGTGCCAGCAAGGTTTTGATGTTGAACGTGGGAGTACCGATGATAATAA
Organism: Stutzerimonas nitrititolerans; assembly: GCF_003696285.1. Lineage (GTDB taxonomy): Bacteria > Pseudomonadota > Gammaproteobacteria > Pseudomonadales > Pseudomonadaceae > Stutzerimonas > Stutzerimonas nitrititolerans. The sequence continues at coordinate 1,807 of NZ_RFFL01000033.1, forward strand.
AACGTATATTCAAGATATTCATGAATATAAAAAGAAAGCGAAAGTTTTAAGTGAATTAGACCAACAAATTGAAACGAAAAAACAATTGTTGAGGGATATCAACGATTTACACGATGAAAAAGAACATTTAACTCGGGATATTCAAAACTTAAAACGGAAAAATCATTTTTTACAAGAGGATTCTCAACAAGTTCAAGAAGATATCGACCTATATAAGCATCTGAGAGCGATTTCTAGGGACGATTTTAAAAAAGAGGAGGAAAAATATCAAAAAGAAATCAAAGCGTATGAGGCGTCTCTGAGTGGTCTTAGAATGAACTACCGAGATTTGGACAAGCGCAATCAACATTTAACAACACAAAATAATCAANCCTTAGAATGAATTACCGAGATTTGGACAAGCGCAATCAACATTTAACAACACAAAATAATCAACTCGAACACCATTTAGACATGTTAAATGCACGTCATCAAGCGATGAACGACATGGTAAGAAACGATACACGTATTTTGTTTGCGGGGCTTCGATGTGCATTGAAAGATATGAACATTGAATTAAGCGCAGAAATTAAATATCAACGCATGCCAGAAGTCGGTATTGATCCCGATACGGTCGATCAGGGGGCTTTAACACATGCATATCAAGGTGATGTGTCAGGGATAGACCATCATATAAGAAAGGCATCAGCACCTATTAAAAAAGAGACAGAGAATGATTTAGAATTAGAATAAATCAATAAAATAAGCACTTAAACAAGTATAATACTAGCTTAAGTGCTTATCTCATGAAAAGAGGAGATAAAAATTTAATAAGTATGATCAACCTATTAAGAACAATCATTACCTTACTTACAGCGCTTATTAAATAGTTCTGTAAGGAGGAACAATACCTTTGCATTTCTATATTATTATAAGAATTCCAAGGTAGCAAAGATATTGTATTGGAAGTGATAGATGTGAGTATGATTTCTAAATTAATTGATGAAGATATTTGGGGTTTCTAAACTTTAAAAAATACCTCCATTCTTTTAAAAGTTTATTTTTGTGTTGGTTTCTTTAGAAATATATTTGAATGCGGAATGCGTTTGAAGTATTTTACTCCGACCTTTTTAATATATTTTTATAAATCTTTTTAAAACCTTTTTAGGTACTGTTTGCCCCTTAGAGTGACAAGGCTTTTAGAATGTTAAAGGCAACTTTTTGTAACTACAAAGGCAACTTTTTGTAACTACAAAGGCAACTTTTTGTAACTACAAAGGCAACTTTTTTATTTTAAGTTGCCTTTGTAGTTACAAGTTTGATAATATAATGTTTGTAAAGATAAACATATTATTTATGAGAAACCTAAATAATATTAAAGTGTCCTTACAATGTACATGGGAGTGTGTCAAATTATGTCTGGAGAAACTGTTGTATATCAAAACGAAATGAATTTAGTCCCTTTACGTAAATTTACAAGTACAGAAATTGATATTTTTTTTGGTCTTTGCAATAAACTCAAAGAACAAGATGTAAAAGAAGTTACTATTCCATTTGAAGAATTACGTCATTTAAGTAATTACTATCACCGTTCTCAAAAAAGATTTGTTAAAGATTTAGAACATGTTTATGATAAATTGCTAAGTTTAACTTACACAGAACGAAGTGGTTTATCATTTAAAAAATTTGTATTATTTACTGGTTATGAAGTTAATGTAGATACACAAGAACTTATCGTTAGTATTAATCCTAAATTAAAACATGTTTTAAACGAGATAACAGCAGATTTCACTAAATTTGAATTAAAAGAAATGACACACCTTAAATCTACCTATTCTAAAAATATGTTTAGACTTCTAAAACAATATAAGCATACAGGTTATTTTAAAATACAAATTGATGATTTTAGAGAACGCTTAGATATTCCGAAAAGTTATCGCATGACACATATTAATCAAAAGGTTTTAACTCCAATT
>NZ_RFFL01000034.1 GCF_003696285.1 Stutzerimonas nitrititolerans
GCCCTCGCGCCGCCGCCATCGCCATGTACGGCTCCGTCACCCAGGTGCCGAGCGGAACGGTAACGGGAGAGGAGCATCCAGCCTTCATCGATCGAGCCATCATGCTCGCCAACATCCCACTGGAAGTGACCGCCGTCACCAGCGAAGACGGTGCCACCACCTACACCCGGAACGTCGATTACGCGGTCGGCCCTTTCGGCATTCGCATCCTTCCGGGCGGCCCGCTGGCCACGGCCATCGCAGCGGAATCGCCGGCGGCCGGCGGCCTGCCGAGCCTGCCGATTCTCGTCGACTACAGCTACCCGACCGTGGATGTCATCAAACCGTTCACTACTGGCCAGCGCTTCTACCGAGTGATGACCGGCCAGACCAACGAAGGGGGTAACGGCGAGCGCCGCCGGATCCAGTGCTTCTACTGCAAGATCGCCCTCAACGGCGGAATCCCGCTCAACCAGGGCGCCGAGTTCGGCGTCATCCCCGTGCAGATCAAGCTGCTGGCGGACCCGAACATCATGGATGAAGGCGAGGCCGCCATGTGGCAGTGGGAAGTGCAAAACACTGCGGTGGCTTAAGCGTCCGAATCCATGCTCATGCAGGCAGTGGGCTTGGATGATGGCGCCGTGATATGGTTCTCAAGACCGAATGGAGGAGGGAACCTAATGCGTAGTTTCGGCTTCATCCTAGTGGCGTTGCTATTCTCGTCACAGGCCGGAGCGGCAACCATATTCAAGTGCGTGGATGCCGCCGGCAAGGTGACTTTTACCAAGGGCCAGAATTGCCCGGACAACACCGGACTGGACGACGTGGTCAGGGCTCATAATCCAAGGATCAGCGGCAGCAGTGCGCCCGTTCAAATGGCCCAGCCTCGCGTGAATGCAAGCCCGTCAGCTGCTGCTGGTGAGTATGGCGCCCCGCAACCGCAACAAGCCCCTCGCCGCGGCGTCGCGGTGGTTGGCGGAAGTGCTCCGCGAGTTGAATGCGATACTGGCTTGTCTGATCGCGACCTGCGCACCGCAAAGGTCCGCGGTGAGATCGTGCCTGGCATGTCGCGTAAGGATGTCGAGAGCATCCACGGCAAGCCGAATCGAGACGGAGGCGCCCGAGGAGCCGGGACTAGCACCTACTGGAATGACAAGTATCTCGACGTCACCAGCGTTAACTACGATAGACGCGGGTGTGTTCGTTCAAGTTACCAGTCTGGCCACAAGAACTGAACAGAGGCAATTCGATGCAGTGCCCGAAATGCGGCTATGAGCCAACGATGAGCGAGATGCAGGCCAGTCCGGATGATTGCGTGAAGTGCCGCGCCCACTTCGCCAGTTACAGAGCACCCACGGTCGCCGAGAAGTTGGCGAAGGGCATGAAGGGCGCTCGCGCAGCTGTTGCGCAGGGTCGGGCGGAGCGCAATGGCAGCCTCTACTGTCCGGCGTGCGGAACGACGAGCGAAGGGCAAACGCATACGCGCGGCTCGATACTCATCGAAATCATTCTGTGGCTGTGTTTCCTGGTGCCCGGAATCATCTACAGCATCTGGCGTCTGACCACCCGCCAGAAGGTATGCCCGGCCTGCAAAAATCCAGGTGTGATTCCGATCAACTCGCCCAGGGCAAGACGAGAACTCGGCATTTACTAAGCCGCCACCCAACACACAAACCCGCTCCGGCGGGTTAATGAGATGTCCACCCCACACCCTGCGAAGGCTACGCTCTCGCAGGGTGTTTTTTATGGGTTATCGGTTTTACGTGTTGTTGCAGGCAAGGCGCAGCCTTAAAACGTATTGGTATTAGCTTCGGCTTTAAATGTTGTTATGCTGGGCTCACCAATCCCGACGGAGAGCGACATGGAACAGCAAAAAAATCATCAGCAAATCGAGCAGCAGCCTGTGGCACACCGGCTCATTAATGCTGAAGGCGAAGTGATGACCGACTGGCATGATGGCCCGCCGCCGGACCGTTTCACGGATCTCTGTGGGGTTGCGATGGCTGGTACTCGCGTTGAGCTGGCATATGCCGGCCCCGCCCCCGCTAGGGACGAACTGCTCGTTGCCGCCGAGGCAATAGAGCGCGTCGTTCACTATGTGGTAAGCAAAGCCGATCAGGACGTGCTACGGCTGATCGCTCTGGAGAAACGCCGGGAGGCCATGGCACACAACGCAGGTCAGGGCCGAGTCAGTGGCTGATTCGCTTTCCCTACTTCACCCGCTCAAAGTTGAGATCGTGGAATTCCTCGAGGATGAACACGATCTGCAGTTCAAGGTTGAGCTTCCGGCGCCCGAGTTCTGCACCGCCTGCGGCGCTATCGGTCAGTCGATTCGTTTCTCCAGGAAGCTGACCAAGTACGTTGACCTGCCTATCAGGGGCAAGCGCACGGTGCTCTGGGGCATGCGGCGCCGCTACAAGTGCAAGACCTGCGGCAAGGTCTTCTCGCCGGCTCTGCTGGAATTCGACGAGAAGCACCGCATGACGAAGCGCTGCCATGCCTACGTAATCAAGCACGCCATGACCAGCACGAACTCAGCGGTCGCCCGCGATCTTGGCGTGGATGAGTCAGTGGTGCGCCGGGCATTGCGCGACTACTGCGCAGAGCAGGAGGCGGGCTACAGGCCGATGCTTCCGCGAGTCCTCGGCATTGACGAGTTGCTTGTCGGCGGTGAGTACCGGTGCGTCCTGATCAACCTGGAAGAGACGACGATCATCGACGTTCTGCCTAACCGCAAGAAGATCGTGATCCACAACTACATCTCCAACATGCGTGGCCGGGACAGGGTCCAGATCGTCTGCCAGGACATGTTCCATCCGTATAAAGACGTGTCGCTAGAGCTGTTCCCAAACGCCACAGTCATCGTCGATAAGTTCCACGTTGTTCGGTACGCCAACGATGCGATGGACCAGATACGCAAGCGGATCAAGCGAGGTCTTACAGCTCCCCAGAAGCGCACCCTGAAAGGAGACCGCAAGCTAATGCTGATGCGGCGGCGTGACCTGGACGTTTGGGCGCACCTGAAGATCAAGACGTGGTTCGATCAGTTCCCCGAGCTAGGCACCGCCTACAACCTCAAGGAAGGCTTCTACAACATCTGGAATAGCAAGACCCACAATGCAGCCAGGCAAGCCTATGACGAATGGCGTCAACGCATCCCTGCCGAGCAAGAGAAGGACTGGAAGGTTGTCACGACCATGATGACCAACTGGGGCGAGTACATTTTCAACTACTTCAAGTTCATCCCCCAGCGGTACACCAACGCACTGACCGAGTCGATCAACCGCTACCTGCGCGACGTGAACCGTAACGCGCGCGGCCTGAGCTTCGAGATGTTCCGCGCCAAGATCATGTTCACCCTAGAGCACAAAGTGAAGCCGCCAGAAACCAAGCGGCTAGCGCCGTTCCTGGCCAGGGAAATCATGGCAGTCGAGCCCATCGAGGATGAGTTGGTGGATTACGGCGTTCCTATTTTCAGCATCCTGCAACTGTATTCAGAACCAGGAACGGGAGCTTTCCAAGAGGAAGGCTAACAACACAACCAACCACATCACCTAGGGGTATTCAGAAAGGGCATAACAACACCCTTTCCCGAATACCCTTTTTTATGCCCAAAGGAAAGTCCATGTCCGAACTATC
>NZ_RFFL01000035.1 GCF_003696285.1 Stutzerimonas nitrititolerans
TGACGTGCGGTTTGTTACGTTCGAATTTTTCTTTAGCCATCGAGACCGTCTCCCATCGTTGAATTGAGCTAGTCACGCCACCATTAAAACAAAGGCAGATATTCGCATATCTGCCTTTGGGTTTTGGAGCTCATGAGCGGATTTGAACCGCTGACCTCACCCTTACCAAGGGTGTGCTCTACCAGCTGAGCTACATGAGCGAAACACTTGCAACCTGATGCACAGACCTGAAACCTGGAGCGGGTAGCGGGAATCGAACCCGCATCATCAGCTTGGAAGGCTGAGGTTCTACCACTAAACTATACCCGCGATAGCCGAGGCCTACGCTTGAATCTGGTGGAGGGGGAAGGATTCGAACCTTCGAAGTCGATGACGTCAGATTTACAGTCTGATCCCTTTGGCCGCTCGGGAACCCCTCCGAAACGAGGCGGCATTCTCTATGTCAGCCACCTCACTGTCAAGCATTTTCTCATTTAAAAACTTGAGGTTAGCTGCGTTGACAATCATTTCACGACTCGCCTTGAAAAGGCGTGTCGTGAAGCGGGCGCCATTCTATGCAAACTATTCGGAAGTTGCAACGCTTGAGCAGGGCATTTGTTGCTGCTGCAAGGATGGGAAGTCGCGCGCCATGCTCTGCAGCAGCCGATCATCCATCTGAGATCGACTTTCGCTTTCCACACGAACCCAGTACTTGCGATGAACCCTTGGCAACTCACGAATCAATGCCTGGTAATCAACCTCTTGCAGTCGATTCACCACGCTTTCGGCCGAGTCCTTCCGTGAAAATATTCCCAGGGAAATTCCATTGGCCAGATCGCCCACCGTGATGATGTAGCTATCTATGTTACGAGACTGCAACTCTCGAAGCTGCCTCAGCGAAGCCTGGCGAGACACCAATGGCGGAAGGTAGACCCAGTAGTCGATACCAGCCGCGGCATCGATACCCTGTAGCGTGGAAGCGATATCCAGGCTCAACAGCCGCTGCCTCAGTGCGGAGGTCAGCGACTTATCATCGAAGCCACCGAGAAATAGACACACGGCCTCTCCGGTCGGCGTATGCGACTGCTGCCGACGCGCCGGCAGTTCCGTTTCGCTCAGCAGACGGATGTCGGAACCCGAAGCGACATCAGCCGGCCCCTGCATCTTAGCGGTGCGGCTGGGAGCCTGCTGATGATGAACGTAGAAAAGCAGATTGAGCACCACCAGAAGAAGCAAGAGCCAGCGCATCAGAACCTCATAACGGACAGGCTATTGCTAGCCCTTTGAACACCAAGTCTGGAACGAATTCCACTTGGCGCGCCTCGGCAAAAAGGGAAGCATCGCCGCCAGTTACGTAGATTGCAGGCTCCTCTCCGAGGCACCGAGCAGCACAAACGATCTGGTCCTCGATATAGCTGCGCAACATCCTCAGGCAACCACGCTCGACAGCCTCACTCGTACTGCGGCCCGGCGACGTATCACTCAAGGCCATCCGCGCTTCTTCGGCGCTGTACAGGATACGCTTGGTATGAGTGCGCAACTGCTCGGTCAGAAGCGCCATGCCCGGGGTGATATACCCTCCCAGATGCCTACCATCCCCGGCCACCAGATCAATGGTCACGGCCGTGCCCAGATCAATCACGACGCAGGGTTTGCAACACAACTGATAGGCCGCCACAACCGCCAACCACCGGTCGAGCCCCAGTCGCTGAAAATCCTCGTAGCCGTTCGTCACGCCAGCAAGCTTGATGGAAGGCATAGCGCAAACCACCTCGACGCCCAACGAGCCAGAGATCACTTCGGTAAGCAGACGAGTCTCCGTATCACTCCGAACACTGACCAGTCGGCAATGGGAGATAGTGATCGGGCACAGGGACAATAACTCTTCCAGCAGCCGCTCAGGCTCATCAGCAAGCCCCGACGCATGGATGATGCCACTCGCATCGAGATCGATCACACGCCACTTGATGAAGCTGTTTCCGCAATCGAGCTCAAGAATCATGATCAAGCCTCAGACTCAGCTCACCACCGCTAAAACGGCTTTCCTGTCCATCCACCATCAACCTCAATGCCCCTTGCTCATCGACACCCAACACCAAGCCTTTGATGTGCTGCGAACCCGCACTCAAGCAGCAGCGCTGCCCACGCCAGATGTTGTTACTCTCCCATTCCGCTCGCAGCCCGGAAAAACCTTCGTCGGTGTGCCGATTCAGATAATGCTGCAATGATCGACTCAGGACGCGAGCAAGCTCGTTCCGATCCACCAGATTTCCGCTCTCGACCCGCATCGACGTCCAGGCTTGCCCTATCTCCACCGCATCGGCAATCATGTTGACATTTATTCCGACACCGATGACGACATGACAGACATCGGCTGGGTCGCCGGTCAGCTCAAGCAGTATCCCTGCAATCTTCTTCCCATCTACATAGATATCGTTAGGCCATTTGACCCCTGCTCGCTCCACGCCCAGCTGACGCAAAGCGTGCATGACGGCCAGACCAACCACCAGACTCAGGCCTGATAAACGTTGGGGTCCACCAGTTATCGTCAGTGCGAGCGTGTAGTAGAGATTCTGTGCGGGTGGGCTCACCCATTCCCTACCTCGGCGCCCCCGGCCACTGGTTTGAGTTTCAGCAAGAACCACGAAAGGCGGAGGGGCCCCCGAGGAAAGCAACCTGAGAGCCTCAGCGTTTGTCGAGTCAGTATTTTCCAGAACTCGCAACGCCCAGCCGAGCTGCTCGAACTCCAGCTCGAGCCCCTCCCTATCAAGCAGCGAAATGGGCTCTGCCAGTCGATAACCCCGCCCAGGAACTTTATGAAGCTGTATCCCCAAGCTCGCCTCGAGCCTCTGCAGATGCTTCCACACTGCGCTACGACTAATACCCAGCGCAGATCCGAGTTCTTGCCCCGAGTGGAAACGTCCATCCTGCAGCACTTTCAGCAAACTGTTCATGCAACCCCCTGCCAGCAAGGCGGGCATCATAGCGGCAGATGGAGCAAGAGCCCAGCGCGGCATTTTCTTCCACGCAAAGACAAACCCCCGACCTTCTTTCGAGGGTCGGGGGTTTGGTGTAGAAGCTTGACGATGA
>NZ_RFFL01000036.1 GCF_003696285.1 Stutzerimonas nitrititolerans
TCAACGGCATCGCCCAGGGCCTGATGTGGCGCGCGATCAACAGCGACGGCACCCTGACCTATTCCTTCGTCGAGGCGCTCGAGGCCAGTCATCCGGGCTTCATCGTCCGCGTGGTCGGCGGCGCGATCTTCTTCGCCGGCATGCTGCTGATGGCCTACAACACCTGGCGCACCGTGCGTGTCGCCAAGCCGGCCGAATACGAAGCCGCCGCGCAGATCGCCTGAGGAGCCGACTGATGAAGAAGCACGAAATACTCGAAAAGAACGTCGGCCTGCTGACGCTGTTCATGATCCTTGCAGTCAGCATCGGCGGTCTGACCCAGATCGTCCCACTGTTCTTCCAGGACGCCGTCAACGAGCCGGTGGAAGGCATGAAGCCCTACACCGCGTTGCAGCTTGAAGGTCGCGACATCTATATCAAGGAAGGCTGCGTGGGCTGTCACTCGCAGATGATCCGACCGTTCCGCGCCGAAACCGAGCGCTACGGCCATTACTCGGTCGCCGGTGAAAGCGTCTACGACCACCCCTTCCTGTGGGGCTCCAAGCGTACCGGCCCGGATCTGGCCCGCGTCGGCGGCCGCTACTCCGATGACTGGCACCGCGCGCATCTCTACAACCCGCGCAACGTCGTGCCGGAGTCGAAGATGCCGTCCTACCCGTGGCTGGTCGAGAACACCCTCGATGGCAAGGACACCGCCAAGAAGATGTCGGCGCTGCGCACCCTGGGCGTTCCCTACACCGACGAAGACATCGCCGGAGCCAGGGATGCCGTCAAGGGCAAAACCGAGATGGACGCCATGGTTGCCTATCTGCAGGTACTGGGAACCGCGCTGACCAACAAGCGCTGAACCATCGAGAGCGGCGAGCTGCACAGGCAGCCGCCGGGGACATAAATCGCGGACAGCCAGAGCGGCTCGGCTGTCCAGGAGTAGCACATGAGCACATTCTGGAGTGGATACATCGCCCTGCTGACGCTGGGCACCATTGTCGCTCTGTTCTGGTTGATCTTCGCCACCCGCAAGGGCGAGTCGGCCGGTACTACCGACAAGACCATGGGACATTCCTTCGACGGCATCGAGGAGTATGACAACCCGCTGCCCAAGTGGTGGTTCTGGTTGTTCATCGGTACCCTGGTGTTCGGCATCCTCTACCTGATCATCTATCCCGGCCTGGGCAACTGGAAAGGCGTCTTCCCCGGTTACGAGGACGGCTGGACTCAGGAAAAACAGTGGCAGCGCGAAGTCGATCAGGCGAACGCCAAGTTCGGTCCGATCTTTGCCAAGTACTCGGCCATGAGCGTCGAACAGGTCGCACAGGACGAAAGCGCACTGAAAATCGGTGCCCGCCTGTACGCCAACTATTGCTCGATCTGTCATGGCTCGGATGCCAAGGGGTCCAACGGCTTCCCTAATCTGGCCGACAGCGAATGGCGCTGGGGCGGCGATGCCGACACCATCAAGACCACCATTCTGCATGGACGTACCGCAGCAATGCCGGCCTGGGGCCAGGTCATCGGCGAAGAAGGCGTCAAGAACGTTGCCGCCTTCGTACGCCAAGAGCTCGCCGGGCTGACCCTGCCTGAAGGCAGCGAAGCCGATCTCGAAGCGGGCAAGAAGGTCTACGCTGAAACCTGCTCGGTCTGCCATGGCCAAGGCGGAGAAGGCATGGCCGCGCTCGGTGCGCCCCGCCTGGACAGCGCCGCCGGCTGGATCTATGGCTCGAGCCTGGCCCAGCTGCAGCAGACCGTGCGTCACGGGCGAAACGGTCAGATGCCGGCCCAGGAGCAGTACCTCGGCAACGACAAGGTGCACCTGCTCGCTGCCTACGTCTACAGCCTTTCGCAACAAGCGGAACAAATAGCCAAGCAGTAAGTCCATACAGGGCGGCAGAGAATGCCGCCCTGTTTAAAGTCACGAAAACCCGCCCTGCGACGCTCTGTCGCACATGAACTGACCAAGCGTTCTTCCCCCTCCTCGCGGCAAGCTTCTAAGCTTTGCTGTCATTCGCCTGCTTGCCAGCACCACAAGGCGAAGCGGCCGTTTCGGCTCATCGTCCCGACGCCGAAAACGACCACTCGAACCATACGGAAAAGCCGCGGCATCAGGGCCCAAACCGCTTGAGACGGCCGGGGCGTCGATTGCATTGACCCCCTCCTTTCTCCATACTTGCCGCCGTTTTTGCCCCCCTTGATATGCCATTTAGCGTGGAAGCCTTGCATGAGCACAGCAATAAGTGAGACTGCATATAACTACAAGGTGGTTCGCCAATTCGCCATCATGACGGTGGTGTGGGGAATCATCGGAATGGGTCTGGGAGTGTTCATCGCCGCACAGCTGGTGTGGCCTGGACTCAACTTCGACCTGCCGTGGACCAGCTTCGGCCGCTTGCGACCCTTGCACACCAACGCGGTGATCTTCGCCTTCGGTGGTTGCGCCTTGATGGCAACCTCCTTCTATGTGGTCCAGCGGACCTCGCAGGCTCGCCTGTTCTCCGACGGTCTGGCCGCCTTCACCTTCTGGGGTTGGCAGGCAGTCCTCGTCGCCGCAGTGATCACCCTGCCGCAGGGCTTCACCAGCTCCAAGGAATACGCCGAGCTGGAATGGCCGATCGATATCCTGCTGGCCATCGTCTGGATCAGCTACGCGACGGTGTTCTTCGGCACCATCATGAAGCGCAAGGCCAAGCACATTTATGTGGGCAACTGGTTCTTCGGCGGCTTCATCCTGGTGACGGCGATGCTGCACATCGTCAACAACCTGGAAATCCCGG
>NZ_RFFL01000037.1 GCF_003696285.1 Stutzerimonas nitrititolerans
AAGTGGCGCGCTACATTGGCCGCCACGGTACCGACAAGGTCAAGAAAGCCGCACTGATCAGCGCCGTACCGCCGCTGATGCTGAAAACGGCCGATAATCCGGGCGGCGTGCCACTGGAAGTCTTCGACGGCATCCGGAAGGCCTCGCTGGAAAACCGATCGCAGCTCTACCTCGACATCGCCTCCGGTCCGTTCTTCGGCTTCAATCGCCCAGGCGCCAAGGTCTCGCAAGGCCTGATCGACAGCTGGTGGGCACAGGGCATGCAAGCGGGCCACAAGAACACGTACGATTCCATCGCCGCGTTCTCGGCCACGGACTTCCGCGAGGACTTGAAGAAATTCGACGTACCGACGTTGGTGATCCACGGTGATGACGATCAGATCGTGCCGCTCGACATCTCCGGAAAGGCCTCCGCCGCGCAGATCAAGGACGCGCAGCTGATCGTCTACCCCGGTGCGCCCCATGGCCTGACCGATACGCACAAGGATCGCTTCAATCAGGATCTGCTGAACTTCCTCAAGAACTGAATGAACTGCTTCACCGCGCCGACCCTGGGCTCCCACGGTCGGCTTTTTTACCGCCAACAAAGCCCGCAATGATGCAGGCTTCAGCAGTCTCAATGTCCCGTCCTGAACAAGGTTTACACCTCCCAATCCAACTTCTTGGAGATCCAGATGTAGCAAGGTGTTAAGCGAACACAGCGTGATTACTCGCTGGCTGAATCGCCCCGGATTTTGTAGATACCGGATGACCGCTTTTGGCCGATACCTGCCAGTCGTGACGGCAAGTATGGAGCGAGAAGGGGCCGCGACAGACCGGACTCAGTTGCTACCGCGTCAGCGATGAAAGCCCTCCCGGGGGCGAGACGGCACGGCCGGCTCGATGCGTAGCACGCCAGCGCGACCCGGCTCCGCCCGGGAGACGCCACCATTGCACTATCATCTTCCCGGGCCGCCGGAATACGTATCGACCGTCATGCTCAACCCACCATCCTCAAGAATTGGGGAAGACCATGGATAGAAACAGCGCTCTTCGTCGTCGCAAGGATATTCTTCAGATGCTTGGCTTCCATGGGCTCGCGCCGCGCTTCCACTGGTCGCATGAGGTTGATCAGACGATTGTCTTCGACGCCTGGGATCACCAGTGGCAACGAGACGACAAAGGCGCTCGGATCCGATACCCACTCCGCACGAATGGCGCGCACTACAATCTGGCGGAGTCGAAGCAGAACCCAAGGGCCGGCCACTCACGCTGGCAGTGCCATGTCGACATGGTTATCGGGGGGCAGCGTACGCCGCGTGCGATAGTGCCGGTGGCCAATGATCCCAATGCCAAGCCGAACAGGGGTGCCAAGGGCTGGCGGCCGCTCGTCATCGATGGCCACATCGAAGTGGAAGATGGGCAGATATGGTTCTGTGTCGATGGGGAAACCCCACTGTAGGGGAGACGACCGGTTCACAATCGATCTTCTGCATGACTCGGGCATGAAGGTCGGACACGCTACCTGTCACGCGGGCTCTGTAACTCAATTCGAGGACCAGCAATCTGTAAGTAGGATGCGACCCATACACAGACCGTCCATAGATGCTTCAACCATCGCCCATTCGCTTCAGGGCTCGAGCACACGGACATCAAATGGACTTCATCTCGGACGTCGCAATCAATCTGTTGGCTCACCGTATCGGCAGTCGTGTGCTGGCTTTCCTCAGCGGTGGCCGGTTCCAAGGCGAGCGGGGCTTTGCCTGGGGCTTCGCGGTAGCTGTCGGCGGCTTGGTGCTGATTGTGCCCCTAGTGGCCTTCATCGCATGGATGATCCATACCGGTTCATAACGAGCCGATACTCGCGACTGCGCCCAGACAAGGCACAGCAAGTACCGACAGATCGCCTCGCACGGAATCCCGTCGCCGTCACCATCGATGCGCGGATTCCTGCACGTCCGAAGCTGGAAGCGAGCCTCTGCGCATCCGCTCATCTGGGCGCACGACTTGATTACCGAGCAGCTGAATCCGCCTTGCGAGGCCACCGGCGGCACCGGCCGTTTGGATACGGTCTGCATAACAGAAGTGCCGCGCTTGTCCTGGCGCCATTCCCAGGGGGCTTTCCGTTCCGCCTTGGACAGTGACCACAGGCCCCGCTTGAACTCCTTCGCCACCGCTTCGAGATTCAGCAGAGTGCGATCCTTCAGATAAACGCGATATGCCCAGGCGGCACCGGTCCTGACCAGTTCGGCATTCACTTCGAGATCGGCCACCTTCACCTGCACCACGGTCCGCCCGTAGCGGTCGCGGTCCTGGACGATGAGTGTGACGTCCTTGCCGAATACGAAGCCCGACAGGGCCTGTCGCGCACGAAGGCCGTAGGGCTGGCCCAACTCCGGTGCGTCGATTCCGGCCAGCCGAACACGCACCTGATCCCGGTTGGCGGTGAGGCAGCTGAAGGTATCGCCGTCGGCGATGCCGATCACGCGGC
>NZ_RFFL01000038.1 GCF_003696285.1 Stutzerimonas nitrititolerans
GCCTGTCGTAGGCCTGGTTGATGCCGAGGTAGGCGCCAGCCAAGCCGGTGCAGAGGCCGAAGAGGGTCAGGGATAGCACTTGTTTGATCGAGGCGCGCATTGCAATTCCTTTTGCGTTGGTGAGCCCCGATCTTGCCGGAAGAAAAACACGCTGCCCGTGCCCTGTCGCACAGACCTGGGCGAAACCCAAGCTAAGTTGATTATCATAAAGCCATAACCCTACCCTCAGGACGAGAACATTGCCTTACCTAACTGGGATCATCCCGCTAGTAATACTGCTCGTGACAATAGGCCTTGGTCTTACCAGTAAAAACTGGTTCATCGAGTTTGGACTGGCGATCGTTGTTTGTTCCGCGATCTCCTCTATTGCTCTTGCGCTCAGCAATGCCCGAAATGCTGCGCGGGCACGAAAGACAGCTTTTGAGTCCTTTCTTCCTGAACAGGACAGCAGGCAATCAGCTAGCTTCAAATTCACCGAATCCATTACAGGGCTTGATCGGGACCCGATAATCAGTCTGCAAAAGCAGGTTAAAGAACTACAGAAAGTTGCGATTCAGGATGAAAATTACTTCAGACAGGCACTACTTATCGCAGATAGGCGCATCGATATTTGTCTTGCACAGATCAAATATCATGAGCAAGCAACACTTCCTCAAATTATTGGACAGGGATCTGGCACTATTGTATTGGCTGCAGTGCTTACAATTGTCGGATCAGTCTTTCTAGCCATCCCCGACCAAGCACATACAACCGCCACGTATCTTGCGGAAAAATTATGTGCACTCGTATTGAGTGCCTGAGCCTAGCCAAGTATCAGGCAAACACCAGCGAATGCTCACCGGCCGGGATGGGGTTAGATGCCAGCGGGTACAGCGCCCACCAAGTGCCGTAGCGAAAAAAACCCGTCAGTGGCGTGCCGCCATCGATCTGCAGCGACGTGAACGGCGGTGCCGAATAGTCGCCCCTGACCTCGATGTACAACCTGTGGACGAGCCCCTCATAGCGTTCGTAGAGGACCGCGAGAATTTCCCCATTCGCCCCCTCGATAGCAGGTGCACCCGGAATGGCACTGGCGCCGGCCGGACTGATCGAGCCGAAATTGCCGGCCTCGTAGCCTCCCCAATCCGGCCCGTCGTAGGCGGCTACAAGGGTGATGCTGGCCTGTGCTGCCTTGCGCGGAAACCCCGCCACTACACCGGGCATCATGCTGCCACCGTTTGGCCGATCACGTCCCATTCGTTCGTGCCGACCTTCTTGAGGGTTACGGTCATGCGCGCGGTCATGCTCAGCGTGCCGCCCGATGGCGCATTGAGCGTGGCGCCGCTTGCTGCCGCCAGGGTGACGTTGCCCAGCGCTCGGACGGTGATCTCGGTGCCGATATCAAACGCCACCGAGGCGTTTGTCGGAACGGTCAGCGTGATGGCACTCGTCGTACCGGGCCGCACATAGTTCCAGGCGTCTGCCAGAGAAAGCGTGCGGGTTGTAGCTGTGCCGATAACCGACGACTTGTCTTGCTTGGTGGCGGGATCGAAGTTGCCGGAGTGCCACAGTTCTCTCCAGGGTCCATACTCGCCGTTGAATGCACGCCTGACACCGAATGCGTCGCTTATCATCCCAAACGAGATTTCCCCGGCAGTGTTGGCATGCTGAATGTGGAGCACGTTGGAAAAGTTTCCGGGCGCAGGATTAACGTAGCCGCCAGAGCCAAACGAGTACACCGCTGTAGGTCTCTCCCACAAGGTCTCGGTGTCCTCCCCTAGCCCTAAGGCGAAAGGCGATCCAGTAGCCATCCAGCCACCAGCCCCCACCGACATCAACGCGCCGGAAGTGGTGTCCGATGGGTTCACCTGGGCGTTTGCATTCGCAGCGGTGCCTAGCAGGTTCAAGCGGCCCTGCAACTTCCCTAGGGCCGACAACACCGTATCCGCTGCGGTGATCGCCACCGAGCTGAGCAGGCTCAGTCCCGTCAGCGCCGTGTTGCGCACGCGGTGTTCGCTGAAATACAGGTTGGTTGAGCCCTCGGCCAGAGCGTCGGTCGTGCCCGGTGAGGGGTTGATTTCGGCGTAGACAGAGCCGGTCCAGCGGTACTGGCGAGTCGGGTTCGCCTGGGTGCCCTGGTTGACCGCGATGTAGATTTTCCCACCCTCGCCTACGGTCGGGAAGTTCGCGAGTGTCGGGAACTCCAGCACGTCATCGACGTAGCTCGGCAGCTGGCTGGGCGGAATGCGAGCGAACTCATCCAGGGTCGCGACGCCGCCGGAGACGCCACGCTCGGTGGTGTTGATCTTGTTATCCAGTGCTGCCTGTAGCCCGGACACCGTATCGATCGCCTGGGTACCGGTGTGCGTGGCGCGGTCGCGCAGCTGGGCGTCGGTGGCGTTGGCCGTGG
>NZ_RFFL01000039.1 GCF_003696285.1 Stutzerimonas nitrititolerans
GCGCGGCGGGGCGATGATGTAGGGCTCGGCGCCATCGTGCCGCCGAGCAAGGTTTAGGGCACCGCCACGAACGAGGCGCCGCAGGATCTGCAGATTCTGCGGAGTGCGCCGGAAGAGGCCTGGCATTCAAGGAACATCATGGCAAAATCACGTTTTCACCTGTTTCGTTACCAGCTTCTTCCTCGAGACAGATACTTTCAGGGTGATCTTTACGGCCCCAATTCGGTTGATGAGCTCATCAAGCAAAAGAACGAACTGTTCTCGGCGGCTCTCCGCGCTCCGACGTTATTCAAGAGCGAACGAACCGAGGTAAACGTGCAGAAGCTGGTCGACAGCGATGACTTCTTCCTCTACAGAATTGCCGTCAACCGCTCAGTAAATCTAGAAACGAAAGATTTCGGATCAAGGCCAGCGGACCATTGGCCTAAAATTTGGGTAGCAATATGGAACCACCCCGATAAGCAGCTTATTGCTGTTCAACATCGAACTCAGGCATTTCAGAAACCTATTGCCGCAGCCCGGCTTTTGATGAAATCCCTTGAAGAACCACTATCAAGACATCAGCTCGTTGCAGCAGCGGAGCCACTTTTTGAAGAAAAGGTGTTTTGGGATCTAGTTGATAAGCACAAGGGGCGCATAAAGAAAGTCGAATTTGAGCTCGTGACGCCTAATATGGCGTCAATCTCAAAAGCACTTCCTGATGATCTTAGGTCCTTTGCGAAACGCACCAATGCCGTTAAGAGCACCCTTTCGCTTGAGTCGGATCCTGAGTCAGCTCTCGTACTCGAAAAAAGCGATGAGGTGGTTGAGGGGCTAGCCTCATATACCAGCGAAGGCGGTGGTAACGTATCGATCAGCTTGGCTGGCATCAAAAAGAAGATCAGTACGTCGACTACTGTTAAGGAAATCGAGGTTGCAGATGCTAAACTAGAGGGAGACGCTGATGCTGTGGCGGAAATACTCAAGAGCTTGATGAAATGATTAAACAGGTTCTGACGACCTCCCTAATAGCTTTGGGCATAGGGTATCTATGCCAGCTTGCTCAGACAGCTGGGCAGAGTCAGTACCTGAACGATTTTTTAAAGGGAAACCTGATTACATTGCTTATCGCGTTGCTAGCGATAAACTCAGCAACAATGGGCATCGTTCTTACAAAGATTCGCGAGCTTATTGATAAAAAAGGCGTAGGGTCAGAAAGTTTTTCGGCCACAAAAGCTGAGATGTTACTTTCGATTAAAGAGCAGGTCGGTCTTATCGCTTTGTCGGTTATCTTGCTTACATTGAATGATTCGGTTTTCGTTTTGAGCACCTCCGAGTTAAAGTCTGGGATGTCGGTCGCCATATGTTCGATCTTTGCGTATTCGCTGTTGAATTTATACGATACGGCTAAAAGCGTAATCATAATCATCGATTACGACTGATCGGCGGGCGCACAGCTAAGCCCCGCACCTAGCGGGGCTTTTCATAAGCGATACGGCTGTAAGCCATCACCTACAGTAGACGTCATGATTAAGCCATATCCTGCCCTGATCCTTTCGATCATAGTTCGCTCGCAATAGCACAGGACGTGCCCCGGGCCTGGAAGGCCGATGGACCACCGCGCGGATCGCGGAGCTTGGAGCGACGGGACAAAAGTACAAATTTAGCCCCGCCCTGTGCGGGGCTTTTCACATGCGCACGGAGGCGCTATGCACCGCATCACCCTCGCCTTACTTCTGCTCTCCTCCCCTGCTCTCTCTGCCACGCTCGAATGCCGCGTCATCGGTGTGGCTGACGGCGACACCCTCACCTGCCTGACCGCCGACAAGAGGCAGGAGCGCATCCGTCTTCGCGGCATCGACGCTCCCGAACGCAAGCAGTCTTTCGGCGAGCGCTCACGCCAGAACCTTTCCAACCTGGCCTACGGTAAGACCGCGACCATCCACTGGACCAAACGCGACCACTGGAAGCGCATCATCGGCTCGGTGTGGGTTGATCCTGCCGATTGCCCAGGCTGCGGCCATACGCTCGACGCCGGCCGAGCGCAGCTCGCCAACGGCATGGCCTGGTGGTACGAGCGCTACGCCAAGGAGCAGCCCCAGGAAGAGCGCCACGCCTACGAGTTCGAGCAGGCCGAGGCGCGCGCTCGATCCGTAGGGCTGTGGCGCGATCCTCAGCCGATTCCGCCTTGGGACTGGCGACGCGGCAAGCGCTGATCAGAATGGCGCCGCGGTCTCTTCCTGCGGCTCGTGCTCCTGATCAACTATCACCACCTCCTCCTCATCTTCTCGCCGGCCCCACTCCAACGTCACCGTACCGTCGTCGTTGAAGGTCATGTTCAGCCCGTCCGTCTCGGCCAGCATCTCCAT
>NZ_RFFL01000004.1 GCF_003696285.1 Stutzerimonas nitrititolerans
AGCTATGAACAATTTTCCCCGGACACTAGTGAAGCTCTGCGTGGGAACGCAGTCAGAGGCGCTCTGCGCCTCAGGAGGGACGCAGAGCGTCCGCGTCTTGTACCCACGCAGAGCGTAGGCACCATCAATGCCGTGCCCGTTACGCCAACCTACTCAGGCCTCAGGCAGGCCTGCGGACCGCAATCGCCGAAGGCGCGCCTCCACAGGGTCCGGTGCGGCACCGGCTGCTTTCGTGGGAGGCCCGACCTCGGGGCGATGCTTTGAGCCTTGGCAGGCCTGCGATCGGCAATTGTCGCGAGGACACATCTCCCACCAGTTCGGGGGAGTATCTGCCGCTTTGCGAACGGCTGTTTTTCGCTACTTCAGCCCCAGCACATCCTGCATGTCGTACAGGCCGGCCGGCTTCTGGTCGAGCCACAAAGCCGCGCGGACCGCGCCCTTGGCGAAGGTCATTCGGCTGGAGGCCTTGTGGGTGATCTCGACGCGCTCGCCCTCGGCGGCGAAGAGCACGGTGTGATCACCGACCACGTCCCCGGCGCGCACGGTGGCGAAGCCGATGGTGTCGCGCTGACGCGCGCCCGTCTGCCCTTCGCGGCCGTAGACCGCGACTTTCTGCAGATCGCGCCCGAGCGCATCGGCCACCACCTCACCCATGCGCAGGGCGGTGCCGGACGGCGCATCGACCTTGTGCCTGTGGTGCGCCTCGATGATCTCGATGTCGACCTCGTCGCCGAGCACCCGCGCGGCGGTGTCCAGCAGCTTGAGGCAAAGATTCACGCCAACGCTGAAGTTGGCGGCGAAGACGATCGGGATCTCCTTGGCCGCGGCAGCGAGACGCTCCTTCTCGTCCACGGAAAATCCAGTGGTGCCGATCACCATCGCCTTACCAGCGCGACGGCAGACTTCCAGGTTCTTCAGGGTGACCGACGGGTGGGTGAAATCGATCAGCACGTCGAACTCGTCGACCGCTTTCGCCACATCACCGGTCAGCGGCACGCCCAGACGGCCGATTGCCGCCAGTTCGCCAGCGTCCGCACCGACCAGGGTACTGTCCGGTCGGTCGATCGCCGCGGTAAGCCCGGCAGCGCCCGCGGTCTGCTGCACCGCCTCGATCAGGGTCTTGCCCATGCGCCCCGCGGCGCCCATCACTGCTATACGTCGCATAACTCAAAGCTCCAAGCTGAAAGCCTGAAGCTGGAAGCTGCCCCGGCGCGTTTCAGGCTTCCGGCTTCAAGCTCCCAGCTTCCGATCAGACATCGCCGAAAAAGCGTTTCACACCCTCGAACCAACCGCTGGCCTTGGGCGAATGAGAGGTGTCGCCCTGAAGCGTGCCACGGAATTCTTCGAGCATTTCACGCTGGCGCTTGCTCAGGTTGACCGGCGTTTCCACCGCCACCCGGCACAGCAGGTCGCCTGCCGCACCACCACGCACCGGCGCCACACCCTTGCCGCGCAGGCGGAACTGCTTGCCGGTCTGGGTGCCTTCGGGGATCTTCAGCTTGACCCGGCCATCCAGCGTCGGCACTTCCAGCTCGCCGCCCAGCGCCGCGTCGGCGAAGCTGATCGGCACCTCGCAATACAGATGCTTGCCGTCGCGCTGGAAGATCGCGTGCTCACGCACGTTGACCACCACGTACAGATCACCCGCCGGGCCACCCTGGGTACCGGCCTCGCCTTCGCCGGTCAGGCGAATGCGGTCGCCCGTGTCGACGCCTGCGGGCACCTTCACGGAAAGCGTCTTCTGTTCTTCGACGCGGCCCTGGCCGTGGCAGCTGCCACAAGGATCGGAAATCATCTTGCCGCTGCCATGGCAGCGCGGGCAGGTCTGCTGCACGGAGAAGAAGCCCTGCTGCATGCGCACCTGACCGATGCCACCACAGGTGGTACAGGTGACGGGGCTGGTGCCCTTCTTGGCACCGGAGCCATTACAGGTCTTGCATTCGGCCAGGGTCGGCACGCGAATGGTCACCGTCGTGCCGCGCACGGCTTCTTCCAGATCCAGCTCCAGCGTGTAACGCAGGTCGCTGCCGCGCTGGGCACCACCGCGCGAACTGCCGCGGGTGCCGGTGAAGAAATCGCTGAACACGTCGCCGAAGATGTCGGAGAAGTTGGCGCCGCCATAGGCCGCACCTGCGCCAGCCCCCATCTGCGGATCGACACCGGCGTGGCCGTACTGGTCGTAGGCCTGGCGCTTGCTCGCATCGGAAAGCACTTCGTAGGCTTCGTTGGCTTCCTTGAAGGCTTCCTCAGCCGCCTTGTCACCCGGATTGCGATCGGGGTGGTGCTTCATGGCGAGGCGGCGGTAAGCCTTTTTCAGCTCCGCCTCGCTGGCGCCACGCTCGACACCCAGCACCTCGTAATAATCACGTTTGGCCATAAATTTCCTGAACCTTCAAATTCGTACCCTCCAGACACGCCGACGCGGGAGCAAGCCCCCGCGCAGCGGTCACGCCTGTCGCGAACGCGTCGCGGCAAGCCGGAAGGACAGGCAACCCGCGCTGTTTGCGACAGGCTGCGCGCCCTTCCATGTGGGTCACAAGTGGCGGATTACTTGTTGTCCTTGACCTCTTCGAACTCCGCATCGACCACATCGTCGCCCGGTTGCGCGCCGTCGCCAGCCGGCTGGCCTTCGCCACCCTGAGGCTGCTCGGCGTACATCTTCTGCGCCAGCGGCGTGGAAGCCTGGGACACCGCAGCGATCTTGGCTTCGATCTCGGCCTTGTCGTCGCCCTTGATGGCCACTTCCAGTTCGCCGATGGCCTTCTCGATGCTGGCCTTGTCTTCCTCGGTGGCCTTGTCGCCCGCCTCGGTCAGCATCTTGCGCGTGGCATGGACCAACTGGTCGCCCTGGTTGCGCGCACCGGCCAGCTCTTCGAACTTGCGATCTTCCTCGGCATTGGCCTCGGCGTCGCGGACCATCTGCTCGATTTCTTCCTCGGACAGACCGGAGTTGGCCTTGATCACGATGGACTGATGCTTGCCGGTGGCCTTGTCCTTGGCGGACACGTGCAGGATGCCGTTGGCGTCGATGTCGAAGGTGACTTCGATCTGCGGCATGCCACGCGGCGCCGGCGGAATCTCGGCCAGGTCGAAGCGACCCAGCGACTTGTTCTGCGCCGCCTGCTTGCGCTCGCCCTGCAGCACGTGGATGGTCACGGCGCTCTGGTTGTCGTCGGCGGTGGAGAACACCTGCGACTTCTTGGTCGGGATGGTGGTGTTCTTCTCGATCAGCGGCGTCATCACGCCACCCATGGTTTCGATACCCAGGGTCAGCGGGGAAACGTCGAGCAGCAGCACATCCTTGACGTCACCGGCCAGTACCGCGCCCTGAATGGCGGCGCCCATGGCCACGGCTTCGTCCGGGTTGACGTCCTTGCGCGCTTCCTTGCCGAAGAACTCGGCGACTTTCTGCTGCACCAGCGGCATGCGGGTCTGACCGCCGACCAGGATGACATCGTCGATCTTGCCGACGTCGATACCGGCATCCTTCAGCGCGATACGGCACGGCTCGAGGGTACGCTGCACCAGGTCCTCGACCAGGGCTTCGAGCTTGGCACGGGAAATCTTCACGTTCAGGTGCTTGGGACCGCTGGCATCGGCCGTGATGTACGGCAGGTTGACGTCGGTCTGCTGGCTGGAGGACAGCTCGATCTTGGCCTTCTCGGCGGCTTCCTTTAGGCGCTGCATGGCCAGCGGGTCACCCTTGAGGTTCATGCCGCTTTCTTTCTTGAACTCGTCGACCAGGTAGTCGATCAGGCGGATGTCGAAGTCTTCACCGCCGAGGAAGGTGTCACCGTTGGTGGCCAACACTTCGAACTGGTGCTCGCCGTCGACTTCGGCGATCTCGATCACCGACACGTCGAAGGTACCGCCGCCCAGGTCATAGACGATCACGGTGTGGTCGCCCTTGGCCTTGTCCATGCCGTAGGCCAGCGCCGCCGCGGTCGGCTCGTTGATGATGCGCTTGACGTCGAGCCCGGCGATGCGGCCGGCATCCTTGGTGGCCTGGCGCTGGCTGTCGTTGAAGTAGGCCGGCACGGTGATCACCGCTTCGGTGACCGGCTCGCCGAGGTAGTCTTCGGCGGTCTTCTTCATCTTCTTGAGGATTTCCGCGGAAATCTGCGGCGGGGCCATCTTCTGGCCATTCACTTCCACCCAGGCGTCGGCGTTGTCGGCCTTGACGATCTTGTAGGGGACCATCTGGATGTCTTTCTGCACGACGTCTTCGTCGAACCGGCGACCGATCAGTCGCTTGACCGCGAACAGTGTGTTGTGCGGGTTGGTGACCGCCTGGCGCTTGGCCGACTGGCCAACCAGGATCTCGCCATCGTTGGCATACGCGATGATCGACGGCGTGGTACGTCCGCCCTCGGCGTTCTCGATGACCTTGGCCTGGCCGTTTTCGAGGATGGAGACGCAGGAGTTGGTGGTCCCCAGGTCGATACCGATGATTTTGCCCATTTGTCTATCTCCGAAATCTTGGATGAAATCCGCGCCTGTTTACCGGCTGCGGGTAACACAAAAACGCTTGGCTACCAGATGGGGGTCGGCAGCCAGAATTCAAGCCTTCTCGTCAATCGAAGGCGGGGTTTGCGCCGGCGCCTTGCTGACCACCACCATTGCCGGACGCAGCAGACGGCCGTTGAGCAGGTAACCCTTCTGGAACACCTTCAGCACGCTGCCCGGTTCGGTGTGCGTGCTTTCCTCCATCGCCATGGCCTGATGATGCTCCGGATTGAACGGCTGGCCATGGGGATCGACCGGCTCGAGCTGGTAGCGTCCCAGCGTGTCCAGCAACAGCTTCAGCGTCAGCTCGACACCCTCGCGCATCGGCCGGATCGCCTCGTCGTCGGGGCTGGAAAGCTCGAGCCCACGCTCGAGGCTGTCGACCACCGCCAGCAGGTCACCGGCGAATTTCTCCAGGGCGAACTTATGCGCCTTCTCCACATCCTGTTCGGCGCGACGACGGATGTTCTGCAACTCGGCCGCAGTACGCAGAGACTGATCCTGCGCAGCCGCCAGCTGTTCCTCGAGGGACTGTACGCGTGCTGCCAGATCCTCGGTCACCTCGGCTTGCGCCTCTTCATTCTCTTCGGGGACCTGGTTATCCAGGTTCTGCTCATCGGCCATGTGATCCTCCTCATCAAGACGTCAGCGAGCCAGCGCTCGCGCTTGAGCGCCTATATGGGGGCGCGAAAGCGAGGTTCAAGGGAAAAACCGAATGCCATCAACAACGAGTATCGCCAGTTGCGATCTGCCGCTTGAAGCGGCCCGCAAAACCACTGTATAAATAGCCAGCCACGAAACCGGGAGCCCTGCCATGCTGGTTCATCTGTCCGTTCACAACTACGCCATCGTCGAACACCTCGATCTCGAACTGCAGCGCGGCATGAGCGTGATCAGCGGGGAAACCGGTGCCGGCAAATCGATCATGCTCGACGCCCTCGGCCTCACCCTGGGCGATCGCGCCGACAGCAGCGTCGTGCGCGTCGGCGCGGACAAGGCCGACATCCTCGCCAGCTTCGACCTGGATGACATCCCCGATGCGCGCGCCTGGCTCGCCGAGCGCGACCTGGACAATGACGGCCCCTGCATCCTGCGTCGCGTCATCACCGCCGAAGGGCGCTCGCGCGGCTACATCAACGGCACGCCCTGCCCCCAGGGCGACCTCAAGGCGCTCGGCGAGCTGTTGATCGACATCCACGGCCAGCACGAGCACCAGTCATTGCTCAAGACCGATACCCATCGCCGCCTGCTGGACGAATACAGCGGCAGCCAGGAACTCGCCCGCCAGGTGCAACTGGCCGCGCAACGCTGGCGCCAGACCCGGCAGGCCCTGGAGCGGCTGAGCAATACCAGCGATGACCAGCGCGCACGCCACCAGCTGCTGAGCTACCAGCTGGAAGAGCTGGAAGCGCTAGCCCTCGAGGACGGCGAGCTGGAACAGCTGGAGCATGAGCACAAGAACCTGGCCAACGCCGAACAGCTGCTCGGCACCTGCCGTCAGGTGCTGGACATGTGCAGCGAAAGCGACGCCGGCAACGTGCTGTCCGCCCTCACCTCGAGCCTGCAGCGCCTCACTGCGTTCCAGAGCCAGCCGGGCGCACTCGGCGAAGCCGTCAACCTGCTGGCCAGCGCGCAGATCCAGGTGGAAGAAGCCGTCGGCGAGCTGAACCGCTTCCTCGACCATTTCGATTCCGACCCCGAGCGCCAGCAGGCGCTGGAAGAACGCCTGGACAGCATCTATACCCTGGCGCGCAAGCATCGCGTGCAGCCACCCGAGCTGCCGGCGCTGCAGCAGCGCCTGCTCGAAGAACTCGAAAGCCTCAATGCCGATGACGAGGCACTGGAGCGGCTGAGTGAGGAGCTGACGGCCTATGCCCGGCACTACCAGGAGAAGGCGACCGAGCTGAGCGGCGTTCGACAGCAAGCAGCCGAGGCGCTGGCCGCCTCGGTAGAGACCGAAATCCAGCGACTGGGCATGCCTGGCGGCAAGTTCAGCATCGCACTCAAACCCAGCGCCGACGGCGAGCATCCTCCGCACGGCCTGGAACAGGTGGAGTTTCTCGTCAGCGCCAACCCCGGCCAGCCGCTGCGCCCATTGGCAAAGGTGGCTTCAGGCGGCGAGCTCTCGCGCATCAGCCTGGCGATCCAGGTAATCACCGCACAGACCTCGCGCATACCGACCCTCGTATTCGATGAAGTCGATGTGGGCATCGGCGGCCCTACCGCCGAAGTGGTCGGCCAGCTGCTGAGGCGCCTCGGCGAGCGCGGCCAGGTGTTGACCGTCACTCACCTTCCGCAGGTTGCCGCCCAAGGTCACCATCACCTGTTCGTGCACAAGGCCCGGGGGCGCGACGAAACCCATACGGCGGTCGCCACGCTGCAAGATCACGAACGCATCGAGGAGGTCGCTCGCATGCTGGGCGGGGTCGACCTGACCGAGCAGGCCCTGGCCCATGCACGGCAGATGATCAGCACCGCCCAGGCATGAGCGCGATTCACGCATGAAAAAGGCGACCCGCGGGTCGCCTTTTTTGCACTTGCCATGTCAAAGCCGTTATCACTCGGCTTTCTTGCGCACGTAGAGCACCAGATTGTGATCGACCAATTCGTAGCCGTGGCGCGCGACGATCTCTTTCTGCAGATTTTCGATGTCGTGATCGAAGAATTCGATGACATCGCCGGTATCGACGCAGACCATGTGATCGTGATGGCCACCGTCGGCCAGCTCGAATACCGCATGGCCGCCATCGAAGTTGTGGCGGACAACCAGTCCCGCCGCCTCGAATTGCGTCAGCACACGATAGACCGTAGCCAGCCCGACATCCTCGCCGGCCTCCATCAGCGCCTTGTAGACATCTTCCGCACTCATATGGCGTTGATCGGTGCTGTCCAGCATCTGCAGGATCTTGACCCGCGGCAGGGTCACCTTGAGGCCAGCTTTGCGTAGTTCGCTATTTTCAACCATGGTTGGCTTTCTCACTGCTGCTGTTTCGCAGCCTCCTTCAATACGGGTATGATCCGGGTCTTTGCCCAGCCAAGATAGTGGAAGTCACCCACCGATGCAAAACACCAAGCTCATGCTGTCCAGTCTCACGCTTGTGGGTCTGTTCGCACTCGCCGGTTGTTCATTCCCCGGGGTTTACAAGGTCGACATTCAACAGGGCAATGTCGTTACGCAAGACATGATAGACCAGTTACGCCCGGGAATGACCCGATCTCAAGTGCGGTTTATCATGGGCAGCCCGCTGATCACCGACACCTTCCATGCCAGCCGCTGGGATTACCTGTACAGCATCCAGCCTGGCGGCGGGCAGCGCCAGCAGGAGCGTGTCAGCCTGGTGTTCAACGACAGCGATCAACTGGCAGGCCTGGCCGGCGACTTCCTGCCGGGCGTCAGCCGCGACGAGGCGATCCTGGGCGCCCAGCCGACGACCACCGAACCCCTGCAGCCGACCACGGAAGATGAACGCCCGGCGCCAGGCTCGTTGCTCGAGCAGATTCAAGGTGACGTCGATGCCGCAGAGCCGGTACCGGTGCCCATCCCCGAACCGCTGGAAACCAACTGACAAGCGAGTCCACGTCGAGCCCGGTAGAACGGGCTCCACACCTTATTCCTCAGCCGCCTCGGCCTTGTTCTTCGCCGCCTTGGCGGCGCGCTGCTTGCGCACCTCTTTCGGGTCGGCGATCAAGGGTCGGTAAATCTCCACCCGCTCGCCCTCTTCCAGCACTCGCTCATCCGGCTTGGCCACTGCCTTGCCGAAAATCCCCAGCGGGGCGGTCGCAAGATCCAGTTCGGGAAAATGCGCATCCATGCCCGACTGCACCGCTGCCACACGCACCGTCGTGCCCTGAGGCACGGTCAGTCGGAGCAGTTTCTGCTTGTCCGCCCGGGCATAGACGACCTCGATGGCAATGGCCTGCTTATCCATAGAGTTGCTTCGCGCGATCACAGAAGGCATCGACCAGGGTATTGGCCGCCTGATTGAACAAGGGGCCAAGCGTGGCCTTGACCAGCGGCCCGGCATAATCGAACGTCAGGTCCAGGCTGATCTTGCAAGCCTTCTCCCCAAGCGCCTTGAATTCCCAGATACCGTGCAGGTGGCTGAATGGCCCCTCCTGCAGACTCATCTCGATACGCTTGCCCGGCTGCAGCTCGTTGCGGGTCAGAAAGCGCTGACTCATCCCCGCTTTCGCCACGGTCATGCTGGCTTGCATCTGCGTCTCGCTGGCAGACAGCACTTCGGTGGCGGAGCACCAGGGGAGGAACTGGGGATAGCTGGCTACGTCGTTGACCATGTCGAACAATGCGTGCGCCGGGTACGGCAGCAGTGCCGAGCGTTGAATATGTGTCGTCATGCAGACCCTTCTACTTCATCAGTCGACAGCCAAAGACCGCCACGACCGTCGACACCAGAGCATCGACAGCAAGGAACCAGCGCCCGCAGCATTCGCCGGATCAAGGCACTACCGGCACACGAGCGAGCGGAAAGATGGCACATTGTCGGGGATAACGCCCTTCCCTCTCAAGTTTGATGCCACGGCGGCGCGCAGGTTATCGCCAGCCGCAGCGTCACTCCCTATAATGCGCAACCTATGGCCAAACAGAAGAAACAGTCCCCCGGGACCATCGCGCTGAACAAGAAAGCGCTACACGATTACTTCATCGAGCAGAAATTCGAGGCCGGCCTCGTTCTGGCTGGTTGGGAAGTGAAAAGCCTGCGCGCCGGCAAGGCGCAACTGGTGGACAGCTACGTGCTGCTCAAGGATGGCGAGGCTTGGCTGATGGGCTGCCACATCACCCCGCTGACCACCGCCAGCACCCATGTCATCGCCGACCCGACGCGCACCCGCAAGCTGCTGCTCAACAAGCGCGAGCTGGGCAAGCTGTTCGGCGCCGTGCAGCAGAAGGGCTACGCCTGTGTCGCCCTTTCGCTGTACTGGAAGAAGCACATGATCAAGTGCGAGATCGCCCTGGCCAAAGGCAAGAAGGAATTCGACAAGCGCCACACCGAGAAGGAACGCGACTCGGCCCGCGAGATCCAGCGCGCCATGCGTACCAAGGGCAAGGACGACTGAGGCGCCGGCAACCTGGCTGGCGCTCTGGCGCCAAATCCCCTATAGGCCTTTCACCTTGTCGCCGTGCCTGCGTTGCGCCCGGGCCAGGCGCCGAGCTTCCTGCTGCCCCTCGGCCAATACTTCTTGCACGTAGTTGATATGTCGGTGGATCACGTTGCGGGCTTCGTCCGCGCGGCGTGCCATGATCGTCTCGTACAGCTCCCGATGCTGGCTCATGAGCATGTCGCGGGTTTCGTCACGCAGGGCATACATCCCCCCGATATTGGTCACCACGTTGCGCCTGAGCAGATCGAACAGGCCGCGAATGGTGTGCAGCAACACCGCGTTGTGGCTGGCTTCGGCGATGGCCAGGTGGAACTGCGCATCGGCCGCGCCCTCCTCGGCACGGGTCACCTTGCCTTCTCGTGCATAGCAGCTCTGCAGCGCCTCGAACGCCTCGGTCAGGCGCTGACGATCCACCTCGGTTGCGCGCAACGCGGCGTAATAGGCACAGCTGCCTTCCAAGGTGTGACGAAACTCCAGCAGATCGCGCTGGGCATCATCATTGTTCTCTAGCAGGTGCAGCAGCGGGTCGCTGAAAGTCGAGCCCAGCGACTCGGCCACGAAGTTACCGCCGCCGTGGCGACTTACCAGCAGCCCCTTGGCAGCCAGCTTGTGGATCGCCTCCCGAAGCGAAGGCCGCGACACGCCGAACTGTTCCGCCAACGCCCGCTCCGCCGGCAAGCGCTCGCCCGCCTTGAGCGTGCCCTCGAGGATCATCGCCTCGAGCTGAGTGACTATGTCATCCGCCAGCCGGCGGGGGCGCACCATTCCTACTTCCATTTCCACCCTCTACTGGTCTTACCAATAAGATCGAAGCCTAGCGATCGCCTTGAATACCTGCAAGGAGGCCAGCTGCGACCAAAGTCTATGGCGAGCTAATTGACGCATAAATATCGAGCTCTTACGCTGACTGTCTCTCTCGCACGATTGGTATTACCAATTTACAAGATAGCCAAAAAGCAGAGGAATCAAGCGTGAGTTCTTTCCATAACAATTCCATGGTCCGCTCCGGGCCCCATCTGAACCGAACTGCAGGGGGAGCCTGACATGTCCAACGGACTGCTTGCACTTTTCGCTTTCACACCCATTCTACTCGCAGCGGTCATGCTGATCGGACTTCGTTGGCCGGCCAGCCGCGCCATGCCGCTGGTGTACCTGTTTACGGCGGCCATCGGGCTGTTCGTCTGGGACATGACCTTCAACCGAATCATCGCCTCGACACTGCAAGGCCTGGTGATCACCCTCGGCCTGTTGTGGATCATCTTCGGCGCCATCCTGCTGCTGAACACCTTGAAGCATTCCGGCGGCATCACCGCCATTCGTGCCGGCTTCACCACCATCAGCCCTGATCGCCGCATCCAGGCCATCATCATCGCCTGGCTGTTCGGCTGCTTCATCGAAGGCGCATCCGGCTTCGGCACGCCCGCAGCGATCGCAGCCCCCCTGCTCGTCGCCGTCGGCTTCCCGGCCATGGCCGCTGTGCTGATGGGCATGCTGGTACAAAGCACGCCGGTATCCTTCGGCGCCGTCGGCACGCCCATCGTGGTGGGCGTCAACAGCGGCCTGGATACCGCGACCATCGGTGCGCAACTGGTCGCCCAGGGTTCCAGCTGGGACAGCTTCCTGCAACAGATCACCAGCAGCGTGGCCATCACCCATGCCATCGTCGGGACCGTGATGCCACTGGTCATGGCAATGATGCTGACGCGTTTCTTCGGCAAGGAAAAAAGCTGGAAAGCCGGCTTTGAAGTACTTCCGTTCGCGATCTTCGCGGGCCTGGCCTTCACCCTGCCCTACGTCGCCACCGGCGTCTTCCTCGGCCCCGAATTCCCGTCACTGCTGGGTGGCCTGATCGGCCTGGCCATCGTGACCACCGCAGCTCGTTTCAATTTCCTGGTGCCGAAGAACACTTGGAACTTCGCCGATGCCAAGGAATGGCCGGCAGAGTGGCTGGGCACTGTCGAGATGAAACTCGAAGACCTTGCTGCTCGCCCGATGAGCGCCTTCCGCGCCTGGCTGCCCTATGTGCTGGTGGGTGCGTTGCTGGTGATAAGCCGAGTCTTCCCTGAAGTCGGTAGCGCACTGAAGTCGGTGTCCATCGCCTTCGGCAATATCCTTGGCGAGGCAGGAATCAGTGCCAGCATCGAGCCCCTGTTCCTGCCCGGCGGCATTCTCGTCGCGGTGGTGCTGATCACCTTCTTCCTGCATGGCATGCGCGCATCGGAGCTGAAGGCCGCGGTCAAGGAATCCAGCAGCGTTCTGCTCAGCGCCGGCTTCGTACTGCTGTTCACCGTGCCGATGGTGCGCATCCTGATCAACTCCGGCGTCAATGGGGCGGACCTGGCCAGCATGCCGATCGTCATGGCGCGTTACGTGGCCGACAGCGTGGGCGGGATCTATCCATTGCTGGCGCCGTCCGTAGGTGCCCTGGGTGCCTTCCTGGCCGGCTCCAACACTGTCAGCAACATGATGTTCAGCCAGTTCCAGTTCGGCGTAGCCCAGTCACTGGGGATTTCCGGCGCAATGGTAGTCGCCATCCAGGCCGTGGGCGCCGCCGCTGGTAACATGGTCGCGATCCACAACGTGGTCGCGGCATCCGCCACCGTGGGCCTGCTCGGGCGGGAAGGCTCGACGCTGCGCAAGACCGTGTGGCCTACTCTGTACTATGTGCTCTTCACGGGGGCGATCGGCCTGATCGCCATCTATATGATGGGCGTTACCGACCCGCTGGTCGGACTATAAGAAAAAACAGAAACATGAAACGAGCCTTGCCCCTTCGGGGGCAAGACTGCATTCCATAACCGCACTTAGCAGCCTGCTTGCGGATAACCGGGCCCACCCGGAGACCAAACTGATGAGCGAACTCTTCTATGACGCCGCGCCCAACGCCACCCGCGTTGCGCCGCCGCTGCCGAAACCGCGCCAGTACCCCGCCAAGCCGAGCCAGGTCTACCTGTTCGGCACCTGCGTGGTGGACCTGTTCTATCCCGAGGCCGGCCTGGATGCCATACAGCTGCTGGAACGCGAAGGCCTGACCGTGCATTTCCCGCAAGGGCAGACCTGCTGTGGCCAGCCGGCCTATACCACCGGCTACACCGACGAAGCGCGCAAGGTGGCCCGTGCACAACTGGCGCTGTTCGCCAATGACTGGCCGGTGGTGGTGCCCTCGGGTTCCTGCGCCGGCATGCTGCGCCACCACTATCTGGAACTGTTCAAGGATGAGCCGGAAAGCCTGAAGAAGGCCCAGGCGCTGGCCGAGCGCACCTTCGAACTGGCCGAGTTCCTGCTTTATGTCTGCAAGGCCGAGTTCCGCGACCAGGGCACTCAGGTCAAGGTCGCCCTGCATACCTCCTGTTCCGCACGGCGCGAGATGAATACGCACCTGCACGTGCGTGAACTGCTGGCTCAGCTGGGCAATGTCGAGCGCGTCGAGCACGATCACGAAAGCGAATGCTGCGGCTTCGGCGGCACCTTCTCGGTGCGCATGCCGGATATCTCCGGCGCCATGGTGCTGGACAAGACCCGTGCGCTGAAGGAATCCGGCGCCCACCAGGTAGTCAGCGCCGACTGCGGCTGCCTGATGAACATCAACGGTTCGCTGGAAAAACAGCGCGAAGCACTTCGCGGCCAGCATCTGGCGTCCTTCCTCTGGCAACGCACGGGAGGTGCCCGATGAACGCTCCACAACGGATTCCCGCAATCGAGCTGGACTTCAAGGGCCGCGCCCACAACGCCTTGGGCGACGATCAGCTGCGACGCAACTTCCGCACGGCGATGGACTCGCTGATGACCAAGCGCGCCGCCTCCTTCAGCGACGCCGACGAACGCGAACGCCTGCGTGAGATGGGCAACCATATCCGCGCTCGCGCCCTGTCCAAGCTGCCGGAACTGCTGGAACGCCTGGAAGCCAACCTGACCCGCAACGGCGTGCAGGTGCACTGGGCGGAGACGGTGGAAGAAGCCAACCAGATAGTGCTGAAGATCGCCGAGGCTAGGCAGGCCAAGCAGGTGATCAAGGGCAAATCCATGGTCAGCGAGGAAATGGAGATGAACCATTTCCTCGAAGGCCACGGCATCGAGAGCCTGGAATCGGATATGGGCGAGTACATCGTCCAGCTCGACAACGAAAAGCCCTCGCACATCATCATGCCGGCCATCCACAAGAACGCCGGCCAGGTCGCATCCCTGTTCACCGACAAGCTCGGCGTGGAATACACCAAGGACGTCGATCAGCTCATCCAGATCGGCCGCCGCACTCTGCGGCAGAAGTTCTTCGAGGCCGATATCGGGGTCTCGGGCGTCAACTTCGCGGTGGCCGAAACCGGCACCCTGCTGCTGGTGGAGAACGAGGGCAACGGGCGCATGTCGACCACGGTGCCGCCGGTGCATATCGCCGTGACCGGCATCGAGAAGGTGGTGGAGAACCTGCGCGACGTGGTGCCGCTGCTCTCCTTGCTGACCCGCTCGGCCCTCGGCCAGCCGATCACCACCTACGTCAACATGATCTCCAGCCCGCGCAAGGCGCATGAGCTGGATGGCCCGGAAGAGGTGCACCTGATCCTGCTGGACAACGGCCGCAGCCAGGCCTTCGCCGACAGCGAGCTGCGCCAGACGCTCAACTGCATCCGCTGCGGCGCCTGTATGAACCATTGCCCGGTGTACACCCGCGTTGGCGGCCACACCTACGGCGAGGTATACCCAGGCCCCATCGGCAAGATCATCACCCCGCACATGGTCGGCCTGCACAAGGTACCGGACCACCCCAGCGCCTCGTCGCTGTGCGGCGCTTGTGGCGAAGTCTGCCCGGTGAAGATCCCGATCCCGTCGCTCTTGCGCCGCCTGCGCGAGGAAAACGTCAAGGCACCGGACGATCCGCACAAGGTCATGCGCGGCCAGGGCAGCAAGTATTCGAAAAAGGAACGGATGATCTGGAGCGGCTGGCGCCTGCTCAACACCAGCCCTGCGCTGTACCGGGTCTTCAGCTTCTTCGCCACCCGTCTGCGCAACCTGACGCCGTCCAACGTCGGCCCCTGGACGCAGAACCACAGCGCCCCGAAACCGGCTGCCCGCTCGCTGCACGAGCTGGCCAAAGAACACCTTGAGCACAGGTAGGGTGGAAAACTCGCCCGCGATTTTCCACCGCCCGCCTCGGTGGATAAGGCTCGCGCCGTTATCCACCTTACGCATGCCATGGAGCTGCCAATGAGCGCCAAAGCCAACATTCTCGCCAAGCTGAAGAAAAGCCTGGAAGGCACCACCCCGGTAGTCGATGACTACGACGAGTCGCTGGTCACCCAACCCTGGAGCTACGCGCCGGAGCAGCGCATCGCCCGTCTGCGCCAGCTGATGGAAGCGGTGCACACCGAAATCCACCTGACCAGCCAGGCAGCCTGGCCCGCCCTGCTGGAGCAGTTGCTGCACGACCGCCCGTTACCCAGCCTGCTGATCGCCCCGACCACGCCTTACGGCCAGCGCTTCGCCGAGCATTGCGCCGGTCGCGAAGGGCTGCCGACGCTCAAGGCCTACGACCGCCCCGTCGAGGAATGGAAGGACGAACTGTTCAACGACACCCCGGCCAGCCTCACCGGCACCCTCGGCGCCATCGCCTCCACCGGCAGCCTGATCATGTGGCCGACCCGCGAAGAGCCGCGACTGATGAGCCTGGTGCCGCCGGTGCATTTCGCCATCCTCAAGGCCAGCGAAATCCACGACAACTTCTACGAGATCCAGCAGAAGTTCCAGTGGGCCGCCGGCATGCCGACCAACGCACTGCTGGTCTCTGGCCCCTCGAAGACCGCCGACATCGAGCAGGTGCTCGCCTACGGCGCCCACGGACCTAAGGATCTGATCGTGCTGATCCTGGAGGACGCATGAACGCCGCCGTATCGCTCGAACGCTCGCCGCTGCCGGCAGCTTTCCTCGCGGCGGTCGAACGCCTGATCCCGGCCGAGCGCCGCTTCGACGACCCGCTCTCGACCCTGGCCTTCGGCACCGACGCCAGCTTCTATCGACTGGTGCCCAAACTGGTGGTGCGCGTCGAGTCCGAAGCCGAAGTGGTCGGCCTGCTCAAGCTGGCCCACACCGAGAACGTGCCGGTGACCTTCCGCGCCGCCGGCACCAGCCTGTCCGGCCAGGCGATTTCCGACTCGGTGCTGATCGTGCTGGGCGACAACTGGAACGGCCGCGAGATCCGCCACGGCGGCGCGCAGATCCGCCTGCAGCCGGGCGTCATCGGCGCCAATGCCAACGCCGTGCTGGCGCCGCTGGGGCGCAAGATCGGCCCCGACCCGGCCTCGATCAATGCGGCGAAGATCGGCGGCATCGTCGCCAACAACTCCAGCGGCATGTGCTGCGGCACCGCGCAGAACAGCTACAAGACCCTCGCCGGCCTGCGCATCGTGCTGGCCGACGGCACCCTGGTCGACAGCGAAGACCCGGCCAGTGTCGCCACCTTCCGCCAGAGCCACGCCGCGCTGCTCGACGAACTGGCCGAACTGGGCCGGCAGACCCGCGCCAACAGCGAGCTGGCGGCGAAGATCCGTCACAAGTACCGGCTGAAGAACACCACCGGCTTCTCGCTCAACGCCCTGGTCGATTTCGACGAGCCGCTGGACATCCTCAACCACCTGATGGTCGGTTCCGAAGGCACCCTGGGCTTTATCAGCGCGGTGACCTACGACACCGTGCCCGATCACCCGCACAAGGCCAGCGCGCTGATCGTCTTCCCCGACGTGGAAAGCTGCTGCCTGGCCGTGCCGGTGCTCAAGCAGCAGCCGGTCTCGGCCGTGGAACTGCTGGACCGGCGCAGCATGCGCTCGGTGGAGAACATGCAAGGCCTGCCGGAGTGGGTCAAGGCGCTCTCCGCCAATGCCTGCGCGCTGCTGATCGAGTCCCGCGCGGCGACCCAATCGCTGCTGCACGAGCAGATCAACCTGATCATGGCGTCCATCGCCCACTTCCCGGTGGAGAAGCAGGTCGACTTCAGCGAAGACCCGGTCGTCTACAACCAGCTCTGGCGCATCCGCAAGGACACCTTCCCAGCCGTCGGCGCCGTGCGCCAGACCGGCACCACGGTAATCATCGAGGACGTCACCTTTCCCATCGAACGCCTGGCCGAGGGCGTCAACCGCCTGATCCAGCTGTTCGAGACGCACGCCTACAGCGAGGCGATCCTGTTCGGCCATGCCCTGGAAGGCAACCTGCACTTCGTCTTCACCCAGGGCTTCGACGACCCGGCCCAGGTCGCCCGTTACGAAGCCTTCATGCACGACGTCACCCAGCTGGTGGCCGTGGAGTTCGGCGGCGCCCTGAAGGCCGAGCACGGCACCGGGCGCAACATGGCGCCCTTCGTCGAGCTGGAGTGGGGCAGCGAGGCCTATGCGCTGATGTGGAAGATCAAGCGCCTGCTCGACCCCACCGGCATCCTCAACCCGGACGTGGTGCTCTCCGAAGATCCGCAGATCCACCTGAAGAACCTCAAACCGATGCCCGCCGCCGACGAGATCGTCGACAAGTGCATCGAATGCGGCTTCTGCGAGCCGGTCTGCCCGTCCAACGGCCTGACCCTGACGCCGCGCCAGCGCATCGTCATCTGGCGCGACATCCAGGCCAGAAAACGCGCCGGTATCGATACCTCCGAGATCGAGCGGCTCTATCACTACCACGGCGTGGAGACCTGCGCCGCCACCGGCCTCTGCGCCCAGCGCTGCCCGGTGGGCATCAACACCGGCGACCTGGTACGCAAGCTGCGCGGCAGGGAAGCCCACAAGACCGGCACCGCCAACTGGCTGGCCGACCACTTCGCCACCGCGGTGCAGGGCACGCGCTTCATGCTGCACGTGGCCAACGGCGCGCACCTGATCATGGGTACGAAGGGCCTGGCGAAGATGTCAGCCGCCATGACCAAGGCCAGCAAGGGGCGCGTGCCACAGTGGACGCCGGCCTTGCCGCAACCGCTGCAGCGGCTGCACCTGCCCAAAGCGCAGCCCCAGGATGAGCGCCCGCGCGTGGTCTACCTGGCCGCCTGCGTCTCCCGCGCCATGGGCCCGGCGGCACGCGATCAGGAGCAGCAGCCGCTACTCGATGCGACCCGCTCGCTGCTGGAGAAAGCCGGCTACCAGGTGGTCTTCCCCGACAACCTCAACGATCTCTGCTGCGGCCAGCCGTTCGCCTCCAAGGGCTACGCCGAGCAGGCCGAGCGCAAGCGCCAGGAAACCCTCGACGCCCTGCTCAGGGCCAGCCGCGGCGGGCTCGACCCGATCTACTGCGACACCAGCCCCTGCACCCTGCGCCTGGTGCAGGACCTGGCCGACGAGCGCCTGCAGGTCTACGATCCGGTCAAGTTCATCCGCACGCAGCTGCTGGACAAGCTGGATTTCGTCCCGCAGGACGCGCCGATCGCCGTGCACGTCACCTGCAGCACCCAGCACCTGGGCGAGGCGCAGGCGCTGATCGACATCGCCCGGCGCTGCGCGAAAGAAGTGGTGGTCCCCGAAGGCATCCACTGCTGCGGCTTCGCCGGCGACAAGGGCTTCACCACACCGGAGCTGAACGCTCATGCACTGCGCAGCCTGAAGGACGCGGTGCAGGTCTGCGAGGAAGGCATCTCCACCAGCCGTACCTGCGAGATCGGCCTGTCGCAGCATGGCAGCATCGACTATCACGGCCTGGTCTATCTGGTGAATCGCGCCAGCCGCAGCAAGGGTGCGTCACCGGCCTGATCGATGCCGGGGCAAGGACGCCCCTTCATATAAATGAAACGCTTGAGCGCAACCGCAGTCCCAATTTCAGGGCCCGGCAGTCGGAGGGCTCCATTTGCCTCGGCGCCGCCACAGCAGTTCATCAGGCAGGCCCGCCGGGAAACAACCCCTGGAGGACGCTCATGAAACGATTCGCCCTACTTGCCACAGCCGCGCTGCTCGCCAGCCCGGTCGCCTTCGCCGACACGAATCTCTGCCAGACGAATCTGCAGGAAATCGACGACAACATGGCCACCAATATGGCCACCCTTGGAGAGCCGGCCAAGAGCCAGGTCGAAGAGTACGTCGAACAGGCCAGGCAGGCACAACAGTCAGGCGACACCGAAGCCTGTATCGCGCATACCACCAAGGCGTTGCAGGAACTCAAGGGTCCTGGCAGCTCCGGCAGTGGCGGCACCAGCGGAACCGGCTCGGGAGCCAGCAACTGACTTCATCAGTCGGACGCGAGCAGGTCAGCATGCTGGCCTGCCCTTTTTAATCTCATACCTTGAAATCCGACCAGCTACCCTCATCTATCGACCAAGCGTTCGACGCAGCTCCCGCTTTGGCGTAGACTGCGCGGGCATGAAGCTGCAAGCCGCTTCATGGGGCCGATTAGGATTCGACGCCGGTAACGAAACTCTAGGTGCATGCCGAGTTGGTAACAGAACTCGTAAATCCACTGTTGCAAACTTATAGTTGCCAACGACGACAACTACGAAGGGTACGCGCTAGCCGCCTAACCTTCATCTGGTCGCTTCGGCGCCAGCGGTCATGAGGGGATGCCTGTAAACCCGAAATGACTGTCAGACAGAACAGGATCGCCGCCAAGTTCGCTGTAGACGTAACGGTTAAAACTCATACAGCTCGCTCCAAGCACCCTGCCAATCGGGCGGCGCGGAGTTAACTCAGTAGATCTGGCTAAGCATGTAGTACCGACAGCGGAGAACTGGCGGACGGGGGTTCAAATCCCCCCGGCTCCACCAAATGTAAGTTTCCTCATGTTCCCACATGCACCGGAAACACCCCAAGAAGCCCGCCCCGTGCGGGCTTTCTTGTTT
The DNA here is from genome assembly GCF_003696285.1 of Stutzerimonas nitrititolerans. Taxonomy (GTDB): domain Bacteria; phylum Pseudomonadota; class Gammaproteobacteria; order Pseudomonadales; family Pseudomonadaceae; genus Stutzerimonas; species Stutzerimonas nitrititolerans. The sequence continues at coordinate 19,424 of NZ_RFFL01000004.1, forward strand.
CTGTATGCTCCCCTATGCCCCTCTATAGCATTGCTTGCCGTGTATGCCTGTGTGTATGCTTCCGGATAAGTTGAACCGGAGGCATACAGAAGATGAAGCGTAGCGAGATCAAGCGCCGCCCATTGGCTGACACCGTGCTCGCTACCCTAGAGCCCGAGAGCTCCGTGTACCGGGAGCTGGACGGCAATGGCCTGTATTTCCGCGTCAAGCCGAGCGGGCAGAAGTCCTGGGAGCTCCGCTACAAGAAGGCGGACGGCAAGTGGTCCTGGTTGGGCATGGGCGGCTATCCCGAGGTGAGCGGGGCGCTGGCTCGCCAGAAGGCCGCGAAGCTGCGCGACAGCACGGCGAAGGACGGGAGCGCACTGGCGACCAAGCGCGCCATCCGTGCCTCCGAGATTGAGGCCGCCAACAACACATTCGAGCACCTTGCCCGCGAGTGGTACGCCATCAAGTGCAAGACCTGGACTGAAGGAACAGGCGTTCGCACCATCGGCGCCCTCGAAAAGCATGTATTCCCCGTATTTGGCAAACGACCGCACACGGGCATTATGCCGATGGAGTGGATGGAGTTCCTGCGCGGCATGGAGCAGACCGGTATCGTTGAGCAAACCAGCCGCGTGCGAGGCATGTGCAGAGAAATCTACGACCTTGCCCGAGTTACCGGGCGCGCCACCCACAACCCACTCGAAGGGCTGCACAAATTTCTACTGACCAAACCAGTGGAGAACTTTGCCCATGTATCCGTTGAGGAGCTCCCTGCCCTGCTCAGGGCCATCCGCTCCTACCCCCATGCACCCGATGTACGCATAGGCCTGCAACTGCTGACGATGCTCGCCTGCCGACCATCCGAGTTGCGAGAGGCGCGCTGGGAAGAACTAAACCTCGATACAGGCCTCTGGCTGATCCCTGCAGAGCGCATGAAACGCCGCCGCGAGCATCTGGTGCCACTGCCTGCTCAGGCTGTTGCCCTGCTACGCGAACTACAGAACATCACAGGCAACTATGCGCTGCTGTTCCCCGGCAAAGGCAAAACCACCCAGCCACGCAGCAACACCGTATTTCTAATGGCTCTGCGCCGTCTGGGCTACGAAGGCCGGCAGACCGGCCATGGTTTTCGTCACCTGGCCAGCACCATCCTCAACGAAAACGGCTTCGACTCGCAGCACATTGAGGCCCAGCTTTCCCACGTCAAGGAAGGCGTCCGAGGCGTCTACGACAAGAGCACTTATCTGGAGCAGCGCAAGGTGATGATGCAGTGGTATGCCGATCACTTGGACAAATTGGCGGCAGGCAATGTCGTGTCACTCAAGCGCCAGGCATGACGAACCCACTGCTATAACTCGCGCCTACATAGGTAACTCAAATGCGCAAATGGGACGACGTAACCCACGGAGGGCTCCTCTCAATAATCGAGTACCTCAAATGCAACTTTGATCCCGAGCTGTCACGCAAGGTGATCGAGCTTTTCCATGAGCGAATGCAAGACGACGAGTATGTCGCCCCGGACGTACTGTATGCACTGATGAAGCATGTGTTTGCCCGGATCATGGAAGGGCAAAGTGCCGACCAAGCCTTTGGCTTGAAGCGCATCAAGGGCAAATACAGTCGGACAGACACTTATGAGCGGGACATGCATGCCGCAGCCATTGTTGTTCTGAATTTACGCAAAGGCTGCAAATGGCTGGATGCGGTCGCCGATGCCTCCGAAACCCTGAATATCAGTGAAAGCACCGTGAAGCGAGCATGCGATGACTTCCGCGAAGGGTTTGAATTGCTGCCAGACGACGTTCTGATGCAAATGACCAGTCACTACGCGCGCTCAACATAAACGCACTTATGGTGATTTAGAGCACTCCACCTGGCCTATCTACCTTGCGCCCCGTAACCCATACGGAGGCGCTCAGATGCACCCTACCCACCCCGCGATTGACCAAGCTCTCATCCCTCAGACTGAGGTCTGCAAAGTCATTGGCCAGACCCGCTCCGGGCTGGACAAGCTGCGCAAGAAAGACCCGACCTTCCCCAAGCCCATCAAGTTCGGCAGCAGCCGCCAGGCTACGGCCTACTACGTCATCGCCGAGCTGAACGCCTGGCTGGCCGCAAAAATCAAAGAGCGTGACGCCTAATGGGCCCCGCTCTGCGCTTCACCCCGCTTGCAGTGAGCGATGCCGAAGTGTTGTTCCGCGACAAACTGGCTGCCACCTTCGGCGCGATGGATTGGCAGCCGGTAGCGGATGGTTCGATTCACCGCTTCCATGTCCCCGGCGACAAAGCCGGGACGCATAACGGCTGGTATGTGCTGTCCGCCGATGGCATCGTCTCGGGCTGCTTCGGTAGCTGGAAGGCCGGCAGCTCGTACACCTGGAGCAGTCGCAAGCCTGCCAATCCGCTGGAGTCCCAACTGATCGCCCAGCGCATAGCGCAGGCCAAACGTCAGCGGGATGCCGAGCAGTACCAGCGCCAGCAGTCCACTGCCGAGTATGCCAATCAGCTGTGGCGTGATGCTCGCCGCGCAGACCCCAATCATCCTTACCTGATCGCCAAGGGCTGCAGCCCGTACAACCTGCGCCAGCGGGGTGACGTGCTGCTGGTACCGCTGTATCACGACGGCAAGTTGGTGAACCTGCAACGCATCGGCGCCAATGGGCAAAAGCGATTCCTCTCCGGTGGCCGGGTGAAGGGCTGTTACTCGCCGCTCGGACTCATCACCGCAGGGCAACCGATGTACCTGTGCGAAGGCTGGGCCACGGGCGCCACCCTGCACGCCGAGACGGGCCACCCGGTCGCCTGCGCGATGAACTGCGGCAATCTGCTGGAGGTAGGCCGCCACCTGCAACGTCGCCACCCAGACGCGGTGATGATCTTCGCCGCCGATGACGACCGCCAGACCGAGGGCAACCCCGGCCGGACTGCCGCCACTTCCGCTGCCGCCGCCCTAGGCTGCGACCTGATCCTGCCCCCCTGGCCGGCTGACGCCCCTCTGCACCTGACTGACTTCAACGACCTGCGCGAATGGGTGAAGGCCGGAAAATGACTACTTCCGAATTCCAATTGATCCCCGCCTCCGTCACTCCCGACCCAATAGCCGAGGCGATTGCCAAGCTCAAGGAGGATGCCGGTGCTCTGTTCGAGCCCGACGTTCTGGCGCTGCTGCGCGAGGTGCGCGGCAGTGACCCGGCCCGCTGGGCGCGCTACCGGCAAGCCATCAAGGCAGCTGGCGCCGTGAGCATGGCCGACCTGGAGCGGTTGACCAATACCAGCAACACCGATGTCGGGGGGCGTGATGAGCTGTTCGCCCCTGTGACGATCCACCCCAATCCTGTGGATGGGACCGAGCTGCTGAACGAGATCACCGCAACCATTCAACGCCACGTCATTGCCGACACGCCGACTATCCACGCCGCCACGCTGTGGGCTGCGTTCACCTGGTTTATCGACGTTGTGGACGTGGCACCGATTGCCAACATCACCGCTCCGGAGAAGCGCTGCGGCAAGACCGTTATGCTGGGTGTGCTGGCGCGTCTGTCGTGCCGTCCACTCGCGGTGTCCAACATCGCCCCAGCGGCACTGTTCCGCGCCTTGGAACTGTGGACACCGACCCTGCTGATCGATGAGGTGGACGCCTTTCTTGCCGAGCACGAGGAAGCGCGCGGCATCCTGAATGCAGGCTTTACTCGTGACAGCGCCTTTGTGATCCGCTGCGTGGGCGACGGCCACACCCCGACCAAGTTCAACGTCTGGGGCGCCAAGGCTCTGTGCGGTATCGGTAAGATCGCCGACACCTTGGAAGATCGCAGCATTCCGTTGCGCCTGCGTCGCAAGATGCCAGGGGAGCGCACGGTTAAGATGCGACACGCTGCCCCGGAACACTTCGCCGTCCTGGTGGGCAAGCTGGCCCGCTTCGCCGTAGATAAGCGGGAGGCCGTTCGCCTGGCCAGGCCGGCCGAGATCGAAGGTTTGAACGACCGCGCGAATGATGCTTGGGAGCCGCTGCTTGCCATCGCCGGTGTGGCGGGGGGCGACTGGCCGCGCCTGGCTCGCCAGGCAGCCGTCACCTTGCACGGTCTGGAAGGAGAAGCACCCAGCATCGGCGCCGAGCTGCTGGGCGACATTCAAGCCGCATTCGAGCGTAAGCACACCGCCAAGCTCTTTAGCGCCGACCTGCTGCAAGCGTTGTGCGACGACGAGGAATCGCCCTGGGCAACCTGGAACCGGGGCAAACCGATTCAGCTCCGGCAACTGTCGCGCAAGCTGGCCGAGTTTGGCATCAAGTCGAAGGACGTTCGTCAGGGCTACGAGGTGAAGAAGGGCTACCACCTGGAGCAGTTCGCAGATGCCTTCGAACGCTACCTGTGCGCGGCCGACTCGCTCACTTCCACCAACACCCTCCCTGCAAGCGCTACACCGCTACAGTCCAGTAATGAAAAGGCCTACAGCGTTGCGGAGAGCGCTATTCCTCATGCCCCAAAAGAGCTTTCCGCTACAAGCAAAGCTAAAGCTAGCGCGGGTTGTAGCAATGTAGCGGATCAAACACCCCCTTACGACAACGAGGACGCAAAGCCGCTGTGGGATGAAAACGACACGGAGGAGCTGTAATGGGCGCCGCTATCGATTTCCTCCGCGAGCGTGGCTTGACGGCCCAGGCCAAGGGGAAACGTATCGTCGTTTCCCCTGCATCGAAGCTGACCCCTGATGTTCGCCTGTACGTGAAAGCCCACCGCCTGGAACTGCTCGCAGAACTAGCGGCGAATGACGGTCTGGAGCGCCGCAGCCATTGGCAGATAACCCTCGGAGGCAAAACCATCTGCACCATGGTTGGCGAGCCAGTGACTCATGCAGAAGCCTTGGAGGCCGCACATTGGCGCTGGCCAAATTCCGGCATCTTGGAGTAATCCTGACTAAGCAAGACTTGCAAGTTGAACAGCGCTCTAAGGAAATTCTGAAGAAGACTTCCCGTTTCTGGTGAAATACTCCCATCCCGTTACCCGAGCTTTTCGATGAGGTAGATGGCCTTCGCCGATGCTGAGTACGTCGGCAAACGCAAGTAGATCCGCAAGAAATTGCTCCTGATTGAGATGGGCCAGGTGTTGCCGTGGCAAGCTTGATAGCCTGACCGAGCCGCATCCGAAGGGCGAAGGGGGCCGTCCAGCCTATCCGCTATTGGCCATGCTGTAGGTGCATCCGCTGCAGAACTGGTTCGGCGAATCAAATCCACCGTCTCACTCAAGTCACTTCATCACGCGATGGAGAGACCAAGTAACCGAGTTGAATTAGGAAAATCAGAATGACCAGTATCCAACAACGTGCCGAATTACAACGCCGAATCTGGCAAATCGCCAACGATGTACGTGGTGCAGTCGATGGCTGGGACTTCAAGCAGTACGTGCTCGGCGCACTGTTCTACCGCTTCATAAGCGAGAACTTCGCCAGCTACATCGAGGGCGGTGACGAGAGCGTCAACTACGCCGAGTTGCCCGACAGCGTGATCACCGCAGACATCAAAGACGACGCGGTCAAGACCAAGGGCTACTTCATCTACCCTAGCCAACTGTTTGCCAAGGTGGCCGCCAGCGCCAGTACCAACGAGAGCCTGAATACTGATCTCGCCGCTATCTTTGCCGCCATCGAAGCCTCCGCCAACGGCTACCCCTCCGAGCACGACATCAAAGGCCTGTTTGCCGACTTCGACACCACCAGCAACCGCCTCGGCAACACTGTTAAAGACAAAAACACCCGCCTGGCCGCCGTACTCAAAGGCGTGGCCGAGCTGGAATTCGGCCATTTCGACGCGGCCCATATTGATCTTTTTGGTGATGCCTACGAATTCCTCATCTCCAATTACGCCGCCAACGCAGGCAAATCCGGTGGCGAGTTCTTCACCCCGCAGCATGTGTCCAAGCTGATTGCCCAGCTCGCCATGCACAAGCAGACCAGCGTCAACAAGATTTACGACCCGGCCTGTGGCTCCGGCTCACTGTTGCTGCAAGCCAAAAAGCACTTCGACGCCCACATCATCGAAGACGGCTTCTTCGGGCAGGAAATCAACCACACCACGTACAACCTGGCGCGGATGAACATGTTCTTGCACAACGTGAACTACGACAAATTCAACATCCAGCTGGGCAACACACTAATTGACCCGCACTTTGGCGATGACAAACCGTTCGATGCCATCGTCTCCAACCCGCCGTATTCGGTGAAGTGGATCGGCAGCGATGACCCCACGCTGATCAACGATGAGCGCTTTGCCCCGGCTGGCGTGCTCGCACCAAAATCCAAGGCCGACTTCGCTTTCGTACTGCACGCGCTCAGCTACCTCTCCAGCAAAGGCCGCGCCGCCATCGTCTGCTTCCCCGGCATTTTTTATCGTGGCGGAGCTGAGCAGAAAATTCGCAAGTATCTGGTGGATAACAACTATGTCGAAACGGTGATTTCGCTGGCGCCCAACCTGTTTTACGGCACTACCATCGCCGTGAACATTCTGGTGCTTTCGAAACACAAAACCGACACTACCACCCAGTTCATTGACGCTAGCGGATTGTTCGAGAAAAAAACGAACAACAACGAGCTATCAGACGCACACATCGCGCAAATCATGCAGGCGTTCGACAGCAAGGCTAATGTCGATCACTTCGCGAAGTCGGTGCCGTTTGAGCAGGTGGCCGCTGCCAACGATTACAACCTGTCGGTCAGCAGCTATGTAGAAGCACGCGACAACCGCGAAGTGGTGGATATTGCCCAGCTCAATGCCGAGCTGAAAACCACTGTTGCCAGAATCGACCAGTTGCGCAAAGACATTGACACCATCGTCGCGGAGATTGAAGGCGAGGAGTTGCAGGCATGAGCAGCGTGAGCTTTTTAGAAAAGCTGCTGGATGGGGTTGCAGTGAAGTGGATCGAGGTTGGCGAGTTAGTTGCACCTCAGCGCGGGAGAAGGCTCGTCAAAAGCCAATTGGAAGAAGTCGGCAGTTATGCCGTCTATCAGAACAGCATGAAGCCGCTCGGCTATTACCATGAAAGCAATGCTCAAGCTGGGGCAACTTTTGTGATTGTTGCCGGCGCAGCGGGTGAGATTGGTTTTAGCGATGTTGCTTTCTGGGCCGCAGATGATGTCTATTTTTTCCCAGAAGAAAATACTGTTAACAACAAATACCTTTATCACTTTCTTTTGATGAAACAGCATGAGATTTCATCTCAGGTTCGGAGGGCAAGCATTCCGCGCTTATCAATAGCCGCTGTTGAGAAGCTAGAAATCCCCATCCCCTCTCCAGATAATCCCAAAAAATCGCTGGAAATTCAGACCGAAATCGCCCGCATACTGGACGCCTTCACTGAGCTGAACGCCAAGCTGACCACCGAACTGACCGCCGAGCTGAGCGCCCGCAAAAAGCAATACAACTACTATCGTGACCAGTTGTTGAGTTTTGAAGACGAGGAAGTGGAGTGGAAGACGCTGGGGTCGATTACAACAAGTATTGCGTCAGGGCGAAATAAGGCTCGAACTGCCGAGGGCACCGTTCCAGTCTATGGATCGACAGGCCTGATCGGCTTTACTAGCGACGCAGCCTACTCGGGCGACGTAGTTCTTGTTGCTCGCGTCGGCGCGAATGCCGGGCGAGTTAATGCGGTATCCGGAGATTTTGACGTATCCGATAACACGCTCATAATTCGCCCCATAGATGCGTGGAATCTTCGATTCGCTTTTCACCAGCTTACGCACATGAATTTGAATCAGTACGCGGTAGGTGGTGGTCAGCCACTGGTTACGGGCAGTCTTTTAAAGAGCTTGCAAGTCCCGCTTCCTTCATTGAAAGAGCAAGAGCGCATTGCGGGCATTCTTGATAAATTCGACGCCCTAATAAACTCCATCAGCGAAAGTCTTCCCCGCGAAATCGAGTTACGCCAGAAACAGTACGAGCATTACCGCGACCTGCTGCTGAGCTTCTCCCAGCCGGAAACTGCAGAGGCATAACATGGGCAAGACGCTGAACGAAATCGCCAAGCAGCTGAAAGACGCCGACAAGAAGGTGCAGCTCATCTACGCCTTCAACGGCACAGGCAAGACACGTCTATCGCGGGCATTCAAGCAGGAGATTGATCCCAAGGTGGAGGGGGATGATGCGCCATTATCGGACTTGGCAGACAAGAGGATTCTCTATTACAGCGCCTTCACCGAAGACCTGTTTTACTGGGACAACGACCTGGCGCTCGACGCCGAGTACAAGCTGAAAATCCAGCCGAATTCGTTTACCGACTGGGTACTGAAAGACCAGGGGCAAGACCAAAGCATCATCAGTACGTTTCAGCGCTACACCAGCGACAAGCTCACGCCGCGATTCAATGAAGAGTACAAAACCAAAGGCGAGGGCGACAAAGAGATCACGGTCAAAGCTTTCTCTGAGGTGACGTTCTCACTGGAGCGCGGCGATGACGAGAATTCAGGAAATCTAAAAATCTCTAAGGGCGAAGAAAGCAACTTCATCTGGAGTATTTTCTACACACTGCTCGAACAGGCGATTTTCACGCTAAACGATGTTCAACCTGACTACCCTGAACCGACACCATTTGACAACCTGCAGCATGTGTTCGTCGACGATCCTGTCAGCTCTTTGGATGACAACCACCTGATCCAATTGGCCGTAGACCTTGCACAGATTATTAAATCCAACAAATCCAGCATCAGGTTCATCATTACGACTCATAACCCAGTTTTCTTCAACGTGCTTTGCAACGAGTTCGGCAGTGATGAAAAAACCGAGCACTACAGCTGGAAATCAAAATGGCTCAGCAAGTGGCGACTGGAGAAAAATGAGGACGGCACTCTTAACTTAGTAGCGCAGCCCAATGACTCCCCTTTTGCATATCACTTACATCTAATATCGCTGCTTGAGGAGGCCATTAAAAGCGGGCAGATCGAAAAATATCACTTCAATCTACTGCGGAATATTCTTGAAAAAACGGCGACATTTCTCGGACACAAACGGTGGGAACATCTCCTGCCGGAAACAGCCGATGGTTTGCCCAACCCTTCTGCAAAGCGGATTGTTAACTTCTCGAGTCATTCGAAGCATGCTGCCGAAGAAGTGCAGCCACTGAAGCCAGAAGAAAAGAAGATCCTTGAAAACTTGCTGAAACACATAGTCGAGCGCCATGGATTTTGGCGGGAAGAAAACACATGATCGAATACAGCCCCATCGCAGAATCGAAGAATTTCATCGTTCTGGATAAATACACCCAAGAGTGGAAGATCGCCGAGAGCTACCAGAGCGAAAGTGATCTGGAGCGAGAGTTCATTCAGGACTTGGTAAATCAGGGCTACGAATACCTGCCCGCCCTGAACACAACGCAGGCATTACTGGCGAATGTGCGTTTGCAGCTGCAGACGCTGAATAATGTGCAGTTTGCCGAAGGGGAATGGCAGCGCTTTATCGAGACCTTTCTCGACAAGCCCAGCGAAGGCATCGTTGGGAAAACCCGCAAGATTCACGACGACTATATTCACGACTTCGTCTTTGACGACGGGCGCATCCAGAACATCTACCTGCTGGACAAGAAGAACATCGCCCGCAACAAGCTGCAGGTGATCAAGCAATTCGAGCAGACTGGCAGCCACGCCAACCGCTACGACGTGACGATTCTGGTCAATGGCCTGCCGCTGGTGCAGGTAGAGCTGAAGAAGCGCGGCGTGGCAATTCGCGAAGCCTTCAACCAGGTGCACCGCTACAGCAAGGAGAGCTTCAACAGCGAGCAATCCCTGTTCAAGTATCTGCAGCTGTTCGTGATCTCCAACGGCACCGACAGCCGTTACTTCGCCAACACCACGCAGCGCAACAAGAACAGCTTCGACTTCACCATGAACTGGGCGAAGGCGGACAACACGCTGATCAAGGATCTGAAGGACTTCACGGCCACCTTCTTCCAAAAGCACACGCTGCTCAATGTGCTGCTGCACTACTCGGTGTTCGATGTCAGCAACACCCTACTGGTGATGCGCCCGTACCAAATTGCAGCCACCGAGCGCATTCTGTGGAAGGTCAACAGCGCGTATCAGGCGAAGAACTGGAGCAACACGGAAAGCGGTGGATTCATCTGGCATACCACCGGCTCGGGCAAAACGCTGACCAGCTTCAAGGCCGCGCGCCTGGCCACCGAGCTAGAGTTCATCGATAAGGTCTTCTTCGTAGTGGACCGCAAGGATCTGGACTACCAGACCATGAAGGAATACCAGCGGTTTTCACCGGACAGCGTGAATGGCTCTGACAGCACGGCGGGCCTCAAGCGCAACCTGGAGAAGGACGACAACAAGATCGTCGTCACCACCATCCAGAAGCTCAACAACCTGATGAAGAGCGAGGGCGACCTGCCTATCTACGGCAAGCAGGTGGTGTTCATCTTTGACGAGTGCCATCGCAGCCAATTCGGTGAAGCACAGAAAAACCTGAAGAAGAAGTTCAAGCGCTTCTATCAATTTGGCTTTACCGGCACGCCGATCTTCCCCGAGAACGCCCTGGGCGCGGAAACCACCGCCAGCGTGTTTGGCCGTGAACTGCATTCGTACGTGATCACCGATGCGATTCGCGATGAAAAGGTGCTCAAGTTCAAGGTGGATTACAACGATGTGCGCCCGCAGTTCAAAGCCATCGAAACCGAGAAGGACGAGAAAAAACTGAGCGCGGCGGAGAACAAGCATGCCTTGCTGCACCCAGACCGCATCCGCGAGATCACCCAGTACATCCTGAACAGCTTCCGGCAGAAGACCCACCGCCTGCAGGCGGGCAACAACGGTTTTAACGCTATGTTTGCGGTCAGCAGTGTGGACGCTGCCAAGCTGTACTACGAGAGCTTCAAGGAGCTACAGAAAGGCAGCGACAAGCCATTGAAGGTGGCCACCATCTTCTCATTCGCGGCCAATGAGGAGCAGGACGCCATTGGCGACATCCAGGATGAGACCTTTGATGTATCGGCAATGCACCTCAGCGCCAAGGAGGCTTTGAGCACAGCCATCGCCGACTACAACGCGCTGTTCAAGACCAACTTCAGCGTGGACAGCAACGGTTTCCAGAACTATTACCGCGATCTGGCCAAACAGGTCAAAGCCAAGGAAATCGACCTGCTGATCGTGGTGGGCATGTTCCTGACTGGCTTTGATGCGCCCACGCTGAACACTCTGTTTGTGGATAAGAACCTGCGCTACCACGGGCTAATGCAGGCCTACTCGCGCACCAACCGCATTTTTGACGCCACCAAGACCTTCGGCAACATCGTCACCTTCCGCGACCTGGAGCAAGCGACCATCGACGCCATCACCCTGTTCGGTGACAAGAACACCAAGAACGTGGTGCTGGAGAAGAGCTACAAGGAGTACATGGAAGGCTTCACCGATGCGACCACCGGAGAAGCGCGACGTGGCTTTGTGGACGTGGTGAAGGAGCTGGAAACACGCTTCCCCGACCCCGCTGCCATTGAAAAGGAAGCCGACAAAAAGGCGTTCGCCAAACTGTTTGGTGAGTATCTGCGCGTGGAAAACGTGCTGCAGAACTATGACGAGTTCGCCAGTCTGAAGGAATTGCAAAGCGTCGATATGACCGACCCAGCAGCGGTGGAAGCGTTCAAAGCCAAACACTATTTGAGCGATGACGACCTGACCGCGCTGCAAGCCATCACGCTCCCGCCCGAGCGGAAGGTTCAGGACTATCGCTCGACCTACAACGACGTGCGCGACTGGCTACGCCGAGAGAAGGCGGGGGCTGAGAAAGAGAAGTCCACCATCGACTGGGATGATGTGGTCTTTGAGGTGGACCTGCTGAAGTCGCAAGAGATCAATCTGGACTACATCCTGGAGCTGATCTTCGAGCACAACAAGAAGATCAAGAGCAAGTCGGAACTGGTGGATGAGGTGCGTCGGGTGATCCGGGCCAGTCTTGGCAACCGTGCCAAAGAGAGCTTGCTGGTGGACTTCATCAATCAGACCGATCTGGACCAGATTGGCGACAAGGCCAGCGTAATTGAGGCCTTCTTCACTTTCGCTCAAGCGGAACAGCATCGCGAGGCGCAAGAGTTGATCAGCGCTGAAAACCTGAATGCCGAGGCGGCAAGGCGCTATATCGCTACTTCACTCAAGCGGGAGTTCGCCAGCGACAGCGGCACGGAACTGAACGCAGTGCTGCCCAAGATGAGCCCGCTGAACCCGCAATACCTAGCCAAGAAGCAGAGCGTGTTCCAAAAGATCGCCGCTTTTGTTGAGAAATTCAAAGGCGTGGGTGGGGCGATCTAGTTAGGTCCTCCATCCGCCCTGAAGTCGGTACGCAGGAAATCAGTCGGTTAACGAGCCATGCTAGTAAGCAGGTTAGCGTGGGTGTAGTTAACGCATGGTGGTTAACAAGCCGGTTAACAGGGTATTGGCCTGTTTGAGGGGTGCAGAGCAATCCCATGTGGGCTGGCCCGCCGCCAAGCCGAGTGCGAGGATGGTTCAGGTGCTGTCTATCGGGACGGTTTGGTCTGGGCTGGTATCCAGGGCATTGGTATCCAGGCTGGTATCCACAGAAATGCGTGTTTTTAGGGCTAGAGCCGAGGGCCGAAAAGTCCCAGAGAAAGTGGGTTTGCGCACAGTCCGCGCGATGCCGACGGCAGACGTCAGCCCTTGATCTCCGCGCCTGAAGCGATAACGGATAGCCGGGCCAGCCAAGACAATGGTTGGCAGGACGGGATTAGTGGTTTGCTTAGTGTGGGAGCGGACCTGAGAAAACCTCAGATCGTCAACGCCGTCGCCGAAACGCGAAAACGCCAGGGGGTGGGGTAACACGGTAAACGCAGCATACGCTGCGGGTTATCTGCCTGAATGACAGGTTTTGACAGGTTCTCTGTGCGGTAAACGCAAGTACGCAAGCAGGTGGTACGCAGCCAGGTACGCACGGAAACCTGTCATTTGGGTTGCCTTCCCAAGTGGCTTCGCAGCCAGACCGTTATCCCCGTAGGTTGCTTTAGATATCGTGTGCTGCGAGTAGGTAACCATTGGCCTGTCGAGGTGCGACAGATCATCCTCTTCGCCCTCCCCTTTGCCTTGGTTGTCTTCCTTGTCGTGGTTGTCCGTCTTGTACATTTCTGCCTCCGACTTGGTGAGCCGCTGACATTAGCTCCAGCGGTGGCTGCTGAATGATTTCCGCCACTTTGATTAGCGCTTGGCTGTTTGGCAGTGCAGCCAGCTAGGTTTCCATAGTTGGTTACTAAGCTAGTTTCCACAGAAAAGCATTTTTCAGGGCTCGCCTCACCGGTCCGGACTTGCCTAGAAAAGTTCGACGCCGGTTCAGATGCCTCAGTCCGCAGAAGTATCCGCCCTGGAACCCAAAGACACGTCATTGGGGCGGAACATCAAGATGTGTAGGCAGGGTGGTCGACCTGGGAGCAGGCGGCTTGAGGGCGCGGGCTCAATCAATCAGTTAGGCCGGGAAGTGACTGATCAAGAAGCGAGAAAGCGGAGCTCAACGTTGGCCAGCAACAGGCCACGTGTATGCCTGTATGTATGCCTGATAATTTTCGACATGGATAACTCATTAAAAATCAATCTGTTATCTATCCAGTTCAGGTGACCCCGGCCCACCAATTTTGAAGACTCGAACCCCTGATTTTCCTAGAGAAGATCAGGGGTTTTGCTTTCTGGGGTAGCGGGTGTCGAAAGAGGTCGAAGGTTTGCGGCTGCTGATCGGCAGCGGCGATCTCGGCAAAATTGCTGATTGTCATCGAGCCATCCGGATACAGCCTCCATGAAATATTCCTTCAGCGGAATAGTGGCGTTTAGGAAGCGCTGGCAGCGGGTATTGCTGTAGGGCTGACTGCTACCGAAGGGTGGACTCGACGCCGAAAAGGCTATTCCTCCGCAAAGTAGTCACTGTCCAACTGCTTCACCTCGTACACCTGCTTAACGCTCACGCCCAGGTTGTTCTCCACCATCAACCGCGCCAGCTCCACGCCGTCGATGAGCACCACCTTGATGTCCAATCCAAGCGCCGCCTCTCGAGCACCAGCGGAGAAGTCCGAGGTAGTGATAAACACGCCCTTGCGCGCCCGCTGCCGGGTCAATGCGCCGATGAATTTGTCGATTTCGGGCCGATGTACCGTATTGCTCCAGCGCTTGGCCTGCAGGTAGATCACGTCCAGGCCGAGCTTGTCTTCCTTGATGATGCCGTCGATACCATCGTCGTTGGTGGCCTGGGTCGCCTTACCAGCCTCCTTACGCGAACCGCCGTAGCCCATGGCGAGCATCAGATCGACCACCAGTTGTTCGAAGAAGCTTGGCGTTGCCGCCCGTACCTGTGCCAGCAGCTCATCGGCGAGTGACTGCAGCAGCGCCTGGTGCGCCTCTGCCAGTTGTTCATCTGGCGTCGTTTCGGCGGCATCGAGCGCTACCACGGCCGGCGCATCTGCCGCCTGGGGCTTGGCGGTATGAAAGTCGGCAAACTCGGGAAACTGCTTCAACCAGCTCACGGTGATGCGTTGCGGGCCGCTGATCAGCGCGTCCCGGCCGCGTGCGGTGATCTGCACCATGCCTTTGGCTGGAATGCACAGCAGGCCGGCCTTGTTCAGGTAGGTGCGCGCCCAGCCCACACGGTTGTTGATCACCGTTTGATTACCTGAAGGCAATCGCTCTTTGCGCTCGTCCTCCGTCAGTTGGAACTGATCGGCAACGCGCTCGCGTAGCTCATTGAGTGCCAGCGGCACACCATCCTGCACGGTTGCCAGCACCGGGCGCATCACGCTTTGAAAATCCGGAATTGCCATTTCTACGTCCTTTCCCTGTTCGTGGCATTCACATGCCGCGCATACCGCTCTCATCGAAGCCGGTCGCCGACTTCAGCATCTTCAAAATCACTAACGCAAACGCCCGGCTCTTGGTTTCGTTATCCAGCACTTCCAGCGACATTTTTTCGTTGTCGGTCATGGCGTCCAACACGGAGTCCAGCACGCGCTTGGGGAACAAGCCATGCATCACCTGCTCTACCGAGTGATTGTTGACTTGGGCCATCACGTCTTCCTGGCGGCTGATGCGGTTGGCGATGCCGGTGAGGAATTGCAGTTGGTCTTCATCGCTCACCTCCGCGCCGAAGATATCGTTCAGAGCCTCGATGATTTCCGACAGGCGCTTCTTCTCCGGGTCATGGGCCTTGCCGCTGCCTAGCGCACTCGCTGGATCGAGGCCGTAATTGCCTTGCTCCTCGCTCAGCCGCAACTGATGCTCGGCGCGCTTGCGAAGACGGTAATGGCTCAACTGCAGCTCACCAAGATCTACGTCATCCTGATCCAGGCGATCAATACGCAGCAGCGGATACAGGTGCTTGGCATACACGCACAGCTGCTCCAGCTCGCGATCCTCATAGGGAATGATCTGCGAGAGGAATTCGTACAAGCGCACGAAGCTCTGCAGGTTCTTGCGGAACAGATCGAGTTGATCCACCTGCTCGCCGGCTTCCTTCACGGCTGCCTCGGCCTTTTTCAGGCCGGCGCTGTCGCCGTTCTTCTCGGCGGCACGCTTGAACTCCAGCGCGTGCTGGCGTGATTCCTGGGCCAGCTTGTAGCGTTTGGCAAAACGCTCCCTCGCAGGCGCGCAGTAGTAGCTGAGCTTGCTGGCGGCGGCCTTGGGGTCGAAGAAAGCCAGCGCGAACGCTGTCACTTCCTCCCAGTGGTAAATGCCCTCCGCATCCAGCTTCTTCTGCAGGTCATAGATGAGCTGCGGGTCGGTCACGTCGGTCAACTCGGCCTTGGTGTAGTACGGCAGGAAGGCGTCGAGAATGTCCTTGGCGTCATTGAAGAAGTCGAGGATGAAGGTCGGCTTGCTGTCGCCGAAGGTGCGGTTCAGGCGCGACAGGGTTTGCACGCAGTCCACGCCCTGCAGCTTCTTGTCCACGTACATGGCGCACAGCTTGGGCTGGTCGAAGCCGGTCTGGTACTTGTTGGCGGCGATCATCACGTTGAAGTCCTGGGTGTCGAAGGCTTCCGCCAGGTCGCGCCCGTTCAGGCCGGGGTTAAGCAGGCTGCTGCTTTCGGTCACCTCTTCGGGGATCACCCCGTCCGGCAACACGCTGCCGGAGAAGGCCACCAGCGGATGCACATCGTTGTAGCCCATCTGCTTCACATAGGCCTGCACCGCCAGTTGGTAGCGCACCGCCTCCTGGCGGCTGCTGGTGACCACCATGGCCTTGGCCTGGCCGCCCAGCAGGTGACGGATATTGGCGCGGAAGTGCTCGACGATCACCTCCACCTTCTGGCTGATGTTGTACGGATGCAGGCGCACCCAGCGCGCCAGCTTCATGCGCGCCTTTTTCGAGTCCACTTCCTCGTCGTCGCCTTCCGGGTGGGCGATCTTCCAGGCGGTGCTGTAGGTGGTGTAGTTCTGCAGCACATCGAGGATGAAGCCTTCCTCGATGGCCTGGCGCATGGAGTACAGGTGGAACGCCTCGGGCTTGTTGTCGGCACTGGGCGGCAATGTCGGGTCGGATACGCGACCAAATAGCTCCAGGGTCTTGGCCTTGGGCGTGGCGGTAAAGGCGTAATAGCTGATGCGCTCGTTGGGCGCGCGGGCAGCCACGGCAGCGTCCAGCAGCTCTTCGGCGCTGATTTCCTCAGCCTCCGGCGCATCGCTGCCGAGAATCTGCTTGAGCTTGCTGGCCGATGAGCCGGTCTGCGAGGAATGCGCCTCGTCGGCGATCACCGCATAGCGGCCGCTCGCCAGCTTGGGGTACTTGTCCAGCGCATCGAACAGCGCCGGGAAGGTCTGGATAGTGACGATGATGATGCGCGTCTGCTCAGCAAGCGCCTCGGCGAGTTGCTCGGATTTGCTCTGGCTGCCGATATCGCGGGTGATGCACTTGACCACGCCCTGGGCGTGCTCGAACTGGTAGATGGTGTCCTGCAGCTGCTTGTCCAGCACGGTACGGTCGGTAATCACGATCACCGAGTTGAACAACCGCTGGCCCTCGGCATCGTAGAGCGAGGCCAGCTGATGCGCAGTCCAGGCAATCGAGTTGGACTTGCCGGAACCTGCGCTGTGCTGGATCAGGTAACGCTTGCCCGGCCCTTCGGCGCGGGTGGTCTCGATCAGCGTGTTGACCACTTCCCACTGGTGATAGCGCGGGAAGATCAGGGTTTCCTTAGGTCTGCGGTTGCCGTCGGCATCCTCTTTCACGCTCTTCTGCAGGTGCAGGAAGCGGCCCAACACCTTGAGCCAGGCATCGGGCTGGAACAGGCGCTGCCACAGGTAACCGATGGCGTATTGGCTGTCGTCCGGCGCAGGCGGGTTGCCGGCACCGCCGTCGAGGCTGCCGAGGTTAAACGGCAGGAAGAAAGTCTCCTTGCCGGCCAACTTGGTGGTCATCGCCACTTCATCCTGGCTTACGGCGAAGTGCACCAGCGCACCACGCTTGAAGGTGAGCAGCGGCTCGGGCTTGCGCGTCAGTGGGTCTTTCACCGGGCGGTCGTAGCGGTACTGGCGCTTGGCGTTTTCCACGCTCTGTTTGAACTCGCTTTTCAGCTCCAGCGTAGCGACGGGGATGCCGTTGACGAACAGCACCAAGTCCAAGCGGGGGTTGTACTCGCCCTCGCGGTAGTGAGGGGAATACGACACCTCCGGCACCACGCGAAGGCGGTTGCATTGGTAGCGCTTGAGGGTATCCGGGTTCATGCCGTGGTCGGGCTGGAAGCTGCACGCCTCGATCTTTACCCCCGGCAGCTTGAAGCCGTGGCGCAGCACCTCCAGGGTGCCGTCCTGCTCCAGCTCGCGTACCAGCTTCTGCACCAGCACGGCGTCCGGGTTGTTCGGGCTGGCCTTGGCGAACTTGTCCCAACGCTCCGGCCAGGCGTCCTTGAAGTAGCCAAGAAAGTCCTCGGTATACAACGCCGCGCGTCGGTCATAACCGCTGGCCGGGCCGGTGAGCCAGCCCTGGGCGACCATGGCGGAGATAATGTCCTGCTGGAACTGGGCTTCCTTGCTGTCCGCCATTTATACGGCCTCTGCTACTTCTGATTTGGGGGCTTTGATGCTGGCCGGTGGCTGCCAGCCGCGTACGTCGATTTTGCCGGTAACGGCGGCGGAGATCAGGGCTGAGCGGCGTTCTTGAAGGAACCCAATCAGTTTTTCTGCCTCGGCGGTCGTGCTCAAGTTTTTTGAAGAGTCAACAGAAAGAAACTCGGCGATCTGCTGCTGCTCTTCCAACGGCGGGAAGGCAAATCGGTACTTCCGAAGCTGCTCTGCCGTCAGGTGGTCAATGGTCGTCTGATTGCCGCCCGCGACGAAAACCCCTTGCTGAGTAGCCATTTCCATGACGTAAAGGAAAAACTCGGAAGTATCCTTCTTAAGACTATGCGGGCGTAGCCGGTGAAGCGCCTTTTGGTAATAGCACTCATCCAGCTCACCTCGCCATATCGCTGAACGACCAACATAACTTCCACCTTCATTGACCAGAAGGTCGCCATGTCTGAGACGGTACATAGACTGCACATCCGGCGGAAAATCCATCACTGGAAGGTCAGCCGTATTGATTGAGTGCCACTGAACATCAAAAACACGGAGGTATGGCTTTAGGTGCTCGCCCTGAGCACGTTGTTCATTAAGCATTCGCCCGAGTTGTATTTCATAGCGATAGTTAGTTGGCACTACATCCCAATGCGCCGGCACCTCGCCCAGCCACTCCACGCCGGAGTCTTTCATCGGCACCGTTGGATCGAGGCCTTTGGTGACGGCGTGGGAGATCACGGCCTGGCGCTTTTCCTTGAGCAATTCGATCAGGCGCTGCTGCTCTTCGATCAGCGCGTCGATGCGGGCGGTTTCGTGGTCGAGGAAACGGGAGATTTGGGTTTGTTCGAGCTTGGTCGGGATTGCTGCTGGATGGTTCAGCAAATCGGCCTGGGTCATGCTCGGTAGGGCTGTACTGGTTGAGTAATAACCAAAAGGGATAGTGAGCGAGTTGTAATAAAAAAACTTTGCGCAGGCTCCTTTGGAAATCTCGGTGTAAAACATGGTGTCCACCGTCCAGAACCTGCCATTGATATAGAGCGGTTTGTCAATGGTCCCCTTGCGACCAAGCAAAACCGACTCACCCTCATAAAGGTACTGAGTAGCATTCGAGAACTGCCCTCCAGAACCAATTACTGGGTACTCTCCATCTGAGCTTTCAACCTCCTTGTAGTCTCTCCCATTGCGTATCTGCGCCATATTTTTCAGGGAGCCCATGACCCAATGCTCGGGGACTTCCCCCAGCCACTCAACCCCAGAATCCTTGTAAGCCGGATACGTCGGAAAACTCATGCCGACAGCCCCTCGATCATCTGCTTGATGCGGTCGGTGCAGGCTTTAAGGTCTCGGTCGATCTCTTCTAGCGGACGTGGCGGCTGGAACACGTAGAAGTGGCGGTTGAAGGGAATCTCGAAACCAACGATACCGACTTCGCCGTCCTGCGCGTCCGTCTTGCTTTCGTCGATCCAGGCATCCGGCACATGGGGTTTCACTTCGCGCTCGAAGTAGTCGTACACCGACTGGCCCAGCGGCACGTTCTCGTTGTCGCGAAGGCCGGCATCGGATTCCGGCTGGCCTTTGACCATGCAGATGTCCGCCTCGGGGTCGCGCTCGCTCAGAGCATTGAGGATGGCCTTCAGCTCGGGCGCGCTGGGCGATACATCGTGAGCGCTGAGCGCCTTCTTCAGCAGCTTGCTGAACTGCTCGCGGTTACGGTGCAGCCCGCTGGCGTCCATGGTCTGCAGGGCTTCGATCAGCCGCTGGCGTGCCGGGGCTTCCAGCTTCTCGATGGCTTTTTCTTCCCGTACTTTTTCGATGCGCCGGCTGCTTACCTGGAAGTTCAGGCGCAGCGGGCGTTCGACGGTGATGCGCCGGTAGCCGAAGGCTTCGACGGGGAAGATCTTGCTTTGCGCGGTTTCCTCGAAGCGGCCATACAGGCGCACCAGATCACTGATCTGCTCCTCGGTAATGTACTGGCGCTTGCTGCCCAGCGATTTGCGCATCTTGGCGAAGTGCTGGCTGCCGTCGATCAACTGCACCTTGCCCTGGCGCACAGCGGCCTTGTGGTTGCTCAGCACCCACACATAGGTGGCGATGCCGGTGTTGTAGAACATGTCGGTGGGCAGGGCGATGATGGCTTCGACCAGATCGTTCTGCAGCAGGTAGCGGCGAATCTCCGACTCGCCCGAACCGGCGCCGCCGGTAAACAGCGGCGAGCCGTTGAGGATGATGCCGATGCGCGAGCCACCTTCACGCGGGTCACGCATCTTGCTGACCAGGTGCAACAGGAACAGCAGCGAGCCATCGGACACGCGCGGCAGGCCGGGGCCAAAGCGGCCGTTGAAGCCCTTGTCCTTGTGCTCGTCGGTGATCTGCTTCTGGACCTTCTTCCACTCCACGCCGAACGGCGGATTGCTGAGCATGAAGTCGAAGCGGTTGTTAGCCAACTGGTCGTCGGACAGGGTGTTGCCCAGCTTGATGTTGGTGACGTCCTGGCCCTTGATCAGCATGTCCGCCTTGCAGATGGCGTAGGACTCGGGGTTGAGCTCCTGGCCGTGCAGCGACACGGTGACTTGCTGGCTGATGGACTGGATGTACTCGTCGCCCTCGGAGAGGAAACCGCCGGTGCCGGCAGTCGGGTCGTAGATGGTGACGATGCTGTTGGGCTTGAGCTTGTCGTCCTGCCCGGTGATCACCAGCGAGGTGGTCAGGTGCACGATATCGCGCGGGGTGAAGTGCTCCCCGGCGGTTTCGTTGGAGCTTTCCGCGAACTTGCGGATCAGCTCTTCGAAGATAATGCCCATGCCGAAGTTGCTGATGCGCTCGGGGCTCAGGTCGGTGGCGGCAAAGCGCTGCACCACCTGATAAAGCAGGTTGGCGGCGGCGAGCTGCTGCACGAAGTCTTCAAAGTGGAAGTGCTCGAAGATCTCGCGGGCGTCCTTGCTGAAGAACTGCACGTAGCTCATCAAGTCGGCAGCGGTCTGGGTGTCGGACAGCGTGCCGAGGGTCAACTTGGAGGCATTGAAGAACTGCTGCCCGGCCGCGCGCAGCAACAGCCGCTCACGCACCAGATCAGGCCGGCCTTCCTGCGCATAGGACTCACGGATCACCGCTTCCTTGGTCGGCTCCAACACACACTCCATCCGCCGCAGCAGGGTGAACGGCAGGATGATGCGGCCGTACTGCGACTGCTTGAAATCACCGCGCAGCAGGTCGGCAATCGACCAGAGAAAGGCGGCCGTCTGGGAATGGTTTTCCGTGTTCACGCAACTGCTCCAGGGCGATCGGTAAAAGCGGCTACTTTAACCCGAGCGGCGGCAGTCGATCAGACAAAAGAGGACACCTGCCTTCGTTTGCAGCCGCCGCTGGAACCAGCCCAGAATAGGTAGAGGGTTCAACTGCTGTAAAAGGTGGTACACAGCGCGCAATACGCAAACAGGTACACGGCGAATAGGGCCGGTTAACAGAACGCTTTAACAGACTGCTTACAAAGCCCGTTACCAAACCAGGTAGTTACCACCGAAAACCACCTCTCAGAAGATACCTGGAGGCCTTCGAACTCCTGATATCCGCCTGGTATCCACGGAACAGCAAACGGCCGTTATCAGCAATCGAATGCAAACGCCCCGACCGAAGAACAACGATTACCGACACGCGCCAGGCCCTCCATCAGCCACCCCACATATCTGGTCTTTGGCCGCCGGCTTTACTGGCAAAAATGCACCTATCCCCATATTCTCGTCCCGGCACTCTCGAACGCATCGACGGCAGCTCGCCACGGGCGGCTGGTCGATGAGGTTCGCCGTGTTGGGCAAGGCGCGTGACAGCCCTGGCGGACCAGTGCCAACCCGGTTCGCCAAGTTATCGCCAACCCTTGACCCGTGACTCGCTCGAACACGGACACAAAAACAACCAGACAGGGCCGAAGAGCCCGATAGGATATCCAAGCATGCTGAAGTCACCCCTAACCAAATGGCTGTCCCTGGGCGCCTTCGCCCTGACTCTGGCTACTCCGTTCGCGGCCGGCGCCGCCGAGCAGAAATCCGTGGCGGCCACCGCCATCGTCGAGCATCCGTCGCTGGATTCCGTGCGTGATGGCGTGCGCGCCGCGCTGGAGCAGGCTGGCTACAGCGGCGATAACCTCAAGTGGCAGTACCAGACCGCCCAGGGCAACACGGCCACCGCCGCGCAGATCGCCCGTAAGTTCGTCGGCGATCGCCCTGACGCCATCGTCGCCATCGCCACCCCCTCAGCCCAGGCCGTGGTCGCCAGCACCAAGTCCGTACCGGTGGTGTTCGCCGCCGTGACCGATCCGGTCGCCGCCCAGCTGGTACGCAACTGGGAACCCTCCGGCACCAACGTCACCGGCGTCTCCGACGAGCTGGAACTGGATCGCCAGATGGAACTGGTCAAACGCGTGATACCCGACGCCAAGCGTGTGGGCATGGTCTACAACCCCGGCGAAGCCAACTCAGTGGTAGTGGTCGAGCGCCTGCGCGAGCTGCTGCCGGAAATGGGCATGACCCTGGTCGAAGCCGCCGCTCCGCGCTCGGTGGACGTGGGCTCGGCCGCTCGCAGCCTGGTGGGCAAGGTGGACGTGATCTACACCAACACCGACAACAACGTGGTCTCGGCATACGAGTCGCTGGTCAAGGTCGGCATGGACACCAAGACCCCGCTGATCGCCTCGGATACCGACAGCGTCAAGCGTGGCGCCATCGCGGCGTTGGGCATCGACTACTACCAGCACGGCATTCAGGCCGGTGAACTGGTGGTACGCCTGCTCAAGGGCGAGGAACCCGGCAGCATCGCGCCGCAGAAGACTGCCGAGCTGAGCCTGTCCATCAACCGCTCTGCTGCTGCCGCCCAGGGTGTCACCCTGTCCCAGGAGCTGATCGACTCGGCCGCCGAAGTCATCGAATGATCTGACCTGCGCCGGCGCACCTGACGCCGGCGCAGCCGCTCACCAAAGGCACATCACCCATGTCACTGTTTTCCCTGTTTGGCGCCCTTGAAGTAGGCCTGATCTTCGGCCTGGTCGCGCTTGGCGTGTTCATCTCCTTCCGTCTGCTGCGTTTCCCCGACCTGACCGTCGACGGCAGTTTCCCGCTGGGCGGCGCCGTCTGCGCCGTGCTGATCGCCAATGGCACCGATCCTTTCCTGGCCACCCTCATCGCCACCGCCGCCGGCGCGCTGGCCGGCGTGGTCACCGCGGCACTCAACGTACACCTGAAGATCATGGACCTGCTGGCCAGCATCCTGATGATGATCGCGCTCTATTCGATCAACCTGCGCATCATGGGCCGGCCCAACATTCCGCTGATCATGGAACCGACCATGTTCAGCATCCTGCAGCCCCAGTGGCTGAGCGATTACGTGGCCCGGCCGCTGATCCTGCTGCTGGTGGTGATCGCCGCCAAGATTCTGCTCGACCTCTACTTCTCCACCCGCCAGGGCCTGGCCATCCGCGCCACCGGCTCCAACCCGCGCATGGCCCGCTCCCAGGGCGTCAACACCGGCGCCATGGTCATCCTCGGCATGGCCATCTCCAACGCCCTGGTGGCCCTGGCCGGCGCCATGTTCGCCCAGACCCAGGGCGGCGCCGACATCTCCATGGGTATCGGTACCATCGTCATCGGTCTGGCGGCGGTGATCGTCGGCGAAAGCATCCTTCCGGCACGGCGCATCTTCTACATGACCCTGGCAGTCATCCTCGGGGCGATCATCTACCGCTTCTTCATCGCCCTGGCGCTGAACAGCGATTTCATCGGGCTGCAGGCCCAGGACCTGAACCTGATCACCGCCGTACTGGTGGTCATCGCCCTGGTCATCCCGCTGATCAAACAGCGCCTGACCCGCAGGAGGCATGCCTGATGCTCAGCGCGCAGAATCTCAAGATCACCTTCAACCCCGGCACGCCCATCGAGACGCGGGCCCTGCAGGGGCTGTGCCTGGATATTCCCACCGGCCAGTTCGTCACCGTGATCGGCACCAACGGCGCCGGCAAGTCAACCTTCCTCAACGCGGTTTCCGGCGACCTGTCGGTGGACAGCGGCACGCTGCTGATCGACGACGAAGACGTCACCCGCCTGCCGGTGTGGAACCGTGCCAGCCGCGTGGCCCGGGTGTTCCAGGACCCCATGGCCGGCACCTGCGAAGACCTGACCATCGAGGAAAACATGGCCCTGGCCCAGCAGCGCGGCCAGCGCCGTGGCCTGGGCTGGGCCGTGCAGTCCTCCATGCGCGAGGAATTCCGCAGCCACCTGGCCACCCTCGGCCTGGGCCTGGAAAACCGCCTCACCGACCGCATCGGTCTGCTTTCCGGCGGCCAACGCCAGGCTGTCAGCCTGCTGATGGCGGCGCTGCAACCCTCGCGCATCCTGCTGCTGGACGAACATACCGCGGCCCTCGACCCACGCACCGCAGACTTCGTCCTGCAACTGACCGCTCGCATCGTCGCCGAAAAACAGCTCACCACCATGATGGTCACCCACAGCATGCGTCAGGCGCTGGACATCGGCGACCGTACCGTGATGCTGCACCAGGGCCAGGTGGTGCTGGATGTGGCCGGGGACGAACGCAAGGGCCTGGACGTGCCGGACCTGCTGCAGATGTTCGAGAAGGTACGGGGCGAGAAGCTGGCGGATGACGCACTGCTGCTCGGCTGAACGATGCGCAGCCCGGACACGCTTCACTGTCCGGGCGCTGATCGGGGATGCGGACAGCACCGTTCAGCGGATTAGCCGAGCGGGACGATGAGCGGATACGGCAAACGACGCAGCGAATGTCAGAATGACATCACCGCTGCGAGGCGCAGCCCTTTTCCCCGAATCGAACGCGAGCCTGCCGATGTCTGCCGAAAAACTCTACACGATCGTCCTGGAGCACAGCCTGGAAGTGCTTCTCGAAGCTGCCACGATGGAGCAGGTCGAGGCCTTCTGGGACGCGCATGACAGCCACTATTTCGGCCTGCGCATGGAGAACGAAACGGGGCCGCACGTTCGCGTGATCGTCACCGACGAGATACCCGAGGAAGAAGCCGAGCTGTGCGCCGGCTAACCGCTCACTCCACGTCGACCAACCTGGCCGCCATCTTCTGCTTGCTGTCCAGTTGAAAGAACAGCGCGGCGGCCAGCATCGACATGCCGCCAATGCACAGGAACGTCAGCTGGAATGCCCGCAGCACGGCCTCGCCGTCGGCGCCGGGCACCGTGAAGCCACCCAGCAAGGCCCCGGCCGAAGCGACGCCGAGACTCATCGACAGCTGCACCACCACCGACAACAGCCCATTGCCGCTGCTGGCATCCTGATAACTGAGCCCGACCAGGGTAACGGTGTTCATCGCCGTGAACTGCATCGAGTTGACCATGCCGATCAGGCTCAGGTGCAGCAGCAACAGCAGCGTGGGCGTCGCCGCATCGATGGTGGCCAGGCTGGCGATGAGGCTGCCCAGCAGCAAGGTGTTGCCGATGAGGATGCGCCGATAACCGAGGCGGTCGATCAGCGGCTTGGCCAGCGGCTTGATCAGCATCGCGCCGGCCGCCAGCGGAATCATCATCATCCCCGCCTGCGCCGGTGAGTAACCCAACGCCACCTGCAGCAACAAGGGCAGCAGGAAGGGCAGCGCGCCACTGCCCAGCCGGGCGAACAGATTGCCGAAGATGCCGACCGCGAAACTGCGGATACGGAACAGCGATGGGCTGAACAACGGCTTGTCCACATGCCCGGCACGCAACCAGTAGGCAGCCAGGCAAGCGCTGCCGATCACCATCAACAACAGTACCCGCGCGTGCGGCATGTGCATTTCGCCCAGGCCTTCCAGCGCGATGGTGATCAGCACCATCGCCGCCCCGAACAGGATGAAACCGAAGGTATCGAAGCGTATCCGCTCGGTGCTTTTCAGGTCGGGCATGAAGCGAAACGCCGCGATGCCGCCCAGCAGCCCCACCGGCAGGTTGATCAGAAATATCCAGTGCCAGGACGCATACTCGACCAGCCAGCCACCCAGTGTCGGACCGATCAGCGGGCCGACCATGCCGGGCAACGCGATGAAGGTCATCACCCGCACGAATTCGCTGCGCGGATAGGCACGCAGCACTACCAGGCGCCCCACCGGCAGCATCAGCGCCCCACCCATGCCCTGTATCACACGCGAGATCACCAGCTGGTTGAAACTGGTGGACATCGCGCAGAACAGCGAACCGAGGGTGAACAGCACGATGGCGGAAAAGAAGATACGCCGCGTGCCGAAGCGGTCCGCCAGCCATCCCGACGCCGGAATCAGCAACGCCACGGTCAGCATGTAGGCGATGACCACGCCCTGCATGCGCAGCGGATTCTCGGCCAAATCCCGCGCCATGGCCGGCAGGGCCGTGTTGAGAATGGTGCCGTCGAGGGTTTGCATGAAGAACGCGATGGCGACGAGCCACGGCAGCACCCGGGCGGTGCGGGCGTCCAGCACAGCGGTTTGAGGCATGGGCTTCCCTGATTGAAAAATGCATATGGTAGGCCGCGAGCCAGCTCGATACACAGCTCATTTCCGCTCGCGGCGCTTTCCTGAACGTCGCCGCGCGGTCTGATGAACCGGCTCGCAAGGGTGTGACAACTTAACGCAGCGGGATACTCGCAGCCCTTTTCAACCGCGCGCTTGAGCCTTCTGAGCCTTCACCTCAGAGCAGACCCGCCCTATACGTAACAAAGTATTTCGTTCAGAATTGACGCGAATCATTATCGTTAAGTCTTGCGGATGCGAGTCTTGCTTCGTCATTCATAACGCTCCTCACGGAGGCTACATGCGTATTCCCGTTACCCTCGCCATCGCATCGCTGATGCTGACGCCCCTCGCCCAAGCCAAGGAATACCCCATCGGTGAACCGCAGCAATGCGGCGGCATGGAAGTCGGCGCAGTGTATCTGCAGCCGGTGGAGATGGAGCCGGCCGGCATGATGCGCGCCACGGCCGAATCCGACATTCACCTGGAAGCCGACATCGCCGCCACCGAAGACAACCGCAACGGCTGGCAGGAAGGCAGCTTCGTGCCCTACCTGAACATCAAGTATTCCCTGAGCAAGAAAGGCTCGGACGAGAAGATCGAAGGCGACTTCCACCCGATGGTGGCCAACGACGGCCCGCATTACGGTGACAACGTCAAGCTGATGGGCCCCGGCAAGTATCAGCTGACCTTCACCATCCTGCCGCCGGGCGGTGGTCACACCATGTTCGGCCGCCACGTCGACAAGGAAACCGGCGTCGCGCCCTGGTTCGAACGCTGCGAACTGAACTACGAGTTCACTTACGCCGGCATCGGCAAGAAAGGCGGCTATTGAGCCGGAGGCCAGCCATGCGACGCGTCCTGTTGCACCTGCTGCCCCTGTTCGTCGTCGGCTTTGCCGGCGGCGCCCAGGCTGGCCTGCCCACTTACGAGCTGACCATCCGCGACGGCCATTTCGAGCCGGCGACCCTGGAGGTGCCGGCCCGTCAGCGTTTCAAGATCATCATCAACAACGCCGGCAGCGGCCCGACCGAATTCGAGAGCACGCCGCTGCGAGTGGAAAAGGTCCTCTCGGCCGGCGTCACCTCGTTCGTCGTGATTCACCCGCTGAAACCGGGCCGCTATCCCTTCTTCGACGAGTTCCACATGGATCTTCCCGAAGGGGAAATCATCGCCAAGTAGTCCCTGTGGTCTGCACGGCCAGGGTCTCGATCTCGACAGACCGAACCCGCCATCAGGCCACCCAACAGGAGAAGCGCCATGGGCCAATCCATGTTCATCGT
This sequence comes from Stutzerimonas nitrititolerans, assembly GCF_003696285.1. Lineage (GTDB taxonomy): Bacteria > Pseudomonadota > Gammaproteobacteria > Pseudomonadales > Pseudomonadaceae > Stutzerimonas > Stutzerimonas nitrititolerans. The sequence continues at coordinate 47,198 of NZ_RFFL01000004.1, forward strand.
CTGGCGTGAAAGCGTCGAGGCCCTGCTGGTCATCGGCATTCTGCACGCCTGGCTGAGCCAGCAACCGGATAATCGCCATGCGTTGCGCATGCTCTGGGGTGGCGTGGCCGCCGGGCTTGGCCTGGCGACGCTGCTGGCCTGGGGCATTCTCAGCGCTGGCGACTGGCTGGCCGGCCCGGCGGGCGAATGGTTCCAGTGCGCCATGCTGCTGGTGGCCAGCCTGCTGATCCTGCAGATGGTCGGCTGGATGCATCACCACGGGCGCGACCTCAAGCGCAGCCTGATCGACAACGCCAGCGCACACCTGAGTCAGGGCAGCGGCATCGGCCTGCTGGTGCTGGCGATGCTCGCCGTGGCCCGCGAGGGGAGCGAGACGGTGGTGTTTCTCTATGGCATCGGCCATCAACAGCAAGGCACGGACCTGATGGGCTTCGCCATCGGCGGCGTGCTCGGCTTCGTCCTGGCGTTGCTCAGCTACGCCGCGCTGCAAGCCGGCAGCCGGCTGTTTTCCTGGAAGCGTTTCTTCAAGGTCAGCGAAGCCCTGTTGCTGCTGCTCGGCGCGGCCCTGCTGATGGCCGGGCTCGACCGCTTCAGCGGCCAGTTGATGGGCATGGACATTCCGGAAGTGTTCTACAGCCTCTTCGGCGATCCGCTCTGGGACACCTCCGCCCTGCTCGATGACGGCAGCACCCTGGGCAGCACCGTCGCGGGGCTCACCGGCTACCGCGCCATGCCATCGCTCGCCGCCGTGGTGCTGATGGGGCTGTACTGGCTGGCCGTCTGGGCCTGGTTGCGAGCGAAACCGGAGGCTCGTCTGGAGGCTCGCGTCGCATGATCACCAACGCTCCCTGGCTGGCGCGCGTCGGTAATCTGCTGCGCCAGCATGCCAAGGCCATCCGGCTGATCCAGTGGCTGGTAGTCGGCTTTTATCTGATCCTGCTGCTGGTGCCAGCCGTCCTCTCACTGCCGCCGTCCGAGGCGCGCATGCTCGACAACATCACGGTGTTCGCCCAGTTCCTGTTCTGGGGGCTATGGTGGCCCTTCGTGCTGCTGTCGATGGTGTTCTTCGGCCGTCTCTGGTGCGGCGTGCTCTGTCCGGAAGGCTCGCTCAGCGAATGGATCAGCTGGCGCGGGCTGAACAAGGGCACACCGCGCTGGATCCGCTGGAGCGGCTGGCCGACCGTCGCCTTCATTCTGACCACCGTCTACGGCCAGCTGATCAGCGTGTACGACTATGGCCGGGCCGCAGCGCTGATTCTCGGCGGCTCGACCGTGGCCGCGATGCTGGTGGGCTTTCTCTACGGACGTGGCAAGCGCGTCTGGTGCCGGCATCTGTGCCCGGTGAGCGGCGTGTTCAGCCTGCTCGCGCGCCTGGCGCCGGTCCACTACAAGGTGGACGAGGAGCGCTGGCAGGCCAATCAGGGGCCGCACCTGCCCACGCCAAACTGCGCGCCGCTGATCGACATCCGCCGCATGCAAGGCAACAGCGACTGCCATGCCTGCGGTCGCTGCAGCGGCCAGCGCGGTGCCGTCGCGCTGAGCGCACGCTCGCCCAACCAGGAAATCCTCATCGTCGGCAACCCGCCACAACATGGCCACTGGGACAGTACCTTGCTGCTGTTCGGCATGATCGGCCTGGCGATGGGCGCCTTCCAGTGGACGGTCAGCCCCTGGTTCATCACGCTCAAGCAGACCGCCGCCGAATGGCTGGTGGATCGCGATATCTTCTGGCCGCTCGAAGCCAACGCGCCCTGGTGGCTGCTGACGCACTATCCGCAGGCCAACGATGCCTTCAGCTGGCTCGATGGCGCGGCGATCCTGAGCTATATCGGCGCCAGTTCGCTGGTGATCGGCGGCGCGCTCTGGTTGCTGCTGCGTGGCGCGGTACGCCTGATGAGCCGGGGCGACAACCTGTTCCACCACCTGGCGCTGACCTTGACGCCGCTCGGCGGGGCCGGGCTGTTTCTCGGCCTCTCGGCGACGACCATCAAGCTGCTGCGTTATGAAGGTTTCATCCTCGCCTGGGCGCAGCCAACCCGAGCGCTGATGCTGGCCGGCGCGGTCGCCTGGAGTCTCTACCTGGCCTGGCAGGTGATCAGCCGCCACGGCGCCAACGGCCTGCGCCGACTGACCGCCTTTGCCTGTGTAGGCCTGGGCACCGCGGTCGTCGGCTATGGTTGGTATCTGCAGTTCTGGGGCTGGAGCTGAGGTTCGCGGGATCGAGCCATGCCCTGCTCAACCGCGCAATACGAATGATGGAAACAGCTTGCCCATGCGCTCCCACAGACGCAGCTGATCATGGGGGGCGCGGCTGTCCGGCAGGCTCTCGTCGAGCATCCGAGCGGTGCGCACGCATTGCACGACGAAGCGTTCGACACCTTGCCTGCGCAGGCGCTGGGCCATCTGCCAGAGCCGATCGGCATCGAACAGGTGCCAGTGCACGGTGGTGCGGCATTCATGGGCGACGCCGCTGTCGAGCAGATGCTCGAGGCTTTTCCAGTTGGCTTGGCCGCTTCCCTCCACACCGGTGATCAGTGTGCTGTGCTCCGGCAGGGCCTTGATGTCGAAACCCACCCAGTCCACCAGCGGCAGTACCTGGCGAAACAGCCTGGGTTTGATCCCGGCACTGTGCAGGCCGACCTTGAAGCCCATGGCGCGTACCTGGGCAATCGCCTCGGGCAAGGCCAGTTGCAGGGTCGGTTCACCGCCGCTGAAGACGACCGCCTCGAGCAGGCCGACGCGCTGTTTCAGGAAGTCGATAATTTCCTCCCAGGGTCTTTCCTGCGCGCCGCAGGCCGGGATCAGCTGCGGATTGTGACAGTAGCGACAGCGCCAGCCACAACCCTGGCAGAACAGCACGCAGGCCAGGTGATCGGGAAAATCCAGAGTGGTCAGGGGGACCAGCCCCCCGACCCGCAGGTTTGCCGTCACGCCGCAGCGACCCGGGCAGCAGCCTCGGTGAAGTGCTGACGCTCCTGGTGCTCGGACTGCTTGCCGGGATTGAACGCGGCGACCGGGCGGTGATACCCCATGACGCGGGTCCAGACTTCGCAGCGCTGGCGTTGGGCTTCGGGCAGTTGGCTGGCTTTCATATGTGGCTCCTTCAATAACGGATGGGTGAAACATTGATCGCTCCTACGCTCTGCGTGGGAACGCTGGTCACGACGCTCCGCGTCGTTGGGACGCGGAGCGTCCCGCTGCAGGTCCCCACGCGGGAGCGTAGGAACCATCTTCGAATCGGTGCATGGCTGGTTCGCGAGCAAGGACTCGGCGTCCCCCTCGCTCCTACACGATCAGGCCGGGTGCTTTTTTAATCCTGCTGTTTGGCCAGCAGCGTCTCGTCGCATTTCGGGCAGAACTCGTGCTCACCGGCCAGGTAACCGTGCACGGGGCAGATGGAGAATGTCGGGGTGACCGTCAAATAAGGCAGCCGGAAACGACCGAGCGCCTTGCGCACCAGGTTCTTGCAGGCCTGGGCCGACGAAATCTGCTCGGCCATGTACAGGTGCAGCACGGTGCCGCCGGTGTACTTGGTCTGCAGTTCGTCCTGCAGCGCCAGCGCCTCGAAGGGATCGTCGGTGAAGCCCACCGGCAGCTGCGAGGAGTTGGTGTAGTACGGCGCCTCGGCCGTGCCCGCCTGGAGGATGTCCGGGAAGCGCTTGCGGTCTTCCTTGGCGAAGCGGTAGGTGGTGCCTTCGGCCGGCGTGGCTTCGAGGTTGTAGAGATGGCCGGTTTCTTCCTGGAAGCGCACCAGCACTGCCCGCACATGGTCCAGCAGCTCGATGGCCAGGGCGCGGCCGGCCGGCGTGTGCAGGCCTTCGGCGTCCTCGGTGAAATTGCGGACCATCTCGTGCAGGCCGTTCACGCCGATGGTGGAGAAGTGATTGCGCAGCGTGCCCAGGTAGCGCTTGGTGTAGGGATAGAGCCCGGCATCCATGTGATGCTGGATGACCTTGCGCTTGACCTCGAGGCTTTCCTTGGCCATTTCCAGCAGCGCATCGAGGTGCTCGTACAATCCGCGGCGATCACCCTGATGCAGGTAGCCCAGGCGCGCGCAGTTGATGGTCACCACGCCGAGCGAGCCGGTCTGCTCGGCGGAGCCGAACAGACCGCCGCCACGCTTGAGCAGCTCGCGCACGTCCAGCTGCAGGCGGCAGCACATGGAGCGCACCTGGTTGGGCTGCATGTCCGAGTTGAGGAAGTTCTGGAAGTACGGCAGGCCGTAACGCGCCGTCATCTCGAACAGGCGGTCGGCGTTTTCGCTGTCCCAGGGAAAGTCGTGGGTGATGTTGTAGGTCGGAATCGGGAAGGTGAACACCCGGCCGAGGCCGTCGCCGGCCTGCATGACCTCTATATAGGCGCGGTTGATCAGCTCCATTTCCGCCTGCAGGTCGCCATAGGCGAAGGGCATCTCCTCACCGCCGATGTAGGGAATCTGCTCGCGCAGATCCTCCGGGCAGACCCAGTCGAAGGTCAGGTTGGTGAAGGGCGTCTGCGTGCCCCAGCGCGACGGCACGTTGAGGTTGTAGATGAACTCCTGGATGGCCTGGCGGATTTCGCCATAGCTCAGGTCGTCCTTGCGCACGAAAGGCGCCAGATAGGTATCGAAGGAGCTGAACGCCTGGGCGCCGGCCCACTCGTTCTGCAGCGTACCGAGGAAATTGACCATCTGCCCCAGCGCGCTGGACAGATGCTTCGGAGGCCCGGCCTCGACCCGTCCGGGAATGCCGTTGAAGCCCTCGTTGAGCAGCGAACGCAGCGACCAGCCGGCGCAGTAGCCGGCCAGCATGTCGAGGTCGTGGATATGCAGGTCGCCCTCGCGATGTGCGGTGCCGATCTCCGGACTGTAAACCTCGTCCAGCCAGTAGTTGGCCGTGACCTTACCGGACACGTTGAGAATCAGCCCGCCCAGCGAATAGCCCTGGTTGGCGTTGGCGCGCACGCGCCAGTCCTCGCGGGAGAGGTACTCGTTCATCGAGGAGGCGACATCGACGATGGCCTTGCGGTCGCGGCGCAGACGCCCATGCCGCTCGCGATAGACGATGTAGGCACGCGCAGTGGCGTAGTGTCCCGCCTCCATCAGCACCCGCTCGACGGTGTCCTGCACCAGCTCCACGTCCACGACCCGCCGCCGGAGTCGTGCCTGAATGCCCTCCGCCAACACCTGCGCCGTCGCGATATCGAATTCGCCCGTTGCGCTGCCCGCCGCCTCGATTGCCCGAGCGATCTTGTCGCGTTCAAAGGCCACCAGGCGCCCATCGCGCTTACGCAACGAAACCGGGTGTCTGTACTCTGCAAGTTCGCTCATTGCAACCCCATCACCATATATAGATTAAAAATAACCACCAGACACAAGATGATGTGCAATGTAGGGAATATGGCCGGATAACGAATTGACCATGGTCAATTTGGACGGGCTGTTTTTCGCGCCGTGGCCGGTCTACCTACGACGGGCGATCTTGTCTGGGATCAAGGAAGGATGGGCGCGCGATTTTCTAGGATGCAGCCTCGAACAATCCCGGTCCCGCGCCAGGGGAGGAAACCATGCTCACCGAAACATCCTTGATCGCGGAGCTGCGTCGTCATCACCTGTTCGCCCGGCTGCCCGAAGCCTCGCTGCAGGAGGTATGTGCTTCGGCCAATCTCAAGCGCTTGCCGGTCGGCGCAGCCCTGTTCCACCAGGGCGACAAGGCCGATCGCTTCTATTTCCTGTTCAGCGGCCAGGTGAAACTGCACCGGGTCGTCAGTGACGGCCAGGAGAAGCTGGTGGAAATCATTCGCCCCGGCGAGTCTTTCGCCGAAGCCCTGCTGTTCACCGGCGCACCCAACTATCCGGTCAGCGCCACGGCACTCAAGGCCAGCCTGGTAGCCAGCCTGCACGGCGCGCATTACCGCCGCATGCTCGAAGAACACCCGAGCATCTGCCTGGATATCCTGGCCACGCTCAGCATCCGACTGCACCAGCGCCTCAATGAAATCGACACCCTGACACTGGCCAACGCCAGCCACCGGGTGGTGCGTTTTCTGTACCAGGCCCAGGAAGGCGAAAGCGGCGTGGTTACGCTGGACGTGCCCAAGCGCCTGATCGCCTCGAAGCTGGGGATCCAGCCGGAAACCTTCTCGCGCATCCTGCATCGGTTGATCGACTCGGGCATGATCGCCGTGCAGCGACGACGCATCGAGATCCTCGACAGCAAGGGCCTGGCGGCCTATCAGGAATAGGCTGCGACCGATTGCCCCAGGGTTCTTGATTGCCGTCAACGCCCCCGGAAGGCTCGAGAGGAGATACTCGCCGGGTCAAATTGCCAGAGGAGAACGCCATGCCCAAGCCAACCACTCTGCCACTGGTGTACTCCTGCTCGGGCTGCTCCAACGTCGCGCAACTGGCCAACACCCTGGCCGTACGCCTGGATCGCGCCGGGCTGGCGGAAATGTCCTGCATCGCCGGGGTTGGCGGGCGGGTCAATTCGCTGGTCAACAAGGCCAACTCGGGCCGTCCCATCCTCGCCATCGACGGCTGCCCGCTGCACTGCGCGCGCGCCTGCCTGGCGCAACATGGGGTGACCGCCGACGTGCACATCACCCTCAGCAGCTACGGCTTGCGCAAGCGTTACCGCGAGGACTGCAGTGAAGACGAGACCAATCTGCTTTTCGAAGACATGAAGGGCATCATCGCCAGCGACCGCATGCGGCCCAAACCCCAGCAGAAGGCCAGCCACGGCGGAAAGAGCGTGCCCATGTCGCTGGTTCGCTGACAGCCCGAAGGCTCCGCAATCACCAAACACCCGCGCAAGCCTTCACGGCCGGCGCGGGATCGCCATATCCATCAAGTGGCCGACTGTGCCCGTCCGGCCTGCGCCACTTCTTCCCCGGCGCCCTGCAGCCCCTTCCACAGCCAGGCCGGAAGCATGTCCGGATCCAGGCTGTCGATCAGGTTCTTGATCGCCAGCCCCAGCTCGGTATCGCCCTCGATGACCAGGCGACGACGGAAGAACAGCGTATCCGGGTCTTCCTGACGGCTGGCCAGCAGCAGGAACTCGCGCCAGTTACCGCGGATGGTGACCTGCACCGGCGCCTGTTCGGCGATACGCAGGCGCTTGCGCTCGCAGGTCAGGCACCAGCCCAGTTTCAGGTCGACCACTTCCAGGCGCATCCAGCAACCCTCGAGGACCTCGAAGGCATCATCGGCCAGTGGCTCGGCGAACACATGATTCAGGCTGCGCTCGAGCGCCAGGCGCTGCAGCGCGAAGGGCATGCGTGCGGCCAGCGGCAGCAATCTTTCACCCAGGTGCAGCAGATGCGTGCGAGGCCTCAGCATAGTCCGGCCTCCTCGGCGCGCATCATGCCCGGCTGGCCATGCCAATAGCCGTTGCAGCCGTCCACGGCCAGTGGCGGCATGGCGCCGTTGCGCACCGCATCGAACGCCGCAACCACCTCGGGCATGCCCGCCGCACGCGGGCTCAGGCGCAACAGGTCGGCACCGCTGGCCTCGAGCGCCGGGTAATCGGCCAGCAAGTTGCTGACCGAGGCCGACATGGTCTGGATGCCATTGATGGTGAACAGGGCCTCACCCTCTTGGCTGAGCAGCGGAATACCCTCGGGGTAGTTCTGGCAGCAGAACTGGCAATCGTCCTTGGGGCGATTCTCCGCGCGGGCGGTAAAGCAACGCGCCGAATATGCCAGCGGCAGGTGCCCATAGGCGAAAATCTCGAGCTCCGGCATGGCCACATCCAACGTCGCCAGCTGCGCGCGGGCATCGCGAACCATCGCGCCGGAGATCTCCACCGGCGGCACCCAGCGACACATGCCGCTGCCCACCAGCTCCGCCAGGGCGTAGCCGTTGTAGAGGTTGAGCGCCGGACCACCGACGAAGGGCAGGCCCTTTTCCGACAGGTACTGCACCGCGCCCATGTCGTTGGCTTCCACCAGCAGCTCGCCGTTGTCGCACAGGCGACGCAGGCCGGACAGTTCGGACGCCGCCTCGACCAGCGTCAGCCCGGACAACACGATCTGTGCCGAGGATTCCTGGGCCAGGTCGCGACCCAGCCCGATCCAGTCGTCCAGGCTCATGGCGCGACGCTTGGAGCAGACGGTTTCGCCCAGGTAAATCACGTCCAGCGGCAGGCTGGCCATGTCGGCATAGAAGTCCAGCGTTTGCTGGCGGTCCCAGTAGAACAGCACGGGGCCGAGACTGAGTTTCATGGTTGATCCCCTTGGAAGAGTTACTGCCACGCCCGGTGATAAGCGCCCAGCGTGGTTTGCGAGCCTTCGGACAGGCCGTCCAGCGCCTCACGCCACGCCGGCTGCACGGCATAGCGCTGCGGCGCCTGCTGGTACGAATCCAGTGCGGTACGCCAGACCCGGGTGACCTGCTCGACATAGGCCGGGCTGCGCTGGCGCCCTTCGATCTTCACCGCCTTGACGCCGATCGCCTCCAGCTCGGGAATCAGGTCCAGGGTGTTCAGGCTGGTGGGCTCCTCCAGCGCGTGGAAACGCTGGCCGTTGACCATGAAGCGGCCCTTGCAGAGGGTCGGATAACCCGCCGACTCGCCCTCGGCATAACGGTCGATCAGGACATTATTGAGGCGTGAGGTCAGCCCTTCGGGCTCTTCGCTCCAGCGCACCGCCTTGGCGGGCGAGCAGACGCCGCAGAGATTCGGCGACTCGCCCGTCAGGTAGGACGACAGGTGGCAACGCCCCTCGGCCATGATGCACAGGCTGCCGAAGGCGAACACCTCGATGGGCACCGGGCTGCTGGCCGCCACCTGCCTGACCTGCTTGAGCGAAAGCACGCGCGGCAACACGGCGCGCGTGATGCCGTAGCGCTCGCGATAGAAGCCCAGCGATGCGGCATTGGTGGCCGAGCCTTGAACCGAGAGGTGCAGCCTGAGTTTCGGATGCCGTTTGCTGGCATAGCCGAGCACACCGGGATCGGCGGCAATCAGCGCATCGACCCCCAGGTCGGCGGCCTGGTCGACGGCCCGCTGCCAGCGAGCCCAGCCAGCCGGTTGCGCGTAGGTATTGACGGCGATGTACAGCTGGCGTCCTTTTTCGCGGATTAGCTGCAGGCCCTTGTCGAGCTGTTTGTCATCCATGTTCAGGCCCGCGAAATGGCGGGCGTTGGTGTCGTCTCGAAAACCGACATAAATGGCATCGGCGCCCTGCTGGACGGCGGCCTTGAGCGCGGGCAGGCTTCCTGCCGGGCAGACCAGTTGCATGGCAACTCCTGAACATTCGGATTCGTGCGCGCCGGCGATGACAGCGGCGCGCTCTGGAGGCTGAAAGGAAAACAGCCGGCAGTCTAGGCAGATGCCCCATGGCGGACATTGATGAGCGTCAAGGCGCGTTTGCCCCTGAAGTGGCGTAGGGCCGAACTTGTTCGGCCAGGGGCCTACGGGAGGCCGAACAAGTTCGGCCCTACGAATCGGCCCGTTTTTTACTGCCCTCGCCTGCTAAAATGCGCGCCTTATCCGCATCCAGCTTCAAGCCTCGAGCTTCAAGCTGCTTTGGAGCTTTCGATGTCCGACTACCAGCACCGCGCGCGCAAGCGTTTCGGTCAGAACTTTCTTCACGATGCCGGTGTGATCGACCGGATCCTGAGGGCCATACATGCCAAGCCGGGCGAGCAGCTCGTCGAGATCGGCCCGGGCCAGGGCGCGCTCACCGAAGGCCTGCTGGGCAGCGGGGCGAACCTCAATGTGGTGGAGCTGGATCTCGACCTGATCCCCATCCTGCAGGGCAAGTTCGCCGGCCATGAGAACTTTTCGCTGCATCAGGGCGATGCGCTGAAATTCGATTTCGCTCGACTGAGCGAGACGCCCGGCAGCCTGCGGGTGGTCGGCAACCTGCCCTACAACATTTCCACGCCGCTGATCTTCCACCTGCTCGACCATGCCCGGCTGATCCGCGACATGCATTTCATGCTGCAGAAGGAAGTCGTCGAGCGCCTGGCCGCACAGCCCGGCGGTGGCGACTGGGGCCGGCTGTCGATCATGGTGCAGTACCACTGCCGCGTGGAGCATCTGTTCAACGTCGGACCGGGCGCCTTCAACCCGGCGCCCAAGGTGGATTCGGCCATCGTCCGGCTGGTGCCGCACGAGGTGCTGCCGCATCCGGCGCGCGACCATCGCCTGCTGGAAAACCTCGTGCGCCAGGCGTTCAGCCAGCGCCGCAAGACCCTGCGCAACACGCTCAAGGGCATGCTGGATGCCCAGGCCATCGAGGCCGCCGAAGTCGATGGCAGCCAGCGCCCCGAGCAGCTGGACCTGGCCGCCTTCGTCCGCCTGTCCGATCAACTCTTCGCTCGTACCGAGCAAGCCTAGCGAGCAGAACCATGCCTGAAGATCTCCGCTACCGGATCGACGTCAGCGTCACGCCCCAGTACCTGCCCGAGCAGTCGCAGCCGGAACAAAGCCGCTATGCCTTTGCCTACAGGGTAACCATCGAAAACAAGGGCCAGCTCTCGGCACAGCTGCTGTCGCGCCACTGGATCATCACCGACGGCGACGGGCAGGTGCAGGAAGTCCGCGGTGCCGGCGTGGTCGGCGAACAACCGCTGCTGGCGCCCGGCGAACAGCATGTCTACACCAGCGGCACCCTGATGAATTCCAGCGTCGGTACCATGCAGGGCAGCTACCAGATGCTGGCCGAGGACGGTCACAGCTTCGATGCGATCATCGCCCCTTTCCGCCTGGCCGTTCCCGGAGCACTGCATTGACCACCTACGCTGTCGGCGACCTGCAAGGTTGCCTGGAACCCCTTCGTTGCCTGCTGCAGCGGGTCGATTTCAGCCCGTCCCGTGATTGCCTGTGGCTGGCCGGCGATATGGTGAACCGCGGCCCGCAGTCGCTCGAGGCGCTGCGTTTCGTGCGCGACCTGGGCAGCTCGGCCGTCACGGTGCTGGGCAACCATGATCTGCACCTGCTGGCCGTGGCGCACGATATCGAGCGCCTGAAACGCGCCGATACGCTCAAGCCCATTCTCGATGCGCCCGATCGCACCGACCTGATCGACTGGCTGCGCCAGCAGAAACTCGTCCACCATGACGCCGAGCGCAAGGCCACCATGGTGCATGCCGGCATCCCGCCGCAGTGGACGCTGGAAAAGGCGCTCCGGCGTGCCGCCGAGGTCGAGCAGGTGCTGCGTGACGATGCCCTGCTGCTGCCCTTCCTGGACGGCATGTACGGCAACCAGCCCGCCAAGTGGGACAAGGACCTGCACGGTGTGCCACGCCTGCGGCTGATCACCAACTATTTCACCCGCATGCGCTTCTGCAAGGCCGACGGCACCCTGAACCTGGAGGCCAAGGAAGGCCTGGACAGCGCGCCGGCCGGATTCGCCCCCTGGTTCAGCCACCCGAACCGCAAGACCCGCGGCTGCAAGATCATCTTCGGCCACTGGGCGGCGCTGGAGGGCCAGTGCGACGAGCCGAACGTGTTCGCGCTGGATACCGGTTGCGTGTGGGGCAACTCGATGACCCTGATGAATCTCGACAGCGAAGAACTGCATCACTGCGATTGCGAGGCCAGAGCCAAATGAGCGATTTCAAACGCATCGGCGCCGAACAGGCGCAAAAACTGCGCAGCGAAGGCGGCGTCATCGTCGACATCCGCGATGCGCACAGCTTCGCCGAAGGGCACATTCCCGGCTCCACGCGCCTGGACAACCACTCGCTGCCCGACTTCATCGCCGCCGCCGATCTGGACCAGCCGTTGATCGTCAGCTGCTACCACGGCCACTCCAGCCAGAGCGCGGCCGCCTATCTGGCGCATCAGGGATTCTCGGACGTCTACAGCCTCGACGGCGGCTTCGAAGGCTGGCGCAACCAGTTCCCGCAGGACATCGAACGCGGTCAGCCGTAAAAAATAATTCCCCGCCAAGGCCGCAGGTGGCGCGGCCTTGAGCGGATGTTCCGACGAAACGCCGCGCTGAAAGCGCCACCGCCCCCTTGAATTCGCCGAATCCGAACTATCCTTGAGTCAAGGCCATCCAAGCAGGTGAAAGCCGGAAAAACGGCTACCGGGCCTCAGGTTTCGATCGTTAGGTGTTCGGGGGGACTCCACAGGCCGATCCTTGGCCGGCTCCAGAATGCCTGATGACAACACCGGCTCCGCGCATCGTCCGAGGTGAAGTCAATGAGCATTTTCAGCCATTTCCAGCAACGATTCGAAGCGACCCGCCAAGAGGAGTTCTCGCTCCAGGAATATCTCGATCTCTGCAAGGAAGACCGCAGCACCTATGCCACCGCAGCCGAGCGGTTGTTGATGGCCATTGGCGAACCCGAACTGGTCGACACCTCGACCGATCCTCGCCTGTCACGGATTTTTTCGAACAAGGTCATCCGCCGCTATCCGGCCTTCGAAGATTTCCACGGTATGGAAGATTGTATCGACCAGATCGTGTCCTACTTCCGCCATGCCGCCCAGGGCCTGGAAGAGAAGAAACAGATCCTCTACCTGCTCGGCCCGGTGGGTGGCGGCAAGTCCTCGCTGGCCGAGAAGCTCAAGCAGTTGATGGAGAAGGTGCCTTTCTACGCCATCAAGGGCTCGCCGGTGTTCGAGTCGCCGCTGGGGCTGTTCAACCCGGCCGAAGACGCGCAGATCCTCGAGGAGGACTACGGCATACCGCGGCGCTACCTCAATTCGATCATGTCGCCCTGGGCCACCAAGCGCCTGCAGGAGTTCGGCGGCGACATCAGTCAGTTCCGCGTGGTGAAGCTCTATCCCTCGATCCTCAACCAGATCGCCATTTCCAAGACCGAGCCGGGCGACGAGAACAACCAGGACATCTCCGCGCTGGTGGGCAAGGTGGATATCCGCAAGCTGGAAGAGTTTCCGCAGAACGATGCCGACGCCTACAGCTACTCGGGCGCACTGTGCCGGGCCAACCAGGGCCTGATGGAATTCGTCGAGATGTTCAAGGCGCCGATCAAGGTGCTGCATCCCTTGCTGACCGCCACCCAGGAAGGCAACTACAACAGCACCGAGGGCCTGGGCGCGATTCCCTACAGCGGCATCCTGCTGGCCCACTCCAACGAGTCGGAATGGCATACCTTCCGCAACAACAAGAACAATGAGGCCTTCATCGACCGCATCTACATCGTCAAGGTGCCCTACTGCCTGCGTGTGTCGGACGAGGTGAAGATCTACGACAAGCTGCTGTTCAACAGTTCGCTGTCCACCGCTCACTGCGCGCCGGATACGCTGAAGATGCTCGCTCAGTTCTCGGTGCTCTCGCGCCTGAAGGAACCGGAGAACTCCAACATCTACTCCAAGATGCGCGTCTACGACGGCGAGAACCTCAAGGACACTGACCCCAAGGCCAAGTCGATCCAGGAATACCGCGACACCGCGGGCGTCGACGAGGGAATGAACGGGTTGTCCACGCGCTTCGCCTTCAAGATCCTGTCCAAGGTGTTCAACTTCGACCCGCACGAGATCGCCGCCAACCCGGTGCATCTGCTCTACGTGCTGGAGCAGCAGATTGAGCAGGAGCAGTTCCCCGCCGAGGTACGCGAACGCTACCTGCGCTACCTCAAGGAATACCTGGCGCCGCGCTACGTCGAATTCATCGGCAAGGAAATCCAGACCGCCTACCTGGAGTCCTACAGCGAGTACGGCCAGAACATCTTCGACCGCTACGTGCTCTACGCCGACTTCTGGATTCAGGACCAGGAATACCGCGACCCGGAAACCGGCGAAATCCTCAATCGCATGGCCCTCAACGAGGAGCTGGAGAAGATAGAGAAACCCGCCGGCATCAGCAATCCGAAGGATTTCCGCAACGAGATCGTCAACTTCGTGCTGCGCGCCCGGGCCAATAACAACGGCAAGAACCCGTCCTGGCTCAGCTACGAGAAGCTGCGCGTGGTGATCGAGAAGAAGATGTTCTCCAACACCGAGGACCTGTTGCCGGTCATCAGCTTCAACGCCAAGGCAAGCAAGGAAGACCAGAAGAAGCACAACGACTTCGTCGTGCGCATGGTCGAGCGTGGCTACACGGAGAAACAGGTGCGCCTGCTCTCGGAATGGTATCTGCGGGTGCGTAAATCGCAGTAACCGAAAAGCCGCTCGGAGCTGGAGGCTGAAGGCTGGACAACAGAGCAGCACGTCGTCCGGCCCAGCCGCCAGCCCTCAGCCCGGAGGGCTCGCATGAGCTATGTGATCGACCGTCGCCTGAATGGCAAGAACAAGAGCACGGTGAACCGCCAGCGCTTTCTGCAGCGTTACCGTGGGCATATCAAGAAAGCGGTGGAGGAAGCCGTCAGCCGGCGCTCCATCACCGACATGGAGCATGGCGAGCAGATCAGCATTCCCGGTCGGGATATCGACGAGCCAGTGCTGCATCACGGTCGTGGCGGCCGCCAGACCATCGTTCACCCGGGCAACAAGGATTTCGTTGCCGGCGAGCGCATCCCCCGCCCTCAGGGCGGCGGGGGCGGCGGCGGTGCGGGCAAGGCCAGCAACAGCGGCGAAGGCATGGACGACTTCGTGTTCCAGATCACCCAGGAAGAGTTCCTCGACTTCATGTTCGAGGACCTGGAGCTGCCCAACCTGGTCAAACGCCACATCACTGGCGCCGATACGTTCAAGACGGTACGCGCCGGCATCAGCAGCGAAGGTAATCCATCACGTATCAACATCGTCCGCACCCTGCGCTCGGCCCATGCGCGGCGCATCGCCCTGTCCGGCAGCAGCCGTGCCAGCCTGCGCGAGGCCAAGGTCGAACTGGAGCGGCTCAAACGCGAAGAGCCGGACAATTTCAGCGATATCAAGACGCTCGAGCAGGAAATCGAGCGTCTGAGCGCGCGGATCAACCGGGTGCCCTTCCTCGACACCTTCGACCTGAAGTACAACCTGCTGGTCAAGCACCCCAACCCCAGCTCGAAAGCCGTGATGTTCTGCCTGATGGACGTCTCGGGCTCGATGACACAGGCCACCAAGGACGTCGCCAAGCGCTTCTTCATCCTCTTGTACCTGTTCCTCAAGCGGAACTACGACAAGATCGACGTGGTGTTCATCCGCCATCACACCAGTGCCAAGGAAGTCGACGAGGAGGAGTTCTTCTACTCGCGGGAAACCGGCGGCACCATCGTCTCCAGCGCGCTGAAGATGATGCAGGAGATCATGGCCGAACGTTATCCGGCCAACGAATGGAACATTTATGCCGCGCAGGCTTCCGATGGCGATAACTGGAACGATGATTCGCCCCTGTGCCGTGACATCCTGGTCAACCAGATCATGCCGCAGATGCAGTATTTCACTTACGTGGAAATCACCCCGCGTGAGCATCAGGCGCTCTGGTACGAATACAACCAGGTGGCCGAAGCCTTCCCCGAAAGCTTCGCCCAGCAACAACTGGTCAGCGCGGCGGACATCTACCCGGTGTTCCGCGAACTGTTTCAGCGAAGGATGGACAGGGTCGGCTGAGGCCTAACTGATCGAGGGGTATGCCGCATGAAACGACAGCCGATTTCCACCGGCTCGGAATGGACCTTCGACCTGATTCGCGCTTACGACCGCGAGATCGGTCGCATCGCCGAAGGCTACGCGCTGGATACCTACCCCAACCAGATCGAAGTGATCACCGCCGAACAGATGATGGACGCCTATGCCTCGGTGGGCATGCCGCTGGGCTATCACCACTGGTCCTACGGCAAGCACTTCCTCAGCACCGAGAAATCCTACACGCGCGGGCAGATGGGGCTGGCCTACGAAATCGTGATCAATTCGGACCCCTGCATCGCCTACCTGATGGAAGAGAACACCATCACCATGCAGGCCCTGGTGATCGCCCACGCCAGCTACGGACACAACAGCTTCTTCAAGGGCAACTACCTGTTCCGCACCTGGACTGACGCCAGTTCGATCATCGATTACCTGGTCTTCGCCAAGCAGTACATCATGCAGTGCGAGGAGCGCCACGGCATCGAGGCCGTGGAAGACCTGCTCGACTCTTGTCACGCGCTGATGAACTACGGCGTCGACCGCTACAAGCGCCCCTACCCCATCTCCGCCGAGGAGGAACGGCGACGGCAAAAGGATCGCGAGGCGCACCTGCAACGGCAGATCAACGACCTCTGGCGGACCATCCCCAAGCTTGGCGACAAGGATGACGAGCGCGAGCGCGATACGCGCTTCCCGGCCGAGCCGCAGGAAAACATTCTCTATTTCGTGGAGAAGCACGCGCCGTTACTGGAGCCCTGGCAGCGCGAGATCGTGCGCATCGTGCGCAAGATCGCCCAGTACTTCTACCCGCAGCGCCAGACCCAGGTCATGAACGAAGGCTGGGCGACCTTCTGGCACTACACGCTGCTCAACGATCTGTACGACGAGGGGCTGGTAACCGACGGCTTCATGATGGAGTTCCTGCAATCCCACACCAGCGTGATCTACCAGCCAGGCTTCGACAGCCCTTATTACAGCGGCATCAACCCCTACACGCTGGGCTTTGCGATGTACCAGGACATCCGCCGCATCTGCGAGAACCCCACCGAGGAGGATCGCCGCTGGTTCCCGGACATCGCCGGCAGCGACTGGCTGACCACGGTGAAGTTCGCCATGCAGAACTTCAAGGACGAGAGTTTCATCCTGCAGTTCCTCTCGCCCAAGGTGATCCGCGACCTGAAACTGTTCAGCATTCTCGACGATGATCACAAGGACGAACTGCTGGTACCGGCGATCCACGACGAGAGCGGCTATCACACCATTCGCGAGCTACTGGCGGCGCAATACAACCTGGGCAACCGCGAGCCCAACGTACAGGTCTGGAGCGTGGACCGCCGCGGCGATCGGTCACTGACCCTGCGCCACCAGCAGCACGACCGCAAGCCGCTGGGCAGCTCCACCGAAGAGGTGCTGAAGCACCTACATCGCCTCTGGGGCTTCGATGTGCACCTCGAATCCATGCAGGACGATGCGCTGGTCAGCCGTCACCACATCCCGCCCCGGCCCGAGACCGAAGGCGAAAGCAAGTTCCCCGGTATGAATTTCGCGGCGACGAACTGACAGGTCGGGCGCTGCCCGACCTGCCGCAGGCCTAGCGGCCTTCGTCGTTACTCATCGTCGAACTGGTAGCTGCCCGGCGCCAGGTTCTCGAAGCGCGAGTACTTGCCAAGGAACGCCAGGCGCGTGGTGCCGATGGGGCCGTTCCGCTGTTTGCCGATGATGATTTCGGCAACGCCCTTGTATTCGGTTTCCGGGTGATAGACCTCGTCCCGGTAGACGAACATGATGATGTCGGCGTCCTGCTCGATGGCCCCCGATTCACGCAAGTCGGAGTTGACCGGACGCTTGTTGGGCCGCTGTTCCAGCGAGCGGTTGAGCTGCGACAGCGCCACCACCGGACAGTTGAATTCCTTGGCCAGGCCCTTCAGCGAGCGGGAAATCTCCGAAATCTCGTTGGTACGGTTGTCACCGCTGGAGCCCGGGATCTGCATCAGCTGCAGGTAGTCGACCATGATCATGCCGATCTCGCCATGCTCGCGTGCCAGGCGTCGGGTACGCGCGCGCATTTCCGAAGGCGAAATACCGGCGGTGTCGTCGATGAACAGCTTGCGATCGTTGAGCAGGTTGACCGCCGAGGTCAGCCGCGGCCAGTCGTCGTCGCTCAGCTTGCCGGTACGCACCTTGGTCTGGTCGATGCGTCCGAGCGACGCCAGCATACGAATCACGATGGAGTCGGCGGGCATTTCCAGCGAATAGACCAGAATCGCCTTGTCCGAGCGCAGCACGGCGTTTTCCACCAGGTTCATCGCGAAGGTCGTCTTACCCATGGAGGGGCGCCCCGCGACGATGATCAGGTCCGCCGGCTGCAGGCCGCTGGTGGCCTCGTCGAGATCGGTAAAGCCGGTGGACAGCCCGGTGATCGCCTCGCCGGCGTTGAACAGCGAGTCGATGCGATCGATGGCCTTGACCAGGATGTCATTGATACCGATGGGGCCGCCGGTCTTCGGCCGCGCCTCGGCGATCTGGAAGATCATCCGCTCGGCTTCGTCGAGGATTTCCTCGCCGGTCCGCCCCTGCGGCGCATAGGCGCTGTCGGCGATCTCGTTACTGATGCCGATCAGCTGGCGCAAGGTGGCGCGCTCGCGAATGATCTGCGCGTAGGCCTTGATGTTGGCCACCGAGGGCGTGTTCTTCGCCAGTTCGCCGAGATAGGCGAGGCCGCCCACCTGTGGCAGATGCCCTTCCTTGTCCAGTTGCTCGGACAGAGTCACCACGTCGAACGGCGAATTGCGCTCGGCCAGGGCGAAGATGGCACGGAAGATCAGCCGGTGGTCATGGCGATAGAAGTCGCCATCGGAAACCTGATCGAGCACCCGTTCCCAGGCGTTGTTATCCAGCATCAGGCCGCCGAGCACGGCCTGCTCGGCCTCGATGGAATGCGGCGGCACCTTGAGCGCGGCGGTTTCCAGATCGTATTGCTGGGGGATGCTGATGTCGTTCATGGCCACTCGTTACTTCTTCGGTATCCGTTGGTTTCGCGACAGGCGGAAACCATCGAATGCCCGGTATTCAGAAAGACAAAGGGCACGCTCCACTCGCATGGAAAGCGTGCCCGATGTTACTCGTCAGGTGCCAGCAGCACCAGACGAGAGACGGCGTTTCAGCCGGCTACGACGATCAGCTTGACGGTCGCTTCGACGTCGGTGTGCAGGTGCACGGCCACGTCGTATTCACCAACCTGACGGATGGTGCCGTTCGGCAGACGAACTTCGCTCTTGGCCACTTCGACGCCGGAGGCGGTCAGGGCATCGGCGATGTCGGCAGTACCGATGGAACCGAACAGCTTGCCCTCATCGCCTGCGGTAGCAGTGATGGTGACTTCCAGTTCGGCCAGCTGAGCGGCACGGGCTTCGGCAGAAGCCTTGCGCTCGGCAGCCGCTTTTTCCAGCTCGGCACGACGTGCTTCGAACTCGGCGATGTTGGCCGGCGTAGCAGCGGTGGCTTTGCGCTGGGGCAGCAGGTAGTTACGACCGTAGCCCGACTTGACGTTTACTTTGTCGCCCAGGTTGCCCAGGTTCGCGACTTTTTCCAGCAGGATGACTTCCATTTGAGTCTTACCTCTTAACTTTTAACCTTCACCGTTCGCAGGCCCTGCACCACCGTCAGGGGAGGCACGACCGCGAAAATCAAACAGACTGTCGACAATGGCCATTACGGCCAGTAACGGATAAACCAACTGCATGAACAGCACCAGCGTGACATAGAGCCCCACCAGCCAGAACCGAGACATCCGCTTCTGTGCGACTAGACCATGCACCAGCGCGGCGCCCGCGAATACCAGCGGCACGCTGCATATCGGAGCCAGCATCGCCATCTGCACGCCGATGCTGGGACCGAGCAACATACCGGCCAGTAACAACATCGCCAGCAGCGGCGACAGCCGCAACGCCCGGAACTCCTCGGCGAAGCCGCCCGGGTTGTACAGCAACGCCTGCCAGTAACGCCCCAGCATCAGGCTGAGCAACGTGACGATCTGCAGCAGAGCAGCGAGCAAACCGGTCAGGACGGGCGCCAGCAGCGATTCCAGCCGCGCCTGCTCTTCCGGTGAAAGCTGCTGATAGGCATCCGACAGCACACTCGGCAACGCCTTCTGCAACTCGCTGGCCAGAGCCGTGATCGACTCGCCAAACACCATGCCCAGTCCCCAGGCATACAACATCCCGAGGCCCACGCTGCACAACATCACACGAGGCCAGGAACCCTGGCTGCGCAACAGCAGCGCCAACGCCAGCGACCCGAGCAATACCAGCAAGGTCCGCGGATCGCCGAAATACCACCAGGCCAGAGCCGGCAACACACCCCAGCTCAGTACGCCCAGCGCATCGTTGAGGCCACGGCGCAGCAACACCAGGCTTCCTGCGGCGGCACTCAGCCAGAACAACATCGGCAACGCCGCCGCACCCGCCACCACGAAGATGGCCTGCATACGGCCGCGCATGATGTACTCAGCCAGGGCGCGCATGCGATCTATCCTTTACTTCTGTCGACCAAGCCCGATCAACGGCCGTGGCTGTCGGTGTAGGGCAGCAGGGCCAGGTAGCGGGCGCGCTTGATAGCGGTGGCCAGCTGACGCTGATAGCGTGCTTTGGTTCCGGTGATACGGCTGGGAACAATCTTGCCGGTTTCGGAAATGTAGGCTTTCAGAGTGTTCAGATCTTTGTAATCGATCTCTTTCACGTCTTCAGCGGTGAAACGGCAGAACTTACGACGACGGAAAAAACGTGCCATGAAATAGGCTCCTCAATAGATCCGGGGATTACTCGTCAGCGTTATCGCTGCTGTCACTGTCGCTGTCGTTGCCACCGGCATTGTCAGTTTCAGGACGGTCGCGACGCTCGCGGCGTTCGCTACGGTTTTCCTCAGCCTTGAGCATCTCGGACTGTTCGGTCACGGCTTCGTCGCGACGGATGATCAGGTTACGGATGACGGCGTCGTTGTAGCGGAAGTTGTCTTCCAGCTCGGCCAGTGCCTTGCCGCTGCACTCGACGTTCAGCATCACGTAGTGAGCCTTGTGCACGTTGTTGATGGCGTAAGCCAGCTGACGACGGCCCCAGTCTTCCAGGCGATGAATCTTGCCACCGTCTTCTTCGATCAGCTTGGTGTAACGCTCCACCATGCCGCCGACCTGCTCGCTCTGGTCCGGATGAACCAGAAAGATGATTTCGTAATGACGCATGATTGCTCCTTACGGGTTGCAGCCTGCCGCGAAATGCAGTCAGGCAAGGAGTGAATGACTTGTTTTCCTGCCCGTCGACAAGGCGCGCAAACGCCTGCCGGCCAGGCAAGGGGCGCCATTCTAGAGAAGGGCCGTCACGGGCGCAAGGCGCGCTGGTGAATATTTGACCAGTCCTTCAGCCACGCCGCGGCGCAAGTGCCCGCTCGGCCCGGAGGTTGTCGAGCAGCGTGCGGACCTGGTGGATGTCGTAGGGCTTGAGCATGGTGCGAAGGTCTCGCAGCCCCTCCCGGTGGACATCGACCGGATAGCCCGAGGCGATGACCACATCCACATCGGGATGGTGCTCCTGAGTCCGGCGTGCCAGCTCGATACCGCTCATGCCGGCAAGCCCGACATCCGTCAGCAACACATCGAACGAATGGCTTTCCAGCTGCTCGAGCGCAGTCTCCGCCGACTCGATGAGCGTCACCCGGTGGCCGAGCTCGCTCATGACCTCGCCCGTCAGCATGCGCAGCGTAGGATCGTCCTCGACGAACAGGATATCCAGGCCGGCAGACGGAGCGTCGACCGGGGCAGGCATCGCTGCCGAGGCACCGGTCGCCGATGCCGGTTCCGGTCGGACCTCACCAGATCCGACTGCCTCAGGATCGCGCGGCAGATAGAGATGCACGGCGGTTCCGCCCTGCTCTTCGCTTTCCAGAACGACGAAACCGCCGCTCTGCCGGACGAATCCGTACACCATGCTCAGGCCGAGGCCTGAGTTGCTTTCGTGCCGGGTGGTGAAATAAGGTTCGAACGCATGTGTCCGCACCTCGGAGCTCATGCCCGAGCCATCGTCGATCACGCTCAGCAATACGTAGTCGCCCGGCCCCGCATCTGACCATGCCGCCGCGCTGGCGGCGTCCAGCGTTCGATTGCGCGCCCGCAGCAGCAAGCTGCCGCCTCCCGACATGGCGTCGCGTGCATTGAAGGCGAGATTGAAAAGCACCGTCTGCAGATTGCCGACATCGGCAAAGACTGGCCACAGACCGGAATCGATATCCAGCTCCAGTCGAACACCGCTGCCCAGCGAGCCAGCCAGCAGGCCGCGCATCTCGTCGAGCATGCTCCCCAGCTCGATCTGCTGGGGCTGCAACGACTGACGACTGGCTACGGCGAGCAACTGCCGCGCCAGCTGAGCGCCCTTCTCGACGCCACTGACCGCCGACTCCAGGCGGCGTATGGCGGTTTCATCATGGCCCAGGCTGCGGCGAAGCAGCTGCAGGTTGCCGCCGATAATCTGCAGCATATTGTTGAAGTCGTGCGCGATCCCCCCGGTGAGCTTGCCAACCGCCTCGAGCCGCTGGGACTGCGCCAGGGCTGCTTCGGCGGTACGCCGCTCGGCCTCGCTCTGGAACAGCTCGCGCGTGCGCTCACGCACCCGCTCCTCCAGCCGCTCACGGTACTCCTGCAGCTCCATCTGGCTGCGCTGCTGCTCGGTCACATCGTTGCCCTGGACGAAGATTCCCGATACCTGACCATCGTTCTCGATGATCGGCTGGTAGATGAAATCGACAAAGACTTCTTCCTGCCCCATGCCGGGCTGTCGCTGCAGGAGTGCCCGCATACGCTTGCCGACATAGGCCTCGCCGGTTGCATAGACGTGATCGAGCAGACCAAGAAACGCCTGCCCCTCTACCTCGGGAAGCCCTTCGCGGACCGTCTTGCCGAACAACTGCCGGTTTCCGGTCAACCGCTGATACGCATCGTTGACGAACTCGAACACATGGTCGGGACCGCGCAGGAAGCAGATGAAGCCCGGCGCCTGGGCGAACAGCATGCGCATCCGATTGCCTTCGTCCTGCAGCGTCCTGGCCCGCCAGAGCACAGCGCCCTCGAGTTGCTGCACAGGCTGTTGACCGACGCCACTCTCGCGGAGCGAACCCGTGGCGGCGCTTTGCAACTCGGTGATGTCCATGGTGTGCTGCAAGATGGCGATGACTTCGCCGTGCTCATCGAGGATCGGCGTGTGCGTCGCGCTCCAGTAGCGATCCTGATGCTCGTGCGCGCGGGCGCCCTCCAGAGCGATGGAATAACGGATCACCGGCAGCGGATCGACGCTCTTGCGGCTGATGGCGCGCTCCAGGGAATCCAGCAGCTCTCGAACATGTGTCGCCTCGGGACGCTGAGGATCGACGGCGAATGCCTCATGCAGCCGCCGCCCGCGAATCGCCTCGAGCGAGCGCCCCGTCAACGCCAGGTACGCCGCGTTGGCATCGATGATGACCAGCTCTGGATCGAGCAGCACATAAGCATTGGGCGACAGACGAAACAGGCTCTCGAATGACGGGCGTTGCGGCATTACCACCTCCATGATGAGACCTTGCTCCGCGCGCGGCACTGACGGCCCGCTACGCCGTGGACGCCACGGGAGACGAACCGAACAAACGGGCAGACGTCGTGCAGATCATTGACCGCGAACCGCACAATTGGTTTAAGAGGCCGTTCAAACGCGGCATTCACGTTTCAACGGCCTGTACAGGGATGAATCGAGCGAGCCTCAGTTCGGGGACGTGGCCGCCTGGCGCTGACGCAGCGCTTCGAACAGGCAGACGCCGGTGGCGACCGAGACGTTGAGACTGCTGACGCTACCTGCCATCGGCAGGCGCACCAGGAAGTCGCAATGCTCGCGTGTGAGACGCCGCATGCCCTTGCCTTCGGCTCCCATGACCAGCACCGTGGGGCCCGTCAGGTCCTGGGCGTAGATCACCTGCTCGGCCTCGCCTGCGGTACCTACCACCCACAACCCGCGCTGCTGCAGCTTCTCCAGTGAACGCGCCAGATTGGTCACCGCCACCAGCGGGACCACCTCCGCCGCACCGCAGGCCACCTTGCGCACGGTCGCGTTGAGCGTCGCGGCCTTGTCCTTGGGCACGATGACCGCCAGCGCACCCGCGGCATCGGCGGTGCGCAGGCAAGCGCCGAGGTTGTGCGGGTCGGTCACGCCGTCGAGAACCAGCAGCAAGGGCGGCCCCTCGGCACGATCGAGCAGCTCTTCGAGCATGGCCTCCCCCCAGACCTGGCTGGGGCTGACTTCCGCCACGACGCCCTGGTGAACACCCTCGACCCAGGCATCCATCTCGCGGCGCTCGCACTGACCGACACGTACCCTGGCCTGCTCGGCCAACTCCAGCAGAACACGGACACGGGGATCGCCACGCCCCTCGGCCAACCAGACCTGCTTGACACGCTTGGGATGGTGGCGCAGCAACGCCTCGACCGCATGCAGGCCATAGACTCGTTCGAGATCACTCATGACTTGGCCTTACGCTTGCGCGGTGCACCCTCGGCGGCGGGCTTGCCACCGGCCTTGGCATTCGCCTTCGGCTTGCCGGAGTTGCGTTTCGGCTTTCCGGAAGCCGCCGGCTTGCCAGCCTTGGCCTCGGCCAGCAACGCCTTTTTCATCTCGCGGCTCTTGCGCACATCGGCATCCGGCTCCTCGCTTCGCGATGCGGAGCGATCACCCTTGGCCCCTTGCTCGGTCCTGCGCGCACCTGCACGCCCGCCGTCGGCCGGAGCGCCCTTGCCCTGGCTGCCACCGCTGATCAGCTCGAAGTCGATCTTGCGTTCGTCGAGATCGACCCGCATGACCCGCACTTCCACGCTGTCGCCGAGGCGGAAGCTGCGGCCGCTGCGCTCGCCCGAAAGGCGATGATGCAGCGGATCGAAGTGGTAGTAATCGCCGGGCATCGCCGTGACATGCACCAGGCCTTCGACGTAGATGTCGGTCAGCTCGACGAACAGGCCGAACCCGGTGACCGCGGTGATGACACCCGGGAAGGTTTCGCCGACGCGATCCTTCATGAACTCGCACTTGAGCCAGTTGACCACATCCCGCGTGGCCTCGTCGGCGCGCCGCTCGGTCATCGAGCATTGCTCGCCCAACTGCTCCAGCGCCGCCTCGTCATAGGGGTAGATGCGCGCCCTGGGCATGCTGGTCGCCCCTTCGCGACGCACGTGCGGCGTGTCGCGGCGCGAACGGATGACGCTGCGAATGGCACGATGCACCAGCAGGTCCGGATAGCGCCGGATGGGCGAGGTGAAGTGCGCGTAGGCTTCGTAGTTCAGGCCGAAGTGGCCATGGTTGTCGATGCTGTAGACGGCCTGGCTCAGGGAACGCAGCATCACCGTCTGGATCACGTTGAAATCCGGGCGTCCCTGGATCCGCTCCAGCAATGCCTGGTAATCCTTGGGCGTCGGGCCCTCCTTGCCCTTGTGCAGGGTCAGGCCCAGCTCGCCGAGGAAGGCACGCAGCTTTTCCTGGCGTTCCAGCGGCGGCCCGTCGTGCACGCGATACAGCGCCGGAACCTCGTGTTTTTCCAGGAAGGTCGCCGTCGCCACGTTGGCGCAGAGCATGCATTCCTCGATCAGCTTGTGCGCATCGTTGCGCTCGGTGGGCTTGATCTCGGCGATCTTGCGCCCCGAGCCGAAGACGATACGGGTTTCCTGAGTCTCGAAGTCGATCGCGCCACGGGTATGCCGTGCCTTGATCAGCAAGCTGTACAGGGCATGCAGCTGCTTGAGGTGTGGCAGCACCTCGGCGTATTCGCCGATCAGCCGCTTGCCCTCCGCCGATTTCGGCTCGGTGAGCATGCTGTTGACCTTGTTGTAGGTCAGCCGCGCATGGGAATGGATCACCGCCTCGTAGAACTGGTAGTCGGTCATTTTTCCCGACTTGTTCAGGGTGATCTCGCAGACCATCGCCAGGCGATCCACATGGGGATTCAGCGAGCAGAGCCCGTTGGAAAGCTCTTCGGGCAGCATCGGCACGACACGTTCGGGGAAGTAAACCGAGTTGCCGCGCAGCTCGGCCTCCTTGTCTAGCGCCGAGCCGACCTTCACGTAATGCGAGACGTCGGCGATGGCGACATACAGGCGGAAGCCGCCGGCAAAGCGCTTCCAGCCACTGGGCTTCTCGCAATAGACGGCATCGTCGAAGTCACGCGCATCTTCGCCGTCGATGGTGACGAACGGCAGATGACGCAGGTCGACACGCTTCTGCTTGTCCTTCTCCTCCACCTCGGGCTTGAGCCTGGCCGCTTCGCGCAGTACGGCTTCGGGCCAGACGTGCGGGATATCGAAACTGCGCAGCGCCACGTCGATCTCCATCCCCGGCGCCATGTAGTTGCCGATGACCTCGACGATGTCGCCCTGAGGCTGGAAGCGCTGGGTCGGCCAATGGGTGATCTTCACCTCGACGAACTGGCCCGGCTTGGCGTTCATCGACCGCCCCGGCGTGACCAGCACTTCCTGCTGGATCTTGGGGTTGTCGGCCATGACGAAGCCGATACCGCTCTCTTCCTGATAGCGCCCCACGATGCTCTCGTGGGCACGGCTGATCACCTCGACGATCGCGCCTTCCCGACGTCCACGACGATCGAGCCCGGAAACCCGCGCCAGACAGCGGTCGCCGTCGAAGACCAGGCGCATCTGCGCGGGGCTGAGAAAGAGGTCGTCGCTCTTGTCGTCGGGAATGAGGAAACCGAAGCCATCGCGATGGCCGCTGATGCGCCCGCAGACCAGATCCAGCTTGTCCACCGGGGCATAGGTGCCGCGCCGAGTGTAGATCAGCTGGCCGTCGCGCTCCATGGCGCGTAGCCGGCGACGAAGCGCTTCGATGTCTTCATCGGAGATAAGCCCGAACTCTTCGACCAGTTCCTCACGCGACGCCGGGGAGCCACGTTCGTCCAACTGCTGGAGAATCAGCTCGCGGCTGGGAATGGGGTTTTCGTATTTCTGCGCTTCACGCGCGGCCTCGGGATCGAGGGATTGCCAATCGGCCATTAAGAAGTGTCACCTTTGATTCGTGTATAGAGGCAGAACGCCCTATATCTATTGAAGCGCGAAACGCGCTCAGACGGCAGCTTTAGCTCCAATTATTTTTCTGCGCGAGGGCTTTACAAGGCATAACCTCGCCCGTATAGTTCGCGCCCACAATGTCTGGTAGACGTTGTATCACGGAAACGGCCAAGCAACATCGTTTTCAGTGCCCAGGTGGCGGAATTGGTAGACGCACTAGGTTCAGGTCCTAGCGGTGGCAACACCGTGGAAGTTCGAGTCTTCTCCTGGGCACCATTATTCAATGACTTTCCCGCTTCGGCTGGAGATTCATGCAAGACGGAGTTTGTCGGCTCCGACCAGCAATCGACAACAAGTCGGTGAGTGATCATCGCAATGTGCCCAGGTGGCGGAATTGGTAGACGCACTAGGTTCAGGTCCTAGCGGTGGCAACACCGTGGAAGTTCGAGTCTTCTCCTGGGCACCACTCTTCAATGACTTTCCCGCTTCGGCTGGAGATTCATGCAAGACGGAGTTTGTCGGCTCCGACCAGCAATCGACAACAAGTCGGTGAGTGATCATCGCAATGTGCCCAGGTGGCGGAATTGGTAGACGCACTAGGTTCAGGTCCTAGCGGTGGCAACACCGTGGAAGTTCGAGTCTTCTCCTGGGCACCACTCTTCAATGACTTTCCCGCTTCGGCTGGAGATTCATGCAAGACGGAGTTTGTCGGCTCCGACCAGCAATCGACAACAAGTCGGTGAGTGATCATCGCAATGTGCCCAGGTGGCGGAATTGGTAGACGCACTAGGTTCAGGTCCTAGCGGTGGCAACACCGTGGAAGTTCGAGTCTTCTCCTGGGCACCACTCTTCAGAAAAAACCGAGCCCCTGGCTCGGTTTTTTCGTTTCTGCACCACGCCTTTCCTCATCAACACACATCTCACGCGCCAACCCGCATCGCGAGCGGAAAGCAAAAGGCCGCCCGAAGGCGGCCTCTGCTCGAGCCATGCCGACTCAGGCGTACGGATGGCGCAGCACTATGGTCTCGTTGCGATCCGGCCCCGTGGAGATGATGTCCACCGGCGCCTCGATCAGCGCTTCGATACGTTTGATGTAGGCGCGAGCATTGGCCGGCAGCTCGTCCAGGCTCTTGGCGCCGACGGTCGACTCGCTCCAGCCCGGCATCTCTTCGTATACAGGCTGCAGACCATCGTAGCTGTCGGCATCGGTCGGCGCATCGACCAGCACCTCGCCATTGCGATCCTTGTAGGCGACGCAGATGCGGATGGTTTCCAGGCCATCGAGCACATCCAGCTTGGTCAGGCAGATACCGGAGATGCTGTTGATCTCGATGGCGCGACGCAGGATCACCGCATCGAACCAGCCACAACGGCGCGCACGCCCGGTGGTGGAGCCGAATTCATGACCGCGCTCGGCCAGGCGTGCACCGATATCGTCGAACAGCTCGGTAGGGAACGGACCAGAGCCCACACGGGTGGTATAGGCCTTGGTGATACCGAGGATGTAGTCCAGGTACAGCGGACCGAACCCCGAACCCGTGGCGGTGCCGCCAGCGGTGGTGCTGGAGCTGGTCACGTAGGGATAGGTGCCATGATCGATGTCCAGCAGTGAACCCTGCGCACCTTCGAACATGATGCAGGCGTCCTGCTTGCGCAGCTCGTGCAGGCGAGCCGTGACGTCGGCCACCATCGGCCGGAGAATCTCGGCATAGCCCAGCGCCTCGTCGAGGGTCTTCTGGAAATCCACCGGTTCGACCTTGTAGAAATTCTGCAGAACGAAGTTGTGATACTCCAGCAGCTCGCGCAGCTTGACCGCGAAACGCTCGGGATTGAACAGGTCGCCGATGCGCAGGCCGCGACGCGCCACCTTGTCTTCGTAGGCCGGGCCGATGCCACGCCCCGTGGTGCCGATCTTGCCTTCCGAGCGCGACGCTTCGCGGGCCTGATCCAGGGCCACGTGATACGGCAGGATCAGCGTGCACGAAGGGCTGATGCGCAGGCGCTCGCGCACCGGCACGCCCTTCTCTTCCAGTTTGGTGATCTCGCGCAGCAGCGCATCGGGTGCGACCACGACGCCATTGCCGATCAGGCACTGCACGTTTTCACGCAGGATGCCGGACGGAATCAGATGCAGGACGGTTTTCTCGCCGTCGATGACCAGCGTATGCCCTGCGTTGTGGCCACCCTGGTAACGCACTACCGCAGCCGCCTGGTCGGTCAGCAGATCGACGATCTTGCCCTTGCCCTCATCACCCCACTGGGTGCCCAGGACCACGACATTCTTACCCATAACCCTTTGTCCTCGTTGGCGAAGCATGCCGGCCACAACAACCGGCTAAATATCGGAACCAGCCCAGCGCTACGTGCGCGGCTGCCATCAGGACGCCAGTGGCGCCACCGTCCAGGTCTCGTCTTGCAATATCAGCTGACGATCGCAGCCAGCCGTTGCCGCGGTCTCGCCATTCTGTCCATCCAGCGCCTGCACCACGCGCTCACCTTCCCGGCGCAAGCGACTGATCTGCTGCCAAAGCGCCGCATCGTCGCCATATGGCGCCCAGATGCCGCTCAGCCTGCTGTCCAGCTCGGCCTTGCCCAGGCTCACCAGCGTCTTCAGGTCGGTAGAGAAGCCGGTAGCCGGACGGGCGCGCCCGAAGTCGGCACCGATGTCATCGTAGCGGCCACCCTGCGCGATGGATTGACCAACGCCCGGCACGAACACAGCGAACACCACCCCGGTGTGGTAGTGATAGCCGCGCAGCTCGCCCAGGTCGAAGTAAAGCGGCAGGTCTGGATAACGGAGAGCCAACTGATCGGCGATGCGGATCAGCGCCTCCAGCGCCTCGGTCACCGGCGCCGGCGCCTTGGCCAGCACCTGACGCGCCGCATCGAGGGTTTCGCGCCCGCCGCACAGGCGCGCAAGCGCCTGCAACATGGCGGCCAGCGAGGGCTCGACAGCGGCCGTCAGCTCGGCGATCTCATCCATCGCCTTGCGCTGCATGGCATCGAACAGGCGCTGCTCCGCCTCGCCGGAAAGGCCCGCCGCTCGCGCCAGGCCACGATAGATGCCGACGTGCCCCAGATCCATGTGCACATCCGGCACCATCGCCAATTCGAGCATTTCCAGCATCAGGCTGATGACTTCGATATCGCTGGAGGTGCTGCTGTCGCCGTAGAGCTCGGCGCCCAGCTGGATGGGGCTGCGCGAAGTGGCCAGCGCCCGCGGCTTGGCATGCAGGACACTGCCGGCATAGCACAGGCGACTCGGTCCCTCGCGGCGCAATGTGTGCGCATCGACGCGGGCCACCTGCGGCGTGATATCGGCACGCAGTCCCATCTGCCGACCGGATAGCGGGTCGATCACCTTGAAGGTTTTCAGATCCAGGTCCTGCCCCGATCCACTCAACAGCGATTCGAGAAATTCCACGTGCGGGGTGATGACCAGCTCGTAGCCCCAGCGCTGGAACAGGTCCAGCACTCGGCGTCGTGCCGTTTCGATACGCGCCGCCTCGGGCGGCAGCACCTCTTCGATGCCATCTGGCAGGAGCCAGCGGTCTACCGTTGCCATTTCGCCATCACCTCTCGATACGGCAAGCCTAGTCAAGCAGACGAAACCGAGCTACAGCCTGGGCCGGCCATCGGTCGCGTGCGATTGTATGTTTTCGAACCATGGCGCCAGGGCCACGCCCTTTTCAGGGAATCAGCATGGCCAGCCATGCCGGGAGTCAGCCAGCGCACCCACAGGAACGCAGACGTAAAAAAGCCGGGAGTTTCCCGGCTGGCGGATCATAGCAATGTTTTGCCAACGGGTCACCCGACGGGCGTTGTCGCCCGCCGGGTGGGTGCCGTCACTGCGCCGTGGAGGACTCCAGATAGCGGAAGAAATCGCTCTTGGGGTCCAGCACCAGCACATCTTCCTTGTTGGCGAAGCTCTCGCGGTATGCCTGCAGGCTGCGGTGGAAGGCGTAGAACTCCTGGTCCTGCCCATAGGCCGCCGCGTAGATCGCCGCCGCCTGCGCATCGCCGTCACCGCGCAGCTCTTCGGCCTCGCGGAAGGCCTCTGCCAGCAACACCCGACGCTGGCGATCGGCGTCGGCACGAATACCTTCGGCCAGTTCCTTACCCTTGGCGCGATGCTCGCGGGCTTCACGCTCACGCTCGGAGCTCATCCGCTCGAACACGCTGCGGTTCACCTCACGCGGCAGGTCGATACCCTTGACGCGCACGTCCACCACCTCGATGCCCAGCTCCTGCTGCGCCGCACGATTGAGGGTGTTGGTGACCTGCGCCATCAGCTCGTCTCGCTGCCCCGACACCGACTCGTGCAGGGTGCGCTTGCCGAACTGGTCGCGCAGTGCGGCCTCGAGGCGCCGCGCCAGGCGTTCATCGGCAATCTGCTTCATGCCCGAAGTCGCGGTATAGAAACGCTCGGCATCATCCACGCGCCACTTGGCATAGGAATCGACCATCAGCGCCTTCTTCTCCAGCGTCAGGAAGCGCGACGTGGTGCTGTCCAGCGTCATAAGGCGCGCATCGAACTTGCGCACGCTGTTCACGTAGGGGATTTTCATGTGCAGGCCAGGCTTC
The DNA here is from genome assembly GCF_003696285.1 of Stutzerimonas nitrititolerans. GTDB lineage: Bacteria > Pseudomonadota > Gammaproteobacteria > Pseudomonadales > Pseudomonadaceae > Stutzerimonas > Stutzerimonas nitrititolerans. The sequence goes on from NZ_RFFL01000004.1 coordinate 78,302, forward strand.
ACATCCGGCTCGACGATACGGCCGAAGCGCAACATCACGGCGCGCTCGGTTTGCGAGACGATGTAGAAGCTGTTCCACAGCACGATCGCCAGCACGACGCCTACGATAAGGGCCGTCAGGGACTTGTTGCTCATCAGCGGCTCTCCCTAGTACGTACTTCACGCGGATCCAGCTCTGGCGGCAGGCGAGTGCTCTGCACTGCAGCGCCAGCCGGCGCAGAGGCCGAAGAGGAAGCCGATCCGCCATTGCCGCGACTGTTGATCATCTTGTCCAGGGGCAGATAGAGCAGGTTGTTCTGCCCACTCTCGCCGGTCACCAGGACCTTGCTGGTGCTGCTCATCATTTCCTGCATGGTTTCCAAGTACAGACGCTGGCGGGTAACGTCCGGCGCCTTGCGGTACTCGGCCACCAGCTTGCTGAAGCGATCCGCCTCACCCTGAGCGCGGGAAATCACCGCCTCACGGTAACCGGCAGCCTCTTCGAGCATCCGCTGCGCCTGACCGCGCGCCTCAGGGATCACACCGTTGGCATAGGATTCGGCCTGGTTTTTCTCGCGCTGCTCGTCTTCACGCGCACGAATCACGTCGTCGAATGCTTCCTGCACTTCACGCGGCGCCGCCGCACTCTGCAGGTTGACCTGGGTGACGATGATGCCGGTGCCGTAGTTGTCGAGGAAGCGCTGCAGGCGTTCCTTGACTTCGCCAGCCATGGCCTCACGACCTTCGGTCAGCACCTGGTCCATCGCGGTCGAACCGACCACATGGCGCACGGCACTGTCGGTGGCATGCTGCAGGCTGACTTCCGGCTGATCGACGTTGAGCACGAAGGACTGCAGGTTGCTGATCTTGTACTGGACGGTCAGCGGCACCTCGATGATGTTTTCATCCTCGGTGAGCATCTGCCCCTGCTTGGAGTAGGAGCGCTCGCGCGTGACGTTCGCCTGGAACTTGCGATCGATCGGCGGGAAGTAGATGTTCAGGCCCGGCCCAACCGTCTCGTGATACTTGCCGAAGCGCAGCACCACGGCCTGCTCCTGCTCGTCGACGATGTACACCGCATTGAACAGCCAGACCGCCAGCAGTACCACCAGACCGATCCAGAGCAATCCCAGACCGCCGCGTCGGCCGCTGCCGCCACCGCTGGAGCCATTGCCACGCTTCTTGTTGCCGCCAAACATGCCGTTGAGGCTTTCCTGCAACTTGCGGAAGGCCTCATCGAGGTCCGGCGGCCCTTTCTGATCGCCGCCACCGCGTCGACCACCACCGCCACTACCCCAGGGATCCTGGTTATTCGAGTTGCCACCCGGCTCATTCCAAGCCATAGCGCTCTCCATTCAAAAAAAGCTAAAGACGCGCCATGCGCACGCCCGCCAATGCTACCGAAAGCCCGATGCGAGCGGCCAACTGCCGCCTCGGGCATTATTGCAAAGTGTGTTGTTCAAAGAATTCTGCCGGCTGGAAGCCTTCCCGGCTGATCAATCGGTGCAACTCTACCCGCTGCAGGCGAACCTGAAGAAGGCTACCGCCCTCCTCGTCATGCGCTTCGGACTGTACCGCACCCAGGCCGAACAGCTGCGCGCGCATTCTCGCGAGTCGCTGCGGCAGCCTCAGGGTGCCGATGAACAGATCGTCGCCCAGCAGCTCGGCGACGGCCTGTCGCAACAGATCGAGCCCGAGGCCCTGCTGCGCCGAAACCCACACCCGCCGCGGAACGCCATCGGCATCGCGCTGGATCTGCGGCTCGATGCCTTCCATCAGGTCGACCTTGTTGTACACCTCGAGCAGCGGTACTTCCTCGGCGCCAATCTCGCCGAGTACCGCCAGTACCTGTTCGATCTGCTCGTCACGTTCGGGCTCGTGGGCATCGATGACGTGCAGCAGCAGGTCGGCGTTGCTCGACTCTTCGAGCGTCGCCCGAAAGGACTCGACCAGCTTGTGCGGCAGATGGCGAATGAAGCCCACGGTATCGGCCAGGACCACCGGCCCGAGATCGTCCAGTTCGAGACGCCGCAGGGTCGGGTCCAGGGTCGCGAACAACTGGTTGGCGGCATAGACCTCCGCCCGGGTCAGCGCATTGAACAGCGTGGACTTGCCCGCGTTGGTGTAGCCCACCAGGGACACCAGGGGCACATCCGCGCGACGTCGCCCGCGCCTCGCCTGCTCGCGCTGGCCGCGAACCTTCTCCAGGCGCTGCTTGATCTGGCGGATGCGAATGCGCAACAGGCGACGGTCGGTTTCCAGCTGGGTTTCACCCGGCCCACGCAGGCCGATACCGCCTTTCTGGCGCTCCAGGTGGGTCCAGCCGCGCACCAGACGCGTGCTCATGTGTTCCAGCTGAGCCAGTTCGACCTGCAGCTTGCCTTCATGGGTGCGGGCGCGCTGCGCGAAGATATCAAGAATCAGACCGGTTCGATCGAGCACGCGGCATTCGAGCGCACGCTCGAGGTTGCGCTCCTGACTGGGTGTCAGGGTGTGGTTGAAAATGACCAGCTCGACCTCGTCGTCCTTGACGAGATCATGCAGCTCTTCGACCTTGCCGCTGCCGATCAGATACTTGGCAGAAGGCTGATGCCGAGCCACGTTGACGAAGCCAACGGTCTCGGCTCCGGCCGAACGCGCCAGCTCCCGAAATTCCTGGGGATCTTCACGCGCCGAGGGATCCTGGCCATCCAGGTGCACCAGGATGGCCCGTTCACCACCGCCGGGACGTTCGAAGAACAAAGACGGCTCCCTTTAGTCGTTGCCCGACTCGGACTGCTCGCTATCCCCGGCAACGGGCAGGCGTACGGGACGACCCGGTACGACAGTGGAAATCGCATGCTTGTACACCATCTGGCTGACGGTGTTCTTCAGAAGAATGACGAACTGGTCGAAGGATTCGATCTGGCCCTGCAGCTTGATGCCGTTGACCAGATAGATGGAAACCGGGACGCGTTCCTTACGCAGTGTGTTGAGGTAAGGGTCTTGTAGCGAATGCCCTTTTGACATGTGCCGCACTCCTTAGAGGATCAATTTTTTCGTTAGTTTTTAGAATCAAAGCCGCCCGATCCACTGTTCTGAGAATAGACGGTCAATCTGTCATGTCAGCCCAATATGGAGAGCGATTGCAGGTATTTCAATGCTCGCGGCAGATTGTCGCAGGCCGAACTCTCCAGCCAATGCGTATGACCCCAGCTTCGCAACCAGGTGAACTGCCGTTTGGCCAACTGTCGGGTCGCGATGATGCCACGCTGAATCATTTCATCCCTGGAAAGCTGACCGTCCAGATATTCCCAGACCTGGCGATACCCCACTGCCCTCATCGAGGGCAACCCAAGATGCAGGTCACCACGTTCACGCAGCCTTTCGACCTCTTCGACGAACCCCTGTTCGATCATCTGGACGAAACGCTGCTCGATGCGCTGGTGCAACAGGTACCGTTGAGCGGGAGCGATCGTTAGCTGGGCAACAGTATAAGGCAAGACACCCTCGCCCGTAGCGCCATCTCCGGCTTTTTGCGACCTTTGTCTGGCGCGGTGTTCGCTCATGGTCATGCCGCTGACTCGAAAAACCTCCAGCGCACGCACCAACCGCTGCGGATCGTTGGGATGGATGCGCGCCGCCGACTCCGGATCGATTTCGGCGAGCTCACGATGCAACGCCTGCAAACCCTCGGCAGCGACTTGCTCTTCCAGTGCCGCACGCACCTGGGCATCGGCAGCGGGCATGTCGGCCAGCCCATCGCGCAGCGCCTTGAAGTACAACATGGTGCCGCCGACCAGCAGCGGAATGCGTCCGGCCGCCGTGATTTCAGCCATCGCCGCCAGCGCATCGGCGCTGAATTCGGCAGCCGAATAGCTTTGCGCCGGGTCGAGGATATCCACCAGGCGATGGGGAAAGGCCTCCAGCAGTTGCGCCGAGGGCTTGGCGGTGCCGATATCCATCTCGCGATAGACCAGGGCGGAATCGACGCTGACCAGCTCGCAGGGCAGCGCCCGAGCCAGTTCGAGCGCGAGATCGGTCTTGCCCGAGGCCGTGGGGCCCATGAGGAAGATGGCGGGAGGCAACTGAGGCATCTGAAGGAATCCAGAAAAGCAGGAGGCTTAACAAAAAGGCATGCGAGCCGCGACTGCTCCCAGCCTCGGACGCCAGCACCTTTATCGTTTCGTGGCTTATCGACCGCGCAGAAACAGCTTGTCCAGATCCGCCATCCCCAACTGGGTCCATGTCGGACGGCCGTGGTTGCACTGGCCGCTGCGTTCGGTCTGCTCCATGTCGCGCAACAGGCCATTCATTTCCGGCAGGGTCAGGCGGCGATTGGCGCGAACGGCACCGTGGCAGGCCATGGTCGCCAGCAACTCGTTGAGATGCGCCTGGATGCGGTCGCTGGTGCCGTATTCCAGCAGATCGGCCAGGACATCGCCGACCAGCCGCGTCGCCTCCGCCTGCTTGAGCAACGAGGGAATCTGGCGGATCGCCAGGCTTTCCGGCCCCAGCCGCTGCAGCTCGAAACCGAGCATCTGGAACCACTGCGCATGCTCCTCGGCACAATCGGCCTCGCGCTGACTGAGGGAAATCGTCTCCGGCACCAGCAACGGCTGCCCCCGCAGGCCTTCGCTGGCCATGGCCGTCTTGAGGCGCTCATAGGTAATCCGCTCGTGCGCGGCGTGCATGTCCACCAGCACCATGCCCTGGGCATTTTCCGCGAGGATGTAGACCCCCTTGAGCTGCGCCAGCGCATAACCCAGCGGCGGCACGTCTTCATGAGACTCCGGCAACGAGGCCACGCCGGCCTGGGGCAACGGCGCGAAGAACTCGCGATAGGCACCCTGGGCTTCGGCGGTATGGCTACCCGTCGGCGTTGGTCGCGGCGCCTGGTAACCGGGACCCGGGCCGCGCCAGGGCTGCGTTTCGGTTTGCGGTTGCTCAAGCACGCTGGCCGACAGGCTCATCTCGTTCTGCCCGGCGAACTCGCCTGCTGCCAGGCCACTGACCTGGGTCATCGACGTCACACTCGCGGGCGCCGCCAGCTGATCCTCCGGCCGCACATCGCCAAGCGCACGATGCAGGGTGCCGTAGAGGAAATCGTGGACCATGCGATTGTCGCGAAAACGCACCTCATGCTTGGTCGGATGCACGTTCACATCCACCACGGCCGGATCGACATCGAGGAACAGCACGAACGTCGGGTGACGACCGTTGAACAGCACATCGCGGTATGCCTGGCGCACAGCATGGGCCACCAGCTTGTCGCGCACCATGCGCCCGTTGACGTAGAAATACTGCAGGTCCGCCTGGCTGCGCGAGAAGGTCGGCAGGCCGACCCAGCCCCACAACCGCAAGCCGCTGCGCTCCACCTCGATCGGCAACGCCTGCTCGAGAAAGGCCGAGCCGCATACCGCTGCGACCCGCCGCGCCCGAGCGGCGTCGTCGCCGACCGCATGGAGGGCGAGCACCGCCTTGCCGTTGTGGCGCAGATGAAAGCCGACATCGAAGCGCGCCAGCGCCAGACGCTTGATGACTTCCTGCAGATGGTCGAATTCGGTCTTCTCGCTGCGCAGGAACTTGCGCCGCGCCGGAGTATTGAAGAACAGGTCGCGCACTTCCACCGAAGTACCAACCGGATGCGCCGCCGGCTGCACCCGCGCCTCCATGTCGCGGCCCTCGGTTTCCACCTGCCAAGCCTCGGCCGCCTCGGCGGTGCGCGAGGTCAGGGTCAGGCGCGACACCGAACTGATCGAGGCCAGCGCTTCGCCGCGGAACCCCAGGCTCATCACTCGTTCCAGGTCTTCCAGGTCGCGAATCTTGCTGGTGGCGTGACGCGCGAGCGCCAGCGGCAGGTCTTCCGCCGATATGCCCGAGCCATCGTCGCGTACCCGCAGCAGTTTCACGCCACCCTGCTCGACTTCCACATCGATGCGGCGGGCACCCGAGTCCAGGCTGTTCTCGAGCAACTCCTTGATCACCGAAGCCGGCCGCTCGACCACTTCCCCCGCCGCGATCTGGTTCGCCAGCCGCGGATTCAGCAGCTGGATACGCGCCGTCCCGGTCATGGCTGGGACGCCAGCGTGGTAGCGGGAATCTGCAAGGTCTGGCCAACCTTGATTACGTCGCCCTTGAGCTTGTTGGCGGTGCGCAGCGAGCCGAGGCTGACCTGGTAGCGCTGGGCCAGCAGCGCCAGGCTCTCGCCGGAACGCACCACGTGCTCGCGCGGGCCGCTGGCGATCTTGCCCGAATCACGCAGCCAGGCGACGTAGGTGCCAGGCGGTGGATTTTCATGGAAGAACTGCCGCACGCCCGTATGAATCGAACGTGCCAGCGCCTGCTGATGCGCGGACGTCTGCAGCTTGCGCGCTTCGGAAGGGTTGGTGATGAATCCCGTCTCGACCAGGATCGACGGAATATCCGGCGATTTCAGTACCATGAATCCGGCCTGCTCGACCCGGCTCTTGTGCAGTCGGGTGATGCCGCCCATCTTGCTCAGCACCTTTTGCCCCACGTTCAGGCTGGACGCCAGGGATGCCGTCATGGACAAGTCGAGCAGCACTCCCGCGAGCATCTGGTCTTCACCGAGACTGACACTGCCGGCACCGCCGATCAGGTCGGAGCGGTTCTCGCTGTCCGCCAGCCAGCGCGCGGTTTCCGAGGTAGCCCCCCGATCCGACAGGGCGAACACCGAGGCGCCATAGGCCGACGAGCGCGGCGCGGCATCGGCATGAATGGAGACGAACAGATCGGCACCCTTCTGACGGGCGATCTCGGTGCGTTTGCGCAGCGGAATGAAGTAATCGCCCGTGCGTACCAGCTCGGCGCGGAAGCCCTTCTCGGCGTTGATCTGGCGTTGCAGCTCCTTGGAAATCTGCAATACCACGTTCTTTTCATAGACCTTGCCCGGGCCTATGGCTCCCGGATCCTCGCCGCCGTGCCCGGCATCGATGGCGATCACGATGTCGCGCTTGCTGCTGGGCAACGGTGGCAGCTTGATCGCCGGCAGGGTGGGCGACACGGGCGTCGCCGGGGTTTGCGGCGTGGTGGTGACCGGCAGCTTGGCCGGGCTGTCGGCATCCTGGTCGAACAGGTCGACCACCAGGCGATGCCCGTACTGCTGGTTCGGCGGCAGGGTGAAGCTCTTTGGCGAGACCTGGGCTTTCAGGTCGATGACCAGGCGCAGGGTATTGTTGTCGAACTTGCCGGAACGCAGGCCGGAGATCGGGGTGTTTTCCAGTGCCAGCTGCTCGAAGGGCTTGCTCGCGTTGCCGCCCTCGACATCGATCACGATGCGATTCGGTGCGGTCAGGGTGAACACCTTGTGTTCCACCGGTCCCGACAGGTCGAAGACCAGCCGGGTGTTGTCCGGCGCGCGCCAGAGCCGCACGCTCTGGACCTCGGAGGCCGCCAGCACCTGAAACGCCGCGAACATCAATGCCAAACCACTAACCAGTGCGCGTATGCGCATACCCAACCTCATGTTATTCATTGATTACCGACGGTCAGGACAGAACACCAGGCTTCGCCGCGCTCGCTTCGCGGCGTCAAACACAATGCACGGCCGGCGTCACGGGGTGTAATGGTAATGTCCAGGTCGGCCTTTGGCAAAATGCCCGCACCGCGCTCCGGCCACTCTACCAGGCACAGCGCATCCCCTTCGAAGTAGTCGCGAATACCCAGGAATTCAAGCTCCTCGGGATCCACCAGCCGATAAAGATCGAAATGAAAGACCCGCACGGCGCCTATCTCATAGGGCTCGACCAGGGTGAAGGTGGGACTCTTGACCTTGCCCTCATGCCCGAAGCCCCGGATCAACCCGCGCGACAAGGTCGTTTTCCCCGCGCCGAGATCGCCATGCAGATAAAGGGTGCCCTTGCCGCCGGTCGCCTCGGCGATCCTGGCCCCCAACGCCAGCATTGCCGACTCGTCGCCAGCGAACAATGTCAATTCAGGCATAGTCAATTCAGGCATGGCGAATGCTCCTCCAGCAACAGGCGAATTTCGACAAACAGATCGCTGGCAGCCAACCCGCGGCCTTGACGCCCCAGGCGCTCGCCCGCCCGCGCATGCAGCCAGACCGCCAGCGCGGCGGCCTCGAACGGCGCCAGGCCCTGGGCCAGCAAGGCGCCGGCCACACCCGCCAGCACATCGCCCAGGCCCGCGCTGGCCATGGCTGGATGGCCGCGGTCGCACAACGCCAACCGGCCATCGGGCGAGGCGACCAGCGTGCCTGCGCCCTTGAGCAGCGCCGTGCAGTCATAGCGCGTCGCCAGCGCGCGGACCGCCCCCGGACGGTCCGCCTGGATCTGCGCCACGCTGGTCTTCAGCAACCGCGCCGCCTCGCCGGGGTGCGGCGTGATCAGGCACTCGCCCGGCAACGCGACGGCACCTGTCGCCAGCAGATTCAGCGCATCGGCATCCCATACCTGCGGCACCTGACGCTGCGCCGCCAGCGACAGCAAACTGCGCCCCCACGGCGCCTGACCAAGGCCGGGGCCAACCACCAGCACGTCGGCACGCTCGACGAGTGTCGTCAGCCCATAGGTGGATTCGACGCCATGGCACATGATCTCCGGCTGGCGCACCAGCGAGGCCGTGACATGCTGCGGGCGTGTTGCCAGGCTCACCATGCCGGCACCGCAACGCAACGCTGCCTCGGCACTCAGCAGCGCGGCGCCGCCAGTGCCCAGGTCACCGCCTATCACCAACACCTGGCCGAAGCTGCCCTTGTGCGCGGTGGGTGAACGCGGCGCCAGGCGCGGCAGTGTCGATTCGCATAGCCGCAGCCCCTCTGGATGCGTCTGCACGAGAACCTCCACTGAGGCCTGAAGATCGTCGAAGACCAGCGCACCGACCCGATCCGGGCCTTCTCCGGTGAACAGGCCCAGCTTGAGCCCGATGAAGCTGACGCTCAGATCGGCGCGCACCGCACAACCAAGAATCCGCCCGGTATCGGCGCACAGTCCCGACGGCAGGTCCACCGCCAGCACCGGCAGGCCACTGGCGTTCATCGCGGTGATCGCCGACGCGTAGGGCTCGCGCACCTCGCCGGCAATACCGGTGCCCAGCAGCGCGTCCACCAGCACGCCTTGCAACAGCGCATCGGCATGCCAGGCCTCGATGGCGACTCCGGCCTGCCGTGCCTCGCCGAGCGCCAGCGCCGCATCGCCCTGCAACTCCTGCGGATCGCCTACCGCCAGCACCCTCACCTGCCAGCCGGCACGCTGCGCCAGCGCCGCAATCAGGTAACCGTCACCGGCGTTGTTGCCGCGCCCGGTCAGCACCGTCAGCACGCCAGCCTCCGGCCAGCGTCGGCGCAGCGCGCGCCAGGCCGCATGGGCCGCGCGCTGCATCAACTCGAAGCCGGGCGTGCCGGCGGCGATCAGACGTGCATCGATCTCGCGCACCTGGGCGGCGGTAAAGAGGGCAGCGGGCAAGGTATCGGTCATCGGCGCAAGGATCATCGGCTGGAATATCTGGCAGAATTATACGCACCCGCCCACTAGATCGTCCCTTCGATGTCCAGTTCCGCCCTAGATCCCGCCGCCCTCGCCCAGTCCATCAAGGAGTGGGGGCGTGAGCTCGGCTTTCAGCAGGTAGGCATCACCGGCGTCGACCTGGCCGAGCACGAAGCGCATCTGCAACGCTGGCTGGAGCAAGGCTACCAGGGCGAGATGGACTACATGGCCGCCCACGGCAACAAGCGTTCACGGCCCGACGAGCTGGTACCCGGCACCCTGCGGGTGATCTCCCTGCGCATGGACTACCTGCCCGGCGACACACGCATGAACCAGCGCCTGGCCCAGCCGGAGAAGGCCTACGTCTCGCGCTATGCGCTGGGCCGCGATTATCACAAGCTGATCCGCAAGCGCATCCAGCAACTGGCCGAGCGCATTCAGCAAGTGGTCGGCCCCTTCGGTTTCCGCGCCTTCGTCGACAGCGCGCCGGTGCTGGAGAAGGCCGCCGCGCAGCAGGCCGGGCTCGGCTGGATCGGCAAGAACACCCTGCTGCTCAACCGCAAGGCCGGCAGCTGGTTCTTCCTCGGCGAGCTGTTCGTCGACATCGCCCTGCCCGTCGACGAGCCGATCACACGCGACCACTGCGGCAGTTGCCACGCCTGCCTGGACATCTGCCCCACGGAAGCCTTCGTCGGCGAACGGATACTGGATGCGCGGCGCTGCATTTCCTACCTGACCATCGAGCTGAAAGGCCCGATCCCGGTCGAGCTGCGCGGCAAGATCGGCAACCGCGTGTTCGGCTGCGACGATTGCCAGATCGTCTGCCCCTGGAACCGCTTCGCCAAACCCACCGAACAGACCGATTTCCATCCCCGCCACAGCCTGGACAATGCCGAGCTGGCGGAGCTGTTCCGCTGGACCGAGGACGAATTTCTCAGCCGGACCGAAGGCTCGCCGTTACGCCGCGCCGGTTACGAGCGCTGGCTGCGCAACCTGGCGGTGGGGCTGGGTAACGCGCCGTCGAGCATTCCGGTGCTGGAAGCCCTGCAGGCGCGCCGTGACGATTCTTCTGAGCTGGTGCGTGAGCATGTGCAATGGGCGCTTACGCAACATGCTGAACGGGCCAACAGCCTGGAAGATCGACCGTAGGGCCGAACTTGTTCGGCCACTGGGTGGCCGATGGGGCCGATGGCCGAATGAATTCAGCCCTACAGAGCGGCTTACTCGTCGCTGACGAAATGGTGCTGCGGAATGGCCCTGGCGCAGCATGCTGAACGCGCCACCAACTGAAAACCGCCTATTTACAAGCCGCCGCGAACGCCCAGCCCGACTCCCAGCTCAGCAGCCACCGCGAACGGCAACAGCAGCGTGTCGAGCACCAGACTGGCCGGCAGGTCGAGGGCGACGTATTTCGGCGCCGCAGCACCGAAGCGGTCCTGCGCACAGCAGCCGCCATTGAGGCTGTACCAGTCGAGGCGGGTACCGGAATAGATGATCGGCGCGCCGGGCTTGGCCGCATCGAGGGTGCGAACGGTGGCGCAGCCGGGTAGCAGCAGGATGGCGACCAGCGCCGTGCCAAGGGCAACACCGCGCTTCATGGCCCCTCCTCTGCTCGGCTGCTCTCACTCGTCACTGACGAAATGGTGTTCGCCCCAGCGCGGCAGCATGTCCTGCGGAATCTGCAGCAGATTGAGGATGCGTGCGACGACGAAATCCACCAGGTCGTCGAGGGTCTGTGGCTGATGATAGAAGCCTGGCGAAGCCGGCAGGATCACCGCGCCCAGATTCGACAGCTTGAGCATGTTTTCCAGGTGGATGCTCGAATAGGGTGCCTCGCGCGGCACCAGGATCAGTTGGCGGCGCTCCTTCAGCGTCACATCCGCCGCACGCTCGATCAAGTTGTTGCAGGCACCGGTGGCAATCGCCGACAGGGTGCCGGTGGAACAGGGCACCACCACCATGGCGGTCGGCGCGCCAGAGCCGGAAGCCGGCGGCGCCATCCAGTCCTCCTTGGCGAACACGCGGATCTGCCCGGCCGCGGCACCGGTGTACTCGCTGAGAAAAGCCTGCATCGCCTGCGGCTTGGCCGGCAGCACCACATCGGTCTCGGTGGCCATCACCAGTTGCGCGGCCTTGGAGATGAGGAAGTGCACCTCGCGATCCTCCTGAACCAGGCAGTCGAGCAGGCGCAAGCCGTATTGCGCGCCGGAGGCGCCGGTCATGGCCAGGGTGATGCGTTCCGGTCCGCTCATGCAGCCTCCAGTTTCTTTCCAATCCCACGCGTGGAAATGCCTTCGGCGATTTCCACCCTACCCATCCACGGTCATCGTAGGGTGGAAAACCGCGAAGCGTTTTCCACCATGGGCGGTCAGCGCAACGCCTCCGCCAGCTTGCCATGCAGCCCGCCGAAGCCACCGTTGCTCATGATCACCACCTGGGTGCCGGGCGCGACCTGGGCCTTGACCCGCTCGATGATGGCCTCCAGCGAATCGCAGACCACCGCCGGCACCGGGCAATTGGCCGCGGTGCCGGCCAGGTCCCAGCCCAGGTTCGGCGGCGCGTACCAGACCACCTGATCGGCCTGGCGCACCGACTCGGGCAGGCCGTCGCGATGCGCGCCGAGCTTCATCGAATTGGAACGCGGCTCGATCACGGCGATGATCGGCGCATCGCCGACGCGCTTGCGCAGGCCATCCAGGGTGGTGGCGATGGCGGTCGGATGGTGAGCGAAGTCATCGTAGATCGTCACGCCGTCGATCTCGGCGACCTTCTCCATGCGCCGCTTGACGCTGCGGAATTCGCTCAACGCCTCGGCACCCTGCTTCGGCAATACGCCGACGTGGCGTGCTGCCGCCAGGGTTGCCAAGGCATTGGCAACGTTGTGCCGGCCGGTCAGTTCCCAGTCGACGACACCCTGTACCTCCCCTTGGAAGATCACTTCGAAACGCGAGCCGTCCTCGCTGAGCAGCCTGGCCTGCCAGTCGCCCCCTTCGCCAGTGGTCTGCACCGACGACCAGCACCCCATGCCCAGCACGCGCTCGATGGCCTCCTCTGTGGTCGGGTGGATGACCAGCCCCTCGCCGGGAATGGTTCGCACCAGGTGATGGAATTGCCGCTCGATCGCTTCCAGATCGGGAAAGATATCCGCGTGATCGTATTCCAGATTATTCAGGATGGCGGTACGCGGACGGTAATGGACGAACTTGCTGCGCTTGTCGAAAAAGGCGCTGTCGTATTCGTCCGCCTCGACCACGAAGAACGGCGTGCCGCCCAGCCGCGCGGAGATGCCGAAGTTCTGCGGCACACCACCGATCAGAAAGCCCGGGCTCATGCCGGCGTGCTCCAGCACCCAGGCCAGCATGCTGCTGGTGGTGGTCTTGCCGTGGGTGCCCGCCGCGGCCAGTACCCAACGGCCCTGCAGCACGTGGTCGGCCAGCCACTGCGGGCCGCTGACATAGGGCAGGCCTTTGTTCAGCACGTATTCCACCGCAGGGTTGCCACGCGACAGCGCGTTGCCGATCACCACCAGATCCGGCGCCGGATCGAGCTGGCTCGGCTCATAGCCCTGGGTCAGCTGGATGCCCTGGGCTTCCAGCTGGGTACTCATGGGCGGATAGACATTGGCGTCGGAGCCGGTGACGCGATGGCCCAGTTCTTTCGCGAGAACGGCCAGCGAACCCATGAAGGTGCCGCAGATGCCGAGAATGTGAATATGCATGAATGACCTCGAAGAACACCGCGCTCGAACCCCGTCGCAGAAAGGCTCAGGCGTGAAGATTGCGCAGCAGATTAGCACGAGAACCAAGGGGCCAGCCGCGATCGGCTCCGGAGTATTCCGCGTGTCGCGACACCGGCCCGTCGTTGACACCGAGTGCGATGCGCTTTCGCTCAGGTATCGGCTGAACCGATACATACCCACGAACAATCGATTGGCTCTTATCGACACTGCGAGGCAAGTATGACTCCCCGGTCACCTACCTAAAAACAAGATCCAGGAGACTTCGCATGTCGCAAAAATTTCACAATCCAGTCGCGACGTTCTTCGGCAACGACAGCCTGAAAGAAATCCGCACCCTTACCGAAAACCAGCACGTCGCGCTGGTCACCTTCCCCGAAGCGCGCTCGCTGGGTCTGATCGATCGGGTCCAGGCGTTGCTCGGCGATCGACTGGCCTACATCGTCGAGGACGTTCAACCCAATCCCGACGTGGCGCAACTGGCCGGCCTGTACGAACGTTTCTGGCAACAGGCCGGGCACTGCCACACCGTGATAGCACTGGGCGGTGGCAGCGCCATCGACACCGCCAAGGCGCTGATCGTCGGCACCCAGAGCGGGCGCTTCAACGAACTACTCGAGTTGCTGGCCGCCGGCCAGGCCTTCACCCCGGCCCAGGCCAAGAGCCTGATTGCCATTCCCACCACCGCCGGGACCGGCAGCGAGGTGACCCCTTGGGCGACGATCTGGGATTCGGCGAACCTGAAGAAGTACTCCCTGCACCTGGAATGCACATGGCCCAAGGCCGCGATCATCGATCCACAGCTGATGCTGACCGTTCCGCGGGGCATCACCGTATCCACCGGGCTGGATGCGCTCTCGCACGCGATGGAATCCATCTGGAATGTGAACGCCAACCCGGTATCGGACACCTTCGCCGTATCGGCGATAGGTGATGTGCTGGCGTGCCTGCCAGCGCTCTGCAAGGACCTGGGCAACCTCGAACTGCGCGCGCGGATGGCCCTGGCAGCAATGAAGGCCGGGCTGGCGTTCTCCAACACCAAGACAGCCCTCGCCCACTCGATTTCCTATGAGATGACCCTGCGCCACGGGCTGCCCCACGGCATCGCCTGCTCCTTCACCCTGCCGATGGTCCTGGGGCTGGCCTGGGGACGCGACCCCGCGCGCGACCAGGTGCTGCAACAGGTGTTCGGCCCCGACCTCGGCACCGCCCAGCAGCGACTGCGGCAATTCCTGCACAGCCTGGACGTGAAGACCGATTTTTCCGATTACGGCGTCGACGCCAACGAAGCGGAACAGATCGTCGGCTACGCCCTGCTCGGTGCCCGCGGCAAGAACTTCATCGGCGCCGAACGAAGTCCCGTGCACTGATCCGCCAGGGCTCGGCCCTTCCTCGTTATCCCTGCACCTCAAAGTGAGCCGGCGCGCATTGCCGCACGTCGGTCTATAACAAGAAGGATAAACACGATGACAATCGCAGAAACGCTACCGACCACCTCCAGCAAATCCTTCCGGCGGATGCAATGGCGCATGCTGTTGGCCGCCATGTTCTGCTACCTGTTCTTCTATACCGGCCGGCAGACGTTCGGCTTCGCCATTCCCGGCATGCAGGAAGAGTTCGGCCTGTCCAAGCAGACGCTTGGCTGGGTCTCGACGGGAATGCTCTGGGCCTATGCCATCGGCCAGGCGATCAACGGCAACCTGGGCGACAAGTACGGCGGCCGGCGTATGATGAGCGCCGGCGCGATCCTCTCCTGCGGCGCGAACTGGGTCGTCAGCTTCGCCTCGGGCCTGACCAGCCTGTTCGTACCCTGGGCGCTGAACGGCTATTTCCAGGCGCTCGGCTGGGCACCGGGGAGCCGACTGCTGTCGAACTGGTGGGCCGTGAGCGAACGGGGCAAGGTGTACGGCTTCTACGTGTTCGCCGCCGGATGTGCCTCGATCCTGTCCTACGTCACCTCGCTGGTGGTCATCGACGTGCTGCATCTGGAATGGCGCTGGATCTTCCGCCTGCCCGTGCTGCTGATGCTCGCCGGTGGTATCTGCTTCTACCTGATCGCCCGGGAAAAACCCGAAGACATGGGCTACGCCCCGGTGGACACGGGGGTCGCGAACGAACAGGACAAGATTCACGAGAGCAGCGACGGCCAGCAGGAGAGTTCCCGCCAACGCTACCTGGCCGTGCTGAAGAACCCCCGTGTGGCGATTGCCGCCGTGGCGCTCGGCTTCCAGAACGCGGCCCGCTACGGCCTGATCATCTGGGTACCGGTGCACTTCATCGGCAGCGACTGGAAAAGCGGCGACTCCTGGCTGAACCCGACCTGGATCACGGTCGCGCTGCCGGTAGGCATGGCCGTGGGCGCACTCAGCAACGGCTGGATTTCGGACAAGCTGTTCGGCTCCAAGCGCTACCTGGCGATCATGCTCTACATGGTCCTCGGTGCGCTGACCAGCCTGTGGATGTGGAACCTGCCCGGCCATAGCATGATCAGCCTGGTGGCCCTGTTCCTGTGCGGCTTCTTCGTCTACGGCCCGGCATCATCGTTCTGGGCGCTGTGCCCCGACCTGGTGGGCGCCAAGCGCGCCGGCACCGCCACCGGCATCATGAACTTCTCGTCCTATCTGTTCGCCGGGCTGGCCGAGCCGCTGATCGGACATATCCTGGACCTGAGCGGCAACACCTCGCCGATCTTCCTGGTCGTCACCACAGCGTGCCTGCTGAGCGCGACCGTCGCCTACTTCGTCAAACGCTGAGCAGGGGCCGAGGCATGTACCAATACCACAAGTGGCTTCGCTCCTTTCACGCGGTGGCCCGAACCGGCAGTTTCACCCAGGCGGCGCTGTTCCTCAGCCTGGGCCAGCCCACGGTGAGCGAGCAGGTCACCGCGCTGGAGCGCAAATTCGCCGTGGAGCTGTTTCACCGCCGCGGCAGGAATACGGTGCTGACTGATGCGGGACAGCAGCTGTACGCCATCACCCAGGGGATCTTCGGCCAGGAGGACGAAGCGCTCCAGCTGCTACAGAGCTTCCATCAGAAAAAGAAGGGGCTGGTGCGCATAGGGGCCGTATCGCCACCCATCGCCATGAGCCTCACCTACGAGCTGATGCGCCGTCACCCGGAGATCGAGGTCGGCACCTCGTTCACCACCGAAGCCGAAACCCTGGAGCGCCTGTACAACTTCGATATCGATGTGGCGATCCTGGCGCTGACCGATGTCGATCGACGCCTGCATACCCAGCTGTACCAGACCCATCCGATCGTCGCCGTGGTGCGCAGCGATCACCCCTGGGTCACGCAGCAAAGCGTCGACCTGCGAGAAGTCGAAGGCCAGGCGGTGGTCCTGCGCGAGCAGGGATCGCGCACGCGCCAACTGGTCGAAAACGCTTGCCAGGCCAAGGGCATAGCACTGAACTGCGTGATGCAGCTCAACAGCCGCGAAGCCATCGTGCACAGCATCGCCCAGGGCATCGGCATCGGCTTCGTCTCGGCGGTCGAGTACGCGGAACTTCCCGGAACCCGGGCCATCCGTTTCGCCGGCGACCCGCTGCATATCGACTACTTCCTCTGCTGCCTCGCCGTGCGCCGCAACCGCGCGCTGATCGCCGATCTGTTCAATACCCGCCCCGGCGCCGACCCACCCCGCAGCGAGGCCACCCAGGCCACCGATCCGGCAACCAAACCAGACTGAATCATCCTTGGAGTAGAACAATGAACTATCAACAACCCACACAACTGCAGGCCGCCATTCTCGATTGGGCCGGCACGGTCGTCGACTTCGGTTCCTTCGCACCGACCCAGATTTTCGTCGAGGCCTTTGCCGAGTTCGGCGTGCAGGTCAGCCTGGAAGAGGCTCGCGGCCCCATGGGCATGGGGAAATGGGATCACATCCGGACCCTGTGCAACGTCCCCGAAATTGCCGAGCGCTATCGCGCCGCCTTCGGCCACCTGCCCAGCGACGAGGATGTCACCGCCATCTACGAACGTTTCATGCCGCTGCAGATCGCCAAGATTGGCGAGCATTCGGCACTGATTCCCGGCGCGCTGGAAACCATTGGGCAGTTGCGTGAAAAAGGCCTGAAGATCGGTTCCTGCTCCGGCTACCCCGCCGTGGTGATGGAAAAGGTCGTGCAACTGGCCGCCACCAACGGCTACGTGGCCGACCATGTGGTGGCGACCGACGAAGTGCCCAATGGAAGACCACACCCGGCCCAGGCACTGGCCAACGTGATCGCGCTGGGCATCAGCGACGTCGCCGCCTGCGTCAAGGTCGACGACACGACACCGGGCATTCTGGAGGGCCGCAGCGCCGGCATGTGGACCGTCGCCCTGCTCTGTTCCGGCAATGCGCTGGGCCTGGACTACGCTGCCTACAAGGCGCTACCGGCCGAAAAGCTCGCAGCGGAGCGAGCTCGCATCGCACAGCAGTTCGAAGCGTCGCGGCCACACTACATGATCGACACCATTGCCGACCTGCCGGCCGTGGTGGAGGAGATCAACGGTCGACTGAAACGAGGTGAAATGCCGCAAGCCGGCTAAGCTTGCTGATGCGGTCACACTGATTTTTCACGTGGTTTGACGCCGGTATCGAGCCAGGGCGTCATCCCATCGCGGCTCGCAGCACGCTCCGAGTCAGCGTGCTGCCCCTTCCCACTCCACAAGAGAGATCGCCGTCATGATTTACGCAAAACCCGGTACGCCTGGCGCCGTCCTGTCCCTCGAAGCGCGCTACGGCAACTACATCGGTGGCGAATTCACCGCCCCGGTCAACGGTGAATATTTCGTCAATACCAGCCCGGTCGATGGTTCGGTCATCGGCGAATTCCCCCGCTCCGACGCCGCCGACATCGAAAAGGCGCTGGACGCCGCCCACGCCGCCGCGGACGCCTGGGGCAAGACCAGCGTGCAGGCCCGTTCGCTGATCCTGCTGAAGATCGCCGATCGCATCGAAGCCAACCTGGAAAAGCTCGCCGTCGCCGAAACCTGGGACAACGGCAAGGCGGTGCGCGAGACACTGAACGCCGACATCCCGCTGGCGGCCGACCACTTCCGCTACTTCGCCGGCTGTATCCGCGCCCAGGAAGGCACCAGCGCCGAGATCGACGAACACACCGCGGCCTACCATTTCCATGAACCGCTGGGCGTGGTCGGGCAGATCATCCCGTGGAACTTCCCGATCCTGATGGCCTGCTGGAAGCTCGCCCCGGCCCTGGCCGCCGGCAACTGCGTGGTCCTGAAGCCCGCCGAACAGACTCCGCTGGGCATCACCGTTCTGGTCGAACTGATCGGCGACCTGCTGCCGCCGGGCGTACTCAACATCGTCCAGGGCTTCGGCAAGGAAGCGGGCGAGGCACTGGCCAGCAACAAACGCATCGCCAAGATCGCCTTCACCGGCTCCACCCCGGTGGGCTCGCACATCATGAAGCTGGCGGCCGAGAACATCATCCCGAGCACCGTCGAGCTGGGCGGCAAGAGCCCGAACATCTACTTCGAAGACATCATGCAGGCCGAACCGACCTTCATCGAGAAGGCCGCCGAAGGGCTGGTGCTGGGCTTCTTCAACCAGGGCGAGGTCTGCACCTGTCCGTCGCGGGCGCTGGTACAGGAATCCATCTACTCCTCCTTCATGGACGTGGTGATGAAGAAGGTCGCGCAGATCAAGCGCGGCGACCCGCTGGACACCGACACCATGGTCGGCGCTCAGGCCAGCCAGCAGCAATTCGACAAGATCGTCGGCTACCTGGAGATCGCCCGCCAGGAAGGCGCCGAGGTGCTGACCGGCGGCGGTGTGGAGAAACTCGAGGGCTCGCTCGCGTCGGGTTACTACATCCAGCCGACGCTGCTCAAGGGGCACAACAAGATGCGCGTGTTCCAGGAGGAGATCTTCGGCCCGGTGATCGGCGTGGCCACCTTCAAGGACGAGGCCGAGGCACTGGCCATCGCCAACGACACTGAGTTCGGCCTGGGCGCCGGCGTCTGGACCCGCGACATCAACCGCGCCTACCGCATGGGTCGCGGGATCAAGGCCGGACGGGTGTGGACCAACTGCTACCACCTGTACCCGGCGCATGCCGCGTTCGGTGGCTACAAGAAGTCCGGTGTCGGTCGCGAAACCCACAAGATGATCCTCGACCATTACCAGCAGACCAAGAACCTGCTGATCAGCTACGACATCAACCCGCTGGGCTTCTTCTGAAGCACCGCGCGGGCGGCGCCGGCCGCCCGCGCTCGAACAAGACACCTGCCGGGCGCCGTCATGGTGCCGTGGAGCCCGGAAAGGTGCGTTCCTGCCGCACTCTGCAGACAAAACGCGCCGAACCTACAGGTTCTGGCGCAGGGCATGACGCTTGCTAGGGAGAGTTGCCAACCACCTGCGAGGAACGATCATGGCTCTCGAACACAGCAGTTCCACGTCACCGCAACATGCCGTCGACTTCGAAGCCGTCGGCAGCAGCTACTTCCAGGAACGCGAACTCAAGAAAGGCGCCGCCGGCTGGGTGCTGCTGGTCGGCCTCGGCGTCGCCTACGTGATTTCCGGCGACTACGCCGGCTGGAACTTCGGCCTGGCGCAAGGCGGCTGGGGCGGGTTGTTCATCGCCACGCTGCTGATGGCCACCATGTACTTGTGCATGTGCTTCTCCCTCGCCGAGCTGTCGTCGATGGTGCCCACGGCAGGCGGCGGCTACGGCTTCGCCCGCACGGCGTTCGGCCCGCTGGGCGGCTTTCTCACCGGCACGGCGATCCTCATCGAATATGCCATCGCACCGGCGGCCATCGCGGTGTTCATCGGCGCCTACTGCGAATCGCTGTTCGGTATCGGCGGCTGGATGGTCTACCTCGCCTTCTACATCGTCTTCATCGGCATCCACATCTTCGGCGTCGGCGAGGCGCTCAAGCTGATGTTCATCATCACCGCCGTCGCCGCGCTGGCGCTGGGCGTGTTCATCGTGGCGATGGTGCCGCACTTCTCGGTGGCCAATCTGATGGACATTGCACCCACCACGGCAGCGGGTGCCAGCGCCTTCCTGCCGTTCGGCTACGTCGGCATCTGGGCGGCGATTCCCTATGCCATCTGGTTCTTCCTCGCCGTCGAAGGCGTGCCGCTGGCCGCCGAGGAAACCAAGAATCCGCAACGCGACATGCCGCGCGGGCTGATCGGCGCCATGCTGGTGCTGTTGGCCTTCGCCGGGCTGATCCTGCTGGTCGGACCGGGTGGCGCCGGCTCCAGCACGCTGATCGAATCAGGCAACCCGCTGGTGGAAGCGCTGACCACCGCCTACGGCTCGTCCACCTGGATGAGCGGCTTCGTCAACCTGGTCGGCCTGGCCGGACTGATCGCCAGTTTCTTCTCGATCATCTTCGCCTACTCGCGGCAGATCTTCGCGCTGTCGCGGGCCGGCTACTTGCCGCGCAAGCTGTCGCTGACCAACCGCAACAAGGTACCGGTGCTGGCGCTGGTGATCCCCGGCCTGGTCGGCTTCGCCCTTTCGCTGACCGGCCAGGGCGACCTGCTGATCCTGGTGGCGGTGTTCGGCGCGACCATTTCCTACGTGCTGATGATGGCTTCGCACATCACCCTGCGCCTGCGCCGCCCGGACATGCATCGCCCGTACAGGACGCCCGGCGGCATCTTCACCTCGGGCGTCGCCCTAGTGCTGGCGTGCATTGCCGTGATCGCGGGCTTCCTGGTGGACCCGCGCGTGGTGGTCGGCGCGGCGATCATCTACGGCATCTTCATTGCCTACTTCGCCTTCTACAGCCGCCACCACCTGGTAGCCGGCACGCCGGAAGAGGAGTTCGCGGCAATCGAGAAAGCCGAGGCGGCGCTGCACTGAGGAGGCGATATGGGCTACTCGCACGACGTAGGCGGCACCACCTGGCGCTTCGACGACCTGCGCGAGCTGATGGCCAAGGCCAGCCCGGCGCGCTCCGGCGACCTGCTCGCCGGGGTTGCCGCCGGCAGCGATGCCGAGCGCGTGGCGGCGCAGATGTGCCTGGCCGAGGTGCCGCTCAGGCGTTTTCTCGACGAGGCGCTGATCCCCTACGAAGAGGACGAAGTCACCCGGCTGATCATCGACAGCCATGATGCCGCCGCTTTCGCGCCGGTCAGCCATTTGACCGTGGGGGATTTTCGCAACTGGCTGCTTGGCGATGAGGCCGACGGCGCCGCGCTGGCGGCCCTGGCGCCGGGGCTGACGCCGGAAATGGTGGCGGCGGTGTCGAAGATCATGCGCGTGCAGGACCTGATCCTGGTGGCGCAGAAGCCGCGGGTGGTGACGCGCTTTCGCAACACCATCGGCCTGCCGGGGCGGATGTCCACCCGCCTGCAACCCAACCACCCCACCGACGACGGTGCCGGCATCGCCGCGAGCATCCTCGACGGCCTGCTCTACGGCAACGGCGACGCGGTGATCGGCATCAACCCGGCCACCGACAGCACCGCCGGCATCTGCGAGCTGCTGAAGATGCTCGACGCCATCATCCAGCGCTACGAGATCCCAACCCAGGGCTGCATCCTGACCCACGTCACCACCTCCATCGCCGCCATCGAGCGCGGAGCGCCGCTGGACCTAGTGTTCCAGTCGATCGCCGGCACCGAGGCGGCCAACGCCAGCTTCGGCATCAGCCTGGCGACCTTGCAGGAAGGCTACGAAGCCGGGCTTTCACAGAAACGCGGCACGCTCGGCGACAACTTGATGTACTTCGAGACCGGCCAGGGCAGCGCACTGTCGGCGGGCGCCCACCATGGCCTCGACCAGCAGACCTGCGAAGCCCGCGCCTATGCCGTGGCGCGCCGCTTCAAGCCGCTGCTGGTGAATACCGTGGTCGGCTTCATCGGCCCGGAGTATCTGTTCGACGGCAAGCAGATCATCCGCGCCGGGCTGGAGGACCACTTCTGCGGCAAGCTGCTGGGCGTGCCCATGGGTTGCGACATCTGCTACACCAACCACGCCGAAGCCGACCAGGACGACATGGACATGTTGCTGACCCTGCTCGGCGCGGCCGGCATCAACTTCATCATGGGCATCCCGGGTTCGGACGACGTAATGCTCAACTACCAGACCACCTCCTTCCACGATGCGCTCTACGTGCGCCAGGTGCTGGGCCTCAGGGCCGCGCCGGAATTCGAGGCGTGGCTGGCGAAGA
This sequence comes from Stutzerimonas nitrititolerans, assembly GCF_003696285.1. GTDB lineage: Bacteria > Pseudomonadota > Gammaproteobacteria > Pseudomonadales > Pseudomonadaceae > Stutzerimonas > Stutzerimonas nitrititolerans. The sequence goes on from NZ_RFFL01000004.1 coordinate 100,606, forward strand.
TGGACATCCTGCGCCAGGACGGCAATCGCCTGCGCCTGGGCCCCGAGCTGCCCGAGCCATTTCGCCGGGCACTGGAGCAACTGGCATGAACCACTCCGCCGACGCCACCTGCATCCCGGTGGAAAACGCTGCGCGGTTTTCCCCCCTACGCCGGCACACCCACCGCAGCCGTAGGGTGGAAAACGACCGCAGGTCTTTTCCACGCGTCTGGCCGTGATACCTGAAAACGAGGTAGCCATGCCCTCCCATCCCCCCACCACGCCCAACCCCTGGCAACACCTGCGCCAGCTCACCCCGGCGCGCATCGCCCTCGGTCGCGCCGGCACCAGCCTGCCCACCCGCGCGCAGCTGGACTTCCAGTTCGCCCACGCCCAGGCGCGCGACGCCGTGCACCTGCCGCTGGACAGCGAAGCGCTGTTGCACGCCCTGCAGCAACATGAGCTGGATTGCCTGCGCCTGCACAGTGCCGCCGCCGACCGACAGCTCTACCTGCAACGCCCGGACCTGGGCCGGCGCCTGGACGAACCCAGCGCCGCGCGGCTGGATGAGCTCGATCAACCAGCCTGCGACCTCGCCCTGGTGATCGCCGACGGCCTCTCGGCGCTGGCCGTGCAGCGCCACGCTCTGCCGATGGCGCTGAAGATCGTCGAACACTGCCGCAGCGAAGGCTGGTCGCTGGGCCCGATCAGCCTCGTCGAACAAGGCCGTGTGGCCATTGCTGACGAGATCGGCCAGCGACTCGAGGCGCGTATGACGGTGATCCTGCTGGGCGAACGCCCCGGCCTCAGCTCGCCGGACAGCCTGGGCCTCTACTTCACCTGGGCGCCACAAGTCGGCCGCCACGACGCCCAGCGCAACTGCATCTCCAACATCCGCCCCGAAGGTCTCGCCTACAACCTCGCCGCGCACCGTCTGCTGTATCTGATGCGCGAAGCCTGCCGCCGCCAGCTCTCCGGCGTGCAACTGAAGGACGAAGCCGAGGTACCGACGCTGGACGGCACGTCCCGCGCCGGCAACTTCCTGCTCGGCTGAGCGGCTCAGGTCGGCTGCCAGGGCTCCAGGGCCTGGCTGAAGACGACGCTGCCGTGAATGTCGCGCAGGCTCACGGCAAGCGAGCCGGACTGACCGTCGATCGCCACCTCGCCGAAGAACTGGTAGCCCGCCCGCGGTGAGCTGTGGGGCGTGGGCGCGAACTTCTGAAACACCACGTCCGGGCCGAAGGTGCCATCCAGCGGGCTCGGGCCGAAGCTGGCGACGGCGTTCAGCGGCCCGGCGACGAACTCCCAGAACGGTTCGAACTGCTGGAACGCCGCGCGGTTGGGGTGGTAGTGGTGCGCCGCACAGTAGTGGACATCCGCGGTCAGCCACAGGGTGTTGCGCACGCCCGCTCGCTGGATGAAGGCCAGCAGCTCGGCAATCTCCAGCTCGCGTCCGAGCGCCGCGCCGTCGTTGCCATTGGCGATTCCCTCCCAGCGCGGCCCATCGGTTATGTGCAGCCCAATGGGCATGTCCGCCGCGATGACTTTCCAGGTAGCCCTCGAGGCGTGCAGCTCGCGCTTGAGCCAGACCAGTTGCTCCTGACCGAGAAAGGCCGTCTCCGCTCCCTGCTCCCTTTGCAGGTTATGGGTGTTCGGCCCGCGGTGGCTGCGCATGTCCAGTACGAACATCTCCAGCAGCGGCCCATAGCTGACCTTACGATAGATGCGCCCCAGCCCGTCGCCGCGGGACTGGCGCATCGGTGCGTACTCCAGATAGGCCTGGCGCGCGCGGCGTACCAATGTATCGACATCGCGCACCTGGTAACGGCCGTCCAGTTCCATGCCCGGCGACCAGTTGTTGGTCACCTCGTGGTCGTCCCACTGCCAGATCTGCGGCACCTCGGCGTTGAACGCGCGCAAGTGCTCGTCCAGCAGGTTGTAGCGGTAGTTGCCACGGAATTCGTGCAGGGTCTCGGCAACCTTGCTCTTCTCTTCAGTGACCAGATTGCGCCAGAGGCTGCCATCCTCGGCCGCCACTTCGGCGGGGATCGGCCCGTCGGCGTAGATCACGTCGCCGCTGTGCAGAAAGAAATCCGGGTGGCGCTGGCGCATGGTTTCGTAGATGCGCAGACCACCGAAGTCCGGGTTGATCCCGTAGCCCTGGCCACACGTATCACCGCCCCAGACGAAGCGGATATCGCGCGGCTGCTTCGGTGCGCTGCGCAGGTGGCCGAGCCAGGGTTCGCCGGGCACGCCGCTGCCGGCATCCTCGAAACGCGCGCGGTAGAAGATCGACTGGTCCGCCGGCAGCCCTTGCAGGTCGACACGGGCGGTGAAGTCCACGCTGGCATCGGTGAGCGGCGAGATCACCCGCCGCGGATTACCGAAACGGCTCTGGGTGTCCCACTCGACGATCAACCGGGCGGGCCGGTCGCAGCGGCTCCAGATCAGCGCACGGTCGCCCATCACATCGCCGGACTGTACGCCATCGACCATCTGCGGCCGGGCGCTCGGCGCGGCGATGATGGCAGGCGCGATACCCATCGCCGGCAGGACGATGCCGGCGCCGAGGCCCTGCAGCAGCTGGCGGCGCTTGTGATCCGGTGCGCTCATGGCGACTCTCCGTGCTCGGCGTTGCGGCTAGACCTCGTCCAGCAACACCACGGCTTCCACCTCGAACAGCATGCCGTCCAGCGCCAGGCGCGGTACCGGGATCAGCGTGCAGGCCGGTTTCGGCCCGCGCCCCAGCGCATGCACCAGTTCCTCGCCGAATACCTGCAGGCGCGCCTCGCTGTGATCCACGATGAGCACGGTCAGCTTGGCGATCTGCTGCGGCGTGCCGCCCGCCGCTTCGATGGCGGTGCAGAGGTTCTTCAGCGCCTGGCGCACCTGCTCACAGAAAAGCGCCGACAGCCAGCCATCGGCTGTCTCCCCTCCCTGCCCGGCGATGAAGGCGAGCCGCGCACCGGGCGGCAGCAGCGCCACATGGGAATAGCCGTTGGGCGCCGGATCGTACAGCCCCGGCGGATTGAGCAGCGACAGGCCGTTACGACCCGAACCTTCAGTCATGGGGTACTCCTCCCGGTTGTGTCACGCAGATCGGCGAAGCGCTCCAGCGCGTGCTTCATCGCCCCATCGAGATCGCCGGGCCGGTACTGGCCCGGCTCGCGGCCGAAGGCGACGTTCAGCCGATTCCAGCTGTTGATCGCGACCAGGACAAAGGTCAGCCGGGTGATCGCCCGCGGCGAGAAATGCTCGGTCAACTCACCGTAGCAGCGGTCCAGTATTTCGCCATCCGGCAGCCGGGTGACCGCCTCGGTCCAGGCCAGCGCGGCGCGTTCGGCCGGGCTGTAGACGTTGGCCTCGCGCCAGGCCGGTAGCAGCAGGATGCGCGGCAATGGTGTTTCCAGCGCCAGCAGGTCCTTGCTGTGCATGTCGATGCAATAGGCGCAGCCGTTGAGCTGCGAGGCACGCAGTTCCATCAGCGACAGCAGTTGAGGGTCCGGATCGGATTCGTGCAGGTAGCCGCTGATGGCGGTCAGCGCCTGCAGGGGCAACGGGTCGGCGTGCTTGAGGTAATCGAGGCGAAGGGTCATGGGAAACTCCAGCTCAGTCGGAAGTGACACAGCCAGGACGCAGCCTCTCGACGCGTTGTGACAACCAACAGCGACTGTCACAGCGGCGCACCCCGATCCGTCCATACTGGACGGACCAACCAAGAGGAGTCGCCGTGCAAGCCAGGACGGATTTCTATCAGACCCTGCAACCAAAGCTGTTCGGCCTGGCCTACCGCCTGCTGGGCAGCCGCGCCGACGCCGAAGATCTGTTGCAGGACGCCTGGTTCAAGTGGATCGCCGCCGACACCGACACCATCCGCGATGGCGAGGCCTGGCTGGTCACCGTGGTGACGCGGCTGGGCATCGACCAGTTGCGCCGCCGGCGCGCCCGCCGCGAGGAATATCTCGGGCCCTGGCTGCCGGAACCCTTGCTCGGTAGCACCGACAACGAAGCCGAACGGTTGATGGATGTCGGCGCGGATATCTCCATGGCCTTTCTGGTAGCACTGGAGCGCCTGGGTGCGGAGGAACGCGCGGCCCTGCTGTTGCGCGACGTGCTGGACCATTCCTACGAACAGATCGCCGACACCCTGGGCAAAAGTCCCGCGGCCTGCCGCCAGATCATCAGCCGCGCCCGCCGACGGGTGCGCGACGAGCGACCACGCTTCACCGTCGATCATGCGGCGCATCGGCGGTTGGTGGAGCGCTTCGCCGCCACGCTGCTCGACCCGGACGGCATGGCCTTCGCCGAACTGCTCGCCGAGGACGTGAGCTGGATGGCCGACGGCGGCGGCCAGGCGAGCGCGGCTTCGAAAGTGCTGCACGGCGTGCGCGCCTCGGTGCGGCTGGCGGTCGGCATCGCCCGGCGCGCGGCTGGCCAGTGGCACACCCGGATCGCCTGGATCAACGGCGAACCCGGTGTGCTGGTGCTGCATGGCGAGCGCATTCATGCGGCGATGACGCTGGTCAGCGACGGCCAGCACATCCGGCGCATCTATTCGGTAGTCAATCCGCACAAGCTGCCTCAGGCCAGCCGGGACGTCGTCCATTGAGGTGCGCCGCTTGCCGCCTATCGCCACCACGCTTATGGTTGAGCGCCCTTCCGCTGGAACCTCCGCATGTGGTCATTTCGCGCCTGGCAGCGCAAACGCATTCTTGCCCGCAACCCGCTCAGCCCGGAGCTCTGGCGGCGCGTGCTCGACAGCCTGCCGATGCTCGATGGTTTGAGCGATGAGGAGCTGACGCGCCTGCGCGAGCGCGCCGTGCTGTTCCTGCACGATAAACGCCTCACGCCGCTACCGGGTGTCGACCTGCAGCCCGAAGATCGCCTGCGCCTGGCGCTTCAGGCCCAGCTGCCGTTGCTGCACCTGGCCGAGCTCGGCTGGTATCGCGGCTTCCACGAGATCGTCCTCTACCCGGACGACTTCCTCAGCCCGCAGAAGCATCGCGATGCCGCGGGCGTCGAGCACGAGTGGGATGCCGAACACAGCGGCGAAGCCTGGCTGCAGGGGCCGGTCATCCTCGCCTGGCCGGGCGTGCAGCAAAGCGGCGGCTGGGAAGGCTACAACCTGGTGATCCACGAACTGGCGCACAAGCTCGACATGCTCAACGGCGATGCCAACGGCCTGCCACCGCTGCACCGCAGCATGCGCATCGGCGACTGGGCCGGCGCCATGCAGAGTGCCTACGACGCCCTGAACGACGCGCTGGATGCCGATCCGGACGCGCAGACGCCGATCGATCCCTACGCGGCGGAAAACCCGGCGGAGTTCTTCGCCGTCACCAGCGAGTACTTCTTCAGCGCGCCGGACCTGCTGCAGGAAGCCTTCCCCGAGGTCTATGCGCAGCTGGCGGCCTTCTATCGCCAGGACCCGCTGGCCCGGCTCGAGCGCCTGCAACAGGAGCATCCGCAATACGTGGAACCTCGCTGACGCCCGGTCGTCGAATGCGCGCACCACCCCGCCGGTACCTGTTGCGTCCGAGCGGCGTGGCAAAATGCCCGACAGTGCGCCTATAATCGCGCCCACTTTTTTCGCCCCAGGCCGCGTTGGCCGACCACGGAGCAATCTTCATGAGCTACAGCAAAGTCCCGGCCGGCAAAGACCTGCCCAACGACATCTACGTCGCCATCGAAATCCCGGCCAACCACGCGCCGATCAAATACGAAATCGATCACGACACCGATTGCCTGTTCGTCGACCGTTTCATGGCCACCCCGATGTTCTACCCGGCCAACTACGGCTTCATCCCGCACACCCTGGCCGACGACGGCGACCCGCTGGACGTGCTGGTCGTGACGCCCTACCCGGTCGCGCCGGGCTCGGTCATCCGCTGCCGCCCGGTCGGCGTGCTGAACATGACCGACGAAGCCGGCGGCGACGCCAAGCTCATCGCCGTCCCGCACGACAAGCTGACCCAGCTGTACGTGGACGTTAAGGAATACACCGACCTGCCCCCTCTGCTGATCGAGCAGATCAAGCACTTCTTCGAGAACTACAAGGATCTGGAGAAGGGCAAGTGGGTCAAGGTCGAAGGCTGGGAGGGCGCCGACGCCGCCCGCGCCGCGATCACCAAGGCGGTTGCGGCTTATCAGAAGTAAGCCAGCGACACCCCGAGAAAGCCGGCCACAAGCCGGCTTTTTTATGCCCGCCGGAAACCTGAAGTCTCACAAAGAAGTGGACCTTGCGGATGCGAACGTCTGAGGCGCCGATGGGCCGGAACCGTTCACATACGTAGAGGAAGGGCAGCACCAATCGCGACGAAAACGCCGCCGCAGGCCTGATTGAAACGTCGTCCGACGCGGGCGAGCCAGGGCCGGATTCGGTGCGCACCGCTCGCCAGCGCGAACTCGGTGACGATCTCGGTCGCCGCGAAGGTGGCGGCCACCACGGCGAACTGCTGCAACAGGCTGCGCTGCGGGTCGATGAACTGCGGCAGGAAGGCGCTGAAGAAGAGCAGGCACTTGGGATTGGTAGCTGCCGAGAGCAGGCCCTGCCGGAACAGCAGCCAGCCTTTCGCCTCGATCCGTTCGCTCACGGCCACCGAAATGGCAGGCGAGCGCCAGACCTGGATACCAAGCCAGACGAGGTAAAGGCCGCCGAGCCATTTCAGGGCCGTCAGCCAGTGCACGGAGGATTGGATCAGCGCGCCGATGCCGAACATGCACAGCGCGATGACCAGCACGAAACCCAGCGCGCCACCGAGGATGGTGAATGAGGTCTTGCGGCTACCATGCATGGCGCCATGGGTCAGCGCGAGCAGACCATTAGGCCCCGGCGACAATGACAGGCCTGCCGATGCCGCCAGGAAGATGAGCCAGGTTTCGAATTGCATGGGTCAGTTCGCTCTGCTGGGGCTGCCCGGGGAGCCCGGTATCGAGGCAGTGTATGCGCTCTGCGGGTCAGGTCTGGAAAAAGTTTTCCACCCCGGCCAGCACCTCGGATCGGAAGTTGCCAGCCTAGCCGGCATCGGGATCAGGGGTGAGTTCTTCCAGCTGCGGGCAAGCCCATTCGACGAAGGCCCGCACGCGCGGCGAAAGCTGAAGGGAATGGGGATAGACCAGTTGGATGGGCAGGTCCAGGGGCTCGAAATCCCTGAGAATCCTCACCAGGCGTCCGTCGGCCAGCTCATCCACCACTTGATAATGCAACAACCGGGTAATGCCCAGGCCCTGCACGCAGGCCTGGCTTGCGGCTCGAATCTGATTGCAGACCAGCCTCGGAGCGATTTCCTCGGCCTGCTCCTTGTCTGCGTGCCGGTAGTACCAGTGCCGTCCTTGCGAGGCGAGCGTGATGCACGCGTGCTCCCGCAGCGAGCCGGGGCTGTCGATAGCCGGGGCAGCGCGAAGGTAATCCGGGCTCGCGCAGGTGACGAGCCGGGTGGCGCCGACCTTGCGCGCCACCAGAGCCGAGTCGGGCAGATGGCCGATGCGCAGCGCGAGGTCGAGACGCTCATCGAGCAAGGGAAGCATCTGATCGCTCAGGCTCAGCTCGACCCGCAACTGCCCATGCTCCGCGAGAAAGGCGTTCACGAGCGGCGCGATGTAGCGTTGCCCAAACTCCACGGGCGCGGTCACGCGCAGCAGGCCACGAACGATGCCGTCGCGCGCCTCCAGCCGCTGTTCCATGTCATCGAAGTCAGCGAGCATGCGCCGGCTCCAGGCCAGGTACTCCGCTCCTTCGTCGGTCAGTGCCATGCGCCGGGTGCTGCGGTTCAGCAAGCGCACGCCCAGGTAGCGCTCCAGCGCCGCCAGCGAGCGAACCAGCGACGCCACGGACTGACCCGTCGCATCGGCCGCCGCGCTCAGGCTGCCGTTGTCGACGATCCGCACGAAATTGGCGATTGCCTTGAGCCTGTCCATTGCCACCTTTCGATCTGTGCGATTACCGCATAGCTATTGTCAGGTCCGCGGCATAGGTGAAACGCCGGCTCCGACTGAAACTGCAGGGACCTAGGTCACCGGAGTTCAACAGATGAACCAACGAAGCAATCCCGCCCGGATTCTCGCCTACGACCATATCGGAATTCGTGTCAGCGACAAGGGCCGGGCGATGTCCTTTTATCAGGCGCTCGGCTTTGTGGAGAGCGCAAGCTTTCCGTCGTTCGAGGCCAACGAGATGCTCAGCCCGGGTGGCGTGCGGATCAATCTGATCTTCAATGGCGCGCGCCTGCCCGATGCCCACAACGCTCTGCTGGATGCTCCGGTCAAGCTACCGGGCATGACCCATCCGGCGTTCATCGTCGATGATCTCCAGGCGCTCGAGGCCTGGCTGAGCGAGCAGGGAATCGTTGTCACCGAGGGGCCGCATCCCATCGGCCCGCGGAGGGTCGCGCTGTTCATTCGCGACCCCGACGGCAATGTCCTCGAATTCAATCAAATCGTCCAAGGAGCCAAGCAATGAAACTCTACGACCTGGAAGCATCCGGTAACTGCTACAAGGTGCGGCTTTTCGCGGCGCTGGCCAACATCGAGCTGGAAAAGGTTCCGGTGGATTTCCTCAACGGAGCGCACAAACAGCCGCCGCTTTCGGACATGAACCCCCTGGGTCAGCTTCCTGTCCTGGAGGACGGCGCGCAGGTCTTCCGTGATTCCCAGGCGATCCTGGTCTACCTCGCCGGTGCCTACGGCGGCCTGGCCTGGTGGCCGGCCCATCCGCAAGGCCAGGCGGAAATCGTCCAGTGGCTCTCGTTCGCCGCCAACGAGGTTCAGCACAGCCTTTGCGCGGCGCGGCTGGTACAGAAGTTCGGCTATGACCTGGACCAGTCGGCGGCGCTGGCGAAGGCGCCCGCGGTTCTCGCGCTGCTCGATGCGCACTTGCAACGCCACGACTGGCTGGCGCTGGGGCGACCGACGATTGCCGATTGCGCGGTCTACCCCTACGTCGTGCTGTCGCCGGAGGGCGGCGTGGAGCTGGAGCCATACAGCCATGTCGCGCGCTGGATGAAGCGGATGGAAGAGCTGCCCGGTTTTCTGCCCAAGCCCTGAGCCAGGGAAGACTGTCTGGCCAGGCGCCCCTGGCCCCTCTCCCGTGAGGTAACAGGGGCACCTAAATGGCTAGGGTCTGTTCCCGTTTCGTACGCGTCCGCGCCGGAGCCTGTTTTTGCGCGAGGCAAGGCACGAGAAGCGAAGTTTGGTCGTTCCAAATAAGCGACGAGAAACGCCGCATCGCGCAAAAACAGGCCCGGCCCGAAGGGTTGCGCGGCAAATGTCGCCATGCGGCGTTGCGGAACTTGGCAAGGGAGCGACCATTGCCTGCGTCCCGCGCCTTGCGGAACGCCGCCCGGCCTGGCGACATTTGTCGCAGCAACGCGGAGTGCGACGAAACGGGAACAGACCCTAGCGGGTCGCTTCCTGCGGTTTCAACAGCATCTTCGCCACGCGCCGGTCCTTGACTTCGACCACGCTCAGTTTCCAGCCGGCGTATTCGATCTGGTCGCCGATGATCGGCAGACGGTCCAGCTCGCTCATCACCAGCCCCGAGAGGGTCTGGTAATCGTCCGTGGCTTTGGCGTGGAAGCCCAGCTGGTCGCGTAATACGGCCAGGTTGATGGCGCCGCTCACGCGATAGCCGCCTTCGACGGTTTCGATATCCGGGCCGTCTATCTCGCTGGCGTCGGGCAGTTCGCCGGCGATTGCCTCGAGAATGTCGGTCAGGGTCAGCAGCCCTTCGAAATGGCCGAACTCGCTGACCACGAAGGCCACGTGGGTCGAGGCCTGGCGCATCTGTTCCAGCGCATTGAGCACGGAGCAGCTGTCCGGCAGGAAGATCGGCGCACGCACTAGGCTTTCTAGGTCCGGCTGATGGCCCTTGAGCAGTTCCTTGAACAGCTCCTTCTTGTGGATGTAGCCCAAGGGCTCGTCCAGGGACCCGCCGCGGGTGACCACCAGGCGCGAATACGGCGACTCCAGCAAGGCTTGGTGGACCTTCTCGAGCGGCTCTTCGAGGTTGATCCGGTCCACTTCCATGCGGTCGGTCATGGCCTTGCGGATCGACTGCTCGGCCAGGCTCAGCACGCCGCTGATCATCACCCGCTCGCGGCGATCGAACAGCAATTGCTCGTCGCCCAGGTCACCGACCATGTCGGCGATGTCGTCGCCCACTTCGTCGGCCTCGAGACGCCCGCCCAGCAGGCGCATCACTGCATGCGCGGTGCGCTCGCGCAGGCCGCGCTCACCCTGCAGGCTGCGCTTGCGGCGCGAGCGGGCGAACTGGTTGAAGAACTCGATGAGGATCGAGAAACCGATGGCCGCATACAGATAGCCCTTCGGAATATGGAAGCCCAGGCCTTCGGCGGTCAGGCTGAAGCCGATCATCATCAGGAAGCCCAGGCAGAGCATGATGACGGTCGGCCGCGCATTGACGAACGCGGTCAACGGCTTGCTGGCCAGGATCATCAGACCCATCGAGATCACCACCGCGATCATCATCACCGGCAGGTGCTCGACCATGCCCACCGCGGTGATCACGGCATCCAGCGAGAACACGGCGTCGAGCACGATGATCTGCGCCACCACCGGCCAGAAGCCCGCATAGACCTTGCTGCCCGACACCTGGTGGGTACGCCCCTCGAGCCGTTCGTGCAGCTCCATGGTGGCCTTGAACAGCAGGAACACGCCGCCGAAGAGCATGATCAGGTCGCGGCCCGAGAAGGTATGGCCGAAGACCTCCAGCAGCGGCTCGGTGAGCGTCACCAGCCAGGCGATGCTGGCCAGCAGGCCGAGGCGCATGATCATCGCCAGGCTCAGGCCGATCAGGCGGGCTCGGTCGCGCTGCTCGGGCGGCAGCTTGTCGGCGAGGATGGCGATGAACACCAGGTTGTCGATTCCCAGGACTATTTCCAGGACGATCAGCGTGAGAAGGCCCAGCCACGCGGTTGGATCAGCAATCCATTCCATTTCAGAACATGCTCGTGCAGGAAAGACGGGTACGGCCAGCCGCTCGGTGAACTACGGCGGTAGCCAGATCGAATGATCGAGGGAAGAAACAGGGAATAGGCGCCGCTTGGGCTCGGCAACGCGGAAGGCTGCCGGATATCGGGGATGCTCTCGGCCTGTCAGGCGAGAGCGGGCTACAACTGTCGCTGTCCATAAAGGTTCGATGAAGAAAAAGGGATGGGCAGATTAATGGAATTCAGCGCGCGTTTGTCCGCCAATCGTTACGGCGTTTTACGCCGCTCGCGCTTGGCAGGCGTCGCGAAAGGCACGCTTACAGACTGATTCGACTGCTGACACACGGGATCCGACGAACTGCCTGGTGCACTCCGGGAGCGCCCGGCTGACTGCCAAACCAGGCCCCGTTACAGCCTCGCTCCGGTTCGCCTTCGCTCGCCGCAAACCCACGCATTACCGCCCTTTCAGGCCTGGCAGCCCATCCACCACGGCAGGCGGCGGGCGGTCGTGCAAACCCCGTCGCAAAGCCCGGGAGAAAGCGCCAGCAGCCCTGCGCCGCACGTCTGCGACTGGTCGCCGACCGGAACAAGCCCCCCGATGTCGGGTCAACCCTGCGTCGAAACAGGTGCCCCCCCACAGGCACCGCGAACTCCGAGGCCGGCTTCACCCGATGAGCGCAACCGCAATCCGATCCCTTTACCAGAAGCTGCGACTGTACCTGTTCAATACCTCATGGATGATGGCCGAGCGCCTGCTGAACATCGGCGTGGGCTTTGCCGTGGCGATCCTGCTGGCCCGTTACCTGGGACCGGAGCGGTTCGGCATCCTTTCCTATGCGATCTCGGTCACGGCGATCTTCGCCTCCGCCGGCCACATGGGCCTGGCCGGGCTGGTGGTGCGCGAAGTGGTGCGCGAGCCGCACGAGGTGCCGAAGATCCTGGGCACCACCTTCATGCTGAAGCTGACCGGCATGGCCATCGGCTTCCTGCTGGTGCTGGGATATGCCGTGCTGTTCGAGGAGATCGGCAGCCTGGAGTTCTGGATGCTGCTGATCGTCGCCTCGGCGATCTTCTTCCAGACCTTCGATGTCGTCGAGTACTGGTTCCAGTCCCAGGTGCAGGCCAAGTATCCGGCCATCGCCAAGTCCAGCGCGGTACTGCTGGCCGCGGCGCTGAAGGTCGGGCTGATTCTCTCCGGCGCCGGCCTGCTGGCCTTCGCCTTCGCCCATACGGCGCAGTTCGTCGTCGCCGCGCTGATTCTCGCCTACCTCTACAAGAGCACGACCCGCACATCGGTGATCGACTGGCAGGCGAACCTCGCCAAGGCCAAGCAGTTGCTCAGCCAGGGCTGGATCATCTACCTGAGTTCGATCTTCGCGGTGATCTACATGAAGATCGACCAGATCATGCTCAAGTGGATGGTCGGCGCGCAGGAAGTGGGTGTCTACGCGGTGGCCGCGCAGTTGTCGGAGGCCTGGTACTTCCTGCCGATCGCCGTGGTCGCCTCGTTCTTCCCGAAGCTGATCAAGCTGCGCGAAAGCGACAGCGAGCTGTTCAACCGGCGCCTGCAACAGCTGTTCGACTTCCTCTTCCTGGTCGCCATCGCGGTGGCGCTGGTGGTGACGCTGGTCGCCGGGCCGGTGATCGCCCTGCTCTTCGGCAGCAGCTATCAGGACTCCGCTTCGGTGCTGACCATCCATATCTGGGGCGGCGTGTTCATCTTCATGCGCGCCCTGTTCAGCCGCTGGATCCTGATCGAGAACGCGCTGATGTTCTCGCTGATCACCCAGGGCCTGGGCGCGCTGTTCAACGTCGGCCTCAACGTCCTGCTGATTCCGCGCCACGGCGCCGAGGGCGCCGCCATGGCGACGGTCATTTCCTATGCGATCGCCTCCTATGGCGCGCTGCTGCTGCATCCCAAGACCCGGCCGGTGTTCTTCATGATGACACGATCCCTTTTCAGTCCGTTTCGCTATGCATACAGCGCCGTAGGAGCGACCCGATGAACCTCAAGTCAATCGCCCAGGCCCTGCCCGAGCCGCTCAAGACACCCCTCAAGCAGGCCCGCGACGGCATCGGTCTGGCACTGATCAGGCTGTGTTCCCGTAACGGCTTCATGGCCTCGTTGTACTACTGCTTCCTGAGTCGCGAATTCGACCGCGAGCACCGCGCGGTGCTGCTCGGCCGGCTGCGCTTCGCCCGACTGATGCGCCGCAAGGGCGAGAACGATCCCTTCCTGCGGCGCAATGTGCACCGTCTGGAGAAAGGTCTGATCATGCGGCCGCGGCGCGGTACCTTCGCCGACGACTACATAGGCGCCACCGTGCGCTGCTACGCCGATGCCGCCCTCAGCAGAGGCATGCCGACCGGCCAGCAGCGCTGGGCCGGCGATGTGCTCAACGACTATTTCGCCGCCGTGGGCAGCACGCCGCGTATCGATTCGGCGCGCGATACCTTTGCCAGCGTGCAGGTCCGCGGCGATGCCAGCCGCTGCGTGCCCTACCCGCACAGCCAGTTGCCCGAATGCCCGGTCAGCTACGAACAGTTGCTGGTGCTGTTCCGGCGCCGCCGCTCGGTGCGCTGGTACCTGGACAAGCCGGTGGACAACGAGCTGATCCGACAGGCGGTCCGCGCCTCCAGCCTGGCGCCCTCGGCGTGCAACCGGCAACCCTTTCGCTTTCACGTCATCAACGACCCGGCCAGGGCCGCGGATGTCGCCAGTTGCGCGGGCGGCACGGCGGGCTTCCACGACAACCTGCCCTGCCTGATCGCCGTGGTCGGCGACCTGGGCGCCTACCCCGAGGCGCGCGATCGGCACGTCATCTACATCGACGGCTCGCTGGCCGCCATGCAGCTGATGCTGGCGTTCGAGAGCCTCGGGCTCTCCACCTGCCCGATCAACTGGCCGGACATCGAAGCAGCCGAACGCCGCCTGGCGCAGAAGCTGGGCCTGGCCTACCACGAACGCACCGTGATGCTGCTGGCGGTGGGCTACGCCGACCCGACCGGAGGCATCCCCTACTCGGACAAGAAGACCGACGAAGAATTGATCGTATTCACATGAGGTAAACGATGTTCATCGAAATCAGAAAGGCCGGCTTCATCAACAAGGGCGCGGAGCTGATGCTGCACGCCGCTCAGCAGAAGCTGAAGGAGCGCTATCCCGACGCCACCTTCGTCATGGCGCCCACCTCCAAGCGTTCGGATCATCCTTACCACAACCTGGTGAAGCTGGGCTTCTATCCCAAGGCCTCGCTCTGGCGCTACGGCATCCAGTGGGGCAACCTGGCCAACCTGGCACCACGCCCGTTGCGGGAAATGTACGGCGTGGTCCTCGACCGTGAAGTCGACGTGGTGATAGACGCCGCCGGTTTCGCCTACAGCGACCAGTGGGGCGAAGGGCCGTGCAGCGAGCTGGCGCAGTCGGCCAGGGCCTGGAAGAAGAACGGCACCAGCGTCATCCTCCTGCCCCAGGCGCTGGGGCCGTACGCCTCGGAGCGCAATCGCAAGGCGATGAAGACCGTGGCGGAGAACGTCGACCTGATATTCCCCCGCGAGCGGGTCTCCTACGAACTCCTCACCGAGGTGGTGGGCGAGCAGCCGAACATCCGCCAGGCGCCCGACTTCACCAACCTGATTGCCGGCGTACTGCCGGAGAACTTCGATGCCGAGCAGAACCGCTTCTGCATCGTTCCCAACTGCCGGATGCTCGACAAGACCGACCAGGCGACACGCGATGCCTATCTGCCCTTCCTGATCAAATGCACCGAATTGCTGCTGCGCAAGAACGCCCGGCCCTTCGCCCTGGTGCACGAAGGCAAGGACGACCGGGCGCTGGCGGACAAGTTCTCGGCAGCCGTCGGCGGCATCCCGGTGGTCCAGGAAAAGGACGCGCTGCGGATCAAGGGCATTCTCGGCGCCTGCAGCGGCACCCTGGGCAGCCGCTTCCATGGCCTGGTCAGCGCGTTATCCCAGGGCGTGCCGTCGCTGGCGACCGGCTGGAGCCACAAGTACCAGATGCTGTTCGAGGACTACGGGCTCCCCGAAGGCCTGCTGGAGGTCGGCGCCAGCGATGCCGAGATCGAGCGCAAGATCGCCTGGATAACCGACGACCGCGAACGGATCCAGGCACAACTCAAGGAACGCGCCGAACAGCTCAAGGCGCAATCCGAACAGATGTGGCAGCAGGTGTTCGCGGTGATCGATCAGCGCACCGAGCAGCGGCAGGCCCGGCGCTCGGCCTGAGCACATCGAGCCCTCCTGATGGCGCCCATGCTCTGCGTGGGCGCCCCAACAGCTACTTCCGCCTTTCAGCGTCTTTATGCTGGCTGCTTGTCCCTGGCCGCTGCTTTTTCCGCCCAGCTCTGCTAGTGTCGCGACCGTTTCAGAACCGCCGCACAGAACAGGTTCCGCCATGGCCCGCAAGAAAGTCGCCCTCGATTTCGAACAATCCCTCGCCGAGCTGCAACAGCTGGTCGAACGACTGGAAAGCGGCGAGCTGTCGCTGGAAGACTCGCTGACCTGTTTCGAGCAGGGCATCGGCCTGACCCGCGACTGCCAGGCGGCCCTCAGCCAGGCCGAGCAGAAGGTGCAGATCCTGCTGGAGCGTGACGGCAAGCTGCAGGAAACGCCCTTCGAGGTGGACCCCGAAGCATGATCGCCTATCAACAGCGCTGCCAGGCGCGCGTCGACGACTGCCTGAACACCCTCTTCGTCCCGCCCCGTCCACAACTCGAACGTCTCTACCAGGCCATGCGCTACAGCGTGATGAACGGCGGCAAGCGCGTGCGCCCGCTGCTGGTGTACGCCGCCTGCGAAGCACTCGAAGGTGATGCGGCCCAGGCTGATGGCGCCGCCTGCGCGGTCGAGCTGATCCACGCCTATTCGCTGGTGCATGACGACCTGCCGGCCATGGATGACGACGACCTGCGCCGTGGCCAGCCCACCACCCACAAGGCCTTCGACGAGGCCTGCGCGATCCTCGCCGGAGACGGCCTGCAGAGCCTCGCCTTCGAAGCACTGGCGGCAGCGGCGCACAACCCGGCCGACCCGGCGCTGCGCCTGGAAATGTTCAGCAGCCTGGCGCGTGCCGCAGGACCGGCCGGCATGGTCGGCGGCCAGGCCATCGACCTCGGTTCGGTGGCGCGCAAGCTCGACCGCGAGGCGCTGGAGCTGATGCACCGGCACAAGACCGGCGCCCTGATCGAGGCGTCCGTGCGCCTGGGCGGCCTGGCCAGTGGCCGTGCCGACGACACCAGCCTCGCCGCGCTGCAGCAGTATGCCCAGGCCATCGGCCTGGCGTTCCAGGTGCAGGACGACATCCTCGACGTGGAAAGCGACACCGCCACGCTGGGCAAGCACCAGGGCGCCGACATCGCCCGCGACAAGCCCACCTATCCGTCCCTGCTGGGCATGGACGCGGCAAAGGCCTACGCGCTGGAACTGCGCGACCTGGCGCTGCACGCGCTGCAACCTTTCGGCGCGAGCGCCGACCCACTGCGCGAGCTGGCCCGCTTCATCGTCGAACGCCGCAGCTGAGCAGCGCGGGGCGCTCGTATTCCGGCTGCCCGGCGACCGTTGGCGCCGCGGTCATTCTTATCGTCGGGCCCATCGGGTAAACTGCGGCTCTTTTTTCAGATAAAAACGATTCGCCCGATGCTCAAGACGTTCCATGAGATCCCTCGGCTTCGCCCCCAAACGCCCATTCTTGACCGCGCCGCCACGCCCGCGCAGCTGCGTCGCCTGGGCGAGGCGGAACTCGAAGAGCTCGCCAACGAACTGCGCCAGGAACTGCTGTTCAGCGTCGGCCAGACCGGCGGGCACTTCGGCGCCGGACTCGGCGTCATCGAGCTGACCATCGCGCTGCATTACGTTTTCGATACGCCGGACGATCGCCTGGTCTGGGATGTCGGCCACCAGGCCTACCCGCACAAGATCCTCACCGGCCGTCGCGAGGGCATGGCCAGCCTGCGCCAGAAGGACGGCCTGGCCGCTTTCCCGCGCCGCTGCGAAAGCGAGTACGACACCTTCGGCGTCGGCCACTCCAGCACCTCGATCGGCGCCGCGCTGGGCATGGCCATTGCCGCTCGCCTGCAGGGACAGCAGCGCAAGTCCATCGCCGTGATCGGCGACGGCGCACTGACCGCCGGCATGGCCTTCGAAGCACTCAACCATGCGCCGGAAGTCGGCGCCGACATGCTGGTGGTGCTCAACGACAACGACATGTCGATCTCGCGCAACGTCGGCGGCATGTCCAACTACCTGGCGAAGATCCTCTCCAGCCGCACCTACAGCAGCATGCGCGAAGGCAGCAAGAAAGTGCTCTCGCGTCTGCCCGGCGCCTGGGAGATCGCCCGTCGCACCGAGGAATACGCCAAGGGCATGCTGGTACCCGGCACCCTGTTCGAGGAGCTCGGCTGGAACTACATCGGCCCCATCGACGGCCATGACCTGCCGACGCTGATCGCCACCCTGCGCAACATGCGCGACCTCTCCGGCCCGCAGTTCCTGCACGTGGTGACTAAGAAGGGCAAGGGCTTCGCCCCGGCGGAAGTCGACCCCATCACCTGGCATGCGATCAACAAGCTGGAACCGCTGGACGCCCCCAAGAAGCCCAAGGCACCGTCCGGCCCGCGCTACTCCAACGTGTTCGGCCAGTGGCTGTGCGACATGGCCGAGGTCGATGCGCGCCTGACCGGCATCACCCCGGCGATGAAGGAAGGCTCCGATCTGGTGGCCTTCAGCGAGCGCTTTCCCGAGCGCTACTTCGACGTCGCCATCGCCGAGCAGCACGCGGTGACGCTGGCCGCCGGCATGGCCTGCGAAGGCGCCAAGCCGGTGGTGGCGATCTATTCCACGTTCCTCCAGCGCGCCTATGACCAGCTGATCCACGATGTGGCGGTGCAGAACCTCGACGTGCTGTTCGCCATCGACCGCGCCGGCCTGGTGGGCGAGGATGGCCCGACCCACGCCGGCAGTTTCGATCTGTCGTACC
The DNA here is from genome assembly GCF_003696285.1 of Stutzerimonas nitrititolerans. Lineage (GTDB taxonomy): Bacteria > Pseudomonadota > Gammaproteobacteria > Pseudomonadales > Pseudomonadaceae > Stutzerimonas > Stutzerimonas nitrititolerans. The sequence goes on from NZ_RFFL01000004.1 coordinate 118,524, forward strand.
TGCGCTGCATTCCCGGCATGCTGGTGATGACCCCCAGCGACGAGAACGAGATGCGCCGCATGCTCACCACCGGCTACCTGTTCGAAGGGCCGGCGGCGGTGCGCTATCCGCGCGGCACCGGCCCCAATGCACCTATCGAGCGCGGCCTGGAGCCGCTGGAAATCGGCAAGGGCGTGGTCCGCCGCCAAGGCTCGAAGGTCGCGCTGCTGGTGTTCGGCGTACAACTGGCCGAAGCGCTGGCAGTGGGTGAAACCCTGGATGCCACGGTCGTCGACATGCGCTTCGTCAAACCCCTGGACGAAGACCTGGTGCGCCAACTGGCCGACAGCCATGACCTGCTGGTAACCATCGAAGAAAACAGCATCATGGGCGGCGCCGGCAGCGCGGTGAACGAGTTCCTGGCCCGCGAAGGCCTGCTCCAGCCCATCCTCAACCTCGGCCTGCCCGATCATTACGTCGAACACGCCAAACCGGCCCAGATGCTCGCCGAATGCGGTCTGGACGAGGCAGGGATCGAGGCGGCGGTGCAGCGAAGGCTGGAGAAGCTGCAAAGCGGCAATTGACGCTTTGGCGAAGCGGCTTCTCCTCTCTTCCACCAGTGGCGAGGGGGAAAGCGGTCTCTGCATAGGCACACTCCTGGCATCCCGCACGAACCGCTCCCTCTCCCCTCGCGGGAGAGGGCTGGGGTGAGGGGGCGCCCCTGCACAGCGCCAAACCAACACCAACCACTTGTCCTTCCGCCATTCCCGGCAGTAAGGTGCCCGCCATCTCTTCCCTCACTCATCCCGCACCGGCTCGTCTACAGCCTCGGTGCTATCGAGCCTTCCGATGCATTCCCTGCCTCATATCGTCATCCAAAGCCCCGATCCTACTTTGCTCCCCGCCCTGCGCCACAAGATCGATCGCAAGACCAAGCCGCTGGGCGCCTTGGGTGTACTGGAAGCCCTGGCACTACAGATCGGCCTGATCCAGCAGAGCCTGACGCCCAGCCTGCGTCGCCCGAGCCTGACCATCTTCGCCGCCGATCATGGCCTGGCGCGCGCCGGTGTCAGCCTGTATCCGCCGGAAGTCACGCCGCAGATGGTCTACAACTTCCTCGCCGGCGGCGCGGCCACCAATATCTTCGCCCGCCAGCACGGCTTCGCCCTACAGGTGGTCGACGCCGGCGTCAACGCCGACTTCCCCAGCGACCTGCCGCTGCGCCACGAGAAGCTCGGCTTCGGTACCGCCAATGCGCTGGAAGCCCCGGCGATGAGCCGTACCCAGGCCATACAGGGTCTGGAAACCGGGCGGCGCATCGCCCATGAGGAAGTGGAAAAAGGCAGCAATGTGCTGGCCTTCGGCGAGATGGGCATCGGCAATACCTCCAGCGCCACACTGCTGTCGCACTTTCTCGCCGACCTGCCCATCGCCGCCTGCACCGGGCGCGGAACCGGCCTGGACGATGCCGGGCTGGCGCGCAAGATCGCCACCCTGGAAGCTGTCGCAGCTCGTGTCGGGCCCGGGCCGCACGAGGTGATCGACATCCTGGCGGAGGTCGGCGGCTTCGAAGTGGTGATGATGACCGGCGCCATGCTCGGTGCCGCGGAGAAAGGCGCGCTGATCGTCATCGACGGTTTCATCGCCAGCGCAGCGCTGCTTGCAGCGATGCGGATCGCGCCCGCGGTACGCGACTATGCCGTGTTCGGCCATCGTTCCCACGAAGGCGGTCATCCACTGTTGCTGAACCATCTGCTCGCCACACCGCTGCTGCAGCTGGACCTGCGCCTCGGTGAAGGCAGCGGCGCCGTGCTGGCCTGGCCGCTGCTGCAGGCGGCCTGCGGCTTTCTCAACGAGATGGCCTCCTTCGAGGAAGCCGGCGTGAGCGGCGAGGCGGCGCAGTGAACGAACGCTCCTTGCTGCGTCGGGAGTGCGATCGCCTCCTGCTCTCGCTGCAGTTCTTCACCCGTATCCCGATTCCCGCTCGGGTGCCCTATTCCGAAGACGAACTCAACCAGGCAGCGATCTACTTTCCGCTGATCGGCACCCTGATCGGCGCGCTCTGTGCGCTGGCCTATTGGGGCGCCTCGTTTGTCTGGCCAGTGCCGGTGGCGATACTGCTGAGCATGGCGTTCGGCCTGCTGCTGACCGGCTGCTTCCACGAGGACGGGCTGGCCGACTGCATGGATGGCATGGGCGGTGGCTGGGATCGTGAGCGTATCCTCACCATCATGCAGGACTCGCGCCTGGGGACTTTCGGCGCCGCCGCGCTGATCGGCGCACTGGGCGGCAAGTTCCTCCTGCTGAGTTCGCTGCCGCCGGCGCTGATCGTCCCGGTGATGGTGCTGGCGCACACGCTCAGCCGCCTCAACGCCGCCAGCATGATGCTTACCGAGACCTATGCCCGCCCCGAAGGCAAGGCCAAGCCGCTGGCGGTGCGCATGTCGGCGACCGGGTTGCTGATCGCGGCCATTCTGGCGCTGCTGCCTTTTATCTGGATCGAGGTACCGGCGCCTTTCTGGCTGGCGTTGCTGCCGCTGATCGCGCTGCGTCTGTGGTTCGCTCGCTGGCTGCGCAAGTGGATCGGTGGTTTCACCGGCGACTGCCTGGGCGCGCTGCAACAGCTGAGCGAGCTGACCTTCCTGCTGGGAGTCCTGGCGCTGTGCCGCTTTGTCTGATTCGCCACACCCGCGTGGCGGCGCCCGCCGGCCTCTGCTATGGCCAGCTCGACGTTCCCTTGGCCGACACCTTCGCCGAGGAGACGCAGGCGGTCCGTGAAACGCTGGCCCACCAGTTTCCAGCGGGTCTACCGCCGATCTGGAGCAGCCCGAGCCTGCGCTGCCGCAGCCTCGCCGAAGCCCTGGACGCTCCGTTCAGGCTCGACCCGCGTCTGCGAGAGTTGAACTTCGGCGACTGGGAAGGACGCACCTGGGTGGAACTGGACTCTCCCGAAGCGCGCCACTGGGGCGACAACTGGCAGACTGCCGCGCCGCCACAAGGCGAAAGCCTGCCCGAACTGCTGCAGCGCCTGCGCAATTTTCTCGCCGAGATCGATAGTCGCGACGCGCTGTTGATCACCCACGCCGGGCCGATCCGCGCGCTGCACCACCTGCTGCTGGGCGAAGCGCTGGAAATGGCATTCCGCCGGCCAGTCGGCTATGGCGAGCTGCTGTGCCTGTGAACGGTCGGAGCCTGCGCACCGTTCCGTAGGGCCAAATTCATTCTGCCGCCGGCACGCCAACGGTCGAACAAGTTCGACCCTACGGTACAGGCCGAGCCCAGCTGCTTTAGCCGTCCTGACCCTCCGAGGTGCCCACGCAGGAGCATGGGCACCATCAGGACAGGCACTCCGATCGCTCCCATGCTCCTGCGTGGGAGCGCCAGCCACCACCACGCCTGGGCATCCCCGCCCTTTCTCAACCACAGTCATTGCCATCGGCAGCCTCGCCGGCTATGGTGCGCGCGTTTTCCTTTCAGGTGTGCTGCCCAAAGCGCGCATTAAACGGGAAGCCGGTGCGTTCAAGCGAACAATCCCGGCGCTGCCCCCGCAACGGTAATCGACCGCGATCCCCGGGATCGCCGTTCGCTCAAACGCCACTGTGCCCCGGCATGGGAAGGCGAGCGCGATGCGAGTCGAGAGCCCGGAGACCGGCCTGAGCGGATTCGACTGGTGTTGCGGAGGGCAGCACCGTCAAGCGCGGCTGCCTGTATCCGGATTCCACGCTTGTTCCTGCCCTCCTCAAAAGTGCTTCGATCTTTTGAGGATTTCTTACCGATGAAACTGTCCCGTTTGGCCCTGGCCATCGCCCTGACGCCCGGCCTGGCGCTCGCTGCCGATGAGACTTCGTCCAGCACGCAATTGCCGCCCATGGTGATTACCCGCGCGACCAACCTGAAAGCGCCGACCCCCGCCAGCGTAGCGGTGATCGACCGCGAGCAGATCGAGGCCAGTGCCAGCAGCGACCTGCTCGATGTACTGCGCAGCCAGGCCGGCCTGCAGATTCGCGACACCATGGGTGACGGTAACCGCGCCGCCATCAGCCTGCGCGGTTTTGGCGAAAATGCCGCCAACAACACCCTGGTCCTGGTCGATGGTCGCCGCCTGAATCAGCCGACCCTGGCCAGCGCTGACCTGAACAGCGTCCCGCTGGCGAATATCGAGCGGATCGAGATCATTCGTGGCGCCGGAACCGTTCTCTATGGCGATCAGGCCGTGGGCGGTGTCATCAACATCATCACGCGCACCCCATCCAGCGACGAGGCCTATGTCGAAGCCAGCCGAGGCAGTCACGACCATGAAGCCTTTCGCGGGCACCTGCATCAGCAGCTCGGGGGTGGTTTCTCGCTGTATGCGAGTGGCGAAACCCGCAGCAACGACAATTACCGCGACCATAACAACGCCGACTACAGCAATGCCTTCGCCCGCCTGCGTTATGAACACGACAACGGCCACGTGTTTTATGAATACCAGACGGTGGATGACGAACTGCTTTTTCCCAACGCACTTTCTCTGGCTCAGCGCCGCCAAGACCGCAAGCAGAGCAGCTCGCAGTCCTGGAACGACAGCAAAAGCCAGGTTCATCGCCTGGCGCTGGAACAGCGCCTGAGTGAAGTCTGGAGTGCGCACCTCGACTACAGCCACAGCGATCAGGATGGAGTCGGCAGTTTCGGCCCCGGCTCTGAATTCACCCAGGGCACACGTATCGAAACCATCAGCCCGCGTCTTACCGCCCGATTCGATTGGCCTCTCGGGCAAGCCGAATGGCTGCTGGGCCATGACCATATCACCAGCGATTACGAGTACCTGGCTTCGTGGGGCGACACCCTCGCACAACAAACCCTGCGCGACTGGTACACACAGTTCAGCCAGGATCTCGGGAATGGATTGAACTTGGTGATCGGTTACCGCGCCAGCGAAGCGGATGACGAAAGCACCGCTTCCAGCCGAGCGCATCGTGATCGCGAAGGCAGCAGCAGTATCGGCCTGAGCTGGCAAGCCAACGAACAGACCCGCGTATTCATCAGGCGCGAGGACGTTCTACGCTGGGCCAATGTCGACGAAAACGGTTTTACTTCGCCAGATGTCACCTTTCTCAAACCGCAAACCGGCGAATCCTGGGAAAGCGGCGTCGAGTGGAACAACGGCATCCAGCAATACCGCCTCACGGTGTATCGCCTGGAACTGGAAGACGAGTTGATGTATGACCCGACCGCACCCGGCCCCAACAGCGCCTGGGGCTTCGATGGCGCCAACATCAACCTGGACAAGACCCTGCGCAAGGGCGTTCTGCTCGAAGCCGAACGCCAACTCAGCGCTGATCTGAGTATTGGTGGTCAGTACAGCTTCACCGATTCCGAGTACCGCGACGGCAGCTTCAAGGGCAACGATGTGCCTTGGGTCTCGCGCCACAGCGCCAGTGCCCACGTGAGCTATGAAATCCTGCCGGGGCTGCGGAGCTACGTGGAAGCGGTATACACCGGCAAGCGCTATTACTCGGGTGACGATGCCAATATCCAGCAGAAGGCCGGCAGCTATACCTTGGTCAATGCCGCACTGGCCTATGAATACAGGCAGTTCAACACCAAACTACGGATCAACAACCTGACCGGCAAGCGCTACGATGCCTTCGCCACCGCCGCCAGCCGCTATCCTGCTCCCGAGGAGGAGGTACAACTGAGCGTCGGTTACCGATTCTGAATGCTCTTGCCGAGGCGCCACGGACTGCCGTGGCGCCCAAGCGGAAGAAGCAGGATCGGGCACCCAATGATCGTCTCTCTGCCTGCTGAAACTCACCGAAGTACGTGCCTCTCATGCGCCACCACCCCGTTCGCCTTCTGCTGCCCCTGCTTCTGCTGCTGCCGTGGATGGCCTCAGCCGCTCCCCAACGCATCCTCTCCCTCGGCCTGTGCGCGGACTGGCTGATCGCCCATCATGCGGACCGGGACAATGTCGTGGCCCTGTCGCAGCTGCAACGCCGTTACCCCATCGACTGGATCGGCCCCGAGTGGCCCGTGCACGATGGCAGTCTGGAGCAGATCGTCGCCCTGCGTCCCGACCAGGTGTTGTCCGGCCAGTATTCGGCGACACAGATTCGTCAGCGCCTGGAGACCCTGGGCGTACACGTCGAGGTGCTGCCGCTGCCGCGCACCCTGCAACAGGTGGTGGAGTACGAAAAACAGTTCCTGCACGCCCTGCAACTACCGGAAACGCTCGCCAGCACCGTGCCCGCCCCGATGCCCCGACCGGCCAGGCCGCAGCGCCTGCTGCTGCTCGGCGCCAACGCCATCGGCACCGGACAGGGCACGCTGGAACATGAAATTCTCGAGCACGCCGGCTGGACCAACTACCTGACCGAGCCCGGTTACCAGCGCTTGGACCTGGAGCGGATCGCCAGTGACCCACCGGATGCGATTCTATGGGCCGCGCCCAAGCATCGCGCGCGCGCCAACCAATTCGCCGAGCACCCGGCGCTGGCCAGGGCCGTACCGGCCGAGCGCTGGCTGACCAGCGAATTCTGGCGCTGGCAATGTCCGGGACCATGGACCTGGGAACTGATAGGACAATTGCACCAATGGCTCGATTGATCACGCCATTGCTCGGTGGCTTGCTGCTGATCGCCGCCCTGCTCTCGCTGAGCCTGGGCTCGACGTCGGTCAACACGGCTGGCGGGCTGCTCGACTGGCTGCGCGGAGCGGACACGCTCGAGGCCATCGTGATCGGCGATATCCGCCTGCCGCGCACCCTGCTGGCCATCTGCGTCGGCGCGGCGCTGGGCCTCTCCGGCGCCGCGTTGCAGGGGCTGCTGCGCAATCCGCTGGCCGACCCCGGTCTGATCGGCGCCAGCCAGGGCGCGGCGCTCGGCGCGGCGGCGGTGTTCTACTTCGGCCTGCTGTCCTTCGCCGGCGAGATGGCGCCGGCGCTGGCCGGGCTGCTCGGCGCCGGCATCGCCCTGGTCCTGATGCTGGCCCTGGCCGGCTCCTCGCGGCCTTCGATGGTGATCATGGCGGGGCTGGCGATTTCCACCATCAGCGGCGCCGCGCTGGCGATGGTGCTCAACTTCGCGCCCAATCCCTTCGCCATGCAGGAACTGGTGTTCTGGTTGCTGGGCTCGGTGTCCGAGCGCGGGCTGGATCACCTGCGCATCCTGCTGCCGGCCCTGCTGATCGGCGGCGTCCTGATTCTGCGTCAACGTCCGCTGCTGTACGGCCTGAGCCTCGGCGAACGCACCGCGCAGAGCCTGGGGCTGAACGTCAAACGCGGCAGCCGGCTGATCGTCCTCGGCGCGGCGGTGCTGGTCGGCTCGGCGGTGGCGGTGGCCGGTGCGATCGGCTTCGTCGGGCTGATCGTGCCGCACCTGGTTCGCCCGCTGGTCAATCACCGTCCCGATCGTCTGTTGATCCCTTCGATGCTGGCCGGCGCCACGCTGGTGCTCTGCGCCGACCTGGTGGTTCGGCTGCTGCCGCCAGGGCGCGAACTCAAACTGGGGGTGCTCACTTCGCTGATCGGGGCGCCACTGTTCATCTGGCTGGTCTGGCGGGAGCGGCAGAAATGGAGCTGATCCGTGCCCAGGATCTGAGCGTGGACGAGCGCCTGCAGGGCGTCGATCTGTCCCTGGCGGCCGGCGAAGTGCTGGGCATCATCGGCCCCAACGGCTCGGGGAAATCCACCCTGCTCAACTGCCTGGCCGGCGTGCAACGGTATCGCGGCCAGGTGCTTATCGGCGGCCAGCACAGCCAACGCTTGAGCGCCAATGAACGGGCGCGCCAGGTGGCGCTGCTGCCTCAGGCCAGTCAGAGCGCCTGGGCCCTGAACGTGGCGAACATCGTTACCCTTGGCCGCCTGCCCTGGGGCGACGAGGATGCGGACAAGATTCACCACGCCATGCACCAGGCCGGCGTCTGGCAGTGGCATGACCGGCGTATCGACCAGCTCTCCGGCGGCGAGCAGACGCGCGTCTGGCTGGCACGCGTGCTGGCCGGCGAGCCTCGGGTGCTGATCGCCGACGAGCCGGTGGCCAGCCTCGACCTGTACTACCAGCGGCATATTCTCGAACTGCTCAGGACCTACGCCGGCGAAGGGCGCGGCGTGCTGGTGTCGATCCACGATCTGGCCCTGGCCACGCGCTATTGCGACCGCCTGTGCCTGATGCATCAGGGCCGTCTTTATCGAAGCGGCACGCCGCAAGAGGTGCTGACGCCGGAACACCTGGCCGAGGTGTTCCAGGTCGAGGTGCATGTGGATTTCAGCGTGCAGCCGCCCATCATCCAGCCGCGATAAATCACAGCCAAACGCAGCCACACCGTAGCCGTAGGGCCGAACTGGTTCGGCCGACAACCTCACCAACGGCCGAACCAGTTCGGCCCTACAAGCTGTGCATTACCGCGAACAGCCAACATGCCCAGCAGCCGCAGCACGCGAAGTTCAGAGCACCTGGCGCGGAATGCGGTACAGGAAGAAGGTCATCAGGCTGCCGAAGACCAGCAGCAGACAAGCCACACCGCCCAGGCCCGACAGCGAGCCCAGCGCCGCCAGCCAGGCCGGCAGCGCGGCCCAGTACAGGCCCAGCACCTGGGCCTTCTGCAAGGCGGCCCAGCGCTCACGCTCGCCGGCCTGGTCTCGTTCCTCTAGCGCGAAGAGCGCACGCTTGAACGACGAAAAGGCCTTGAGGCTCGGGAACAGGGCGAACAGGCCCGTGATGAAGATCGCCATGGGCGGCAGGCCGAGGTTGAAGTCGATGGGCCCCAGCAGCAGCCAGGGCAGCAGGCACAGCGCCAGCCAGAACCACCACAACCGATTCAGTCGAGTCCTTTCTTCGGTACGCTTCATGATTGCTCGGCTTCACCCTGATGGATTTCGCCGAGCAGGTGACCCAGCTTGCCGGCCTTGGTAGCCAGGTACTTGCGATTGTGCGGGTTATGGGCGATCTGCAGCGGCTTGCGCTCGGCGATACGAATGCCGAAACCCTGCAGCGCCTTGACCTTGCGCGGATTGTTGGTCATCAGCTTGATTTCGGAGATGCCCAGGTGTTCCAGCATCGGCAGGCAGATCGCGTAGTCACGCATGTCCGGGGCGAAACCCAGGCGCTCGTTGGCTTCGACGGTATCGGCGCCCTGGTCCTGCAGCTCGTAGGCGCGAATCTTGTTCAGCAGACCGATACCGCGACCTTCCTGGCGCAGATAGAGCAGCGCACCACGCCCCTCGTCGGCAATGGCCTTCAGCGCGGCTTCCAGCTGGAAGCCGCAATCACAACGCAGGCTGAACAGCGCATCGCCGGTCAGGCACTCCGAATGCAAGCGACCCAGCACGGGCCGGCCATCGGCGACATCGCCCATCGTCAGTACGACATGCTCCTTGCCGGTGTCCTGGTCGAGAAAACCATGCATGGTGAACACACCGAACGGCGTCGGCAATTGGGAAGCGGCGACGAACACGACAGACACCGGAGGAACTCCAGAAGCGGAAAAGCGGACATTGTAACAGCAGCACCATTGCTCTGGTGGATGCTTTGGTTTGGAGGCTGGAGGCTGGAGGCTGGAGGCTGGACAGTATCTGACCTAACGCCAACCCCCCGTCAAGCTTGTTCGTCCAGCTTTCCCAGCCTCCAGCGCCCTTATCGGCTTTTCGTCATTTTCAGATCTTCGACTCGAGCCTCAGCACACCCTGGTCCTCGCGCCAGCTGACGCGCCCAAGGAAACTCATGCCCAGCAGCGCCTCGGTGGGCGACGCACCTTCCACCACCACCGCCTCCACACCCATCACGTCGATGGCGCCGACCTTGACGCTGTTGAGGTGCACCTTCCAGGCCTTTGCCGTGCCGCTGGCGGTGCCGACCACGATCTGCCTGCCGTCGACGCGATAATCGATGCCCAGGCGGCGCGCCTGGTTTTCGTTAATGGCCACCGAGGTGGCACCGGTGTCGACAAGGAACTGCACCGACTGGCCGTTGATCGAGCCGGCGATCCAGTAGTGACCGCCCTGCCCCTTGGCGATGCTCAGCTGCTTGCGCTCGGGCTCGGCAAAACCCGAGCTGAGCTCACGGCTGAGACCGTAGCTACGCTCGATACCTTCGACCCGCAGCACGGCGCCCCTTGAGTCGGCGCTGACCACCACGACACCACCCGGCCCAGTCTGCCCCACCCGCACCAGTTTGCGCTGGCCGTCGACATTCAGCACCGCGGCACCGGGAAATAAACCCACCACCTGCACTCGTGGCGCGGCGGTAGTGGTGGCGGCGATCAGCGACAGCGTGGCGGTCAGCAGCAGGGCGAGAAAACGCATCGGCGAAAATTCCTGGAGAACCGGGCGGAACGGCATTCTTCCACGGGCCGTGCGCTGGTTACGGCGACCCGCCGCACAGTCCGAAGCTCAGCCGAACGTCAGCACGGCCAGATGCACCAGACCACAGGCGGCGAAGCCGGCGAGGATGTCGTCGAGCATGATGCCCAGGCCACCGGTCACATTGCGGTCGATCCAGCTGAGCGGCCAGGGCTTGACGATATCCAGCACGCGAAACACGACGAAGCCGAGCAGCAGCCAGTGCCATCCGGCGGGCACCAGCCAGAAGGTGATCCAGATACCGGCGAATTCGTCCCAGACGATGCCTTCGTGGTCATGCACGCCCAGGTCCTGCGCGACCTTGCCGCACAGCCAGATGCCGAACAGCATGCTGGCGACGATCAGCAGCCCGTAGGCCCAGCCCGGCAGGGTCTGCCACAGCGGCACGAAGGCCAGCGCCAGCAACGAACCCCAGGTACCAGGCGCCTTCGGCAAGGTACCGGAGCCAAAACCGAAGGCCAGGTTGTGCCAGGGATTGCTCCATACCGACAGTGGCATCGCCTCGGTGGCGGGTTGCAGGGAATCAGTCAAGACGGCTGTCCTCTCCGGGCTGGCCGAGCGGCGAAGCGCGCTCAGGCATTGAAATGGTTGTAACCCTGGCGGTCGATGGGGACGTCCTTGCCGTCGGCATCCAGCAGCCGCACGCCCTCGCCCGCCTCGATGCGGCCAATCACCCGAATCGGCCAGCCATCGGCCAGCAGACCCGGCAGTTCTTCCCTCGGCAAAGCGAAGGCCAGCACATAGTCGTCACCGCCCGCCAGGCCGCACTGCAAGGCCCTCTCCCGGCCCGCCCAGCGCACCAGGGCATCGGACAGCGGCACCCGCGCCTGCTCGATGGCGAGCCGCACGGAAGAGGCCGCGGCGATATGGCCGCAATCGGCCAGCAGGCCATCGGAAATGTCCAGTGCCGCCGTGGCCTTGCCACGCAAGGCCTGGCCCAACGCCAGTTGCGGCTGTGGCGACCAGTAGCGGTCGAGCAGAGCCGAAGCTTCGGCGCTAGCGCCCTCGCGCTCCCCCAGCACCAGCGGCAGTGCGCCCGCCGCATCGCCAACCGTACCGCCGACACAGAGCAGATCGCCCACGCGGGCGCCGCTGCGCAGCAATGCCTGGCCCGCCGGCACGCGACCGAATACGGTCAGGGTCATGCTCAGCGGGCCGCGTGTGGTGTCGCCGCCGATCAGGCGCATGTCGCACGCAGCGGCCATGATATCCAGCCCGCGGGCGAACGCCTCCAGCCAGCCGGGTTCGGCCAACGGCAGGGACAAGGCAAGGGTAAAACCGATGGGCGTCGCTCCCATGGCCGCCAGGTCGCTGGTGGAAACCGCCAGCGCACGCTGGCCGAGCAGGCAGGGATCGCAGGGGTCGGGAAAATGCACACCGGCGACGAGGGTGTCGGTGGATATCACCAGTTGCTCGCCAGCGGGAACGGCGAGCAAGGCGCAATCGTCACCGATGCCCAACACGACATCGCCGCCAGCCCTGGCGCAAGCGGCGGCGGCGAAGTAGTGACGGATCAGCTCGAACTCACCCATCGGGGCCGGATCAGGGCTTGCGGGCGCGGACTTCGGCGCTGCGCAGGCTGGGCGCCAGCTTGTCCAGCACGCCGTTGACGAACTTGTGCCCGTCGGTGGCGCCGAACACCTTGGCCAATTCGATGCCCTCGTTGATCACCACACGATAGGGCACGTCGATGCGCTGCATCAGCTCGTAGGTGGACAGGCGCAGAATGGCCAGCTCCACCGGGTCGAGCTCGTCCAGCGGGCGGTCGAGATGGGGCACGATGGCACCGTCGACTTCGCCCTTGGCGCGGGCGACGCCGGTCAGCAGTTCGTGGAAATAGGCACCATCGACACCCGAGAAATCATTGTCGACGCGAAACTGCGCCTCGATCTCGTTCAGGTTCTGGCCCGCCATGTGCCACTGGTACAGCGCCTGCATCGCCAGGCTGCGCGCTACGCGGCGCGTGGCGATCTTGCCCTTGGCCTTGGGCTGGGGTTCCTGGCTGTCGTCGCGATTGAGGCTCACTTGGCCTCCAGCTGCGCCAGCAGGCTTACCATTTCCAGTGCGGACAGTGCAGCCTCGGCACCCTTGTTGCCGGCCTTGGTGCCGGAACGCTCGATGGCCTGCTCGATGGAATCGACGGTCAGTACACCGAAGGCCACCGGCACGCCAAACTCCATGGAGACCTGGGCCAGGCCCTTGGTGCATTCACCGGCGACGTATTCGAAGTGCGGAGTGCCGCCACGAATGACCGCACCCAGGGCGATGATGGCGTCGTACTCGCCCTGCTGGGCGACCTTCTGTGCAACCAGCGGAATCTCGAAGGCACCCGGCGCACGGATGATGATGATGTCGTCTTCGCTAACACCGTGGCGCACCAGCGCATCAACGGCGCCACTTACCAGGCTCTCGACGACGAAGCTGTTGAAGCGGCCCACTACCAGGGCGAATTTCCCTTGCGGGGCGATGAAGGTACCTTCGATGGTCTTCAGGGTCATGGAACAGGTCTCGTATACGTTAAAGAGCTTGGATAAGGTACTGCTGTTGTAGGAGCGAATTTATTCGCGAATGGCTTGGCACCGTGCCGGCCCTTTTCGCGAATAAATTCGCTCCTACAGGGAATCTTGAGGGACCGCGCAGTAGCGCGGCAGTCCTACTCAGCGGGCAGGTATTCTACAACTTCCAGATCAAAGCCGGATATCGCGTTGAACTTCATCGGCGAACTCATCAGGCGCATCTTGCGCACACCGAGGTCGCGCAGAATCTGCGAACCGGCACCCACCGTGCTGTAGATCGCCGGCGTCGGCGGCACCTGACGGTTGAGCTGGGCCAGCAGTTGCGGCCCGGTGAGCGGGTTGCCCAGCAGCAGCACCACGCCGCTGCCGGCCTTGGCCACTTCGCCCATGGCCGCGCGCAGACTCCAGCGCCCCGGCACGTTGACCAGCAGCAGGTCGCGTAGCGGCTCCATGTTGTGCACGCGCACCAGGGTGGGCTGCTCGGGGCCGATCTCGCCCATGGTCAGCGCCATGTGCACGGTGTCCTCGACGCTGTCGCGGTAGGTCACCAGATTGAACTGGCCCAGCTCGGTGTCCAGCGGCTGCTCGGAAACGCGCTCGATGGTGCGCTCGTGGATCATGCGGTAATGGATCAGGTCGGCAATAGTGCCAATCTTGATGCCATGCAGCTCGGCGAAGGCTTCCAGCTCCGGGCGGCGGGCCATGGTGCCGTCGTCGTTCATGATCTCGCAGATCACGCCGCTGGCATCGAAGCCGGCCATGCGCGCCAGGTCGCATGCAGCCTCGGTGTGGCCGGCACGTGCCAGCACGCCGCCGGGCTGGGCCATCAGCGGGAAGATGTGGCCGGGGCTGACGATATCTTCGGCCTTGGCGCCTTTCGCCGCAGCGGCCTGCACGGTACGCGCGCGGTCGGCAGCCGAGATGCCGGTGGTCACGCCTTCGGCCGCCTCGATGGAGACGGTGAACTTGGTGCCGAAGCCGGAACCGTTGCGCGCCGCCATCAGCGGCAGTTGCAGGGTTTCGCAGCGCTCCTTGCTCATGGGCATGCAGATCAGGCCACGAGCGAAGCGCGCCATGAAGTTGATGTGCTCGGCCTGGCAGCATTCGGCGGCCATGATCAGGTCGCCTTCGTTCTCGCGGTCCTCGTCATCCATGAGAATGACCATCTTGCCGGCGCGGATGTCTTCGAGCAGTTCGTCTACGGTATTGAGTGCCATCGTCGCCATTCCTTAATTCTTCAGGTAGCCATGTTCGGCCAGAAAACCTTCGCTGATGCCGCCGGATGTCGGCTCGGCCGCCTTGTCGCCCTGCAGCAGGCGCTCCAGGTAACGCGCCAGCAGATCCACTTCGAGATTCACCTGCCGCCCGGGCCGGTAGTCGACCATGATGGTCTCACTCAGCGTGTGCGGCACTATAGTCAGCTCGAACTCGGCGCCATTGACCACATTCACCGTCAGGCTGGTGCCGTCGACGGTGATCGAGCCCTTGAAGGCGATGTACTTGGCCAGCTCGCGCGGCGCGCGGATGCGAAACTGCACGGCGCGGGCGTTTTCCTCGCGCGCGACGATCTCGCCGACGCCATCCACGTGGCCGCTGACCAGGTGCCCACCGAGGCGGCTGGTAGGCGTCAGGGCCTTTTCCAGGTTGACCTTGCTGCCCGCCTTGAGATCGATGAAGGCAGTGCGCGCCAGGGTTTCGCGGCTGACGTCTGCCCAGAAGCCGTTGCCCGGCAGCTCCACCGCCGTCAGACAGACACCGTTGACCGCGATGCTGTCGCCGAGCTTGACGTCGCCCAGATCCAGCTTGCCGGTCTCGACCAGTACCCGCACGTCGCCGCCCTTGGGCGTGAGCGCACGGATGGTGCCGATGGCTTCGATTATTCCTGTGAACATGACGAACTCCTGTTTTGAGAAAAACAGGGCGTTGCAGATCGAAAGGGATGCAGCGCGCGCACGAACGGCGCACGTCAAGGTATCCCGCTCTCTCTCATCCGGACTTACAAGCCAAGGAAGCCTGATTACCGTCGGCCCCGGAATCGCACCGGGTCTGCTGACCTTGTCTGTTACAACCGACAAGCGCTCGCGGGCTAGGCCGAGGCCATTACCGCCGGTGGGGAGTTTCACCCCGCCCTGAGAACGTTGGGCCTGTCGCGGCCCGGCGCAGTTTTTACCACAAACGCGCCCGATTTGCAGCGTACATGGGATTTTGCGCTGACTATGGCGATCAGAGGCGACGGCAATGACGATGGCGAATCAGTCGGGCTTCGCTTGCGCGGTGCTCGGCACGGCGCAGATTTTCCAGTCGTCACCTACCGCACGGATGTCAAGTATCTTCAACTCCCGCGCTTCGCTCATGCGCTCCAGCGGCAGATCCAGCAGTGGCCGCGCGGACGAGCCGAGGAATTTCGCCGCGACGAATATCTGGTATTCGTCGATCAGCCCCAGCGCGGCGAAGGCGCCCGCCAGGCGCGGGCCGGCTTCGAGCAGGACTTCGTTGGCACCACGCTCGGCGAGCGCCGCAAGCAGTGCCGGCAGATCGACGCGCCCCTCGGCATTGGCCAACGCCAGCAACTCATGCCCCGCTGCGCGATACGTCTCGGCGCGCGCGCTCGATGCAGAAGCGACCAGCGCCGGTCCGGCCTGGAAGAACGGCGCATCCAGCGGCACCCGCTGGCGCCCGTCGACCAGCACCCGCAGCGGCGGGCGCTGCAGGGCCAGATCGGTCTGTTCGGCATCCAGCCCCAGTTCGGCAGCGCGCACCGTAAGCCGCGCGTCGTCCATCAGCACCGTATCGGCGCCGGTCAGCACCGCGCTGGAGCGGGCGCGCAAGCGTTGCACTTCGGCGCGCGCCGCCGGGCCGGTGATCCACTGGCTCTCGCCGCTGGCCATTGCGGTACCGCCGTCCAGGCTCATCGCCAGCTTGGCACGCAGATACGGCAGGCCGTGTTCCATGCGCTTGACGAAGCCGATGTTCAGCTCTCGCGCTTCGCCTTCCAGCACGCCGCTGGCCACCTCGATGCCGACACTGCGCAGGCGCTCCAGCCCGCGCCCGGCCACCAGCGGATTGGGATCGCGCATGGCTGCGACCACCCGCGCCACACCGGCCTTGACCAGCGCCTCGGCGCAGGGCGGCGTGCGGCCATGGTGGCTGCAGGGCTCGAGGGTCACATAAGCCGTGGCGCCGCGGGCGCGATCGCCGGCCTGGCGCAGCGCATGCACCTCGGCGTGAGGTTCGCCGGCACGCACGTGCCAGCCCTCGCCGACCCGCTCACCGTCACGCACGATGACGCAGCCGACACGGGGATTCGGGTGGGTGGAATACAGTCCCTTGCGCGCCAGTTGCAGCGCGCGGGCCATCCAGGCGTGGTCGGAGGTGGTCATTCGTGCTTCGCAGGTTCGCGGGACAGACGCTCGATCTCTTCGCGGAATTCGTTCAGATCCTGGAAGCGGCGATAGACGGAGGCGAAGCGGATGTAGGCGATTTCATCGAGTTTCTGCAGCTCGGCCATCACCAGTTCGCCAACCACCAGCGACTTGATTTCGCGCTCACCGGTGGCGCGCAGCTGATGCTTGATATGCGCAATGGCCGCTTCCAGCCGCTCGACGCTGACCGGGCGTTTCTCCAGCGCGCGCTGCATGCCGGCACGCAGCTTGTCTTCGTCGAAGGGCTGGCGACTGCCGTCCTGCTTGATCAGCCGCGGCATCACCAGTTCGGCGGTTTCGAAGGTCGTGAAGCGCTCGCCGCAGGCCAGGCATTCGCGCCGGCGACGGACCTGATCGCCCTCGGCGACCAGGCGCGAATCGATGACCTTGGTGTCATGTGCAACGCAGAAGGGACAATGCATGAGTTGGGCTGGTCAGACGTGAAAGAGGGCCATGGTAGCGCATCCGACCGGCAAGACAAGCTGACGGACTTGCTGCTATACAGGCGCCCGTTCACCCGCCCCGAGGAGCCGTCCGTGCCGTTACGTTCCCTAGTTTCGCTCGCATTCACAGCCCTGCTTGCAGGCTGTTCGAGCCAGCCCGCCAGCGAGCCGGAAGCCACCCAGCCCGTCGAGCTGAGCAAAGCCCCGCACTCGAAGCTGCTCAATGAATTGAGCGGTACGCTGATCGGTGCCCCCGAAGGCAGCGAGGTGGAGCTGGCGCTGCTGGAGGTCGATCGCCGCGACCAGCCGGATCGCCTGCTGAGCAACCTGCTGCTGAGCGGTCGCGGCTCGGCGCTGCCGTTCATCCTGCAGTTCAACCCCGACAGTTTTCCCGCCGGCCAGCGCGTGGAACTGCGCGGTCGGGTGACCCAGGACGGCCAGCTGATCATGCGCCTGCCTCCTCGGCAGATTCACAGCCCGGCAAGTCAGGCACTGGGGCCGCTGCGGCTGGTGCCAGCGCCATGAACGCACCGGTAACCCTCGAAGGCGCTCTCGGCGAACTGCTGGGCGATGCCCGCCTGTGCATCGCAACCTTGCCAGGTACCGACCTTCGCCTGTGGCTGATCGACCCGGCCAACATGGATCGCGCCTTCAGCCCCGAGGAAACCCGGCGGATTCTCGAGGAGCCACCCTATTGGAGTTTCTGCTGGGCCAGCGGGCTGGTGCTGGCGCGCTGGCTGGCCGAACACCCCGAATGGGCTCGCGGCAAGCGCGTGCTGGATTTCGGTGCCGGCTCGGGTGTGGCGGCCATCGCGGCGGCCAGGGCCGGCGCGGCCGAAGTGGTGGCCTGCGACCTCGACCCGCTGGCGCTGCAGGCCTGCCGCGCCAATGCGGCGCTCAATGGGGTGACGCTGGGTTATTCGGAGGATTTCTTCGCCGAGGCCGACCGCTTCGACCTGATCATCGTCGCCGACGTGCTCTACGACCGCGCCAACCTGCCGCTGCTGGATCAGTTCCTCAGCCGCGGCCGCGAGGTGCTGGTGGCCGATTCGCGGGTGCGTGATTTCCAGCATCCGCTGTACGAGCGCCTCGACATCCTCGACGCCTGCACCTGGCCGGATCTGGCCGAACCCGCCGAATTCCGCCGGGTCAGCCTGTATCACGCCCGGCGGGCGTGATATCGGGGAGGCGCCATGGTTCATGCGACTTTCAAAAAGAAGCCTCAAAAGCTTCGCGCCGAGGGCGGCACTCCCACAAAGCAAAGCCCCGACCGCACCATCGTGGCCGCGTCCCGCGGCGAATGCAGGCGCGAGCCTGCCAGCAAAGCCAAAAGCTTCGCGCAGAGGGCAGCACTCCCACGAAAGCGGAGCGCTCACCGCACCGCTCTCAAGCCCCGGAGGGTGAGCTGAAAAATGGCGACTGAAGATACCCTGCGTCTGTTCTTCGCCCTGCCCTGCCCACCGGAGCAGGCGGCGGCCATCTGCAGCTGGCGCGACCGACATGCGCTGGGCGGGCGCCCGGTGGCGCTGGAAAACCTGCACCTGACCCTGGCCTTCCTCGGCGCGCAGCCGGCAGCACGCCTGGATGCGCTGCGACATCTGGCCACCGGAGTCACAAGTGACAGCTTCGAGCTGACCCTGAACCGCCTGATCACCCTCGGCAAAGGTTTCGCCTGCCTGGCGCCGGGCGAAGCACCGCCCGCCCTGCTGCAGTTGGCCGGCAGCCTTGCCGAGCGCCTGGGTGCGCTGGGCATCGTGCTCGACAGCCGTCCTTACCTGCCGCATATGACGCTGGCGCGCCAGGCCCCCACGCAAGCGCATGGCGCCGCCGCAACCTTCGGCTGGAAGGCCGAGCGCTTCGTGCTCTATCGGTCGCAGAACACCGCCGACGGCGTGCGTTATAGCGAGCTGGGCAGCTGGCCGCTGCGCTCCGCAGCCGCCCCGGACTGAGGTCGGATCAGGCCGGCACTTCGATCAGAAAGCGGAACAGCGGACCATGCTGCTCCACGGCCAGGCAGTTGTAACCCTTGAGCTTGGCGTCCTCGGGAATGCCCTGTACCGATTGCGAGCAGTCGGTCACCACTTCGAGCAACTGCCCCGGCAGCATGGTTTCCAAGGTCTCCAGCGTGGCGATGGCGTTGTAGGGGCAGTGTTCGCCCCGCAGATCAAGCGAGAGATTCGGTTTGGGCTGGCTCACGGGCAGCACTCCTCTTGGGTTGGAAACGGCGGGCATTGAGATGGACCAGCCACATGGCCAGTGCCAGGCCGGCGAAGCTGAACAGCAGGCCGGTGCCCGGCCCCATGCTTTCCAGCAGATCGATCTTCGGATAGGGCAGCGCCAGCGAGGTGCCCAGCTCGTCCCAGTACACCGCCACCAGCGTGCCGCCGATCACGTTGCCGATGCCGACCACCCAGAAATGCACCTGCCCCTCCATGGCCCGGTACATCCAGCCGGTTTCGCAGCCACCGGCCAGGACGATGCCGATCCCGAACAGCAGGCCGCCGATCACCGCATTCGGTCCCATCCAGAAGATCTTCGCATCGGCCCCCAGCATGATGGCGCCGAAGGTGCCGACGCAGGCCACGGCCATGCCCAGCAGAATGCCGTAGGCGATCTGGGTACGCCCCGTGGTCCAGAGATCACGCGCGGCGCTGGTGAAGCAGATCTGCGCACGTTCGATCAGGCCACCGAACACCACGCCGAACAGCACCGCCATGCCCAGTGCGATCGACACGCCGAAACGCCAGGCGGCGAATGCCACGGCGATGACCGCCACCGCCACGCCCAGGCGCACCTGCAGGCGGTTGCGCTTTTCCCGCGCCTGCGCATCGGCGAACAGCGAACTGGCCTGGCTCCCCACCTTCAGTGGTACGCGCAGGAACGGCAGC
The DNA here is from genome assembly GCF_003696285.1 of Stutzerimonas nitrititolerans. Taxonomy (GTDB): domain Bacteria; phylum Pseudomonadota; class Gammaproteobacteria; order Pseudomonadales; family Pseudomonadaceae; genus Stutzerimonas; species Stutzerimonas nitrititolerans. The sequence continues at coordinate 138,108 of NZ_RFFL01000004.1, forward strand.
AGGCAGATCTTCACCCCGACCCAGGCGCCGCCGACCGTGGCCAGCATGAACGCCCAGGCGTGCAGGGAAAACATCGGAATGCCGGTGAAGAACGCCGCCAGGTTGCAACCCATGGCCAGACGGGCGCCGAAACCGGCGATGATCCCGCCGATCAGCCCCTGCGCCAGACGGCGCTTGCTGGTGGGCCAGCGCAGGCTGACGTTGTTCGCCCAGAGCGCCGTGCACAGCGCGCCGAGCAGCATGCCGATGATCATCACGCCATCGATGCGATCCAGCGGCGTGCCCTGCAGGCCGATCAGCTTGAAATAGCTCCACTCCTGCGGCTGGAACCCGAACCAGGCCAGCACGTGCCCACCCCAGCGGGTGAACTCGCCGGTCACGGCCCAGAAGGTCCCGGTGATTGCGAAGTAGTAGGCGGAAGCAACACCCAGCGCGACGAGCGCAGGCAAAGGTGACCAGAAGCGCACGAGATAGCGCGCCCGGAAATCGGACAGAGCGGACATCATTGACTCCTTTTGCGCGACTGCAATCGCCGCACCGAGAAAAGGTGATGCGGATTCTAGCCGTCTACGGCGCACTTTGCGCGGATAATCCACCGACGCGCAGAAGCTCGTCCTTGCTTCCCGTGGCACCCGCCCCCACTTAACATGCATACCTTCACACGCGCCCATTCGAGAACCCTGATGAGCCAGACTCCCTTCATCTTCGACGTCACCGCCAGCAACTTCGAGCAGCTGGTCCTGGAGAACTCCTTTCACAAGCCGGTGCTGGTAGACTTCTGGGCCGAATGGTGTGCGCCGTGCAAGGCGCTGATGCCGCTGCTGGCGAAGATCACCGAGGAGTACCAGGGCGAGCTGCTGCTGGCCAAGGTCAACTGCGATATCGAACAGGAAGTGGTCGCCCGCTTCGGCGTGCGCAGCCTGCCCACCGTGGTGCTGTTCAAGGACGGCCAGCCGGTGGACGGCTTCGCCGGCGCCCAGCCCGAAGCCGCCATCCGCGCCCTGCTCGAACCCCATGTCCAGCAGCCGGCCACACCCGAGGCGGACCTGCTGGAAAGCGCCCAGGCACTGTTCGCCGAGGGCCGCATCGGCGAGGCGGAAAGCCTGCTCAAGCAGCTGCTCACCGACGACAACGAGAACGCCGCGGCGCTGATTCTCTACGCGCGCTGCCTGGCCGAGCGCGGCGAGCTGGGCGAGGCCGAGACGGTGCTGGGCGCGGTCAAGGGCGACGCGCACAAACAGGCGCTGACCGCCGCCCGTGCGCAGTTGACCTTCTTGCGCCAAGCCAACGACCTGCCGGAAGTCGCCGAACTCAAGAGTCGCCTGGCGCAGAATGGCGAGGACGACGAAGCGACCTACCAGCTCGCCATCCAGCAACTGGCGCGCCAGCAGTACGAAACCGCGCTGGATGCCCTGCTCAGGCTCTTCGTGCGCAACCGCAACTACGCCGACGGCTTGCCGCACAAGACCCTGCTGCAGGTGTTCGACCTGCTGGGCAACGACCACCCGCTGGTCATGACCTATCGGCGCAAGCTTTACCAGGCGATTTACTGATACAGAGCAGTCGATCGTGCCCACGCTCCTGCGTGAATACGCCTGAGTGGTTGCGCCTTAGCCACAAACGGGTTCCCACGCAGGAGCATGGGAACCATCAGAAGGCTTGATCGTGCCCATGCTCCTGCGTGGGCACGCCTGAGCGATCGCGTCACAGCTACGAGCGGGGCTCCACGCAGAAGCGTGGCAACCAACAGCCCCGAGTGCGCCTCGTTGCATCTGTAGGAGCGAGCTTGCTCGCGAACAGTGCCCCGACAAGCCAAGCCCGCTCTAGCCACCCAGCATCCGCCGAAGCTCCAGACAATCGCGGGCATGCAATTCGGTCAACTCGGGCCAGAGATTGTCCGGCAGGTTGACCAGCACACCGCGGGCACCGGCCGCCTTCGCGCATTCCAGATCGAAGCGGTAGTCGCCGACCATCACCAGCGTCTGCGGCGCGACCTGCCACTTGTCCGCCAGATGCAACAGACCACCGGGGTCCGGCTTGGGCGGCGCTTCGTCGCGACCGAGAATGTCCTCACTGGCGAAGCAGTCGCCCATGCCCACGGCCTGCAAGGTCACCAGCGCCAGTTCATGGGCGTTGCGCGTCAGCACGCCGAGCCGGCAACCGCGATCACGCAGTTCATGCAGCAACTCGAGCGCACCCGGTGCGGGGCTTGCGGCATAGGCCAGCTCGCGCTCGTGTTCCAGCAACCAGGCGCGCTTGGCCGCGGCCTCATCAGCCGGCAAGGCGGCGAGGTGATGAAGGATGTCGTCTTCCGGCGGGATATCCAGCGCGCGCTTGATCGCCGGGAAGTCATGCACGGCGATGGTCAGGGTGCCGTCCATGTCGAACACCCAGTGCCGCGCGGCAGCCAGTGTCACTTCCAGTCCTCGCGCACGCGGATCAGGCCTTCCTGGGCCACCGAGGCGACCAGCTCGCCGGCACGATTGAAGATGCTACCGCGGGCGAAGCCACGGGCGTTGCCGGCCCAGGGGCTGTCCATGGAGTACATCAGCCAGTCGTCGGCGCGTACTTCGCGGTGGAACCAGATGGCATGATCGAGGCTCGCCAGCTGGATGAACTTGCTCCAGGAGGTGACGCCGTGGGGCTGCAGCGCCGTACCGATGAAACTGAAATCCGAGGCATAGGCCATCAGGTATTTGTGCAGCGCCGGGTTGTCCGGCAGCTTGCCGTCGGCGCGGAACCACAGGTGCCGGATCGGTTCGATCGGCTGCGGATTGGTCGGGTCCTGCAGGGTCACCGGGCGAATCTCGATGGGCTTGGGCCGGCGCAGCTTTTCCGCCACGCGCTGGGGCACCATGGATTCCAGCTTGTGCAGCAGCTCCCATTCGCTGAGCAGGTTCTCCGGCCCCGCCACATCGGGCATCGGCAGCTGGTGCTCGAAGCCGGTTTCGTCCGCCTGGAACGAGGCGCTGCAGGTGAAGATGGTCTGCCCTTTCTGGATCGCGCTGACGCGGCGGGTGGAGAAACTGCCGCCGTCGCGGACCCGATCGACGTCGTAGACCACCGGCTGATGGGAATCGCCGGGGCGTAGGAAATAACCGTGCATCGAGTGCACATGCCGCTCCGGCGCCACCGTCTGGCTCGCCGCCGACAGCGCCTGCCCGATCACCTGGCCACCGAACAGCTGCGGAAAGCCCAGGTCCTGGCTGTTGCCACGGAACAGGTTTTCCTCGATCCGCTCCAGCGACAGCAGGCTCACCAGGGTATCGAGTGTCTCGGTCATGGGAATTTCCTTCAGGCAGGGCCCTTTCAGGCAAAGGCGGCGATTTTACGGTTTAAAACAGATGGGCTCCAGCAACGGCGCTCAGCTTCGACCATCGGCCCAGTCGGCACGCCGCAGCCGATACAGCACATGTGGGCGCAGCGGATGACCTTCGGCCAGCGCTGGATGCTCGAAGTCGTCCCGCGGCTCATGCTGCATGCCCAGCGCCTCCATCAAGCCGCGCGAGGGCTCGTTGAGTTGCGCCGTGAAGGCGACCACCTCGGCCAGTTGCAGCCGCTCGAAAGCGCAGGTCAGCGCGGCGTCAGCCGCCTCCTTGGCCAACCCCTGGCCCCACTGATCCGCTACCAGTCGCCAGCCGATTTCCACCGCCGGACAGAACGGCAACGGCAGCTTGCACCAGGCCAGCCCGGCCATGCCGATGAAGCGTCCATCGTCCTTGCGTTCCAGCGCCCAGAAGCCGAAACCATGGTGGGCGAAATGCAGGCGGCAGCGCGCCATCAACGCCGCGCACTCGTCACGTGACAACAATTCTGGAAAGTAGCGCATCACCTGCGGATCGGCACACATCCGCTCCAGCGGATCGAGATCGGCATCGTGCCAGGTACGCAGGTGCAGACGGGGTGTTTCCAGTGCTATCCGTTCTTGCATGTTGCCTCCTTGAGAGGTACGTCGGCGGAGTCGGCATACGGCGCCGTTTGCGCTACCGGGGCGGTCGCCGCAGTGCAACGGAATTCCAGGCTCCGATCGATGCCCTTGCCGCTGGTATTCCACGACGACTACAGCCCGCCGCTGCCACCGGGGCACCGTTTTCCGATGGAGAGGTTCCGGCTGCTGCGCGATCACCTGATCGACAGCGGTTTGACCACGGACGCGGCAAATTTGCACCCCGAGCCGCGTGCAGCGGACATCCTCGCGCAGGCCCATGACCGATCCTATATCGAGCGCTGCTGCACCGGCGACATGAGCCGCGACAAACTGCGCCGCCTTGGTCTACCTGTGGCCCGCGACTGGCGCAGCGCACCGTGCGCGCAGTCGGCGTGATCAGCGGCTACGACTAGGACCGGGCCCTGCTCGCCCGCTGCCCATGACCCGCTCCGGCGCAGTCGCTACAATGCCCGCCCTTCGCAACTGTCCGGCTGCCGTCATGACCCAAGCTACTCGCATCGCCATCATCGGCGGCGGCCCCGCCGGGCTCATGGCCGCCGAAGTGCTGAGCCAGGCCGGAATCGCGGTCGATCTCTACGATGCCATGCCCTCGGTCGGGCGCAAGTTCCTGCTGGCTGGCGTCGGCGGCATGAATATCACCCATGCCGAGGACTACGCCACATTCGTCAGTCGCTATCGCCAGCGCGCCGATCATTTGCGCCCATTGCTGGACGCCTTCAACCCGGCTGCCCTGCGCGAATGGATCCACGGCCTGGGCATCGATACCTTCGTCGGCAGCTCCGGCCGCGTATTCCCCACCGATATGAAAGCCGCACCCTTGCTGCGCGCCTGGCTCAAGCGCCTGCGCGACAATGGCGTGCAGATCCATACCCGCCAGCGCTGGCTGGGCTGGAGCGAAGACGGCCAGTTGCGCATCGCAGGAGCGGAAGGCGAGTCGCGGCTGAAGCCGACTGCCACCCTGCTCGCGCTGGGCGGCGGCAGTTGGGCGCGGCTGGGTTCCGATGGCGCCTGGGTGCCGCTGCTGCAGGCTCGCGGCGTCGTCATCGCGCCGCTGCGACCGGCCAATTGCGGGTTCGAGGTTGCAGGTTGGAGCCAGCATCTTGTGGAGAAATTCGCCGGCGCGCCGCTGAAGACAGTCAGTCTGGCTCTGCCTGGCGAAACCCTGCGCAGGGGCGAGTTCGTCCTTACCGCGACCGGCATCGAAGGCAGCCTGGTCTATGCGTTGTCGGCGGACATCCGTGAGCGGATCAACGCAACGGGCTCGGCAACACTGCTGCTCGACCTGCTGCCGGATCGCTCCCAGGCGCAGATCGCCGGCGCCCTGGCCAGGCCGCGCGGCTCGCAATCCATGGCCAAGCACCTGCATCGCCAGTTGAAGCTCGACGGCGCCAAGGCCGCCCTGCTACGCGAACTGACCGCTGCCGAGACCTTCCAGGACCCGCAAGCGCTTGCCGCCGCCATCAAGGCCCTGCCCATTCCCCTCGTCCGTCCACGCCCGCTGGACGAAGCCATCAGCAGCGCCGGCGGCGTGCCCTTCGAGGCACTGGACGAAAACCTGATGCTGCGCCAACTGCCCGGCGTGTTCTGCGCGGGCGAGATGCTCGACTGGGAAGCGCCCACCGGCGGCTACCTGCTCACTGCCTGTTTCGCCACGGGCCGCGCGGCGGCTGAAGGGATGCTGCGCTGGCTGAAGCAGCGATAACGCGCTTCTATTCCTCGGAGCGCCCCGACGCCTCCCGATCCCGCTCATATCGCCTGGCCAGCGGAAACGGCGGCAACCAGGCCTCGCGGCGCAGGGTCCAGCATTCATAGGTCGGCATCAGCTGGTCGGGCGCATCCAGGGCACCCAGGTACACCTCGATTTCATCCGCGCTGCGGGCAAACACCGACGAGCCACACCGCGGACAGAAATGGCGCCCGCCGTAGTCGCGCGTTTCGCCCTCGATGGTCACCGCCTCGTGGGGGAATATGGCCGCCGCGTAGAACAGCGCGCCGTGCTGCTTGCGACAGTCGAGGCAGTGACAGAACCCGACCCGATACGGGCGCCCTGCCGCCAGAATCCGCACGTCGCCGCATAGGCAGCCGCCGCTGAATTGGTCCATACCGCACCTCCGCCAGCAAACGATGAGTACGGATGACGATAGCAGCGGCTGCCGGTGCCCGGGCCGCCCTATCAGCGGGGACGGTACATCTGGAAGTTCGCCTCGCGACTCAGCTGGAAGTAGTCCGCCGGCCCACCGCCGCGCATGATGGGCTCAGCCGCCGCGGTGTCGTAAATGCCATCGACCAGCAGCGACTTGGCGATATGCACTGCCACCACCTCACCCAGCACCAGCCAGCTCGACACCGACGCCTTGTCAGCACCCTGCAGCTGGATGATTTGGGTCACCTTGCACTCGAAGGACACCGGGCTTTCCAGCACCCGCGGTACGTCGACCACCCTGGAGGCCACCGGCGTCAGGCCGCTCAGGGCGAACTCATCCACATCGGGCGCGACGGCGGCACAACTCTGGTTCATCGCCTCGGCCAGCGGGCGGGTGGCCAGGTTCCAGCAAAACTCGCCGGTCGCCTCGGCATTGTTCAGGCTGTCCTTCCGACTGACGCTGGAGAAACCAATGATCGGCGGGGTGTAGTTGAAGCCGTTGAAGAAGCTGTAGGGCGCAAGATTCAGTCGACCTTCGGCGTCCTGGGTCGAGATCCAGCCGATGGGCCGCGGCGCGATGATCGCGTTGAAGGGATCATGGGGCAGGCCGTGGCCCTGGGCGGGTTCGTAATAGTGCATATCGTCGTGCATGGCGATACTCCGAAGTGGTCAAGGTAGCCGAGGGGAAGGCTTGCTGCGCGGCTTGGCGGCATCTTTCACAGGGCTGGAATCATCAGCCCGCGCCGCGGCGCGCAGCAAGAACAAACTCAGCAGCGACGCCGCTGTGAGCAGACCGAACACGTCGGTGTAGTGCTCCATGAAGGTCATCAGCAAGGCAAAGGTCGGCAACCCCAGCAGTACACCACCGTAGGTGAACACCAGGCAGGCGCCAGAAGCTTCCGCGATGCGCTCGGGCGGTGCCAGCCGCGCCACCTCGGCAAGGTACACGCCATTCCAACCCAGCGCCGCAACGCCGAACAGGCCAAGCGTCAGGGCGACACCGGCCAGCGGCCACGCCGGGCTCATGAAGTAGATCAGCACCGTGCCCACCGAGGTACAGCATGCGATGATCGCCAGCGTCATCAGCCGATGCCCGATACGGTCGGCGATCCAGCCCCACCACAGGCGGCCGGCGATTCCGCTCGCCTGCACCACCGTCATGACTGCCCCCGCCGCGATCAGACTCACGTCCAGATCATCCACCAGCATCGCCACGGTAAAGGAGGACAGCGACAGCTGAACGGTAGAGAAGCACAGGGTGACGATCGCCAGGTAGCGCAGCGGCTTATGGGCCCAGACCACCTTGATGCCGCCCAAAGGCGAACGGCGCCAATTCAGGCCGGGCTCGCGACGGTCATCCCAGCTGTGGCGCTTGAACTGCAACGCGATGATGCCGAGCGACGCCAACCCCGCGAGCAGCCACAGGCCCTGCCGCCAGCCAATGCCGAGCGCAAGCGAAGGGGCCAGCGCACCGGCCAGCATGCCGCCAAGGGGCACGCCGGTCTGCTTGAGCGAGAAGATGAAGCCCAGCCGCTCCGGCGGGGTGAAGCGCACCAGCAGCACTGAAGCTGATGGATTGGTCATGCCGTAGCCCAGCCCGACGATCAGCGCCGCGACGACCGCCACCAGTAAGCTCGGCACACTCATCAAGGCCGCGCCTGCGCCCAGCAACAGCAAAGCGGTCTGGCTTGCACGGCAAGGGCCGAGGCGCCGAGTCAGCGGGCCACCTACCAGCGACGTCAGCATGGCGCCACCGAACACCAGGCTCACCTGCAAGCCGATAGCCGAGGACGGAATGCCCAGCGCTGCCGAAACCTCAGGTGCGATGGCCGACGGATAAAGCGCGACCAGAGCGGAAAAAGCCAGAACCAGCGTGGTGCTGAGCACGACGATCAGCATCGGCCAGGGCTCCGAACCGCGGCGGCGTGGGTCGGTACTGCAGGCTTAACCACTGACATTTACGAATCCGTTTTTCGAAGGTCAGGCAGGCTAGCGGGCCATACCCGGCCAAACAATACGTAGTTCGACAAGCGCCCCTTCGCCTAATGCGAAGCGATGTAAGGAACGTGGGCGTCCGATTTTTTCTACCCCCCGCAGACCCTCGCCGCCGCTAGGCTTGTGGCCCTCCAGCCGCACTGCAACGGGATCACTGGCTTATCTCAGCGACAAGACTTCGCGAAATGCGAAACCTATCTTGGCGATACACCAATTGTTCAGCGCATAAGCCTTGGCGACACTCGGGGTGGACCAGATTTGGCGATGCGGCCATTGCGCAAGCGATTCCGCCTCGCATGAAGCCTGGCAGGGCCGCGGCCCGCTTGGCGCTGCAGCCAACTCCCGGGATGCCTAAACAGCACATCGCGCTCTGCTGAGCGTGGCGCGATGGGCAGCGTATGTGTCTTGGCGCTCTGCGAAAACAACTACAAAGGACCTACCGTGTTAACCATCACCATCATCCTGGCGATACTGATCTGCATTGGTGTCGGCTACTGGCTGAACATCAACATCGGGCTGCTGGCCATCAGCGCGGCCTACCTCATTTCCACCACCATGATGGGCGTCAGCGTGAAGGAGCTGGTGACCTACTGGCCGCTGAACCTGTTCTTCATCATCTTCGCCGTCACCTTCTTCTTCGGCTTCGTCATCGCCAACGGCACCATGGAAAAGATCGCGCGAAATGCCGTATTCATGGCGCGCGGCATGCCGAGCCTGATCCCCTTCGCGCTGTACGGCCTGGTACTGCTGGTCGCCGGCATTGGCCCGGGTCACTACGCGGTGTTCGTGTTCCTCTCGCCCTTGGTAATGTCGGTCGCCAGCCGCACCGGCATGAGCCGCCTGCTGGGCGCGATCATCATCGTCTCCGGCGGCATGGCCACCACCTTCACCAGCATCAGCCTGGGCGGGCGCGTGACCCAGGGCATCCTGGAGAATGCCGGCTATGACGCGGCAACCGCGGCGAGCTATACCCACACGCTGCTAATCGACTCCTTCATCTACCAGACGCTGGTGTTCCTGGTGGCCTACGTGCTGCTCAAGGGCTACCAGACCAAGAGCCTGGAGACCGAACGGCCCGAACCCTTCGATGCCCAGCAGCGCCGTACCCTCTGGCTGGTGGCCTTCATCGTCGGGCTGATCATCCTGCCCTCGACCATCGCCGCCTTCCTGCCGGCCGGCTCGGCATTCGCCGCCATCGCCTCGCGCATAGACCCGACGTTCATCTCGATCATCGGCGTGGTGCTGGCGCTGATCCTGCGGGTGGGCGATGAAAAGGCCGCACTGGCCAAGGTCCCGTGGGGCATCATCATTTTGCTGTGCGGCATGGGCATGCTCATTGCCGTGGCGGTCAAGGCCGGCACCATCGCGGCGCTGGCGCAGTGGCTCGCCGCTAACGTCAGCCCGGCGATGGTGCCCTACGCCACCGGGGTTTCCTCGAGCATCATGAGCTTTTTCTCCAGCACCCTTGGCGTGGTGATGCCAACGCTGTTCCCCATCGTGCCGGACCTCGCCAGCAACGCCGGCCTGAGCCACACCGTGTTGCTGTCGGCCATCGTGCTGTGCTCTTCGCTGACCGGCTTCTCGCCTTTCTCCTCCGGCGGCGCCCTGGCGCTGGCCGGTGTTCAGGAGGAAGCCGAGCGCAACAAGCTGTTCTATCGCCTGCTACTGGTGCCGCTGTGTGGCGTCAGCGGTGTGCTGGTGTTCGTTTTCCTTGGCCTGCTTGGCTGACATCCCGCTCGCCGTCCGCACGCGAGACGGCGTCGCCTTGAACGGAAGGAACAGAAGATGACTGCACAAACGCTCTTCGAAAAACTCTGGGCCCGCCATGCCGTGCTCGATACCGATGACGGCCAGACGCTGCTGTATATCGACCTGCACCTGATCAACGAGGTGACCAGCCCCCAGGCCTTCGACGGCCTGCGCCTGAATAACCTGCAACCCTGGCGCCCGGGCGCGGTGCTGGCCACCTCGGACCATAACGTGCCGACCAAGGCCCGCGAGGCAGGCATCACTGATGCCATCGCGCGCCGTCAGGTCGAGGCGCTGGAGCGCAACTGCGCCGAGTTCGGGCTGAAGTTCTTCGATATGCAGGACGAACGCCAGGGCATCCTCCACGTGATCGGCCCGGAACAGGGCATCACCCTGCCCGGCATGACCATCGCCTGCGGGGACTCCCACACCACCACCCACGGCGCCTTCGCCGCCCTGGCATTCGGCATCGGCACCTCGGAGATCGAGCACATCCTCTCCACCCAGTGCCTGCTGCTGAAGAAGCTGAAGACCTTGCGCATCCGCATCGACGGCGAGCTGCCACCCTATGTCGCCTCCAAGGACCTGGCGCTGGCGCTGATCGGCACGATCGGCACGGCCGGCGCCACCGGCTATGCCATCGAGTTCACCGGCAAAACCGTTGCGGCGATGAGCATGGAAGCGCGCATGACGCTCTGCAACCTGGCCATCGAAGCGGGCGCGCGCTGCGCCATGGTCGCCTTCGACGACACCACCGCCGCCTACCTCAGGGGCCGTCCGCTGGCCCCGACCGGCGCCCAATGGGACGCCGCCGAAGCCTACTGGCGCACCCTGCGCAGCGACCCAGACGCGCGCTTCGACCGCGAACTGCAGCTCGATGCCGCCAGCATCCGCCCGCACGTGACCTGGGGCACATCGCCGGAAATGGTCACCGATGTCGACGGCCAGGTGCCAAATCCTGAGTCCGAGCGCGACCCGGTCAAGCGTCGCGGCATGCAGCAGGCGCTGGATTACATGGGCCTGGAGCCCGGCACGCCGATCCGCGCGATCAAGCTGGACAAGATCTTCATCGGCTCCTGCACCAACTCGCGCCTGGAGGACCTGCGCCTGGCCGCCGACGTGGTCAAGGGCCACAAGGTCGCCGACAACATAGTCCAGGCGCTGGTGGTGCCCGGTTCGGGCCTGGTCAAGCGCCAGGCGGAAGCCGAGGGCCTGGACCGCATCTTCACCGATGCCGGCTTCGAATGGCGCGACGCCGGCTGCTCGATGTGCCTGGGCATGAACGAAGACCGCCTCGGCAAGGGCGAGCGCTGCGCTTCGACCTCGAACCGCAACTTCGAAGGCCGCCAGGGCGCCGGTGGTCGTTCGCACCTGGTCAGCCCGGTCATGGCAGCGGCGGCGGCCATCGCCGGCCACTTCACCGATATCCGCGATCTCTAAGGGGGACAGACATGCAAGCCTTTACCCAACTCGACAGCACCGTGGTCCCCCTGGATCGTTCCAACATCGATACCGACGCGATCCTGCCCAAGCAGTTTCTGATGATCATCGAGCGCACCGGCTTCGGCCCGCATCTGTTCGACGAGTGGCGCTACCTTGACCGCGGCGAGCCCTACAAGGACTGCTCCCAGCGCCCGTTGAACCTTGAGTTTTCGCTCAACCAGCCACGCTATGCCGGGGCCAACATCCTTCTCACCCGGGCCAACTTCGGTTGCGGCTCGAGCCGCGAGCACGCTCCTTGGGCGCTGGCCGACTGGGGCATCCGTGCGATCATCGCGCCGAGCTTCGCCGAGATCTTCTACGGCAACTGCTTCAAGAACGGCCTGCTGCCGATCGTGCTCGACGAGCCGACCATTGACCGCCTGTTCGCCGAGGTGGACGCCACGCCAGGCTACGGGCTGCGCATCGACCTGGCCGAGCAGACGGTGATCGAACCGAACGGCCAGGTGAATCGCTTCGAGATCGACGCCTTCCGCAAGGAGTGCCTGCTCAACGGGCTCGACGAGATCGGCCTGACCCTGCTCAAGCGCGACGCCATCCGCCAGTTCGAGCAGCAACGCCAGGCGCAGGAGCCCTGGATGTTCACGGGCGACCGCCAGCTCGCCTGAGCCCGGCGGCCGCGGCGCTGCAACGGCGCCGCTAGCTCGCCACGGCCGCCCTGGACTGCGCCCTAACAGCTGGGTATGAATGCCCTGGGTGACTTCCTTGCTGCCCTGCAGCACCAGGCACGCCTGCGGATGGGGAATGCCGTGTTGCAGGCCGCTGACGGTCGTGGCGCGGATGATGGTCAGGCCGGGCATCGGTGTCTGCGCGATGCCCGTCGCTTCGGCGTGGGCCTCCAGGTAGCGACGCACCCTCTCACAAGCAATGTTTCATTCATGGCGGCGTTCCCTGGCGGCGCTGGCCGTGCATTACACGTGAAAGGATTAGGCAAATAATGCCGAGGTTTCGGTAACGACCGCCACCGCTTCAGCTCGCACCATAGAGGCTCCCTCAACCCCAGGAGCTTTCCACCATGAGCAAGATCGCACTCGTTACCGGTTCCAGCCGCGGCCTCGGCCGGAACACCGCCCTGAGCATTACCCGTCAGGGCGCCGATGTCATCGTCACTTACCATAGCCGCGCCGACGACGCCGAGCGCGTGGTAGCCGAAATCGAGGCCCTGGGCCGCAAGGCGGTGGCCATGCAACTCGACACCGGCACCACCGCCGGCTTCCCCGACTTCGTTGAACGGCTGCGCGCGGTGCTCGACACCATCTGGCAGCGGCAGAGCTTCGATCACCTCGTCAACAACGCCGGCCACGGCGACGCGGCGCCCTTCGCCGAAACCACCGAAGCGCAGTTCGACACCTGCTGAACGTGCACTTCAAGGGCGTGTTCTTCCTCACCCAGGCATTGCTGCCCCTGCTGGCGGACGGCGGCCGCATCGTCAATTTTGTCCTCGGGGCTGACGCGCATCTCCTACCCCGGCTTCTCTGCCTACTCCGCGATGAAAGGCGCCATTGAAGTGTTGAGCGTCTACATGGCACGGGAGCTGGGCAGCCGCGGTATCGCCGTCAACTGCGTCGCCCCCGGCGCGATCGAAACGGACTTCCTCGGCGGCGCGGTACGCGACATGCCGGAGCTCAACGCCAGCTTCGCCGGCATGACCGCCCTGGGCCGCGTCGGCGTCCCCGACGACATCGGCCCGATGATCGCCAGCCTGCTGAGCGAGAGTAACCGCTGGGTCAACGGCCAGCGCATCGAAGTCTCGGGTGGGCAAGGGATCTGACTCGGACTAGATCGCAAGATGGAACCCAGCCATCGCCTGGCAATGCTGGGCGGTGGCTGGGTTTTTCTGGGGCATGCCTATCAGCCGGCGCGCCGCGAGAAGCATGACCGTCCGCTGCCTGGAACAGGCTTCAAGCAGGATGATGGCAATGGCCTTTCAAACCACACCACACTGGAAAAGCCTGGCAATAGGTACATGATCTTGGAGAAGCCATTCGGGACTACGCAATCATGTCCACTGGAAACCTGTTCGCCGACTTCGAGGTGCCCCTGAACGGGGAGCGCTTCGAGGCGCTGCTGAGCCACAGAAGCCTGGTGATCGAACGCATCATCAGCTCAGCGGACATAACGCCGACCGATTACGTGCAATCGCAGGACGAGTGGGTGGTGTTGCTCCAGGGCGAGGCGACCCTCGAGGTGGCGGGCAAGGCTGTCGAGCTGCGTTCCGGCGACTACCTGTTTCTACCCGCCGGCACGCTGCATGTGGTCCGGCGTGTCACCAACGGCGCCCTCTGGCTGGCGGTGCATCTCCACCCGGCGCCGGCGTGCGGCGAAGATAGCGCCTAACCTGTTTTTAGCCCGAAGCCGCTGCGCGCGGCGGCGCTTGTCCCCACAGGAACGCTCCATGATCGAGATCAAAGCGCCGAGCCTTGCCGATGCTCCCGCCATATCCGCCCTGCTGGATGCGCTGGGCTGTCCCGGCACGGAAGCCTTTATCGAGCGGCGCGTCGCCCAGCTGATGGCCCACCCGGATGCGTCGTTGCTGGTGGCCGTGGACGATGGCGAAGTCATCGGGGTCATTTCGCTGCACTTCATTCCGCAACTGGCGTTGAGCGGCGATATCTGCCGCATCAGTTACCTGTGCGTATCGACGCAGGCGTGCAGCCAGGGCGTAGGCGCACAATTGGAAGAGCGCGCGGTAAGCCTGGCGCGCCAGCGCGGCTGTGACCGCATCGAGCTGCATTGCCATGAAAGGCGTACCGACGCGCACCGCTTCTACTACCGGCAACACTATGTGGAAATACCTATATAAATCGCTGACGGACGCCAGCCCGGTATTCACGCGACCGCCGGAGTAGGCACAGCAAACCTTCAACCAAAGGCCAGGCATCAGGAGTCCATGTCGCTACAGATACACGAAGTCCGGCCAGCGGACGCTCCCATGGAGCTTCTGCTGCTCGCCGATCCCTCGGAAGCAAAGCTGCGTGCGTACCTGCCGCATTCAAAGTGCTTCGTGGCCTCACGCGATGACGTGGTCGTTGGCGCCTGCGTGGTACAGGCGCTGGCAGCCGGCGCCCATGAACTGATGAGCATCGCGGTTCACCCCAGCCATCAGCAAGCGGGCCATGGTTCGGCGCTGCTGAAATGGGTCATCGAGCACTTCCGCCAGGCGGGCGCCTCTCAGCTGGAGGTCGGCACCGGCTCATTCGGCTACCAGCTGGCCTTCTACCAACGGCACGGGTTTAGGGTCACGGCCATCAACCGCGATTTCTTCACCAGGAACTACCCCGAGCCCATCTTCGAAAACGGCATCCAGCTGTTCGATATGCTGCGCCTCACGCTGGCCTATGGCGACGACGCAGCCTCGCCTGCGAAACCCCACCTCGAATGGTCAAGGACCGAGCCATGAAGACCATTGGCCTTATCGGCGGCATGAGCTGGGAATCGACGACTTCCTACTACCGCCAGATCAACCAGACGATCAAGGAGCGCCTGGGCGGGCTGCACTCGGCGAAGGTGGTGCTGTACAGCGTCGACTTCCACGAGATCGAGCGCCTGCAGCATGCCGGCGACTGGGACGGCGTCGGGCAAATGCTGGCCGCTGCTGCACAGTCGCTGGAGCGCGCCGGTGCCGATTTTCTGCTGCTCTGTACCAACACCATGCACAAGGTGGCGACCGCCATCGAAGCGGCCGTGCGCATACCGCTGTTGCACATCGCCGACCCGACGGCCGAAGCCATCAAGGGCGCCGGGTTTTCCAGGGTCGGCCTGCTCGGCACCCAGTTCACCATGGAGCAGGCGTCATCGGCGAGGAATTCGAGCATGGTGCGGTGGCCTTCTTCGATCTCCAGCCAGGCCTGAAGCTGGCCCTCTGGCCACGGGCGAGCATTGCCCGCGACAGCGGCCTGCCGTTGGCTGCGGCGAGTGCCACCGACATGCCCCTGGGACACAACGTCGGTTCGAAGGCCGAAGTGGATACCGTGATGAAGCAGGCGCTAGCGGCCGGGGCAATAATCGTCAAGCCGGCGCAGGACACCTTCTGGGGTGGCTACGCGGGTTACTTCCAGGACCCGGACGGCCACCTCTGGGAAGCGGTATGGAATCCGGCGCTGCTGCCTTAAGCGCAGGCCTGAGCAATCTGAAGGAGCGAGACATGCACAATGGTAGCTGCCTCTGCGGGCGCATCGAATACCGGTACGACGGCGAGATCGACGAGATCTCGATGTGCCATTGCAGCCAGTGCCAGAAGGGCCAGGGCTCGGCCTTCGTGGCGGTGGCGCCGGTACAGGCCGACAAATTCCACATCCTTCGCGGCGAGGAGTACCTGAAGGAATTCAGGGCCAGCCCCAACAAGGCGCGGGTGTTTTGCGCCGAGTGTGGCAGCCCGCTGTACAGCGCCAAGGACGACCTGCCGGGGATCAAGCGGTTGCGCCTGGGCACCCTGGAGACGCCGGTACAGGCCAAGCGGCAGTACCACGCCTTCGTCGCGGAGAAGGCAAGCTGGTATGAGATCCGCGATGGATTTGCGCAGCATCCGGGGCGGGCGACCTAGGGTCGAAGCCGCCCCTCTGCCGGCGAGTGCGTTGTGTCAGTGAAGGTGGAAAATGCGTTGCAGTTTTCCACCCTACGGCGATACCGGCGTCTCAGGGAATCGGATTGCCCAGACCCGGTTCGTTCGGGTCCTTGATGTCAAGCCGGCCGGGGTCCTGCACGTCCGGGCCGATGCCGGGACGCTCGGGTTCGTCGCCGTTGCCGGGCTGGATGTCCGGGTTGTCGGTAATGAAGTCTGGATCAGGCGCGTGGCTGGGGTTCTGATCCTGGCCCGGTACGGGCTGCTGGTCATGGAGTCTGTCGAGCGGATCGATACTCATGCATCACCTCCGGTGGAGCCGGGAATGGCTCATTGTGTTTGAGGCGATTCGAGGAGATTGGTGCGCGCCGCAGGTCGTATTGCAGGGCCCACGGCTCGTCTCGCGGCACCGATGACGGAAGCCCGATCACCCCTGCGGTGCTGCACACGGCCAAACTCATGTCTGCCGATAAGCCCGCGGCGTCACGCCCACTTCCCGACGGAAGACCTGGGAAAAATGGCCAGGACTCGAATAGCCGACTTCCATGCCGATCTCGATGACGCTCAGGTCCGTTTCCAGCAGCAGTTGCCTCGCGCGGGCCATGCGCAGGCGGATGAAGTACTGCGAGGGCGACAGGCCCGTGGCGCGCTTGAACAGGCGGCTGAAGTGGTAGTCGCTGAGGCCGGCGATCTGCGCCAGGTACGGCAGGCAGAATGCCTCGGCCAGGCGTGCCTTCATCGCTTCGATGACGCGGCGCAGCTTGTAGCTCTGCAGCGCGTTGGCGCCTCTGGCCAGGTTGCGCGGTGCGGGGTAGGTGCGCACCAGGTGTATGGCCAGTGCCTGAGCCAGGCTATGGACGAACAGCGGGCTGGGTTGGCGCTCGCCGTATAGCTCCAGCCGCAGCTGTTCGAGCAGAAAGCGCACGCGCCCATCTCGGCCGCCGGAGACATCGAGGAAGGTCAACGGTGCGCAGCGTTCACCATGAAGATCACGCACCGCCTGCTCGATCAGCGGCAGCCCGAGATACAGGTGCATCACTTCGAAACGGTCGTCGCTCCGCACCTGCCAGCGCATCTCGTAGGGCTCGCTGGTGCTGGTGAGAAAGAAGTCGCCCGCCTCGACGTTGGTTGCCTGCCAGTCACCATCGAGGGCGCGCTCTTCCACCGTCGCCGCGCCAGACAGCACCAGTACCAGCAGCGGCTCCACCACGGCGGGAACCAGGATCGGCTCGGCCAGATCCTGATAGCTGAACAGTTGCACCACCACATCCTGCATCGGCGGGCGCGGCGGCAAGGACAGCGGCTCGCCGGGCAGATAGTGCGGCATCGCTTCGGCAGTGACGCGCTGGCCATCCATCACTGGCGGCAGCTCTGAATCGGATCGCTGCAAGGATTCCTCCATTGCGAAGCCCTTAAAAAGGCGACGCGAGCGCAAAGGTTAGCTCAGAGCCGGAATCGGGATGGCTCGCTGGCTGGGTTCTTGCGCTGGATGGAAGTCTTTCCCTTCACCCCAACCCTCTCTCCAGAGGGAGCGGATTGGCGCCACCGAGTCGTCGGCGGTGGGCCTGTCACTGAACCAGTTCCCTCTCCTCTGTGGGAGAGGGTTAGGGTGCGGGACTGAGCACCCCTCGTCTTCGCGCAAGAATCCGACAGTCCGCGCAAGGCCGCGAAAGCCATGAGCCTGGGGTTGCGCGACAGTGAGCCCGACATCGCTCACAAGCGCCGGGCCGGCGAACGTCCTGCCTGACGCACATCGGAGGCAATACGCATGACTGATATCAAGCACAGCTTTCCCCAGGAAGTCGAAGGCAAGGTCGCCCTGGTTACCGGCGCCGCCAGTGGAATCGGCAAGGCCATCGCGCAGTTGCTGCATGCCCGCGGCGCCAAGGTCGTTGCCGAGGATCTGAGTCCGGACGTCGAGGCCCTGGCGCAACCAGGACTGGTGCCGCTGGTGGCAGACATCACCGCGGACGGCGCGGCCGAACGTGCAGTGGAGCTGACGCTGGCTCGGTTCGGGCGACTGGATATCCTGGTGAACAATGCCGGGATCATCATCAACAAGCCGGTCATCGACATGACCCGCGAGGATTGGGAGCGTATCCAGGCGACCAATGTCACCGCAGCCTTCCTGCATTCACGCGAGGCGCTCAAGGCGATGCTGCCCAACAAGTCGGGCGCCATCGTCAACATCGCCTCCTACGCCTCGTACTTCGCCTTCCCCACCATCGCCGCCTACGCCGCATCCAAGGGCGCGCTGGCGCAACTGACGCGCACGCTGGCGCTGGAGGCGATCGAGCATGGCATCCGCGTCAACGCCATCGGCGTCGGCGACGTGGTCACCAATATCCTCAACGATGTTGTGGACGACGGCCCCGGATTCCTCGCCAAGCACGGCAAGGCCGCCCCCATCGGTCGCGCCGCCCAACCGGAGGAGATCGCCGAGGTGGTGGCCTTTCTGGCCTCGGAGCGCGCCAGCTTCATGGTGGGCGCGGTGGTCATGGCCGACGGCGGCATGACGGTCACGGCAGGCTGAGCTGGCGGGCGGGCACGGCCGCGCCGTTTGCGCCCTTCGCGCCAACGGCGCGCTCGGCCCGATCGTCGGCCTGCCTGCCCAGCTGCCAGCCAAGCAAGCCCCACAGCAAGGCACAGAAGGCACCCACCACCGCCACCAGCCCGGCGCCCTGGCCGAGCATGTCCAGCGCGGTCTTGGCCCAGCCACTGATGGCGTCGCCGGCGCGATAGACGATGGTGTCGATGACGTTCTTCGCCTTGTACTTGCTCTCGGCATCCAGCGGCGCGAAGATCATTTCGCGCCCAGGCCTGACGAAAGCGTACTCGCCGATCCGCCGCACGATCATCAGCGCAGCCAGCATGGCGAAGCTGGGCGCCAGTGCCAGCCCGAGGAAGCCCAGGCATACCAGCAACGGCACTATCGCCAGCAGCACGCGCACGCCCAGCTTCTGCGCCAGACGCCCGGTGATGAACACCTGCGAGAGCAAGGCGCCGGCCTGGACGATCACGTCGATGGCGCCGAACACACGGATCTGCGCGGCCCGGTCGGGAAACAGCTCGGCCACCAGCCGCGCCTGCTCGAAGTAGAGAAAGGTAGTGACCGTGGCCAGCAGCACGACGAAGCCGGCGATGCCCAACAGATAAGAGGACTTGAGCACCCGCGTGATGCCGCTGAAGGGGTTGCCGGGCAAGGGCCTGCGCGTGCTTTCGGCAGGCAGCGCATCCGGTCGGCCGGCGCCGCCCACTTCGCGCCAGCGCATCAGCGAATACTTGAGCGCCAATCCAACACCGAGCAGCAGCCCGGCCAGCAACATCAGCCCGGCTTCGCCTAGGCTAGCGGCCAGCAGAGCACTGAGCGCCGGCCCCACCAGGCCGCCGACGCTCGCCCCTGCGGCGATGAAGGCGAACAGGCGCTTGGCCTGGCCGGCGTCGAACACGTCCGCCATCAGGCTCCAGCCAACCGAGACCACGAAAAGGTTGTAGACCGAGATCCAGACATAGAACACCCGCGCCAGCCAGGGGCTTTCGCCCATGAGGTGAAACAACGCGGCGAACGTCAGCAGGTTCACGCAGAAGAAGCCGTACACCCAGTCGATGAAGTGCAGCCGCGGCACCCGCGAGCTGAGCCATGCGAACAGCGGCACTGCCGCCAGCATGACGAAGAAGGTGGCGGTGAACAGCCATTGCAGGTTTTCCACCCCCGCCGCGATGCCCAACGATTCGCGAATCGGGCGAAGCATGAAGTAGCCGGTAAACAGGCAGAAGAACAGTGCGAAACCCATCAGCGAGGGGCGCAGCTCATGGGGTTCGGCGTTGAGGGTGGTACTCAGGCGTTGCGAAATGGATAGCGCGTTCATAAGGCGGCTCCGCGAAATCGACGTGCGCAGCCGAGGCACGGGAAACAGCCCGTGCCCGCGGCGATCAGGGATAGGTGACGCCGGTGAGGCGCTCAGACAGTTGCCACAGCTGCTCGGCGTCCGTGCGCTGGCAGGCGGCCTCGGGGGTCCGGGCGAAGCCCAGCGGCCCACGCTTTTCGTCCTCTCCGGTCGGCCCGTAATAGGCACCGCCGACAGCCTCCGACGCTGTGGCCGCGTACAGGGTGGAAATCGCTCCCTGGGCAGCGGAATGGTAGTCGTCCAGGTTCTGCGCCCATTGTTCTCCGAAGGGGCTGTCCAGCCCGGGACCACGCTCGATCAGCTCGGTGACGGCGACGCCCGGATGCGCGGCAATGCTGCGAATTCCCCAGCCTGCGTCATCGCTGCGCCGCTGCAGCTCGAATGCCCAGTTCAGCACGGCCAGCTTGGATTGGGCGTAGGCGCCGTAGGGGTCGTAGTCCAGCTCGGATTGCAGGTCATCGAAATCCAGCGCGCCGCGGGCGGCGGCGATACTGGACAGGCTGACCACCCGACCATCCTCGCTTTCCCGAAGCAGCGGCATCAGCAGCCCGGTCAGTGCGAAGTGGCCGAAGTAGTTGGTCGCCATCTGCAGCTCGAAACCGTCCGAAGAAGTTCGGCGCTGCGGCGGCGCCATAATGGCGGCGTTGTTGATCAGCACATCGAGCCGCGACAGTCGACCATTCAGGCGTTCGGCCAGCTCGCGTACCGAAGCCAGGTTGGCCAGATCGACAGATTCGAACTGGACGCGCGCATCCGGGACCTGCTGGCGGATGCGCTCAATGGCTTCCCGCCCGCGCTCGACATTGCGCGCGGCGATGATGACCTCGGCACCCGTTCTGGCCAGCGCCAGCGCGTCCTCATAGCCTATGCCGCTGGTGCCGCCGGTGACTAACACGATGCGGCCCTCCTGTGAAGGCATGTCACTGACGCTCCAATCCGGCTTCGGCGCCTCGCGGTTGTCGGCTTCGGCGGTCATCGCGACCGCCAGCACAACGCTGGCGAAAAGAGCCTTGGCGAGTTTCATCAATCGCTGCGCCGGGGCTGGATTGCCCAACGCTGGGGTGTTCGTTCTGCTCCACATGGCTGCTGCCTCCGCTGCTCAGAAAATGACCGAATGGCCGACGTGGGCAGTATCTGCCTGCGGATAACCCGTGATAATCCGGGCAACCGTGGACGGGCTGTACGAGTAGGCGTACAGTTTCCGCAGCAACCGGGGACGTTAAGATGCGCCAACCCAACCTGAGTGATGTCGCGCTGTTCGCCGCCGTGATCGAGGCCGGAGGCTTTCGCGCGGCGGCGCAGAAACGAGGGATTTCGGCCTCCTCCTTGAGCGACTGCATGCGCCGCCTGGAAAGCGATGTGGGCCTGCGCCTGCTCAACCGCACCACCCGCAGCGTGACCCCGACCAGCGCTGGCGCGCGCCTGCTGGAACGCCTGCGGCCGGCGCTGGAAGAGATCAACGCGGCCTTCAACGACCTGGACGATGAATCACAGCGCCCGGTGGGTACGCTGAAGCTGAACGTGCCGGTGCCGGTCGCGCGCTATCTGCTGCCCGAGCTGCTCGAACGCTTCCTCAAACGCTACCCTGGCGTAAATGTCGAGGTGGTCATGGAGAACACCTTCATCGACGTCATCGGTGCCGGTTATGACGCTGGCGTGCGCTACGAAGAAAGCCTGGCCAAGGACATGATCGCGGTGCCCATCGGCCCGCGCCGGCAGCGCTTCGTTGCCGCCGCATCGCCTGCCTACCTGGCGGCTCATGGCACGCCGCGGCACCCTTCGGAGCTGACCGAACACCAACTGATCGGGCACCGCTTCGAGAACGGCAAGGTAGGTATCTTCGAGTTCGAGAAGGATGGTGAGAGGCTGCGTATTCCACCGCGCGGCCAGCTGGTGACCTCCTCCCATGACCTGCGGATCAAATCCGCCATCAACGGACTGGGAGTCGTCTATCTCTTCGAGGAGTTCCTCCGCGAGGCACTCGATGACGGCCGCCTGGTGCCCATTCTCGAAGACTGGAGCCAGGTGTTCGATGGCCCCTACCTCTACTACCACGGCCGCCGGCATATGCCTTCGCCGCTGCGGGCCTTTATCGACTTCATCAAGGCCGAAGCCCAGGGCGAGGACGCCTAGCCGGCTCAGGTCAACGGGATCATCACCGCGCGCTGGTAAGCCGGGCGCTCCTGCAAGCGCTGGTACCACGCCTGGAGGTGGGGCAGTTCGGGGCGTTCGATGGGCATCTCGAACCAGGCGTAGGCGAAGCAGCCGAGCGGAATGTCGCCCATGCCGAAACTCGCGCCGGACAGATACGGCTGCTCGGCCAGCGCGCGGTCGACGATGGCGAGCAGTTTGCCACATTCGGCCAGCGCCACCTCTACCGCGGCCATGTCACGCTGTTCGGCCGGGGTGCGCACCATGCTCCAGAACACCACCCGGAAAGGTGCCGCCAGGGACGAGGTGGCCCAGTCCATCCACTTGTCCGCCTCCGCCCGCTGACGCGGATCGGGCTTCCACAACGCGGGCTCGCCGTATTGCGCCGCCAGGTAGCGAACGATGGCGTTGGACTCCCACAACACCAGTTCGCCATCTTCCAAGCAGGGCACCAGGCGGTTCGGGTTCTTTTCCGCATAGCCCGGCTCGCCGACGATGCCAAAGGCGCCACCGGCATCGACCCGGCTATAGGGAACGCCAAGTTCTTCGAGGCACCAGAGGGCCTTTTTCACGTTGGTGGAATTGGTCCGGCCCCAGAGCTTCAACATGCACCTACCCCTGTCTGTCTGCGTGGAACAGGCACCCTAGCCGCCACCTGGCCAATTGCGCCAGTCCCACTGAACGCCGGCCGCCTGACGGTTCGCTCAGCGCTTCTTCTTTGCCGGCTTTGCCCCGCCCAGGCTCGGCACCTTGCGAATCGGCTTGGCGTTGGGTTTTTCGCTTTCGTCGAACCAGTTGCCCAGGTGGATTCTGCCCTTGCCGGCGCCGTCCTTGGGCTTCTTGGGTTTCTTCGGCTTCTTGACGATCTGCCCGCCGGGCTGGGTGACAGGTACCCGATGATCGGGCACGAAGCCTGGCTCGTCATGGCGCGGCAGGATCTGGTTGATCAGGGTTTCGATGGCGGCGAGCTGGTCCACCTCGTCGGCGGCGACCAGCGAGATCGCCTCACCCGTGGCGCCGGCGCGGCCGGTACGGCCGATGCGGTGCACATAGTCCTCGGCGACGATCGGCAGGTCGAAGTTGACCACCTGCGGCAGGTCATGGATATCCAGCCCGCGCGCGGCCACGTCGGTAGCCACCAGGATCTGCACCTCGCAGGCCTTGAAGCGCTCCAGCGCGCGCAGCCGCGAGGCCTGCGGCCGGTCGCCGTGGATGGCGTCGCTGGCGATGCCCTGGGTCTGCAGCTGCGCCACCAGCTCGTCGACGCCCTTGCGCGTCTTGACGAACACCAGCACCTGGCCCCAGCGCTTTTCCGCCAGCAGGTGCAGGAAGAGTTCGCTCTTGCGCTTCTTGTCCACCGGCACCAGCCACTGCTTGACCGTCTTGGCCGCGGTATTGCGCGGGCTGACTTCGATGGACAGCGGGTCGCGCAGCAACTCGCCGGCCAACTGGCGGATGGGCTCGGAGAAGGTCGCGGAAAACAGCAGCGTCTGGCGCTTGCGCGGCAAGGCGCAGAACACGTCGGTCAGCTCCTGGGAGAAACCGAGGTCGAGCATGCGGTCGGCCTCGTCCAGCACCAGCGCCTGCACCTGGGCGAACTTCACCGCGTTCTGCCGGTACAGATCGAGCAACCGACCGGGCGTGGCCACCAGCACGTCGACGCCCTTGCGCAACGCCATCATCTGCGGGTTGATGCTGACGCCGCCGTACACCGCGTAGGTGCGCAGCGGCAGGTTCTGTCCATAAACGCGGAAACTCTCGTGCACCTGCTCGGCCAGTTCGCGGGTCGGCACCAGCACCAGCGCACGCACCGAATTGCTCGTCACCGGCGCACCTTCCTGGGTCAGACGCTGCAGCAGCGGCAAGGCGAATCCGGCGGTCTTGCCGGTGCCGGTCTGCGCCGCCGCCATCAGGTCGCGGCCCTTGAGCACGGCGGGAATCGCCTTGGCCTGGACCGGAGTCGGCGTAGTGTAGTCGAGGGATTCGAGCGTGCGCAGCAGCGGCTCGATCAGGCCCAGGGAGGCGAAAGTCATGAGATAAAACCGGACGAGGAAAACGAAGTGGAAAGTTTACGCGCAAAGTCCCGCCGAATCGCAGCGGACGAAGACGTTGGCAAGACCCCAGGCCGAATAAATTCGGCCCTACAGCCACGACAATGGACCGCCACGTATCAACCGTAGGGCCGAATTCATTCGGCCACAGACTCGCAGCCGGCCGAACGAGTTCGTCTTCACCTAGGGTCTGTTGCCATTTCTCGCAGCAACGCGGCTCGCGACGAAACGGCAACAGACCCTAGCGCAGCAGCAACCTGCCCTCGATGGGCACATAGCGCGTGGCGGCGCGGATCAGCGATTGCGCGGTCAGGCCGGGCACGCCATAGGCGGTGGCTTCGGCGCCACCGGCTCGCACCCGTTCGAGCAGCAGGTCGAAATCGCCATCACCGGAGGCCAGCACCACTTCATCCACGCGCGCGGCGACATCCAGCACGTCGATGGTGATGCCCACGTCCCAGTCGCCCTTGGCCGAGCCGTCGCTGCGCTGGATATAGGGCTTGAGCTTCACGGTGAAACCGAGATTGCGCAGGATCTGCTGGAACTGCTGCTGTTTGGCGTCGCCGCGGTCGATGGCGTAGGCATAGGCCTCGACGATCTCGCCGCGTGCGCTCACATCGGCCCACAACGCCGCATAGTCGAAGTGGCAACCATGGGCCTGGCGCACCGTGTAATAGAGGTTCTGCACATCGGCAAACAGGGCGATCTTCTTCACGCAACAGCCCGAATCGAGGAAAGGCGCCAGTATGGATGGCAAAATCGCACATGTCTCCCGCTACCCTCTTGGGCTAAAGTGCGGGCCTGTTTTTCGAGACCGCCTTGCACGTGAACGTTCTGACCATCCTGCGCGACGCCTGGTATTTCTATTCCCGCAACCTGACCACCATCGCCCGGCTCTGCCTGCCGCTGATCGTGCTCGAGAGCTGCGCCAAGCTGGCGGTCGACCACTGGCTGGGCAAGGGCGCGCTGCCGGCGCAGGAGCTGCTGACGGGAATCCTCTTCTATCCGCTGTACGTCGGTGCGTTGATCCTGTTCCTCGACGCCCGCAGCCGTGGCCATGAGCCCAGCGTGCGCGAGGTGCTGGCGCGGACGCTGCCGATATGGCCGGCGCTGGCGGTACTGGCCGCGCTGGGTACGCTGCTGATCGTGCTCGGCGCATCGCTGTTCGTACTGCCGGGCCTCTGGGTGATGGTGAAGATCGCCTTTGCCGAATATCTGCTGGTGCTGCGCGGCATGACGCCACTGGCAGCGCTGAAGGCCAGCTTTCAGCAGACCCGCGGCCACTTCCTGCTGATCCTCGGCTGCATCCTCGCCGTGCTGCTGCCGCTGTGGATCCTGGAAGCCTGGATCGCCGCGCAGTTCTGGGCCGGCGAACCACCGCCCCCGGCACAGGCGATACTGGTCGACAGCGCCGTCGGGCTGATCCAGCTGCTGGCGACGGTGGTGCTGTTCCGCTGCTTCATGCTCTGCAGCGCGCAGGCCATCACACGGGACGAACAGCGTTAACGAGCAAATCACGAGCGGTCGACTAGGCTGTTTCATTTCCCGAGAGAACATTGCCATGGCCGACCAGAACCCCAGCATCCTTTCCCACGTATCCCTCGGCAGCAACCGCTTCGACGAGGCCGTGGCCTTTTACGACGCAGTGCTGGCCACGCTGGGTTGTACGCGCATCCTCTCCCACCCCGGCGCGCAGGCCTGGGGTCGTGAATACCCGGAGTTCTGGCTGCACACGCCCATCGATGGCCGGCCGGCCAGCATCGGCAACGGCACGCACGTGGGTTTCTTCGCCGCGGACAAGGCATCGGTCGATGCCTTTCACCGCGCCGCATTGAACGCCGGCGCAGCGGACGAAGGCGCTCCGGGGCCACGCGAGGAATACGGCGCGCCTTACTACGGCTGCTTCGTCCGCGACCTGGACGGACACAAGATCGAAGCCGCCTATTGGGACGTGCAGTTGATGCAGGAGCTTTACGACAGACCCTAACTGACGCCCCGCGACATCCGGCTGCCGGTCAGACGCGGCAGCAGCAATTGCTCGAACAGCCGGGGAAAGCAGCGGGCGATCATCCGTGCGCGCCAGTCGAGGTTGGACAGCACCAACAAGCGCCGACGTTTGAGCGCGCCCTGGTAGATCGCCTCGGCCACGTCCTGCGGCGAAGCCACGCGTCCGGTGGCCAGGGCTGGCTGTGGCGCGGTAGAGCCATCGCCGACCAGCACGTTCTTGCGCAGATCGGTGGCGGTATAGCCGGGGCAGACCAGCATCACGTGGACGCCGGTGCCGTCCAGTTCACCGCGCAGGGTTTCGAACAGGCCGTGCAGCGCGTGCTTGCTGGCGTTGTACGCGGCGCGGTCGGGAACCGGCGCATACTGCGATAGCGAGCTGAGCACGATGATCTGTCCGCGGCGGGCCACCAGGCTGGGCAATGCCGCCTGAGTGCAGTGCAGCGCACCGTAGAAATTCACCGCCATGATTCGCTCGAACACCGCCAGGCTGGTGTCCGCCACACGGCTGCGGTGGGTGATGCCGGCATTGTTGATCAGCACGTCGATGCCGCCGAAGCGCTCCAGCACCAGCGCCACCGCCTGCTGCACCGCCATGCTATCGGACACGTCGCAGCGCAGCCCCAGCACATCGGCGTTGTGATGATCGACCAGGTGCTGCACCAGGCCGTCCAGTGCATTCTGCTCCAGATCGAAGATCACCAGCCGTGCGCCCGCCTGGGCCATGCGTTCGGCCAGGGCGCGGCCGATGCCGGCACAGCCCCCGGTAATCAGCACGACCTTGCGATCGAAAATCTTGCTGGCAAAAACCTTGCGCCGCATACGCAACTCCTTGATCCGCTCACACCTTGGGTCGGTTTGGCCTGTTAGGCTTGCCCCTCGGCTTCAGCATAGGCCGGGGCATCACCCTTTTCCCGGAGCATGACCGGCGGGTGGTTCGATCGCTCAATCAATTACCGGGACGACGGAGCTCCCCTTGGCCAGAATGCCCACATTGTTCGCTGCCTTGCTGTTCAGCGCGCCCTGCCTGGCCGGCAGTGCGGCGGACGAGCGGCCGACCCTGACGGTGGGTTTCTCGGAGTTTCCGCCCGCGATCTACAGCGATGCGCAGGGCCAGGCGCAAGGCCGCGTGGTAGAGGTCA
Source organism: Stutzerimonas nitrititolerans (assembly GCF_003696285.1). Lineage (GTDB taxonomy): Bacteria > Pseudomonadota > Gammaproteobacteria > Pseudomonadales > Pseudomonadaceae > Stutzerimonas > Stutzerimonas nitrititolerans. Next base: position 165,261 of record NZ_RFFL01000004.1, read on the forward strand.
CGCGGCGCGTCCTGCAGCAGGCGGGTTATAAGGCCTCGTTTCGCGCACTGCCCAGCGCCCGCCTCTATGCCGGGTTGATGGACGGTTCCATCGACCTCTGGCCCGGCGCGGCAGGTAAGCCCGAACTGGCCGCACATACCCTCGAGACACGTCACGCCCTCAGCAGAATCGACCTCAATCTGTATCACCGTCGCGACACGCCTGCTCCGAGCCTGGCGAACGCCCTGGCAGGGCTGACGGGACGAGGCGTGATCCTGATCGGCGGTTACGACTACTGGCCGCGCATCAACCGGATTCTCAACGATCCGCAACGCGAGATTCGCCTGCATCACACCGCCAGCCACCTCTCCGGGCTGCGTATGCTGGAGCATCAGCGGGGCGATTTCCTGCTCGGCTACGAGATGCCCGTGGAGCACGCGCGGCAGCAACTGGACATGGAGCCGCTGCCGTCGATCACCATCAAGCGGGTGCCGGTCCGCTTCATCATTTCGCGCTACGCCCCTGGCAGCGAAACCCTGCGCGATGCACTGGACCAGGCCTACGAAGAACTGATGGTCGCCATCCCTGGCTGGCCCCTTCGCGGCGATACCGAGGCGCAGCCAGCTGCCGCCAGCCGGTGAGTTTTTCCGCGCGCGCCCTGGCGCCGCTTTATATCTTCAGGTTCATGGACAGGTAGGCGGTGCGCCCAGGCGCCGGCGAGAACATGGGCTGGTCGTCGCCGCCCCAGAAGAAATTGTCGTACCACACGTATTCGTACTCGCGGTCCGTCAGATTCTTCATCTGCAGGTCGAGGCTGGCGGTTTCGGACAGGGCATACCGCACGCTGGCGTCCAGCACCGCGAAACCGCCGTACTTGCCCTGTTCGTTCAGCTCGTCGATGTAGTAGTCGCCCTGCGCCCTGGCCTGCAGGCCGAAGCGCCATTGGCGGTTGGGCTGGTATTCCATGCCCAGGTTGGAGATGTAGCGCGGGGTCGAGAAGACTTCCTTGCCCGCCAGCGACTGGCCACCCGCCGTATAGGCACTGACCACCTTGGCCTCCTGAATGGCGTGGGAGGCCCAGACGGTCCACTGCTCGTTGATGTACGAGGTCACCTGCATGTCGATGCCCCGCCGGCGCGTCTTGCCAAGGCCCACGGTGGTGCCGGTGCTCGGCATGTTCGCCACCTCGTCGGTGGCGTCCTGCTGCCAGAGCGCTACGCGTGCCTCGGTGCCATCCAACGGCCTGAACTTCACCCCGAGTTCCTTGCCGGTATTGATCGATGGCCTGAACGCGGCCTGACCGGGAGTCATGTAGGCCGGTTCGCCCGACCCGGTGAGGATCTGAAAGGTCCTGCCCCAGTTGGCGTACAGGTTCAGGTCCGGCGTCAGGCTATACACCACGCTCAGCTTGGGCTGCCTGATCCAGCCATAGTCCTGGAGGTCTGCATCCATGCCGTTCGGCAGGTGTGTCTCGCCGGAGAACCTGTCCACCCGGTACGCCGGGATGATCTTCAGCGAATCGATCGGCTCGATTACCGCCTGGACGTAGGCACCCCCGTTGTCGAGGGTGTATTCGTCGTCGTTCTGGATGCGCTCCGGCGCGGAAAAGCCCGTCGGCACGTCGAAGGCATAGCGATAACGGCGGTACTCGTTGTCCTGGTGTTCAAGGTTGACGCCGCCATCGAGCGTCAGCCAGTCGGACGCCTGCCAGGTCAGCGAGCTCAGCAGACCGGTCTGTCGCTCTTCCCACTGCCGACGCTGGCGCGGTGCATTGCCGAGCGGGTAGGAGGTGAATGTGACCTTTCGATCATCTTCGTAGCTGTTGTAGTACAGCTTGTTGCTGAAGGCCAAATCGTCACGCAACTGCCAGTCCAGATGCACGGCAACCTGCTTCATGTCCCGGTCGTCGCCGTCGTTGGCGTTCTTCGCGGCGGAATCGGTCCGGCTGGCGCGCAGCTCTTCACGGGTCAGGAAGCCGGCCTCCTCGGCCTCATGGTGATACAGCCGGGTCACCAGGCCCAGCTTGAACAGGCCCGCATCGTCTGTGTAGAACCATTTGCCGCCGAGGACGTACTTCTCCGAGCGGTCGTGGTCGCGATAGCCGTTCGAATCCTGCCGGGCGAGGAAGTAGTTCTGGGCGAAGTTATCGGACTCGCGACCCAGCGCAAGCTGCACCTCTCGGAAATCGAAGCTGCCGTAGGTCAGTCGGCCGTCGGTGTAATTCCCGCCCTGGCGGGTGGCGAAGTTGATGTTGCCGCCGATGTTGTGCAAGCCGTAGCGTGGATCGTTCGTGCCGCGGACCACCTCGATGTACTCGAGGTCGAGCGGGAACACCATGTCGATGAAACGCTGGTTGCCACTGTTGACGTTGCTGGGAACACCGTCGATTAACGTCTTGATGCCGTTGATGTAGCCCTCGCCATTGAAGGCGCGGAAGGTGGCCTTGCCCGACTCGGCGCCCTGGCGGGTTTCCGTGAGCTGGATACCGGGCATCTGGCCCAGCAGTTCCCAGCTGTTCATGGCGTTCTTGTCCTCCAGCATGTCGCCACCGAGAACATCCACCGAGGTCAGTACGCTGCTGCCGGTCTGCTGCAAGCCACCTGAGTTCGAGTAGACGTAGGACTCGCCCAAGGTGATCGTGGATTCTCCAGTCGGTGCGGCATGGCTGGCCGTGCTGGCAAGCGCGACCAGCACCGCCGGAATGACGCGTTCGTTCTTCATTTTCTTCCCTTGAATTTATTGCAGTGTGATCCGGGCAGTCATGGCACCGTCGATAGCACCGGCATGTCCTGGCCCGGCAAATGTATAATGTTATATTATTTCTATTTCTTGTGAACAGAACCGCTTCCGAGGCGGAACTGGGCAGGCAGCGTTATCGATTCACGAAAATGCGACAGTTAAGGATGTAAATGTCAGTACCGGCTTCCACTCGGCTCCAGTCCATCGACGCCCTGCGCGGACTGGTAATCCTCTTCATGCTGCTCGATCACGTCCGCGAGACCTTCTATCTGCACATGCAGGTGAACGACCCCATGGACGTGAGCCAGACCGACCCCGCACTGTTCGCCAGCCGCCTGCTGGCCCATCTCTGCGCGCCGGTCTTCGTTTTCCTTACCGGTACGTCGGCATTCCTCTACGGGACGAAGCACGACGGACGGGCATCGGTTTCAAGCTTCCTGTTCAAGCGCGGGCTGTTTCTCGTCGTGCTGGAAATCACCCTGGTGAACTTCGCCTGGACGTTCCAGTTCCCGCCCGGCGTGATCTACCTGCAGGTGATCTGGGTCATCGGGCTGAGCATGCTGGCGCTCGCGCTGCTGGTGTGGCTGCCGCGGGGTGTGCTGGTCGCGCTCGGCCTGCTGCTGGTGGCTGGGCACAATCTGCTGGATGCCGTGCATTTCGCGCCGGGACACTGGGCCTACGTGCCATGGTCGATACTGCACGACCGTGGCTGGATCGAAGTGGGGCCCTCCCTGCACCTGCGCACCTCCTACCCCCTCCTGCCCTGGATCGGCGTGATCGCGCTGGGCTACGCTGCCGGCCCCTGGTTCGGCAGCGCGGTAGACGCGTCGAGCCGCCAGCGCAAGCTGTCGCTCTGGGCGGCGGGCGCGCTGGGAACCTTTCTGCTGCTGCGGCTGTGCAACGGCTATGGCGACGCGCCCTGGGCCAGCGGCGAGCACGCGGCCCAGACGCTGATGAGCTTCTTCAACATCACCAAGTATCCGCCGTCGCTGCTGTTCCTCGCGCTGACGCTGGGAATCGGGCTCCTGCTGCTGGTATGGCTCGAACGCCGCGGGCAGTCCGCATTGATCCGCCTGCTGGCGGTGTTCGGCGCGGCCCCGATGTTTTTCTATCTGCTGCACCTGTACGTGCTGAAACTGCTGTATCTGCTCGCCGCGTCGGTCTGGGGGCTGAACCAGGGGCAGCATTTCGGCTTCGATTCGGTGCCCGCGCTTTGGCTCTGCTCGCTGGTGCTGATCGTCGTGCTCTATCCGCCGGTACGCTGGTTCGCGCGCCTCAAGGCACGGCGCCGGGACATCGCCTGGCTGAAATATCTGTGAGCCAGGCGGTTGCCCGTCGGGCATAGCCCGTGCACGCTCGTCGACACTGTACGTTCAGCGTCGACAGGCTGAATGAAAGCTAGCTGCCGCGCGGCTTGGCGCGTGCGGTGGGTTCGGCGATCAGCGGGTCGTCCGGCCAGTAATGCTTGGGATAGCGCCCCTTCAAGTCCTTGCGGACTTCGGCATAGGTGTTCTGCCAGAAGCTGGCCAGGTCCTGGGTGACCTGCACCGGCCGACGCGCGGGCGAGAGCAAGTGCAGCTTGACGGTCAGCCGGCCGCCGGCGATCCGTGGCGTCTGCGCCAGGCCGAACAGTTCCTGCAGCCGTACCGCCAGCACTGGTGGCGACTCGCTGTAGTCGAGCCTGATCTGCGAGCCTGAAGGCACCCTGACGGATGTCGGCGCCAGCTCGTCGAGCCGTTGCGGCAATGGCCAGGGCAGCAGCGTGGCAAGCATGGCCTTCATGTCCAGCTGCGCGAAATGCGCCAGTCGCGAGACCTTGCCCAGGTAAGGCAGCAACCAGTCATCCATTCGATCGAGCAGCGCGGCATCGCTGACATCCGGCCATTGGCTGGTCCCGCCGTCCGCCAGGTCCAGTTGCCGCAGCAACGCGATACGCGACTGCCACTGTCGCAGTTCCGGCGTCCAGGGCAGCAGTTCGAGGCCCTTGCGCCGCACCAGCCCCAGCAAGGCACTACTGCGGGCCTCTTCGTCCAGCCGGGCCAGCGGTTCGCGCGTCAGCACCAGCTCGCCGATACGGCGCTGGCGCTCGGCACGCAGCACGCCTTCGCGCTCATCCCACTCCAGTTCGTCACGCTGGCTGACCAGCTCGGCGAGCGTCCGCTCGAACATCGCCGGGTCCAGTGCGGCGGCGCGGTAGATGCGCTCTTCACGCTGGCCCTGGCGACTGCCCAGTTCGGCGATCACCAGCCAGGGCTCCTTCATCAGCGCATCGGGCTCGGCGAAGATCGCCGCGCGTCCGTTGGCCAGGCGATATTCGCCACCGCCTTCACGGCGCTGTTGCGCGATCCGGTCGGGATAGGCGAACGCCAGCAGCGCGCCGAGCCAGCGCGGGTCATCACCATCCGCCGGGGCCGTCCCTCCGGAGCCGCGCAGCAGGCTGCGAAACTGCCGCGCCAGCTGTCGCACGCGTTGCGCGCCAGCGTGACGCCCGGCTCGCGCTTCGAGCAGCCCGAGGCGATTGGCGATATCGCAACCGCCGCCACGCTCGCCGCCGCGCTGGATATCCCGCTCGACCAGCAGCGCCGCCAGATCGGCCGCCAGCCGGCCCAGGCCCAACCCATGACCACGCAGCAACAGATGGGCGATGCGCGGATGAGCCGGCAACTCGGCCATGGCCTGGCCATGCTCGGTCAGTTGCCAGCCACCACGGGCATTGCGGACCAGCGCACCGAGGCGTTCGAGCAGCGCCTGCGCCTGGGCATAGGCGGCGGCCGGCGGCCGGTCCAGCCAGGCCAGCTCGTCCGGCTCGACGCCCCAGCGCACCAGTTGCAAGGCCACGCCCGCCAGATCGGCCTGGAGGATTTCCGCCTCGTCGTAGGCGGCCAGCTGCGCATGCTGATCTTCCGACCACAGCCGATAGCAGACACCCGGCTCCAGCCGCCCGGCACGGCCGGCGCGCTGCGTCGCGGAGGCGCGGGAGATGCGCCGCGTCTCGAGCCGCGTCATGCCGCTACCGGGGTCGAAGCGCGGCACGCGCGCCAGCCCGGCGTCGATCACCACCCGCACGCCCTCGATGGTCAGGCTGGTCTCGGCGATGTTGGTGGCCAGTACCACCTTGCGCATACCTGTCGGCGCGGGCTCGATGGCCGCGCGCTGGTCTGCCAGATCCAGCTCGCCGTGCAGCGGGCAGAGCAGGATATCGCTGCGCCCTTCCAGCGATTCGGCCAGCGCCTCGTTGACCCTGCGGATCTCGGCCTGGCCCGGCAGGAACACCAACAGGCTGCCCGGCTCTTCGTCCAGCGCCTGCAACACCGCCTGCAGCACCCACGGTTCGATCCGCTCGCCCGCCTGAAACGGCCGCGACCAGCGCTGCGCCACCGGGAACATGCGCCCTTCACTGCGCACCACGGGCGCGTCGTTAAGCAGGCTCGACAGCCGCTCACCTTCCAGCGTCGCCGACATCAACAGCAGCTTGAGCGGCTCGTCGCGCAACATCAGACGCGCGTTGAGCGTGAACGCCAGCGCCAGGTCGGCATCCAGGCTGCGCTCGTGGAACTCGTCGAAGATCACCAGACCGACGCCTTCCAGGCCCGGGTCGTCCTGCAAGCGACGGGCGAGAATGCCCTCGGTGACCACCTCGATGCGGGTCCTGGGGCCGACCTTGCTGTCGAGGCGAATGCGATAGCCCACCGTCTCCCCGACCTTTTCCCCCAGTTGGCTGGCCAGCCGCTCGGCCGCCGCCCGCGCCGCCAGCCGCCGCGGTTCGAGCATCAGGATGCCCTGCCCGGCCAGCCAGCTTTCATCCAGCAGCGCCAGCGGCACGCGGGTGGTCTTGCCGGCGCCGGGCGGTGCCTCCAGCACGGCTTCGTCACGCTGATGCAGCGCCTGGCGCAGGGCCGGCAACGCCTGTTCGATGGGCAAGGGGGTCATGGCTACTCCGCGGTCGAGGCGGCGATTATAAGGGTGCGGGATGATAAAGCCGCTGGCCGAACAGGGCAGCATCGGACCTGTCTGATATCAGCGAAATATCAACGCCGTGCTTGTATAGTTGCGCCACTTTCCATGGAGGTCCCTATGCGTACTCGTTCCCGTGTCATCGGCGGCGTGCTGGCCGTCTCCCTGTTCACCCAGCTGGCCGCCTGCGGCACGCTGTTCTACCCCGACCGCCGCGGGCAGATCGACGGCAAGATCGACCCCGCCATCGCCGCGCTGAATGCGGTCGGGCTGCTGTTCTATGTCATCCCCGGGCTGATCGCCTTCGGCATCGACTTCGCCACCGGCGCCATCTATTTCCCCGATGAGAACTACAGCGTGGCGCCCGAGACGCTGCACGAAGCCATCGGTGCCGATGGCCAGATCGACATGCTGCGCCTGAAGGCCATCATCGAAGACCAGACCGGCCGCAGCCTGCCGCTGGACGATCCGCGCCTGATCCGGCACAGCGGCAGCGTCGAACAGCTCGCGGCCTTCGGCCTGCGACCGGCGGCCTGATGACTCACACACGATGAGCATCAACGCCGAACACGCCCGACTGCTGCGCCGCGCCACCAGCGCGGCGCTGGCGACCGCGATGCTGCTGGCCCTGAGCAAGGCGGTGGCCTGGTGGCTGAGCGGCTCGGTGAGCCTGCTGGCGGGCCTGACCGACTCGCTGCTCGATGGCGCCGCCTCGCTGCTCAACCTGCTGGCCGTGCACTACTCGCTGCGCCCGGCCGACGACGATCACCGCTACGGCCACGGCAAGGCCGAGGCCCTGGCCGGACTCGGCCAGGCGGCGTTCATCTGCGTCAGCGCGATCCTGGTCGGGGTGCAGGGCGTCGACCGCCTGCTGCATCCACAGCCGCTGGGCGCGCAGGGCGTGGGTATCGCGGTGATGGTCTTCTCGCTGGTGATGACCGCCCTGCTGCTGAGTTACCAGCGCCACGTGGTCAAGGTGACCGGCTCCACGGCGATTCGCGCCGACTCGCTGCATTACCGCTCAGATCTGTTGCTCAACGCCAGCATCCTGCTCGCCCTGGTGCTCGCCGGTTTCGGCTGGGAACGCCTTGACGCGCTGTTCGGCATGGGCATCGCGTTCTACATCCTGTGGAGCGCGGTGAGCATCGTGCGCGAAGCCGGCGCGGTGCTGATGGACACCGAACTGTCGCCCGAGATCAGCGAGCACATGCAGCAACTGGTTCGCGACATACCCGGCGTGCACGGCTGCCATGACTTTCGCACGCGCATCTCGGGTACCCGCTGGTTCGTCCAGCTGCACCTGGAGCTGCCTGGCGAATTGCCGCTGTCGCGTGCTCACGACTTGTGCGTGGCAGCCGAAGAGGCGATCAGCAGCCGCTATCCGCAGGCGGAGGTGCTGGTGCATGCCGATCCGCTGGAGGTCACGCCTGGGGATCGGTAAGAAGCAGCAAACTCGCCAGGCCGGCCTTCATGATCCACAACGAAAAAGACCACGCCGAGGCGTGGTCTTTTCGATTCGGTCAGCCGATGGTAACGGCTTCTTCTCGCGGCGCCTCGTGAGTGCCGGGGGCCCGGACCGTCGACCAGGGTAAGGTCTTCGGCAGTCATGGCGGGATCGCTTGCCAGGACCGTTCTTGCCGGGGGCTGAAGTTGAATAAAGCTTACGCCCCGCCAGGCGAAAGATGTTTGCGAATATTGCTGATAACAGCCCCTCTTGCGCAATTAATGCCAAACGCATGATGATTCGCCGCAACCAAACAACGCCCGGGTATCGAAATGAGCAAACTGGACCGCTATGACCTGCGCATCCTCGCCGAATTGCAGCATGACGCGCGCATCTCCAACCAGGACCTGGCCGAACGCATCGGGCTGTCGCCCTCGCCCTGCTCACGGCGAGTCAAGCAGCTCGAGGACGATGGCTATATCGCGCGCCAGGTCGCCCTGCTGGACCGCAAGCAGCTCGGCCTGACGCTGACCGCCTACGTGCTGATCGGCATGGATCGCCATACACCGGAGCGCTTCGAGCATTTCGAAGCCGTGATCGGCAAATGTCCCCAAGTGCTCGAATGCAGCCTGGTCACCGGAATGGACGCCGACTACCAGTTGAAGGTGGTGGTGCCCGACATGGATCACTACCAGCAATTCCTGCTGGGTACCCTGACCCGTATCGAAGGCGTTTCCAGCGTGCGTTCGAGCTTCGTGCTGCGCCAGGTGGTTTCCAGTACCGAGCTGCCGCTGGAGCACTTGCGAAGCTGAGACACAGCTCACACCTCTTACCCAGGCATTTCGAAGGGTTACTTCCTATAATCCGCGCCCCTCTGCCGGCCCGCCCTCGGACAGCCTCCGCTGGGCGACCGAGCACCCTATCGCCTCGCGCCGCAGCAGGCGCGCCTTCGTCAGCCACAGGAATGCCCATGAAAAACACCAACCGCGTCATGCAAAGCTACGGCCGCTGCTGCGCGAGCCCCGGCTTCTTCGACGACTTCTATACGACCTTTCTGGCCAGCTCACCCGCCGTGCGGGAGAAGTTCGCCCAGAGCGACATGGCGGCGCAGAAGCATCTGCTGCGAGCCGGCATTCTCAACCTGGTGCTGTTCGCGCGCGGCATGCCGGACACCAAGCTTCGCGCCCTTGGCAAGAGCCATTCGCGCGAAGGCTTCGACATTCATCCGCAGCTTTACGACATCTGGCTTGAATCCCTGCTGCAGACCATACGCCAGCATGATCCGGAGCTGCAGCAGCAGGATCAGCTGGCCTGGACCGAAGTGCTCGGCAAGGGCATCGACATCATCAAGTCCTACTACTGATCCCGTGCCGATTCGCTCGTGAGCCCGGTCGCCAGAGGCTCACCGCTTTTCGCTCACCACGACGAAACGATAGGGTCTGTTGCCATTTCGTTCGCGGTCGCGCCGGGGCCGGTTTTTGCGCGAGGCAAGGCATGAGGAGAGAAATTTGGTCATCCAAATGAGCGACGAATAACGCCGCATCGCGCAAAAACAGGCCCGGCCCAAAGGGTTGCGCGTCAAATATCGCCATGCGGCGTTGCGGGACTTGGCAAGGGAATGACCATTGCCTGCGCCCCGCGCCTTGCCTGGCGATATTTGACGCAGCAACGCGGCCCGCGACGAAACGACAACAGACCCTAAGGCTCCTGCAAGCCCCGGTGCGGGCGTATACTACGCCGCGCGCCGGCCTGCCGAGCGTGATTCGTCGATGCCAGTCAGGAGAACCATGTGGAACCCGAAGTATTCGAAAAGTGGATGATGATCGCCCTCGTCGGCGGGTTGATCGCCTTCATGGCCTTCATCATCTGGGACCTGGCGAAGAAATCGAAGGCTGGCCGCCTGGGCACCGCGATCCTCTTCCTGGGCCTGGGGCTGTGCCTGTTCGCCTTCCTCGCCAAGCCGGTCATCGGCTACATCATCGAAGTATCCCAGGGCATTCCGCACTAGGGTCTGTTGCCATTTCGTCCGCGACCGAGCCGGAGCCTGACGGTCAGGTACAGGTCGAACGCGCCGCGCCTTCGCGGGCCAATACGATACGCAACACGTTCGCTCGCCCGCTGACGAACCCCACCCGCCCGCCGGCGTTCTCGACGATCCGCCGGACGATGGCCAGGCCCAGGCCGGTGCCCTCGCTGCCCTGGCGGCCCTTGCGGAAGCGCTGGAACATCGCCTCCTGCAGCTCTGATGGCACGCCGTCACCCTGATCGGCGATGTCCAGAATCACCTCGTCGCCCTGCGCGCGAAGCGTCAGCCGCACTTCGCCAGCGCCGTGCACCAGGGCGTTTTCCAGCAGGTTGACCAGCGCCTCGCGCAACTGGTCGGGGTTGCCGCGGCATTCCAGGCCTTCGGCGATATCCACTTCAATACTGCGCCCCTGGGCCTCGAACAGCGGTAGCAGCGCCGCCGTGGCCTCGCGGGCCACGCGCGAGACGTTCGCCCGCTGGAGCGGCCCGTCGCGGCGCTCCACGGCGGCGCCATCCTGACGCGCCAGTTCCAGCAGTTGCCCCACCAGCCGGCGCATCTGGCGCATTTCCATGTTCAGCGCCGGCCAGTCGGGCTGCCCTGTCTGGCGGGCATCCTGCAGACGCAGATCCAGCACCGTCAGCGGTGTACGCAGCTCATGGGCGGCATCGGCGACGAAGCGCCGCTCGGCGGCATAGGCCGCGGCGAGCCGGTCGAGTGCGCTGTTCGCCGCTTCGGCCAGCGGATGAACTTCCCGCGGCAGATCGTCGAGCGGAATGCGCCGTTGCGGCTCGTCCGGGCCAATTCCCCGCGCCAGCAAGGCGGCGCGGCGCACCGGGCGCAATGTCCAGTCGAGCAATAGCAGGATCAGCACGACCGAGATCAGCCCCAGCGGCAGCATGATCACCAGGCTCTGGCGCAGGCGGTCCTGCAGCAGGTCGTCGAGCAGCTCGCGCTCGGCGGCATCGTTGCGCGAGACCATCAGGATGGCGCCGTCTTCCAGGCGCACCGGCACATTGACCACCCGCCCGCCGTAGGGGCTCCAGCGCCACCAGCCCGGCTCGCGCTCCAGCAGCTCGGTGCGCAGCCGCCGTGGGCGCTTCAGATTCTCGGAAAACCACAGCAGCTGCCCATCGGCCGAATACAGGGTGTAGCCCAGCTCGGCACCGGCGTAGTCGCGCGGCAACGTGCTCAGGTCGCTGTCGCTGCGCAACCCCTCGCTGACCGCCCGCGCCTGGAGCGACAGCACCACGCGCCGCAATTCGTCCCGGGTGCCGTACAGGTGCACGGCGATGTTGCCGAACCCCAGCATGAACACCACCAGCAGTGCGACCAGGATGCGTCGATACAGGCTGCGCCGCTTCGGTGCCGTCAGGTTCACGTCAGACAGGGATGACATAGTTGCGACCCTTAATAATGAGATTCATTACCATTCTTACTTGAAACACCGGGGAGTTCGCTTCATGTCTGCGCTGCACATACGTCACCGTCTTTTCCTTCGCTCCACGCTTGCCATCGCCATCACCGTCTGTGCAGCTCCGCACGCTGCGGCAGCCGACGCCAAGGCCGTCAATCTCGACGACATCGTCGTTACCGCGGCGGGCTACGAACAGCAACTGATCGACGCGCCGGCTTCGATCACGGTCATCCGCAAGGAGCAGCTGGAAGGCAAATACTACCGTGACGTGACCGATGCGCTGCAGGACATTCCCGGCGTGTCCATCGAGGGCGGTGCCGGCGGCAAGCTGGAGTCGACCTCGATCAACATCCGCGGCCTGGGCGAGGAGTACACCCTGTTCCTGGTCAACGGCAAACCGCTGGGCTCTTCTGGCGAGGCCTATTACAACGGTTTCGGCAGCGCCACCCAGTTCGGCTGGCTGCCGCCGATGTCGGCCATCGAGCGTATCGAGGTGATCCGCGGGCCCATGTCCTCGCTGTACGGCTCCAGCGCGCTGGCGGGGGTGATCAATATCATCACCAAGAAGGCCACCGCCCGCGAATGGTCCGGCAGCATCAGCTACGACCGGCTGCTGCACGAGGATAGCGACGCCGGCCCCGCCAACCAGGCGCGCTACTACCTGAGCGGCCCGCTGCTGCAGGACCACCTGGCCCTGAGCCTGTATGGCTCGCGCAACCATCGCGACGAGGACGAGATCACAGGCGGCTATGCGCAGAAGACCAGCATCGACAACACCGCGCTGCTCGACATCGTGCTCAACGAGATGCACAGCTTCCAGCTGGAAGCCGGCCGTGGCGAAAGCGACAACGAGCGCACCGAGAAGAGTGGCGCCGCCGGCGAGATGGACAACGTCCGCACCCATTATGGCGTCAGCCATGCGTTGAACTGGGGCAACGATTTCCATACCGACACCTTCTTCATCAGCGAAGAGGTGGAGATCGAGAACGGCGCGGCCTACTCCGAATATTCCAGCACCCTGCTCAACAGCAAGACAGTGCTGCCGTTCGAACGCCACACCATGACCCTGGGCGGCGAGTACAAGTGGGAAACCACCGACCACGACACCGGCCGCTTCTACGGCAGCGACATGGAGCTGGAGCGCTGGCAACGCGCGCTGTTCGTCGAGGACGAATACTACCTGACCGACGCGTTTTCGCTGACCGCCGGCCTGCGCTATGACGAGAACGAGCACTACGGCGAGGAGTTCACCCCGCGCCTGTACGGCGTCTATCGCTTCAGCGACGAATGGGTGCTCAAGGGCGGTGTCAGCGGCGGCTACAAGACGCCGACCCTGAAGCAGGCCGACAGCAGCATCGTCGAGAACGCCGGCCGCGGCCGCTCCTACGACATGGGCAACACCGCGCTCAAGCCGGAGAACAGCGTCAACTACGAGATGGGCCTGATGTGGGATGCAACCAACGGCATCCGCTCGGGCGTCACCGTGTTCTACACCGAGTTCGAGGACAAGATCGGCAAGCGCCTGTACTGTACCAGCCCCGCCAGCGCGCCGGCCTGTACCGTCAACGGCATCGCACCGCGCCAGACCATCAACCAGTACATCAACCAAGACGCCGCCGAGCTGCGTGGCGTTGAAGCCTTCTTCAACACGCCGCTGGGCGAGACGCTGGACCTGAGGGTCAACTACACCTTCTCCGACAGCGAGATCACCGAGTCCGAGGCCTCTCCGGACGATATCGGCAAGCCGTTCAACAACCTGCCCAAGCACATGTTCAACGTCGGCCTGGACTGGCGCACCAGCGACGCCCTGAGTTTCTGGACGAAGGCGCGCTACAAGAGCAAGACGGTTTCCGACGAGGATCTGCAACAGCGTCCGGCCTACACCCTGGTCGACCTGGGCGGCCTGTACCGGATGAGCGAGAACATGGACGTCTACGCCGGCCTCTACAACGTCTTCGACAAGGAGGTCTCCAGCACCGACTACGGCAAGACCCTGGATGGCCGCCGGCTCAACGTCGGGGTGGCGCTGAGCTTCTGAGAGCCTTTACACGATCTTGCGAGCTAGAGCCATGCAAGGCAAAAACAGGTGAGGAAGCGGAGTTTACGGATGTAAATGAGCATGACTCACTTCGTTCGCCCTTCGGGCCGCGCTCAAGCGCGTTAGCCGCAAGCGGCTTGCCGAACCTGTTTTTAACGCAGCAGGGCCGACGCGCAGCAGATCCGAGGCCTCGCTCAGGAAGCGTTCGCCACCAGCCGATAACCCAGCCCGCGCAGGGTCTCGATGCTGCTGTCGGCGCCGGCCGCCAGCAGCTTGCGCCGCAGCCGCGAGACCAGCGCCTCGATGGCATTCGGCGTGACGGCGGCGTCCAGCGAATACAGGCGTTCTTCCAGATGATCCTTGATCACCACCCGTGGCGCGCTGCGCAGCAGCTCGCCGAGCAGTGCCACCTCCCGCTTCGACAGAAGCAGCGGGCGCTGCGCGACCTGCACGTCACGGGTGTCCGGGCAGAGGCTGAGGTTGCCCAGGCGCAGACGTCGTTCGCTGCGCATGCCGGGGCGGCGCAGCACCGCACGCAGGCGCGCCTCCAGTTCGGGCATCTCGAACGGCTTGAGCAGGTAATCGTCGGCACCGGCATCGAGGCCCGCGACGCGGCTTTCCAGCGCGTCGCAGGCGGTGAGGATGATACAGGGCAGGTCGTTGTTGCGCGTCGCACTGCGCGCCGCAAGCAGCGACAGACCGTGCATGTCGGGCAGACCGAGGTCGAGGATCATCGCGTCGTAGCGGCTGAGGCCCAGCATCGCCTGGGCCTGGCGACCGTGTTCGGCCGTATCGACGACGAAACCGGCACGTTGCAGATGTTTGTGCAGCAGCCCGCGCAGCGCCGGATGGTCTTCAACGACAAGCAATTTCATGAGCGTTACCGGGGCCCGGACCGGTGTCAGGCTCCGGTCAGCCAGTGCTGGGATAGTGAATGCCAATCGGATTGATTGAAACATATTATGATTATTATTCTTATTTCCACAAAAATTCCAGCTACTTCCGCGACAGACAGGCAGGGCACGACATGCTCTCGCTGACCCGCATCGCCTCCGCCTGGACGGATGCTCCGCGGCTACGCCAGCGCCTCGCCATCGCCTCGCGGACGATTCTCGCCATTTTCGGCGGCTACGCATTCGCTGCGCTGGCCACCGCGAGCCTGGCCCTGGCATTGCCACTGACGCGACCGCAGGCGGTGCTCGCCGCCACCCTGTCGTCGTTCGCCCTGTATTGCGCCCTGGTGATCTGGGCCTTCGCCGCCGCCAGCGCGACACGCGCCTGGTTGGTGGCCGGCGCGCTCTGCTGCCTGCCGGCGGCCCACCTGCTGCTGACCGGAGCCCGGCCATGAAGCCCCTGGGTTTTCGCCAGGCCAACGCCTGGCTGCATACCTGGACCGGCCTGCTGCTCGGCTGGCTGCTGTATGCGGTGTTCCTCACCGGCACCCTGAGCTTCTTCCAGGAAGAAATCAGCTACTGGATGAAGCCCGAGCTGCATGTCTCGGTAGCGGATAACGGCAGCGCCCTGCGCGCCGTCCACAAGATGCAGGAGCTGGCCCCGACCGCCGCGCTGTGGAACATCAGCCTGCCCAGTGAGCGCAACGCCGCGCTGCAGGTGCAGTGGTTCGACCGGGGCGAACGCATCGGCAAGGGCGGCGGTCAGCGGCGGGTGCTGGATGCCGTGAGCGCGGAGCCGCTCCAGATACGCGAAACACGCGGCGGCGGTTTCCTCTACCGTTTCCATTTCGAGCTGTACGGCCTGCCGCGCGTGGCGGCGCGCTGGATCGTCGGCATCGCCACGATGGTCATGCTGGTGGCCATCGTCAGCGGGGTGATCACCCACAAGAAAATCTTCAAGGACTTCTTCACCTTCCGCCCAAGGAAAGGCCAGCGCTCCTGGCTTGATGCGCACAACGCCACGGCGGTGCTGGCCCTGCCCTTCCACCTGATGATCACCTACAGTGGCCTGCTCCTGCTGATGTTCATGCTGATGCCCTGGGGCGTGGAAAGCGCCTACCAGGGCGACACCCAGCGCTTCTTTGCCGAGAGTGGCGGACGCGGCGGGCGCGGCGCGCCAGTTGGCGAGGAACGGCAGGCGACACCGCTCGTACCGGCGCCACTGACCGATGTCGCGCCCTTGCTGGAACAGGCCGAGCGACGCTGGCCGCGCGGAGTGGCGAGCATCTCGGTGAGCGACCCGGGCACTTCGCGGGCAGTGATCGAACTGCGCGAGCGTGGCGGCGACAGCCTGATCGACCGTGGCGCCAACGAACGGCAGCGCTTCGACGGCGTCACCGGCGAGCCGCTGGCAAGCCCACCACCACCTGAGATAAGCGGCATCAGCGCCACCTACAACGTGTTCAGCAGCCTGCACCTGTTGCGTTTCGCCGGCGCCCCGCTGCGCTGGTTCGCCTTCCTCAGCGGCCTGCTGGGTACCGCGATGATCGCAACCGGCCTGGTGCTGTGGGTGGTCAAGCGCCTGCCGGAACGCCAGAAGCTGGGCCGCACGCCGCTCGGCCAGCGTCTGGTGGAAGCGCTGAACGTCGGCACCATCGCCGGCCTGCCGCTGGCCATCGCGATCTATTTCTGGGCCAACCGCCTGTTGCCCTCGACGCTGGCGCAGCGTGCCGACTGGGAAATCCGCAGCTTCTTCATCGCCTGGGCGCTGTGCCTGATCCATCCACTGCTGCGCCCTCACAAACGCGCCTGGATCGAACAGTTGCAGCTGGCCGCCGTACTGTTCGCCGCATTGCCGGTGTTCGGCCTGGGCCTGCCGCACAGCCACCTGCCAGCGGCACTGTTGCGCGGCGACTGGTTGCTGGCCGGCATGGACCTGACACTGCTGGCCAGCGCCGCGCTATTGGGCTACGCCGCCTGGAAGCTCGCCCGGCACCAACCCGCCCAGCGCCCGCAACGCCAACCGCGCCCCGCGCGCACCACGGAGGCGAGCACGACATGATCGGTCTGAGTCTGGTGTTGTGTTTCAGCGGCTTCAGCGCCCTGTGCCTGGGCCTTGCCCGTCATCACGAACAGGTCTTCGGCCGCAAGCCTGCACAGCGCACGGCATGGGCGCTGCGCCTGCTGGGCTGGCTGCTGCTGGCCTGCGCCATCGTCCCCGCCGTGATGGCGCTGGGCATGTCGGTGGGCCTGGCGTGCTGGGCCGCCCTCCTCAGCCTCGCGGCGGCCCTGCTGGTGTTGCTGCTGACGTACCGGCCTCGGCTGATCGTGCCCCTGGCGCTGGGCGCACCGCCGCTGGTGCTTCCCTTCCTGCTGTTCTGACGAACGTACGGCCCGCCTGTCGCCGTTCAGCGCAGGCGTGCCGGCACTTCCTTCCACTCCCCCGGCTGCAGGCCATCCAGCGTCCAGGGGCCGATACGCACCCGCACCAGCCGCAGCGTCGGCAGCCCGACCGCGGCGGTCATGCGCCTGACCTGGCGATTGCGTCCCTCGCGAATCACCAGCTCCAGCCAGCTGGTGGGCACGCTCTTGCGAAAACGCACCGGCGGATTGCGCGGCCACAGCTCGGGCTCGGCCAGCAGCCTGGCTTCGGCCGGCAGCGTCATGCCGTCGTTGAGTTCGACGCCGTCGCGCAGGCGCTGCAGCTGCTCTTCGCTCGCCTCGCCTTCCACCTGCACCCAGTAGGTCTTGGCCAGCTTGTGCTTCGGATCGGCGATGCGTGCCTGCAGCTGGCCGTCATTGGTCAGCAGCAACAGCCCCTCGCTGTCCCGGTCCAGGCGCCCCGCCGGATAGACGCCCGGCACCGGCACGAAGTCCTTCAACGTGGCACGGCCCTCGGCATCGTTGAACTGGGTCAGCACGTCGAACGGCTTGTTCAGCAGCAGCAGACGCGGCTCGGCGGGACGCGCCTTCGCCACGCGGCGAGGCGTCCCGGATGCGGGACGATGTTTAGGGGACATAAGCGATGTCGGCAAGGAACAGGGCCGGCGATGCTAGGGCCTGTTCCCGTTTCGGCGCAAGCCGGGCCGGCTCACCAGCGCAGGTAGAACATCGCCTTGGCCAGCACCACGATGCCGATCATCTGGGCAAAGATCGCCCAGTGGATCAGGCGGTAGCGCGCCGGCGTCATCCGTCCGCTGCGCAGCAGCATGGCCACGGCGCCAAAGCTGAAGAAGACGCCGATGGCGAGCAGGATCTTCAGCGACAACAAGGTGCCGAAGCTGCTGGCGAACGGATCGGCCAGCGCCTGGCGGTAGTGCCAGGCCAGGCCGATCCCCGCGCCGTAGACGAACAGCACCACCCAGTGCAGCACCATACGCAGACGTGCCCCCACCGCCTTGTCGACACTCTGCATCGCCTCGGGGTCGACCTGCTGGCGCACACGGGCCAGCACGGCCACTTCGACAAACAACGTGCCGATGAAGAAGATCGCGCCCAGCAAATGAACGACGTGCAACAGGGAATAACCGCTCATCTTCACCCCTTGGTTTGTTCAGGTTGCCAGCCTAGCCCCACCACCGAATGGATGCCACCGACCGCCCCGCGCCTCAGGGACGCACCGCAGCCAGGCGGGAGCCGTCACGCTCGACCTGCTGACCCGGCACGAAGCCCTCGGCGGAAGTGCGCAGCCTGGAGGTATTACCCTCGGCATCCTCGAGTACATAGAGGTTATGCTCAAGCCCTGCCGCCTTCTGCACGCCCTGCCCGGTGAAATAGCCCACGCCGCCGCCCACCAGCGCGCCTATCGGGCCGCCGACGGCTGCGCCCAGCATGAACCCGCTGAGACCACCGAAGCCACCGCCCACCGCGCGGTCCTTCTGCACGGAAACCACTTCATCGGCATGCACGGCGGTATTCGCCAGCAGCATTACACTGAACAGAATCGACTTTTTCATACGGAACGCTCCTTGGGATTTTTTCGAGTTGCGCTCATCCTTTATCACGAAGCGTGCCGTATTTTTATCATCTGATATCAATAAGTTACCGACGCAAAGGTTCTATGAACCACAAGCAATGCGGTATTTATGACAATCAGATAAGTAATTAATACCCTTCGGGTTGTTTCTACACTGGCGAGTTCTGGAGAACCACATGATCCAATGCAAACGCGCCTACGAAAGCCCCGCGCCCGACGATGGTCAGCGGGTTCTGGTCGATCGCCTCTGGCCGCGCAACTGCCGCAAGGAAGCGCTGAAACTGGATCAATGGCACAAGGAACTGGCGCCCTCTACCGAGTTGCGGCGGACATTCAAGAGCGGCGAACTGACCTTCGAGGTCTTTCGCGAGCGTTATCGTCAGGAGCTTGCGGCGCACCCGGAATACTGGTGGCCACTGCTGGGGATCGCCGAGCACGAACGCGTCACGCTCATCTATGCCGCGCACGACGAGCGGCAGAACAATGCCCAGGTGCTGGCCGAATGGCTGGAAGAACAGCTCGACCGCCAGGGCCGGCAGAGCTCACCGACGTGCTACGCCGGCGAGCGCTTGTCGTGAAGCGGCTCAGCGCCGGCGATTGACCGTCAGCGCCGCGCGAATCACGTCGGCACCGATTTCCTCTTCGTAGGCCTTCCACACCGGAACCATCTGATCGCGCCACTTCTGGCGCTGCTCCGGCGTCAGCGTGACCAGCTGGCTGCTGCCGCTGGCGAGGATGCGTTCGCGGTCGCGTCGATTGAGCGCGGCCGCTTCCCGGTTCACCATCTGCGTGACTTCCAGGAGGATGCCTTCCAGCTCGGAACGTATCGCGAACGGAATGCTCGTCCAGAACGACGAACTGGTCACCACCATGTAGTTGAGCACCCCGTGATTGCTCTCGGTGATGTACGGCTGAAACTTGTGCATCTGCTGGCTGGCGATGTTCGACCAGGGGTTCTCGGCGCCCTGCACGACGCCGCTCTGCAGCGACTTGGTCACTTCGGAAAAAGGCAGGCGCACCGGCTTGGCGGCCACGGCGGAGAACTGCGATTCCAGCACGGCCGAGTTCTGAATCCGGAAGGCCAGCCCGGCGGCGTCCTTGGGCTCGACCAGCGCACGGGTCGCGGAAAGCTGCTTGAGACCGTTGTTCCAGTAGGCCAGGCCATAAATGCCGGAATCGGCCATCGAGCGAAGCAGCTCGCGGCTCATCTCGCGTTTCTGGAAGCGATCGACGGCCGCCTCGTCGTCGAACAGGAACGGCAGGTCGAACACCTGCAGTTTCTTGGTGTACTTGTCGAATTTGGAAAGCGAAGGCGCGAGCAACTGCACACGACCATCGAGCAGGGCCTGCATCTCGTCGGCGTCGCCGACCAGCGTAGAGTTCGGATAGACCTCGACCTTCACCTTGCCGGCCAGGCGTTCGTGCGTCAGCTTCTGGAACAACAGCGCACCCTTGCCCTTGGGCGTGTCGTCAGCGACCACGTGGGCGAACTTGATGACGATCGCATCGCCCTCGGCCGCCATGAGCGGCGTACTCGCCAGACAAAGACCTGCGACCAGCGCAGCAACACAAGACTTGAACATCTGCCCCCCAACGGGAAAAGCTCGACCCAGCGCCTCGGCAGCACCGTTCGAGTGGTTATCGGATTGCGAAGCGACCGTTTCACACTGCCGTGAACGGGTCGGATTCGAATGGAACGGCCTGATCTGCAACCCCGGGGGCGGCGTCTGGCCTTATTGGAATGCGGTTCGTGAACTGCAGACGCCACTGGCGTCGTCCCGAGCCAAGACGAGAAGTCTTGGGCATCGAGCTCTGCCGCACAAGCGCAGGAAGTCCAACCAGCTCTCAAAAACGGCATGTCGCGCTTATCCGGGCGCACGAACTTTATCGGCGAGGGGCGCTTCTACTGTCGACACCCTGCCCGACCCACCCGCATGAACGAAACCCATACTTCGAGTCCAGACGAAATCGACTGCCTGATCGTCGGCGGCGGCCCGGGCGGGCTGACGGCGGCGCTTTACCTCGCCCGCTTTCATCGCGACTGCCGGGTGGTGGACGCCGGCGCCAGCCGCGCCTCGCTGATTCCTCGCACGCGCAACTACCCCGGCTTCCCGCCCGGCATATCCGGCGAGGCGCTGCTGGCCAGATTGCGCGAGCAGGCAACCGGCTACGGCGCGCAGGTCGAACAAGGCTGCGTGGAGCGGATCGAACCCCATACCGAGGGCTTCACCGCGCATTACGCAGGTAAAAGCTGCATCACCCGCCGCATCATCCTCGCGACCGGCATCGAGGACACCCTGCCGGCAATGCCCGACGCCCGCACCGCCATCGCAGCGGGCAACCTGCGCCTGTGCGCCATCTGCGACGGCTACGAGGTCGACGGCGACAACGTCGCGGTATACGGCGAGGCCGAAGACACCATCCGCCACGCCGTCTTCCTGCGGACCTTCACCGACCGGGTGACCGTCGTGGTTCACGGCGAACGATCGGCCTGCGACGCCGCCATGGAGCTGGCCAGCCACTATGGCATCCGGCTGATCGGCGACGAGGTCGAGGCCCTGCACTGCTGCCCTCAGGGCATCGAGCTGGTCACACGCAATCAGGGCACCCATCACTTCGACATCATCTACCCCAACCTGGGCGCACGCTTTCGCTCCAGGCTGGCGATGGACCTGGGTGCGGCCTGCGACGACAAGGGCGCGCTGATCGTCGACGCCCACCAGGAGACTTCGGTGCCCGGGCTCTATGCCCTGGGCGATGTCGTTTCCGGCAGCCTCAAACAGATGAGCGTCGCCATCGGGCACGCCGCACAGGCTGCCACCGCCGTGCACAACAGCCTGGAAAGCAATCCCTGGGGCGGACCGAACCGATAACGGCGCCACGCGATGCCTTCGACTCGACGAGCAGGCATACTGCCGCTCTCGACCAGGGCCGGAACACATGCGCATCCACGTAACCTTCATCGACCGTATCGGCATCACCCAGGAAGTACTCGCCCTGCTGGTGGCGCGCAACCTGAACCTCGATGCCGTGGAGATGGTGCCGCCCAACGTCTATATCGACGCGCCCGCGATCGACGCGGACGTGCTCGACGAGCTGCGCCAGGCACTGCGCGGCGTGCGTGGCGTGCAGGACATCCAGGTGGTCGACATGCTGCCCGGCCAGCAGCGGCGCCTGCAGCTCGATGCGCTGCTGCAGGCCATGCCGGACCCGCTGATGGCGGTCGACGGCGCAGGCAAGATCCTGATGGCCAACGCCGCGCTGATCGGCCTGGTGGGGCGCGACCCGGAGGGCCAGCTCGTCGGCGAGCTGTTCGATGCGCCCGAACTGCAGGCCGCGATGCTCGAACAGGGCTTTCGCCTGCCCATGCGCGAGATCATCTTCAACGGCCAATCGCTGCTGATCGACGTGATGCCGCTCGCCGAAACGCTTGCCGTCGACGGTGCCCAGCCGGCCGCCGGCGCCCTGCTCACCCTCTATGCGCCCAGTCGCCTCGGCGAGCGCCTGGCTGCGCTGCATCCACACCATGCGGAAAGTTTCGAGGCACTGCTCGGCGACTCGCCGGCCATCCGCACGCTCAAGGCGCGCGGCAAGCGCGTGGCGGCGCTCGATGCGCCCCTGCTGATCCAGGGTGAAACCGGCACCGGCAAGGAACTGGTCGCCCGCGCCTGCCACGCCGCCAGCCCACGCAGCAATGCGCCCTTCCTGACGCTCAGTTGCGCCGCCGTGGCGGAAAACCAGGCCGATGGCGAACTGTTCGGCTACGCGCCGGGCGTTGCCAGCGGCACCCAGCGCGGCGGCAAGCCCGGCCTGCTGGAACTGGCCAACGGCGGCACGGTGTTTCTCGACGAGATCGCCGAGATGTCGCCTTACCTGCAGGCCAAGCTGATGCACTTTCTCAGCGAGGGCAGCTTCCGCCGCATCGGCGGCGAACGCGAGATTCGCGTCGACGTGCGCATCCTCAGCGCCACCCACCGCGAGCTGGAGCAACTGGTCGGTGAAGGCAGCTTCCGTGAGGATCTGTTCTACCGGCTCAACGTGCTCAACCTGAGCGCCCCGCCGCTGCGCGAGCGCGGCGAGGACATCCTGCTGCTGGCCCGGCACTTCCTGCTGCAGGCCTGCACGCAGATCCAGCGCCCACCGTGCCGGCTCGCCCCCTCGACCTACCCGGTGCTGCTCGGCAACCCCTGGCCCGGTAACGTGCGGCAATTGCAGAACATCATCTTCCGCGCCGCAGCGATGTCCGACAGCAGCATGATCGGCCTCGACGACCTGGATATCGCCCGCACCCGATTGGCCCGCGAGGAGGATGAAATCTCCAGCCTGAGCGAGGCCATGGACGCCTTCGAGCGCTCGATCCTGGAAAAGCTCTATGCGAGCTACCCCTCCACCCGGCTGCTGGCGGCCCGGCTGAAAAGCTCGCACAGCGCCATCGCCATGCGCCTGCGCAAGTACGGTATCGGCGGACACGGCTGAGGGCTGAAAGACCAGACCTCCGGCTTCCGTAAACGTCACCGTCGGAAACAGTCGCCCCAGCGCACCTGTCCGCGATCGACCCACCACTGCGCCAATCTGTCGCAGCGATGTATCGATTCAGATACGGCGTATCGAAATGAATACGAACGCTCCACGGCAGCAAACCGAGACTACCGAAAGCATCTGTATCGAATTCAATACAGCGTAATCGAACAACAGGTTGCTGAAAATTCTTAACCAATTGATAAAAAAAGATTTTCTGCAAAGCTGGCATTCCTGTTGCGTTGCTATTCCCAACGGGTTCGGATGGTGACCGTGCCGCCCAGTGGTAACAAGGGCGCACGCCAGCCGGAACCTCGGATGGGTGCCTTGTCTTTCGCACACCGACATGCCGTAAACCAAAACAACAAACGGAGTCGACATGCAATTTCTGAATAATCTGGTCAATGAAATAAACGCGCTGGTATGGGGCCCACCGATCCTGGTGCTGATCCTCGGCACCGGGCTGTTCCTGATGATCAGCCTCAAGTTCATGCCCTGGCGGACCATCCCCCGTGGTTTCCGCCTGATGTGGCAGGGGCGCAGGAACGAGCCCGGCGCCGATGGCGAGATCAGCCCCTTCCAGGCGCTGATGACCTGCCTGGCGGCCACTGTCGGTACCGGCAACATCGCCGGCGTTGCCACCGCCATCTTCCTCGGCGGGCCGGGTGCGCTGTTCTGGATGTGGTGCACCGCCCTGGTGGGCATGGCCACCAAGTACTGCGAAGTGGTGCTGGCCGTGCACTACCGCGAGAAGGACGACCGCGGCGAGCATGTCGGCGGGCCGATGTACGCCATCAAGAACGGCCTGGGCAAGAAGTGGCTCTGGCTGGGCGGCGCCTTCGCCATCTTCGGCGGGCTGGCCGGTTTCGGTATCGGCAACATGGTGCAGGTCAATAGCATGGCGCAGGCCATGGAAACCACTTTCGGCGTGCCGATGTGGATCACCGGCGTGGTCTCGATGGCGATTGTCGGCCTGGTGATCCTCGGCGGCATCAAGCGCATCGGCAAGGTCGCTGCGTCGCTGGTGCCCTTCATGTGCGTGGCCTACATCATCGCCGCCCTGGTGGTGTTGGTGGTCAACTTCGAGGCCATTCCCGGCGCGTTCGCGCTGATCTTCCAGTCCGCCTTCAACCCGGTGGCGGCCACCGGCGGCTTTGCCGGCGCGGCGGTGATCGCGGCGATCCGTTTCGGTGTGGCGCGCGGCATCTTCTCCAACGAGGCGGGCCTCGGCACCGCCGGTATCGCTCAGGCGGCCGGCACCAGCAAATGCCCGGTGCGCTCCGGCCTGATCGGCATGCTGGGTACCTTCATCGACACCATCATCATCTGCTCGATGACCGGCCTGGCGATCATCTGCTCGGGCGTCTGGACCAGCGGCGAAAGCGGTGCGGCGTTGTCGGCGGCGGCCTTCGAGTCGGCGATGCCGGGCTTCGGCGGCGCCATTCTGACCATTGCGCTGGTGGTCTTCGCCTTCACCACCATCCTCGGCTGGAGCTACTTCGGCGAGAAATGCTGGGAATTCATGGTCGGCACCAAGGCAATCTGGCCGTTCCGGGTGGTCTGGGTGCTGGCCGTGCCCTTCGGCGCGATCGCTCAGCTCGACTTCGCCTGGCTGGTGGCCGATACGCTCAATGGCCTGATGGCGATTCCCAACCTGATCTCGCTGCTGATGCTCAGCCCCGTGGTGGTCAAGCTGACCAACGCCTACTTCGCCGAACGCAAGACGCAGGAAGCGCTCGCCAGCGTTCCCCAGTGAATCAGCGTCTAAGCTGATAACAGCCCCAGGCACCTGCGGTCCCTGGGGCTGTCGTTCTTATCGTCGAGCATCCCTCATGTCCCTGAGCACCTTTGATCTGTTCAAGATCGGCATCGGCCCCTCCAGCTCACACACTGTCGGCCCCATGTGCGCAGCCGCGCGGTTCGCCGCGGGTCTGAAGCGGGACGGCCTGCTGGATGCGACCGAGCGCGTGCGCGTCGAGCTGTACGGCTCGCTCGGCGCCACCGGCAAGGGCCATGGCAGCGACAAGGCGGTGATCCTCGGCCTCGAAGGCGAACAGCCGGAACAGGTCGATACCACCCGCATCCCGGAACGGCTGGCGGCGATCCGCGACAACGGCAGCTTGCGTCTGCTAGGAGAAAAGCCGATCCGTTTCGTCGAGAAGGAAGACCTGGCGATGATCCGCAAACCGTTGGACTTCCATCCCAACGGCATGGTCTTCCGCGCCTTCGACGCCGCCGGGCTGCAACTGCGCAGCCGCGAGTATTACTCGGTGGGCGGCGGCTTCGTCGTCGACGAGCAGGCGGCCGGCAGCAACCGCATTGTCGAGGACCAGACACCACTGCCCTACCCCTTCCACAGCGCCCGCGAGCTGCTGGCGCTGTGCGATGCCCATGGCCTGTCGATCAGCCAGTTGATGCTGGCCAACGAAGCGGCCTGGCGCCCGGAGGCGCAGACCCGCGCGCGGCTGCTGCAGATCTGGCAGGTCATGCAGGACTGCGTGAGCGCCGGCTGCCGCACCGAAGGCAGGCTGCCCGGCGGGCTCAAGGTGGAGCGCCGCGCCGCCCGGCTCTATCGCCAGCTCAGCGCGAGCCCCGAGGCCAACCTGCGCGACAACCTCAACGTGCTCGACTGGGTCAACCTCTATGCCCTGGCCGTCAACGAGGAAAACGCCGCCGGCGGTCGGGTGGTGACCGCTCCGACCAATGGCGCTGCCGGCATCATCCCGGCGCTGCTGCATTACTACGCACGCTTCGTACCCGGCGCCAACGACGACGGCGTGGTGCGCTTCCTGCTCACCGCCGCCGCCATCGGCATGCTCTACAAGGAAAACGCCTCGATTTCCGGCGCCGAGGTCGGCTGCCAGGGCGAAGTAGGCGTCGCCTGTTCCATGGCCGCCGGCGCGCTGTGCGAGGTGCTCGGCGGCACACCGCAGCAGGTGGAGAACGCCGCCGAGATCGGCATGGAGCACAACCTCGGGCTCACCTGCGATCCGGTCGGCGGCCTGGTGCAGGTGCCCTGCATCGAACGCAACGCCATGGGCTCGGTGAAGGCCATCAACGCTGCGCGCATGGCCCTGCGCGGCGACGGCAGCCATTTCATCTCGCTGGACAAGGTCATCCGCACCATGCGCCAGACCGGCGCCGACATGAAAAGCAAGTACAAGGAAACCGCCCGCGGCGGGCTAGCTGTCAACATCATCGAATGCTAGGGTCTGTTGACGTTTCGTCGCGAGCCACGTTGCTGCGCCAAATATCGCCAGGCAAGGCGCGGGACGCAGGCAATGGCATTCCCTTGCCAAGTCCCGCAACGCCGCATGGCGATATTTGCCGCGCAACCTAGGCGGCCCCACCCGAAGGGCCGGGACTGTTTTTGCGCGGCGCGGCGTTATTCGTCGTTCATTTGGAATGACCAAACTTCTCTCCTCATGCCTTGCTCCGCGCAAAAACAGGCTCCGGCGTGTCCGCGAGCGAAACGTCAACAGACCCTAGGCCCCTGTTGCCACGGGGCGGCATGTGGCGGCGCGAGATAAAGGCTCGCCACCGGGCCGCTGTTTTACCTATGCTGTCGAACCTGCATGCCAACATAACAATACCGAATGCCGACGAATAACGGCCCAGAGCCCTCCAGCCCGAAGAACACCCACCTGGCCCGAAGCACGCTGGACTATCCCGTGGTGGGCATCGGCGCCTCGGCGGGCGGCCTGAAGGCGCTGATGACCTTCTTCGAGCACATGCCCAGCGACTGCGGCATGGCGTTCGTGATCATCCTGCACCTGTCGCCCCGGCACGAGAGCAGCGCCGACAAGATCCTCCAGAACGTCACGCGGATGCCCGTGCGGCAGGTCACCGGGCCGGTGCCCATCGAGCGCAATCATGTCTACGTGATTCCGCCGGCGATGGTCCTGTCGATGAACGACGGTTACCTGCGCCTGCAGAAACCCACCCGCGCACGCGGACCGCAGGTGGCAATCGACCTGTTCTTCCGCGCCCTGGCCGACGTGCACCACACCCATGCCATCGGCATCGTGCTGTCCGGCAGTGGGGCGGATGGTTCGGTCGGCCTGTCGCGTATCAAGGAACAGGGCGGCGTGACCCTGGCGCAGAGCCCGGAGGATGCCGAGCACGACTCGATGCCCCTGCACGCCATCGAAACCGGCATGGTCGACATCGTGCTGCCGGCGGCGGAAATGCCCCAGCGCCTGATGGAACTCGGCGGTAACCTTGAATCACTCATCGCCCGCAGCCACCCGATGCCGCAGCCTGGCGAAACCGAGCAGGCCGGCACGGACCAGGGCCGGATCGAAAACGAGCATGCGCGCAGCCAGTCCCGCCCCAACGAACTGGCGTTACGCGAGATTCTCGAACTGCTGCGCAATCGGACCGGTCATGATTTCCAACATTACAAGCAAGCCACGGTGTTGCGGCGCATCGAACGCCGCCTGCAGGTCAACGCGCTGCACGACATGCCCGCCTATGCCAGGTTCCTGCACGCTCGACCCGAAGAAACCGCCGCGCTGCTGGCGGACATGCTGATCGGCGTGACCAACTTCTTCCGCGACCGGGAAGCCTTCGAAGCGCTGGAGCGCGACGTCATCCCGGTGCTGTTCGAGCAGAAGGCCGAGGACAAGTCCCTGCGGATCTGGGCCGTCGCCTGTTCGAGCGGTGAGGAAGCCTACTCGCTGGGCATGCTCTTCGCCGACCAGACGCAGCTGAGCGAGCCCAACAGCGAAGTCCAGCTGCAGCTGTTCGCCACCGACATCGACGATCGCGCCCTGGAAACCGCGCGCACCGGCATCTACCCCGAAGCCATCGTGACCGATGTGCCGCCCAGCCGCCTGCGCCAGCATTTCATCAAGGAGCCGGGGCACTACCGCATGCGCAAGGAGCTGCGCGAGCGCATCCTCTTCGCCCGCCACGACATCCTTCGAGACCCGCCCTTCTCCCGGCTCGACCTGGTCTCCTGCCGCAACCTGATGATCTACCTGGACCGGAACATCCAGGTCGAAGTGCTGCGCATGTTCCACTTCGCGCTCAACCCCGGCGGCTACCTGTTCCTCGGCAGCTCGGAGACCGCCGACGCCTGCAGCCAGCTGTTCGAGCCGGTGGACAAGAAGAACCGCATCTACCGCGCCAGGAACCTGGGCTCGGGGGTTCGCAACAGATCCGCCTACCCTTTCCAGGCACTGGTCAACACCCCTTCTCCCAAGGCGCCACTCAGACAGCAGCCTAACGGCGACCGCAAGCGCTCGTTCGCCGAGATGCACCAGCGCGCCCTCGAACAGTACGCCCCGCCCAGCGTGATCATCGATCGCAAGTCGGAAATCGTGCACATGTCCGACCGCGCCGGGAATTTCCTGCGCTACGTCGGCGGCGAGCCCTCGCTGAACCTGATCACCCTGGTCCATCCGCAGCTGCGCTCGGATTTGCGCACCGCACTATGCCAGGCCAGCCACACCGGCAAGAGCGTCGAGGCGCGGCGGGTGAAGCTGGAACGCGACGACCGGCACTGCTACGTGAACATGGTGGTGCGGCCCTTCCAGGACAACGAAGCCGGCGACGAGTACATGCTGGTGATCTTCGATGAAGTCGAAGATTGCATGGACGGCAGCACGCTGGAAAATACCGACCTCAAGGACAGCGTGCTGCTCCAGCTGGAAGCCGAACTGCAGCGGACCAAGGAACAGCTGCAGGTGACCATGGAGCACTCGGAAACCGCCAGCGACGAACTGCGCGCCTCGAACGAGGAACTGCAGGCGATCAACGAAGAGTTGCGTTCGGCCACCGAGGAACAGGAAACCAGCAAGGAAGAGCTGCAATCGATCAACGAAGAGCTCACCACGGTCAACTTCGAACTCAAGACCAAGGTTGACGAAACCAGCAAGATCAACGACGACCTGCAGAACCTGATCTCCTCGACGGACATCGCCACCCTGTTCGTCGACCGCGAGATGCGTATCAAATGGTTCACGCCCCGAGCGCGGGACATCTTCAACGTGATCGGCGCCGACGCCGGTCGCTCCCTGCTGGACATCACCCACCGCCTCGATTATCCGCAGCTCTACCAGGACGCTACGCAAGCCTTCGAAGCGCTGCATCTGGTCGAGCGCGAAATCTGCAATCGCGACGGCGACCACTGGTACCTGGCGCGCTTCCTGCCCTACCGCACGCTGGATGACCGCATCCAGGGCGCCGTGCTGACCTTCATCGACATCACCGACCGCCGCCTGGCCGAAGAACAGCTGCGCGCCGGCGAGGACCACCTGCGGCTGCTGGCACAGAGCACCAAGGGCTATGCGCTGATCACCATGGATTGCGACGGGCTCATCACCAGTTGGAATCGCGGCGCCGCCTATATCTTCGGCTATCGCGAAGAAGAGGTGATTGGCCGCAACATCAGTATCATCTACACCGAAGAGGACCGCCTGGCCGGCATACCGGAAGCCGAGCGCAAACGCGCCCTGGAACAGGGCCAGGCCACCGACGAGCGCTGGCACATGCGCCGGGACGGAACGCGGTGCTTCTTCAGTGGCCTGGTCAATCCGCTGGTGAACAACGACGGCGAAATCACCGGCTTCGCCAAGATCGCCCGCGACGTCACCGAAGATCGACAGCGCAGCAACAGCCAGCAGAATGAGCTGGAAATCATCCAGGCGGCCAACCAGCAGAAGGACGAGTTCTTCGCCGTGCTCTCCCACGAGCTCAAGCACCCGCTCAACCTCATCCAGCTCAACACCGACCTGATCGCGCGCTCCCAGGCCGCCAAGAACACGCCGAACCTGCTCAAGGCCACGCAGGCGATCCAGAGCGCGGTGCGCAGCCAGTCACGGATCATCGACGACCTGATGGACGTCTCGCGCATCCGCACCGGCAAGCTGAAGCTCAACTTCACCACGCTGCAATATCAGGATGTGCTCGGCAGCATCGAGGCGGTGTTCAGCCCGCTGGCCCAGGCCGAGGGCGTCACCTTCGAAAGCTTCAGGCCGGAGCAACCGGTCTTCGTTCGCGCCGACCTGACGCGGCTGGAGCAGATCATCTGGAACCTGCTGAACAATGCCTGGAAATTCACCAAGGCCGGCGATCGCATCTGCATGGAACTCGAGCGCGACGGCGACCAGGCGCGACTGAACGTGATCGACACCGGCGAAGGCATAGCCGCCGACTTCCTGCCCAAGGTATTCGACATGTTCGGCCAGGCCGAGATGCAGCACGCCCAGCGCTCCAAGCACGGCCTGGGCATCGGCCTGGCGCTGGTCAAGCAACTGGTCGAGGCCCACGGCGGCCGTATCGAGGCCTTCTCCGAAGGGCTCGGCCGCGGCGCGCGGTTCAGCGTCTGGCTGCCGATACACCTGCAGACCGAGCTGGCGCTCAACGACCAGGGCAACGCCACCGAACTGGGTGCGTTGGTCGGCATCGACATCCTGCTGGTGGACGACTCGGCGGAAATCCTCGCCACCCTCTGCGAGCTGCTGGAAAGCGAAGGCGCGAACGTGACCACCGCCGACGGAGGCGCCCGAGGCATCGAACTGGCCGAGCAGTCGCGCTTCGACGTGATCCTCTCCGACATCGGCATGCCGGACGTCGACGGCCACAGGATGATGAGCGAGATACGCCGCGGCACCACCAACGCCGATACCCCCAGCATCGCCCTGACCGGCTACGGCACCCTGCGCGACGTGGAAAAGGCCAGGGCGGCAGGCTTCAACCTGCACCTGCGCAAGCCGATCGACCTGCAGGCACTGATCGACGCCGTGACCCAGGCCGTGCATTGAGCTGACCGCAGCCTCCGGGAGGGCCGCGCTCGACGCTAAGCCTTCAGGCCTTGCAACCCGATGGTTCCCGCGCTCCCGCGTGGGAACCCAGCCGGGGCGCTCTGCGCCCAGCGACGCAAAGCATCGCAAGGTGCGCTCCCACGCGGAGCATGGGAGCGATCGAATTGAGCTGACCGCAGCCTGCAGAAGGGTCTCCTCTCGGCGCTAAGCTTTCAGGTCTTGCAACCCGACCCACCGATGGTTCCCGCGCTCCCGCGTGGGAACCCAGCCGGGGCGCTCCGCGCCCAGCGACGCAAAGCATCGCAAGGTGCGCTCCCACGCGGAGCATGGGAGCGATCGAAATCTCCCAAGAGGGCCTCAGGCTTCCTTGCCAATGCCGTACTCACGCAACTTGTTGGCGATGGTGGTGTGTGACACGCCGAGGCGCTTGCCCAGCAGGCGGCTGCTGGGGTGTTCGGCGTAGAGGCTTTCCAGTACGGCTTTCTCGAAGCGGCCGACGATGGCGTCCAGGTTGCCGTCCATGGAGAACTCGCCCAGCGGCTGCGCGGCGCCGTAATCCGGCAGGCGGATGTGCGCCGGTTCGATCACCCCGCCTTCGCACAGCGATACCGCCTGGAACAACGTGTTCTCCAGTTGCCGCACGTTACCCGGCCAGTGGTAGCCGGCCAGCCGTTCCAGCGCCGCAGGAGACAGGCTCGGCAAGGCACAACCGATCTGCCGGCTGGCCTGGTCGAGGAAGTGCAGTGCCAGCGGTTCCAGGCCATCCAGGCATTCGCGCAGCGGCGGGATATGCAGCGACAGCACGTTCAACCGATGATACAAATCACCGCGAAAGCGCCCCTGGCCGCAGAGTTCGGACAGGTCGACCTGGGTCGCGCAGATCACCCGCACATCCAGATAGACCTCCTCGTCGCTGCCCACCCGGCGGAAGCCGCCATCCTGCAGAAAGCGCACCAGCTTGGCCTGCAGCCGTGGGCTCATTTCACCGACGCTGTCGAGGAACAGCGTGCCGCCGGCGGTCAGTTCCAGCAGGCCGAGCTTGCCCTCCGGCCGCGCGCCCTCGAAGGCACCGGGGCCATAGCCGAACAGCTCGGTCTCGGCCATGGATTCGGGCAAACCGGCGCAGTTGAGCGCCATGAACGGCGACTGCCCGCGCGGGCTGGACAGATGGCAGGCGCGGGCCAGCAGTTCCTTGCCGGTGCCGGTCTCGCCCTCGATCAGCAACGGCGCATCCAACGGCGCCATGCGTCGCGCCTCGCGGACCACCGCCATCATCACCTTGGAGCTCTGGAAGATCCGGTCGAAGCCGCGCAGCTCCTGCTTGCGCACCTGGTAGATGCGCTCACCGACACGGTCGGCGCGATGCAGCGTCAGCACGGCGCCGGCCAGCGCCTCGCTGTCGTCGTTGTCCGCTTGCAGCGGAGCGATGTCGGCGAGGAAGACATCGCCCTTGATGGTCACCCGCAGGCCGTTGATGCGCGCCCGGTTCGCCCGTACCAGCTCCGGCAGGTCGAAATCCTCGGCGTAGCGCGACAGGCTCATGCCCGGCACCTCGTCGACCCGCACGCCCAGCAGCTGCGCCGCCGCCCGGTTCGCCGCCACGATGGCGCCGTTCATGTCGATGGACAGTACCGGGAACTCCAAGGCGCCGAGCAGCGCATTGAGCTCCAGCGAATGCCGCTCGCTGGGCATCAGCCCAACCTTGCGCACCTCGAAGACGCCCTGCAGCGCCTCCATCTTCGGCCGCAGCGCCTGCAGTTGCAGGTTCATCAGGTTGGGGCAATGCAGGTAGACGGCATTGCCATGCTCGCCCCCTACCTCGCCGCGGGCGACGTTGATGCCGTAGTCCACCAGCAACTCGAGCATGTCGCGCAGGATGCCGACACGGTTCTGGCAAAGAATCTTGATTCGCATGCAAGGCACCTGATTGTTGTTATGGGCGCGACTATCTGCCGCACACACTTGATTTACGTCAAGATTATTTGACAGTCAATCCGCCGAAGCATGTGATCAACCCAAGGCAGCAGAAGGTCGTAATCATTTCTTTACAAGACCACCTTGTGATCGCGCCTTTCGAGCGCCTGCAAGCGCTACCCAAGGCGCTCACCGGGGTATCAGATGGAGGCATAACAAGATTCAGTCGGCCATCGCGCTCAGGAGGTCAGATGAAACATACGCAATACGTCGCCCGCGAACCGGACGCGCACGGCCATATCCATTACCCGGACGCCGAGCACGCCGTCTGGCAGACCCTGATCGAACGCCAGCTGAAACTGCTCGACGGCCGCGCCTGCCAGGAATACCTGGACGGTATCGAACAGCTCGCCCTCCCCCACGAGCGCATTCCGCAGCTGGACGAAATCAACCGCGTGCTCGCCGCGACCACCGGCTGGCAGGTGGCGCGCGTGCCGGCGCTGATTCCCTTCCAGACCTTTTTCGAGCTGCTGGCAAGCAAGCGCTTCCCCGTTGCCACCTTCATCCGCACGCCGGAAGAACTGGACTACCTGCAGGAGCCGGACATCTTCCACGAAATTTTCGGCCACTGCCCGCTGCTGACCAACCCCTGGTTCGCCGAGTTCACCCATACCTACGGCCAGCTCGGCCTCAGGGCCAGCAAGGAGGAGCGCGTCTACCTGGCGCGGCTGTACTGGATGACCATCGAATTCGGCCTGGTGGACACGCCAGCCGGCCGGCGCATCTACGGCGGCGGCATCCTTTCTTCGCCGAAGGAGACGCTCTATTGCCTCTCGGACGAGCCCGAGCATCAACCCTTCGATGTGGTCGAAGCCATGCGCACGCCATACCGCATCGACATCCTGCAGCCGGTGTACTTCGTCCTGCCGCAACTGCGCCGGCTGTTCGACGTGGCCCACGAAGACATCATGGCCCACGTGCGCAGTGCCATGCAGCTGGGCCTGCACCAGCCGAAGTTTCCGCCGAAAGCCGCGTAGGGTGGAAAACTGCGAAGCATTTTCCACGCGTAGGTTTGGCCGCCACTAACCCGTAGGGTGGATGACGCCGGAAGGCTCATCCACCGCCCACAACGAGGCCTCTTCACAACGTGGCAGACCGAACCCGGCGCGTGGACAAGCCTGCGGCGTTGTCCACCCTACGCTGCTTGACTCTTATCAACCTCACCACAAGGACCGATCATGACTTCTCTCAACCAAGCCCATTGCGAAGCCTGCCGAGCCGATGCGCCGAAAGTCAGCGATGACGAACTGGCCGAGCTGATCAAGCAGATCCCCGACTGGAACATCGAAACCCGCGACGGCCACATGGAGCTGGAGAAGGCCTTCCTGTTCAAGAACTTCAAGCACGCGCTGGCCTTCACCAATGCCGTCGGCGAGATCGCCGAAGCCGAGGGCCACCACCCGGGTCTGCTCACCGAGTGGGGCAAGGTCACCGTCACCTGGTGGAGCCATTCGATCAAGGGCCTGCACCGCAACGACTTCATCATGGCCGCGCGCACCGACGAAGTGGCGAGCCAGGCGGAGGGTCGCAAGTGAGGCATTTCGGCCAGGTCGGACGGGTACCCGGCGATCCCATCCTGGGCTTGCTCGACGCCTATCGCGCCGATCCCAATCCGGCCAAGCTCGACTTGGGCGTGGGTGTCTACAAGGATGCCGAGGGCATCACGCCGATTCCCCAGGCGGTGAAACTGGCCGAACAGCGTTTGATCGCCACCGAGCTGACCAAAAGCTACATCGGCGGTCATGGCGACCCACTGTTCGGCGAGCAACTGCTGCGCCTGGTGCTGGGCGAGCATTCGCCTGCACTGAGCGAAGGTCGCGCCGGCTGCACCCAGACGCCGGGCGGTACCGGCGCACTGCGGCTGGCGGGAGATTTCATCGCCCGATGCCTGCCGGGCCGCAGCCTCTGGCTCAGCGACCCGACCTGGCCGATCCACGAAACCCTGTTCGCCGCCGCACGCCTGCCGGTGCGGCATTACCCCTACGTCGGGGCCGACAATCGCCTGGACGTCGCCGGCCTGCTCGCCACGCTGGTCGAGATTCCGCCCGGCGACGTCGTGCTGCTGCATGCCTGCTGCCACAATCCGACCGGCTTCGACCTGAGCCACGACGACTGGCGCCAGGTCCTGGAAGTGGTGCGCGCACGCGAGCTGCTGCCGCTGTTCGACTTCGCCTACCAGGGCTTCGGCGACGGGCTGGAAGAAGATGCCTGGGCCGTACGGCTGTTCGTCGAGGCGTTGCCGGAAGTGCTGATCACCAGTTCCTGTTCGAAGAACTTCGGTCTCTATCGCGAACGCACCGGCGCGCTGATCGCCATCACGGCGGACGCCTCATCGCTGCAGGACGTGCGCAGCCAGCTCGCCGCGCTGGCGCGCAACCTCTGGTCTACGCCGCCTTCCCACGGTGCCGCCGTGGTGGCGACCATCCTCGCCGACGAACAGCTGCGCCAGCTCTGGCAGCAGGAAGTCGCGGCCAAGCGCCAGCGCATCGCGGGGCTGCGTAACGGCCTGCTCGAAGCGCTGCAGCCCTACGGACTGGCCGAACGCTTCGCACATATCGGCGCGCAGCGCGGGATGTTTTCCTATACCGGACTCACCGCGGCCCAGGTGCGACGCCTGCGCAGCGAGGATGCGGTGTACCTGGTGGAAAGCGGCCGCGCCAACGTCGCCGGGCTGGATGCCGAGCGGCTGGACGACCTTGCGCGCGCCATCGCCCGGGTGGTTTCGGACTGAGCAGCCTAGGGTCTGTTGCCGTTTCGTCGCGAGCCGCGTTGCTGCGAGAAATGGCGCCAGGTTAGGCGTAGGACGCAGGTAATGGTCATTCCCTTACCAAGTCCTACAACGACAGCTGGCGCCATTTCCCGCGCAACCCTTCGGGCCGGGCCTGTTTTTACGCGATGCGGCGTTACTCGTCACTTATTTGGAATAACCAAACTTCGCTTCTCGTGCCTTGCCTCGCGTAAAAACAGGCTCCGGCGCGGCCGCGGACGAAATGGCAACAGACCCTAGCGCCGCAGCCGCCACCGCCTCAGATACGCGCCCGCACCTGCTTGGGGCTGATGCCGAACTGTCGCTTGAAGGCCGTGGCGAAGTTGGCCGGGCTGTTGTAGCCGGCCAGCCAGGCGGCCTCGTTCACGCTGACGCCATCGCGCTCCAGCGCCTGGCGCGCCTGCAGCAGGCGCCGTGTGCGCTGGTACTCGAACAACGTCATGCCATGCAGCGCACGGAACTGGCGCTGCAGCGTGGTGGCATTGACGCCCATCTCCCGGGCGATGCGCTCCTGCGTCCAGTCATCCGCCACGCCGCTATCGAGCAATTCCACCAGCCGCTGCACGCGCTGATGCTCGTGTGGGCGCAAGTCGCCGCTCGGCAGCGTGTCGCCAAGGCTGACCAGCGCTTCGCAAGTGATATCCAGCGCCCGGCTCTCCAGGTACAGACGCTCTAGCAGCGGATCGTAGCCCGGCGGATTGAGCATCTGCTCGGCCAGGGTCAGCAGGCGCGCCGAGGGTTGCCAGGCGCGCGGCGCCAGGTGGCTCTGCATGAAGCGATGCGTCGTGCCGCCGATCTCGGCTCCGGCGGCCTCGAACCACTCAGGCGTCAGGCTGATCACCAGTTTGCGGATGTGCTGGCCGCGCCGGGCCTGGCGGCGGAACAGCACCGGCTCGTTCATCGCCAGAGCCACCCCCTCGGGACGGCAGCGGCGGTCCGGCCGACCGAAAGTGAGCGGCAGCTCGCCGTAACTCACCTCGCTCTGCCCGTCGAGAAACAGCACGAACGACAGGCGCGGACCGACGACGCTCTCGGTGACGAAGTCCTGCAACTCCTCGTAATCCGACCAGTGCAGCGACAGCCCATCGCGCAATTGCAGCCAGCCCACCCGACCATAGAACAGGCGATCGTCGTCGGGCCGCGCCAGGCGCAGACCCGGCTGGCTGGTGACGGGCAACTCGTCGCGGCGGATGAGGTGATCAGGCTGCTGCATGGCGCATATCCCCGGCAATGGAAGATCGCAAAGCAAATGTTGGCTCGCGCAAAGGCTCGGCCCACGGCGTGGTGGCAGACTACGCGCCGTTACATATTGATGCAAATCATTATCATTACTGCGATCACGGGGACAGCCGCCAACCTGCCCCGCCACCCGCGACAGGAGCCGCCGCATGGACAGAACCACCCGCCCCTTCCTTTCCCATCGTTCCCGGCACTGGTTGTTCGTCGGCCTGCTCGCGCCCTTTCCGCTGAGCGCCCTGGCCCAGAGCGTCGCGCCGCAGGACGAGCCGGTCCAGCTGGAGAGCATCACCGTCGAGGGCAACCGGCTGTACGACATGCCATCCTCGGAAGAGAGCGGCGGCTATACGGTGGAAGCGGCGACCGTGGGCACCAAGACGCCCGCCGCGTTGCGCGACATTCCTCAGTCGATCACGGTCTACACCGACGATTACATCAAGGACCGGCAGTTCGTGAACCTGGACGACCTGGCCAAGTACACCGCCGGCCTGCGCACCCTGACCAACGACAGCGGCCGCTCCTCGATCTACGCCCGTGGCTACGAATACGACGAGTTCAATATCAATGGCCTGCCCGCGCCCATGGCCAGTATCAACGGTACCGTGCCCATGCTGGCGCCGTTCGACCGGGTCGAGATCATGCGGGGGCCATCGGGGCTGTTCAACAGCACCAGCGAGATGGGCGGCATCGTCAACATGGTGCTCAAGCGCCCGACCCGTGACTTCCAGGGCAGCGTCACCGGCCGCTATGGCAGCTTCGACACCAGCTACCTGGAAACCGACCTCTCGGGTGCACTGACATCTTCCGGCAACGTACGCGGCCGTACCGTGCTGGCCCAGGCCGACACCAATGGCGAGGTGGACTACAACACCAACACCGCGCAAAACTTCTATGGCGCCCTGGAGTTCGACCTGACCGACA
Source organism: Stutzerimonas nitrititolerans (assembly GCF_003696285.1). GTDB lineage: Bacteria > Pseudomonadota > Gammaproteobacteria > Pseudomonadales > Pseudomonadaceae > Stutzerimonas > Stutzerimonas nitrititolerans. Next base: position 202,909 of record NZ_RFFL01000004.1, read on the forward strand.
GCACCATGCTGTCGCTGGCTCTCCTGCACCAGAAAAAGGACATCACGCCGCACAACGGTTACCCGACCGACGCCTCCGGCAATCTGCTGAATCTGGACCGCGATACCTTCCTCGGCGCGGACTGGAACTACTTCGACGGCAGGACCACCGATCTCATCGGCGAACTGACCCATCGTTTCGACAATGGCGGCTTCGGCCGGGTTGCCGTGCGCAGTTCGCAACGCGACACCGAGTTCTACTACGCGTTCACCGGCGGTGCCCCGAATGCCGCCGGCAACGCCTCGCTGACCAGCACCGCCCGCGACCTCGACCAGGATGCCCTGGCCCTGGATGCCAGCTACAGTCAGCCGTTCGAGACCTTCGGCCAGGTCAGCGAATTCGTGGTCGGCACCGACTACAAGCGCTACGACACCGACTACCGCGCCGGCGGTGCCTCCACATCGCTCGGCGCCATCGACATCAACAACCCTGCGTCGTCCTCGATTCCCAAACCGGCCGTCAATTACCGCCAGCGGGTAACGAGCGACGAAAAGGAGTTCGGCCTCTATTCCAAACTGACCTTCCGCCCGGTGGAGCGCCTGGCACTGATCGGCGGTGCTCGGGTCAGCTGGTTCGATGGAGACACCAGCACCACGACACTGGCCAACGGCGCCCGAACCAACGGCGACGTACGGGAAAACGCCAAGATCACGCCCTATGGTGGCCTGGTCTTCGACCTGGACCAGTGGCACTCGCTGTATGCCAGCTATTCCAAGGTGTTCAAGCCGCAGACCAATGTCGACGTCGCCGGCGATGTCATCGACCCGCGCGAGGGCGAGCAATACGAGGTGGGTGTCAAGGGCAGCTACTTCGGCGGCGCGCTCAACACCCGGCTCTCGCTGTTCCAGTTGACCGACGAGAACCGCGCGGCGCGTGACCAGAACAACCTCACCGGCACCTACTACCTGTCGATCGGCGAGGCCCGCATCCGTGGTGGCGAAATCGAAGTCAGCGGCAACCCGCTGCCGGGCTGGGAACTGATCGGCGGCTACACCTACATGGACACCGACATCATCAAGGGCGACGCCAACGCCGTGTTCGAACTGATGCCGCAGAACCAGTTCTCGCTGTGGAGCAACTACGAGCTGCAAGGCGGCCCACTGGCCGGGTTGGGGCTTGGCACTGGCATCACCGGCATGAGCCACTTCCAGACCGCAACCGGCATCGAGGCTCCCGGCTACGCCGTGGTGGACGCCAAGCTGTCGTATCCGCTCACGCCCAAACTGACCGCCACGTTCGACGTCAACAACGTCTTCGATCGCGAGTACTACTCGCGCGTGGGATCGACCACCACCTTCAACTTCTATGGTCCGTCGCGTACCTTCCTGGTCGGCGCCCGCTACGAGTTCTGATCCACCCGAGTCGCCGACGCTCATGGCGTCGGTGACTTCATCATGGAGATCCCCATGCCCCAGTTCCACGCCGTGGTACCCACGCCACGCGCCTCGCGCAACATGACCCGCCTGTGCAAGCACTTCGCCCACAAGGCAGAAGTACAGGCGGACGCCGCCCATGCTCAGATCGCCTTCGCCTTCGGCGACTGCCGGATGCACGCCGAAGCTGATCACCTGCTGATCGACTGCCAGGCCGAGGCAGGCGAAGCGCAAAAGCGCCTGTGCTTCGTCATCGCCGATCACCTCGAGCGCTTCTCCGGCGAGGAGGCCCTGCAGGTCGTCTGGCAGGACGGCCCGCTGCCAATCGCTGGCGACGCCCAGCCATGAAGCGGCTCGCCATGGCGACCATCGCCGCACTGGCTACGCCCCTGGCGCCAGCAGCCGCACCCCATGACTGGCAGCCGGTGACCCTGCCGCAGGCCGAACAGCGCATCCTGCATTCGACGCATACCGGTCGCGACTACCGCATCTTCGTCTCACAGCCACGGCATGCACCGCCGCCCAGCGGCTATCCGGTGCTCTACGTGCTCGACGGCAACGCCCTGTTTCCGTCGTTGGCGATCCAGGCCCAGGCACTGGAAGCCCGCCCCGATCCCACGCTGCGCAACAGCGTACTGGTGGTCGGCGTGGGCTATCCGGGCGAAGCACTGTACGACTTCAAGGCTCGCGCCGAGGACTACACGCCCGACGCCGAGGACCGCCAGCGCCTGCCCGACCGCGAGCCGCCACCCTATGGCGGTGCCGAGCGCTTCCTGGATTTTCTCGAAAGCGAACTCAAGCCGATGATCGCCGCGCGCCATCCGGTCGATCCGCAGCGCCAGACGCTGTTCGGCCATTCCTATGGCGGGCTGTTCACCCTCTATGCGCTGCTCAACCGGCCGCAGGCCTTCAGCGGCTACGTCGCGGCGAGCCCGTCGATCTGGTGGTATCAGGGTTATATCGAACGCACGCTGGCAGCCTTCGAAGCACGCGCCCGGCAGCAACCGCTGGACGCCCGCCTGCTGCTCACCGTCGGCAGCGCGGAAGAACCCGCCGCCGACGCCCCGCTGACCGTTCCACGCCAACGCCACATGGCCGAGCGGCGCATGATCGGCAACGCGCGGGACCTGGCCGAACGACTGGAATCCACACCGGGGCTGGAAGTCGGCCTGCGCATCAACGCCGGCGCCAACCACGGCACCAACGGGCAGTTCAGCAGCGTGCAGGCCCTGGAGCTGGCGAGTTCAGGAATGGGGAGCGAGACGAAGGAGGAGAATTGATCGGTTACTGGGCTTAGCGAAGCGCCGGGAGAGTATCGGTTCGCGGCATGCGCTAGCCGAGCCCCCTCTCCCCCGCCCTCTCCCGCAAGGGGAGAGGGAGTAGACCGAGCGAGATGGGATGGTGTACTGGGCCAACAGCGCTTAGCTGCCTAGCTACAGCACAAATGCTTAACCAGTGCAGGAGCTCTTTCTCTTCTCTCGAGAAAGGGTTTTCAAACTGAGAGGTTCTGGGAACAACGGGCTGACTGGCTCAGCACAAATGCACAACCAATGCAGGGCCTGCTTTTCCCCCTCTCCCCTCGCGGGAGAGGGCCGGGGTGAGGGGGCAGCCCCATCGCACCATGCGAGGTGCCACTCGCCAATTAATGCGCGAGCGTCCGCTCCCTATATCCGGAAGCTGCCCACCAGGTGCTTGAGCCGCTCGGCCTGCTGTTCCAGGTCGTTGCAGGCGCGCAGGGTGGATTGCAGGTTCTCCACGCCTTCCTGGTTGAGGGTGTTGATCTCGGTGATGTCCATGTTCAGCGACTCGATCACCGAGGTCTGCTCTTCGGTTGCCGTCGCCACGGACTGGTTCATGCCGTCGATCTCGCCGATTCGCTGGGTGACTTCGCCCAGGCGTTCGCCGGCCCGGTCGGCAATGGTGACGCTGTCCTCGCTCTGCCGCTGGCTGGCGGCCATGTTTTCCACCGAGGCATGCGCGCCGACCTGCAACTCTTCGATCATCTGCTGGATTTCCTGCGCAGAACTCTGGGTGCGATGGGCGAGGTTGCGCACCTCGTCCGCCACCACCGCGAAGCCCCGGCCGGCTTCGCCTGCCCGCGCGGCCTCGATGGCGGCGTTGAGGGCCAGCAGGTTGGTCTGCTCGGAAATGCCCTGGATCACTTCGAGGATGTGGCCGATGTCCACGGTCTTGGCGTCCAGCGCTTCGATCTCGGCGCTGGACGCCCTGATCTTCTCGGACAGCTCGCGCATGGCGGCGATATTCTGCTGGACGACCTCGCGCCCGTCCTCGGCATCCTGGCGCGCACCGCTGGCCTGTAGCGAGGCGTCGGCCGCGTTGCGCGCGATTTCCTGGGCGGCGGCGCCCAGCTCGTTGATGGCCGCCGCCACGCTGTTGGTGCGGCTGGCCTGCTCGTCGGAATTGACCATAGAGGCATTCGAGGCGTTGAGCACGCGTTGCGCCACTTCGTGGACCGCCTGCGTCGCGGACGAGACCTCGCGAATCGAGCCGTGGATACGCTCGACGAAGCGGTTGAAGGATGTCGCCAGTTCACCGAATTCGTCGCGCGACTGCACATCGAGCCGACGCGTCAGGTCACCCTCGCCTTCGGCGATATTGGCCATTGCGCGGCCCATGTCGGTGAGCGGGCCCATCAGCACGCGGATGAGCATGCCCAGCAGCACCAGGATGAAGACCACGGCAACCACGGTCACGATCAGCGCCGAGGTGCGAAAACTCGTCAAGCTGGCGTAGGCCTTGTCGCGGTCCAGGGAAATGCCGACATGCCACTTCACCGATGGCAGGCCGGTGACCGGGCTGAAGCTGAGAATACGGGCATTCCCCGCGTGGCTGGCTTCGCTGTAGCGGCTGTCCAGGCTCGGCGTGTCCTGCGGATAGAGTTCGCGCAGGTTCTTGCCCACCATGTTCTGGTCGGGGTGCACCAGAACCTCACCCTTGGCATTGACCAAAAACGCGTGGCCCATGCCGCCGAAATCCAGCGCATTGATGGCATCCACCATGGTCTTCAGGCTCAGGTCGCCGCCCATCACGCCCAGCGTCTGGCCAGCACGTACCACGGGCGTGGCGACGGTCAGCACCAGGTCCTGGCCGACGTCATCGATGTAGGGCTCGGTGAGGCTGGACGCTTTTGCCGCAATCGCCATCTTGTACCAGGGGCGATCACGTGGCTCGTAGTCATCGGGCAGCTTGGTGAAGGGACGCAGAATCAGGCTGCCGTCCTGCCCACCGAAATAGGAAAGCCTGAACGTCGAGGCCATGGATTGTTGCTCGAGCAGCGCGACGACAGAGTCCGGCTGGCTGTCGTTGGCGACGGATTGCGCCATGCTCTCGACCAGCAGGATGCGCCCGGAGAGCCAGTTCTCGATGTTCTGCGCGGTGATATCACCCATCGCCTTCAGGTCACTTTCGAGACCTGCACGAATGGTATTGCGCTGCTGGTAATCGTTGTAGAGCGTGAACAGCGCAAACGCAGCGGTTACGACCAGGCACGCCGCCAGGAGGATTTTCTGGCTGAACTTGAGACGACTGAACATGAGAGGGCCCCCGCATACAAACCGGTACGTAGTGGCTCCTGCCAGCGCAATCGTCCTTGATATCGATCAGTTTCTCGGCCGTGCGGGGAATAACTTTAAAGCGAGCGTAATAACCACCCATTCATGGCGCTTATGTTTCCTACCCTGAATGGAAAAAACCAGCCGTACGCTCGGCTGGTTTTTCCTGGACGGATGCGGATCAGCGATCTGCCAACGCCGGCATCACTCTTGGTCGCAAGGCCTCGCCAAGCACCGTCAGCAGACCAATCCCGCCGGCGATCCAGTACCAGCGCTGCAAGGGGTCGAAGCCCAGCCAGCCGAGGGCGTGCAGGAACACCATCAGGATCAGCACCGGGCAGACGTAGCGCACCATGTACAGCCACAGCGCATGGCCCAGCGGCGGCAGGTCCAGCTCGTCGCGCATGATCTCGGCACGCAGGCAGTAGCCAGCCAGCAGGCTCATCAGGATGCCACCCAGCGGCATCATCCAGCGCGAGGTCAGGTAGTCGAGCGCATCGAACAAAGTCGTGCCGAACAGCTTCCAGTCCGCGCCGACGTTGAACGACAGCATCGCCAGCAGGCTGATGGTCAGCAGCACCGCGCCAGAACCGATGGCGGCCTTGGTCCGGCTGACCCCGTGCTTCTCGTTGAGGTAGGCGACGGTCGCCTCGATCATGGAAATCGCCGAGGTCAGCGCGGCAATCGACACCATGGCGAAGAACAGCACGCCGAACGCGGTGCCGAACGGCATCTGCTGGAAGGCCAGCGGCAGGCTCATGAAGATCAGACCCGGCCCCGCGCTTGGATCCATGCCGTTGGCGAAGATGATCGGGAAGATCGCCAGCCCTGCCAGCAGCGCCACGCAGGTATCGATGATGGCGACCATGAAGGAGGTCCGCACGATGGATTGGCCGTCAGGAATGTACGAGCCGTAGGTGAGGATCGCACCGGAGGCCAGACTCAACGTGAAGAACGCGTGGCCAAGTGCCGCCAGCAGCGCTTCGCCGGTGAGTTTGGAGGTGTCGAAACTGAACAGGAAGGCGAAGCCTCGATCGAAGCCGCCACTGGTGAACGCATAGCCGACCAGGATCAGCAGCATCACCGCCAGCCCCGGCATCATCCAGCGGAAGGCCCGCTCGACCCCGGCCTGCACGCCCTTGCCGACGATCCACAGCGTCAGCAGCGCGACCAGCACGCTCCAGCCGCCGAGCGCCCAAGGGTTGGCGTTGTGCGCCTCGAAGACCTGCGCCAGGCCTTCGACGCTGCTCGCCGCCAGCGAGCCGTCGAGCATTTTCCAGGTGTAGGCGAAGGCCCAGCCTGCCACCACCACGTAGAAGCAGAGGATCATGAAGCCGGCCAGCATCGCCATGCTGCCCACGGCCTTCCACGCCGGATGGCCGCCACCCTCGCGCACCACACGACTGATGGCGTCGATCGGGCTGCCGCGGCCGCGCCGGCCGATGGCGATCTCGGTCATCATCACCGGAATGCCAATGGCCAGGATGCACGCCAGATACATCAGCACGAAGGCGCCGCCACCGTACTCGCCGGTGATGTAGGGGAATTTCCAGATATTGCCGAGGCCGACCGCGGAGCCGGTCGCAGCGAGGACGAAGCCCCAGCGCGAAAGCCAGAGATTCTTGGGTTTTTCACGAGTCATGCGTCACCTGTTTGTTTTTATCTGTGACGGAAATCGAACCCGCCGCGCTCGTGGCACGACGGAATATGCAAGGCGGATAAACCTTATTGGGCGTCGGGCTGCACCTCCGGAGCGGCGTTACGGAACGCGTCCAGCTCTTCGCAGCGCGCGACCATCTGCAGAATGCGCGGGTAGGCGCCGAGGTCACAGGCAAAACGGCGCGCATTGTATACCTGCGGAATCAGGCATGCCTCCAGATAACCGGGCCGTCCGCCGAGTGACAGCTGGCCGTCGTAGTCGGCGAGCCCCTGCTCGAAGCCGGCCAGGCCGGTGGCGATCCAGTGGCGGACCCACTGCTGTTTCGCCTCATCGTCGACACCCAGCGTGCCGCTGAGATACTGCAGCACGCGGGTGTTGTTCAGCGGATGCACATCGCAGGCGACATGTAGCGCCAGCGAACGCACCCGTGCGCGATCGAGTGGGTCATCGGGCAGCAGCGACGGCAGCGGGAAGATCTCTTCCAGATATTCGATGATCGCCAGGGACTGGCCGATGCGCACCTGGCCATCGACCAGCAAGGGCACCAGCTCCTGCGGGTTGAGCGCCTTGTACTCGGCCGAATGCTGCTGGCCGCCGTCCTTGAGCAAATGCACCGGCACGGTTTCGTATGCCAGTCCCTTGAGGTTGAGCGCGATGCGCACGCGGTAGGCGGCGCTGGAGCGCCAGTAGGAATAGAGGGTCAGCATGAGGGCTCCGGTTCCGATTTTCGGTTCAATCGAAGGGGGACGGCGGATGTGCTTCGCGACATCCACCCTAGGGTCTGTTGCCATTTCGTCCGCAGCCGCGCCGAAACGGCAACAGACCCTACGCCTCATTCGCCGATCACGCCCCGGCGCAACTGGTCCTCCTCGATGGATTCGAACAGGGCCTTGAAATTGCCCTCGCCGAAGCCCTGGTTACCCTTGCGCTGAATGATCTCGAAGAAGATCGGGCCGATCACCGTGTTGGTGAAGATCTGCAGCAGGATGCCGTCGTCGCCCGGCGCGCCGTCGATCAGCAGGTTCAGCTCGCGCAGCTCGTCCAGCGGCTCGCCGTGACCCGGCACGCGGCTATCGACCTTCTCGTAATAGGTGTCCGGGGTGGACATGAAATCCACGCCGTTGGCGCGCAGGCGCCGGACCGTCTCGTAGATATCGTCGGTGGAGAGCGCGATGTGCTGGATGCCCTCGCCGTGGTACTCGCGGATGAATTCCTCGATCTGCGACTTGTCGTCGGCCGACTCGTTGATCGGGATGCGGATCTTGCCGCAGGGCGCGGTCATCGCTCTTGAAAACAGCCCGGTGAGCTTGCCCTCGATATCGAAATAGCGAATCTCGCGGAAGTTGGCGATGCGCTCGTAGAAGCCGGACCAGACGTCCATCTGCCCACGCATGACGTTGTGGGTCAGGTGGTCGATGCAGGTCAGGCCCACGGCGTTGTCGTTCGGCGTGCGGCCCTCGATGTATTCGAAATCGACGTCGTAGATACTCCGGTCACCATAGCGGTCGACGAGGTACAGCAGCGAGCCGCCGATGCCCTCGACGCAGGGGATGTTCAGTTCGCCGAAGTTGGCATGGCTGCCCACCAGTTTCGCGCCCTGGGATTCGACGTAGGCGGCGGCCTGGGCGGCGTTCTTCACGCGGAAGGCCATGGCGCAGGCGCTCGGCCCGTGCTTCTCGGCGAACTCGCGCACATGACCGCTGGGACTGCCGTTGAGGACGATGTTGATGTCGTTCTGCTGGAACAGCCAGACAGCCTTGGAGCGGTGCTTGGCCGTTTCGGTGAAGCCCATCTGGGTGAACAGCGTACGCAGCTGCTCGATGCCTTCGGCGTTCGGCGCGGTGAATTCAACGAACTCGAAACCGTCGGTGCCGATGGGATTGTGCTGCTCGATCTTGTTCACGGCGTTCATTTCGCCTCCTGATTATTGTTGTGAGGGTTAGGGTCTGTTGACGTTTCGACGCGAGCCGCGTTGCTGCGCCAAATATCGCCAGGCAAGGCGCGGGACACAGGCAATGGTCATTCCCTTGCCAAGTCCCGCAACACCGCATGGCGATATTTGCCGCGCAACCTAGGCGGCCCCACCCGAAGGGCCGGGCCTGTTTTTGCACGGCGCTGCGTTATTCGTCGTTCATTTGGAATGACCAAATCTCTCTCCTCATGCCTTGCTCCGCGCGAAAACAGGCTACGGCGCGGCCGCGACGAAACGTCAACAGACCCTGGCTACACGGCTTTGGCTGGCCTCATCACAACCCGGCGCCAGGCACCGGACAACCCCGTATCGAGTCTCCGGGCGACTGGTGATCACGGACTGGCCGTCAGTTTTTCCTTACAGCATCGAACATGGCGGGAAATCTGGTTCCGGGGCTTGCCAGGCGTAACGAAAAACTGACAAGCCGGTGCGGTGGGATGTCGCGGCCTTCGAACGGCCGAATGAATTCGGCCCTACAGTGGCCAAACCGTAGGGCCGAACTTGTTTGGCCTGAGAGCCTCGTCTGCTGCTGACCCGCGGGTGGTGGAAAAGCGCTTCGCGCGTTTTCCACCCTACGGCGAGCCATCGATCACCCGCGTGCTGCCGGTGCCTGTCAGGAAGCCTGGCGCTTGAACGCTTCGGGCCGCGACTCACCACCGGCCTGCAGGCGCTCAAGCGCCAGGCGGTCGGCGATGACCGAGGTCGGCTCGCCACTGGCGGCGGAGCGGGTGAAGATTTCCCGCAGGGTGTCGCCGATGCCCTGGACATGGGCATCGGCCTGCGCGGCGGCGCCGCCAATGCGCTGGTAGTAGACGTCGATGATGCCGCCTGCGTTGATGGCGTAATCCGGTGCCCAGAGCTGGTTGCGCCGCTGCAGCTCGGCGCCGATCTCGGGCGTGGCCAGCTGATTGTTGGCGGCCCCGGCGATCACCGGGGCGCGCAGCACCTCCAGCGTCTGTTCGTTGAGGATGCCGCCCATGGCGCAGGGGGCGAACACGTCGACGTCGAGGCCGTAGATGTCCTGCGGACGAACCACGTTGGCGTCCAGTTCATCCATGGCCTGTTGCACGTTGGCGTCGAAGATGTCTGCCACCCACAGCTCGGCGCCGGCCGCCTTGAGATGGCGTGCCAGGCCCAAGCCGACATGGCCGACGCCCTGGATCGCCACCTTGAGCCCGGCGAGGTCGTCATGTCCGAGCCGATGCCGCACCGCCGCCTGGAGCCCGACGAACACGCCGAGCGCGGTGGACGGCGAGGGGTCGCCGCTGGCGATGCTGCCATCCAGGGTGGTGCGTGGCGATGCGCCCATCACATGGCGGGTGCGCTGGGCGAAGGCCTGCATCTCGGCATCACCCGTGCCCGAGTCGGCGGCGGTGATGTAGCGCCCGCCGAGGCTGTCGACGAAATCGCCCATGGCGTGCAGCAGCGCCTGGCTCTTGCCCGTGTGCGGATCGCCGATGATCACCGCCTTGCCGCCGCCCAGCGCCAGGCCGGCCAGGGAGGATTTGAGCGTCATGCCGCGCGACAGGCGCAGCACGTCGCGCAGGGCGTCGTCGTCATTGGCATAGGGAAACATCCGGCAACCGCCCAGCGCAGGGCCGAGTCGCGTGTCGTGGATGGCGATGATGGCCTTGAGACCCGATGCCTTGTCGTGGCAGAAGACCACCTGTTCGTGGCGGTCGAAATCGGGATGCGCGAATACGGACATGGTTTACCTCGTTTGTTGTCATCAAGTCCGGGCCCTACCGCCGGGCCCACTGAAAGCTTCGCCCCGAGGGCGGGGCTCCCACAAAAAAGCAGCCGGCACACACCGAACCCGTAAAGCCACGCCCCCGCGGCGATTGCGCCGCCCTACAGCTGGCTCATGAATTCTGATCGTGCCCACGCTCCTGCGTGGGCACGTCCCCGGGAGACGCTCCGCGTCCTGAACGCCGAAGCTTTCTGCAAGAGGTTCCCACGCTGGAGCATGGGAACCATCAGACGGAGGCACGTCACGCCGCCGGCTGGAACAGCCGCACGCTCTGTACCTCATCGCCTTTGTCGAGCTGTTCACGCAGCACCTTCTCCTGCTGACGGGCCTTGGCGATGGCGCGCTCCTTCACCGGGCCGTAGCCGCGGATCAGCTCCGGCAGCGCGGCGATGGCCACGGCGGTGCGGTAGTTGGTCGGTTTGAGCTTGGCCAGGAGGTCGTCGACGGTCTTCTCGTAGTCGGCGATCAGCTGGCGCTCCACCCGGCGGTCATGACCATAGCCGAACGGGTCGAGCGGTGTCCCGCGCAGGAAGCGCAGCTTCGCCAGCACACCGAAAATATCCAGCATCCAGGGGCCGAATTCGCGCTTGCGCGGCTCGCCGGTCTTCGGGTCGGCCTTGGCCAGCCAGGCCGGCGCCAGGTGGAACTGCAGCCGATAATCGCCCTCGAACTGCGTCTCGAGTTGCTGGCGGAATTCCGGCTCGCTGTACAGCCGCGCCACCTCGTACTCGTCCTTGTAGGCCAGCAGCTTGAAGTAGTAGTGCGCCACCGCCTTGGACAGCGCCAGGTCGTCGGCCGTGTCGGCCTCGCGCACGCGCTCCACCAGGTAGCGATAACGGCGCGCCAGATCGGCGTTCTGGTACTGGGTAAGGAAGTCCACGCGCCAGTCGACGATCTCTTCGAGGGTCTTGCAGATCGGTCCGGCCAGGCTAGGCTCGGCGGTTTCCACCGGCCGTGCCAGCCGCTCCACCGCGTCGCGCTCGAGCACCGCGCGGCGACCCCAGCGGAAGGCCTGGCGGTTCAGCTCGGTGGACACGTCATTGAGCCCGATGGCCTTCTCGATGGCCTCGGCCGACACCGGTAGCAGCCCCTGCTGGTAGGCGAAGCCGAGCAGGAACAGGTTGGTGGCGATGCTGTCGCCCATCAGCCGCGTGGCCAGCCGGGTAGCGTCGACGAAGTGAGTCTTTTCCGCACCTACCGCATCGGCGATCGCCTGGCGCATGGCCGCACCCGGGACCTGGGCGTCGGGATTGCGGGTGAATTCGGCGGTGGCTCCCTCGAAGCTGTTCACCACAGCGTTGCTGATCCTGTCGTTCAGGCGGGTCAGCGCCTCTTCACCGGCCGCGACGATCAGATCGCAGCCCAGCAGCAGGTCGGCTTCGCCGGCGGCGATGCGCACAGCGTAGATATCGCTCTGCCTGGCGGCGATCCGCACATGGGTGGTCACCGGGCCAAACTTCTGCGCCAGGCCCGCCTGGTCGAGCACCGTGCAACCCTTGCCCTCCAGGTGCGCGGCCATGCCGATCAACGCACCGAGGGTGGTCACGCCGCTGCCGCCGACGCCGGGGATCAGCACGTTCCACGGTCGCTCCAGCGAGGGATGTTGTGGCTCGGGCAACTCGGCCGCCTCGATGCCGCCGGCCACCGCCTCGGGCTTACGCAGCTGGCCGCCGTGCACGGTGACGAAGCTCGGACAGAAGCCCTCGACGCAGGAGTAGTCCTTGTTGCAGGCGTTCTGGTCGATCTCGCGCTTGCGTCCCAGCTCGGTCTCCAGCGGCAGCACCGACAGGCAGTTGGATTTCTCGCCACAGTCGCCGCAACCCTCGCACACGGCGGGGTTGATGAACACGCGCTTGGCCGGGTCCTCGAGCTTGCCGCGCTTGCGCCGCCGGCGTTTCTCGGTGGCGCAGGTCTGGTCGTAGATGATCACCGAGACGCCCTTGAACTCGCGCAGCTCGCGCTGCACGGCGTCCAGCTCGCGGCGGTGATGGAAACTGGCGTTCGGCGCGAAGCTGTCGCGGCTGGGGTACTTGTCGGGCTCGTCGCTGACGATGGCGATGCGCTGGACGCCCTCGTCATGCACCTGGCGGCTGAGCTGGTCGACACGCAGTTCGCCGTCGATGGGTTGGCCGCCGGTCATGGCCACCGCATCGTTGTAGAGAATCTTGAAGGTGATGTTGACCCCCGCCGCCACCGCCGCGCGCACCGCCAGGCTGCCTGAATGGAAATAGGTGCCGTCGCCGAGGTTCTGGAACATGTGCGGGGTGTCGGTGAACGGCGCCTGGCCGATCCAGTTGACGCCCTCGCCGCCCATCTGGGTGAAGGTCTCGGTACGACGATCCATCCACTGCACCATGTAGTGGCAACCGATGCCGGCCGAGGCGCGGCTGCCCTCGGGCACCTTGGTGGAGGTGTTGTGCGGGCAGCCGGAGCAGTAGTGCGGGGTGCGCACGGTGCTGTAGCTGCGCGCGGCCAGGGCCTTCTCCTTGGCGTCGAGAAAGGCCAGGCGGGTCAGGATGCTCTCGCTGGTGTAGATCGGCGCGAGGCGTTTGGCGATCACCCGGGCGATCATCGCCGGGGTCAGTTCGCTGAGGTTGGGCAGCAGCGAACGGCCCTGCTCGTCGAACTCGCCGACCACCCGCGGGCGCTTGTCCACCGGCCAGTTGTAGAGCTGCCCGGTAAGCTGGTCCTCGATGATGCTGCGCTTTTCCTCGACCACCAGGATCTCGTCCAGGCCACGGGCGAACTCGTGCACCGAGACCGGCTCCAGCGGCCAGCTCATGCCGACCTTGAGCACCCGCAGGCCGACCTGGGCGCACAGCGCCTCGTCGAGGCCGAGGTCGTCCAGCGCCTGGCGCACGTCGAGGTAGGACTTGCCGGTGGTGATGATCCCCAGGCGCGGATTGGGCGAGTCGAGCATCACCCGGTTGAGGTGGTTGGCGCGCGCAAAAGCCCGGGCGGCGTAGATCTTGAACAGGTTGAGGCGCTTTTCCTGGGCCAGCGGCGGGTCCGGCCAGCGGATGTGCACGCCGTCCTCGGGCAGCTCGAAGTCCTCGGGGATGCAGGTCTGCACGCGCAGCGGGTCGACCTCCACCACGGCGGAGGAATCGACGTTCTCGGCGATGGTCTTGAGCGCCACCCAGCAACCGGAATAGCGCGACAACTCCCAGCCGATGATGCCGTAGTCGAGGATTTCCTGGACGTTGGCCGGATTCAGCACCGGAATCGATGCAGCAATGAAGGCATGCTCGCTCTGATGCGGCAGCGTCGAGGACTTGCAGCCATGATCGTCGCCGGCCAGCAGCAGCACGCCGCCGTTGGGCGAGACGCCGGCGGCGTTGCCATGTTTGAAGACGTCACCGGCGCGATCGACGCCCGGCCCCTTGCCGTACCACATGGCGAAGACGCCGTCGTGGCGGGCGCCGGGAAACAGATTGGTCTGCTGGCTGCCCCACACGGCGGTGGCGGCCAACTCCTCGTTCAGGCCCGGCTGGAAATGGATGGCGTTCTGCTTGAGGTAGTCACGGGCTTCCCAGAGGCTCTTGTCCAGCCCGCCCAGCGGCGAGCCGCGGTAGCCGGAAATGAAGCCGCCGGTATTCAGGCCACAGGCCTGGTCGCGCTGGTGCTGCAACATCGGCAGGCGGGTCAGCGCCTGGGTGCCGGTGAGGTACAGATGACCGGTTGCAAGGCGGTACTTGTCGTCCAGACGGATCTCGGCCAGGGACATGTGGCGCTCCTCTTTGTTGTTATCGGAGTCAGGGCGGCGTTGTACGCCACCCGCCTGGGCGCAATCGGCGAGGGGTGGCCCCACCGCTGCGCATTTGACTTGCAGTGTGGCCGTGACGGCGGGAGATTTTCTTTCTACTTTTGTAAGGAAACGGCCATCCTGTGCATGAACGTTTCGCCCATAACAACAAAACAGGAAGAAACATGCAGATCCCCCTGAGCAGCATCGACCGCAAGATCCTCCTGCTGCTGCAGCACAACGCCGACCTCTCCGCCGCGGAAATCGCCGACAAGGTGGAGCTGTCGCAATCGCCGTGCTGGCGACGCATTCACCGCATGCAGGAGGAAGGGCTGATCGAGCGCAAGGTCGCCCTGCTCAACCCGAAGAAGCTCGGGCTGAACATGACGGTATTCGTCAACATCAAGCTCTCCGCCCACGGGCGCAGCAATCTGGACGAATTCGAACAGGCGGTAGTGGGCTACCCCGAGGTGCTGGAGTGCCACACCATGGCCGGCGAATCGGACTACCTGCTCAAGGTTGTGGCCAAGGACATCGATAGCTATGAACGCTTCCTGCGCGACCAGTTGCTGCAGCGCCCCCATGTGCAGGAGGCGCATTCGCACATCGCCATGAGCGAGGTGAAGCGGACCACGGAACTGCCGCTGGATTGAGCCCGGGCAAACGGTGGACAAGGCTCCGCCGTTATCCACCCACCGAGCCGGCAGCCGTAGGGTGGATAACGGCGAAGCATTTTCCACGCGTCCAGCCGAACCACGCACAGACCATCGCCGCACAGACAGAATCGACTTAAAGCCCACCCGCCGCTGGTCGATATAACACCATCGCCTGCTCACCCTGGCCCCTCCTTCCCCCAACGATACTTGACGGCAGGTCCGCTGCCGGGAGCCCCCTTGCATGTTCGCCAATATCCGCATCGGTCAGCGCATCGCGATCAGCTTCGTGCTGTTGCTGATCGTGACCGTCACCGTCCTCGCTTCGCTGTTCTTCGGCCGCTTCGAGAATCTTCTGGCCGATGCCGAGCGCCGCGAGTTGCGCAGCATCGTCGATAACGTCAGCACCGCGATCGCCTCGGAAAGCCTCACCGCCGAGCGCCTTTCGGCACTGGTCGCCAGCGTTCCCGAGGTTCAGCAGGCGATGGCCGGGAACGACCGGCAGCGCCTCTCCGAGCTGTTCGTGCCCGGCTACCAGCAGTTGGCGAAGGACTACGGCCTGAGTCAGTTCCAGTTCCACAAGGCGCCGGCGACGTCCTTCCTGCGGGTGCACAAGCCGGCCCAGTTCGGCGACGACCTCTCCGCGATCCGCCAGACCATCGTCGAGACCAACAGCCGTCAGGCGCCCGTGCGGGGCGTGGAATCCGGCGTGGCCGGGCTGGGTATTCGCGGCCTGGTACCGGTCAGGCACGAAGGCCGTCATGTGGGCTCGGTGGAGTTCGGTCTGTCCTTCGGCCAGGCCTTCTTCGACACCTTCAAGACACGCTACGGCGTCGATGTGGGCCTGGTGCTGCGCGACGCAAACGGCGCTTTCGAAACCTTCGCCAGCACCTTCGAAAGTGGCGCCCTGATCAGCGACCGCCAGCGTGCCCAGGCCTTCGCCGGGCAGGACGTGCTCTTCCGGACGGACCTCGGCGAGCGGCCCCTGGCGATACTCGTCGCGGCGGTGCAGGACTTCTCCGGCAAGCCCCTGGGCGTGCTGGAAGTCGCCATGGACCGCAGCCATTACGCCGACGCGCTCGCGGACATGCGCAATACCGCGCTGATCGTCGCCGGTATCGCCATTGCCCTCGGCCTGCTCGTCGCCGCTCTCGTGGCGCGCGGCATCGTGCGGCCGATCCGCGTGGCGGTCGATGCGATGCGCGACATCGCCGCCGGTGAAGGCGACCTCACCCGCCGCCTGGAAGAGCGCGGGCGCAACGAGGTGGCCGAGCTGGGCCAGGCCTTCAACCAGTTCGCCGAAAAAGTGCGCCGGCTGGTCAGCGAAGTGGCGGGCTCCACGTCCCAGGTGGCCGCGGCAGCCGAGGAGATGTCGGCGATCACCGACGAATTCAACCGCGACGTCGCGCAACAGCGCCATGAGATCGAGCAGGTGGCCACGGCGATGAACGAGATGACCGCGACCGTGCAGGATATGGCACGCAACGCCGCCCAGGCCGCAGCATCGGCCCAGGCAGCCGACCGCGAAGCCCAGCAGGGCCAGCAGGTGGTGCACGAGACGGTCAGTTCGATCGAAAGCGTTTCGGTCGAGGTCGAACACACCGCCAGCGCCATCCAGCGCCTGGAAACCGACAGCCAGAGCATCAGCGCCGTGCTGGAGGTGATTCGCGGCGTCGCCGAGCAAACCAACCTGCTGGCGCTGAACGCGGCCATCGAAGCGGCGCGGGCCGGTGAGCAGGGTCGCGGTTTCGCCGTGGTGGCGGACGAGGTGCGCACGCTCGCCTCGCGCACCCAACAATCGACCCTGGAGATTCAGCAGGTGATCGAGCAGCTGCAATCCGGCGCGCGCAACGCCGCCGAGGTGATGCATCGCGGCAGGGCCCAGGTCGATTCCAGCGTGCTCCAGGCCCAGCAGGCCGGCAGTTCGCTGACCAGCATCACCAGCGCGGTGGCCAGCATCAGCGACATGAACGTCCAGATCGCCAGCGCGGCAGAGCAACAGAGCGCGGTGTCCGACGAGATCAGCCAGAACGTGGTGAACATCAACCAGGTGGCCGACCGGGTGACCGAGGCCGCCGGCCAGACCGCGCAGGCCAGCAGTCAGCTCGCCCATCTGGCGGCAGGCCTGCAATCGCTGGTGGGCCAGTTCAAGTATTGATCGAGGCAAACGGCAACGGTGGATGAGGCTGCGCCGTCATTCACCTGCGTCCCGTTCCGTAGGGTGGAAAACGGCCAATGGCCTTTTCCACCTGCGGCCGGACTATTGGCCCGGAATCCCCTGCACCCGTGCGCCCACGCCGATCCTCTGCTCCGCGAACCAGCCCCGGTTGACCTCCAGCGCATAGCGGGCCGGCTCCCGCGAGCAGCGGATCGCCTTGCTCAACGGCTCCAGGTCGATCAGATCGACGACCCTTCCCGCCTCGTCCAGAAAGGCGGCGGACAGCGGCAGCGGGGTGTCCTTCATCCACAGGCAGTGGCGGCGGAAATCGTCGAAGCGAAACAGCATGCCGCGATTCGCCGGCAGCTCGGTGCGCTCCATCAACCCGCGCTCCCGCTCTCGGGCGGTGACGGCATATTCGGCCTGCAGTTCGGCAGCGCCGATTCGCAGCGCCAGCAAGGACTGCGCCTGACCCAGCGAAGGCAGCAGCATCAGCAATAACAGGAAAACCGGCATCGGAGCCTCTCGAAACGCCAAGCAGTGCCTATCCTGTACTGCAAGGCAACGGAGGGACAAGCATGCGACTCGACGGCAAGACCGCTTTGGTCACCGGCTCCACCAGCGGTATCGGCCTGGGCATCGCACGGAAACTGGCCGCGGCAGGCGCGCAACTGATCCTCAACGGCTTCGGCGACAGCGACGCGGCGCAGGCCGAGGTGGCACGATTCGGTGGCCAGGTCGGCTTTCACCCGGCCGATCTTGCACATCCCGAGCAGATCGCCGAGCTGTTCGCCTACGCCGCCCGCGACTTCGCCGGAGTCGACATCCTGGTCAACAATGCCGGCATTCAGCACGTCGCACCGGTGGAGGAATTTCCGCCGGAGCGCTGGGACGCGATCATCGCGGTCAACCTGTCGGCCGTTTTCCATGCCACCCGCCTGGCGCTGCCGGGCATGCGCCAACGGGGCTGGGGACGCATCATCAACATCGCCTCGGTGCATGGCCTGGTGGGATCGTCGCAGAAGGCCGCCTATGTCGCCGCCAAGCACGGCGTGGTCGGCCTGACCAAGGTGGTGGCGCTGGAAACCGCCACCACCGACATCACCTGCAATGCGCTCTGCCCCGGCTGGGTACTGACGCCGCTGGTGCAGCAGCAGATCGACGAGCGCGCCCGGGCCGACGGCGATGTGCAGCGCGCCCGCCATGACTTGCTGGCCGAGAAGCAACCCTCGCTGGAATTCGTCACCCCCGAACAGCTGGGCGAGCTGGCACTGTTTCTCTGCAGCGATGCCGGCCGGCAGGTGCGCGGCGCCGCCTGGAACATGGACGGCGGCTGGGCCGCGCAATGACTGGGTCAGTGCGCGTCAGCCGCTTCCCTTTCGGGCTCGTTGCCATATAGCGAGCGCACCAGCGGCCCCACCGTCAGGCCCTGCAACAGGATCGAGACCAGCACGACGATGTAGGTGAGGTTGAGCAACAGGTCACGCTCCTCGCCCAGCGGCAGGGACAGCGCCAGCGCCACCGAAACTCCTCCCCGCAGGCCGCCCCAGGACAGGATACGAACGGTGCCGCGGGTGATCTGCCGATCGGCGCTGCTCCTCAGCTTGCGCAGCGCCATGATCATCGGCGCCACGGTGAGCACGCGCGACAGCAGCACCGCGCCGCCCAGCAGGAAGGCGGCCACCACGTGCAGCCAGCCGAACGGCAGGATCAGCAGTTCCAGCCCGATGAGCGCAAACAGCAACGCGTTGAGGATTTCGTCGATCAGCTCCCAGAAGCCGTCGACGTAGCGCCGGGTGCTTTCGGTCATCGCGGTCTTGCGGCCCTGGTTGCCGATGATCAGGCCGGCCACGGCCATCACGATCGGCGCCGAAACGTGCAGGTGCGTGGCGACGGCGGAGCCGCCGAACACCAGCGCCAGGGTCAGCATCACCGAGGGCTGATGTTCGCCCACCTGGCGCAGCAGGTAGAACACGCCGTAGCCCAGCGCGATGCCCAGCAGGATGCCACCGACCGCCTCCTTGGCGAACAGCAGGCCGAAGCCGCCCAGGGTCGGCATCTCCCCGAGACTCAGCACCCCCAGCAGGATGCTGAACAGCACCACCGCGGTGCCGTCATTGAACAGCGACTCGCCGACGATGGTGGTCTGCAACGGCTGGGGCGCCCCGCTGCTCTTGAGAATGCCCATGGCCGCGATCGGATCGGTCGGCGAAATCAGCGCGCCGAACAGCAGGCAGTAGATGAAATCGATATGCCAGCCGAACAGCTCGAAGATGAAGAAGGCCAGCCAGGCCACCACGAAGGTCGAGATCAGCACGCCACCAGTGGCCAGTATCCCGATGGGCCACTTGTAGCTGCGCAGGTCGTCGAGGTTGACATGCAAGGCACCGGCGAACAGCAGGGCTGGCAGGAACCAGGTCATCAGCACCGAGGAGAAATCGATGCGCCGCACGATTTCCTGCATCTCGGTTTCGAGAACCGGATAGCCCAGCGCCGAGAAACCCAGTGCGATCAGCGAGAGAACCAGGGCCGTCAGCATCACGCCGATGGTCGGCGGCAGGCGCAGGAAGCGGTAATTGATGTAGGTGAAGAAGGTCGTGAGGGCAATGAACGCCGCTGCGAGGTCAAGCATCGATGGGCTCCGAATCGGTAGGTGACTATCTTATCGCCGCCGATCTTCGTGCGTCTCAGACCTGTACCGGTTTTTCCGCATGGGCGTCGTCGCCATCGCCATAACGCTTCTGGCAGCGTTGGCAAAAGAACGCCCTGCGTTTGCTGCGTCCCAGCGCCTTGGCCTTGCTGAACGGGATGTTGCAGCGCGGACAGATATCCCGACCGTGTGCGAGCCAGTGCGCCTTGAGCGTGCCTTCGCGCTTGTACTGCAGGAACTCGAAGCTGTAGCGCCGCACGTCGGCCACCAACTCGCGCAATTTGCGTGGCGGCAATGCACCGATCGGCGACAGCGGATGGACGCGGATGCGAAACAGCACCTCGTTCTTGATGATGTTGCCGGAGCCGGCGAACAGCGTCTGGTCCAGCAGCGCGTCGCAGGCCAGCATCTGCGGATGCGCACGCAGGCGCTTGAGCGCCGCGCGCGGCGTCCAGCCGTCGGCCATGACATCGACGCTCCAGTCATAGGCAGCATCCAGAAGCCCCTCGATCGTCTGCACCGAACAGCCGTAGAAATTCAGCTCGCCATCGGCGAAGCCCAAGCTCAGGCGTGGCGGCGACTCCTTGCGCTGATTGATCCGGTAGCTGCCGAACAACAGCAGGTGGACACGCAGCGAGACATCCTCCAGCTCGATCAGGAAGTGCTTGCCCCAGCTGCGGAACGAGCGCACCGACTGGCCCACCAGGCGCGTCTTGTCGAGCTTGGCGCTGCCCTGCGCTCGCTCGATGGTCTGGCCGGTGAAGACAGCGGCTTGCTCGCGAAGAATGACGATGGAGGGACCTTCGGGCATGACGATCTCGCTTCGGTCGGACGATATCGTTACGACCGAAGGCGAACACGAAAGGTGCGCTCTGGGCGATCAGGAGCATTTCTGCCGGTGGCGCGGAAGCCCCAGGCACTGCGCAACCAGCGACAGGGAGCGACGCGGGCAACGTTCCCACGCGGATGATTGATGGCTCCCACGCTCCTGCGTGGGAGCCCCAGACACCGCGCAAACAACGACAGGAAGCAACGCGGGTGGCGTTCCCACGGGAGCCTGGGAACGAGCGATGTCACCACTCCAGCTGCAGCTCGCTCTCGAAACGACGCGGCTCGCCGGTCAGCGGATCATCGAATGCCAGCCCGCGCGCCAGCAGTTTCAGCGGCTGCGAATAGTCGTCCCGCTCGCGCAGGTTGCGCTCCAGCAGGTGCGGATAGAAGGGATCGCCACAGATGCCGGCACCCAGCGAAGCCATGTGCAGCCGCAGCTGGTGCTTCTTGCCACTGACGGGAAACAGCGCGTAGCGCCAGAACTCGCCACGGCGCTCCAGCACCTCGATGCGCGTCTCGCTGTTGGGTTCGCCCTCGCCTTCGCGCATCAGGAAGAACGGCTCACCCGGCACCATGCGCAATTGACGCCGCAGCGGGAACTGCAGATGCGGCAGCGCCGGGCAGATCGCCTCGTAGCGCTTGTGGATCGCCCGCTCGCGAAACAGCGCCTGGTAGGCTCCGCGGCTCTGCGGGTTGACCGAAAACAGCACCAGCCCGGCGGTCAGCCGGTCGATGCGGTGGATCGGCACCAGATCCGGGTTGCCCAGCCGTTTGCACAGCCGGGCCAGCAGCGTCTCCTCGACATATTCGCCGGCCGGCATCACCGAGAGGAAATGCGGCTTGTCGGCGACCAGCAGGTGTTCGTCGAGATGCAGGATGCGCTCTTGGAAGGGTACCGGCGTCTCGTTCGGCACCTCGCGAAAATAGTGGATGCGCAGGCCGACCCGGTAGGCATGCTGCGGGCCGATCGGTTGCTGCCGGGCATCCAGCACACGGCCACGCGCCATGCGGTCCAGCCAAGTCGCCCGGTCGATCGCGGGAAAGTGATCGCACAGGCAGTCGAGCACCGTGCGCCAATCGCCGGCTGGCAGATGCAAGGTGCTCGGGCGGGAGTTGGAAGCGGACATGGTGCAAGAACGGCCGGCGATGGAACAGGGTCGCCGATGATACCCGCTCTCGCGCCGAACCCGCGCGGTTCACGACAGCCGCGTGCAGCCCACACGATGCTCGCCGCGAACACGGTGGGAAACCCTCGCCGCCTGGTCCGGTCCAGAGTAGACATCGGGCCGCGAAGAGCGCGTCCAGCGCGCCTCCGGTGGACCAGCCTTCCCTTATGGCTGAATGGCTTTCAGCCCTGCTCAGACGAGGTTTCCATGGCGATGACGGTCGGCGACTTTCTTGTTGAACGCCTGTACCAGTGGGGCGTGCGGCGCATCTACGGCTATCCGGGCGATGGCATCAACGGTGTGTTCGGCGCGCTCAACCGGGCCAACGGCAAGATCAGGTTCATCCAGGCCCGCCATGAGGAAATGGCGGCGTTCATGGCCGCCGCCGATGCCAAGTTCGGTGGCGGCCTGGGCGTCTGCATCGCCACCTCCGGCCCCGGCGCCTCGCACCTGCTGACCGGCCTCTACGATGCGCGCATGGACCATATGCCGGTGCTCGCCATCGCCGGCCAGCAGGCGCTTGCCGCCCTGGGCGGGCATTACCAGCAGGAATTGGACCTGCCGGCGATGTTCAAGGACGTCGCCGGCGCCTTCGTCCAGCAGGCCAGCGCGCCGGCGCAGGTGCGCCATCTGGTCGACCGGGCGATTCGCATCGCCGTCGGCGAGCGCAGGGTCACCGCCATCATCCTGCCCAACGACCTGCAGGAAGCCGAATACAGCGAGCCGCCCCGCGCCCACGGCACCCTGCACTCCGGCATCGGCTACACACGACCGAAGATGGTGCCCTACGAGGCCGATCTGCAACGCGCGGCCGAGGTGCTGAATGCCGGCGAGAAGGTGGCGATCCTGGTCGGCGCCGGCGCGCTGAGTGCCACCGATGAAGTCGTCGCGGTCGCCGAAAGGCTGGGCGCCGGCGTCGCCAAGGCGTTGCTCGGCAAGGCCGCGCTGCCGGACGACCTGCCCTGGGTCACCGGCGCCATCGGCCTGCTCGGCACCGAGCCGAGCTACAAGCTGATCACCGAATGCGACACCCTGCTGATGATCGGCTCGGGCTTTCCTTATTCCGAATTCCTGCCCGAAGAAGGCCAGGCGCGCGGCGTGCAGATCGACCTCAAGGCCGACATGCTCGGCCTTCGCTACCCCATGGAAGTCAACCTGCATGGCGACGCAGCCGAGACCCTGCGCGCCCTGTTGCCGCTGCTCACGGAGAAGACCGAGCGTAAATGGCGTGGCGAGATCGAGCAGTGGCGCGCCGACTGGGAAGAAAAGCTCGAGGCGCGCGCCATGGTCGCGGCCGACCCGATCAATCCCCAGCGGGTGGCCTTCGAGCTGTCGCCCCGGCTGCCCGACCAGGCGATCATCACCAGCGACTCCGGTTCCTGCGCCAACTGGTACGCGCGCGACGTGAAGATCCGCCGCGGCATGATGTGCTCGCTGTCGGGCGGTCTGGCCTCGATGGGCGCCGCCGTGCCCTATGCGATCGCCGCCAAGTTCGCACACCCCGAGCGCCCGGTGGTGGCGATGGTCGGTGACGGCGCGATGCAGATGAACAACATGGCCGAACTGATCACCGTGGCCAAGTACTGGCAGGAATGGCAGAACCCGCAGTGGATCTGCTGCGTGTTCAACAACGAGGACCTCAACCAGGTCACCTGGGAACAGCGAGTAATGGAAGGCGATCCGAAATTCGAAGCCTCGCAGAACATCCCCAACGTGCCCTATCACCGCTTCGCCGAATCCATCGGCCTCAAGGGTATCTACGTGGATCGTGAAGACCGGGTGGCCGCCGCCTGGGAAGAGGCCTTCGCCGCCGACCGCCCCGTGCTGCTCGAATTCAAGACCGACCCCGACGTGCCACCCCTGCCGCCGCACATCAAGCTGGAACAGGCGAAGAACTTCGCAACCACGCTGCTGCACGGCGACCCGGATCAGGGCGGCATCATCAAACAATCGGCCAAGCAGCTGCTCGGCAAGGTCATGCCGGGGCAGAAAAAGAACAAAGACAAGGAATGACGGGCGGGGCGAGCGGGGCATCATCGGCGGGAGTTCGGCGGAAGCCCCCAGCCAACGCCCGGAGTTGCGAATGAGCAGTTCTACGAAGCTGTTCGTGCGGGCTGCGCTTCTTCGCAGCGACTGACATGAACAGGGCGCGCTATGCACACCGAAGCCAATCGATATGCATAGCGCGCCCTGGAGAGAATCAAGCCGGAATCAGTCTTCCTTGTCCTTGAGCACTTCACCGGTCCTGCCATCGAGCTTGAACTCGTACTTCTTGCCGTCCTGCTTCAGGCCCTCGCCCTCCCAACCATCGTTGTCGGCTTCGATGCCGTGCACCTCGGTATACCCAGCGGCCTTGATCTTTTCCACGGCCTGCTCGAGGGTGATCCAGTCGGCGCCAGGCTTGTCCGCCGCGAAAGCGGCACCGGAGCCCAGGATTGCAACAGCGAACGCGGCGGTAAGGGTCTTGTTGTACATCTGAGTCATCCTTCTGCGTCAAAGAAAAGGGTGAGCCACCGTTGCGGCTCGTACTGATTACGAACGCGACGCCAATGTGGAAGTTCCAAAAGCCGCGCCCTGCACAGCCGGCGGACAGCCGAGAGATTCGCAGGGCCTGTCGATTTCGCCGAGCGTCATTCGACCTAGATTCAAGGGGTCATTGCCGCGCGACCATGGCCCGCCGCAGCGTCCTGTCGTCGCGCCACTGGAGGTATCCATGACCAATCATAAGGTTGTCTCCGAGCAGGACTGGCTGGCCGCCCACAGCGCCCATCTGCTCGCCGAGAAGGAAATCACTCGCCAGCGCGATGCACTCAGTGCAAAACGCCGCCAGTTGCCGTGGCGACCTATCGAGCAAGACTATTTGTTTCATGACGCTGATGGCCCGGTTCGCCTGAGCCAGCTGTTCGACGGGCGCAGTCAGCTGGTCATCAAGCACTTCATGTTCGGCCCCGACTGGAATGAGGGTTGCGTCGGCTGCTCGTTCGAGATGGATCACATTCAGGGGGCGCTGGTGCATCTGGAGCACCACGACGTGAGTTTCGCAGTCGTTTCGCGGGCTCCATTCGACAAGCTCGACACCTTCCGCCGGCGCATGGGCTGGCAGTTTCGCTGGGTGTCGTCTGCCGACAGCCGCTTCAACCAGGACTTTCACGTGTCCTTCGAACCCGAGGACATTGTCGAAGGCAAGGTTTTCTACAACTTCGCCTGGCAACCTTTCGTCTGCGAAGAGCTGTCCGGTTTCAGCGTGTTCTACCGAGACGAGCGGGGCGACATCTTCCACACCTTCTCTGCTTATGGCCGCGGCGCGGAAGAACTGCTCGGCACCTACGTCTTGCTCGACATGACGCCCAACGGCCGCAACGAGCACCCGCGTGGCAATCTGACCGACTGGGTACGCCACCACGACCGCTATGACAATGATTCAGGTGTGGCCCCCAGCGGACGCCCCGAATCCGATAGCGTGGGTTGCTGCCACGACCGCAAACGAGAATGAGTGACAGGCATCCTGTGGCTGACGCGGCGTTCAGTTTCAGTTAAGCCGCACCCCTTAACCTGCGAAGCGTCGAAACCAACCACAGGAAACTCATCATGAAAACGCTCGCTACGCTGTTCACTGCCGCCACCCTCGCCGTCACCGCCAACCTGGCCCTGGCCAAGGACATCGGCCCGGACGAAGCCCTTCGCCTGCGCGACGCCGGTACCATCCAGTCCTTCGAGAAGCTCAACGAAGCGGCCCTGGCCAAGCACCCCGGCTCCACCATCGAGGACACCGAACTGGAAGAAGAGTACGGCCGCTACGTCTATCAGCTTGAATTGCGCGACGGCAAAGGTGTGCAATGGGACATCGAACTCGACGCCAAGACCGGCGAAGTGCTGAAGGATCAACAGGACGACTGATGCGTGCCCCTCTTCTGCTGACACTACCCCTGGCTCTGCTGCTCGCCGCCACCCCGGCGGCGAGCCGCGACCTGGGCCAAGACGAGGCCCTGCGGCTGCGCCGTGAGGGCCTCATCATGCCGCTGGAAACCCTGCTGCAGCAGGCGCTGGCGCGCTATCCGGGGGCCAGCCTGCTGGAAGCGGAACTGGAAGAGGACGACGGCATTTATATCTACGAAATCGAACTGCTCACCGCCGACGGCGTCGCCCGCGAACTGGAACTGGACGCCCGCGACGGCCGCCTGCTCAAGGACGAGGAAGACTGATGCGCCTGCTTCTGGTCGAAGACAACGTAGCGCTGGCCGACGAACTGATCGCCAGCCTTGGCCGCCAGGGCTACGCCACCGACTGGCTCGCCGATGGTCGCGATGCCGACTATCAGGGCAGCAGCGAACCCTATGACCTGATCGTGCTCGACCTGGGCCTGCCCGGCAAACCGGGGCTCGAGGTGCTGCGCGCCTGGCGCGCCCGCGGCCTGGCCACCCCGGTACTGATCCTGACCGCGCGCGGCTCCTGGGCCGAGCGCATCGAGGGGCTGAAGGCCGGCGCCGACGATTACCTGACCAAGCCCTTCCACCCCGACGAACTGCTCCTGCGCATTCAGGCCCTGCTGCGCCGCGCCCACGGTCTGGCCAACCAGCCACTGCTACAGGCCGGCGGGCTGGAACTGGACGAGGCGCGCCAGTGCTGCCGGCGCAATGGCGAGGACATCCAGCTGACCGCTGGCGAATTCCGCCTGCTGCGTTACTTCATGCTGCACCCGGGCCAGTTGCTGTCGAAAACCCAGCTCACCGAGCACCTCTACGACGGCGAGAGCGAGCGCGACTCCAATGTCATCGAGGTGCACGTCAACCGTCTGCGCGGCAAGCTCGGCCGCGAACTGATCGAAACCCGCCGCGGCCAGGGCTACCGCTTCGGCGCGAGCGCTTGAAGTCCATCCAGCGCAGCCTCAGCCTGGGGCTGATCGCCGGGCTGCTGGTGGTCGCTCTGCTGCTGGTGCAAACCAGCCTGTGGTTGTTCGAGGCGGGCCTCAAGCGCAGCCTGGCGAACGATCTGCGCGAAGAAACCGAAGGCCTGCTGATTGCCATCGTCAAGGGCCCGGACGGCATCAAACTGGACACCCAGCGCCTCAATCCACGCTATCAGCGACCTTTCTCGGGCCATTACTTCCGCATCGAACTGCCGGATCGAACCTGGCGCTCACGCTCTCTCTGGGATGCCGTTCCCGCATGGCCGGAAACCTCCGGCCTGGCGGCCGAACTGCTGGAAGGCCCGCAACGGCAGCGCCTGCTGGCGTTTAGTGCCGAATACAGGCGCGACGGCCAGCCGATCGTCATCAGCGTGGCGCAGGACTACACGCCAATTCTCGATAGTTTCGCGCGGGTACGCCTGAGCGGGCTGGGCCTGGTAGGCGTGGCACTGCTGGTATTCCTGCTGCTGCAACGCTACGCCATGACCCTGGCCCTGCGCCCACTGGAGCGCGCCCGCCAGCAGATCGCCCAGTTGCAGCAAGGCCAGCGCCAGCAGCTGGACAGCCAGGCACCCGTGGAACTGCAACCGCTGGTCGCGCAGATCAACCACCTGCTGACGCAGACCGAGGAAACCCTGCAGCGTTCGCGGCATGCGCTGGGCAACCTCGGCCATGCGCTGAAAACCCCGCTGGCCGTGCTGGGCAGCCTGATACAACGCGAGGAGCTGGCCGCGCACCCGCAACTGCACGCCGCGCTGCAGGAACAGCTCGGGCAGATCCAGCAGCGCATCAGCCGCGAGCTGACCCGTGCCCGCCTGGCCGGCGACGTGCTGCCCGGCGCCCATTTCGACTGCGCGGCCGAACTGCCGGCGCTGCTCGATACCCTGCGCATGATCCATCAGCGCGACATCCAGCTGCGTTGGACGGCGCCCAGCGACTGCCGGCTACCCTGGGACCGCGAGGATATGCTGGAGCTGCTCGGCAACCTGCTGGACAACGCCTGCAAATGGGCGAATTCGGAGGTCGTGCTGAGCATCGAACGCAGCGCGGCTGGCTATCGGCTGCGGGTCGACGACGATGGCCCCGGCATCCCCGCAGCCGAGCGTGCGCTGGTGCTCGACCGCGGCACCCGCCTGGACGAGCGCGCCGAGGGACACGGCCTGGGGTTGGGTATCGTGCGGGATATTCTCAGTGCCTGGGGCGGCACGCTGTCGCTGCAGGACAGCCCGCTCGGCGGCCTGCAGGTGCAGATTGAACTGCCCGTGAGGTAAGCGGTAGATTTCGTTACTGCAATCTCGCCAGCTCGTTACGCATGTCTTCGAGCATGGTTTCGACCAGCAGGCCATTCTGCACCTGGCGGCCGGACATCATGCGGGTGGCCACGGCGCCGCTGCTCCTGAAACCGACGCGAACCACGAGATAACCATCGGACTGGGGCTCGACGCGCGTCGAGTAAACATCGGGAAAGTGGTCGGCGAGGTGACGAGAGAGGGTTTTCATGGAGCGTCTCATGCGTTGAGCCTGACTCAATGACCTTGTATTTCACTTGGAGATTCCAACCGTTCATCGGCTGACACTCAGTCGTCATACGAATGCAACCTTCTTGGCGTGAAAGCCTCGCTGTCGCCCTGCGTCCGTCCATTCGCTCGCTTGAAGCATGGGGTGAATGCCGGTAGTTTCGGCGGCCCCTATGGGGCGTTGCGAATCGGGCCGGAGGGGCTCCGAGCGCTGAAATCATTTCCGAGGTGAAATACGTGTGATAGCGGCGCATATCCTTAGCGGGCCTGTGACTATGCATGGTGCGGCCCGGCCGTTCGTGTTCGACGTGGCGCATGCCTCGGCCCGAAGTGCAGGTTGCGCCTTGCACGGCGCCTCACTTTTCTTTGCACGCGCAAAGAAAAGTAAGCAAAAGAAAGCGCGCCCCTTCATGCGGGTCCGCCCGCTGCGCAGGCGGACTTCCCTCGCTCCATCGCCGCTCCGGGGGCCAGCGTACAAGGGCCATCCATGGCTCTTTATCGCGGGGAGGCCTAATCCTTTCGCGGCATCCATGCCGCTCACTCCCCTACACGACGATTCCACTCGGCCTCCTACAAGGGGCATTCGGAGTCGCCTGTTAGTCAGTGCATCGAGAGAAGCAAAGCAAAGCAAAGCCGGCATCGCTTCTTCCAGGCAACTCGGACCCGGTTCCCCTTCAGGAGGCCGAGCGCAGGCATTGCGCAGGCGGACGCGAGGCATGGACGCCGAGCGAGGAACGAAGGGGCAGGGACGCCCCTTCGTGACGTGCCCCCGGAGCAATGCCGGAGAGAGGGTAGTCTGGTCGCACAGCGACCAGACCCGGATGCAGGGGTGGCCTTCTTTTTGGTTACTTTTTCTTGGCCAAACAAGAAAAAGTGACGCGCCGTGCAAGGCGCAACCTGTACTTCCCGCCAAGGAAAGTGTGACGACCGAATACACAGCGTCGCGCCACACGCCATCACGAGTTCCCTCACCCAACGAACAGCGCACCCGGCTTTGCACCGTGGCGCTTCCTACTTCGCTCACCGAGAGCCTTTAGCGAATGCGCCTGATCCACACCTCCGACTGGCATCTCGGCCAAACCCTCCACGGCCAGGACCGCGACCACGAACACACCCAATTCCTCGCCTGGCTCCTCGACCAGCTCGTCGCCCACAAGGCCGACGCCCTGCTCATCGCCGGCGACGTCTTCGACACCGTCAACCCACCGTTGAAAGCCCAGGAACGCCTCTACGACTTCATCGTCCGCGCCCACGAGCGCCTGCCGCAGCTGGATATCGTGATGATCGCCGGCAACCACGATTCCGGCGGGCGCATCGAGCTGCCCGGGCCGCTGATGAAGCGCCTCAACGCCCATGCCATCGGCCGCATCAGCTGGATCGATGACGGCCAGCTCGACCATGATCGCCTGCTGGTGCCACTGCACGACGCCAGCGGCAAGGTCGCTGCCTGGTGCCTGACGCTGCCCTTCCTGCGCCCCGCCGAAGTCACCGGTCTCGCGGGCGGTGACGACTACATGGTCGGCATCCGCAGGGTGCACGAACGGCTGATCGCCGCCGCCGAAACCCTGCGTCAGCCCGGCCAGGCGCTGGTCGCCATGAGCCACGCGCACATGGCCGGCGGTGCGGTGTCGGAGGAATCCGAGCGCAACATCGTCATCGGCAACGCCGAAGCGCTGCCGGCCAGCCTGTTTCCCGAGGCCGTCGCCTATGTCGCCCTCGGTCACCTGCACAAGCCGCAGCAGGTCGCCAGCCAGGCGCGCATCCGCTATAGCGGCTCGCCGCTGCCGCTGTCCTTCGCCGAGGTGAATTACCCGCATCAGGTGTTGCTGGTGAACTTCGAAGGTGAACAGCTCGCTCGGATCGAAAGCCTGCCGGTACCGCGCGCGGTGGAGATGATCCGCATCGGCCGCGCGCCGCTGGCCGAGGTGATCACCGCGCTGGAAGCACTGCCGACCATCGGCCTGTTCAGCGAGAACCTGCCCTGGCTGGAAGTGCGCGTGCTGCTCGACGAACCGCTGCCGGACCTGCGCCAGCGCATCGAAACGGCGATCACCGGCAAGGCCTGCCGGCTGGTGCGCATCGCCAGCGAATACGCCGGCCGGCGCGGCGAGGCGGACTCGGAGGTGCTGGTCGGGCTGGACCAGATCAACCCGCAGGAGCTTTTCGCCCGCGCCTGGGAAGAACAGTTCGGCAACCCGCCGGACGAACAGGCGCTGGACGACTTCGCCAAGCTGCTGCAACAGGTCGAGTTCGCCAGCGATGAGGTGGGCCAATGAAGATCCTCGCCATCCGCCTGAAGAACCTCGCCTCGCTGGCCGGCGAACAGGTCATCGACTTCACCGCCGAGCCCCTGGCCAGCGCCGGGCTGTTCGCCATCACCGGGCCGACCGGCGCCGGCAAGAGCACCATTCTCGATGCCTTGTGCCTGGCGCTGTTCGGCAGCACGCCGCGTCTCGATGGCGCCTCGCTGCTGAGCAAGGTGCCGGATGGCAGCGATGAGATCGGCAGTGGCGACGAACGCAACCTGCTGCGTCGCGGTTGCGGCAGCGGCTACGCCGAGGTGGACTTTGTCGGCGTCGATGGCCGGCGCTATCGCGCGCGCTGGGAAGTGAAGCGCGCCCGCGAGAAGGTCGACGGCCGCCTGCAGGCCAGCAGCCAGAGCCTGCTGGACCTGGACAGCGAGCAGTTGCTGGCCAGCGGCAAGAAACGCGAGTTCAAGGAACTGCTCGAAGCCCGCCTGGGCCTCACCCTGGCACAGTTCACCCGCGCCGTGCTGCTGGCGCAGAGCGAGTTCTCCGCCTTCCTCAAGGCCGACGACAACGAGCGCGGCACGCTGCTGGAAAAGCTCACCGACACCGGCCTCTACAGCCGCCTCGGCCAGGCCTCGTTCGAAGCGGCCAAGCGCACCCGCGAATCCCTCGCCCAGCTGCAACAGCAGCTCGGCGGTTTGCAGCCACTGGAAGCCGAAGCACGGCAAGCGCTCGAAGCCCGCCATGGCGAGCAGCAGGACGCGCTGAGAAGCGCGCAGCAACAGCTCAAGACCCTGGAGCAGCAACGCCAGTGGCTGGCCGATCTGATGCGCCTGCAGCACGAACGCGATACCGCCCAGGCGCAGTTGCAGGAAGCCGAAGCGGAGCAGGAAAACCTGGCGGACGCCCGCCGCATCCTCGCCCTGTTCGAGCAACTGGCGCCACAGCGTCATCGCTTCATCCGCCAGGACGAGCTGCAGCACGCGCTGACCAAGGTCGAGGAGACGCTGGTTCGGCATCAGACCGCTGCTGAGCGCCTGCAAGATCGACTCACCGCTCTCGAGCAAGGCTGCCAGCAAGCCGCGACGCAGTTGCAGAGCGCCGAACAGGCGCAACGCGAAGCCGAACCCCGGCTCGCGCAGGCGCGTCGCGACGAGGAACGCCTGCAGCACCTGACGGCCGACCTCGCGCCGATCCGCCAGGAGGCGGCGCAGATCGAGACGAGCCGCCTCGATACCGAAGCGCGTCTCAAGCAGCTGAACGACCGGCAGCAACAGGGCGCGCAACACCTCGCCGAACTGACCGCACAGCTGGAAACCAGCACCGGACTGCAACCCCTGTGTGCGGCCTGGGACGGCTATCGCCCGCGCCTGCAACAAGCCGTACAGCTGGCCGCACGCCTGCAACAGGGCCGCACCGAACTGCCAGGACTGGAGCAGCGCGCGCAGACAGCCGAAGCCGAGCAGAACCAGGCTCGCGCCGCCCTGGATGAGCTGCAACGACAGCTCGGCAGCGAAGCCGGACCGGGTGAACAACTCGCTCGGCTCAACCAGCAACTGGCGCAATGGCGCCAGGCCGAACGCGATGTCGAAGCCTTGCAGACTGCCTGGAGCAGCCAGCAGAACCTGCTGGCGCGCCGGGCCGAACTGCAGCGCGAATGCAGCCGCCTGCAGGCCGAGCAGGAAAATCTGATTCCTGCCGGCAAACAGGCCCGCAACGAACGCGATGCGGCCGAGCAGGCGCTCAAGGTCACGCTCGATCTGCTCGAACGCCAGCGGCTGGCCCGCAGCGAAAATGTCGAGGCATTGCGGGCGGCGCTGGTGCCGGGCGAGCCCTGCCCGGTGTGCGGCAGTGGCGAGCACCCCTGGCACCAGGCCGATGCACTGCTCGCGGCCTTCGATCAGCAGGACGAAAGCGAGGCCGAACGCGCCCGCCAGGCCCTGCAAGCGCAGGATCTGCATCTGCAGGAATTGCGTGACCACCACACTGTCCTCGCCACCCGTCTCAAGCAGGCCCAGCAGCGCCACGCGGAAATTGCCGCCGAGCTGGATGCGCTGGCGCCGCGGCTGGACGCATCGCCCCTGTACGCCAGCCTGCTGGCGCAACCCGACGCCGAGCGTGCGGGCTGGCTGAGCGCCGAATTGAGCACGCTCGGCGAACGCATCGCCGGCGCCAGCCAGCGGCAGAACGAACTGCTCGAGCTGCAGCAACGCAGCGAAGCCCTGCAGCAGGCCTGGCAAACGGCACGTGAAGCCTGCGTACAAGCGGCGCAGCAGCTCGCCCAGCAGCGCGACGCCCTCGCCCGCGACAACCAGCGGCTGGAGGAGGAACTGGCGGCATTCGCCGGCTTGCTGACGGACGCGCAGCTGCTGCAATGGCGCGAGAACCCGGCGCAGACCTTCATGGCGCTGGACGGCGACATCTCCACCCGCCTGCAACAGTTGCAGGCCCAGGCGGAACAGGTCGAAGAGCAGCGCCAGCGCCAGGAAAAACTCCAAGCGCTAGCGCTCGAACAACAACATCTCCAGGAGAAACAGACGGCCTGCGCCGCACGCCTCGCCGATCGCGAGAGCCAGCTGCAAGCCTGCCGGCAAAGCCTGCGCGCCAGCCTCGGCGAGCAGGCCAGCGCCAGTCACTGGCAACAACAGCTGGAAGCGGCGACCCAGGCGGCGCGCGAGCGACAGGCCAACGGCGAACGCCAGCTCAACGAGACCCGGGTCGAACTGGCCCGTCTGACCAGCGAACAGCAGAGCTGCCGCGAGCGTCGCGACGAGTTGCAGCGCGAGGAGGTCAACCTGCGCGACGAACTCGCCGCCTGGCGGGCCGCGCACCCTGAACTGGACGACGCTACATTCACCCAGTTGCTGCACATGGACGACGGCCTTCTCGCCGAAGCACGCCAACGGTTGCAGCACAATGCCGAAGCCCTCACCCGTTGCCGCGAGCGCCTAGAAGGTTGCAGCCAGCGCCTCGCCGCACACCAGGCGCAACATCCCGAGGTGCCGGATGCGGACGCGCTGGAACGGCGATACGACGAGCAGGCGATGAGCTGCGAGCAGGCCGACCAGCGCTGCGCCGAAACCCGCGCGGCGCTGATCGATGACGACAATCGCCGTCATCAGAGCCAGGCGCTGCTGGCGCAGATCGACACGGCCGGCGCCGAACACCAGCGCTGGGCGCGCATCGCTGCGCTGATCGGATCGAGCGACGGCGGCGCCTTCCGCAAGATCGCCCAGGCCTACAACCTCGACCTGCTGGTGCAGCACGCCAACGTCCAGCTGCGCCAACTGGCCCGGCGCTATCGACTCAAGCGCGGCGGCAGTCCGCTGGGGCTGCTGGTGATGGATACCGAAATGGGCGACGAGCTGCGCTCGGTGCATTCGCTGTCCGGCGGCGAGACCTTCCTCGTCTCCCTGGCACTGGCGCTGGGCCTGGCTTCAATGGCGTCGAGCAAGCTCAGGATCGAATCGTTGTTCATCGACGAAGGCTTCGGCAG
Organism: Stutzerimonas nitrititolerans; assembly: GCF_003696285.1. Lineage (GTDB taxonomy): Bacteria > Pseudomonadota > Gammaproteobacteria > Pseudomonadales > Pseudomonadaceae > Stutzerimonas > Stutzerimonas nitrititolerans. The sequence continues at coordinate 236,646 of NZ_RFFL01000004.1, forward strand.
CCTCGACCCCGAGTCGCTGCAGATCGCCATGGACGCGCTGGACTCGCTGCAGGCCCAGGGACGCAAGGTGGCGGTGATCAGCCACGTGGCGGAAATGCATGAACGCATCCCGGTGCAGATCCAGGTGCAGCGCCAGGGCAATGGGCAGAGTGGTTTGAAGATCGTGGGCTGAGCCACTTGTCGATGGTGATGTGATGGTGCCCACTCTCCCCGACGCAGAGCGCCGGCACAAGCGTTCCCACGCAGGAGCATAGGAACGATCAAACCACACCGCTCCTGATGGTGCCCATGCTCCTGCGTGGGCACCCTGCAAACTAACGCCGCGAAGCGTTTTCCACCGGCTGGCGTCACATGGGAAACCGACGTTGCGAGGCAGGACATGCACGACACTACCCTCACCGCCCAACGGCTCGATGCGATGCACCGCGACGGCTTCGTGCTGCTGTCCGGCGTGCTCGCCCCCGCGAGGATCGCCGAGTTGCGCGAGGCCATCGACCGGCTGACGCCGATAGGCCTGGATTATCAAGGGATGCTCGACGACCACTACAAGTGCGTCTTCAACCGCTCGCCCTTCTGGCTGCAGTTTCTCGACCTGCCGGAGGTGATCGAGCTGGCCGAGGCGGCGCTGGGACCGGACTGCCACGTCATCGGCCAGACCGCCTGGCGCAACCGGCCGGGCTTCATCGGTGGCGACTTGCATGCCGATTATCTGGTGATGACGCTCCCGGAACGCCTGCTGGCCGACCCAGCCTTCGAGCTGCCGATGCAGGTCTGCACCGCGCATCTTTATCTGGATGACATCGACGCCGACCTCTGCCCCACCCTGGTGATCCCCGGCAGCCACCGCGCCGGGCGCAAACCAGAGGCGGGAGAAACCCACTGGCACGGACGCGTGGCCGAGCCGGTGCTGTGCAAAGCCGGCGACGTGCTGTTCTTTCGCAGCGACCTCTGGCACGCCGGCAGCCGCAACCGCAGCGCCGACCGCAGCCGCTACCTGCTGCAGGTGCACTACGGCCGGCGGATGGTGGCGCAGAAGTTCTCACCCTACTTGAACTTCAGCTTCAACCCCGAGGTGCTGGCCGCCGCGTCGCCACGCCAGCGGCGCCTGCTGGGCGAGCACGAACCGGCTGAGTACGACTGACTGGCACGGCACCTGCTACGGATCGCTGGACAGCGCCGCACCCCGCGGCCGCGTCCAGCCGAACCCGAGAGGTAATGCCACATGATTAGCAGCCGCGACCAGGTAACCCAGATGATCATCGCCGCCAAGGTGCGCAAGGGCCTGAAATGGACCCACGCCGCCGAGGCCATTGGCCGTTCCAAGGAATGGACCACGGCTGGCTGCCTGGGCCAGATGGCCTTCGACAAGCCCCAGGCCGAAGCCCTGGGCAAGCTCTTCGAGCTGCCCGACGAGGCGGTCGCCTGGCTGCAGATCGTGCCCTATAAAGGGTCACTGCCCAGCGCCGTGCCCAGCGATCCGCTGATCTATCGCTGGTACGAACTGGTGAACGTCTACGGCACCACGATCAAGGAACTGATCCATGAGGAATTCGGCGACGGCATTATGAGCGCCATCGACTTCTCCATGGATATCCAGCGCGAGCAGGACCCCAAGGGCGATCGCGTCAACGTGGTGCTCTCGGGCAAGTTCCTGCCCTACAAGAGTTACTGAGCCATGGGGGCGGTACGGATTTCGCCGGCGCCATGCTGCCGGCTGGGGGCTTTGTGACTCGCCAGCCAGTCGATTTCGAGCTACATCTTCACCTCTCCCTTGATGGGAGAGGTGAAAACCTTCCCTTTCTCACGAGGAAATGTCCGACGAGCCTGTTCCGAAGGTCACTGCACGGTCGCGCCGATCACCCGGGCGATGCGCGCCTTCTCGTCGGCTGAATCCAGCGTCAACCGCGACAGATAGGCCGCGACGGCCTCGATGTCGTCGGCCGACAGCAGCGCGGCGACGCCCATCATCACCGAGCCGGCGCGCCGGGGGTCGTTCTCGCGGAAACGGGTGAGTGCCGTACGCAGGTATTCGTCCGGCTGGCCGGCGAGCCGCGGCGTGGTCTCCATGCCCTCGGCATGCTGGCCATGGCAGCCGGTGCAGGCGTTGTGGAACAGCGTCTCGCCGCGGCGGCGCAGGTTCTCGCTGACCGTGGTGGCCACCGGGTGCACCTGTTGCTGGCTGAAGTACACGGCGATGTTGACGCGATCTTCCTGCGTCAGGTTCTGCGCCAGCTTGGACATGACGAAGTCGGTACGCTCGCCGCTGGCGAACTTCTCGAAGGCGTTGAACAGATAGAGCGGATTCTGTCCGGCCAGGTTCGGGATGTGCGGCCGCTTGCTGTTGCCCGTCTCCCCGTGGCAGTAGGTGCAGAACAGCGCCCGTTCCTGGCCTGCGGCATAGGCGTGCTGGCGATTTTCGGTGTCGGTCATGACCTGGGCGAAGCGCTGGGCCAGCCCGTCATCGGCGAGGGCGAAGGAAGTGAGACAGCTGAGCAAGACAATGGCAAGGATGCGCATGGGTCGTCCCTGGGCGAGTTTTCATCGGCAGGACTATAGGAATGGCTATCGGGTCGGATACTGGCTCAGATCAACGAAAGCGCCCGCCACCGATCGACGCGAGCCCGGGGTGTGATGCCTTTCACATCGGCGCCAGCCTCATCTGGACACCCTGCGCCCATGCGTCGCATTGACGATAACTTCGATCAATGAGCGCGAGAGATAGAAAAGACGACACAGCGGATGAATATTCGACTAAAGTAGCGCCCCTTTTCCACCACGACGAGCCGCGCCCCATGCTAGATGGACATGCCGAACTGACCATGACCGTACTGATGACCCCGGACAAGGCCAACTTTTCCGGCAACGTACATGGCGGCACTCTGCTCAAGTACCTCGACGAAGTCGCCTATGCCTGCGCCAGCCGCTATGCGGGGCATTATGTGGTCACGCTTTCCGTGGACCAGGTGAACTTCCGCCAGCCGGTGCACGTGGGCGAACTGGTGACCTTCCTGGCCTCGGTGAATTTCGTGGGCAATACCTCCATGGAGATCGGCATCAAGGTCGTTACCGAAGACATCCGCCTGAAGACCGTTCGCCACACCAACAGCTGCTTCTTCACCATGGTCGCCCTGGATGAGAGCGGCCGCCCCGTCCCGGTCCCCAAGCTGACGCCGCAGACGACCGACCAGAAACGCCGCTTCGCCCAGGCCCAGCAACGCCGCCAGATCCGCCGCGAGCTGGAAGAGCGCTACAAGGCCATCAAGGCCGATATCTGACCCCATGGCAGAGGCCGGCACATCGCCGGCCTGAGCGGGCATATCGCGCCCCGCCGGAGCACAAGGCCGGTAAAGCCTTATATAATCCACGGTCTTTTTGCAGACGATACCGAGGATTCCGTGAGCACACTGCCGCCCTGCCCCAAATGCAACTCCGAATACAGCTACGAAGACGGCCAGATGCTGGTCTGCCCCGAGTGCGCCCATGAGTGGTCGGCCGACGCGACACAAGCGGCCGATGACGATGCCCGGGTCATCAAGGATTCGGTCGGTAACGTCCTGCAGGACGGCGATACCGTTACCGTGATCAAGGACCTGAAGGTCAAGGGCTCGTCTTCGGTGGTCAAGGTCGGCACCAAGGTCAAGAACATCCGCCTGTGCGACGGCGACCATGACATCGACTGCAAGATCGACGGCATCGGCGCGATGAAACTCAAGTCAGAGTTCGTGCGCAAGGTCTGACGCGGGAAGCCATGGCCTGATACCACCTCGCCCTGGTGGGACGCGGCGAAAGCAGCCGCAACAGCTGCCTCAGACCAGAAGCTTCGCCCTAAGGGCGGGGCTCCCACGAAAGCAAAGCCCCATGCCGTACCCCTCCCCCCGCGGGAGAGGGCTGGGTAGAGGGAGCACAGCCCTTCCCCCTTCCCTTCATGTTTGATCGTTCCCATGCTCTGCGTGGGAACGCAGCACAGCGCGACGCTTTGCATCGGCGGAACGCGGAGCGTCCAGAATGGTGCCCACGCAGGAGCATGGGCACCATCAGAGTCGCGCTATCACGGAAGGGCAATCAAGGCGTCAGATACGACGAGCGCGTCAGCCCCAGGCGCAGGGCATCGATGTACTGGGTCCGCTCCTTGGCGCTCAGCCTGGCGCTGGCCACCTTGTCGCGGTAATAGGTCATCAGCTCCTCGGGTGACAGGTGCACGTAGCGCAGCATGTCCTCGATGGTGTCGTGGGTCTCGATGCCGGCGTGGTAGTAGCTGCCGTCCTCGCGCTGGTAGACATTCACCGAGTCGGTATCGCCGAACAGGTTGTGCATGTCGCCGAGGATTTCCTGGTAGGCGCCGACCAGGAACACGCCGAGGAAGTACTCCTCGCCGGGCTGTACTTCATGTACCGGCATGCTGCTCTCGATGCTCTGCTCGTCGACGTACTGCTTGATCTTGCCGTCCGAGTCGCAGGTCAGGTCCTGCAGCACCGCGCGCCGGTCCGGCTCCTCGGCCAGGCGCTGCAACGGCACGATGGGCAGGATCTGATCGATGGCCCAGGTATCCGGCAAGCTCTGGAACACCGAGAAGTTGCAGATGTACTTGTCCGCCAGCTTGTCGTTGAGCTCGTCGAGCACTGCGCGGTGCGAGCGTTGACGCGCCTTGAGCTGGTTGTACAGGCGTCGGCAGATGGCGAAGTAGCTCTGCTCGGCCAGCGCCTTCTGCGCCAGGCTGAGCTGGCCGGCGGCGTACTGGGCGCCCGCGTCGCTCATGTAGTGGGTGGCCCGCCAGTAGGTCTCGGTGACCATCTCCGCATCGGTCGGCCCGAGCAGATCCACCAGCGACTGCACGATATCCGGCAGATCAGCATAGTTTTCCACCTCCGGCACCGCGTCGTTGTGCCGCTCGACGTCGGTCACCTGCATCACCAGCACCGCGTGGTGCGCGGTCATCGCCCGCCCGCTCTCGGAGAAGATGTGCGGATGCGGCAGCCCCTGGGCCTCGCAGAACTCCTTGAGCATGCCTACTACAGTGCCGGCGTACTCATCCATGTCGTAGTTGATCGAACTGGCATTGCGCGAATGGGTGCCGTCGTAATCGACCCCCAGCCCACCGCCGACGTCGATATGGTCCATGGGCAGACCCAGGGCGCGCAGCTCTGCGTAATAACGGATCGCCTCGCGGAAACCCTGGCGATAGTCCGCCAGGTTGGCGATCTGCGACCCCATGTGGAAATGCAGCAGGCGAATGCCCTGGTCCATCTCCGCCTCGCGAAAACGCTCGATGACGCGCAGCAACTGCGCAGCCGACAGGCCGAACTTGGAGCGCTCGCCACCGGTATCCGCCCACTTCGAGGAAGCCAGCGACGACAGGCGCACGCGCAGGCCGATCTGCGGCATCAGCTTCAGCTCGGCGGCTTCCTCGATGACCATCGCCACCTCGGATTCCTTCTCGATGACGATGAACACACTGTGTCCGAGCTTCTGCCCCATCAGCGCCAGGCGGATGAACTCCCGGTCCTTGTAGCCGTTGCAGACGATAGTGCCGCCCTTGGGCGCCAGCGCCAGCACCGCCATGAGCTCCGGCTTGGAGCCGGCTTCCAGGCCGATGGAAACCTTCTGCGTGGCGATGATGTTTTCCACCACCGCTTCCTGCTGGTTGACCTTGATCGGGTAGAGCGCGGTGTACTTGCCGCCGTACTCCATGCGCTCGATGTTGGCGTCGAAGGCACCGGTCAGCCGGCGCACGCGGTCCTGCAGAATGTCGGGGAAACGCACCAGCAACGGCAGCGAAAGCCCCGCCTCGCGCAGTTGTTCGATCAGGGCGCTGAACTCGATGGGCGCGCCATCCGGCCCCTGTGGCCGAACCTCCACGCAACCCTGATCGCTGATCGCGAAGTAGCCCGCTCCCCAATGGCGGATGCCGTAGATGCTGCGGCTGTCCGCTGCGGTCCATTGGCTGCCGTCGTCTTTACGTGTGCGTCGAACAGGCATCTAGGCCTCCCTGAACAATGATGGGTAACCCGCCGCGAGGAATGAAAGCCGACGGGAAAGACTGTCCCGGTTGGACAGCCGATGCATGAAGAAATAAGCGCAAGGCCGAACGAGTCGGCAATCAGCCACCGGACTTAAGCGCCTTGAAACCGCGCTTGGCCAGCTCGTCGAGCAACAGTTGAACGTGCTCGCCCTGAATCTCGATGACCCCGTCCTTGAGCGCTCCGCCCGTGCCGCAACGGCGTTTCAGAGCACTGGCCAGCGCCTTCAGTTCATCCTCGGCCAGCGGCACGCCGGTAATGGTGGTCACCGTCTTGCCGCCGCGTCCCTTGCTTTCCCGGCGAACCCGGGCGATGCCGTCACCTTCCGGGAGCTTCGACTGCTTGCAGATACAGGCATCGACCGGCTGGCTGCAATCAGGACAATGCCGTCCCGCATCGGTAGAGAACACCAGCCCGCCAAGACCAGCGAATGAAGTGGTTTTCTTGGCCACGCAAACCTCACGAAGAACGAACCGGCCCCGTCGGAGCAGGGCCGTGAAAGGGCGTTAATTTAGCAGCAAAGCCCGGACGGCGCGCCATCGTCCTCCTTCCCTCACGGGAGAACGCCGGGAAGAGGGTTAGCTGCCATCAGTGGCCAAGGCGCTGCCCAGGCGCATAAGGCGCCGGATCGATCGACGGCTTGCGTCCCAGCATCAGATCCGCGAGCAACTGGCAGGACGCCGGCGCCAGCACCAGACCATTGCGGAAATGCCCGCAGTTGAGCCACAGCCCGTCGAAACCGGACACGGCACCTATATAAGGAACACCATCCGGCGAGCCGGGCCGCAAGCCCGCCCAGTGCTTGACCACCTCGGAATTGGCCAATGCCGGAAGCAGCTCGACCGCGGTCGCCTTGAGACTTTCCAGCGCATCTTCGGTGGGCGCCTTGTCGAAGCCGACGTCTTCGAGCGTACTTCCGACCAGGATATGCCCATCGCGCCGTGGAATCGCATAGCGCCGCTTGGCCAGCACCATGCTCGGCAGAAAGTCCTCGGCACACTTGTAGAGGATCATCTGCCCTTTCATCGGCTTGACCGGTAGCTCGAGCCCCAGTGGGGCCAACAATGCGGCGCTCCAGGCACCGGCCGCCATGACGACCTGTTCGCCGCGCCATTCACCCTCGGCGGTTCGCACACCGACGACGCGGCGACCTTCCTGAATCAGTGCCCCCACCGGGCTGTGCTCCACCACACGAACGTTCGGCATTCGCTGCAGCGCCTCGCGCAACGCCGCCAGCAGACGGGGATTACGCACATTGGCGACGCCCGGCATGAACACCGCCCGCGAAAAACCATCGCCCAGCGCAGGAACAGCCGCACGAACCTGCTCCAGCGGCACCGGATACAACGCCCGCCCCTGGCGCTCGGCCCAGGCAAGCGCCTCGTCTTCGTCCTGCAGATCCAGCCAGTAGAGGCCCGTTGCGTACACCTCGGGATCGATGCCGGTCTGCCGGAGCAGGGTCTGTCCCAGCTGCGGATAATAGTCTTGCGACCAGTGCGCCAGCGCCGTGACCGCCGGGCTGTAACGCCACGGGTACAGCGGTGAAACGATACCGCCTCCGGCCCAGGAAGCCTCGCGTCCCGCCTCACCTGCTTCGAGCAGAACCACCTCCTGCCCCGCACTCGCCAGCAAGTAAGTCGAAAGCAGGCCTATGACTCCGCCGCCCACCACTACCGTCATCTCTCTCGCCACATTCCCCCCGCCAGCTGGATCACATATCCATGCATTCAGTATTGACTTGTCGATTCGTTGCTCTACAACCAGTCTTTCGTTCATTGCAGACCCAACAGCCACCGCAGCAGAACGAAAGGCTCATTCGCCAGGATGGCGACACATGATAAGTGCAAAGGAACCGCACCATGCCGAACAAGGATCAAGGCTTTACGCTTGTTGAATTGCTGATCACGCTTGCGTTGTTAGCCATCGTCGCGAATATCGCCGTGCCGGCCTTCGACGGGCTGGTCACTCGCAATCGCCAGCAGGCGCTTATGGAACAGGTAGAGGCGATACTTGTTAATGCTCGTGCCGATGCGATCTTAAAACGTCGCACAGTCGAGATATGCGGCAGCGCTGATGGGCAAACCTGCTCTAACGACTGGGCTAGCGGCTGGCTGGTGCGCACATCAGACAATCAGTTGCTGCAACTCACCCAACTTCCTACCCATGACGAGCTGCGCTGGAGCGGTTTTCAACAGAGCATCCGCTTTCGCGACAACGGCTCCAGCCCTACCGGCAATGGACGCTTCTACCAGTGCCACAAACAACAAGTGGTCTGGCAGTTGATCCTCAACCGCCAAGGACGCCTGCGACAAGGCACACCGGCAGAGAACAGCAGCGCCGACCAGTGCAGCTCTTAATCTGCGACCTAGCGGCGGCGAATCTTGGCACGGTTCACACCCCCAGTTCCGCACAACACGGATAATCGAACCGTCCGTCCACGCAAAAACGCCAACCATCCTCTATCTCAAGACATGGCAATGGCGCATTTGCATCATCCGCTCACGACTTCCATGGAGCACACCATGTCACGCCGAACCGACATGCACGGATTCACATTGGTCGAGCTGATGATCATCCTCGCACTTCTGGGAATACTCGCGGGTATCGCCATCCCGAGCTTCAACTCTTTGATCCGTAACAACCAGGTGCAAAGCAAAGCTGAGGAACTGGCAGCCTTTCTGCAGTACGCACGTGGGCAAGCGGCAATCAATCGTGCGACCTATGAAGTGAAGATTTGCGATAACGACGATCCTTGGATCATCCGCAAATTCGACACCAGCAATGGCAACAACTGCACAGATGGAGAGATCGAACGCATTTTGGAGCGTCCCCTAGGGCAGATTGAAATCCTCAACACCACACTGAGCGACGACAGACTGCTCTATCGCTCCAACGGCACCGCTACGGCTGCGAGCTTCACCATTTGCCATGATGCCGACCCTAGCACCGGCTACCTGCTCGAAGTGCAGCCCAGTGGCGGCACACTCCTCCATTCACGCGGCAAGCAAGACTCCACCGGCACCGCCTTGGGCAGCTGCAGCTTATGAGGTATGCGATGACGACCAACAAAGGCTTCAGCCTGATCGAAGTACTCGTGGCATTGCTGCTGACCACCATCGGCGTGCTCGGCATGGTGGCCTTGCAGGGACGCAGCATCCAGTACACCCAGGATTCCGTGCAACGCAACACCGCCATCGTACTAGCTGGCGACCTGATCGAAATCATCCGGGCCAATCCGAAAGAACTCTTCAATATGGCGCCACCGCAATTCCCTATGAACAGCGGCATGAAAGATACCTCCCTGCTCTACAAGGAAGCAGGTGAAGACTTCAATAACCGCGCTGCCTGCGTGGCCAGTCCGACTCGTATCGCCAAGACCCCTCAGGAACTGCGCGACTGCTGGGCTGACAGGGTCGAGGCACTGCTTCCGGGCGGTACAGAGCTGTTCAAGGACCACGTTTACATTTGTCGCAGTTCAGCTCCTGACATTTGCGATAACAAGGGCTCGATGATCGAGGTTCGCATGGCGTGGCAAGTTCGCGAGGGAGCTTGCCTTGATGCCAGCGATCCCGATAACACCATTTGCACTTACACCGTGCGGGTAGAACCATGAACAGCATTAAACGCCAATTCGGTCTGTCGATGATCGAACTGCTGATAGCACTCGCGATCAGCAGCTTCCTGATTCTCGGTATTACTCAGGTTTACCTCGACAACAAGCGCAACTATGTCTTTCAGCAGAATCAGGCGGGCAATCTAGAGAATAGCCGCTTTGCCGCGCTGATAATCAGCGACTACTTGAGCAAGGCTGGCTATCGTCGCAAGCCATCGACACTGCTGGACACTGTCTTCCCCAGCCGTCCTGCCGCGGACGAATGTCTTGCCTTTAACGCCGGACACGCCATTACCGGACTCGATCCCAACGAAGGTATCGGCTTCTGCATCCGCTACCAGCCTCGGGTCAGCGGAGAGTTGGATTGCCAGGGCGCAGCAAGCACTGTCGTATATGACGAAGCATTTCCTTCAGCCCCCCCTGACGAAAGTGACCTGACCGTGCTGGCGTTTAAATACGAACCCAGCACTGACAGCCAGCTACAGGAGGGCCGCCTGCTATGCAAAAGCCTGAATGCAGCTAGCCCCCAGTATGGCGAATTGCTTCGTGGCATTGCCGATCTTCGTCTGGATTTCGGCGTGGGTAACACTGACCTGCTCGAGAAGGAAGTCACCACCTTCATCCCGCAAGCGGACTGGTCCCCAGCCAGCGGCGCGATCCGCAGCGTGCGCTATGCCTTGCTGCTCACCAGTCGTGCAGGCCAGCGTGAAGGTGATGACTCGAAGGTCCTCGCCGACTGGTTAGCCAAGGCATCTGCAGACGCCCAGACCAAGCTGCAGGAGGCAGACAACAAGCGCATCTACCAGGTTGTGGGTAGCACACAGACCATCAGGAACCTCATGCCATGACCCCCATCTTTCACAGATCCCAAGGCGGCGCGGTATTACTCGTTTCCCTCGTGATGCTGTTGGTGCTGACCGTGCTAGCAGTCAGCAGCATGCGCGGTGTCACTCTCGAATCGCGTATCACCGCAAACCGCGCTCACGACATGAAATTCCAGAATGTTGCCGACGCAGCTCTTCGCGAAGCCGAATTCCGCTTCTATGGTCCGGGAAACCTGGCCGACAAACTGGAAGCCAATGCTCAAAACTGTTCCACATCAAACACATTGAATCCAAACGGTCTCAATAAGCCCTGTCTGCTCGAAATCAAGACCGATAGCTTGCTTGCCTTCGTCGAGCAACCCGAACTGATAAGCGGCAACTTTCTCGAGGTATCTTCCAGTATCTGGATGCCTTATCGCGGCACCGACCCCGAAGCCGAAACCGAAGGCGATGCGTACTACCACAGCATTCTGGCGGACGAAGCCAGCAACGCTGCCGTCAATGCCGAATACGGCGGTCGCGGCGAGGGAAGTGGCACCTTCTTCTACCTCAACAATGGCAAGACCGGCGACTCCATGTATCTACAGTCGACGCACGCCAACATCTACCTTGGCCTTAACAATTGAGAGCCGACATCATGCTTCGTTTCCGCCTCCACTCTCATGCCAAGACGCTCTCGTATGCAGCCTTCGGCGTAATCCTGCTCAGCTCTGCCAACGCCTTTGCGACGGTATCTCAAAGCCCGTTGAGCCTGACCGTTGGCGTCCCCCCGAACATGCTGCTGACCCTCGATGACTCAGGCAGTATGCGTTGGGCCTTCGCTCCAGATAATAAAAACGGCTATTCCACCACTCGTCGCGCCAAATCGAGCACTTTCAACCCCCTCTACTACAACCCTGAGGCAAGTTACCAAGCGCCAATCGTCTTCGACGCTTCAGGTAACGAGAATCAGCTTTCCACCAGTTTCACCTCAGCACTGGTCAACGGTTATAACATCTCTCGCGGCAACTTGAACCTCTCAGACGACTATAAGGTGTCATGGACCTATGTACTGGAAGAAGGCTTACCTACCAGTTATGGTTACAGCAGTACCAGCAATCGGCTAGCTGAGAACCCTTCCAGCGATTTTTCTTGCTACGTCACCAACTTGAATAATCGACAGGAAAAAACCTGCGATACCGACTCAGGGAAAGTCATAACTATCCGCCGTAATAACTCTGGCTCAGGCTGTACTGCCAGTGCCGATGGCTGGGCTAGCGGAGATTGTTCGTACAACAATAGTACCGGTCGCTATACGGGTAGCTGGGCACGCAAAGGTGTACCGGGGTACTATTACATTTACGACGCAACCAATTCTGCAAACTGTACGCCCGACAACGAAAGTTGTTATAGGCTCAAATTCGTTGAAAATGACGAGCAGCAGAACTTCGCCAACTGGTATTCCTTCTATCGCAACCGTGGCCTTGCCACCATTTCCGCGGCCGCCCTGGCCTTCTATGACCTCTCTCCCGCCGTACGGATCAGTTGGCAGGGGCTGGGGCGCTGCACCAGCTTCAATGGAAATGACAGCAACTGTCGGAACAATGCCTTCAAGGCCTACTCTCCTGAGCACAAAGGACAACTTTATACTTGGCTGCAAAATATCAACTTCAACCAGAGCACGTACTTGCCGGCGGCCATGAAGCGGGCAGGCGAATTCTTCAAGACCTCCACGCCTTGGCAGAAGAACCCCAACGGTACTGGCAACACGACGCAAAATACCTACGCTTGTCGTGCCAGCTACCACATCATGATGACCGACGGCCTGTGGAACGAATCGGTCAGCGCACCCAGCAGTTTCCGCCACGATGCCGCCAATTTCACCCTGCCAGATGGGCGCGCCTATGGTCAAAGAGCCCCTTATTATGACAGCCAGAACAATACATTGGCTGACCTTGCCATGCATTATTGGGCAACAGACCTGAATCCAGACTTAGATAATGAGTTGCCAGCCTACATTCCCTTCAAGAGCGGCGACACCTCCACCGATTATTGGGATCCGCGCAATGACCCTGCCACTTGGCAGCATATGACAAATTTCATGATGGGCCTGGGTTTAACCGAAGCCATGGATCGCCCGGATATCCTTTGGGAGGGCGGGACCCACAAGGGTGCCGGCTACGATGCGCTATTGGCCGGCAATGCAAACTGGCCACCGGCTAGCGCTTCTAGCGGCAATAATAATGTCTATGACCTGTGGCATGCTGCAATAAACTCTCGCGGCGAATTCTTCAGCGTCGACAGTCCGGAAACCATGGTCCAAGCATTCGACGATATTCTTTCGCGTATTGCCGACCGCAAGTCCACCGCAGCTCGCCCCGCTATCAACTCCGGTCAGATCAGCACTGACGAGAACGACAACGGTACGGTCAAGACCGTTTCCTACCAGACCTCCTATGCCAGCGACGATAATTGGTCAGGCGATGTCAAACGCTTCGAGAAAGCCTGGAACTCTCAAAGCAACGCGTTTGAAACTACCGAAATATGGAGTGCCAAAGACAAGATGCCAGGCTGGCAAAACCGCAAGATCATGATTGCCGGTAATGGCAATAGCGGGCTGATGGAATTCAACTGGGACAATGCCGGCTCCGCTGACACTACCGGCACTCTGGCGAACTTGCTCAGCCGCGATCCTGAAAATGCAAACGTAGTCGACAACTTAGGCAAACAGCGTCTGGAATATCTTCAAGGCGATCGCAGCGGTGAAGGCAGTATCTTCCGCCAGCGCAGCGGCGTGCTAGGTGACTTCTACGGTTCTAGCCCGGCCGTAGTGTCCGGGCCGCGCTATCTGATCAATTTCACCAACAGGCTCGAAGGCAACGCTGCCTATACGACCTTTGCAGAGGAAGTTGCCGGACGCACCCCGCGCCTCTATGTTGGGGGCAACGATGGCATGCTGCATGGCTTCAACGCTCAAACCGGGGTCGAGGAGTTCGCTTTCATTCCAACTGCGGTGTTCCCCAAGCTGAACAAGCTGACCGGCGCGAATTACAGTCATGAGTTCTATGTCGATGGCAGCCCCGTCGTGGCCGATGTATACGACGGTGAAGAATGGCGCACTATTCTGGTCGGCACCCTGAAAGCAGGCGGCAAGTCGATATTCGCCTTGGATATCACCCACCCTGGCGAAGAGGAATTGCTCTGGGAGTTCGATGACAGCAAACTACCCGATGATGCTGAGGTGAAGATGGGTTACAGCTTCTCTCAGCCGACCATTGCCCGCCTGCATACCGGAACATGGACCGTAGTGTTCGGGAATGGCTACGAAAGCACCAACAATACCAATGGCAAGGCCGCGCTTTACATTGTCGATGCGATGGAAGGCACGCTGCTCAAGAACCTGGAAGTGGAAGGTGTGGATGGTATCCCCAATGGCCTGTCGACACCCAAGCTTGCCGACTACAATGCCGACGGCGTAGCGGACTATGCCTACGCGGGAGATCTGCAAGGCAACGTCTGGCGTTTCGACTTGCTGCGTAACGGCCGTAGCGACAGCGCGCCCTTCACCACCGAAGACGATAGCGAAAACGTCGTCTCGGATTTCGAGGTGGCCTATGGCGGTCAGCCGCTGTTCAGTGCGGTGGCAGACAACGGCAGCACTCGCCAGCCCATCACCTCCGCGCCCAGCCTCGTACTTCACCCAAGCGGATTCGGTTATCTAGTCGTTTTCGGTACAGGAAAGTTCTTCGAAACTGGCGACAAGGAAGGCGACAAGAGCATCGCACAAACCGTCTATGGCATCTGGGACAAGCAAACCTTGGGCGAGGAGGCCAGCAATCCCAATATCAGCCGCAGCAGCTTGCAAGAACAAGAAATCGTGACCCAGACTACCGTCGAGGCCGACGGCTCGAGCCGCCAAGGCTTGGTCCTTAGCAACAACAATGTAAGCTGGCAGGCAAGCGACAACCAGCCCGCACAGAATGGCTGGTATTTGAACCTACGTCAGAGCGATGGTGAAATGGTCGTGGAGAATATGTCGCAACTGGGCCGCACCGTATTCTTCCAGTCGCTGATCCCTAACGATGACCCCTGCGGCGATGGTGCCACCAACTGGACCTACGCCATCAATCCCTTCACTGGTGGTAGAACGCTCCACAACGCATTCGACTACAAACCCACCACAGATGTCGGCACCACCAACATTTCGGCCGTCCGCCAGGACGGTGAAGGGGGCGGCACTCTTTCGCAGGACTCCGACGGAACGTACCAATACTGCACGGGCCAAGAATGCGTGAACATCTACCCAGACCCCGCCAGTCTGGGCCGCCAGAGCTGGCGCCGAGTCGAAGGGGAATAACGAGATGAAACCAGTAGTATCAGCGGAGCAATCCATGAAACACGTCCAGAACGGTTTCACCCTGATCGAACTCATGATAGTGGTTGCCATCATCGGCATACTGGCGGCCATTGCCTACCCGAGCTATGACGAATACGTCAAGCGTGGCAACCGCACCGAAGGCCAATCCCTGTTGAATGATGCATCCGCACGGCAGGAGCGTTACTTCTCGCAGAACAACGTCTACATTACCTCTAACGCCGATATTGCCAAACTTGGCTTGAGAAGTGGCAATACGTCGGAAACCGGCAAGTACACCTTGGGCGTCAGCCAAGAAAACAATGATGGCGGTTATACACTCACCGCCACGCAGAACTTTGGCGATACCAAGTGTGGCAACCTCATCCTCAATGCATTGGGCACAAAGGATCGCAGTGGTAGCGGAAAATCCGTTAATGATTGCTGGAAGTAAACTGGTGTAGCCGCTAGTTCTAGAGAGTAAACACCGGCTTTAAGAAGCCCGATCCACAGATCGGGCTTCTTATTACAACGCTTTAACCCGCAACTCCTTCGGCATCGAAAACGTCACGTTCTCCGGCCGCCCTTCCAGTTCATCCATTCCTTTGGCGCCCCACTCGCGCAACTGATCGATCACTCCACGCACCAGCACTTCAGGGGCCGAGGCGCCGGCGGTGATGCCGATGCGAGAGTCTTCGGCGAACCACTCGCGCTTGAGGTCTTCGGCGCCGTCGATCAAGTAGGCGGGGGTGTCCATGCGCTCGGCCAGTTCACGCAGGCGGTTGGAGTTGGAGCTGTTGGGGCTGCCGACCACCAGCACCACGTCGCACTCGCCGGCCAGTTGCTTGACCGCGTCCTGGCGGTTCTGGGTGGCGTAGCAGATGTCGTCCTTGCGCGGACCGCCAATGCTGGGGAAGCGCGTGCGCAGGGCGTCGATCACGCGGCTGGTGTCGTCCATGGACAGCGTGGTCTGAGTCACGAAGGCCAGCGACTCGGGATTGCGCACCTGCAATTGGGCGACGTCATCCTCGTCCTCGACCAGGTAGATCGAGCCGCCATTGGCGGTGTCGTACTGCCCCATGGTGCCTTCGACTTCCGGGTGGCCATGATGGCCGATCAGGATGCACTCGCGGCCTTCGCGGCTGTACTTGGTGACTTCCAGATGAACCTTGGTCACCAGAGGACAGGTCGCGTCGAACACCTTCAGGCCGCGTTTGTCCGCTTCCATCCGTACTGCCTGGGACACACCGTGGGCGCTGAAGATAACGATGAAGCCATCCGGCACCTGGTCCAGCTCATCGACGAAGATCGCGCCGCGCTCGCGCAGGTCTTCCACCACGAACTTGTTGTGCACCACTTCGTGACGCACATAGATCGGCGGACCGAAGACTTCCAGGGCGCGGTTGACGATCTCGATGGCACGATCGACGCCGGCACAGAAGCCCCGGGGGTTGGCGAGTTTGATTTGCATGGCGTGTCTCTCGATGCGCGTGGCACGCGGGTTGGATGACAGTTAGGGTGGAGGCGCTTCTTACCTCAACCATGGCGGCCTGCGGTGGATCGGTGAAGCGTGATCCACCCCTACGATCAGAGCGCTTTGACGTCGATGATCTCGACTTCGAAGGCCAGGAGCTTGCCTGCCAGCGGATGATTGAAGTCCACGGTGACCTGTCGGTCGTTGAAGGCCTTGACCACACCCGGCAGCTCGGTCTTGGCGGCATCGTTGAAGATCACCAGCAGGCCTTCGGATAGCTCCATGCCTTCGAACTGACTACGCGGCATAACCTGTACGTTCTGTGGGTTGGGCTGGCCGAAGCCCTGCTCCGGTGCGACCTGCAGGGTGCGCTTGTCGCCCGCCTTGAGCCCGTACAGCTGCTGCTCGAAACCCGGCAGCAGATTGCCGTCGCCGACCTTGAAGGTCGCCGGCTTCTTGTCGAAGGTGCTGTCGACCACATCGCCGTTTTCCAGGCTAAGCGCGAAATGCAGGGTGACTTCCTTGTCCGGCCCAATGCGCTGTTCAGTCATGCGGATTCTCCGGTTTTGTCGCTCTTGAACATGTCCAGCGCCAGCATCACGGCGCCGACGGTGATGGCGCTGTCGGCGATGTTGAACGCCGGGAAATACCAGCGGTTCTGCCAATGCACCAGGATGAAGTCGACCACGTGGCCCAGCACCATGCGGTCGTAGAGATTGCCCAGCGCACCGCCCAGCACCAGGGCCAGCGCCACGGCCAGCCAGGTTTCGCTGGCCTTCAGGCGCTTCATCCAGATCACCAGCACGACGCTGACGGCAATGGCGATGGCAGCGAAGAACCAGCGCTGCCAGCCGTCGTGGTCGGCCAGGAAGCTGAAGGCGGCACCGGTGTTGTAGGCCAGCGTCCAGGCGAAGTAGTCGGGAATGACCTCCAC
The DNA here is from genome assembly GCF_003696285.1 of Stutzerimonas nitrititolerans. Taxonomy (GTDB): domain Bacteria; phylum Pseudomonadota; class Gammaproteobacteria; order Pseudomonadales; family Pseudomonadaceae; genus Stutzerimonas; species Stutzerimonas nitrititolerans. The sequence continues at coordinate 253,841 of NZ_RFFL01000004.1, forward strand.
CTTCTGGTACAGGCTGAAATTGGCCTCGAACCAGTGCTTGGTCGCCTGATCGATGGCGATCACCAGCACACTGACCCAGAGCCAGGCGAGCTTGCCGAAGCGGGTGCTCATCGAATGGCTCTGCGCACTGTCACGCATGGTGACGCACCTCGCCCGCGCCTTCGATGTTTTCCACACAGCGGCCGCAGATTTCCGGATGTGCGGCGTGGCTGCCGACGTCCGGCAGATGGTGCCAGCAACGGCCGCACTTGGCATGCCCAGTCTTCTTCACCAGCAGTTTCAGGCCGGCCAGCTCGCTTTCCACCGCTTCGGCAGGCGCCTGGGCCAGCGGTGCGACTTCGACCGCGGAGGTGATCAGCACGAAGCGCAGCTCATCGCCCAGCTTGGCCAGATCGGCTACCAGCGCCTCCTCGGCAAACAGCGTGACTTCGGCCTGCAGGTTGCCGCCGATGGTCTTCGCCGCACGCTGGTTTTCCAGCTCCTTGTTGACCGCAGCCTTGACCGCCATGACCTTGTCCCAGAAAGCACGATCCAGCGCGGCGTCCTGCGGCAGCTCGGCAAGCCCCTCGTACCAGGTGTTGAGCATCACCGACTCGTTGCGCTCGCCCGGCAGGTACTGCCAGATTTCCTCGGCGGTGAACGCCAGGATCGGCGCGATCCAGCGCACCAGCGCCTCGGCGATGTGGTACAGCGCGGTCTGGCAGGAGCGACGCGGCAGGCTGTCGGCACCGGTGGTGTACTGGCGATCCTTGATGATGTCGAGGTAGAAACCGCCCAGCTCCTGCACGCAGAAGTTGTGTACTTTGGAATAGACGTTCCAGAAACGGTACTGCTCGTAGGCTTCCTCGATTTCGCGCTGCAGCAGCAGGGCACGATCGATGGCCCAGCGGTCCAGGGCAATCAGCTGGTCGTTCGGCACCAAGTGCTGCGCCGGATCGAAGCCATCGAGGTTGGAAAGCAGGAAACGCGCGGTATTGCGGATACGCCGGTAGGCGTCGGCGCTGCGCTGCAGGATCTGCTTGGAGACGGCCATCTCACCGGAATAGTCGGTCGCCGAGACCCACAGACGCAGGATGTCGGCGCCCATGCTGTCAGTGATTTCCTGCGGCGCGATGACGTTGCCGAGGGACTTGGACATCTTGCGGCCGTTCTCGTCCACGGTGAAACCGTGGGTCAGCAGGCCCTTATAGGGCGCGTGGCCGTCGATGGCCGCACCGGTCAGCAGCGAGGAGTGGAACCAGCCGCGATGCTGGTCGGAGCCTTCCAGGTAGAGGTCGGCACGCGGACCTTGGTCGTGCCCCATAGGGTGCGAGCCACGCATCACGTGCCAGTGGGTGGTGCCGGAATCGAACCAGACGTCCAGGGTGTCGTTGATCTTCTCGTACTGCGCGGCTTCGTCACCCAGCAGCTCGGCGGCATCCAGCTTGAACCAGGCTTCGATGCCCTGCTGCTCGACGCGCTGGGCGACCTCTTCCATCAGTTCGACAGTGCGTGGATGCAGCTCGCCGCTTTCCTTGTGCAGGAAGAACGGAATCGGCACGCCCCAGTTGCGCTGGCGCGAGATGCACCAGTCCGGGCGGCCGGCGATCATGCCGTGCAGGCGCGCCTGGCCCCAGGCCGGGACGAACTGGGTCTGCTCGATGGCGTCCAGCGCGCGGCGGCGCAGCGAGCTGCCGTCATGGGCGACCTTGTCCATGCCGACGAACCACTGCGCGGTGGCGCGGTAGATCAGCGGCGTCTTGTGCCGCCAGCAGTGCATGTAGCTGTGCTGGATGGCTTCGTGCTTGAGCAGCGCGCCGACTTCGCGCAGTTTCTCGACGATGGCCGGGTTGGCCTTCCAGATGAACTGGCCGCCGAAGAACGGCAGGTCCGGCACATAGACGCCGTGGCTCTGCACCGGGCTGAGAATGTCGTCGTTCTCCATGCCGTAGTGCTTGCAGGTGCGGAAGTCGTCCTCACCATAGGCCGGCGAGGAGTGGACGATGCCGGTGCCGGCGCCAGTTTCCACGTACTCGGCCAGGTACACCGGCGAGAAGCGTTCGTAAAATGGGTGGCGGAAGCGGATCAGCTCCAGCGCCTTGCCTTCGCAACGGGCGATGATCTGGCCTTCGAGGCCGTAGCGTTGCAGGCTGGACTCGACCAGCTCCTCGGCCAGCACCAGCAGCCGATCGCCGGTGTCGACCAGCGCGTAGATGAAATCGGGGTGGACGTTGAGCGCCTGGTTGGCCGGGATGGTCCAGGGCGTGGTGGTCCAGATGACGATGCTGGTCGGCTTGGACAGGTTGGCGACACCGAAGGCGGTCGCGAGCTTGTCGGCATCTTCGACCGCGAAGGCCACGTCGATGGCATCGGATTTCTTGTCCTGGTATTCGACTTCCGCTTCGGCCAGGGCCGAACCACAGTCGAAGCACCAGTTCACTGGCTTCAGGCCCTTGAAGACGAAGCCGCCCTCGACCATCTTCGCCAGGGCGCGGATCTCGCCGGCTTCGTTGGCGAAATCCATGGTCTTGTAGGGGTTGTCCCAGTCGCCGAGCACGCCGAGGCGGATGAAGTCGGCCTTCTGCCCTTCGATCTGCTCGGCGGCATAAGCGCGGCAGCGTTCGCGGGTCAGGTCCGCCGGCTGGTTCTTGCCGAAGGTGGTCTCGACCTTGTGCTCGATGGGCAGGCCGTGGCAGTCCCAGCCCGGCACATAGGGCGCATCGAAGCCGGCCAGGGTTCGCGAACGGACGATCATGTCCTTGATCACCTTGTTCACCGCGTGGCCGATGTGGATGTTGCCGTTGGCGTACGGCGGGCCGTCGTGCAGGACGAATTTCGGGCGACCTTCGCCGATCTGCCGCAGCTTCCGGTACAGGTCAATGCTGTTCCAGCGCTGCAGAATCTCCGGCTCGCGCTGTGGCAGACCGGCCTTCATCGGAAATGCCGTGGACGGCAGATTGAGGGTCGCTTTGTAATCGGTCATTTCAGTCCTGACTCGTGGTGAAGGGTGAAGCCCGCCAGTAGTCGCGGGCGGCGGCGATGTCGGCATCGATCGCCGTCTTGAGTGCCTCGAGCGAGGCGAAACGCTGCTCGTCGCGCAGCTTGCTGTGAAAGGTCACGCGCAGCAGGCGACCGTAGAGGTCACCCTGATAAGCCAACAGGTGCACCTCCAGGTGCGGCTTGCCATCGCTTTCGACCGTCGGGCGCATGCCGATGTTGGCGACGCCGGCCTGAACCTGGCCATCGACCTCGGTGCTCACTATATATACCCCGCTGAGCGGTGTACTCCGACGCTTGAGCTGGATATTGGCGGTGGGCGCGCCCAGTTGCCGGCCAAGCTTCTGCCCGTGCATGACGCGGCCGGTGATGCTGAACGGCCGGCCCAGCAGCTTCTCAGCCAGCGCCAGTTGGCCCTCGGCGAGCACCTGCCGCAGCCGGGAGCTGCTCACCCGCTCGCCGTCGATCTCGATGGTGGTTGCCGCCTCGACGGTGAAGCCCTCCACGGCCCCCATCTTCAGCAGAAAATCGAAATCGCCGGCACGGTCACAACCGAAGCGGAAATCGTCACCGACCTCCAGATGCCGTACGCCAAGCCCCTCTACCAGCGTCGCATGGACGAACTCGGCAGCACTCAGCTCGCGCAGGCGTCGATTGAACGCGAGGCACAGCACCAGGTCCACGCCCTGCTCTCTCAGCAAGCGCAGTTTTTCCCGCAGGCGGGTAAGCCGAGCCGGAGCCTTGTCCGGCGAGAAGAACTCACGGGGTTGCGGCTCGAAGATCACCACGCAACTGGGCAGCCCCAGTTCGGCCGCGCGCTCGCGCAGGCGCGCCAGGATGGCCTGATGCCCCCGGTGCACTCCGTCGAAGTTGCCGATGGTGGCGACGCACCCCCGATGCCGGGGCCGCAGGTTGTGAAGACCTCGAACCAGCTGCATACCGCACTTCTTGCTTGAAAAGTCGTCGATTATACGCACGTACCGCGCGCGCCGGACAGGTTTGCCGCAGGCGGGCGCGAGCAATCAGTGGCGCAAATGGCGCGGCCGCAAGCCCAGCAGCAGCAGTCCGCCGGCGAAGGCTGCTAACCCGCCACACACCAGTAGCGTCAACCGCCACGCTCGTTGCTGCCAGCCCCAAACGAACCATTCCTGCGAAGGCACGTTGAGCCACCAGACCACCGCGACCATCGCCGCGCAGCCCCCCGCCACGCGCAAGGCGAACAGCCACCATCCCGGCGCAGGTCGGTACACGCCGATCTTGTAGAGCCCCCAGAACAGCAGGACCGCATTGAGCATCGACGACAGCGAGGTGGCCAGCGCCAGCCCCACGTGCTTGAGCGGCCAGATCAGAATCAGGTTCATCACCATGTTCGCCACCATGCAGATAATGGCGACGCGCACCGGCGTCTTCAGATCCTGCCGCGCGAAGAACCCCGGCGCCAGCACCTTGATCAGCATGAACGCCAGCACGCCCAGCGAGTAGGCCTGCAAGGCCCTGGCCGACTGCACCACTGCCTCCTCGGTCATGGCCCCGTAATGGAACAGGCTGGCGATCATCGGCTCGGCCAGGATGCCCAGCGCCAGTGCGGCGGGCACGCCCACCAGCATGACCATCCGCAGCGCCCAGTCCATCGTCGACGAAAACGCCTTGGGGTCATCCCCCGCATGCTGACGCGACAGGCTCGGCAGGATTACCGTGCCGATGGCGATACCGAACGCCCCGAGCGGCAGCTCGGAAAGCCGGTCGGCGTAGTACAGCCAGGACACGCTGCCGGTTTGCAGGAAGGACGCCAGCACGGTATCAAGCAGCAGGTTGATCTGGCTGACCGACACCCCGAACAGCGCCGGGACCATCAATAGCATGATGCGCCGCACGCCTTCATCGCCGAACTTGACCCGCGGGCGCGGCAGCAGCCCCAGTCTCGCGACATACGGCAGCTGGAAAGCCAACTGGGCGAAGCCGGCGATGAACACACCCCAGGCCAGCGCCATGATCGGCTGGTCGAAATAAGGCGTCAGAAACACCGCCGAGAGAATCATGCAGACATTGAGCAGAACTGGCGTGAAGCCCGGCACCGCGAAACGTCCGTACGTGTTGAGTACGCCTGAGGTGAAGGCCGTCAGCGAGATCAGCAGCAGATAGGGAAAGGTGATGCGCAGCAGCTCCCCGGCCAGCTGCATCTTGGCCGGCTCGTCGTGGAAGCCGGGCGCGAACAGCATCACCACATAGGGCGAACCCAGAACGCCCAGCGCGGTGATACCGGTCAGGATCAGGCCGAGCATCCCGGCGGTCCTGTCCACCAGCAGCTTGACTTCCAGCTGGGTTCTCTTCGCGCGATATTCCGATAACACAGGCACGAACGCCTGGGCGAAGGCACCTTCGGCGAACAGGCGGCGGAGAAAATTGGGAATCTTGAAGGCGATGAAGAAGGCATCCGCCGCCGCTCCGGAACCGAAGTAGCTGGCCACCACCATATCGCGTACCATGCCCAGCACGCGGGACAGGAGCGTCATCACGCTCACCACCGCACTGGAACGCAGCAACCCGCCTTTGCCGGCTGTATCGGACATTTGTCTTCCCAGGGTCTGTTGATACTCGCAGTCGTTCCAGCCAGAGCCGAATCGGTAGCCAGCTACGACAGTGGACGAGGCCGCGAGTTTAGCGGCAGCCCATCCGTCCGACCAGCATGACGGCCATTCAAACAGACTTGACAAGCATCCGCCGCATCGGCATGATTCGCGGCCTTATTTGCTTTGTAATCCCACGTTTTTCGAGGAGTTCGACGGTGGCCAACAGCCCTTCCGCCAAAAAACGCGCAATTCAGGCTGAGAAGCGTCGCAGCCACAATGCCAGCTTGCGCTCCATGGTTCGTACCTACATCAAGAATGTGGTCAAAGCCATCGACGCAAAAGATCTGGAAAAAGCTCGTACTGCTTACACTGCAGCCGTGCCCGTGATCGACCGCATGGCCGACAAAGGCATCATCCACAAGAACAAAGCCGCTCGTCACAAGAGCCGCCTGAACGGCCACATCAAGGCCCTCGGCGAAGCTGCTGCAGCCTAAACTGCAGGTTCTTGAAAAAAACCGGCCTAGTGCCGGTTTTTTTGTGTCTGCTTTCTGAATAAGGAGGCTGGCGCACGAGCGCGCTACCCCTCACCCCAGCCCTCTCCCACAAGGGGAGAGGGAGCGGGAAAGATTCGTACCGGAGAACACTCTGTCGACCTACGCGCCTTGATTTGCGACTACGGATTGGACGCCCAGGGAAGTATCGGAATGGCCGTCACGGCGTTCTGCGGGCTGCCTTCGATCACCCGGTCGCTGTAGACCAGATAGACCAGCGTGTTACGAGCCTCATCGAAGAAGCGCACCACCTGCATGGTCTTGAACACCAGCGAGGTCCGCTCCTTGAATACCACCTCGCCGTCTTCGAGCTCGTCACTCATGCGAATCGGGCCAACCTGCCGGCAGGCAATCGAGGCTTCGGCGCGATCTTCCGCAAGCCCGAGCCCGCCCTTGATGCCGCCAGTCCGGGCACGGGACAGATAGCAGGTCACACCCTCGACCTTGGGATCGTCGAAGGCCTCCACGACGATCTTGTGATTCGGCCCGAACCACTTGAACACCGTATCGACCTCGCCCACCTCGCGCGCCATGCCCGCCACCGGCCATGCAAGCAGGAAGACCAACGCCTTCGCCAGCCTCATGAACACCTCAGACCAGAATCATATTGTCGCGATGGATCAGTTCCGGCTCGTCGACGTAACCGAGCAGTTTCTCGATCTCGTCGGATGGCCTGCCGAGAATCCGCTGCGCCTCGATAGCACTGTAGTTCACCAGGCCACGGGCAACTTCCTGCCCCTCGGGCCCCACGCAAACCACCATTTCGCCCCGCCGGAAACCACCGGCCACCGCCTTCACACCCACCGGCAGCAGACTCCGATGTCCCTGTCGCAAGGCATGTACGGCACCCGCATCCAGCGTCAGGGTTCCGCGAGTCTGGAGATGCCCCGCCAGCCACTGCTTGCGAGCGGCATGCCGGCTGCGCTCGGGCGCCAGCAGCGTACCCAGCTGCTCACCGGACTTGAGCCTCGCCAGCACCTGCTCGATACGCCCACCGACGATCACCGTATAGGCACCGGAACGCGCCGCCAGACGCGCCGCGCGCAGCTTGGTCTGCATGCCGCCACGTCCCAGCGCGCCGCCGGTCCCGCCCGCCACCGCGTCCAGCGCCGGGTCGTCGGCACGCGCCTCGCTGATCAGATTGGCATCGGGGTTGCTGCGCGGATCGGCGTCGAACATGCCGTCACGGTCGGTCAGGATCACCAGCAGATCGGCCTCGACCAGGTTGGCGACCAATGCCGCCAGCGTGTCGTTGTCGCCGAAGCGGATCTCGTCGGTGACGACGGTGTCGTTCTCGTTGATCACCGGCACGACATTCAGATCGAGCAGTGTCCGCAGGGTGCTGCGGGCGTTGAGATAGCGCTTGCGATCGGACAGGTCGTCATGGGTGACGAGAATCTGCGCCGTTTGCTGATCGCAACGAGCGAAGCTGGCTTCCCAGGCACGGATGAGCCCCATCTGGCCAACCGCGGCGGCCGCCTGCAGCTCGTGGACCGCCCTCGGGCGAGCCGCCCAACCCAGACGACTCATACCGGCCGCCACCGCACCGGAAGAAACCAGCACCAGCTCGATGCCTGCCGCCCGCAGCGCCACCATCTGATCGACCCAGACGGCCATCGCCGCCTGATCGAGCCCCCGGCCGTCCGCAGTCAGCAGCGCACTGCCGATCTTCACCACCCAGCGCCGAGCGCCGCTCACCTTGTCCCGCATCGATCCCGCCTTCTTCCGTAACCGGCCAAACCTTACGATGGGCGACAGACAAGCCGGCCCACCAGCCATCTAAATCGAGAAAGCCCGCAACGAGGCGGGCTTTTCATTTAACGGACGTAGAAGATTTCCGCGCCGCCTTCATCATCGTCATCATCGTCGAAGTCGTCGTCATCCACCTCGTCGGCGGCCTTGACGCCCGCACGGCGCAGCGCGCGCTGATCGTCGAGCTCCTGCAGACGGGCACGCGCCTCATCCTCGATCTGCTGGTCGAGCTCGGCGAGCGCCTCGGCATAGGCCGGCTCTTCGGCAATCCGCTGGGTACGCTCATCGAGGTAGCGCATGATCGCCTGACTCAGCGCCTCGGTGCCCTCGCGCTCCAGCGCCGAGATGACGAACACCGGCCCCTGCCAGTCGAGACGCTCGATCACCTGCCGCACACGCTCCTCGCGATCCTCTTCGAGCAACTGATCGGCCTTGTTCAGCACCAGCCAACGGTCGCGCTGGGCCAGTGCCGGGCTGAATTTCTCCAGCTCGTTGAGGATGACTTCGGCAGCGTCGGCCGGGTCGCTTTCGTCCAGCGGCGCCATGTCCACAAGATGCAGCAGCAGCCGGGTACGCGCTAGGTGCTTGAGGAAACGAATGCCCAGGCCCGCCCCTTCCGAGGCACCCTCGATCAAGCCGGGAATATCGGCCACCACGAAGCTCTTGTAGCGCCCGACACTGACGACACCCAGGTTCGGGACCAGCGTGGTGAAGGGATAGTCGGCCACCTTCGGCTTGGCTGCCGAAACCGCGCGAATGAAGGTGCTCTTGCCGGCATTGGGCAAGCCCAGCAGGCCGACATCGGCCAGCACCTTCAGCTCCAGCTTGAGATCGCGCGCATCACCCGGCTTGCCCGGCGTGGTCTGCCGCGGCGCCCGGTTGGTACTGGATTTGAAGCGGGTATTGCCCAGCCCGTGCCAGCCGCCCTGGGCAACCAGAAGCCGCTGACCCGGCTTGGTCAGATCACCGATCACCTCCTGGGTGGCGGCATCGATCACAGTGGTGCCCACCGGTACCGGCAGGATCAGATCCTCGCCCTTGGCACCCGTACACTCGGTCGACCCACCCTTCTCGCCGTTCGGTGCATTGAAACGACGGGTGTAGCGGTAGTCGACCAGCGTGTTGAGGTTCTCGTCGGCCTCCAGAAAAACGGAACCGCCATCACCACCATCGCCCCCATTGGGGCCACCCTTTTCGATGAATTTCTCGCGACGGAAACTCATCATGCCGTTACCGCCGTCACCGGCCTTTACAAAAATCGATACTTCATCGACGAATTTCATGGGAACGCCTCCCGCCGCATGGGCGGGCTAGAAAACAGGAATATAAGGGTCTTGCAAAGAACCCAGCGAAAACCGATCCGAGCAGCTTCTTTGCAAGAGCCTCACAGGATACAGAAACAAAAAAGCCCCGTCGCATGACAGGGCTTTTCCAGCAACGCCGCGATCAGGCCGCGACGACGCTCACGTAGCGACGGCCATGGGCGCCCTTCACTTCGAACTTGATCACGCCTTCCACTTTCGCGAACAGGGTGTGATCCTTGCCCATGCCAACGCCGTAACCGGCGTGGAACTGGGTGCCGCGCTGACGCACGATGATGTTGCCGGCCTTGATGGCCTGGCCGCCGTACATCTTCACGCCAAGGCGTTTGGCTTCTGAGTCGCGACCGTTGCGGGTAGAACCGCCAGCTTTTTTGTGTGCCATGAGTTCAATACTCCTATAAGGGGATTCAGGCCCTATTAGCCCTGAATACCGGTGATTTTGACCTCAGTGAACCACTGACGGTGGCCCTGACGCTTCATGTGGTGCTTACGACGGCGGAATTTGATGATGGTGACTTTGTCGTGACGGCCTTGAGCGATCACTTCGGCAGTGACCTTGGCGCCTTCGACGACCGGAGCACCGATCTTCACGTCGTCGCCGTTGCCGACCAGCAGAACGCGGTCGAAAGTGACAGCTTCGCCAGTAGCGACTTCGAGTTTTTCAATCTTCAGGTATTCACCTTCGGCAACCTTGTACTGCTTGCCGCCGGTTACGATAACTGCGTACATCTATGTATCTCCGTTGATCCTGCTCACCCAGCGCTTAAGTGAAATAGTTGGTGGCTGGCATGGCTGCTCGAGGTCCGGAGGGACGCTCTTGCAATTGCGTAAGGCAGGGAAATGCCCAGGGGGAAGTTCAGGGTCCGCGATTGTACGCATGCGCCTGCGCCCGCGCAATAGCCGCCGGGCCTCGCCTTGACAGGCCATGACCCGCCCCATAGCATGCCGCGCAATCTCCGAGGAGTACCGGCTTCCGATGCAACCCCAGGCCTTTTATCAAGTCGTGGCTGACGATTTTGCCGCCGTCGACGGCATCATCCGCGACCAGCTGACGTCCCGCGTACCGCTGGTTGAAAAGATCGGGGACTACATCACCTCCGCCGGCGGCAAGCGCCTGCGCCCGCTGCTGGTACTGCTCAGCGGCAACGCGCTCGGCCTCAAGGGCGATCAGCTGCGATTGCTGGCCGCCATCATCGAATTCCTGCACACCTCCACCCTGCTGCATGACGACGTGGTCGACATGTCCGGCATGCGCCGTGGTCGCTCCACCGCCAACGCCCTGTGGGGCAACGCGCCGAGCGTGCTGGTAGGCGACTTCCTTTATGCACGCTCCTTCGAAATGATGGTCGCCCTGGGCTCGATGCCGGTCATGCGCATCATCTCCCAGGCCACCCGAGTGATCGCCGAAGGCGAAGTGCTGCAGCTGTCGAAGGTTCGCGACGCCAGCACCACTGAAGAAGTCTATATGGAGGTCATTCGCGGCAAGACCGCCATGCTGTTCGAGGCCTCCACCCATAGCGCCGCCACCCTGGCCGGCGCCAGCGACGAGCAATGCGAGGCGCTGCGCCAGTTTGGCGACAACCTGGGTATCGCCTTCCAGTTGGTCGATGACCTGCTCGACTACCAGGGCGATGCCGAAACCCTCGGCAAGAACGTCGGCGACGACCTGGCCGAAGGCAAGCCCACCCTGCCGCTGATCTACACCATGCGCGAAGGCACGGCGGAACAGGCCGCACTGGTGCGCAAGGCGATCCAGAAAGGCGGTATCGAAGACCTGGAAAGCATCCGCAGTGCCGTCCAGGCCTCGGGCGCACTGGACTACACCGCACGCCTGGCTCGCGATTATGCCGACCGCGCCATCGCCTGCCTCGAACTGATTCCTGCAAGCCCCTACCGCGACGCTCTGGTGGAACTCAGCCGCTTCGCTGTCGCCCGCACGCACTGACAGCCACTTGAAATACCGGTCCGTTCGTCGGATCGGGTCAACATGGCCTCTCCAGCGCTTGATTGCCTATAGACCTGACCGCCTGCGATCAGGACTGCTTCGTCAGCACTGCCTGATGCCCACGTTGAAAATCGCTTTCAGTCGTGTCGATTTTTTGCGCTTGCACATTTGCAAATAACAATTATTCTCATCAACAGATTCAACTGGAGGTGAGCATGACTTATCTGATCGATGCCTGGCTGGACCGACCACAACCCTATCTGCGGATACTCGACCGCAACACCGGTGCCGTGTGCATTTCGCTGGAGGGAGAAGCCCTGGACGAACTACGCGACCAGGGCGACCTGGACTTGCACGAGCTGAGCACCAGCGAACCCTGCGTACTCAAGGAACAGGTACGCAACCTGTTCCTGTACTCCTATGCCAGGGCGTTGCGCCCCTGAGGCCGAATGAATCGACGCTGCATCGCGTTGGCAGAGGCCAGGTTCACGCCTTCAGCGATTCGGCGCATGGCGTAGGGTGGAAGACTGCGAAGCATCTTCCACGCGTTTGTTTTGGGCCAACCTAACGCGTGGATGTGCTTCGCGACATCCACCCTACGACTCCGTCATGGCTTACAGAACCGCGAGCAGCTCGACGTCGAAAACCAGCACGCTGTGCGGCGGAATGCTACCCACGCCCTGAGCGCCATAGGCCAGTTCGCTCGGTACGTAGAGACGCCACTTGCTGCCGACGCCCATGAGCTGCAGCGCCTCGGTCCAGCCGGCGATCACGCCGCCGACAGGGAATTCGGCTGGCTGGCCGCGCTGATAGGAGCTGTCGAACACGGTGCCGTCGATCAGGGTGCCATGGTAGTGGGTGCGAACCTGGTCATCGCGCCCTGGCTTGGCACCTTCGCCGGCAGCCAGTACTTCATATTGCAAGCCCGAGGCGAGCGTGGTGACGCCCTCGCGCTTGGCATTCTCGGCCAGGAACGCCTTGCCTTCGCTCGCAGCGGCCTCGGCCTTCTTCTGCGCCTCGGCCTGCATGCGCTCGCGAATGACCGCGAAACTGGCATTCAGGTCTTCCGCCGAAACCTGGCTGGCGGCGCCAGCGAATGAATCGCGAATACCTGCGATCACCGCATCCAGGCTCACGCCGGGCGGCGGATTGTCACGCAGCTGGTCGCCCAGCTGACGGCCAATGCCATAGCTTACGCGCGTTTCGTCGGTGGACAGATTAAGGTCGGTCATGCCTGGGCTCCGCTCTGGAAAAAGGTCGCACAGCTTAGGGGCTGCTGCCGTTTCGTCGCAAGCCGCGGACGAAACCGCAACAGCCCCTGGCACAGCTTACCCGGCGAACCGCCTCTCAATGTTTGGTGAGTTTGTCCAGATAGCCCATGGCAAAGGCCGAGAAAACGAAGGTCAGGTGAATGATCACGTACCACATCAACTGTTCGCTTTCGAGCTGCTGGGCGTCCATGAACATCCGCAGCAGGTGAATCGAGGAAATCGCGACGATGGACGCGGCAACCTTCATTTTCAGCGAGCCGGAATCCATCTTGCCCAGCCAGTCGAGCTTCTCATCGCCTTTGTCGACGTTCAGCTGCGACACGAAGTTCTCGTAGCCCGAGAGCATCACCATGACCAGCAGGCCGCCAACCAGCGCCATGTCGATCAGCGACAACAACTTGAGGATCAGATCGCCTTCGCTCAGCGAAAGCACCACCGGCAGGATGTGCCAGATTTCCTGGAAGAACTTGATCGCCAGCGCCAGCAGTGCGAAAGCCAAGCCGAAGTAAATGGGTGCCAGCAACCAGCGTGCGGCATACATGGTGTTCTCGATGAAGCGTTCCATGAGGCTATCCATGGGAAAAAAGAGGTTGGCGAGTATACGCAGCGGCCAGGCGCAGGCAAGGTACCTGCTGCCATCGTTCAACTGTGGATAAGAAAAACGCGCCTCGACCAAGAAGCCGAGGAAATGCTCCGAAAATACACTTCTACCTTCCACCTGCGATCAGGGCCGGGATTCCCAACCGCCCAGGAAGCGCGCCTGATTGGCGTTGACCTTGCGCAGCTCGGCACGCATGTGCAGCTGCCAGATCGCCGGGGAGTCCGAATCGCAATACCCCTGCTTCTGCAGGTTGCTGACGATGGCGTCCAGCACCGATTCAGCGGCGCGAAGCCCGCGGAATGGGCCTTGCGCCTTGATCGCGGTGGGCTGCGCGCCTGCAATGCCGGCGGCGCAGAGCAGCGTCCACAAGCCGTTGCCACCCGTCAGCGGGTGGATGGTGCATTCGATTCGGGTAACCAGGCCCAGGCACTGGCGATTCAGACATAGACTCTGCGACATGACGGCAACCCTCGCGCTCGGTTGCGCACCGTCATCCTGGACGAATGGGCGGGCCAACCGGTTTATCCCCTGAAGCTGTGGATAACCATGTGGATAGGAAGTAGAAACCCTTCCACTGTGCAGACCCGCCGCGAGGCGTAACGTTCCGCTCAATAACCGCACAAAACTGACCGACCAGTCTCTCCTGCAACGACACCCTAGGCTTTGTCCGAATCCGCTTCCGCCGCTGCTACCGCGACCGCATCGGCCGCGCGGGCGTCGCCCTTGTCTTCCTCTTCCAGTCCGATTTCGGCGATGTCGCGCAAGCGCTCCACCACGCGCGCATTGACGCTGCCCTTGGGAAAACGCCCCTGCTCGTCCGCCGCACCGACCGATTCGCCCACCAGCAGCGACAACGCCTCGTCGACGTGGCGTACGGCATAGATGTGGAACTTCTCCTGGCGTACGGCTTCCAGCACGCGCTCCTCGAGCATCAGGGTGGCGACGTTGGCGAACGGAATGATGGCGCCCTGCTCGCCGGTCAGCCCGCGGGCTTCGCAGAGTCGGAAGAAGCCTTCGATCTTCTCGTTCACGCCGCCCACGGCCTGCACCTCGCCGAACTGGTTGATCGACCCGGTGATCGCGAAGCACTGCTTGAGCGGCGTGCGCGAGATGGCCGAGATCAGCGCGCAGCATTCGCCGAGCGAGGCACTGTCGCCGTCGACGTAGCCGTAGGATTGCTCCAGCGCGATGCTCGCCGATATCTCCAATGGAAATTCCTGCGCGTAGCGGCTGCCCAGGTAGCCGGTGAGGATCATCACGCCCTTGGAGTGAATCGGCTGGCCCAGATTGACCTCGCGCTCGATGTCGACGATGCCCGAGCCGCCCGGATAGACGGTGGCGGAGATCCGCGCCGGCATGCCGAACGCCGAGTCGCCCACTTCCAGCACCGTCAGGCCGTTGCATTTGCCGATGGCGGCGCCTTCGCTGTCGATCAGGATGACGCCGGCGAGGATGTCTTCCAGGATGCGCGCCGACACACGTCCGGTCCGCGTGGCCTTGGCTTTCAGCGCGCGCTCGATGTGGCCGACGTCGGTCACGTCGTCCTTGGCCAACTGGCGAATGAAATCCGCCTCGCTGACCAGTTGGAACAGATCGCCGATGCGCGCCGACAGCCGTCCCTGGTGCTCGGCCAGGCGTGCGCTGTAAGTCGCCAGGCGCGCCACCGCCGCTGCACTCAGCGGCGCCATGCCTTCCTCGGACGTGCGTGTCTTCAGCAACTGGGCGAACTGCTCGAGGCTGTCTTCGGCGAGCGGGATGTCCTCGTCGAAATCCACCAGCACGCGGAACATTTCCTGGAAGTCCGGATCCAGGTCCTGCAGCGTGTAGTAGAGCTGGCGCGAGCCGATGATGATCACCTTGACGTTGAGCGCGATGACTTCCGGCGTCAGGGTGACGGTGGCCAGGCGGCCCAGCTCGGCCAGCGGCGATTCCATGCGCAGCTTGCGCGACTGCAGCGCACGCTTGAGCGCTTCCCAGACGAAGGGCTCGCCAAGCATCTTCTCCGCTTCGAGCATCAGGAAGCCGCCGTTGGCGCGGTGCAGGGCGCCGGGCCGCAGTTGCCGGTAGCTGGTGTAGAGCGCGCCCTGGTCGGTGCTGTACTCGATACGCCCGAAGAGGTTGTCGTAGGTCGGATGCGGTTCGAATACCACCGGCGCGCCGCCATCGACCGCGTGACCGACCACCAGGCTCGGGCTGTACTGTTCCTCGAGCAGCTGACGATTCTGGGCTTCGGGGCGGTTCTCGTCGACCAGCTGTTCGACCACGGTCTTCAGCAGGTTGACCTGCACGGCCTGCAGATAGGCCTCGATGCCGGCGTTCTCCCCGTACTTTTCCGAGAGCGGCGCGAGCAGTGGCTGCAGCGCCTGGCTGATGGTCTCGTCGTTGAGCTGGCGCAGCTGGTTGCTGGACTCGCGCTTCCATTGCGGCAGGCTGGCCAGGCCTTCGTTCAGCTGCACTTCCAGCGCGGAAATGTCTTCGTGATAACGCTCGCGTTCGGCCTCGGGCAGCTGCGCGAATTCGGCTTCGTCCATGGACTTGCCGTCCTTCATGGGCGTGAAGGCGATGTTGGTGCTGTCGCGATAGAGGGCGATGTCCTTTTCCAGCGCCAGCTTCTCGATCACGTCCAGCGCCTTGTCGTAGCGCTGGTTGAAGGCGCGGTCGATGGCGCTCTTCTTCTGCTGGAAGCTGGGGTGCTCGAACACCGCGGGAAAGGTCGCCAGCAGGTTGTCGATCAGCTGGCCGATGTCGGCGATGAATGCGGCGGCGCTTCCCTGTGGCAGCTCCAGTACGCGCGGCTCGCGTGGCTCATCGAAATTGTTCACGTAGACCCAGTCGGAGGGTGTATCGAGCCGCTTGCCTTCAGCCTTGAGGTAGCGCCGCACGAAGGAGAAGCGCCCGGTGCCGGGCTCGCCCATCACGTAGACGTTGTAGCCCGGCCGCGGCATCGCCACGCCGAACTGCAGCGCCTCCACGGCGCGCTCCTGGCCCAGCACGCCGAGAAACGGCTCGAGCTCCTCGGTGGTCTTGAAGTTGAACTGACTGGAATCGAAGGGGCGGGTCAGCGCCTCGGGCGCCAGGCGCAGGCCGGCAGCGGCAGATTGGGGCATCGGGAATCCTTGCTGGGTGGTTCATCACCACGATGGTTGCCGCCATTCTGGCGTTGCCATTGCCCAGCTGCAAGGCTGGTCGGACCTGCACTCGCCTTGCCTGACAAGCGCTCGGCGCGATGTTCGCCAAGACGCCTCTGTCGGTCCCAACCGCTCTCCGAACGCCCTGGAAACATTCAGTAGCAAGCTAATTGATCGCTGACGAACAAAGTTCCGTCCCGCTTGATTCAGGTCAACTCGTCGCTCGACAAATAAAGGCTTCCTAGAACCTGCCAATACCAATTCCAAGGAGCCCCTGATGAGCGCCCCACTCCCGATCCTGCTTGGCGGTCTGTTACTGCTCGCCGGCACTGCCCACGCCGATGAGCTGCGCAATCGCGCCAGCGCCATTTTCCAACCCATTCCCGAACAGGTCACCGAAGTTCGCGGCAAGACCATCAACCGGGACCAGGCGGTGCTCGGCCATAAACTGTGGTTCGATCCGCGCCTGTCGCGCAGCCACATCATCAGCTGCAACACCTGCCACAACCTGAGCATCGGCGGCAGTGACAACGTCACCACGTCCATCGGTCACGGCTGGCAGAAAGGCCCTCGCAACTCGCCGACCGTACTCAACGCCGTGTTCAACTCCGCGCAATTCTGGGATGGCCGTGCCAAGGACCTGCAGGAACAGGCCAAGGGACCGGTCCAGGCCAGCGTCGAGATGAACAACACGCCGGACCGCGTGGAAGCCACGCTCAAGAGCATTCCCGAGTACGTGGCCGAGTTCAAGAAGGCCTTCCCCAAGGACAAGGATCCGGTCACCTTCGACAATATGGCCTACGCCCTGGAAGCCTTCGAAGTCAGCCTGACCACGCCCAACTCGCCATTCGACCGCTTCCTCAAGGGTGACGACAAGGCGCTGGATGCCCAGCAGAAGGAAGGCCTGGCGCTGTTCATGGACGCGGGTTGCATCGCCTGCCACAACGGCGTCAACGTCGGCGGCCAGGGTTACTTCCCCTTCGGCGTGATCAAGAAGCCGGGTGCGGACATCCTGCCGGAAGGCGACAAGGGCCGCTTCGCGGTCACCAACACCGCCGCCGACGAGTACGTGTTCCGCGCCGCACCGCTGCGCAACATCGCCCTGACTCCGCCGTACTTCCACAGCGGTGAGGTCTGGGACCTGGAAGAGGCAGTGGCGATCATGGGCGACAGCCAGCTGGGCCGCCAGCTCAAGGACAACGAGGTGAAGGCCATCACCGCGTTCCTGCACAGCCTGACCGGTGATCAGCCGCAGGTCGCCTATCCGGTGCTGCCCGCCAGCACCGCGACGACGCCGAAGCCCGAGTAAGAGCCCTCGGCCACAGGAACCTGCAGGCGCCCTGCCTGCAGGTTCGACGTATCCCTTCCCCTGGTCTAGCCTTCGAGTACCCGCTCCGAACGGTGAAGACCCATGGCCCTGCACCATGCCCGCTCGGGTGAAGTGGTCGGCCTGCTGGCCCATCCACAAGCCCCAACCCTGCAATCGCAAGCGATCGTCAGCACCCCCGAGCTCGAGGTGATGCGCCTGTGCCTGCCCGCCGGCAAGCAGGTTCCGCCCCACGCCGTCGCCGGCCCCATCACCCTGCTCTGCCTGCAGGGTCAGATCGAAGTCCAGGCCCACGGCGGCTGGCAACCGATGCGCGCGAACGATCACCTGTACCTGGCCGGCCAGGTCGAGCATGCGCTGCGAGCACTTACGGACGCGGTGGTGCTAGTCAACATCCAGCGCCGCGCCGCCAGCGCAGCGGAACGAAAGCAGACAAGCCCTGACTAACGATTACCGGCGCGGCGCGGCGCCGATCACCGAAAGGAGCCCAACCTTGGTGAAGTTCTTCAGAGTTCTCAGCTTTGCGGTGCTCGCCCTGATGGCTGCCGCAATCCTCTACGCCGGCATCATGGGCATCGTCCATTGGGCCGGCATCGGCGTCTGACCGGAGCCCGAGATGAACAAGAGACAGACTCGCTCTTTCGCCATCATTTCCACCCTGATCGCCTCCCTGGCCTTTCTCGGCCTGACCATCGACAGTCACCGGCAGTTTCCGAAGCTGACCAATGCCGACAGCATCACGCCCGCAGTCACCCGCGGCCAGGACGTCTGGCACGCCAACAACTGCATCAACTGCCACACCCTGTTCGGGGAAGGCGCCTACTACGCACCGGACCTGACCAAGATCACCCAGTTGCGCGGCGCGCCTTATCTCAAGGCCTTCTTGAAGGCGCCGGAGCGCTTCTACGACGAGCAGCGCCACCGCCGGCTGATGCCCAACCCCAACCTCAGCGACGAGGAGATCGACGACCTGATCGCCTTCTTCGACTGGGTCGCCAATGTCGACAACCAGGGCTGGCCGCCGCGCCCGATACTGGTCACCGGCTCGTCGATTCCCGGCACCAGCCTGAGCATCGCCCAGCAGGACATTTCCGGCCCGGACAAGACCGCCGACCAGATGCCACCCGGCGCCCGCCCCGTTTCCGGCAACGAAGATCCCATCGCCCTCGGCGAAGCGCTGTTCCGTACCGCAACCCCGGCCTGCAACGCCTGCCATTCCATCGCCCCCGGGGTGAACCTGGCCGGGCCAACCCTCGCCGGCCTGGCGGCACGGGCGCAACAGACCATCGACTCGCCGGACTACCAGGGCAAGGCCGACAGCGTCGAGGCCTTCATCCGCGAATCCATCGTTTCGCCCAGCGCCTTCCTGCATCCCGGCGAGATGTATTCGGCAGGAGGCGTGTCCTTCATGCCCACCAGTTACGGCGAGTCGCTGACGGACGAGCAGCTCGATCAGCTGGTGCGGTACCTGGCGTCATTCAAATGATCGCGGCGCCCACGGCCCGCCGGACGAACATGCAGAGGTTCAGCCATGCGCTATAAATCTCAATCGGTCGCCTACTGGTACTTCGCCGTCGCCATGGTGCTGTTCGGTCTGCAACTGGTGTTCGGCCTGCTGTCGGCGACCAAGTACCTGGGGCCGGACCCGCTGCTGAACATCCTGCCGTTCGATGTCACCAAGGTGATTCACACCAACCTGCTGATCGTCTGGGTACTCACCGGCTTCATGGGCGCGACCTACTGGATGGTGCCGGACGAGTCGCGCACAGAGCTGCACAGCACCAAGCTGGCCTACATCCAGCTCGTGCTCTGGACCCTGATGGGCGTGACCGCGGTCATCGGCTACCTGTTCGGCTACGGCACCGGCAACAAGCTGCTCGAGCAGCCCCTGCCGCACAAGATCGTCATCGTCATCTGCATGCTGATCTTCCTTTACAACATCGGCATGACCATCAAGAAATCCGGCCGCTTCACCACCACCGAAGGCGTGCTGCTGCTCGGGCTGGTCAGCTCCGCCGTACTGTTCTTTCCGGCACTGCTGCATTACGAGAACTACACGGTCTCCATCTTCTATCGCTGGTGGACCATTCACCTGTGGGTCGAAGGCGTGTGGATGATGATCATGGGCGCCTTCCTCGCCTACCTGCTGATCCGCCTGTCCGGCGCCGACCGCGAAGTGCTGGAGAAGTGGCTGTACGTGATCGTCGGCCTGGTGTTCATCGCCGGCATTCTTGGCACCGCGCACCATTATTACTGGGTCGGCGTGCCCCATTACTGGTTGCCCATCGGCGGTTTCTTCAGCGCGCTGGAGCCGCTGGCCATCGTCGGCATGGCGATATACGCCTACAGCGCCATGCGCCGCTCGGGGCTGGCGCATCCCAATTCGCTGGCCCTGCACTGGACCCTCGGCAGCACCATCTTCACCCTGTTCGGCGCGGGTCTGCTGGGCCTGGCCCATACCTGGCCGAGCATCAACAAGTGGACCCACGGCACTCTGATCACCGCCATGCACGGTCACGCCGCCTTCTATGGCGCCTACGCCATGATCGTGCTGGCGATGATTACCTACGCACTGCCGTCGCTGACCAACAAGCGCCCGGAGCAAGGCACCACCATCGGCTATTGGGCGTTCTGGCTGCAGCTGGCCGGCATGTTCGGCATGACCCTGTCCTTCGCCACGGCCGGGATCGGCCAGGTGTATCTGGAACGGATCATGGGCATGGGTTACCTGGATGCGCAGCTGAAAATCCAGATCCACTTCGTGATGCTGATCTCCACCGCGAGTATCTTCGCCACGGGCGTGGGGCTGTTCATCTACGACTTCTTCAGCTACCGACCGCGCTTCGAGACGCTGGACAACGAGCTGATGGAGCCTGCCGTGCCCGCCGACCGGGTGGTCTGAGGTGGGCTTGGATCAGTCCATCCGCAGCCTGGCTGCACGCCCGACGGCCGATGAGCCCTGGTATCAGCCGACAGGCAATGAAGTCGCGCTGTTCGAGCAGTGCCACGCACGCGGCCTGGCAGTCATGCTCAAGGGCCCGACCGGCTGCGGCAAGACCCGTTTCGTCGAGCACATGGCCTGGCGCCTGGGCCGTCCGCTGGTGACCATCCCCTGCCACGACGACCTCTCGGCCAGCGACCTGATCGGCCGCTACCTGATTCGCCATGACGGCACCGTCTGGCAGGACGGCCCGCTGACCCGCGCCGTGCGCGAGGGCGCCATCTGCTACCTGGACGAAGTCGTCGAGGCGCGCCAGGACACCGTGGTGGTGCTGCACGCGCTGACCGACTACCGGCGCATGCTGCCCATCGACAAGACCGGCGAGAACATCGAGGCGGCGCCCGGCTTCCAACTGGTGGTGTCCTACAACCCCGGCTACCAGCGCATGCTCAAGGACCTCAAGCCCAGCACCCGTCAGCGCTTCGTCGCCATGGACCTGGACTTTCCCGCGCCGGAATACGAGGCGCTGATCGTGCAGCACGAGAGCGGCGTCGAGCCGGCCGTCGCCAGGGGACTGGTGAGCCTGGCCGAACGTATCCGCCAGTTGCGCGACCGTGGCCTGGCGGAGGTGCCGAGCACCCGCCTGCTGATCGCGGCCGGGACTCTGACGCTCTGCGGCATCCCGGTGCGTGAAGCCTGTTACGCCGCCATCGTCTCGCCGCTTTCGGATGAGCCGTCCATGGTCAGCGCGTTGCGCGATCTGGTCGACGGCACTTTCGTCTAGCCAACCGCCATGGCTGAAGCCGAGGAGCTGGTCAGCGACGCAGCGCGCCATGCGACCATCCATGTGCAGCGGTTGTGGCGGCGCTATCGCCCACTGCCGGAAGGCCCACCAACGGTCATGCTGGTCGATATCGCATCACGCCTGGACTTGCTGATCAGCGCGGTGACCGGCAGCAGCTACCCGATCAGAATCGCCCAACCGCCCGCCTTGCCGACTCTGCTGGCACGCTTTTTCCGCCGCGTCCAGACGCCCTGGCAGCAGCAGCCAATTCCCGCCACCGATGGCCAGCGCCTGTGGCTGCCCGCCGATTCCGGTCTGCAGGACATCGAGCACGGTGCCGAAGCCTACCGGGTGATGGCGCTGCAACAGGCGCTGCGCGCCCAGCGCGGCACGGCCCAGGCGCTGCCTCCCGCCTCACCTGCGCTGCTGGCGGATGCCTACCTGCTGCTCGAAGCCTGGGCAGCGGACGCACAGCTGGCACAAGCGCTGCCCGGCATGACGCCCGCCATCGAGCGGCTGCGCCAGCGCTGCCTGCAACGCCGCCCGCCGCTGGCGGCGTTTTCCCGCTCACGCCAGCCACTGGAAAGGCTGCTCAGGCAACTGCTCGCCAGCCGCTGCGATCCGCCGCCAGGCTTTCCACTGAGCGAATCGCCCGCGCAATCGCTGCGGCTCGCCGAGGGCTTGCTGGCCGATCTGGGACTCTCGATCGGAGATCGCTCCGGAGGCAATGCCCCGCTGCTACGGGACGAGTGGACCGGCACCCTGCATGCGCCCGCGCCCGACAGCGCCAAGGTCAGGCCGAGCCAGGACGCCCCTGCCGACAATGATGCGAATGCCTCGGCACCCCGTAGCGCCAGCCTGCCCCGTCGTCCCCAGGTGCGCGAGTCGAAAGAGGACGAGGATGAAGGCGACGAGGGGATTTTCATGGTGCAGGCCGACGAGCCGCACCAGCATGCCGAGGACCCGCTAGGGCTCAACCGCCCCGTCGATCGCGACGAAGACACCAGTGCCGACGAATATGGCGACATGCTCTCCGAGCTGCCGGAGGCACGGCTGGTAGCAACGCCGGGCAGGCCCAAGGAGGTGCTGATCTCCGACGACCCACCGGACAGCAACACCGCCCTGCAACTCAAGCGTGCCATTACCGATGGCCAGGGGCTGCACTACCCCGAATGGGATTACCGCAGCGGGCATTACTGCCAGCCCGGCGCCACCGTCAGGCTGCTGCCCAACCTGCCCGGCAGCCAGAAATGGGTGGACGACACCCTGAACGAGCATCGCGCCTTGCTGAATCAGATCCGGCGTCGCTTCGAGATGCTCAGGGCGCGCCGTGTCACGCGCAGGCGACAGCTCGACGGGGATGAAATCGATCTGCACGCCTATATCGACAGCTATGCGGATTTCCGCGCCGGTGGCTCGCTGTCCGAGGCGCTGTACCAGTGCCGGCGCAGGGCGGAACGGGACCTGGCCATCACCCTGCTGATCGACGTCAGCGGCTCGACCGACGGCTGGGTTTCGGCCGAGCGGCGCGTCATCGACGTGGAGCGCGAGGCGCTGCTGCTGGTGTGCATCGCGCTCGATGGGCTGGGGGAGCCCTATGCGGTGCAGGCGTTCTCGGGGGAAGGCCCCGATGCGGTGATCGTGCGGGAGCTGAAAGCATTCGACGAAACCTTCAGCAACGAGGTGGCGCTGCGCATCAGCGCGCTGGAGCCCGAGCACTACACCCGCGCTGGGGCCGCCATTCGCCATGCCAGTACGGGCCTGCTACAGCAGGTTGCTTCTCATCGGCTTCTGTTGCTGCTCTCGGATGGCAAGCCGAACGACAAGGATGACTACGAGGGCCGCTACGGCGTGGAAGACATGCGTCAGGCGGTCACCGAAGCCACCTTGCAGGGCATCTCGACGTTCTGCCTGACCATCGACCGCCAGGCCGCCAACTACCTGCCCCGCGTTTTCGGCGCTCAGCAGTACGCCTTGCTGCCCAAACCGGAACTGCTGCCTGGCGTGCTGCTGGAATGGCTCAAGCGGCTGATCACGACCTGAGTATCAGGAGCGGTTCTGCTCCTTGAGCAGATCACGAATCTCGGTCAGCAGCACTTCTTCCTTGGTCGGTGCCGGTGGCGCCGAGGATGCCTCGGCCTCCTGGCGCTTGAGGGTGTTGATCGCCTTGATGGCCAGGAAGATGGCGAAGGCGATGATGACGAAATCGACCACCGTCTGGATGAACATTCCGTAATTGAGCGTCACCGCGGGCGCGTCGCCCACCGCTTCCTTGAGCACTATGGCCAGATCGGAGAAATCCACCCCGCCGATCAGCAGGCCCAGGGGTGGCATGACCACACCGTCGACGAACGAGGAAACGATCTTTCCGAACGCCGCGCCGATGATGATCCCCACCGCCATGTCGATGACATTGCCCCTGACGGCAAAGGTCTTGAATTCGCTGAGAAAGCTCATGTGACTAGTCCTTCTTTCTTGGTTGCTATATGCCCGCAAGCGGCCCGCTAGAGCATAGGCGGGCTTGAAGGCAGAGGCCAGGATCTATTGCCGTTTCATCGCGAGCCGCGTTGCAACGAGAATGGCAACAGCCCCTGACGCGGCGACGAGAGGAAGGATGAAATTCATCCGCTTGATCGCCGTCAACCGGGAAACACCTGCGAAAGACTAAGGTTCAGCTTTTCCTGAACCCCCGGAGCGGCCTTTCATGCACGTCGAACATCACTCTCTGAGCAAGGACTTTCCCGAGAAACAGGCACAGCTGCTGAAACTGAGCCAGGAAGACCCCACTTTTGCCCGCAAGGCCGAGAACTACGAAGCGCTGAGCCAGCGCATCCGCAGCCTGGAAGATGGCGCCGACAGCGCCACGCTCGAATCGCTCAAGCAAGAGCACAGCGTCCTGAAGGAAGACATCGCCCGCGACCTCAAGCGCGCCTCGGGCAGCTGCTGTGGCGGCTGCTGCGGCTGACGCCTGTTCCAGACAACAGCAAGCTCGACAACCCGACCGTAGGGCCGAATTCATTCGGCCCAGCCACTCAACGACCGAACAAGTTCGGCCCTACGGCCAGCCGCCTATCCTTCTAGAGCAACCCGCCGAACCTGAACCCCGCCCCGACCCAGACGAAGGCCACCGCCGTCAGAGTGATCAGCACGATATGCAACCCCAGCTGCGGCAAGCGCTGGGCATCGAGCCGCGGAATCAGCGCCAGGCGTGCATGCACTCCGAGCAGCGCGGTAAAACCCAGCAGCGCCAGCTTGGCCTGCACCAGATGGGCGATGGGCGAATCACCGAACCACTGCGCATGGGGCAGCCACAGGCTCGCCATCCATAGCCCGGTAACGATCTGCACCAGCAACGCGGGAATACCGATGCGCTCGTAGATCTGCTCGAAACTGCGCACGGGCTGCGGGTCGCGCTGGCGCATGGCCTTGGGCAGCACGCCGAACAGCAGCACCAGGTGCCCGCCAACCCAGACGCTGGCACCGAGCAGGTGAAGGAATAGCAGATGACGCATGGCAGTTCACTCCTGATCCTTTGCTGACAGTCTGGCCGCTTATCCGCCGTTTGTGGCTGATAGCGATCAAGCCAAGCCGCTATCATGCGACTCCATTTCCCCGATCCGGAGTTCCCATGGCCAAGGCCAAGCGCATGTACGGCTGCACCGAGTGCGGCTCGACCTTTCCCAAATGGGCCGGCCAGTGCGGCGACTGCGGCGCCTGGAACACCCTGGTGGAAACCGTCATCGAGGGCGCCACGCCCCCTTCGGGTCGCGCCAGCTGGGCCGGCGACCAGGCCAATATCAAGACCCTGGCCGAAGTCAGCGTCGAGGAAGTGCCGCGCTTCTCCACCGCCTCCGGCGAGCTTGATCGCGTGCTCGGCGGCGGCCTGGTGGATGGTTCGGTGGTGCTGATCGGCGGCGATCCGGGCATCGGCAAATCCACCATTCTGCTGCAGACGCTCTGCGCCATCGCCCAGCGCTTTCCCGCTCTCTACGTCACCGGCGAGGAATCCCAGCAGCAGGTGGCCATGCGCGCGCGGCGGCTGGACCTGCCGCAGGACAAGCTCAAGGTGATGACCGAGACCTGCATCGAAGCCATCATCGCCACCGCGCGGCTGGAAAAGCCCAAGGTGATGGTGATCGACTCGATCCAGACCATCTTCACCGAGCAATTGCAGTCTGCGCCGGGCGGCGTCGCCCAGGTGCGCGAGAGCGCGGCGCTGCTGGTGCGCTATGCCAAGCAGAGCGGCACGGCGATCTTCCTGGTCGGCCACGTCACCAAGGAAGGCGCACTGGCCGGCCCGCGCGTGCTGGAGCACATGGTCGATACCGTACTGTATTTCGAGGGCGAGTCCGACGGCCGCCTGCGCCTGTTGCGTGCGGTGAAGAACCGCTTCGGCGCCATCAACGAACTGGGCGTATTCGGCATGACCGATAAGGGCCTGAAGGAAGTCACCAACCCCTCGGCGATATTCCTCACCCGTGCCCAGGAAGCGGTGCCCGGCAGCGTGGTGATGGCCACCTGGGAAGGCACCCGACCGATGCTGGTGGAAGTGCAGGCGCTGGTGGACACCAGCCACCTGGCCAACCCGCGCCGCGTCACCCTCGGCCTGGACCAGAACCGCCTGGCCATGCTGCTCGCCGTACTGCACCGCCACGGCAGCATCCCGACCTACGACCAGGACGTGTTCATCAACGTTGTGGGCGGCGTGAAGGTACTGGAGACGGCGGCGGACCTGGCGCTGATGGCGGCAGTGATTTCCAGCCTGCGCAACCGCCCGCTGGATACCGATCTGCTGGTGTTCGGCGAAGTCGGCCTGTCCGGCGAGATCCGGCCGGTGCCCAGCGGTCAGGAGCGTCTGAAGGAAGCCGCCAAGCACGGTTTCAAGCGCGCCATCGTGCCCAAGGGCAACGCACCCAAGGAAGCGCCGGCCGGGCTGCAGATAATCGCCGTGACGCGTCTGGAGCAGGCGCTGGATGCCTTGTTCGAATAGCCAGCAGGCTGAACGCCTGCGTTCGCCGCGAGGGCGCGGCTCCCACGGAAGCAAACACGGTAGCGCTTTGAGACTGGTGGGAGGGCCGAGCTCGAGTATGGCTGGCTGCCCCCGCATTCGCCGCGGGGACGCAGCCCCAAGAAGTAGCGGCGCGGCGGGGTTGTGTCTTGGTGGGAGCCCCGCCCTCGGGGCGAAGCTTTTCAGAAAGCGACGACCGACCATCCATGGGTCAGTAACTTTTCTAGTCGTCGCCCAGCGCCGCCAGCTCACGGTCCAGCAACTGCTCGTCGCCCAGGTTGAGTTCGACCAGGCGGCGCAGATGGCTGGCCGACTCGAGGTCGATATGCTGGCAGACGAAACCGATCAGCTCGCCCGCCTCATGGGTCATCGCCACCTGCATGCGCACCTCGGCGTCATCGGCCAGGCGTACCCGCGCCTCGAACGGCTGCGTTGCATCGGCATTCCACTGTTCCGGCCGGCGCACCAGCAGCCCCTTGAGCGACAGATCGTACAGTTCTACGGTCCAGTGGCGTTGGCCCTGGACCAGTTCGGTGGCGGCGTCGAATTCGATACGCTGGAAACGTCGACGCTCGCTGGGGATATCACTCATCAGAAATCACTCCGCAGAACCTGGGTTCACTATAGGACAGCTTGCACGGCCGGGCCCTCACAGCCATCGACGCACACGTGCGCAATAGCTTCGGTAAGCCTCACCGAATAGCTGCACGAGCAGCCGCTCCTCATGCCTTATCACCGCACGCTGCATGACATGGATCACCAGGGGTAGCAGCAACCAGGGCCAGAGACTCCCCCATAACAAGGCGATGCCGCAGTAGATCAGGCTGTCTGCCAGATAGATGGGATTACGCGAGAAGCGGAAAGGACCTTCCTCCAGCAGCCTGGCCGGCTTGCCATAGGGATTGACCGTGGTCTTGCGCCAGAGCATCAGCAAACCGGCCCAGAGCATCAGCAGCACGCCAGCGTCGATCAGTCCCCAGCCAAAATAGTGGGTCCAGAGGTTTCGAGGCAGTGCGAGGTGCCACAGCCTGTGCAGCAGCCACGCAAGCGCCAGGAACAGCAGGTATATCGCCGGCGGCGGCAGGAAGACGCCTGTGGCACGTCTGGACATGATCGGCTCTCGTGGCGAACGGCCGTTGCAGTCTATCGTGCAGCAGCGCCGCCGAGACGATCAGGATCAAGAAACGCTGCCATCCCTCCAGACAGCAGAAAGCCCGCCGAAGCGGGCTTTCTGGCGGAACCGGCGGCTACTCAGTTGCCGTATACCGGGAACTTGGCGCAAACGGCCTGGACCTTGGCGCGCACCGCGTCGACCACGGACTCGTCGCCCATCTTGTCGAGGATGTCGCAGATCCAGCCGGCCAGCTCGCGGCACTCGGTTTCCTGGAAGCCACGGGTGGTGACCGCCGGGGTGCCGATGCGCAGGCCGGAGGTGACGAACGGGGAACGCGGATCGTTCGGCACGCTGTTCTTGTTGACGGTGATGAAGGCGCGACCCAGGGCGGCATCCGCGTCCTTGCCGGTGATGTCCTGCTTGATCAGGCTGAGCAGGAACAGGTGGTTCTGGGTACCGCCGGACACCACGTCGAAGCCGCGCTCGATGAACACCTCGGCCATGGCCTGGGCGTTCTTCACCACCTGCTGCTGGTAGGCCTTGAACTCGGGCTGCAGGGCTTCCTTGAAACACACCGCCTTGGCCGCGATCACGTGCTCCAGCGGGCCGCCCTGGGCGCCCGGGAAGACCGCGGAGTTGAGCTTCTTCTCGATCTCTTCGTTCTTCTTCGCCAGGATCAGGCCGCCGCGCGGGCCGCGCAGGGTCTTGTGGGTGGTGGTGGTGACCACGTCGGCGAAGGGCACCGGGTTCGGGTACACGCCCGCAGCGACCAGGCCAGCGACGTGAGCCATGTCGACGAACAGGTAGGCACCGACCTTGTCGGCGATCTCGCGGAAGCGGGCGAAATCCAGCTTCTGCGAGTAGGCGGAGAAGCCGGCGACGATCATCTTCGGCTTGTGCTCGACGGCCAGACGCTCGACTTCGTCGTAGTCGATCAGGCCGGCATCGGTGATGCCGTACTGCACGGCGTTGTACAGCTTGCCCGAGGAGGAAACGCTGGCACCGTGGGTCAGGTGGCCGCCGTGGGCCAGGCTCATGCCGAGAATGGTGTCACCGGCGCTGAGCAGGGCCAGGTAGACGGCGGCGTTGGCCTGGGAGCCGGCGTGCGGCTGGACGTTGGCGTAGTCGGCGCCGAACAGCTCCTTGGCGCGGTCGATGGCCAGCTGCTCGACGATGTCGACGTACTCGCAACCACCGTAATAGCGCTTGCCCGGATAGCCTTCGGCGTACTTGTTGGTCAGTACCGAACCCTGGGCTTCCATCACCGCCGGGCTGGTGTAGTTCTCCGAGGCGATCAGCTCGATGTGGTCTTCCTGGCGCTGGGCTTCCTGCTGCATGGCAGCGAAAAGATCGGCGTCATATTTGGCGAGGGTCAAATCACGGCTGAACATGGCAGTCCTCTGAGAATCAGCTGGCGGTAGTAAAGAGGCGCGGATTCTACCTCATCCGCGGAAACGCGGGTATGAGCGCTGGTCACGTCAACATGAAAGGCTTGAGGCTTCTGGCCCGAGGGTCTGTTCCCGTTTCGTACGCGGCCGCGCCGGAGCCTGTCTTTGCGCGAGGCAAGGCACGAGGAGTGCAGTTTGGTCATCCAAATAAGCGACGAGAAACGCAGCATCGCGTAAAAACAGGCCCGGCCCAAAGGGTTGCGCGGCAAGTGGCGCCATGCGGCGTTGCGAGACTTGGCAAGGGTTCACCATTGCCTGCGTCCCGCGCCTTGCCTGGCGCCACTTGGCGCTGCAACGCGGCTCGCGACGAAACGGGAACAGACCCTAGCAGCGCTCGAAGCTCGCTACGACCTCGCCCGGCGGCATCGGCCGCCCGAGCAGGAAGCCCTGCACTTCGTCGCAGCCGTGTTCGCGCAGGAAATCCAGCTGCGCCTGGGTTTCGACGCCTTCGGCGATGACCGTCATGCCGAGGCTGTGGGCCATGGCGATGATGGCTCGAGTAATCTGCGCATCCTGCTCGCCGGCCGGCAGACCGTCGACGAAGCTGCGGTCGATCTTGAGCACGTCGATGGGAAATCGCTTGAGGTAGTTCAACGACGAATAACCGGTCCCGAAATCATCCACGGCGATGGAGAGGCCGAGTCGCTTGAGCGATTCGAGCATGCGCATCGCCTCGCCGACCTCCTGCATCAGGATGCTCTCGGTGAGTTCGAGTTCCAGGCAGGACGGGGAAATGCCGCTGGCCTGAAGGGTCCTGGCGATACGTTGCTCCAGCGCACCGTCGCCGAACTGCCGCGCCGAGAGATTCACCGAGACCCTGGGTACGGAGCGCCCCGCGGCCTGCCAGGTGGCGATCTGACGGCAGGCCTCGTCGAGAATCCAGTCGCCTACGTCGGCGATCAGCCCCAGCTCTTCCAGCGCCGGAATGAAATCCCCCGGGGGCACCAGGCCGCGCACCGGATGCTGCCAGCGGAGCAGCGTTTCGACCCCGGCCAGGGTCAGGCCATCGGCCAGGAACTGCGGCTGGTAATGCAGCACGAACTGCCGCTGCTCGAGCGCATGGCGCAGGTCGCTTTCCAGCTCCAGTCGCTCCAGCGCGCGGGCATTCATGTCCGCCTGGTAGAACTGGAAGTTGTTCTTGCCACGCGCCTTGGCGTGGTACATCGCGGTGTCGGCGTTCTTCATCAACTGGCTGAGGTCGCCGCCATCCTGCGGACTCAGCGCGATGCCGATGCTGGCGGTGACGAAGAATTCGCGACCGGACAGCGAGAAAGGCATTTTCAGGCTTTGCAGGATGCATTCGGCGGCGTGGATGGCTCGCTTCAAGGCGTCGTCACGATCGGCACAGGTCGACAGCAGGAAGGTGAACTCGTCACCGCCCATGCGCGCCACCGTATCGTCCTCGTCGACGCAGGCGGCCAGGCGCGCGGCGACATCCTTGAGCATGCGATCGCCCGCGGCATGGCCTAGCGAATCGTTGATCGGCTTGAAGCGATCGAGGTCGAGAAACAACAGCACCACCCAGTCACCATGGCGTGCGGCCTGCTGCAGGCTGTTGTACAGACGGTCCTGGAACAGGGTTCGATTCGGCAGCTGGGTAAGGCCATCGTAATAGGCCAGCCGATGGATGCGCTGCTCGCTGGCCTTGCGCTCGCTCATGTCGCTGAAGAAACAGACGTAGCTGGTCAGCGCGCCCTGCTGGTCGCGCACCCCGGTGATACCGACCCAGCCGGGATATGTTTCGCCATCCTTGCGCTTGAGCCAGAACTCACCTTCCCAACTGCCCTGCTGCCTGATGCGGTTCAGGATGAAACCCAGCTGGTTTTCCTGTTGACGATCGGCACCGAGCACGCTCGGCAACTGCCCGATCACCTCCTCGGCGCCATAGCCGGTGATGTGGCTGAACGCCTCGTTGGTCTTGATGATGCCGCCCTCGGCATCGGTGATCACGATGGCCGCGGTGGAATGATCGAACACAGTGGCGGCCATGCGCAGTTGCTCGTCGGCGCGCCGCTGCAGGGTGATGTCCCGGCCGATGCAGAGGATGCCATCGAAACGTCCCTGCTCGTTCCAGATCAGCATGATGCGCAGCTCGATCGGCACGTGCCGGCCATCGGCCGCCCGGCAGTCGACGTGCATCATCTGTACCGGCAATTCCCGACGCAGCAGGTCCACCTGGGCGAAGTCCCGCGCACGCCGCCGCACGGTACGGATCAGGTTGTAGAACATCTCCACCTGACGTGGCTGCATGACCAGTGACTCCAGGCCGTTGCTCGCGGCCCAGGTCGTGCTGTAGCCGAGCACCGTCTGCACCGAGGGGCTGATGTAGTCGATGGCCAATTCGCTGTTGGTGGCGAAGATGATGTCGTTCAAACTCTCGGCGAGCGCCCGGTAGCGCCGTTCGCTGGCCTGGACCGACTGGTTCGCCTCGATCTGCTCGGTTACCTCCCGGGCGATGCCGACCAGCCGCGTGACGCGGCCGAACTCGTCACGGGCCATGGCCTGCTCGGTGATGGCGAACCAGCGCCAGCTGCCGTCACGATGCCGCCAGCGCAGCTGCGAGCGCTGCACGTAACCTTCGCCCATGCCGACGCGCAGGTTGAGCAGCCGGCGGATGTATTCCTGTTCGTCCGGATGGCTGATCGACAGCCAGAAACGGTTGCCGTCCGCATCCCTTTCCGCCTCGCTGTAGCCCAGCCGGCTCGCCAGGTTCTGGTTGCTGTACAGCAACTGGCCTCCGACGAGGTCCTGCACGTAGAGGGTATCCGGGACGGTGCGCAGCAACTCCGCCCAGAAGGCCTCACGCTCGGCCAGGGCGATGCGCACCCGCTGCTCGTCGTCGCGATCCGACGGGTTCCGACGCGCACCCAGCATTTCCGCCCAGCCGCGCTTCAACCACTTGCACAGGCGAGCGAGCCAGAGACGCGGGCTGTTGGACTGCGGTTGGAAATTGGTTCTGGCCACACTGGCAGTCCTGAATAGGGTGGGAAAAGCTCAGCGGAGCGGAGCCGCTTTGCGCGACAAATGGTAGCACCTGGCCATCACCGACGTTCCAGCCCTGGTTTGCTCTGCCCTGTGCATTCGGGTAGCTTTGCCGCACCACCCGGCCTGCCCGCTTTCAGCTGGGTTCGGCCTCATTTTTCTTCCTGTCACGGGCATTCGTTTCCATGGCTCAATACGTCTACACCATGCATCGGCTGAGCAAAGTGGTTCCGCCGAAACGCGAGATTCTCAAGAACATTTCCCTGTCCTTCTTCCCCGGCGCCAAGATCGGCGTGCTGGGCCTCAACGGCGCCGGCAAATCCACGCTGTTGCGCATCATGGCCGGCGTCGACACCGAGTTCGACGGCGAAGCCCGGCCGATGCCCGGCCTGAACGTGGGCTACCTGCCCCAGGAGCCGCAACTCGACCCCGCGAAAACCGTCCGCGAAGTCGTCGAGGAAGCGGTCAGCGTGATCAAGGATGCCCAGGCGCGACTGGACGAAGTCTATGCCGCCTATGCCGAGCCGGATGCCGACTTCGATGCCCTGGCCGCCGAGCAGGCGAAACTCGAAGCCATCCTGCAGGCCGCCGATGGCCACAACCTCGAGCGCCAGCTGGAAGTCGCCGCCGATGCCCTGCGCCTGCCGCCGTGGGACGCCACCATCGGCCACCTGTCCGGTGGTGAAAAACGCCGCGTGGCGCTCTGCCGCCTGCTGCTCTCGGCGCCGGACATGCTGCTGCTGGACGAGCCGACCAACCACCTGGATGCCGACTCGGTGGCCTGGCTGGAGCGCTTCCTCCACGACTTCCCCGGTACCGTGGTGGCCGTCACCCACGACCGCTACTTCCTGGACAACGTCGCCGGCTGGATTCTGGAACTGGACCGCGGTCATGGCATTCCTTACGAGGGCAACTATTCCGGCTGGCTGGAAGCCAAATCCAACCGCCTGGCGCAGGAGTCCAAGCAACAATCGGCTCATGAAAAAGCCATGAAGGAAGAGCTGGAGTGGGTGCGCAAGGGAGCCAAGGCTCGCCAGGCGAAATCCAAGGCCCGCCTGCAACGTTTCGAGGAAATGCAGTCCCAGGAGTTCCAGAAGCGCAGCGAAACCAACGAGATCTACATCCCCGCCGGCCCGCGCCTGGGCGACAAGGTCATCGACTTCAAAGGCGTGACCAAGGGCTACGGCGACCGCGTGCTGATCGACGACCTGTCCTTCAGCATGCCCAAGGGTGCCATCGTCGGCGTCATCGGCGGCAACGGCGCGGGCAAGTCGACGCTGTTCCGCATGATCATGGGCAAGGAACAGCCGGATTCGGGCAGCATCGAGATCGGCGAGACCGTGCAACTGGCCTGCGTGGACCAGAGCCGCGACGACCTGGACGGCAGCAAGACGGTCTGGGAAGCGGTATCCGGCGGCTCCGACGTGATCCGCATCGGCAACTACGAGGTGCCGTCGCGCACCTATGTCGGCCGGTTCAACTTCAAGGGCGGCGACCAGCAGAAGTTCGTCAAGGACCTCTCCGGCGGCGAGCGCGGACGCCTGCACCTGGCGCTGACGCTCAAGGAAGGCGCCAACGTGCTGCTGCTCGACGAACCGTCCAACGACCTCGACGTGGAAACCCTGCGCTCGCTGGAAGAGGCGCTGCTGGACTTCCCCGGCGCCGCCATCGTGATCTCCCACGACCGCTGGTTCCTCGACCGCGTGGCAACCCACATCCTCTCCTACGAGGATGATTCGAGCGTGGTGTTCTTCGAAGGCAACTACACCGAGTACGAAGCCGACCGCCGCAAGCGCCTCGGCGACGCCGCGGCCCAGCCGCACCGCGTGCAGTACAAGAAGCTCGCGCAGTAATTCGGAAGCGCTGCTTGAAACCGAGCCCCCTGCCGCAAAGCCGGGGGCTTTTTCATGGGCGGTCGGTAGCGGGTGGCGCTTCGACGTTCGCCTGGTCGTTGCACAATCGCTGGACGATCGCCTCGACGATCTCGTCGGGGCTCAGGCGGATGTCCATGATCAGCGCTTCCTGCGCTGTCGGCGGCTCCAGGTTGTCGAGCTGGTCCTGCAGCAGCTCGACCGGAAAGAAATGCCCGCGCCGCTGGCTCAGGCGCTCGGCAAGCAATTCGGCCGAACCCTGCAGAAAGACCAGGCGCAGCGCGCTGTCGCCCCGCAGCATTTCGCGATATCGCCTCTTCAGCGCCGAGCAGGCGAAGACATGGTCGTGCCCCAGGCGCTCCTGCGCCGCGATGGCGGCATGCATATTCTGCAACCAGGGCAGCCGGTCCTCATCGGTCAGGGCGACGCCCCGGGCCATCTTCAGCTTGTTGGCTTCGCTGTGAAACTGGTCGGCGTCGGAAAAGCCGCAGCCCAGGCGGGCGGCGAGCGCGGTACCTATGGTGGTCTTGCCGGAGCCGGCGACACCCATGACGACGATGATCATCGAATCTCCCGAAAAGCGGCGCCGTCACTCATTCGAGCACCTGAGCCGACGTCCGAAACATGGCCTGCCAAGCCCTCTTTCGCAGGGAAAACCACCCCAGCGACAGGTCGACGCACTTTCGCGATGCAAAACTTCTTTGCTAAAGTCGCCGGCCACATTTTTTCACGACTGCCGCTGGCGGTCCGCCGAGGGCTCTTTAAATGATCGAATCCGTTGACGCCTTTCTTGCCCGTATTAAGCAGCGCGACCCCCACCAACCCGAATTCCACCAGGCCGTAGAAGAGGTCGTCCGCAGCCTCTGGCCCTTCCTCGAAGCCAACCCACACTACCTGCAGGCCGGCATTCTCGAGCGCATGGTCGAGCCCGAGCGCGCCATCATGTTCCGCGTACCCTGGGTCGACGACCAGGGCCAGGTGCGCGTCAACCGTGGCTACCGCATCCAGATGAACAGCGCCATCGGCCCTTACAAGGGCGGCCTGCGCTTTCATCCTTCGGTCAATGTCGGGGTGCTTAAGTTCCTCGCGTTCGAACAGGTCTTCAAGAATTCCCTGACCTCGCTGCCCATGGGCGGCGGCAAGGGCGGCTCGGACTTCAACCCCAAGGGCAAGAGCGACAACGAAGTGATGCGCTTCTGCCAGTCGTTCATGACCGAGCTGTATCGCCACATCGGCGCCGACCTCGACGTACCGGCCGGTGACATCGGTGTAGGCGGCCGGGAAATCGGCTTCCTCTTCGGCCAGTACAAGCGCCTGTCCAACCAGTTCACCTCGGTGCTCACCGGCAAGGGCTTGGCCTACGGCGGCAGCCTGATCCGCCCCGAAGCCACCGGCTATGGCTGTGTCTACTTCGCCGAGGAAATGCTCAAGAGCGTGCGCAGCAGCTTCGAAGGCAAGCGCGTCTCCATTTCCGGTTCCGGCAACGTGGCGCAGTACGCCGCGCAGAAGGTCATGGAAATGGGCGGCCGGGTCATCTCCCTGTCCGACTCGGCCGGCACCCTGCATTTCCCTGACGGCCTGACCGAAGAGCAGTGGGCGTACCTGATGGACCTGAAGAACGTCCGTCGCGGTCGCCTGGAAGAAATGGGCGCCCACTTCGGCGTGACCTACCTGGCCGACCAGCGTCCCTGGAGCCTGCCGTGCGACATCGCCCTGCCCTGCGCAACGCAGAACGAGCTGGACGGCGAAGATGCCCGCACCCTGCTGAAGAACGGCTGCATCTGCGTGGCCGAAGGCGCCAACATGCCTTCCACGCTGGAAGCGGTGGACCTGTTCATCGAAGCCGGCATCCTCTACGCACCGGGCAAGGCCTCCAACGCCGGCGGCGTCGCCTGTAGCGGTCTGGAAATGAGCCAGAACGCCATGCGCCTGCACTGGACCGCCGGCGAGGTGGATACCAAGCTGCACAGCATCATGCAGTCCATCCACCACGCCTGCGTCGCCTACGGCGAGGAAGACGGCCGCGTCAACTACGTCAAGGGCGCCAACATCGCCGGCTTCGTCAAGGTTGCCGACGCCATGCTAGCTCAGGGCGTCGTTTAAACAGCGGCGCGCTTCAAGCCACGAGCTGCAAGAAAAAGCCCCCATCCGAGCCATCGGGTGGGGGCTTTTCGTTGGCTGCGCTGGGCACCTCGTAGGGTGGAAAACTCGCGAAGCGATTTTCCACGCAGGGGGGATGGCCCTCATACCAGATCGAGGCGCCGCTTGCCCCCTCCACCCTGACAAGTCCCAGTTTGGACCTGCAGAGAAACCATACAAGCGCCGCCCGAGATGTTCCGCGTTTCAAGGGGCGCAAAACATCTCCAATCCGGTTCCAACGTTGGAGCATGGGCACCATCGCCTCCTCCCCCCACGGGGGAGAGTTGTTTCGCCCTTACCAATAGTTCTCCACCGCCACCTGCCCCGGCCTGCGGGTCAGCGCGAGGTTGAGATCGCGGGTCTTGAGCAGAGCCCGGGTGTCTTCGATCATCTGCGGATTGCCGCAGAGCATGATGCGCGAATGCTCGGGCGTCAGTTTCAGATCGGCGGCGCGCTCCAGCTCGCCGCTTTCGATCAGCGTGGTGATGCGCCCGCCCAAGGCACCCGGCACCCGCTCACGGGTGACGACCGGCAGATAAGTCAGTTTGCTGCCCAGCCCCTCCAGGTACTCACGCTCCGGCAATTCGCGGATCAGCTGCTGATAGGCCAGCTCCGAGCCGGTGCGCGCGCTGTAGACCAGCACGATGCGCTCGAAGCGCTGCCACACTTCGAAGTCCTGCAGGATCGACAGGAACGGCGCCAGTCCCGTGCCGGTGGCCAGCAACCAGAGGTCGCGTCCGTCGGGGAAACGATCCAGGGTCAGGAAGCCGAACGCCTGCTTGTCGACCAGCAGCTCGTCGCCAGGTTCGAGGCGGCTCAGCTCGCTGGTGAATTCGCCATCGGGCACCACGATGGAGAAGAAATCGAGAAACTCGTCGTGCGGTGCCGAGACCATCGAATAGGCGCGCCAGACGATGGAACCACTGGGCTTGCGCACCCCCAGCCGCGCGAACTGCCCGGCCGTGAAGCGAAAGCCCGAGTCGCGCGTGGTGCGCAGGGTGAACAGGGTCGGCGTCAGGGTCTGTACCTCGAGCAGACGCTGGCGGGTGAACTTCTCTTCGCTGACGGTCATACTTCACTCCCTCTGCAAACACAGCCGGACGAGCCAGTCGCAACCGCCCGACGTCTGTGACCATTGATACTCCAATCCGTCGCCGACAAACACCATCAGTTCCTATGCCTATTCTTGAAACGCCCTTCGCCCGCCTCGACCTGATCCGTCAGCCCGAGCAGGCCAACGAGCCGCTGCAGGCCTTCGACGCCGCCGACGAATACCTGCTCGCACACCTGCATGAGCAGACGTTGCCGGCCAACGCGCGGGTGCTGGTGCTCAACGACGGCTTCGGTGCCCTGGCCGCCTCGCTGGCGTCCCATGTGCGGGTGACCAGTAGCGGCGATTCCCACCTGGCGC
Organism: Stutzerimonas nitrititolerans; assembly: GCF_003696285.1. Taxonomy (GTDB): domain Bacteria; phylum Pseudomonadota; class Gammaproteobacteria; order Pseudomonadales; family Pseudomonadaceae; genus Stutzerimonas; species Stutzerimonas nitrititolerans. The sequence goes on from NZ_RFFL01000004.1 coordinate 290,982, forward strand.
ACCTGGCCTTGCAGAAGAATCTGGCGCGCAACGGCCTGCCGAGCGACAGCGTCACCTTCGTGCCCGCCAGCCAGGTCGTCAGCGGCCCGTTCGATTTCGTCCTGATCCGGGTGCCCAAGACCCTGGCGCTGCTGGAAGAACAGCTGATCCGCCTGCACGCCCAGCTCGCCCCGGGCGCACAGGTGATCGCCGCGGCAATGATCAAGCACCTGCCGCGTACCGCCGGCGATCTGCTGGAGAAATACATCGGTCCGGTGCAGGCCTCTCTGGCGGTGAAGAAGGCGCGATTGCTGTTCGCCACTCCGGTCGACAAACCCGCCCCGGTCTCACCCTACCCGACGCGCTACCGCCTGGACGAGCCGCGTCTGGAGCTTCTCAATCACGCCAACCTGTTCTGCCGCGAGGGCCTGGACATCGGCACTCGCGCCTTCCTGCCGCACCTGCCCCAGGCGCTGGGCGATCTGCGTGTCGCGGATCTTGGCTGCGGCAACGGCGTGCTGGGCATCGTTTACGCCCTGCACAACCCACAGGCACAGCTGACACTGGTGGACGAAAGCTATATGGCGGTGCAGTCGGCGCAGGAGAACTGGCAGGCGATCCATGGCGATCGCCCGTTCGAGATCCGCGCCGGCGATGGCCTGGCCGAACAGCCGCCGGCCTCGCTGGACCTGGTGCTGTGCAACCCGCCCTTCCATCAGCAGCAGGTGATCGGCGATTTCCTCGCCTGGCGCATGTTCACCCAGGCCAAGGCCGCGCTGAGCAAGGGCGGCGAGCTGTGGATCGTCGGCAACCGCCACCTGGGCTATCACCACAAGCTCAAGCGGCTGTTCGGCAACGTCGAGCAGGTCGGCGCCACGCCGAAGTTCGTGATTCTCAAGGCGACGCGGACCGCCTGAAGATAGCGATCGTCCGATCGCCCACGAGCCGTATTCGCCTCGCCCCGCGGCTCGATGACGCCGGCATGGCAGGCGCGCTCCACCTGCAGCACCGTCTGGAAGATCGAGAATTGCTTTGGCATTTTTTGGCCCGACGCACAAACCATCAGACGACACCAACCGCCCCTTTCAGGAGGGTGAGTGGAACCGTTGTGTAAGGGAGCGAGCCGCATGGATGCGGCGAGAGGCTTAAAGGGCCATGGACGGCCCTTGTAAGCCGGCCCCTGGAGCAGCGGTGGAGCGAACGAACCCTGCGCGAAGCGCAGGGCCGGATGCAGGGGCAAGACTTTTTGGTTCCTTTTGGGGCGACTGCCAAAAGGAACTCGCCCAGCAGGGCGAAACCCGCGCTGTCAAGAAACTCGATAAACGATCATGAAAGCAATCTTCATGACACTCCAGTCAAGTACCATTTTCATAGCACCTTATCCAACGTAATCGGCAAATCCCTCACCCGCCTGCCGGTCGCGTGATAAACCGCATTGGCCACCGCCGCCGCCACCCCGATGATGCCAATCTCGCCCACGCCCTTGGACCCGAGGTCGTTGACCACGCTGTCGTGCTCCTCGACGAAGATCACCTCGACATCGGGCACGTCGGTCTGCACCGGAACGTGGTACTCGGCAAGGTTGTGGTTCATGTAGCGCCCGAGCCGATGATCGATCAGCGTCTCCTCCTGCAGCGCCATGCCGATCCCCCAGACCACACCACCGACGATCTGGTTGCCGGCGGTCTTGGGATTGACGACGCGCCCCGCCGCGATGGCGCTGACCACCCGCGCGACCCTGATCGTGCCCAGCGCCTCGTCGACGCGCACCTCGACGAACACCGCCGAATGCGTTGCCGTGGCCCATTCCTTGCGCTTCTCACCGGGCTCGACCCGCGCTTCGGCTTCGAGGGTACCGTTGCTGCGCACCACCTCACCGAGATCGACGTGAACGCTCGGATCGCGCTTGAGCAGCAGCCGGCCATCGACAAAGGTCACGTCGTCCAGGCTCGCACCGGCGAAGGGCGAACCGGGGAACTGCTGCACTGCATCCAACACTTTCGCCTGTAGCAGCGCGCAGGCCTGCTGCACGGCGCTGCCCACCGAGGACACCGTGGCCGAACCGCCTTCCAGCGGAGCCTGGGACAGGCTCGAATCGCCGAGGCGGAACTCCACCTTGTCCAGCGCCACACCCATGGCGGCCGCCGCGATCTGGGTCATCACCGTGTAGGTGCCGGTGCCGATGTCAGCGGTAGCGCTGCTGACCACCAGCCGGCCGTCCGGTTCGAGGCAGGCCTTGGCGCTGGCCGGCATCTGCATGGCTTCCCAGACGCCGGTGGCCATGCCCCAGCCGATCAGCTCATGGCCTTCGCGCATGCTGCGCGGTTCCATCGAGCGGCGCGCCCAGCCGAAGCGTTCGGCACCCTGCGCGTAGCAGGCGCGCAACTCCTTGCTGGAATAGGGCTTGTCCTGGTTGCCGTTGCGCTCGGCGAAGTTGACCAGGCGCAGCTGCAGCGGATCGATGCCGCTCGCATGGGCCAGCTCGTCCATCGCACACTCCAGCGCGTAGACGCCAAGGGTTGCACCGGGCGCGCGCATGTCGATCGGGGTGAACACGTCGAGCGGCGCGAGGCGGTAGTCCAGCGAGACGTTGTCGCAGCGGTAGAGCATTCCCGACCACTCCACCTCGTGCTCGGTGAAGTCCTCGAAGCGCGAGGTCTGACCGATGGCGCGGTGCCCCACCGCCTGCAATTGCCCGGTCTCGTTGGCCGCCAGAGACAAATGCTGAATGCTGCGCGGGCGGTAGCCGAAGGTGAACATCTGCTGACGGGTCAGCACCACGCGCACCGAGCGCTTGAGCTTGAGTGCGGCCATCACCGCCAGCGGCAGCTGGTACTGCGGCCGCAGGCCGGAGCCGAAGGCGCCGCCGACGAAGGGCGACAGCACGCGGATCCGTCCCTTGAGACCGAACACGTCCTCGACATAACGCTGGCAGTTCTGCACGCCCTGGGTCTTCTCGTGAATCAGCAGGTCCCCGCCCGGCTGGTAATGCACGGTGCTGGCGTGCATCTCCATGGGGTTGTGATGTTCCACCGGGGTGACGTATTCCTGCTCGATCTTGTGCGGCGCAGCGGCGAAGGCACCGGCGAAATCGCCGCGCGGCTCCGGGGTTTCAGCGGGCGCTTCGTGGGCCTGGTCGCGCGCGACAAGCAGGTCGGTCTGGTGCGGCTCGCTGTCGTACGCGATGCGCACCAGCGAACCGGCGTGGCGCGCCAGCTCCAGGCTTTCGGCCACCACCAGTGCCAGCGGCTGGCCGCTATAGAGCACGCGGTCGTTGTACAGCGGGCGGAACGGCGAGCCTTCGGCCGCATCGTCGTCTTCGTAGGGTTCGTCGTAACTGGCGATGGGCGGGCGGTTCTGGTGAGTCAGCACCAGCACCACGCCCGGCAGCGCCTCGGCTTCACGGCTATCGATACTGCGCACACGACCGCGTGCGATGGTGCTCGACACCACGCTGCCATGCAGCAGGTGCGGCGTGCCGAATTCGGCGGCGTAACGGGCCTGGCCGGTGACCTTGAGCGGGCCATCGACCCGATCCAGCGGCTGGCCGACCGGCGAGCTGAAGGTATTCATCGGACGGTTCCTCGGGCGGCTTCGCCAAGCGCACGGATGATGGCGCGGCGGGCGAGTTCAGGTTTGAAGGCGTTGTGCTGCAGCGGCTGGGCGCCGTCCAACAGCAGATCGGCGGCGATGGCGAAGCTCGCCTCCTCCGCCGGCTTGCCAAACAGCGCCTGCTCGGCGGATTCAACGCGCCAGGGCTTGTGGGCGACGCCACCGAGCGCCAGCCGCGCAGCCTTGATGGTGGTGCCATCCAGTTCCAGCGCGGCGGCCACCGAGACCAGGGCGAAGGCATAGGAGGCACGGTCACGCAGCTTGAGGTAGGCGCAATGCGGCGCGAAGCCCGTCGGTGGCAGCTCCACCGCGGTAATCAATTCGCCTTCGCCCAGGTTGTTGTCGGCTTCGGGCCGCTCACCCGGCAGTCGGTGGAAGTCGGCCATGGCGATGCGCCGTTTGCCGTGCGGCCCCTGCACGTGCACCTGCGCCTCCAGGGCGGCCAGCGCCACGCACATATCCGACGGGTGCACCGCGACGCAGGCCTCGCTGGCGCCGAGAATCGCGTGGATGCGGTTGAGCCCGTCCCGCGCAGGGCAGCCGGAGCCCGGCTCGCGCTTGTTGCACGGCGTGCCGGTGTCGTAGAAGTAGTAGCAGCGCGTGCGCTGCAGCAGATTGCCGCCGGTGCTGGCCATGTTGCGCAGCTGCGGCGAGGCGCCGGCCAGAATGGCCTTGGCCAGCAAGGGATAGCGCTGCTCGATCTGCCGGTTCCAGGCCAGATCGGCATTGCTCACCAGCGCACCGATCATCAGCCCGCCTTCCGGCGTTTCCTCGATCGCACGCAACGGCAGGCGGTTGATGTCGATCAGCTGGCGCGGCTGCAGGACGTTTTCCTTCATCAGGTCGAGCAGGTTGGTACCACCGGCGATGTAACGGCTGTCGGGCCCGGCCAGCGCCAGCGCCTCCTCGATCCGCTCCGGTCGGGCATAGCTGAAGGGCGTCATGGCGCTTTCTCCTGCAACCGCTGGCGGCTGGCCGGCAGGGCTTCTTCCACCGCCGCGAGGATGTTCGGGTAGGCGCCGCAGCGGCAGAGGTTGCCGCTCATCAGCTCGCGAATCTCGTCCCGATCATGGCCGCGGTTCTCGCTGGCCAGGCCCACCGCCGAACAGATCTGCCCTGGCGTGCAATAGCCGCACTGGAAGGCATCGTGGCGGACGAAGGCAGCCTGCATCGGGTGCAGCTCGTCGCCGACCGCCAGGCCTTCGATGGTGGTCAGCCGCGCGCCGTCGTGCATCACCGCCAGGGTCAGGCAGCTGTTGATGCGCTTGCCATCGAGCAGCACCGTGCAGGCGCCGCACTGGCCGTGATCGCAGCCTTTCTTGGTGCCGGTCAGGTCGAGCCGTTCGCGCAGCAGGTCGAGCAGGGTGGTCCAGGGTTGAACGTCCAGCTGATGCTGCTGGCCGTTCACATGCAGGGAAAGGGTGCAGGTGGTTTCGCTCATGTCAGCCTCACGGTTTAGGCGTATGGATCGCTTTCCCTGCGTAGGGTCTGTTGCCATTTCAGCGCGTCCGCGCCGGACAACAGACCCTAGTTACGACTGAAGCGCGGACGGAAATGTTCAGCGGCCGGAAGTGATCCGGAAATTCAACCGAACGTGCCGCCGGTGTAAGATGCGGGGCTTTTTTGCCACCGGCCCGACGATGGGCTTTGCTGTGGTAGCAGACAGCCGCGTTATGCCAACTGCCGAAGCGCGCGAGACGCCAGGCCACGACCGGTACACAAGGGGATTCACATGCTGGAAAAGCTGTTCCAACTCAAGGCGCACAACACCAACGTGCGCACCGAGATGCTGGCCGGTCTCACCACCTTCCTGACGATGGCCTACATCCTCTTCGTCAACCCGAGCATCCTCGGCGAAACCGGCATGGACAAGGGCGCGATCTTCGTCGCCACCTGCCTGGCGGCGGCCTTCGGCTCGGCGGTGATGGGCCTGATCGCCAACTACCCGATCGCCCTGGCGCCGGGCATGGGCCTGAACGCCTTCTTCACCTACACCGTGGTGCTGGGCATGGGCCACACCTGGCAGGTGGCCCTCGGCGCGGTATTCCTGTCCGCGTGCCTGTTCTTCCTGCTGTCGATCTTCAAGATCCGCGAGTGGATCATCAACAGCATCCCGCTGGAGCTGCGCTCGGCCATCGCCGCGGGGATCGGCCTGTTCCTCGCGCTGATCGCCCTGCAGAGCGCCGGCATCGTCGTCGACAACCCGGCGACCATGGTCGGCATGGGCGACCTGAGCAAGCCACAGGCGCTGCTGGCGATCCTCGGCTTCTTCCTGATCATCGGCCTCGAAGCCCGCCGCGTGACCGGCGCGGTGCTGATCGGCATTCTCGTGGTGACGGTCATCAGCATTCTGCTGGGCGTTTCCGAATTCTCCGGCGTGGTGTCGATGCCGCCGTCGCTGGCACCGACCTTCCTGCAACTGGACATCATGGGCGCGCTGGACGTGGGGCTGATCAGCGTGATCTTCGCCTTCCTCTTCGTCGACCTGTTCGACAACTCCGGCACCCTGATCGCGGTGGCGAAGAAGGCCGGGCTGATGCGCAAGGATGGCTACCTGCCGAAGATGGGCCGTGCGCTGATCGCCGACAGCACCGCCGCGCTCGGCGGCTCGCTGCTGGGTACCTCGACCACCACCAGCTACATCGAATCGGCCGCGGGCGTCAGCGCCGGCGGACGCACCGGGCTGACCGCCATCGTGGTTGCCGTGCTGTTCCTGCTGGCCTTGTTCTTCGCCCCGCTGGCCGGCAGCGTGCCGGCCTTCGCCACCGCGCCGGCGCTGCTGTTCGTCGCCGTGCTGATGGCCTCGGGCCTGGCCGAGATCGACTGGAGCGACCTGACCGTCGCCGCGCCGGTGGTGATCACCGCACTGGCGATGCCGCTGACCTACTCCATCGCCACCGGCATCGCCTTCGGCTTCATCGCCTGGGTTGCGGCGAAGGTTCTCGCCGGCCGCGGCCGCGAGCTGAACGCCGTGCTGGTGATCCTGGCGATTTTCTGTGTGATCAAGCTGGGCCTGTTCTAAAAGCCTGGGGTGGATGGCGCCTCGCCCATCCACCTCGATCGGCATGGGTGGGTGAAAACAGCGTCATCCAGCCTGCAAATGTTTCTGCCACCTCGAAGAGTTTTCATGAGCCGTCCGCAATTCGACCCCGCCACCTACGACACTCAACTCGCCGCCAAGGCCGAGCGGCTGCGCGAGCTGCTGGCGCCTTTCGATGCGCCGGCGCCCGAAGTCTTCGATTCGCCGCGCGAGTACTACCGGCTGCGCACCGAGTTCCGTCTGTGGCGCGAGGATGGCCAGCGCCACTACGCGATGTTCGAGCCCGGCAACAACCACACGCCGATCCTGATCGACGACTTCCCCATCGCCAGCCGCCGCATCAACGAGTTGATGCCGCAACTGAAAGCCGCCTGGCAGGCCAGCGAAGCACTGAGCTTCAAGCTGTTCCAGGTGGAGTTTCTGACCACCCTGGCAGGCGATGCCTTGATCACCCTCGCCTATCATCGCCCGCTGGACGACGCCTGGCAGGCCGAAGCCGAACAGCTGGCGGCGACTCTGGGCGTAAGCCTCATCGGCCGTTCGAAGGGCAAGCGCCTCGTCATCGGCCGTGATTACGTGGAAGAGGAACTGGTGGTGGCCGGCCGCACCTTCCGCTATCGCCAGCCGGAAGGCGCCTTCACCCAGCCCAACGGCGAGGTCTGCCAGAAGATGCTGGGCTGGGCTTACGACGTGCTGGGCGAGCGCGACGACGACCTGCTGGAACTCTACTGCGGCAACGGCAACTTCACCCTGCCGCTGGCCACCCGCGTGCGCAAGGTGCTGGCCACCGAGATCAGCAAGTCGTCGGTGAATGCCGCGCTGGCCAATCTGGCCGATAACGGCATCGACAACGTCAACCTGGTGCGCCTGTCCGCCGAGGAGCTGACCCAGGCGCTGAACGAAGTGCGTCCGTTCCGCCGCCTGGCCGGCATCGACCTGAAGAGCTACGCCTTCGGTAGCGTCTTCGTCGACCCGCCCCGCGCCGGCATGGACCCGGACACCTGCGAGCTGACCCGTCGCTTCGAGCGCATCCTCTACATCTCCTGCAACCCCGAGACGCTGGCGCAGAACATCGCCCAGCTGCACGACACCCACCGCATCGAGCGCTGTGCGCTGTTCGACCAGTTCCCCTATACCCACCACATGGAATCCGGGGTGCTGCTGGTGCGTCGATAGGCCAGCACCAAGACGCCCCGCCGCTCATTTCAGCGAAGCATTGCTTACCCTGCAGCCCGGACGGCAAAGCCGTTCCGGTGGCCTGCGACAACCTGCATGGCCGGCTGGCTTGTCAGCGTAAGCTTCGCTTAAGTTTCACGGCATAGACTCACGCCAAATCCACACACGGAGTAGGTGAAATGAGTACTCGACTACCTTTGCGTTACGGCCGGCTGTCCATAGGGCTGCACTGGCTGATGCTGCTACTGATCGCGGCCGTCTACGCCTGCATCGAGCTGAAGAGCAACTTCCCCAAGGGCAGCGAGACCCGCGAACTGCTCAAGCACTGGCACTTCATGCTCGGCCTGGCGGTCTTCGCGCTGGTCTGGCTGCGGTTGCTGGCCCGCCTGATCGGCCCGACGCCGCCGTCCGACGCCAACGCACCACGCTGGGAAAGGATACCGGCACGCCTGATGCACTTGGCGCTCTACGCCCTGATGATCGGCCTGCCGCTGCTGGGCTGGGCATTGCTGAGCGCCGCCGGGAAACCAACCCCCTTCTTCGGTCTGGAGCTACCGCCCCTGCTACCGGCCGACCGCGCCCTGGCCGGCCAGCTCAAGACGGTGCATGAATTCCTCGGCCAGGCCGGCTACTGGCTGATCGGCCTCCACGCAGCGGCCGCCCTGTACCATCACTACCTGCGCCGGGATGACGTACTGCAGCGGATGCTGCCGCAACGCCACCCGTCCTGATACACGGACAGGCCTGTGCGGCTGAAGGAGTCGAGGCGACCGGCCTCATTCGGAGGTTTCCTGACCTCGAAAGGGTGCGGCCGGCGCCTCGGCGCCGATGTCTTCGTCCGACACGGGCCCGTCGCCCAGACGGAAGGGCTGCGGCGCTTCGTCATGTAACCGGCGGGTCGGTGGTTCGATCCGCTCGGGCTCGGGTTCGGGTGTTTCGCGAATCGCCAGCCAGGCCGCGGCGGCCAGCAGCGCGGCCAGCACCCGATAGATCAGCGAAACCAGATCGAAGCCGATCAGCGCGCCGCCATCGAGCCACAGCGAAACCAGTCGTCCCAGCACCAGCGCCAGCAGGGTGATCATCAGCATCACCAGTGCCGGCCGCGCCCGCTCGGGTGCCCGCGCGGCCCACAGCAGAAACAGCGCCAACCCCAGCTGCAAGCCGCCGTAATAGACGCGCATGTGGCTGACCGAGGCGCTTTCCATGAGCAGCATGCCGTTGAGATTGGCCATTTCATAAGGCCGCAGCCAGTAGGCCAGGCTCAAGCCCGCCATGATCACGGCCTGGATGATCAGCACGAAACGGGCAAAACGCATCGAAAGCTCCCCTGATGACTCTCGCACCCCGAGCCCTATCCGACCCGCTCCGCCGATGTTTGGTTCGCCCGCACACACCGTACATGGCCCGCAGCCAGATGCGACATTCGTTCACATGTTGGCGCTTGGGCAAGTCATGACCAGGCGGTATCCTGCCGCCATTCTGTTCGGAGGATTTCCCATGCGCCGTCTGCTGCTCGCCACCACCCTGTTCGCCAGCCTCGCTCAGGCAGCCGAGCCCATCGCCATCGACGTACACCGCGACGCCAACTGCGGCTGCTGCAAGGACTGGATCAAGCATCTGGAAGACAACGGCTTTGCTGTAACCGATCACGTCGAGCCCAACATGGCCGCGGTAAAGGCCAAGCTCGGCGTGCCGCATCGCCTGGGCTCCTGCCACACCGGCGTGATCGACGGAAAATTCGTCGAAGGCCACGTGCCCGCCGCCGACATCCTCAAGCTGCGAGCCCAGCCCGACCTGATCGGCGCGGCGGTTCCAGGCATGCCGATGGGCTCGCCGGGCATGGAAATGGGCGACCGCAAGGACGCCTACCAGGTCATCGGCCTGAACAAGCAGGGCCGTGAATCGGTACTCAACAGCTACTCCGGCAACTAAGCCGGCAATACGAAGCATCCACCGCGTGGAATTTGCACGCGGCGAAGCGGGTCCAAGGGTCTGTTGCGGTTTCTGAAACGGCAACGGACCCTAGCCAGTGAGCCATTTCGGAAGGATGCGGACATGCGTTGGAAAAAGGCGCGGCGCAGCGACAACGTGGTGGATGCCAGGGGCCGCAGCGGCGGTTTCCGTGGCGGTCGCCTGAGCCTGGCCGGTGTCGCCGTGGTCGTGGTGATCGGCCTGCTTTCCGGCCAGGACCCGCTGCAGATCCTCGGCCAACTGGCCAACCAGACCGGTTCTGTTTCTACCCAGCAGGACAGCCCGGCTGCCAATGGCGACGATCCGCAGGTAGCCTTCGTGCAGTCCATTCTCGGCGATACCGAAGACACCTGGCGCGCGCTGTTCCAGCAGTCGGGCGCACAGTATCGCGACCCGACGCTGGTGCTGTTCCGTGGCGGCGTCCGCTCGGCCTGTGGCTTCGCCAGCTCCGCCGTGGGGCCCTTCTATTGCCCGGGCGACCAGCAGGTTTACCTGGACCTGCAATTCTTCGACGAAATGGCCTCACGCTTCGAGGTGGCCGGCGATTTCGCCCAGGCCTATGTGATCGCCCACGAGGTCGGCCATCATGTGCAGACGCTGCTGGGCGTTTCCCAGCAAATGCAGGCGGCGCGCCAGCGCGGTGCGCAGATGGAAGGTGACAACGGCCTGCTGGTGCGCCAAGAGTTGCAGGCCGACTGCTTTGCCGGTGTCTGGGCCTACCACGCACAACAGCGCCATGACTGGCTCGAGGAAGGCGACCTGGAGGATGCGCTGAACGCCGCCAATGCCATCGGTGACGATCGCCTGCAGCAACAGAGCCAGGGCCGGATCGTCCCCGATGCCTTTACCCATGGCACCTCGGCGCAGCGGATGAAATGGTTTCGGACAGGTTTCGACAGCGGCGAACCCGCGCGCTGCGATACCTTCCGGGCATCGCGCCTGTAGCTCGCCTCAGCCGATCCAGCTGAACACTGGCGCATCCACGCCATTGTGTACCCGCACCTGCGTGCTGTGACGCAAACGCACCAGCAAGCGCTTGCCCGCCTGGGTACTGCCGCTCAGGGCCTCGAGCTGTGTCAGCAACTGCGGCCCTTCCATCTGCTCCGCCTCACGCAACAGCTGCAACGCCGCCAGCCAGAGATCGTCCGACTGCGTGGCGCGAGCGGGCTGCTCCGACCGCACGAGGTTCGGCAGCTGCTGCGTCAGCTGTGCCCAGTCCTGCTCATCCAGCTCGACACTGAGGTCGACCGGCAGTTCGCCGATATGGCCACGAATTCGAATCACCTGCGCGTCTCCTGGAAAAACAGCGGAATGCTCCCATGCCTTGCGGAAGCTGGCCAGCGTTCGTCACTTGTTATAACGTAACGAACAATTCAGAGGAGACCCACCATGCGCCACCTGCTGCTTGCCCTGCCCTTCGCGCTGTTGCCCGTCATCGCTCATGCCAACGAGCATCACCACCACGACCACCACGACCACCACGACGAACATGCCAGCCTGGGCAGCCACGAGCATGGCGTGGCTCAGCTCGATGCGGCGCTGGAAGGCACTGTCCTGGAAATCGAACTGCGCAGCCCGGCGATCAACCTGCTGGGCTTCGAGCATGCGGCCAACAGCGCCGAGGACAAGCGCAAGGTAGCCGACGCCCGCGCGCAGCTGGAGCAGCCGGGCAGGCTGTTCGGACTGTCCGCCGAAGCCGGTTGCAAACTTGACGAAGCCCGCCTGGAAAGTCCGCTGTTCGCGGGCAAGGGCCATGAGCATGAGCATGAGCATGAGCATGAGCAGCATGACGCCGGCACGCACAGCGATGTCCATGCGCATTACCGCTACGACTGCAGCACGCCGGATGCGCTGACCGGGCTGGATCTGCGAGCACTGTTCGAGGCCTTCCCCGGCACCGAGAAAATCCAGGCTCAGGTCATCGGCCCGAACGGCCAGCAAGGCAAGCTGCTACGCGCCAACCAGGCGCAGATAACGTTCTGATACAGGATGCCAGCCGTCTCTGGGCTGCAGGCAGTACACTCCGGCTCGCCGTACATCATCCAGACTCTACTCATGACTGCGCTGCTTGAACTTGATCAACTCGGTTTCGCCTGGCCCGGCCAGGTGGAGCTGCTGGACATTCCCGCGTTCTCCCTAGAACGCAACCAGAGCCTGTTCCTCAAGGGCCCCTCCGGCAGCGGCAAGACCACCCTGCTCGGGCTGATTGGCGGCGTGCAGAGAGCTGGACGCGGAACCGTTCGTCTGCTGGGCGAGGATCTCGGCGCGCTTTCGGCCAGCGCCCGGGATCGCTTTCGGGTGGATCACACCGGCTATATCTTCCAGCAGTTCAATCTGCTGCCCTTTCTGTCCGTAGCTGAAAACGTCGCTCTGCCCTGCCGCTTCTCGCGCCTGCGCACCGAACGGGCGCGCGAGCGTCATGGCAGTGTCGACCAGGCCGCCGCGAGCCTGCTCACCCACCTTGGCCTGCCGGCCGAGCTGTTCGGCCGCCGCGCCGAATCGCTCTCCATCGGCCAGCAGCAACGCGTTGCCGCGGCACGCGCGCTGATCGGCCAGCCGGAGCTGGTGATCGCCGACGAGCCCACCTCGGCACTGGATGCCGACAGCCGCGAAGCCTTCCTGCAGCTGCTGTTCGCCGAATGCCGGGCAGCCGGTTCGAGCCTGCTGTTCGTCAGCCACGACCAGAGCCTGGCCCCGCTGTTCGACCGCAGCCTGTCGCTGGCCGAGCTCAACCGCGCCGCGCGCCCTGCGGAGGCATGACGATGTTCCTGTTGCGCCTGGCGCTGGCGAGCCTGAACAACCGCCGCTTCACTGCTCTGCTCACCGTATTCGCCATCGCCCTGTCGGTGTGCCTGCTGCTCGCCGTCGAGCGGGTGCGCAGCGAAACCCGCGCCGGCTTCGCCAGTACCATCAGCGGCACCGATCTCATCGTCGGCGCCCGCTCCGGCTCGGTGAACCTGCTGCTCTATTCGGTCTTTCGCATCGGCAACGCCACCAACAACATCCGTTGGGACAGCTTCGAGCGGTTCGCCGAACACCCGCGCGTCAGCTGGGCGATTCCCATCTCTCTCGGCGACTCGTACCGCGGCTACCGGGTGATGGGCACCAGCGATGCCTACTTCGAACATTACCGTTACGGCCGCAAGCAACCTCTGCAACTGGCCGAAGGTCGCGCGTTCGCGGAGGACCCCTTCGAGGTGGTGCTCGGCGCCGAGGTGGCCGCGGCGTTGCAGCACAAACTGGATGACCAACTGGTGCTGGCGCACGGTGTCGCCACGGTCAGCCTGATCCAGCATGACGACAAGCCGTTTCGGGTGGTGGGCATCCTGAAGCGAACCGGCACCCCGGTGGACCGTACGCTGCACATCAGTCTGGCCGGCATGGAGGCGCTGCACGTGGACTGGCAGCACGGCATGCCGGCACGCGGCGCGGCGCGGGTCGATGCCGAACAGGCGCGCCAGCTGGACCTGCAGCCGCAACAGATCACCGCCTTCCTGCTCGGGTTGAACAGCCGGATCGCGACCTTCGCCCTGCAACGCGAAATCAACCAGTACCGGGGCGAGCCGCTGCTGGCGATCCTGCCCGGCGTGGCCCTGCAGGAACTCTGGAGCCTGGTCGGCACGGCCGAGAAGGCGCTGTTCGTGGTCTCGCTGTTCGTAGTGCTGACCGGGCTGATCGGCATGCTCACGGCGATTCTCACCAGCCTCAACGAACGCCGCCGGGAAATGGCGATTCTGCGTTCGGTGGGCGCCAGGCCCTGGCACATCGCCGGCCTGCTGGTGGTCGAAGCCTTCGCCCTGGCCCTGGCCGGGGTGCTGCTGGGGCTGCTGTTGCTGTATCTCGCCATCGCGGTTGCCCAGGGACCGCTGCAGGGTCACTACGGCATTTACCTGCCGCTGGCCTTGCCGAGTACCTACGAATGGACATTGCTGGCCGCGATCCTGCTGGCGGGCCTGGTGATCGGCTGTGTGCCGGCCTGGCGCGCCTATCGGCAGTCGCTGGCCGACGGTCTGTCGATCCGCTTATGAGGAACACCATGTCACGCCTGCTGCCCGCGCTACTGCTCGCCCTCGCCCTGCCGGTCGCCGCCGAGGTGCGCGAGCTGCAATGGTCCGATCTGATTCCGCCAGGCGCGCCGCCACCGCCGCCGCCCGTGGCCTTGCACGACCTGTCGCAACTGGCCGATGCGCTGGGGGCCGAAGCTGGTCCCGCCGCTATGCAGCAATCACCCGCGGCGCCTGTGGTCGAAGCGCTCGATGGCGTGCAGGTCAAGCTGCCGGGCTATATCGTGCCGCTGGACATGAGCGAGGAAGGCCGCGTCACTGAGTTTCTGCTGGTGCCCTACTTTGGCGCCTGCATCCATGTGCCGCCACCGCCGTCGAACCAGATCGTGCATGCCACCAGCGAACTCGGCGTCAAGGTGGAGCAGCTCTATCAGCCGTTCTGGATCGAAGGTCCGCTGCGGGTCGAACACGCCAGCAGCGAACTGGCCGAAGCCGGCTATCGCATGGATGCGCAGAAGATCTATTTCTACGAGCTGGATTGAATTGGCAGCGGATACATAGGTAGCTGGTGCGCGGTGGCTTGCAGTACGACAAGCGCCCTATGAACCAACGCCTCGCGCGCGGGTGCTACTCCAAAACAAGCAGGCAGTTGCTCGTTACCCCGTGGGAGCCGTGCCCTCGCGGCGAATGCAGGCGCTAGCCTGCCGACAGCCTCGAAACTCACCCTAAAGCGGCCTCATACGAGACGCTGTTTCAGTTGATACGTGCGACCTGACGCTGGCGTTCGAAGCTCAACTCGCCCTCGGCCCATTCACGCCAGGCCCGCACCTGACGGCGCTCGGCACCGGCACGTTCTGCCTGTTTCAACGCATCGAGGCCGGCCTGCCAGTGGGCCTGTTCTAGTTCCAACTGGGCCACGTGGAGCCATAGCTTGGCATTGCCCGACTGAGCGGCCAGCTCCCGATAGATGCGCGACGCCGACGAGCGCTCACGCGCCTGCCACCAGAGCATGCCCAGGCGCTCACGGCGGGTTGCATTGGTTGCCAGCAGACGCGACTCCAGCATGCCCTCGAGCAGCTTCGCACCCTGCCAGGGCTGGCCGGCCGCGCTGGCCAGCAGTACCAGGTTGTCCAGTTCGGATTCACTGAAGCGCAATCCCTTGGCATGGGCCGCGCGCAGCGTCGCGAGCGCCTTGTCTTCGTCGCCGGCCATCTGCTGCAGCCCGGCCAGTTGGCGCCAGGTCTTGGTCTGGTCCGGATGACGCAACAACAGACGGCGCTGCCAGCGCTCAGCCGCCTCGTAACGTTTCAGCTCGGCATTGGCACCGACCAGGAACTGCAGCCAGGTATCGCCGGCATTCGGGTTGGCCTGTACGTAGCGCTCGGCGAGCGGCAGGGCCTTGGCATGCTGGCCCAGCCCCTGATAGGCCTGCACCAGCATCTGCAACACTTCCTCGTTCGCCTGTGCCGGCGAGCCCAGCAACTCGACGACCTTGGCGTAACGCTCCTGCACCAGGTTCAGCTTGGCCAGGTTCAAGCGCTCGTTGGGCAGCAGCGCTTCGTCCAGCTTGCCGCTGGCAACCGCCTTCTCCAGCAGTTGCAGCGCCTGCTTGTTGTCACCTTCGGCCCAGGCGAGATAAGCGCGGCTGCGCCATACCAGGGCTTCCTCGGCACTGCCGGCCTTGGCCTCGACCTGCTGCAGCAGCTTGCGAGCGGTGGCGTAATCACCCTTCTGCTGCGCGCTCTGCGCTCGTTCCAGTGCCATGAAGACGGCAGGGTTGACCACTTGCGCAGCCTGTACGGAGGCCGCGAACAGTAACGAAAGCAGGAGCAGGAAACGTGGCATTTTAGCGTTCTCCTTGCAGGCGGAAGTGAAGGGTCTTGACGGCCTCTCGGGAGACCGCGGCGCCGTTTTCGGTACGCGGCGCGAAGCGCCAGCGAGCTGCTGCGCGACGCGCCTCACGATCGAAAATGTTGCGAGGCTCGGATTCCAACACGCGGATGTTCTCGACCGTGCCGGCGGCGGTGATGGTGAAGGCCAGCTTGATGTGCCCCTCGATACCGCGCTGACGCGCCCGGTAGGGGTATTCGGGACGCACATCGTTCAACGGCATGACCTCCTGTTCCGGCCCGCCAGGCTGCCCCGCTCCCTCAACGGAAGGCGCCGGTGCCGCAGCTGGCGCCGAGGCGCCCGCGGTCAGCCCGGACAGACTGGGTGTGGGTGCGGAAATCGAAATACCGCTATCGATGTTCGGCAGGGCCAGGTCAAGTTTGGGCAGGTTGGCGCTCGGCGTGGCCATGGTCGGTGTCGGCGGCGTAGGCGGTTGCGGCGTCTTCGGCTGAGGCGGCTGCGGTGCCTGCTGCCGGGAACGTGTGCTGGTGTCCTCGTTGCGGCCGTCCATGCGTACGAAGTTGGCGATCGCCACCGGATCGTCCACCACCTCACTGCCCGAAGGGGTGACCATGCTCAGCATGAGCACGAACAGCGACAATGCCACTGCGCAGGCGGCGATGAAGGACAGCCCGACACGAGCCAGCCTCTGATGCATCACAGCGCTCCTGCGGTCGCGGCGAGCGCCACGTCATGTACGCCGGCCTGGCGCGCCTGGTCCATCACCTGGACCACCAGGCCGGTGCGCGCGTCCTGGTCGGCCTGGACCACTACCGCGCCGTCCGGCTGGTCGACGCGCAGACGCTCGATGTGCGCGCGCACGCTGCGTACGTCAACGGCCTTCTTGTCGATCCACACCTGGCCGTCGGCAGTCACCGCGACGAGGATGTTGCCCTTGTCCTGCGCGCTGGCGGTATCCGCCTGCGGGCGCTGGACCTCGACACCGGATTCCTTGATGAAGGAGCTGGTGACGATGAAGAAAATCAGCATGATGAAAACCACATCGAGCATCGGCGTCAGATCGATGCCAGTGTCTTCTTCCTGCAGGTGATGGCGACGCATACGCATCCGGTAATCCTCAATCGTGACGCAGCTGGTCGGCCAGCCGGTCGAGAGCCAGGCGCGCGATTCGCTCGAGACGCGCCAGGCTGAACAGTCCAGTGATGGCCAGCACCATGCCGGCCATGGTCGGCAGGGTCGCCTGCCAGACGCCCGCTGCCATCCCGCGGGGGTTGCCGGTGCCGTTGAGCGCCAACACGTCGAATACGGCGATCATTCCGCTGACGGTGCCGAGCAGGCCCAGCAGCGGATACATGGCGACCAGCGTCTTGCTCAGCCGCAGAGGTCCGGACAGCTGCTGCTGCGCCTGTGCCAGCCAGGCTGCGCGCACCGCACGCTGCCAGCTGCCGGATTCGCCACTCAGCTGTGCCCAGGCCTGGCGCCGTGCTTCCACCCAGTGCGGGAACACCCGGCGCATGAACCAGACGCGCTCGAACACCAGCGTCCAATAGAGAACGCAGAGGGCGGCCAGCGCCCACATCACCACGCCGCCTGCCGCCATGAAGTCGAGCAGCGCATGGCCGCTGTCGACCAGGCTCAGCCAGTAGCCGTGCAGATCAGTCACGGCGCGGCGATCCCGACAGGTGCAGTGCGATCAGACCGGCGCTCTGCTGCTCCAGCAACTGGATCAGGCCCTTGCTGCGGCTGGCCAGCAGGCTGTGCAGGAACAACAGGGGAATCGCCACCACCAGGCCTTGCACGGTCGTCACCAGCGCCTGGGAGATGCCGTCGGCCATCAGTCGAGAGTCACCGCCACCGCTCTGGGTGATGGCCTGGAAGGTGACGATCATGCCAGTTACGGTACCCAGCAGGCCCAGCAGCGGCGCCACGGCAGCGAGCAGCTTGAGCAGCGGCTGGCCACGCTCCAGCGGCGGTGTTTCCTGAAGAATGGCCTCGTCGAGTTTCAGCTCGAGGGTTTCCAGGTCCGACAACTGCGGCTTGGGTCCGAGCACGCCGATGATCCGTCCCAGCGGGTTGTCGCTGCGAGGGGCATTCAGTTCGCGCATCTGGCTGGCGACCTTGCGCCCGACACCGCTGAGATAGGCCATTCGCCAGATCGCCAGCAGCAGACCGAAGATACCCAGCACCATGATCACCCAGCCGACCAGGCCGCCCTGCTGCACCCGATCCCACAGTTCCGGCTGACGCTGCAGCTGCTCCAGCAGGGAGCCCCGGCTCGGATCTACCGGCAGAACCGCCAGCGCATCGCTGCTGCCCAGATAGTCGTCGACCAGCCCCTGCCCGGAGGGTTGCCGCGCGGGAGCCAGCAACTCGCCGGCACTCTCGTCGTAACGCAGGAAGGCGTCCTTGGTGAAAGCCGAGAAAGCACCGACCCGCAGCACCGATTCGACGTTACGCTGGCCGTTGGCGCTAACCACAGGCAGCTCGACCTGCTCGACCCGACCACTCGCGGCCAGGTCTTCGAGCAAGGTCATCCAGAACGCGTCCAGATCCTCGGCAGACGGCAAGGTACGGCTCTCCGCCAGTGCCCGCAGGCGCTGCACACGCTCCGGATACTGGGTGTTGAGCAAACTGTCTTGCCATTGCCCGGCGATGTCGCCCGCGCTCTGGCGCACGACCCCGAACAGTTCCCCCAGATGCCCCACGCGCTGCGCGAGGAGCCTTTCCTGCTCGACCAGCTCGGCTTCCTGACGATCGAATTCAGCTTTCAGGCGCTCGGCTTCGGCCTTCTGCTGTGCGAGCGCGGCATTGGCTCGCGCCAGCAACTGCGCCTGCTCGCTGCGATCCTGCAGGAACGCCTGCTCACGCGCCTGCATGGCGTCGGCTTCGGCCGCACGATCGCTACGAATGCGTTGCAGCAGTTGATCGGGGGTCAGGGGCTCGGCCGCCTGGGCCAGTGCCGGCAGCAGGCCAATGAACAGCAACGTCAGCAAACGGCTCATCGTACGGCCTCCTTGGCCAGGGTCTTCACCGGCAATTCGAGCCAACTGGGTGCTTGTTGCTGGCGGGCGATGGCGATCGCCTTGGTAATGGGGCGGCGCGCGCTGCCGTCGAGTACTTCCCAGGCGCGCGTCTGTGGGTTCCACCAGCCGCTCTCATGAGCGTCCAGCGTCTGGTAATAAAGCATGGTCCGACCCAGCCGCAGGAATTCGACGCTGCGCGTGCCACTCTCGGCGGGCAGTTCACCGCGCCAGGCTTCCAGGGTCCGTCCGTAATCACTCTCGATCTGGTACGCCTCGAGGATGCGACGGTACTTCTCGGCAAGGCTGACATCGGCACGCACCTGCATCTCCTGCAGGCTGGCAAGGCGGTCGGCACGCTCATCGGGCAGGAACGGCAGATCGGCAGCGATGAACTCTTCCAGCACTTCGATCATGCGGCTCATCTGCGGCGCAACCGCTTCCTGGGTGCGTTCGATGCTGTCCAGTTGCCGCTGAAAGCCTTCCAGCTCCTTGCGCTGCGCTGCCGTGAGATCGACCAGTTGCGCGTTGTATGCCTTCAGCGCCTCGGCCTGCTGCACGGCATTACGGTAATCGTTGAGCATCTGCCGGGTGGCATCGTCGAGTTGCTCGATACGCGCTTGCGAAGCCTTGGCTTCTGCAGCCAGGCGCTGACTTTCCTCCAGCGCCGTGTCCAGCGGGGCAGCATAAAGCGGCATGCAGCACGACAGCACGGCGACCGCCAGGAGGCGGGGAATAAAGGCTTGCATTGATGGATCCCTTGCAGACGGACGTCAAACTCGAAAGAGAAACATTATCATCTACCGCAAAACGGATGGCAACCCGGGCAATACGTCGCACACGGGCCGAAGCATTTATTGAGCTGGGTCAAAAATAGGCTTTTGCCGCGCCCTACCATGGCTTCCAACACGCAACAGAACCCTGTCTCGTTGGAGTCCCTTATGCGCAAGACCCTGTTTACCGCTTCCGTGCTGGCCGTGGCCCTGGCCGCCCCTTTCGCCCAGGCTCATCAGGCCGGTGATGTGATCGTGCGTGCCGGTGCGATTACCGTTGATCCGCGTGAAGAAACATCAGGCGTTTTCGTGGACCGTGGAGCGCTGGCTGGCACTGATCTTGGCGGCAAAGCCTCGCTGGACAGCGACACGCAGCTCGGCCTTAACTTTGCGTACATGCTCACAGATCACATTGGCATCGAATTGCTCGCTGCAACACCTTTCCAACATGACGTGTCTATTTCTGGAACAGCCGGCGGTATCGCAGATGGCAAGCTTGGCGACCTTAAGCACCTACCGCCAACCTTGAGCCTCGTCTACTACCCAATGGATAGCAAATCAGCTTTTCAGCCTTATGTAGGCGCTGGCGTTAATTACACTTGGTTTTTCGACGAAAGCGTCGGAAGCGCCGCTACTGCAGGCGGTTTTGATAACTTTCGGGTGAAGAATTCTTGGGGCTGGGCTGCCCAAGTCGGTATGGATTACATGCTGACCGACCAAATCATGGTCAATGCGCAGGTACGCTACATCGATATCGATACCGATGCGTATGTGGACAACACCATTCTTGGCGTTCGCGCCAAAGTCGACGTAGAAGTAGACCCGATGGTCTACATGGTCGGCCTCGGCTACAAGTTCTGACGAAACCGGCAACCGCCGAATCGCAGACAGAACAAAGGCGCCTTCGAGGCGCCTTTGCTTTTCCCGTGATCTACCCCAGCCCTCGCGCCTTTCGTAGGGTGGAAAACCGCGAAGCGTTTTCCACGTCTGCCACTGGCATCCACCTATTGGCGGGCAAGGGGACTAACGACCGAGCAACTTAGCCAGTCCGTCGCGCATATCGGTCGCCGGTTCCGGCAAACGGAAACGCTGCAACAACCGTGCATTGTTCGCCCGCGAATGGCGAATGTCACCGCTACGCGCCGCCTGGTAGCTGACGGGCGGTAGCCCACCCAATACATCCCCGATGGCCGCCAGCAATCCATTCAACGAGGTGGCGCGATTGAGCCCGACGTTGATCGCCCCTTCTTCGACCGTGGCAACCTCCAGCGCCTGCACCAGCAGCTCGACCAGATCGCCGACATAAAGGAAATCGCGGGTCTGCTCGCCATCGCCGAACACGGCGATGGGGAGTCCTTTCTGCGCACGCTCGGTGAAGATGCTGATCACACCCGAATAGGGGGAAGACGGATCCTGGCGCGGCCCGTAGATATTGAAGAAGCGGAACACCACCGGCTCCAGCCCGTGCTGGCTCCGATAGAAATCGAGGTAATGCTCGCTGGCCAGTTTGTCCGCGGCGTAGGGCGTCAGCGGTGCCTTCGGCGTGTTCTCGTCGATGGATTGCCCTTCGCCGTTATTGCCGTAAATCGCCGCGCTGGAGGCGAAGACCACCCGCCGCACACCATTCTGGCGCATGGCCTCGCAGAGATTCAGCGTGCCGACCAGATTGCTCTGGTGCGTACCGACCGGATCTTCCACCGACGCCTGCACGGACGCCACCGCGGCCAGGTGCACCACCGCCGCACACCCCTCGACCGCACGATGCACGGTTTGCGCATCGGCGACGTCACCCTCGATCAGCTCGAGGCGATCGCTGACTGGCAGGTTGCTGCGCTTGCCCGTGGAGAAATTATCCAGCACCCGCACCGTGTAGCCACGTGCGATAAGGGCGTCGACCAGATTGGAGCCGATGAAGCCGGCGCCACCGGTAACCAGAATCGGTGAGTCAGTCATGGCGGTAATAACGATCCAGCAGGTCCGGCAGACCGGCGCGCCAGGCGCGCGGCTTGATGCCGAAGGTATTGAAGATTTTCTTGCAGGCCAGCACGCCATGTTGCGGCTCGTCCGCCGCATCGGGGCAGTCGGCGTGTGCAATCGCGGAAACGCCTTCGAGGGTGAACTGCCGGTAATGAGTCGCCTCGGCGTAAACCGCCTGGCCCACGACCAGCGGCGTCGAAGCCTCGTGACCGCCGTAATGGTAGGTGCCCCAAAGCGGCGCGCCGCAATCGAGCTGCTTGAGCACGGCGAGAATCACCCGCGCCGCATCCTCTACCGGAGTGGGATTGCCGCGCCGATCGTCGGCCAGAAAGAATTCTTCGTGCTGTTCGAGACGTAGCAGAAAGCGTCCGAGCAAGCCGTCCGGGCTGTCATCGAGCAGCCAGCCGAACCGCAACAGCACATGCCTGGGGCACAGCGCACGCACGCTCTGCTCGATCCGGCACAGCGCCCGGCTGCGCGCATCCAGCGGCGCGACCTCATCCTTTTCGTTGTATGCCGTGGTACGCGCACCATCGAATACGCGATAGCTCGAAGGCTGCAACAGGACGAACTGATGATGCTGACAGAGTTCGGCCAGGCGTTCGACGGCACGCTCCTGGCCATTGAGCACTGACTCCTCGACATGACCCGCCTGGAACCAGTCGACGTAATAGGCAAGGTTGATCACGACATCCGGGCGGTTGTCGTCGAGCAGTTTGGTCAGGCTTGGAGCATCCCAGCCCTGTTCGGGCGAAGGGGGGGCAAGGAAAGTGATCTCTTCCTCGCCGCCGAGGCGGATCAGCGCCTGACCCAGGGCATTACCACCGCCCAACAGCATCAGGCGCATTCGCATTCAACCGGACTCAGAAAGGAATATCGTCGTCGAAGCTGTCGTAGTCCGGAGCAGGCTGCTGAGCAGGCTTCGGCTGGGACGGTGCCGGGCGTGCGGCCTGCTGCGGCTCGCGCTGCGGACGCGGCTGGCGCGGCTCATCGGAGCTGCCGCCGCGGCTGCCGAGCAGCTGCATGCTGCCGTTCATATCCACCACGATCTCGGTGGTGTAGCGCTTGACGCCGTCCTTCTCCCACTCGCGGGTCTGCAGGCGTCCTTCGATGTAGCACTGCGAGCCCTTGCGCAGGTACTCGCCGGCAATCTCGGCGACCTTGCCGAACAGCACCACGCGGTGCCACTCGGTGCGCTCCTGCAGCTGACCGGTCTGCTTGTCCTTCCAGCTGTCGGTGGTCGCCAGCGTGATGTTGGTCACCGCATTGCCATTGGGCATGTAGCGGGTTTCCGGGTCGCCGCCGACATTGCCGATCAAGATGACTTTATTCACCCCTCTGGCCATGGGTAACTCCTTATCTGAAACATGAATTAGGCTGGCTCAATGAAGAATCCCGCGCGGCAGGAAAAAAGCCAATGACCGCGAATCTTACCTCAGCCAGCCATGCCGACAACAGCAGGTAACCGCAAGAGACCGGCCGGAGTCGTTTTTTTGCCAGGCACGTCGCGGACAGTATCGCTCAGGCCACGAGCCGATCGAGCGCCGCCCTGTCGAGCTGCTGCGTATCCACCTTGACATAGGCGGCGCCCTCTTCCGCCAGCACGATCGCATCCGAAACGCCTGACACCGCCAGTAGCTGGGACGTCAGCTCGGGATTGGACAGCGCCGATTCCGACAGTGGCAACCGCAGGCTGGTGACGTAGGGCGGCTCACGCATGCTCCAGACGATCAGCAACCACAAGGCGCCAAGCCCGGCACAGCCGGCGAACACGACTTCAAGCCCACCCAGCTGATAGAGCCAGCCACCGAGAATGCCGCCCAGCCCTGCCCCCAGGAACTGGCTGGTGGAATACACCCCCATCGCCGTCCCCTTGCCGCCGGCCGGCGCGACCTTGCTGATCAGCGATGGTAGCGAGGCCTCCAGCAGATTGAAGGCAGTGAAGAAGATCACCATGCCGACCACCAGCGCCCAGAGGCCGTGCCCGAACTGCCAGAAGAACAGCTCGCACAGCAACAGTACGCCAACCGCGCCGAGCAACACGCGGCGCATCTGGCGCTTCTTCTCGCCATAGATGATGAACGGCACCATGCCCAGGAAGCCGACCAGCAGGGCTGTCAGATAGACCCACCAGTGCTCGTCCTTGGGCAGCGCCGCCTCTTCCACCAGCGCCAGCGGCAGCGCGACGAAACTCGCCATGAGGATGGCATGCAGCGCAAAGATGCTGATATCCAGGCGCAGCAGGTCGGGATGACGCAGGGTCGCCCCCAGCGCCTGGCTCGCCACGCCCGATTCACGATGCTGCAGATGGCGCTGCGCGCGCGGCAGGGTGGCGACGATGACGCCCCCCAGCAGCGCCAGCGCCGCCGTCAGCCAGAACAGTGCGGACAAGCCGAACGCCCTGGCCACCAGCGGACCGATCACCATGGCGACGGCGAACGACAAACCGATGCTCATGCCGATCATCGCCATGGCCTTGGTGCGGTGCTGCTCGCGGGTCAGGTCGGAGAGCAGCGCCATCACCGCCGCGGAAATCGCCCCTGCGCCCTGCAGTATGCGGCCGGCGATCACCCCCCAGATACTGTCGGACATGGCCGCCAGCACCGCCCCGGCGGCGAAGATCAGCAAGCCGAAATAGATGATCGGCAGACGGCCGATGCGATCGGAAAGAATGCCGAAGGGAATTTGCAGCAGCGCCTGGGTCAAACCATAGGCGCCGATGGCAAGGCCGATCAGCGCCGGCGTCGCCCCCTGCAGATCCATTCCATAGGTCGCCAGCACCGGCAACACCATGAACATGCCGAGCATGCGAAACGCGAAGACCAGGGCCAGCCCGGAAGCCGCACGGGTTTCGCTGGCGCTCATGCGCTCGCTGTATGGGTCCTGCATCTGGGGGTCTCGCTTGAATGAACCGGCGGCGATTCTAGCAGCCAAGGCATTGGCGGCACAGGCGCGTAGATGCCACAGCGTCGTTTCGATAGAAGCGCTGGAGGTTGAAGGCTGAACGAAAAGCCTCTCGGCCAGCCATCAGCGCTTTTATCGGCTCTTGCCCCTTTACCGTATACTTGCCGGTTTCTCCGCCCGCCACGCGAGGCTGCTTTGGACAAGATTCTGATTCGTGGAGCTCGTACCCACAACCTGAAGAACATCGACCTGACCCTGCCACGCGACAAGCTGATCGTGATCACCGGCCTGTCCGGCTCAGGCAAGTCCTCGCTGGCCTTCGACACCCTCTATGCCGAAGGCCAGCGCCGCTACGTGGAATCGCTGTCGGCCTATGCCCGGCAGTTCCTGTCGATGATGGAAAAGCCCGACGTCGACACCATCGAAGGCCTGTCACCGGCGATCTCCATCGAACAGAAGTCCACCTCGCACAACCCGCGCTCCACCGTGGGCACCATTACCGAGATCTACGACTACCTGCGCCTGCTCTACGCGCGGGTCGGCACGCCGCGCTGCCCCGATCACGATGCGCCGCTGGAGGCGCAGACCGTCAGCCAGATGGTCGACCAGGTACTGGCCCTGCCCGAAGGCAGCAAGCTGATGCTGCTGGCCCCGGTGATCCGCGAGCGCAAGGGCGAGCACCTGGCGGTGTTCGATGAACTGCGCGCCCAGGGCTTCGTCCGCGCGCGGGTCAACGGCAAGCTCTACGAGCTCGACGAGCTGCCGAAACTGGACAAGCAGAAGAAGCATTCCATCGATGTCGTGGTGGACCGTTTCAAGGTCCGCGGCGATCTGCAGCAGCGCCTGGCCGAATCCTTCGAGACCGCCCTCAAGCTGGCCGATGGCATCGCCCTGGTCGCGCCGATGGAAGATGACGACGACGCCGAGGAGATGATCTTTTCGGCGCGCTTCGCCTGCCCGATCTGCGGCCACTCGATCAGCGAGTTGGAACCCAAGCTGTTCTCGTTCAACAACCCGGCCGGCGCCTGCCCAACCTGCGACGGCCTGGGCGCCAAACAGTTCTTTGACGCCAAACGCCTGGTCAACGGCGAACTGACCCTGGCCGAGGGCGCGATCCGCGGCTGGGACAGGCGCAATGTCTACTACTTCCAGATGCTCGGCTCGCTGGCCTCGCATTACGGCTTCAGCCTCGACGAGCCTTTCGACTCACTGCCCGAGAAGCATCAGCAATGCATCCTGCGCGGCAGTGGCAAGGAAAGCGTCGACTTCCGCTATCTCAACGACCGTGGCGACATCGTCAAGCGCTCGCATCCGTTCGAAGGGATCATCCCCAATCTCGAACGCCGCTATCGCGAAACGGAATCCAACAGCGTCCGCGAAGAACTGGCCAAGTACCTCAGCACCCAGCCCTGCCCGGAATGTCGCGGCACGCGCTTGCGCCGCGAGGCACGCCACGTGTGGGTCGGAGACAAGACGCTGCCGGCCGTCACCACACTGCCGATCGGGGATGCGGCCGAATATTTCGGCGGCCTGACGCTGAGCGGCCGACGCGGCGAGATCGCCGACAAGATTCTCAAGGAAATCGGCGAGCGCCTGCAATTCCTGGTCAACGTCGGCCTCGACTACCTGACCCTGGACCGTAGCGCCGATACCCTCTCCGGCGGCGAAGCGCAGCGTATTCGCCTGGCCAGCCAGATCGGCGCCGGGCTGGTGGGCGTCATGTACATCCTCGACGAACCTTCGATCGGCCTGCACCAGCGCGACAACGAGCGCCTGCTCGGCACCCTGCGCCACCTGCGCGACATCGGCAACACGGTGATCGTCGTCGAGCACGATGAAGATGCCATCCGCCTGGCCGACTACGTGCTCGACATCGGCCCCGGCGCCGGCGTGCATGGCGGCCAGATCGTCGCCGAGGGCACGCCGGACGAAGTCATGGCCAACCCCGCCTCCCTCACCGGCGGCTATCTGTCCGGACGGGTGAAGATCCGCTATCCGGCCAAGCGCACCCCGCGCGATGCCGGCAAACTGCTGAAGCTCAAGGGCGCGCGCGGCAACAACCTGCGCAACGTCGACCTGGAAATCCCCGTGGGCCTGCTGACCTGCATCACCGGGGTGTCGGGCTCGGGCAAGTCGACGCTGATCAACAACACCCTGTTCCCGATCACGGCGACCGCGCTCAATGGCGCCACGACGCTCGAGGTGGCCGCGCACGATTCCTTCGACGGCTTGCAGCACCTCGACAAGGTGGTGGACATCGACCAGAGTCCGATCGGCCGCACGCCGCGCTCGAACCCGGCGACCTACACCGGCCTGTTCACGCCGATTCGCGAGCTCTTCGCCGGCGTCCCGGAAGCCCGCTCACGCGGCTACGGTCCGGGACGCTTCTCCTTCAACGTCAAGGGGGGGCGCTGCGAAGCCTGCCAGGGCGATGGCGTGATCAAGGTGGAGATGCACTTCCTGCCGGACATCTACGTGCCCTGCGACGTGTGCAAGGGCAAGCGCTACAACCGCGAAACCCTGGAAGTGAAGTACAAGGGCAAGAGCATCACCGAGGTGCTCGACATGACCATCGAGGAGGCCCGTGAGTTCTTCGATCCGGTACCGGCGGTGGCGCGCAAGCTGCAGACGCTGATGGATGTAGGCCTGTCCTATATCAAGCTCGGGCAGAGCGCGACCACGCTGTCGGGCGGCGAGGCGCAACGGGTCAAGCTGTCCCGCGAGCTGTCCAAGCGGGATACCGGCAAGACGCTGTACATCCTCGACGAACCCACCACCGGCCTGCACTTCGCCGATATCCAGCAGCTGCTGGACGTGCTGCACCGGCTACGCGACCACGGCAACACGGTGGTGGTCATCGAGCACAATCTGGATGTGATCAAGACCGCCGACTGGCTGGTCGACCTGGGGCCGGAAGGCGGCTCCAAGGGCGGCCAGATCATCGCCACGGGCACGCCAGAAGAGGTGGCCGAGATGCCGCAGTCGCATACCGGTCACTTCCTCAAGCCGCTGCTGGAGCGCGACCGGGGGCAAGCGACGAAGTAAGCTTTCGCGGCATTCCGAAAACAAAAAACCGCAGCAGCGCTGCGGTTTTTTTTGCCTCGGGACCAGCGATCAGGCCAGCGCCTCCTCGACCGGCAGATCGAGCGCTGCCGCGACACCGGCACCATAGGCGGGGTCGGCCAGGTAGCAGTGCCTGATGTGCCGCAGCTTGATATGCCGCGCCGCATCGCCCATCGCCCGCGCCGTGTTGCCGAACAGGCGCTGTTGCTCATCGGCCTTCATCAAGCGGAACAGATCGCCCGGCTGGGTGAAGTAATCCGCATCGTCCGCACGGAAATCGTAACGGGCAGCTGCCCCTTCGAGCGCCAGCGGCGGCTCGCTGAAATCAGGCTGCTCCTGCCACTCACCGTAGGTGTTCGGCTGGTAGTGCAGCCGGCCGCCGTGGTTACCGTCGACCCGCATGGCACCGTCACGGTGGTAACTGTGCATTGGACAGCGTGGCGCATTCACCGGGATCTGGTGGTGGTTGACGCCCAGACGGTAGCGCTGCGCGTCACCGTAGGAGAACAGACGGCCTTGCAACATGCGATCCGGCGAGAAGCTGATGCCCGGCACCACATTGGCGGGCGTGAACGCGGCCTGCTCGACGTCCTGGAAGTAGTTGTCGGCGTTGCGATTGAGCTCGTAGTAACCCACTTCGATCAGCGGGTAATCCTTCTTCGACCAGACCTTGGTCAGGTCAAACGGGTGGAAGCGATAGCTCGCCGCCTCGGCTTCCGGCATCACCTGCACATACATGGTCCAGCGTGGGAAATCACCACGCTCAATGGCCTCGAACAGGTCTCGCTGCGAGCTCTCGCGGTCATTGGCGACGATGGCTGCCGCTTCCGCGTCGGTCAGGTTCTTGATGCCCTGCTGGGTCTTGAAGTGGAACTTGACCCAGTAGCGCTGATTGTCGGCGCTGATGAAGCTGTAGGTGTGCGAGCCGAAGCCATGCATGTGCCGGTACGAGGCCGGAATGCCCCGGTCGCCCATCACGTAGGTGATCTGGTGCAAGGCCTCGGGCAGGCCGGTCCAGAAGTCCCAGTTGTTGTTGGCGCTGCGCATGTTGGTGCGCGGATCGCGCTTGACCGCGTGGTTCAGGTCGGGGAATTTCAGCGGGTCGCGGAAGAAGAACACCGGCGTGTTGTTGCCGACCATGTCCCAGTTGCCCTGCTCGGTGTAGAACTTCAGAGCATAGCCGCGGATGTCGCGCTCGGCATCCGCTGCACCACGCTCGCCGGCCACAGTGGAGAAGCGCGCGAACATGGGAGTCTTCTTGCCAACCTCGGAAAAGATCGCGGCCTTGGTATAGCGGGTGATGTCGTGAGTGACCACGAACTCGCCAAAGGCTCCGGAGCCTTTGGCATGCATGCGGCGTTCGGGAATCACTTCGCGGTCGAAATGCGCCAGCTTTTCCAGGAACCACACGTCCTGCAGCAACATCGGGCCACGCGGGCCGGCAGTCAGGGAATTCTGGTTTTCAGCTACCGGCGCACCGGCAACGGTCGTCAACCTGGGCTTGTCAGTCATGTTTAGCTCCTTGGATGGCATCCATCATTACAGCGAAACCGGGGTTACCGGCGGTATGGGTGCCATCATAGGAAGCCGAGCGAAGCGAGACCAATGCGTTGAGTCAACACAGTCGATAGAAAATATGGATATAAAAAAACCGAGCCTGAAGGCTCGGTTCTTTTTCCGAAAAGCCGAGGCTTATTCGGCTGCTTCCACTTCACCAGTAACCGGACGGTCAACCAGTTCGACGTAAGCCATGGGGGCGTTGTCCCCAGCACGGAAGCCGCACTTGAGGATACGCAGGTAGCCGCCCTGACGGGTGGCGTAACGCGGACCCAGATCGCTGAACAGCTTGCCGACGATAGCCTTCGAACGAGTACGGTCGAAAGCCAGGCGACGGTTGGCGACGCTGTCTTCCTTGGCCAGGGTGATCAGCGGCTCGGCGACGCGACGCAGTTCCTTGGCCTTGGGCAGGGTGGTCTTGATCAGTTCGTGCTCGAACAGCGACACCGCCATGTTCTGGAACATGGCCTTGCGGTGTGCGCTGGTGCGGCTCAGGTGACGGCCACTTTTACGATGACGCATGATTGAAATTCCTTACCAAACGATCAGTTCGGTGACTAGGGACGATCAGGCCGTGGCCTTATCGTCCTTCTTGAGACTTGCCGGCGGCCAGTTATCGAGGCGCATGCCGAGGGACAGACCACGCGAGGCCAGAACGTCTTTGATTTCGGTCAGAGACTTCTTGCCCAGGTTCGGCGTCTTCAACAGTTCCACTTCGGTGCGCTGGATCAGATCACCGATGTAGTAGATGTTCTCTGCCTTGAGGCAGTTAGCCGAACGAACGGTCAGTTCCAGGTCATCCACCGGACGCAGCAGAATCGGATCGATCTCGTCTTCCTGCTCGACCACTACCGGCTCGCTGTCGCCCTTGAGGTCGACGAATGCAGCCAGTTGCTGTTGGAGGATAGTCGCGGCGCGACGGATCGCCTCTTCGGGATCCAGGGTGCCGTTGGTTTCGAGATCGATAACCAGCTTGTCCAGGTTGGTGCGCTGTTCGACACGAGCGTTCTCGACCACATAAGCCACGCGACGTACCGGGCTGAAAGTGGCGTCGAGCTGAAGACGGCCGATACTGCGGCTTTCATCCTCATCGCTCTGACGCGCATCAGCCGGCTCGTAACCACGGCCGCGAGCGACCTTGAGCTTCATGTTGATCGAGCCATTGGCCGCCAGGTTGGCGATCAGGTGATCGCCATTGACGATTTCGACATCGTGATCCAGCTGGATATCGGCAGCGGTAACAGGGCCCGCGCCCTTCTTCACCAGGCTCAAGGTCACTTCATCACGGCCGTGCAGCTTGATGGCGATACCTTTGAGGTTGAGCAGGATTTCGATGACATCTTCCTGCACGCCCTCGATGGCGCTGTACTCGTGGAGCACGCCGTCGATCTCAGCCTCGGCCACGGCGCAGCCAGGCATGGAGGACAACAGAATGCGACGCAGCGCGTTGCCCAGGGTGTGGCCGAAACCACGCTCGAGAGGCTCGAGCGTGATCTTGGCACGGGTCGGACTGACCACCTGCACATCGATATGGCGGGGGGTCAGGAACTCATTTACCGAACTCTGCATGGATACACCTATTTTCTAGCCCTTACTTGGAGTAGAGCTCGACAATCAGGTTTTCGTTGATGTCGGCCGACAGATCACTGCGAGCCGGAACACTTTTGAAAACGCCGGATTTCTTGTCGGTATCTACTTCGACCCACTCAACGCGACCGCGCTGTGCGCACAGTTCGAGGGCTTGGGCGATACGCAGCTGGTTACGGCACTTCTCGCGAACGGCAACCACATCACCAGCTTTGACCTGGTAGGACGGGATGTTCACGGTCTGACCGTTGACGGTGATCGACTTGTGGGAAACCAGCTGACGGGATTCCGCACGAGTGGAACCGAAGCCCATGCGATACACGACGTTGTCGAGACGGCATTCGAGCAGCTGCAGCAGGTTCTCGCCGGTAGCGCCCTTACGGCTGGCCGCTTCCTTGTAGTAACCGCTGAACTGGCGTTCGAGCACGCCATAGATACGGCGTACTTTCTGCTTTTCACGCAGCTGGGTGCCGTAGTCGGACAGGCGACCGCGACGCTGGCCGTGAACGCCTGGCGGAGTTTCGATGTTGCACTTGGATTCGAGCGCGCGCGCACCACTCTTCAGGAAGAGATCGGTGCCTTCACGACGAGACAGTTTGCACTTGGGACCAATATAACGAGCCATTCTTCACTGTCTCCTGATTACACGCGGCGCTTCTTCGGCGGACGGCACCCGTTGTGCGGGATCGGCGTCACGTCGGTGATGCTGGCGATTTTATAACCACATCCGTTCAGGGCACGAACGGCGGATTCACGACCTGGGCCCGGGCCCTTGACGTTGACGTCGAGGTTCTTCAGACCGTATTCCAGAGCAGCCTGACCGGCACGCTCGGCCGCTACCTGGGCAGCGAACGGAGTGCTCTTACGCGAACCGCGGAAGCCCGAGCCACCGGAAGTAGCCCAGGACAGAGCATTGCCCTGACGATCGGTGATCGTGATGATGGTGTTGTTGAAAGACGCATGGATGTGGGCGATGCCATCAACCACTGTCTTTTTGACTTTTTTACGAGGACGAGCAGCAGGTTTTGCCATTACTTAAATTCCTACGCGATTACTTGCGGATCGGCTTGCGCGGGCCCTTGCGGGTGCGAGCGTTGGTCTTGGTACGCTGACCGCGCACCGGCAGACCACGACGATGACGCAGGCCGCGGTAGCAACCCAGGTCCATCAAGCGCTTGATCTTCATGTTGACTTCGCGGCGCAGATCACCTTCAACGATGAACTTGGCCACTTCGCCGCGCAGCAGTTCGACCTGCTCGTCGGAGAGATCCTTGATTTTTGCTGCCGGATTCACACCGGTAGCGGCGCAGATGGTCTGCGCACGAGTGCGACCGACACCATAGATGTAGGTCAGCGAGATAACAGTGTGCTTGTTATCCGGAATGTTAACGCCTGCAATACGGGCCATTCAGTGAAACTCCAATTGACAGCTACCCAACGCCCCGGAAGCCAAGAAAAGGGCGCGAGATACTAACGCTGTAGTAACAAATAATCAACCCGGCAGCGCACTAGCTGCCGGGCGTCACGCTTTGTTCACACTCAGCCTTGGCGCTGTTTGTGACGCGGTTCCGCGCTGCAGATCACACGAACGACGCCTTCGCGACGAACGATCTTGCAGTTACGGCAAAGCTTCTTTACCGATGCACGAACTTTCATGACCAACTCCTAGAACCTTACGAACCAATCAGCGGAGCATGCCGCTGCCATAGCCCTTCAGGTTGGCTTTTTTCATCAGGGAATCGTACTGGTGAGACATGAGGTGCGACTGCACTTGCGACATGAAGTCCATCACAACCACGACCACGATCAGCAACGATGTCCCGCCAAGGTAGAACGGCACGTTCGCAGCCACCACCAGGAACTGGGGCAGCAGGCACACGGCCGTCATGTACAGGGCACCGAAAATGGTCAAGCGGGTCAGTACGCCATCGATATAGCGCGCCGACTGCTCACCAGGCCGGATTCCAGGGATAAACGCACCGGACTTCTTCAGATTTTCCGCAACGTCTTTCGGATTGAACATCAATGCCGTGTAGAAGAAGCAGAAGAAGATGATACCGGCGCTGAACAACAGGATGTTCAACGGCTGACCAGGAGCGATCGACTGGGAGATATCCGCCAGCCAGCTCATGCTCTCGGACTGTCCGAACCACTGCCCCAAGGAAGCCGGGAACAGCAGAATACTGCTGGCGAAGATCGCAGGGATGACGCCCGCCATGTTCACCTTCAGCGGCAGGTGGCTCGTCTGCGCAGCGAAAACCTTGCGGCCCTGCTGACGCTTGGCATAGTGAACGGCGATCCGCCGCTGACCACGCTCGATGAACACCACGAAGCCGATGATGGCAACAGCAACCAGCCCCACGGCGAGCAGCGCGATGATATTGATATCACCCTGCCGCGCAGACTCGAAGGACTGCCCCAGCGCACCCGGCAAGCCCGCAACGATCCCCGCGAAGATCAGCATCGAGATACCGTTGCCGACACCTCGCTCGGTGATCTGCTCGCCCAGCCACATCATGAACATCGCACCAGCCACGAAGGTGGTGATAGCCACGAAGTAGAAGCCGAAATCGTTGCTGAACGCCACGCCCTGCCCGGCCAGGCCAACCGACATGCCGATCGCCTGAACGATGGCCAGCACCAGGGTGCCATAGCGGGTGTACTGACTGATCTTGCGACGGCCTGCCTCGCCTTCTTTCTTCAACTGCTCCAACTGTGGGCTGACCGCGGTCATGAGCTGCATGATGATCGATGCCGAGATGTACGGCATGATCCCCAGCGCGAAGATGCTCATCCGCTCCAGCGCACCGCCGGAGAACATGTTGAACAGGCTAAGGATGGTCCCTTCGTTCTGACGGAACAGCTCGGCCAACCTGTCGGGGTTGATCCCCGGCACCGGGATGTGAGCGCCAATGCGATAGACGACGATCGCCATGAGCAGAAAACGCAGACGAGCCCAGAGCTCGGACAGCCCACCATTACTCAGCGCGGAGAGAGCACCTTGCTTAGCCATTTATTCCTCGAACTTGCCGCCAGCCGCTTCGATAGCCGCACGCGCACCCTTGGTGGCGGCGATACCCTGGAGAGTCACCGCACGACCAACCTCACCGGACAGCATGACTTTCACACGCTGAACGTTCTGGTTGATGATATTGGCGTCTTTGAGGCTCTGCAGAGTCACGACATCGCCTTCAACCTTGGCCAGCTCGGAGGTACGCACTTCTGCGCGATCCATGGCTTTCAGCGAGACGAAGCCGAACTTCGGCAGACGACGATGCAAGGGCTGTTGGCCGCCCTCGAATCCGGGCGCGATCTTGCCGCCGGAGCGGGAAGTCTGACCCTTGTGACCGCGGCCACCAGTCTTGCCGAGACCGCTACCGATACCACGGCCCAGACGCAGCTTTTCGCGACGGGCGCCCGGCGCAGAACGTAGATCGTTCAGTTGCATGGCTTAGCCCTCCACACGGAGCATGTAGTAAGCCTTGTTGATCATGCCGCGATTTTCAGGGGTGTCCTGAACTTCGACAGTGTGACCAATGCGACGCAGGCCCAGGCCCTTGACGCACAGCTTGTGATTGGGAATACGGCCGCTGACGCTTTTGATCAGCGTAACCTTGACGGTTGCGTTAGCCATGATCAGCAAATCTCCTCAACGCTCTTGCCACGCTTGGCAGCGATCGACTCGGGCGACTGCATGGCTTTCAGACCCTTGAACGTAGCGTGAACCACGTTGACCGGGTTGGTAGAGCCGTAGCACTTGGCCAGAACGTTCTGCACACCAGCGACTTCGAGGATGGCGCGCATGGCACCACCGGCGATGACACCGGTACCTTCCGAGGCCGGCTGCATGTATACCTTCGAAGCACCGTGGGCGGCCTTCGTGGCGTACTGCAGGGTAGTGCCGTTCAGGTCGACCTGGATCATGTTGCGGCGAGCCGCTTCCATGGCCTTCTGGATGGCCGCTGGCACTTCGCGGGACTTGCCACGACCGAAACCTACACGACCCTTGCCATCACCCACTACGGTCAGTGCGGTGAAGGTGAAGATCCGACCACCTTTTACAGTCTTGGCGACGCGGTTAACTTGAACCAGCTTCTCAATGTAGCCTTCGTCGCGCTTTTGCTCGTTATTTGCCATAACTTAGAACTCCAGCCCGCCTTCACGAGCAGCATCAGCCAGTGCCTTGACACGACCGTGGTACTTGAAGCCAGAACGGTCGAATGCAACCTGAGAGATGCCGGCGGCTTTCGCACGCTCAGCGACCAACTGACCAACCTTCTTGGCAGCGTCGACGTTGCCGGTGGCGGCGTCGCGCAATTCTTTGTCCAGAGTCGAGGCGCTGGCCAGGACCTTGCCGCCGTCGGCCGAAAGGACCTGGGCGTAGATGTGCTGGGAAGAGCGGTACACACAAAGGCGTACGGTTTCCAGCTCGCGCATCTTCAGGCGTGCCTTGCGAGCGCGACGCAGACGAGTTTCTTTCTTTACGCTCATTTGCTATGCC
This sequence comes from Stutzerimonas nitrititolerans, assembly GCF_003696285.1. Classification (GTDB taxonomy): domain Bacteria; phylum Pseudomonadota; class Gammaproteobacteria; order Pseudomonadales; family Pseudomonadaceae; genus Stutzerimonas; species Stutzerimonas nitrititolerans. Next base: position 325,997 of record NZ_RFFL01000004.1, read on the forward strand.
CTACTTCTTCTTAGCTTCTTTACGACGGACTACTTCGTCCGCGTAACGTACACCCTTGCCCTTGTAAGGCTCGGGACGACGGAAGTCGCGAATTTCAGCAGCCACCTGACCAACCACCTGCTTGTCGATACCCTTGATCAGGATATCGGTCTGGCTGGGTGTTTCAGCGGTAACGCCCTGAGGCAGTTCATAGTCCACCGGGTGCGAGAAGCCGAGAGCCAGAGACAGCACTTGACCTTTGGCTTGCGCCTTGTAACCGACACCAACCAGCTGGAGCTTGCGCTCGAAGCCCTGGCTGACACCGATCACCATGTTGTTCACCAGCGCGCGAGTGGTACCGGCCATGGCGCGAGTCTGCTGATCACCATTACGGCCAGCGAAACGCAGCTCGCCAGAATCCTGAATGATTTCAACGGACGGATGAACGTTCAGTTCCAGAGCGCCCTTTGCGCCCTTCACCGAAAGCTGCTGGCCGGTCATCTTGATTTCGACGCCAGCGGGCAGCTTGACGGGGTTCTTAGCAACGCGAGACATGCTTATCCCCCCTTAGAACACAGTGCAGAGCACTTCGCCGCCGACACCAGCAGCGCGGGCCGCACGATCAGTCATCACACCCTTGTTGGTGGACACGATCGAAACACCCAGACCGCCGCGTACTTTCGGCAACTGATCGACGGATTTGTACTGGCGAAGGCCAGGACGGCTTACGCGCTTCAGCTCTTCGATGACCGGACGGCCTTCGAAATACTTCAGCTCGATGGACAGCTGCGGCTTGGCATCGCCACTGACGTTGTATCCCGCGATATAGCCTTCACCTTGAAGAACGTTGGCTACTGCCACCTTCAGAGTGGAAGACGGCATGCTTACGACGGACTTTTCGGCCATCTGGGCATTACGGATACGAGTTAGCATGTCCGCTAACGGGTCCTGCATACTCATGGGCTCTTGGCTCCTAATACGAATAAATAAGCCTTTTACGGCTTGCGTCGCCACTGTTTCGACGCGCACATCAAAATGCGAGGCTCGGGCGAGCCGGACATTCTAGAGACAGACCCAGAACGAATCAAGCCCCTTACGGGGCTTGATTCGCAGACTGTCAGTTGCGGCCGCATGTGCCGCAACCAGAGACTTACCAGCTGGCCTTGACCAGACCCGGTACGTCACCACGCATGGCGGCCTGGCGCAGCATGTTGCGTGCAAGACCGAACTTGCGATACACACCATGCGGACGACCAGTCAGACGGCAGCGGTTACGCAGGCGCGAAGCGCTGGCGTCACGAGGCTGCTTCTGCAGGGAAACCTGGGCTTCCCAGCGCTCTTCCGGCGTGGAGTTCGGGTTGGCGATAACAGCCTTCAGCGCCTCACGCTTCGCAGCGTACTTGGCAACCGTCTGCTGACGCTTCAGCTCGCGGTTCTTCATGCTTTTCTTAGCCATGTGCCTGCTCCAATCAGTTGCGGAACGGGAAGTTGAAGGCACGCAGCAGCGCGCGACCTTCGTCATCCGTCCGGGCGGTAGTGGTCAAGGTGATGTCCAGACCACGCAGCGCGTCGATCTTGTCGTAATCGATCTCCGGGAAGATGATCTGCTCCTTCACGCCCATGCTGTAGTTGCCACGCCCATCGAAGGACTTGGCATTCAGGCCGCGGAAGTCGCGAACCCGAGGCAGGGAGATGGACAGCAGACGATCCAGGAACTCGTACATGCGATCGCCACGCAGCGTCACCTTGACGCCGATCGGCCATCCTTCGCGGACCTTGAAGCCAGCGATGGACTTGCGGGCATGGGTCACTACGACCTTCTGACCGGTGATCTTTTCCAGATCGGCAACTGCGTTATCGATGATCTTCTTGTCACCGATGGCTTCGCCGAGACCCATGTTGAGGGTGATCTTGGTGATGCGCGGAATTTCCATCACGTTACCAAGCTGAAGTTCTTCCTTCAGCTTGGGCGCGATCTGCTTCCGATAAACTTCTTTTAGTCGTGCCATGGTTATCTACCTAGCAGTCTCAAGCTTCAACCGGCTTTTGGGTCGACTTGAAGACACGAATTTTCTTGCCGTCCTCAACCTTGAAACCAACGCGGTCAGCCTTGTTGGTTTCGCCGTTGAAGATAGCGACGTTAGAGACGTGCAGAGGCGCCTCTTTCTCGACGATACCGCCCTGAACGCCAGACATCGGGTTCGGCTTGGTATGACGCTTGACCAGGTTGATGCCACCGACAACCACGCGGTTGTCAGCGAGAACCCGAAGCACCTTACCGCGCTTGCCCTTGTCCTTGCCGGCGATGACGATGATCTCGTCGTTGCGACGAATCTTTTGCATGCGGCTACTCCTTAGAGCACTTCAGGCGCGAGCGAGACGATTTTCATGAACTTCTCGTTACGAAGCTCACGCGTCACTGGCCCGAAAATACGAGTACCGATAGGCTCCTGCTTGTTGTTCAACAGAACAGCAGCGTTGCCATCGAAGCGAATGATGGAGCCGTCCGGACGACGAACACCGTGACGGGTGCGGACTACAACGGCAGTCATCACCTGGCCTTTCTTGACCTTGCCACGCGGAATCGCTTCCTTGACGGTAACCTTGATGATGTCGCCGATGCCGGCGTAACGGCGGTGGGAACCGCCGAGCACCTTGATGCACATAACGCGGCGCGCGCCGCTGTTATCCGCCACATCGAGCATGGATTGAGTCTGAATCATATAATTTCTCCGACCCCTAGCCCTTAGACTTCGACGGCACGTTCAACGACATCAACCAGCATCCAGCACTTGGTCTTCGCCAACGGACGAGTCTCGCGGATGGTGACCTTGTCGCCGATACGGCACTGGTTGGTTTCGTCGTGGGCGTGCAGCTTGGTCGAACGCTTCACGTACTTACCGTAGATCGGGTGCTTGACGCGACGCTCGATCAGTACGGTGATGGTTTTGTCCATTTTGTCGCTGACGACGCGGCCAGTCAGCGTGCGGACAGTCTTTTCAACTTCAGCCATGATCACTTACCTGCCTGCTGGTTGAGCACAGTCTTTACACGAGCGATGTCGCGCTTGACTTGCGAGAGCAGGTGAGACTGCCCCAACTGGCCAGTCGCTTTCTGCATACGCAGATTGAACTGGTCGCGCAGCAGCTCGAGCAATTGCTCGTTCAGCTGCTGAGCGGATTTTTCACGAAGCTCATTCGCTTTCATCACATCACCGTCCGCTTAACAAAGGAGGTGGCGAGCGGCAGCTTTGCAGCAGCCAGGGCGAAAGCCTCACGCGCCAGCTCTTCGGAAACACCCTCGATCTCGTAGAGCACCTTGCCCGGTTGAATCTGGGCTACCCAGTACTCGACGTTACCCTTACCTTTACCCATCCGGACTTCCAGAGGCTTCTTGGTGACAGGCTTGTCGGGGAATACGCGGATCCAGATCTTGCCGCCACGCTTCACGTGGCGAGTCAGCGCACGACGTGCGGACTCGATCTGGCGGGCCGTCAGACGACCACGGGAAACAGACTTCAGAGCGAACTCGCCGAAGCTGACCTTGCTACCGCGCTGAGCCAGGCCACGGTTGTGACCGGTCATCTGCTTGCGGAATTTTGTACGCTTGGGTTGCAACATTTGGCGTACTCCTTACTTGGCAGCTTTTTTACGAGGCGCAGGCGCTTGCGGCTTGAGCTCTTCATGGCGACCACCAATCACTTCGCCTTTGAAGATCCAGACCTTGACGCCGATCACACCGTAGGTGGTGTGCGCTTCGTAGGTGTTGTAATCGATATCGGCACGCAGGGTGTGCAGCGGCACACGACCTTCGCGATACCATTCGGTACGGGCAATTTCAGCCCCACCCAGACGCCCGCTCACCTGGATCTTGATGCCCTTGGCACCAATGCGCATGGCGTTCTGTACGGCGCGCTTCATGGCGCGACGGAACATCACGCGACGCTCCAGCTGCTGAGCTACGTTCTGTGCTACCAGCATTGCATCGAGTTCCGGCTTGCGGATTTCTTCGATGTTGATGTGCACAGGCACACCCATTTGCTTGGTCAGGTCCTGACGCAGCTTCTCGACATCCTCACCCTTCTTGCCGATCACGATGCCGGGACGAGCGGTGTGGATGGTGATGCGTGCGGTTTGAGCCGGACGATGGATATCGATACGGCTAACGGACGCGCTTTTTAATTTGTCTTGGAGGTACTCACGCACGTTCAGATCTGCAAGCAGATAATCGGCGTACGTACGACCGTCTGCGTACCAGACGGAAGTGTGCTCCTTGACGATTCCCAGGCGAATGCCAGTGGGATGTACTTTCTGACCCATCAGATCGACTCCGTTACTTGTCCGCAACCTTGACAGTGATATGGCAAGACCGCTTGACGATGCGATCAGCGCGGCCTTTGGCACGCGGCATGATGCGCTTAAGCGAACGCCCCTCGTTGACGAAGACGGTGGAAACCTTCAGGTCGTCCACATCAGCGCCTTCGTTGTGCTCGGCGTTGGCCACGGCCGACTCCAGCACTTTCTTCATGATCTCGGCGGCTTTCTTATTGCTGAAAGCCAGCAGGTTGAGCGCTTCGCCCACCTTCTTCCCGCGAATCTGGTCGGCGACCAGGCGGGCTTTCTGGGCGGAGATGCGAGCGCCCGACAACTTAGCGGCTACTTCCATCATTCCTTACCCCTTAGCGCTTGCCTTTCTTGTCCGCTACGTGCCCGCGATAGGTGCGGGTACCAGCGAACTCGCCGAGTTTATGACCGACCATGTCTTCGCTCACGAGAACGGGGACGTGCTGGCGACCGTTATGCACAGCGATGGTCAGACCGACCATTTGCGGCAGAATCATCGAACGACGCGACCAGGTTTTCACCGGCTTGCGATCATTCTTTTCCGCTGCCACCTCGACCTTCTTCAGTAGGTGAAGATCGATAAAAGGACCTTTTTTCAGAGAACGTGGCACTGTCGTATCCCTCTAGTTACTTGCGGCGACGGACGATCATGTTGTCGGTGCGCTTGTTCGAGCGAGTCTTCGCGCCCTTAGTCGGGAAGCCCCACGGCGACACCGGATGACGACCACCAGAGGTACGACCTTCACCACCACCATGGGGGTGATCGACCGGGTTCATCGCCACGCCGCGAACGGTCGGACGGATGCCCTTCCAGCGCTTGGCACCGGCTTTACCCAGCGAACGCAGGCTGTGCTCGGAGTTCGAGACTTCGCCCAGGGTGGCACGGCACTCAGCCAGCACCTTGCGCGTTTCACCGGAGCGAAGACGCAGCGTCACATAGGCACCCTCACGCGCGACCAGCTGCGCCGAAGCACCAGCGGAACGAGCGATCTGAGCCCCCTTGCCCGGCTTCAGTTCGACACCATGAATGGTGGAACCCAGCGGGATGTTACGCAGCGGCAGACTGTTACCGGCCTTGATCGGCGCATTGACGCCAGACAGCAGCTGATCACCAGCGCTCACGCCCTTCGGCGCGATGATGTAGCGACGCTCACCGTCGGCATACTTCAGCAGCGCGATGTGCGCAGTACGGTTCGGGTCGTATTCGATACGCTCGACGATGGCAGGAATGCCATCCTTGTTGCGGCGAAAATCGACCAGACGGTAATGCTGCTTGTGACCACCGCCAATGTGGCGAGTGGTGATGCGACCGTTGTTGTTACGGCCACCTGTTTTCGACTTCTTCTCGAGCAGCGGAGCATAGGGAGCGCCCTTGTGCAGCTCCTGGCTGACCACCTTGACCACAAAGCGGCGGCCCGCGGAAGTCGGTTTGCATTTAACGATTGCCATGATGCACCCCTTCCTTACTCAGCACTGCCGGAGAAATCGATATCCTGGCCCGGCTGAAGCGCGATGTACGCTTTCTTCCAGTCGTTGCGCTTGCCCAGGCCGCGAGCGGTGCGCTTGGTCTTGCCCTGAACATTCAGGGTGCTGACCTTGGCGACCTTCACGTTGAACAGGCTTTCGACGGCCTTCTTGATTTCCAGCTTGGTTGCGTCGGTCGCAACCTTGAAAACGAACTGGCTCTTGCTGTCGGCCAGCATGGTTGCCTTCTCGGAGACGTGCGGGCCAAGCAGGACTTTGAATACGCGTTCCTGGTTCATCCCAGCAGCTCCTCGAATTTCTTCACAGCCGACACGGTGATCACCACCTTGTCATAGGCGATCAGGCTGACAGGATCGGAACCTTGAACGTCACGTACATCGACGTGCGGCAGATTACGAGCCGCCAGATAAAGGTTCTGATCGACAGCATCGGAAACGATCAGCACGTCATTCAGGCCCATGCCGGCCAGCTTGTTGGCAAGCAGCTTGGTCTTGGGGCTGTCGACGGCGAAATCTTCGACCACGACCAGACGCTCGGAACGAACGAGCTCGGAGAGGATGGAACGCAGCGCAGCGCGATACATCTTCTTGTTGAGCTTCTGCTCGTGATTCTGCGGACGAGCGGCGAAGGTTACGCCACCGCCACGCCAGATCGGACCACGAGTGGTACCGGCACGTGCGCGACCGGTGCCTTTCTGGCGCCACGGACGCTTGCCGCCACCAGCCACATCGGCGCGAGTCTTCTGCTGCTTGCTGCCCTGACGACCGCCAGCCATGTAGGCGACGACTGCCTGGTGCACCAGCGTCTCGTTGAACTCACCACCAAAGGTACGTTCGGAGACTTCTATGGCTTGTGCGCCATTAACATTCAATTGCATGTGAACTCCCCCTTACCCGCGAGCCTTGGTGGCCGGACGCACGATCACGTCACCACCAGTGGCGCCGGGCACTGCGCCCTTGACCAACAGCAGATTACGCTCGGCATCGACGCGCACGATTTCCAGGGACTGCACGGTTACGCGCTCGGCGCCCATGTGCCCGGACATCTTCTTGCCCTTGAAAACACGACCTGGAGTCTGGCACTGGCCAATCGAACCCGGGACGCGGTGGGATACGGAGTTACCGTGAGTATTGTCCTGACCGCGGAAGTTCCAGCGCTTGATGGTACCGGCAAAGCCTTTACCCTTGGACTGACCGGTGACGTCCACCAGCTGTCCAGCCTGAAAAATCTCGGTATTGATCTGGTCACCAACCTGGAACTCCTCGCCTTCGAGGCGGAACTCCCAGACGCCGCGACCGGCAGCGACATTCGCCTTGGCGAAGTGACCGGCTTGAGCCTTGGTTACACGGGACGCACGACGCTCGCCGACAGTGACCTGTACAGCGCGATAGCCATCGCTTTCTTCATTCTTGAATTGAGTGACACGATTCGGTTCGATCTCGATGACCGTAACCGGAATAGAGACACCATCCTCGGTGAAAACGCGGGTCATGCCGCATTTACGACCGACTACACCAATAGTCATGTTGTAACCTCTTGAGTGTACGGGGCTTTCACCCGCTATGGCCGCCCATTTCAGAGCGTTACACGACTAAAACTCGAGGTTTTAGCCGAGGCTGATCTGCACTTCCACGCCAGCCGCAAGATCGAGCTTCATCAGCGCATCGACGGTTTTGTCGGTCGGCTGAACAATGTCCAGCACGCGCTTATGGGTACGGATTTCATACTGGTCGCGCGCGTCTTTGTTGACGTGCGGAGAAACCAGTACCGTGAACCGCTCTTTGCGAGTTGGCAGTGGAATCGGACCACGCACCTGAGCACCAGTACGTTTCGCGGTTTCCACGATTTCCTGGGTTGATTGATCGATCAGGCGATGGTCAAAAGCCTTCAACCGAATACGGATTTGTTGGTTTTGCATTTTGACCTCAGACTCCAATTAGCCATCCCTACCACGCGCAATACGCCCGGTAAAAGGAGGCGCAATTGTACGGATGCGTCCATAGGGTGTCAATAAATGATCAGCAATAGAAAAAGGCCCCCGAAGGGGCCCCTTTCCACATCGAAGGATTATTCGATGATCTTGGCAACCACGCCGGCGCCAACGGTACGACCACCTTCGCGAATCGCGAAGC
>NZ_RFFL01000040.1 GCF_003696285.1 Stutzerimonas nitrititolerans
CAAGAAAAGAAGAGGGCTCCTAGAGCTGATGCGCCAACATCAGCCCTAGGCGCCAACCTGCAGAGCGAACCTGCAAGCCAGCCAAGGCCCCCCGCACTCGCGAGTGCCGGGCGAGCCTAGCAGATACCAGAAGGCTTTGCAGATGATGAGAGATTGCCGATGTGGCAAGTGCAACAGACTTCTCGCCCGCGTGGGTGAGTACAGCAGTATCCAGATCAAGTGCTCGCGTTGCGGGACCTTGAATCACTTGAAGACCGAGAGTCTCGTCACCTCGCCAGTGAGCGATCAGGAAGCGGCTCAAGCCGCCATTCAAATCAATCATTGAGGAACGAACTCATGAAAGCATCTCGTAAATTCTTTGCTCTGGCTGCCCTGGCCGTCGCTGGAGCGGCGTCGCTGCATACTTCGGTAGCCATGGCCGACACGGTCGTCCAGTGCAACAACATTTCACGCCCGGCCGGCTATCTGACGGTCGAAACTGACATCCCCAACCCTACCTGCGTGACCTACAAGGCGAACAAGTACCAGACTCCTCAAAACGGTCTGACCATCGTTTACCCGGCTGAGCTGCCGACTCTCGACGCGCAGTTCGGGGTCACGAGCGTTACGGGCACGATGTATTCGCCGCGTTACGTGATCGGGCAGATCGTGGATAAGGGCGTTTACTGCGCCTACAAGATGTCCTCCTACAACTACGTTGCGGTATCCAACGGGTACCTGGGCGTGTGTGCAGGCGGTTCGGGCGTTCCCAACTCGGTGAAGATGCACAAGCTGCTGAAGGCCGAGGTCAAGGGCTCGGCAGGATCGCCTGCGAAGTTGACGATCAACCTCAATCCGGCGGTGAGCGGCACCTTCAACTATGCGGTGCGTACCACGGCAACCCTGAACGGTGCGTCTACCAAGGTCGTGAAGACCGGCCTTACTGGCAACAAGGGTTACACGCTGAGTGAGCTGGCTCCGACGCTGGTTACCAAGGCTCAGCAGGGTGCAACCTTCAGCTTTGAAACCGAAGTGTTCGGTGGCCCGACTTCCATGGCGATGGAAACTGTTACGGCTACTGGTGCTCAGCTGATCGGCAAGTAACCGAGCTGCTGTGCAGAAGCCCTGGGTCGTCCAGGGCTTTTTATTTTCTTCATTGGGTGGCGGGCGAACTGATCAACGCGTGCTGCTGTGTGCAGCAGGCGCCCTGTTGAGTTCGCGTTGATCCAGTATCGCCGATGCAAGCAGCGGGCCGCTGCTGGTTGGCGTAGATCGATAGGTGTGCCGCGGAGACCTGCGGCATCCGCTCTCAAAAATTGTTGAGTGCGGCTTGGATTTGATCAGCGTACTGCGCCAGATTGTCTAGCTCGCTATCAAGGTGGGTCCCGTTTGTTGGTGCGGCTGCAACCCGTGCGGCGATCAATTCAAGTGCGGCTGCCACCGCAATAGAACGCTTACGCGCCGCGGACGCGTGCTCATACGAGGCATTTGTGTTACCGGCTAGAGCCATCGTTATTTCGCTCATGCGAGCTTCTCCTGATCGAGATGGTGGTCAGACTTACATGACGGCAGTTTGCCGCATTTCAATCCCCTGTTCGAAGCTTTCTTGCTGCCAGGAACGATGAGGCACAGGCAATGCCAGTTAGACCTCCGCGTATGTGCGCTGAACCGGGATGCTCGAGGCCGTCCACTCCCGGCTCCCATCGTTGCAGGACGCACAAGGCACAAGTAGACGCCAGGCGAACCGAGCAACGAAAGGCGGCCCACCGCGACTACAACCTTCGCCGAGACGAGTCAGACGGCTTCTACAAGACCGAGCGCTGGAAGAAGCTGAGCGCTTACTACCGCAAGCGTTATCCGGTATGTGAGTACTGCAACAACGCCGCGAGCGATATCACCGACCACGTCAAGCCCTACAAGACGCATCCTGAGCTGGGCCTGGAGTGGGACAACCTGCGGGCCTTGTGTAGGCCTTGCCACAACCGAATAGGCGAGCAGATCGGATTGGCTGGCCGCCAGGACGGAACCACCCGCAGGGGGTAGGGCGGGTCGAAAGTCTGTTGAAAATCGGCGCCCGAACGACGGGGGGAGCCAAATTTTCACACCGTCAAAATTCATATTTGAAAGTCTGAGGTAGCGAGATGGCACGCAAGCCGACCGCTCCGCACCTCAAGGTCCTGCAAGGCACCAGCCGCCCGGATCGCGAAGTGCCGGATGCGCCCGAGTACGACCTGATCGAGGAGTTTCCCGATCCACCTATCCACCTGAATGCCGATGGCGCTGACATGTGGAACCGTCTTGGTCCGCAGCTAGTGGCTGCGCGCGTGCTTCAAGTCGTTGACCTGTTTTCGCTGGA
>NZ_RFFL01000041.1 GCF_003696285.1 Stutzerimonas nitrititolerans
GAATCGGCAACCCCAGCTTGCGCACGGCAGCCGCCTTGATCATGTATTCCCCGTTGGAGCCATACATCAGGATGCTGTCGCTGGTGCCGGTGCCAGGGCCTCGGATCAGGCCGCCAGTGGCGAAACCTTGAGGCGCCGGACCGGGATCCTGCAGTGTGTAGGGCTGACTGAAGTCGTACTGCGCGCCGACCTTGACGATGATCTCGCGCTTGGCCAGCGCATCCAGTGCGGACTGGACCTGGGCAAGCGTTGCGTCGTCCATTTTCACGCTGACGGGCATATCTTGAAGCTCGGCAGCGGCCGACTTGAGATTCAGCATCTCTTGTTTAATGTCGGCGATCTTCTGCTCTGCGCGGCTCTGCTCAATGTCGTTGGCGGCAAGCTCGATATCGCGCAGTTCGCCGATAAAGCCTCCGAAGCCATAGGTGTTCTCGCCCGCGGCTTGCAGATCCTGGAGCATCTTCAGCGCAGCTTGCGCCTGAGCTTGCGCGCCCTCAACATCGCCGGCTCGCAGTGCTTCACGCGCCCCCACCTTTAGGGCTTGTGCCGCGCCGTAGGATGCTTCGCCACCTGAGTTCATGCCGGCCAGCGCTTCCTGGTAGCGCTGTTCGATCTTCACGCGATCGTCACGGACTTTTTCCAGATCGGCGTTGGCCTTCTTTTCGGCGGCGACCAAATCCTTCGCGGCCTTCTCGGCAGCAGTCACCATGCGCTCTTGCTGGGTTTTCAGTTCGGCGATGTAGGCGTTGCGAGACTTGATCTCTTTTTCCCGCTCCGCCTCTGCTTGAGCGGCGGCAGCGGATGCCGCGGCGCTCAGCTCGGCATTCATGCCGGCCTGCTGCTCGACTATCGCGGCGCGGAAGGCGACCAGCGCCTCCCGCTTCGCTTTCAGTTCGTCCTCACTGAACCACATGCCGGCGAGCGTAGTATTCAGCCCGGTACCGGCCAGGCTGCGATCAATGTCGGCAATCTCCTGATCGACCTTATCCAACTCGGTGACCATTCCAGCAGCATTCGCCGCGACATATCCGATGCGTTTGCCCAAGTCCACAAACTCGGAGGCGCCATCGACCGCTGTACCGGCAAGTGTCGCCAAGGCTGAAGCCAACGCCACCAGGTTATCCACCACTACCGGGTCACTCAGCGTATCTCCCAAGCTGTTGATCGCATCGATCAGCGGCTGAACGTTGGCCTGACCGACCGCTTCGCTCCAGCGATCCGACAATGCAGTCATCGCACCGCCAACAGTCTCCGGCAGGCTCTCCGCCTCTGTTCGCAGCACAGCCAGCTGCTCGACCAGTGCGGAAGTCACCACATCGGCAGTCAGCAGACCCTGCGCGGCCATCTCCTTCAAGGATCCGATCGGCACGTTGAGCGAGTCGGCAAGCGCCTGCATCAGGCGCGGCGCCTGTTCGGCCACGCTATTGAATTCATCGCCACGCAGCGCGCCCGCGCCGAGCGCCTGGGCGAACTGGATGACGCCGTTCTCGGCCTCCTGAGCGCTCGCACCCGAGACTCGAAAGGAGGTCGCCACGGCCTCGGTGACTGCAAGAATATCCTTCTGGCTGCGGCCGGCTTCCTTCAGCGGGCGGCTGATGCGCTGGTACAAGGTCGCCAGCGATTCGAGCGGCGTCTGCGTGTCGACTGCGATCCTGCGTAGCTCGGTTTGCGCAGTGTTGAATTCCTCCTGCGAACTGGTCGCCAGCTTGAGGCGCGCGTTCATCAGGTTGTACGAATCCGCTGCAGTAGCGATGCCACGAATAGCACCA
>NZ_RFFL01000042.1 GCF_003696285.1 Stutzerimonas nitrititolerans
TATTTTACATATAGACATTATCATAAAAATTATTAAAAAAGAGGAATTATACAAAAATGAAGAAAATCTTAAAAATATTAATAACTTCTATTATTGTTATCATTATTACCTTAACAGTTTGGACTTTTAGTGTGATTACTTATCAGAAACACAAGAGTGAGAAAATCATCGATCACGTTATAGAACGTAAGGGTTGGGATAAAAAAATAAAAAATGAAAAAATGAGTTTTAATATTATGATGGGATATGCTGAAAAAGATATTGTTTTTAAAGATCAACCATATAGTGAGTATGAGTATAACGTGACACCAGCACCAGCACCATGGACAGATGATAAAGAATATAAGGTGTGGGGGGAAACAGATTTACAAAAGAAAGACTCCTATTATAAATATCTTTTAGAATCAGAACCTTACAGAAAATAATATAAATGTATAACATAATAAAAAATAGAGATCATTCATCTACCACTTAGAGACAGCGTAGACTTCTACCTAATTATATTAATAAAATGATATTGAAGGAAAAATAATATTGAAAAGAGAAATTTTAAAATGAAATGGTTAAAAATCATTATATTAATTTTATCTTTAGTTCCAATAGAATTTATCGGATTATTTACTGATTATCAAACAGGTTTATTAATAGGTTACATCCCATTTATAATAGTTGCTATATTAATAAGTATATCTATTTTTAAATTCGGCTTAAAAAATAATATAAGTATTATAATAAGTAGATGTATTGGAATATTTCTTTCTTGGGAATGTGTTCATTGGTTTATGAATCATTATGAACCGGAATTTTACTTTGAACCTTTTATGGCTGACGATTTTGCATTATTTTTAGGAGCTATTCATTTCATAGTTATTATGCTTATATATTTAGTTATCTATGGTTTTTCTCATCGCAATAATTAACTATTATGTTACTTATATTAAAGGACACAAAGATTAATTTAACAATGTTTGTGTCTTTTAGTATTTATACAAAGGCACTACCCATAATCAGTAATTATGTCAACTCACACACAAGGGACAAACGCCGTCATTTCAGCGTTTGTCCCTTGTGTACGTTATTATCGTTTATTCAGGTTTTATACATCATTGATCTCACGCGTTTTCATAAGTTTTCATAAAGTGAACTTTTGTATCTTTATTCACAATTTCACGTGATAACACACCGTTTTAAATTGTAGGTTTTTGTTATACTGGAAAAGCACTTCCTGTGCAGAAAGGAGGTGTCACATACAATGATAATCTTGCTATTTGTATTAGATAAGCTCATTTTTCCAATTATTGTTGGGTATGTTCTTTATCTATTACAACAAGAACATAAGTAAAAAGAAACCCCCAGCCGGCACGCTGGGGGTTTTCACATACAATGATATATCTGCTATTTGTTACTTTCAGTATATCTTGTAACTCCTTCATCTGTAAACTCTTTTACAAATTTTCATTTTTTNTATTTTTTTTACTAACTCCTATTCCTATAGCTAGCCCCATTAATGTCCCTATAGGAAATCCAAATATAAAACTAAAAAATACCGCAAATCCTCCTATATATAGTGCTGGATGTATATTATATTTATTACTCATACCTTCTTATATCTCCTTAGTCATGTTTTTTCTTTTTTATTGATACGATAAATCCCATTATTAATGGAAATAAGATTAAAATATACATGTAGCTCATTTAAATTATTATTCCTCCCA
>NZ_RFFL01000043.1 GCF_003696285.1 Stutzerimonas nitrititolerans
GAATCGGCAACCCCAGCTTGCGCACGGCAGCTGCCTTGATCATGTATTCCCCGTCGGAGCCATACATCAGGATGCTGTCGCTGGTACCAGTGCCAGGGCCCCGGATCAAGCCGCCAGTGGCGAAACCTTGGGGCGCCGGACCGGGATCTTGCAGCGTGTAGGGCTGGCTGAAGTCGTACTGCGCACCGACCTTGACGATGATCTCGCGCTTGGCCAGCGCATCAAGCGCCGACTGCACTTGGGCAAGCGTTGCGTCGTCCATTTTCACGCTGACGGGCATGTCTTGAAGCGCGGCAGCGGCCGCCTTGAGATTCAGCATCTCCTGTTTGATGTCGGCGATCTTCTGCTCCGCGCGGCTCTGCTCGATGTCGTTCGCAGCAAGTTCGATATCGCGCAGTTCGCCGATGAAGCCTCCGAAGCCATAGGTGTTCTCGCCAGCGGCTTGCAGATCCTGGAGCATCTTCAGCGCAGCTTGCGCCTGAGCTTGCGCGCCCTCAACGTCGCCGGCTCGCAGTGCTTCACGCGCCCCCACCTTCAGGGCTTGTGCCGCGCCGTAGGATGCTTCGCCACCGGAGTTCATGCCGGCCAGCGCTTCCTGGTAGCGCTGCTCGATCTTCACGCGATCGTCACGGACTTTCTGCAGGTCGCTGTTGGCTTTTTTCTCGGCTGCCACCAGATTCTTGCTGGCCTGCTCGGCAGCTTTGACCATGCGGTCCTGCTGGGTCTTGAGTTCGGCGACATAGGTGTTGCGGGCTTTGATCTCCTGCTCGCGCTCCGCTTCGGCTGCATTAGCGGCGGCACTGGACGCCGCTTGCAGTTCGGCCGTCATGCCAGTCTGCTGCTCGACGATCGCGGCGCGGAACGATTTCAACGCTTCCAGTTTTGCTCTGAGTTCGCTCTCGTCGTAGAACATGTCCACGAGCAGATCGCCCGGCGACCACGTTGCATCAAGAGACTTCTCAATCGCCGCAATCTCGCTATCGACGTTATCTAGCTCGGTTGCCAGGCCTTGAGCATTAGCGGCTATCAGAGCGATCTGTTTCGGAACGTCGACGAGATCGCTGACTACAGAAACACTGGCCCCGGCCAACGTAGCGAGCGCAGACGCCAGTCGAATCAAGTTATCCATCACATGGGGGTCGCTCAGCGTATCCCCTAGTTCGTTGATTGCGTCAATCAGGGGCTGTATGTCCGCCTGCCCTATCGCCTCGTTCCAGCGATCAGACAGCGCTGTCATGGCGCCGCCAACAGTCTCCGGCAGGCTCTCCGCCTCAGTGCGCAGCACGCCCAGCTGCTCGACCAGCGCGGACGTCACGACGTCAGCGGTAAGCAGGCCCTGCGCGGCCATTTCCTTTAGAGCCCCGATTGGCACATTCAGCGAGTCGGCCAATGCCTGCATAAGGCGCGGTGCCTGTTCGGCCACGCTGTTGAATTCGTCGCCACGCAGCGCACCAGCGCCCAGCGCCTGAGCAAACTGAATGACGCCGTTCTCAGCCTCTTGCGCACTGGCGCCGGACACCCGGAACGACGTCGCAACCGCCTCGGTGACTGCAAGAATATCCTTCTGGCCGCGGCCGGCTTCCTTCAGCGGGCGGCTGATG
>NZ_RFFL01000044.1 GCF_003696285.1 Stutzerimonas nitrititolerans
ACCCGAGGCCTCTCGGCCTGTCGGCGCGGTGTTCTGCGCTTCGATGGATTCAAGATAAGCCAATGCCTAACTCTTGTAAATAGCTAATGCCTAATTTATTTCGCGTTCTTTTTGCATTGCCTAACTAGCGGAGCGCTGAATACTGTATGCGCGTCCAGTAGTCGGGAGGTTCAGATGGCAAGGCAAAAGGGAATGCAGGAGGCTCGGAAGCCGAGCCCGGCAGAGCGGCTGGGGCTGCGGGTGTCAGCGATGATCAACTCGCCAATTGCGCAGCTGGGGAGGACGGTGATGATTCACCGTCTCGACGACGATCCGCAGGAAGCATGGGATTCGGTGATGGAGATGCTGGCCGAGACGGACGGGCTGAGCATGGTGTTCAACGACGACGGTACGGTGACGTTGGAGTGGGGCCGGCGAGAAGATGAGGAGGAGGTGGTGATAGTTGACCAGGAGCATGAGCCGCAGGAAGAGGCCGCGGCGCCATTCTGATCAGCGCTTGCCGCGTCGCCAGTCCCAGGGTGGGATCGGTTGAGGGTCGCGCCACAGCCCTACGGACCGAGCGCGTG
Organism: Stutzerimonas nitrititolerans; assembly: GCF_003696285.1. Taxonomy (GTDB): domain Bacteria; phylum Pseudomonadota; class Gammaproteobacteria; order Pseudomonadales; family Pseudomonadaceae; genus Stutzerimonas; species Stutzerimonas nitrititolerans. Next base: position 567 of record NZ_RFFL01000044.1, read on the forward strand.
CTTCTGTCTGCTCGAACTCGTAGGCGTGGCGTTCTTCCGGGGGCTGCTCCTTGGCGTAGTGCTCATACCACCAGGCCATGCCCGAGGCGAGCTGTGCGCGGCCGGCGTCGAGCGTGTGGCCGCAGCCTGGGCAATCGGCAGGCTCAACCCACACGGCGCCGATGATGCGCTTCCAGCGGTCGCGTTTGGTCCAGTGGATGGTCGCTGTCTTGCCGTAGGCCAGGTCGGAAAGGTTCTGCCGCGAGCGCTCGCCGAAAGGCTGCTTGCGTTCGGGCGCGTCGATGCCGCGTAGGCGGATGCGCTCCTGCTTCCTGTCCGCGGTCAGGCAGGTGAGGGTGTCGCCGTCGGCTATGCCGATAACTCGGCATTCGAACTGGGCTGCAAGGGCAGGGGAGGACAGTAGAAGTAGTGCGAGGATGATGCGTTGCATGGCGCCTCCGTGCGCATGTGAAAAGCCCCGCACAGGGCGGGGCTAAATTTGTACTGTTGTCCCGTTGCTCCAAGCTCCGCGATCCACGCGGTGGTCCATCGGCCCTCCAGGCCCGGTGCGCGTCCTGCGTCATTGCGAGCGAACTATGATCGAAAGGATCAGGGCAGGATACGGCTTAATCATGACGCCGCGTGTAGGCATTGGCGTACGGCCGAAACACTTAGAAAAAGCCCCGCTAGGTGCGGGGCTTAGAAAACTCAATCAGTCTGGAGGGTCCTGCCGGACTACGTTCAGTACTGTCGCTTGCTTAATTTCACCATCTAACACCTTGGCGTTGATGCTTAGGTAAACAGTAGTGCGCTCCCATTCTGCGTACTGAAGGATCTCCTTCATTTCAGAAGTTAGCGTAGAGTCCTCTACTATTGCCTCGAACTCATCTAAGGTTTTATGCCTTCTTACTTTAACCTTGAATCACCCCGGGTTTCGTGGAGGCCTCAA
>NZ_RFFL01000045.1 GCF_003696285.1 Stutzerimonas nitrititolerans
TCGAGGCGCGCATTGCAATTCCTTTTGCGTTTGGTGGCCTCTGATCGTGCCGGAACGAAGCCGCCCTGCCCGTGTGCCGTCGCACAGATCAGGAAAACACCAACGTGTGCGTTCCCGCCGGGATGGGGTTAGATGCCAGCGGGTACAGCGCCCACCAAGTGCCGTAGCGAAAAAAACCCGTCAGTGGCGTGCCGCCATCGATCTGCAGCGACGTGAACGGCGGTGCCGAATAGTCGCCCCTGACCTCGATATACAGCCTGTGGACGACCCCCTCATAGCGTTCGTAGAGGATCGCAAGAATTNGAGGTCCCATTCCAGACCTCCCAGCTTTTTGAGGGTGACTGTCATCCCTGCCGTGAGATTCAGACTTCCGCCAGAAGGCGGAACGATCACGACGCCGGAAAGAGGCACGAGGGTGATAGGGCCAGCTGCCCTTATCGTGATCTCCGCACCGTCAGGGCTACTCACGGTGGTCGTGTGCCCAAGGTACAGGGTGATCTCCGCCGCCACGTTGTGGCGCAGGTACTTACCCAAGTCTGCCGTAGTAAGCTCTCTGGTGGCCCCTACGAACTCTACAGGAGAGAGCGTAGCGATTTTGTTTGGCCCCCAGTAAAGCGTGCCGTCCGCGTCCATGCTCATCCTGCTAACAACGTACCCTCCCCAGTGGAAAACCAGGGCAGGGCGCACCCACTCGGGTGCGCCCTGAGTTGAAGTCAACATCCCAGTCTCTCTCAGCTCTAAACCCCCAACATAAGAAAGCAGAGAGCCGGGATCGCTTGAAATAGGCATGTGCGCTGCGTTGCGTGAAAAGCCTCCACCAGATGTGGCCACCGTTAGCTTCGTGGAAGGGTCGAAGCTCCCCCCAGTCCATATTTCGTCGCCGTTTACCGTAGGCACACCGGTGAGCGCAGGGCTGTCCAGCGGTGCCTTCAACCCCAGCTGTGCCTGAATCTTCCCGAACGCCGACAACACGGTATCCGCCGCCGTGATCGCCGCCGAGCTGAGCAGGCTCAACCCCGTCAATACCGTGCTGCGCACCCGATGTTCGCTGAAATATTGGTTCGTCGAGCCTTCGGCCAGCGCGTCCGTGGTGCCTGGCGAGGGGTTGATCTCGGCGTAGACGGAGCCGGTCCAGCGGTACTGGCGAGTGGGGTTCGCCTGGGTGCCCTGGTTGACGGCGATGTAGATTTTCCCGCCCTCGCCCGTTGCCGGGAAGTCGTCGAGAGTCTGGAACTCCAGCACGTCGTCGACGTAGCTCGGCAACTGGCTGGCCGGGATGCGGGCGTACTCGTCCAGCGTGGCCACGCCACCGGATACGCCGCGCTCCGCGGTGTTGATCTTCTCGTCCAGCGTCGCCTGCAAACCAGTCACGGTGCTGATCGCCTGCGTGCCGGTATGGGTGGAACGGTCACGCAGCTGGGCGTCGGTGGCGTTGGCCGTGG
>NZ_RFFL01000046.1 GCF_003696285.1 Stutzerimonas nitrititolerans
TGCTGGCCGGCACCGCCTGGGCGTTGCTCGCAGGCGCCGGCTCTATGTTCTGTATCGCCGGGTTCATTCGCAGGGGCATGACCAATGAGTAAGCCTTTGTTCCAGGCCCTATCAAGATCGGCGGCGAAGCCCTCCGCAAGCCTGGGCGACTGGCTCGGCAAAACGATTCGTCTGACTGACGGCGCCTTCTGGGGGCAGTTGATCGGAGGCCAGTCGAGTTCGGGCAAATGCGTCAGCGTCGACACCGCCATGCGCGTATCGGCCGTCTGGGCTTGCGTGCGGCTGATTGCTGAAACGATTGCCACGCTACCGCTGGGTCTTTACCGGCGCCTGCCAGATGGAAGCCGCGAGGCCGACACAGGTCACCCGCTTTACAGCGTGCTGGCCGTGTCGCCAAACGAGCACATGAGCCCGGTCCAGTTCTGGGAAGCGATGCTCGCTAGCATGTTGTTGCGTGGTAACGCATTCGCGCAGATCCATCGTTCAGGTAGCCGGATTGTCGCGCTGTCCTTTCTGCTGCCGCACCGTATGAGACTGCTTGCCGAAAATGGGGTGATCCGGTACTTCTACAGCTTCAGCGATGGTGAGCGAGAGCTTTCGGCGGCCGAGGTTCTTCATATCCCAGCGTTCTCGCTGGATGGCCGGATCGGCTTGTCTCCGATCAGCTACGGCGCCGACATCATCGGGTCGGCGATGTCGGCCGACGATGCGGCCAACGGCACGTTCAAGAACGGCATGATGCCAACGGTCGCTTTTAAGGTTGATCGCGTACTCAAGCCGGATCAGCGTGACGATTTCCGCAAATACGTTGAAACCGTAAGCGGCGCGATGAACGCAGGCAAATCCCCGGTTCTGGAAGCTGGCGTGACGCCAGAGTCAATCGGGATCAACCCAACCGACGCACAGTTGCTCGAAACGCGCAGCTGGAGCGTCGAGGAAGTTTGCCGCTTCTTCCGGGTACCGCCCTGGATGGTCGGGCACACCGAGAAGAACACCAGCTGGGGCTCAGGTCTTGAGCAACAGGTGATCGGCTTCCTGACCTTCTCGCTCAGCACCTGGTTGCGCCGGATCGAGAAGGCCGTGCTCAAGCAGCTGCTGCGGCCCGAGGAGCGGCTCACGCATTACGCAGAGTTCGCTTTGGAGGGCCTGCTACGCGCCGACAGCGCAGCCCGCGCCTCGTTCTACAGCACCATGGTCCAAAACGGGATCTACACCCGGGACGATTGCCGTGTGCGCGAGAACCTGCCTCGCCGTGGCGGCAATGCGGACGTGCTCACAGCCCAAACCAACCTCGCACCACTCGACGCACTGGGGCAAACCAGCGACGGCCAGGCCGCACGCGCCGCCCTTCAAAACTGGCTTACCGCCGACCCCGCCAAGGAGTAACCCATGCAGCTCAAAATCCAGTC
>NZ_RFFL01000047.1 GCF_003696285.1 Stutzerimonas nitrititolerans
TGAATCACCCCGGGTTTCGTGGAGGCCTCAACTCTTGAGAAGATGAGGCCATGAGAAAGACTACTACCTACTCCCCTGAAGTCCGTGAGCGTGCTGTGCGCATGGTTCTGGAACACCTGAACGACTATCCGTCCGAGTGGGCAGCCATTGAGGCCATCGCTCCGAAGATTGGCTGTGCCGCGCAAACCCTGCATGGCTGGATTCGTCGCCAGCAGACCGATGCGGGGCAGCGCCCCGGTCAGACCAGTGAAGAGCGCGAGCGCATCAGAGCCCTAGAGCGCGAAAACCGCGAACTGCGTAAGGCAAACGAGATATTGCGCCTGGCCAGTGCGTATTTTGCCCAGGCGGAGCTCGACCGCCGCACCAAGTCCTGAGGGCGTTTGTCGATCAGCATCGTGACCGTCTCGGGGTCGAGTCGATCTGCCGCGTGTTGCAGATCGCCCCGTCCGGTTACCGCAGGCACGTGGCTCAACAGCGCAACCCGGCACTGCGCTGTTGTCGTGCTCAGCGCGATGACGCATTGACCCTGGAAATCCAGCGAGTGTGGGATGCCAATATGCAGTGCTATGGCGCGGTGAAGGTCTGGAAGCAGCTGCGGCGAGAAGGCATCGAGGTCGCCAGATGCACGGTGGAGCGGTTAATGCGTCGGGCCGGATTGCAGGGCATTAGACGTGGCCAGATCGTGCAGACAACGGTGGCCGGCGACAAGGCCCTTTGCCCGCTGGATCGTGTCCAACGCCAGTTCCATGCCGACCGCCCGAACCAGTTGTGGGTGTCGGACTTCACCTATGTATCGACCTGGCAGGGCTGGCTGTACGTGGCGTTCGTGATCGACGTCTTTGCACGGCGGATCGTCGGCTGGCGAGTCAGTACCAGCATGAAGACAGACTTCGTACTGGATGCCCTAGAGCAAGCCTTGTATGCCCGTCAGCCGCATTGCTCGGGTGGTCTGATCCATCACAGCGACCGTGGAAGCCAGTACGTCTCGATCCGCTATACCGAACGGCTGGCAGAGGCCGGCATTGAGCCTTCGGTTGGCAGCAAGGGAGACAGCTACGACAACGCCTTGGCCGAAACCATCAACGGGTTGTACAAGGCCGAGCTGATTTACCGTCAGTCATGGAAGAGCCGCGAAGCCGTCGAAATGGCGACTTTGAAATGGGTGCACTGGTACAACCACCAACGCCTGCTGAGCTCAATCGGATATATCCCGCCTGCGGAGGCTGAGGCAAACTTCCACCAGCAACAAGCAGGTCAGGCCATGGCGGCCTGACTTAAACGAAACGGCCTCCACAAAACCCGGGGCGATTCA
>NZ_RFFL01000048.1 GCF_003696285.1 Stutzerimonas nitrititolerans
GTTATTCTTCTGATTGAGTATTAAAAATTCTATAGAGATGACGATCATTTCAAAAATAAGCAAACTAATAAAGATCAATAAACTGGTTATAGGATACTTTTGTAAAAACATACCAAGTAACAGTATGTTAACAAATGCTAATAATAGAAATGCATACTTGTGGTTATTCCAAACGGAATATCCTAGATTATATTTAATAAATATTGCATGCTTCCAATTAACAAAATATAAATGGATAGCTGTAAATATAGCAATAATAAATGAAATTAACGTAATAAGTGCTAGTAGAACATACTTAATAATTTCTTTCTTGATATCGTTAATATCATCGACCTTCGTGTCATAGACCGAATTAATAGAAATTATATCGTCCAGTAAACCATATTTTTTTAATAGTGGTTTCAAAGTATCATAAGGATTATCTTTTTTACTCTCAAAGAAATAGCAGTCATCCATATAATGTGCATTGTTTCTGACATGCGTATTACCTGTTTCAACTATCGCAATAGGAGCCTCTATTTTATTGTTCTTGCCCCCTGCATCACTATTATACGTAGGATACTTTGAATTGTTTTTTACATAAATAATATTAATATGCGCAGGGGCATGATCTTTTCGGATATCATCATATAACGTGCGCTTAAATTTAAAATCTTTTGTAAAGTTCTTTCTAATCTTATGTTCATAACGTTTGAACTTAATAGGTACCAATATATTTCTCGTATATTTATCATGTTGAATGTATCTCAAAACATCTTCACTTTGAGGCGTAACCATATGATGTCGTTTAAGATAATTGGGATCGACGATTATTGTTTTACCATCGGGTTCTATACTGTTATTTTCCTCTTCATTCATTATATATAATGGAAGTTCTCCGCCTTCACTTGTAAAATTTTCAGTATCTATTAAAAAACCTGGATTTTCTTTACTTTTTAATAAACGATCAAATCTTTTATCCTGTGCTATTTCAATTTCCTTGTTATACTCTGCCCCATTGTCTTGAACATTAGGTTGATATACATCTTTCGTATTTTTCCAACCCTTAAGTGAAGGAATTTTAGACTGAAAATCATGACTATTTTTTATGACTTGATGTGTTGAAGTCGTTAAAAAGACACCCATTACGATGGCAAGTAAAATATAAAGATAGATTATTAGGTTGACATTAGGTTTGACTTGATTTTTATAAAAATCTTTTTGATATATCATTAAAAGAAGTATTGTAATGCAACTTAGTGCAATCAATGTTA
>NZ_RFFL01000049.1:0-369 GCF_003696285.1 Stutzerimonas nitrititolerans
GCTGCCCTCTTATTATATTCATAATCACCCAAAATAAAAGTTTTCTCGCTTTTTTATTACCACGCTTGTTGATGGTATCTCTACAGTGTGTATGACCTGATTGATATCGTTTGATATCAATGCCAACAAAAGCATTGAGTTGTTTATTTGATTTAAATCGCTTAATATCACCAATCTCCCCAATAATCATAGCTGTGCTTAGCTTACCAATACCAGGTATCGAATGAATATTTTCAAAATAATCGAGTTGTTGTGCTAATTGAATCATGGCATCATCTAATTGTTTGAGATGATGAATAGATTGTTTTAATTGTTGAATAAGTAAGCGTAATTTTTCGACTAGAAAGGAATGTCTATCGACACTAGGAT
>NZ_RFFL01000049.1:491-1240 GCF_003696285.1 Stutzerimonas nitrititolerans
CTTAATTGAAGTGCATATTTTGTAGCTTTATCCATTGACATTCCCTTATCTGTAGAATTGAATATATGTGTAATCAGTACCTCCTTGTCGATATCAAGAACCATGTCTGGATGAGTAAAGATTTCTGCGATGTTGAGTGCAATGATTGAATATCGACTACTAAATAATCTTTCTAAACCAGGGAATGTTTGATGGAGTAATTCAAGGATCTGAAATTTAAGTCGATTTTGTTCATTCTCGATTTCTAGATGAAAACGGACGCGTTCTCTTAATTCAAAGAATATTAACTCATGTATAGGTAAGCTGTCTGTTTGTTTAAGCGTCGGTCCTAAACAAGCAAGCTTATGAGCATCTGCCTGATCAGTTTTCCATGATCTTAGAGCGCTCGTTTTAAATTTGGCTTCTAACGGATTCATTTGAATATAGTTAATTTGATTTACACAACAAAATCGTTCCATACCTCTTGAATAGATACCTGTAGATTCAAAAATGAGTTGTGGGTGGTCTAAGTCATTCAAATACTTGAGTAAATAATTGTAACCATTTTTATTATTCTGGATGAAAAACTCTTTTTGGAATTTTCCATTTTTATAATGTGCAACTACACTACTTCTTTTACTAATATCAACACCTAAGTAATCGATAAAAAAACCTCCTTTGAATAATTGAGAAGCTAAAAACTTTACTTAACCTTTCTCATTTCATTTTCCTATACACGGTTTCAAGAACCCAACATACTACAAACGAAT
>NZ_RFFL01000005.1 GCF_003696285.1 Stutzerimonas nitrititolerans
CGACCACTACCAGCAGACCAAGAACCTGCTGGTGAGCTACGACATCAACCCGCTCGGTTTTTTCTAAACGCAGCACCGGGGCCGACCTTGCGTGCGTACGGCCCCGGTACAGCCACCGTGATCCTCTCCAGCGGGAGGCGGAACCTCCCCTAAAGAACACCGTGACACCGCTCAAAGCCGTTTTCGGCCTGCCTGGTGCAGCCTTCGATTGGCTTTCTGGCGCTTGGCAAAACATAACAACAGGGCAAAGCAATGGATCAGATCGGTAATTACGTTCTCTACGTCATCATGTTCTGCGCGGTCCTCGGGGCCTTCGCAGCCATACGCGACAGTGAAAAAGGCCTCGGCAAGGAATTCATGGAGGGCATACATGCCACCGGGCACATCTTCGTCCCGGCCGCCGGGATCATGGCGTCCATCCCCTACCTCACGGTATTGATCGAAAGCGTCTTCGGGCCATTCTTCAATGCATTGAATGCCGACCCGGCGCTGGCGGCGACGATGATCATCGCCTCGGACATGGGTGGCTACCACCTCGCCGCCGCCCTGGCCGCCAGCAAGGAGGCCCTGATCATGGCGCTGATCACCGGCTTCATGGGCGGCGCAACCATCGTCTTCTCGATTCCGATGGGCCTGGCCATGCTCGACAAGCGTGACCACAAGTACATGGCGCTGGGCATCATGTCCGGCATCCTCAGCATTCCGATCGGCGTGCTGATCGCCAGCGTCGTGCTGATGCTCAGCAACCCGATGGTGCGCGAAGTGGTCGCCACCAATGGCGAGGCCACCTACCAGTTGGCGATGAGCCTCGGAGGAATCTTCGCCAACCTGCTGCCGATCATCGTCTTCGTGGTGGCGCTGGCGGCCGGCCTGCGCTTCCTGCCGGACCTGATGATCAAGGGCTTCATCGGCTTCGGCCGCGGTATGGACGCGCTGATCAAGCTGGTGCTGGTGTTCTCCATCGTCGAATACTTCACTGGCGTGTTCACCATCGTGCTGGGCGGCTGGGGCTTCGACCCGATCATCGCCGATGCTGAGGACCAGACCCGCGCCCTGGAAACCGCCGGCTACATCGGCATCATGCTGGCCGGCGCCTTCCCGATGGTCTACCTGCTGCGCAAGTACCTCGGCGGCCCCCTGGAAGCCCTGGGCAGCAAGGTCGGCCTGAGCGCCGTCGGCAGCGCCGGCATGCTGGCGACCATCGCCAATATCCTCGCGATGTTCCGCCTGGTGCGCTTCATGCCACCGAAGGACAAAGTGCTCAACATCGCCTTCGGTGTGTGCGCGGCCTTCCTGCTCGGCGACCACCTGTCCTTCACCGCCAACTTCCAGCCGACCATCATCCTGCCGGTGCTGATCGGCAAGATACTCGCCGGCTTTTCCGCCGTGGGCCTCGCCTACTGGCTGTCGGTACCCAAGGCGCTGCAACTGGAACAGCAGGATCGAGCCGCCGGCATCATCGAAGACGGCGAATACCCTGGCTCCGAGCTGCACGGAGGGCCTCTGCCGATTTCGAAAGAAGTCGCCCAGGCCTGACTTCGAGCGCAACAGATGCTGCCGGGGGTGCACGGCCCCACCGGCAGCACGGCGTTCGTCCGGCACCGGCGAAAACAGCCCGTGCCCTCCCCCCGAGACAGGAAACAGATCATGGCAACCTATTCCCACAGCATCGGCGGCCAGACCTGGCGCTTCGACAGCCTGCGCGAGTTGCTGGCCAAGGCCAGCCCACTGCGCTCGGGCGACTGCCTGGCCGGCGTCGCCGCCGCCAGCGACGCCGAACGCGCCGCGGCCCAGATGACCCTGGCCGACGTGCCGCTCAAGCAGTTTCTGAGCGAGGCGGTGATTCCGTATGAAAGCGACGAAGTCACCCGGCTGATCATCGACAGCCATGATGCCGCCGCCTTCGCGCCGGTCAGCCACCTGACGGTGGGCGGCCTGCGCGACTGGCTGCTCGGCGACCAGGCCGGCGAGGCCGAACTGCGTGCCCTGGCGCCGGGCCTGACGCCGGAGATGGCCGCCGCGGTGTCGAAAATCATGCGCGTGCAGGATCTGATCCTGGTGGCGCAGAAGATCCGCGTGGTCACCCGCTTTCGCAACACCATGGGCCTGCGCGGGCACATGTCCACCCGCCTGCAACCCAACCACCCCACCGACGACCCCGCCGGCATCGCCGCCAGCACCCTCGACGGCCTGCTCTACGGCAATGGCGACGCGATGATCGGCATCAACCCGGCCACCGACAGCATGGGTTCGATCTGCACCCTGCTGGAGATGCTCGATGCCGTCATCCAGCGCTACGAGATCCCCACCCAGTCCTGCGTGCTGACCCACGTCACCAGTTCCATCGCCGCCATCGAGCGCGGCGCGCCGCTGGACCTGGTGTTCCAGTCGATCGCCGGCACCGAAGCGGCCAATTCCAGCTTCGGCATCAGCCTCAAGGTGCTTCAGGAAGGTTACGAGGCGGGCCTGAGCCTCAAGCGCGGGACGCTGGGAAACAACCTGATGTACTTCGAGACCGGCCAGGGCAGCGCTCTGTCGGCCAATGCCCATCACGACGTAGACCAGCAGACCTGCGAGGCCCGCGCCTATGCGGTGGCGCGCCATTTCAATCCCTTCCTGGTCAACACCGTGGTCGGCTTCATCGGCCCGGAGTACCTCTACAACGGCAAGCAGATCATCCGCGCCGGGCTGGAGGACCACTTCTGCGGCAAGCTGCTGGGCGTGCCCATGGGCTGTGACATCTGCTACACCAACCACGCCGAAGCCGACCAGGACGACATGGACATGCTGCTGACCCTGCTGGGCGCGGCCGGCATCAACTTCATCATGGGCATTCCCGGCTCCGACGACGTGATGCTCAACTACCAGACCACCTCCTTCCACGACGCACTCTACGCCCGCCAGGTGCTGGGCCTCAGGGTCGCGCCGGAGTTCGAGGCGTGGCTGGCGAAGATGAACATCCTGCGCCAGGACGGCAATCGCCTGCACCTGGGCGACGGACTGCCCGAGCCGTTCCGCCGGGCACTGGAGCAACTGGCGTGATGCATGCCATGAAAACGCCCCGGTTTCGCGCCGAGTGCCCGATCGGTGGAAAACGCTGCGCGGTTTTCCACCCTACGCCGACACACCCACCGCAGCCGTAGGGTGGAAAACGACCGCAGGTCTTTTCCACGCGTCTTGCCGTGATCTCAAAACGAGGTAGCCATGCCCACCCGCTCCCCGACCACGCCCAACCCCTGGCAACAGCTGCGCCAGCTGACCCCGGCGCGCATCGCCCTCGGCCGTGCCGGCACCAGCCTGCCGACCCGCGCCCAGCTGGACTTCCAGTTCGCCCACGCCCAGGCCCGCGACGCCGTGCACCTGCCGTTCGACCATGTCGGTCTGCGTGAGGAACTGCACAACCTCGGTCACCACTCGCTGCTGCTGCACAGCGCCGCCAGCGATCGCCACACCTATCTGCAACGTCCTGACCTGGGCCGGCGCCTGGACGAAGCGTCCGCCGCCCAGCTGGATGACCACGTCAAAGAACACGGCGGCGGCCATGACCTGGCTATCGTTATCGCCGACGGTTTGTCATCGCTCGCCGTCAGCCGCCACAGCCTGCCGTTTCTCGAGCGCCTGCTCGAACAGGTGACCGCCGAAGGCTGGTCGCTGGCCCCCGTGACACTGGTCGAACAGGGCCGGGTGGCGGTGGCCGACGAGGTGGGCGAGCGGCTGGGTGCGAAGATGACGGTGATATTGATCGGCGAACGGCCCGGTCTCAGCTCGCCCGACAGCCTCGGCCTGTACTTCACCTGGGCACCCCGCGTCGGCCTCAACGATGCCTATCGCAACTGCATTTCCAATGTGCGCCTGGAAGGCCTGAGCTACGGCATGGCCACCTTCCGCCTCATGTACCTGATGCGCGAAGCCTGCCGGCGGCAGCTCTCGGGGGTCGACCTCAAGGACGACGCCCAGGTGCCCACCCTGGAAAACCAGGGGCCCGGCAACTTCCTGCTACCGGAGAAGGATTGATCGCCTGAGAAGCCACCGATGCCTCCCGCGTCCCGGCAGGCGCGCCGCTTCGCCGTTACCCCGCGTTGTTCCGTTTCCACCCGCTGTCCCGGACCAGGCGGCGCCGATGTTCCTTTTTCGGCGCCCGGGCCAAACGGGTACTTCGTCGCCGACGAGTGGCATCGAGCGATGTGCGTTGAGCGGTACATCGCGGTTCGCCTGGCTCACCTCCGTGCCCCCGCCTGGTAAAGGGCGCCCGACTTCCCATGTCTCGGGCCGCTGTGGCGAGCACACCAAGCTGCTGGTCTGCAATTTGCTTGTCGAGAAGCAGAAGCAGGGCCTTCCCGACCCAGGCGCACAGGGCGCCGCTATTTCCCGCCTTACCGACAAAACGAAGAACGCCAGGGTGCGACAAATGATCCAAGAGGACATGGCACCAACAACAATAAAAGGGCGCTAGCATGTTCAGACAGAAAAAATTCAGGCAGGCGACGCTGATTCTGGTCGCCACGGCAGTCATTCTGATTCTGCCCAATCTCACCCGCCTCTTCGGCTGATCAGTCACGCAAAGGAGAATTCGATGTATCGCCTGCTCATGATCCTGCTCGCCTTCAGCGCAACGGCAATCGCGGGGGAGATAGACCAGGCCGGGGCACTGGAGGCGCTGAAGCGCCCCGACACCTTGCTGATCGACGTACGAACCGCGGAGGAATATGCCGAAGGCGCGATTCCCGGCTCGGTCCGTATCGGCTCGGAAGAGCTGCGAGCCCGCATCGCGGCCGTCGCGCCAGACAAGGATCAGCCGGTGGTGCTCTACTGCCGCTCCGGTCGCCGTTCTTCCGCCGCGCAGGACCTTCTGCAACAACTGGGCTATCGCCAGGTGATCAATGGCGGCGGCTACGAACAGCTCCGCGAAGCCATCCAGGACCAGTAGTACCGCACACCCGCAACGCTCCCCTTCCCCGCCGTTCCTTCCCCCCTCCACATGGGAACTAATGCAGTGCCTGGGCCACTGAACCATTACGTACCTATGTGGAGGAACCGAAACGATGAATTGGGATGGCCTGCTGGATGAAACGCTCTGGCTGAACATCGCCCTGGTATTGGGCGCCACTTTCGTCAGTTACCTGGTGCTGCAAACCGTCCTCAAGGTCGTCACCAATCGCCTGCGTAAACTGAGCAAGGGCTCGCCGAGCGGCTTCGCCGGCATGGTCGCGGAAATGCTCAGCCGTACCAGCCAGCTGCTGCTCATCGCGATGTCCCTGCTGATCGGCCTGAAGTTTGCGGAACTACCCGACCGCTGGGAATCGGCCATGTCCCATGGCTGGTTCATCGCGCTGGCCTTCCAGATCGCCCTCTGGCTCGATACCGCGGTCCACCTGTGGATGGAGAGCCTCACGCGCGATGGCAAGGCGCGCAATCCGGTGACCACCACCATCATCGGCATCATGCTGCGTATCGTGGTCTGGACCATGATGCTGCTGTCGATCCTCGCCAACCTCGGCGTGGACATCACCGCCATGGTGGCCAGCCTCGGCGTCGGCGGTATCGCCATCGCCCTGGCGGTACAGACATTGCTCAGCGACATCTTCGCCTCGCTCTCCATCGGCATCGACAAGCCGTTCGAGATCGGCGACTTCGTGGTCTTCGGCGATATCGCCGGCACCATCGAGCATATCGGCCTGAAGACCACCCGCATCCGCAGCCTGAGCGGCGAGCAGGTGGTGTGCTCCAACGCCGACCTGCTTTCGCAGACGATCCACAACTACAAGCGCATGAACACGCGGCGGATCGTCTTCAAGTTCGGCATCAGCTACAAGACACCGGCCAGCAAGCTGCGCGAGGTGAGCCTACTGGTTCGGCGGATCATCGAAAGCATCGAGAAGGCCAAGTTCGACCGTGCCCACTTCTTCGCCTTCGATAACAGCCAGCTGACCTACGAGGTCGTCTACATCATGCAGACTGCCGACTACAACGCCTACATGGACGTTCAGGAAGAGATCAACCTGCGTCTGCTCGAAGGCATCCACGAACTCGAGGTGGACTTCGCCTTCCCCATCCGCCAGGTGGAATTCATCGGCGGCGACCTGCCGGAAATGCTGGTTGCCCAGGCACCGCAGGAGCAGGCGGCATCGCCGGCCTCCTGATCGAACCAGGGGGCGGCGAAGACCTGTTCGCCGCCCCGCCTCGATCAGCTGCGCTGGATGGCCTTGTGCGTATCGATCAGTTGCTGCACCACGCCGGGATCGGCCAGGGTCGAAAGATCGCCCAGCGAATCGAAATCGTCCGTGGCGATCTTGCGCAGGATGCGGCGCATGATCTTGCCGGAACGTGTCTTGGGTAACCCGGTCGTCCACTGGATGGTATCCGGCACGGCGATCGGGCCGATTTCCTTGCGCACCCACTGCTGCAGTTCCTGGCGCAGCTGGTCGGTCGGCTCCTCGCCGTGGATCAGCGTGACGTAGACATAGATGCCCTGCCCCTTCACCGGATGCGGCACGCCGACCACGGCCGCCTCGGCGACCTTGCGGTGGGCGACCATGGCGCTTTCTATTTCCGCGGTCCCCATGCGGTGGCCGGAGACGTTCAGCACGTCGTCCACCCGCCCGGTGATCCAGTAGTAGCCATCTTCGTCGCGGCGCGCGCCGTCGCCGGTGAAGTACATGCCGCGGAAGGTCTTGAAGTAGGTGTCGACGAAGCGGTCATGGTCGCGGTAGATGCTGCGCATCTGCCCCGGCCAGGAATCGAGGATCACCAGATTGCCTTCGGCCGCGCCCTCAAGCAGGTTGCCGAGGTTGTCCACCAGGCCCGGCACCACGCCGAAGAAAGGCCGCGTGGCCGAGCCCGGCTTGAGTGCGGTGGCGCCCGGCAATGGGCTGATGAGGATGCCGCCGGTCTCGGTCTGCCACCAGGTGTCGACGATGGGGCAACGCGATTTGCCGACCGTCTCGTAGTACCAGTGCCACGCCTCGGGATTGATCGGCTCGCCGACCGAACCCAGCAGGCGCAGGCTCGAACCATCGGCGCCTTCGACCGCGGCGGAGCCTTCGGCCATCATCGCGCGGATGGCGGTCGGCGCGGTGTAGAGAATGTTCACCTTGTGCTTGTCGATGATCTGGGCGATACGCGTGACGTCCGGGTAGTTGGGCACCCCTTCGTACATCAGCGTGGTCGCGCCGTTGGCCAGCGGACCGTAGACGATGTAGCTGTGCCCGGTGACCCAGCCGACGTCGGCGGTACACCAGAAGACCTCGCCCGGCCGGTAGTCGAATACCCGCTCATGGGTCAGCGACACATACAGCAGGTATCCCGCGCAGGTATGCAGGACACCTTTCGGCTTGCCGGTGGAGCCCGACGTATAAAGGATGAACAAGGGCTCTTCCGCCCCCATTTCCTTCGGCGCGCAGATTTCGCCGGCGACGTGCATCAGCTCGTCGTACCAGATGTCGCGATGCTGGTTCCACTTGATATCGCCGCCAGTGCGGCGCACCACGATGATCTTCTGCACGCAGCGGGTTCGGGGGTTGGTCAGCGCCTCATCGACGTTTTCCTTGAGCGGCACCTTCTTGCCGCCACGCAGCCCTTCGTCGGCGGTGATCACCACCTTCGAGTTGCCGTCGATGATGCGCCCCGCCAGGGCTTCCGGCGAGAAACCGCCGAACACCACCGAATGCACCGCACCGATTCGTGCACAGGCCAACATGGCCACCGCCACCTCGGGAATCATCGGCATGTAGATGGTGACCACGTCGCCGCGATGCACATCCTGGCCGCGCAGGGCGTTGGCGAACTTGCTGACTTCCCGGTGCAGCTCGCGGTAGGTGATGGTCCGCTGCTCCGAAGGGTCGTCGCCTTCCCAGATGATGGCGGGCGCGTCACCGCGTTCCTCCAGGTGACGATCCAGGCAGTTGGCCGACACGTTCAGGGTGCCGTCTGCGAACCACTTGATGTCCACATGGTGATCGTCGAACGAAGTCTGCTTGACCGTGGTGAAGGCCCTGATCCAGTCGAGGCGCGCTGCCTGTTCGCGCCAGAACCCATCGGGATTGACCACCGACTGCTGATACAAGGCCTTGTAGCTGGCCTCGTCGGTCAAAGACTGGGCGGCCACCTCGGGCCGTACCGGATATAGGGACGCAGCACTCATGGCGGTTACCTCTGTCTTGTTGGTTTGCAAAACCTTGTCCAACAGGCGAACCAATCAGCAACCCAAGCGCCTGGCAGACGTTGCATTTGAGCCGATCACCCGGACTGGCGTTCCAAACCCGTGATCAGGCTACCCAGAAGCATAGACCCTGCGTTCGGCGCCGGACGCGGCGATGCCGGCGACACAAGTCCATCCCTCGCTAAGAATGATTTTGCTCGGCTTCGCTTCAGGTCATTCCCATCAGCGCGATATACGTGGTTATATTGCGCTAATCCAGAACCCTTGCGGAGAACAAGCAGATGTCATTTTCGTTGCAATCGCTAGTGGCCGGTCTCGCCCTGCTTACCGCCACCGGTATCGCCCAGGCGGGCGAGCTGACGGTATCCGCCGCCTCCAGTCTGACCAACGCCTTCAAGGAAATCGCCCAGGATTACGAAGCCCTCCACCCGGACGCCAAGGTGCAATTGAACTTCGGCGCTTCCGGAGCGCTGTTGCAGCAGATGGCCAAGGGCGCCCCGGTGGACGTGTTCGCCTCCGCCGATCAGGAAACCATGGATCAGGCCGCCCGACAGAAGCTGATCGAGCCCGGCTCACGACAGGATTTCGCCAACAACGCGCTGGTACTGATAGTGCCGAACGACAGCACGCTGAAACTCGCCCAGCTTGACGACCTCACGCAGCCAGGTGTCGAGAAGGTCGCCATCGGCAACCCGGCCAGCGTGCCGGTCGGCCGCTACAGCCAGCAGGCGCTTGAGGCCGCCGGCCTCTGGAGCGCCATGCAGGCCAAGGCGATCAGCACGCAGAACGTGCGCCAGTCCCTGGACTACGTGGCGCGCGGCGAGGTGGAGGCCGGTTTCGTCTACGCCACCGACGCCAGCGTGATGCAGGACAAGGTCAAGGTCGCCTTCGAGGTACCGCTGGAGGTGAAGATCAGCTACCCGATCGCCCAGACCGCCGACAGCGCCAATGCCGCCGAAGGTCAGCGCTTCATTGCCTACGTGCGCTCACCGGCCGGCCAGGCAGTGCTCGCCCGGTACGGCTTCAAGCAGCCCTGAGCCGCAGCAATGGACTCGGTCTGGATCGCTCTCGCCCTGTCGCTGAAGGTCGCCGGCTGGGCCACGGCCATCACTCTGGTGCTCGGCGTCGCCGTGGGCTACCTGCTGGCGCGCAAGCGCTTTCCCGGCCGCGAGCTGCTCGACACCCTGCTGACGTTGCCGATGGTCATGCCGCCGACCGTGCTCGGCTACTACCTGCTGGTGCTGATGGGCAAGCGCAGCGCTTTCGGCGCCTGGTTGCACGAAAGCTTCGGCATCAACCTGATCTTCACCTGGCAGGGCGCGGTGATCGCCGCTTCCGTCGTCGCCTTTCCGCTGGTGTTCAAGCCGGCGCGCGCGGCCTTCGAAGCGGTGGACGGCCAACTGGAACAGGCAGCGCGGGTACTGGGCATCTCCGAACTCGCAGTGTTCTTTCGCGTTACCCTGCCGCTGGCCTGGCGCGGCATCCTCGCCGGCGTGCTGTTGGCGTTCGCCCGCGCGCTGGGCGAATTCGGTGCCACGCTGATGGTCGCTGGCAGCATCCCCGGCAAGACCCAGACACTCTCCATCGCCGTATACGAAGCGGTGCAGGCCGGCCAGGACGACGTCGCCAACCTGCTGGTGCTGATCACCTCGGCGGTCTGCGTGACCGTGCTGCTGCTTGCCGGCCGCCTGGCGCCTGGGCGCATCGCCAACCGCTGACGGAACACATCCCATGCAACTCGATATCGACATAAGCAAGACCCTGAAGTCCGCCAAGCGCAGTTTCCAGTTGCAGGTGCGTTTCCAGACCGACAGCCAGCGGCTGGTGGTGCTCGGCCCCTCCGGCTCGGGCAAGAGCCTGCTGCTCAAGGCCATCGCCGGGCTGATACGCCCCGACCAAGGCCATATTCACCTCGACGGCACGCCTCTGTTCGATCACGCGGCGAAGATCGACCTGCCTCCGCAACGGCGCCAGGTGGCCTACCTGTTCCAGGACTACGCGCTGTTTCCGCACCTGAACGTGCGGCAGAACATCGGCTTCGGCCTGCGCCGCGGCCTGCTCAATCCGCGCGCCGCGCTCCAGCATGAGGCGGTCGACTACTGGCTGGACGCCTTCCAGCTGCGCCCGGTGGCCGGCCAGTTGCCCGAGGAGCTTTCCGGCGGCCAGCGCCAGCGCACCGCCCTCGCCCGGGCCCTGATCGCCCAGCCCAGGGCGCTGCTGCTCGATGAACCCTTCTCGGCCCTCGACCCGCAGTTGCGCAGCCATATGCGCCGTGAGCTGGACGAACTGCAGCGGCGCCTGCAGGTGCCCATGCTGCTGATCACCCACGACCCCGAGGACGCCGAGGTGTTCGGCGAGCAGGTGCTGCACCTGCGTGAAGGCGTCATCGAAAGTGCGGCAACCGCCCACGAAGCCCTGGCGTTAATCGACTGAAAGTTCGGGCACTTCCCGATATGCTTCGCCGATGAATCGCGAAGGGGCGACGACAGAACCATGGAATCGAACGACAAGAACGTCGAGCTGCACGGCTCGATCTGGCTGACCGTCGATGGCGAGAAGTTCGGCGGACCGGACCGCGTCACGCTGCTGGCCAAGATCGCCGAATGTGGCTCGATCACCCAGGCCGCCAAAGCCATCAAGATGAGCTACAAGGCCGCCTGGGATGCCATCGACACCATGAACAACCTGGCCGGCGAACCGCTGGTCGAGCGCCTGGCCGGGGGCAAGGGCGGCGGCGGCACGCGGCTGACCCAACGGGGCGAACAGCTGGTGGCGAACTTCCGCACCATCGAACGCGAGCACCGACGCTTCGTCGAACAGCTGGGCCGACAGGCCACGGACCTGGCCGACGACTACCTGCTTATCCGGAGAATGGGCATGAAAACCAGCGCGCGCAATCAGTTCCTCGGCACCGTAACCCGGACCAAAAGCGGCGCGGTGAACGATGAGGTCGAACTGGAAATCGCCGGCGGCCAGAAGCTGGTCGCCATCGTCACTCAGGAAAGCACCGAGAGCCTCGGCCTGAAACCCGGCGCCGAAGCCTTCGCGCTGGTCAAGTCCTCCTCGGTCATCCTGATGGACGAGGAAGACGGCACGCGAGTTTCCGCGCGCAACCGCCTGACCGGCACCATCTCGCGCATCCAGCCCGGCGCGGTGAACAGCGAGGTGGTGCTCGACCTGCCCGGCGGCGCCACCCTGGCGGCCATCGTCACCCGCGAGAGCAGCGACACGCTGGAGCTCGCCGTGGGGCGCAAGGTCACGGCGATTTTCAAGGCATCCAGCGTGATCGTCGGCGTACCGGCCTGAGGCCGCTGTCAGTTCCCCGAATTCGCCGCCTGCGCCGCTTCGATCAGGTCCTTGCCGATCTCGTCCTCGAACTTCTTCCAGGCGGGCTGCACCGCTTCACGCCACTTGGCCCGTTCCTCGTCGGTGAGCACCAGGATCTCGCTCTTGCCGGAGGCGACGATGCCCTGCCGGGCCTCCTCGTTGAGCGCTTCGGCCTGACGATTCACCTCGGCGGTGACCTCTTCGATGATCGCCTCCAGCTCGCCGCGCACCGGCGCCGGCAGGCCATTCCAGAACTTGGTGTTGGTGATCAGCAGGTAGTTGCCGATGCCGTGATTGGACTCGGTCATGTATTTCTGCACTTCGTAGTACTTCTGGCTGTAGATGTTCGACCAGGGGTTGTCCTGGGCGTTGACCACGCCGGTCTGCAGGCCTTGGTAGATCTCGGCGAAGGCCATCTTGCGCGGTACCGCGCGCAACGCGGTGTACTGGGCGGCCTGCAGATCCGAAGGCTGCACGCGGAACTTCTGCCCGCGGGCGTCGGCCGGCTCGCGCAGCGGCTTGTTGGCGGTGAACTGGCGCATGCCGTTGAGCCAGTAGGCCAGCCCGGTGATGCCCTTGTCCTCCATGGACTTGAGCATCGCGCGGCCCTTCTCCGACTGCTGGAAGCGCTGGGCGGCGGCCATGTCGTCGAACAGGAACATCAGGTCGAACAGCTGCAGCTGCTTGGTGTACTGCTCGAGCTTGGAAGGCGCCGGAGCGAGCATCTGCACCTGATTCATCAGCAGCGCTTCCATCTCCTTGCCGTCGCCGTACAACGAGGAGTTGGCGAAGACCTGCACCTCGACCTGGCCCGGCAGACGTTCATGCACAAGCTTCTGAAACATCAGGGCGCCCTGCCCCTTGGGCGTGCTGTCGGCGGTGATATGGGAGAACTTGATCAGGATTGGATCGGCCTGGGCGCCGAGAATGGTGAACAGTGCCGAAGCGGCGAGCAGACGGGTAATGCCACGGGTGAGTCGCGCCATGAGGAGCTCCGTTTTGTAGTTGTGTGAGCCATGTGTCCCGGCCGACTCTACTCCGGCAGCCGCGCCCCGCTGAATTGCTATTTGGCCAAGCTTGGCTTCGCCGTTCGCGAAGGCTGCGCCCTTCTATCGCCTTATCCCGCCGTTTCCGGGCCCCTGCCTTCGCGAGCGGTGAGGTATTCGAGCATCTGCCGCGCGGTGACCGAGAGGCTGTCCAGGTTGCGTACGCCGATCTTCAGCTCGCGGCGCGCCCAGGGATCGCTCAGCGGGACGATCGCCACGTCCAGCGCCGGCAGATAGTTGCGCACCACCTGCTCGGGCAGCACGCCGACGCCCATGCCGGTATGGATCATCCGGCAGATCGCCTCGAAGCTGCGCACCTGGATGCGCAGGCGCAGCGGCGTGCCCATCTGCTGGGCCGACTGCTGCAGCAGGGCGTGCAGCGAGGCGTCCTGCTGCAGCCCGATGAAGTCGAAGCCGATCGCATCGCCCAGGGCGATGCGATCGCGCGCCGCCAGCGGATGCTCGCGCGGGGTGACCAGCACCAGCCGGTCCTCGCGGTAATTGAAGACCTGCAGGTCCTCGGCCGGCATGTGCCCGGCGAAGATGCCGATATCCGTCAGCCCCTCGCGCAGCGCGCGCAGGGTGTCGCTGCTGACGCGTTCCTCGAGGTCGATCTTCACTTCCGGGTGCCGGCGGGCGAAGACGCTGAGGTCCTCGGGCAGGAACTCGATCACCGCCGATGTATTGGCGTGGATGCGCACATGGCCCTTCACCCCCTGGCTGAATTCGCTGAGATCGGCATCCAGCTGCTGCAGATTGTCCAGCAGGTTGCGCGCATGGTGCAGCAGCGCGTGGCCCGCCGGCGTCAGCTCGACGCCCTTGGGCTGGCGATAGAGCAGGCTGACGCCGAGCTGGCCCTCCAGATCGCTGACGCGCTTGCTCACCGCCGCCAGGGCGAGGTGCTCGCGCTCGGCGGCGCGGGTCAGGCTGCGCTCGTCGGCGATGGCGACGAACAGGCGCAGGGTGACGAAATCGATACGACGCATGAAGAGCCCTTCCGTATTCGCAGGTGGCGAAGTTTGTATCACCTCAAACCCCGTACTTCAGAGCCTGACGGACAATCCCTTCGCGAAACGCGAAGCATACCTTGGCCATCGATCAATTGTCGGCTTCGCGGGCGTCGGTCATGCTCTGCGCCATGAACCATCCCGCACAGGTGTTGCGATGAGCCAACAGACAGAGAAGAGCCTGCCGCTGCAGGGCCTCAAGGTGATCGAGATGGGCCAGCTGATCGCCGGCCCCTTCGCCAGCAAGCTGCTCGGCGAATTCGGCGCCGAGGTGATCAAGATCGAGCCGCCGAAGGTCGGCGACCCGCTGCGCAAGTGGCGCAAGCTCAAGGACGGCACCTCGCTGTGGTGGCACGTGCAGTCGCGCAACAAGCGCTCGGTGACGCTGGACCTCAAGGCCGCCGAAGGCCAGGCCATTGTCCGCCAACTGGTGGCCGAGGCCGACATCCTGATCGAGAACTTTCGCCCCGGCACGCTGGAGGAATGGGGCCTGGGCTGGAACGAGCTATCGAAGCTCAACCCACGCCTGATCATGCTGCGCATCTCCGGCTACGGCCAGACCGGCCCCTACCGCGACCTGCCGGGCTTCGGCGTGATCGGCGAGGCCATGGGCGGCCTGCGCCACCTGTCCGGCCATCCGGGCCAGCCGCCGGTGCGCGTCGGGGTCAGCATCGGCGACTCGCTGTCCTCGCTCTACGGCGTCATCGGCGTGCTGCTGGCCCTGCAGGAACGCGGTCGCAGCGGCCTGGGCCAGGAGATCGACGTGGCGCTGTACGAGTCGGTGTTCGCCATGATGGAAAGCCTGGTGCCCGAATACGACGCCTTCGGCTACGTCCGCGAGCCGGCCGGCAGCGCGCTGCCCGGCATCACGCCGTCCAACTCCTACCTGTGCCGGGACGGCGCCTACGTGCTGATCGCCGGCAATGGCGACAGCATCTACAAGCGGCTGATGACCCTGATGGGCCGCCCGGACCTGGCCGACGACCCGCGCTTCGCCCACAACGACGGCCGCGCGCAGCACGCCGAGCTGATCGACACGGCCATCGGCGAGTGGACCGCACAGCACGACCGCGACGAGGTGATCGAAGCGCTCAAGGGCGCACGCGTGCCGGCCGGCTATCCCTATACCGCCGCCGACATCGTCGAGGATCCGCACTACCTGGCGCGGCAGATGATCGAGCAGGTCGAGACCTTCGCCGGCCCGTTGAAAGTACCGGGCGTGCTGCCCAAGCTCTCGCGCACGCCGGGACGCATCGGCCATGGCGGCCCACAACTGGGCGAACACACCGACGACGTGCTGGCCGGGCTCGGCCTCACCGACGAACAACGCCAGGGCCTGCGCGAGCGCGGAATCATCTGAAAAAGCCACAAGCTTCATAGGGTGGATGACTTTTCATCCACCGTGACATTCCCGTAACGGTGGATGGGTGGAGCGTCATCCACCCTACGACGCCCAGAACCGACAGGACTCAACCATGAGCAAACGCCTGTATATCCAGGAAGTCGCCACCCGCGACGGCTTCCAGATCGAGCCGGACTTCGTGCCGACCGCGGACAAGATCGCGCTGATCGACCGCCTCTCGCAGACCGGGCTGGCGAAGATCGAGGTCACCTCCTTCACCTCGCCCAAGGCCATCCCCAACCTGCGCGACGCCGAGGAGGTGATGCGCGGCATCCGCCGCGTGCCGGGCGTCGAGTACACCGTGCTGGTGCCCAACGTGAAGGGCTGCGAACGCGCGCTGGCCTGTGCGGTGGACGAGATCAACCTGGTGATGTCGGCCAGCGACACCCACGGCCTGGCCAACCTGCGCATGACGCCCGAGCAGTCGCTGGCGCAGTTCCGCGAGATCATCGAGGTCACCCGCGGCAGCGGGGTGTTCGTCAACGCCTCGTTGTCGACCACCTTCGGCTGCCCCTTCGAGGGCGAGGTGCCGGAGCCGCGCGTGTACGAACTGGTGCAGCGCCTGCTGGAGATCGGCGTGCAGGGCATCACCCTCTGCGACACCACCGGCATGGCCGACCCGACGCAGGTCGAGCGCATCTGCCGCGAGGCGCTGAGCCGTTGGCCCGATGCCGTGTTCACCGCGCATTTCCACAACACCCGCGGCATGGGCCTGGCCAATGCGCTGGCAGCGCTGAACGCCGGCATCGACCGTTTCGACGCGTCCCTGGGCGGGCTGGGTGGGTGCCCTTATGCGCCTGGCGCCAGCGGCAATATCTGCACCGAAGACCTGGTGCACATGTTCCAGCGCATGGGGCAAGCGACCGGTGTCGATCTCGACCAGCTGCTGCAGTGCGCTGCGAGCCTTCCCGAGCTGGTGGGCCATGAAGTGCCCGGCTCGGTGCTCAAGGCCGGCAAAGCCGATCGCCGCTACCCGAAGCCGAAGTGGATGCAGGAAGCGGCGGTCTGATCGAAAGCTGGATGGCTGCCGCGCTGCGACAGCCATCCAGGGTTCTTACTGCTGGTTCGAGGCCTGCGCCGCTTCGATCAGCTCCTTGCCGATCTCGCCTTCGAACTTCTTCCACACCGGCTGCATCGCCTCGCGCCACTTGGCGCGTTGCTCGGGGGTCAGCTCGATGATTTCGCTGGTACCCGCCTTGGCGATCGCATCACGCGCTTCGCGATTCAGGTCGTCCGCCTGACGGTTCACCTCGACGGTGACCTCGTCCATGATCGTTTTCAGCTCGCCACGAACATCGTCCGGCAGGCCTTTCCAGAATTTGGTGTTGGTGATCACCATGTAGTCGATCACACCGTGTTCGGAATGGGTGAAGTACGGCTGCACTTCGTGCACCTTCTGGCTGTAGTAGTTCGACCAGGTGTTCTCGGTGCCGTTGACCACGCCGGTCTGCAGGCCCTGGTAGACCTCCGAGAAGCTCATCTTGCGCGGGTTGGCGCGGATCGCCTTGAACTGCTCGTCGAGCACGTTGGAGGCCTGCACGCGGAATTTCAGGCCGCGGGCGTCCTTGGGCTCATGCATCGCCTTGTTGGACGACAGCTGCTTCATGCCGTTGTGCCAGTAAGCCAGGCCGGTGATGCCCTTGTCTTCCATGCTGCTGAGCAACTTCTGCCCTTGAGGGCTGGCCTGGAAGCGGTCGACGGCCTCGATGTCGTCGAACAGGAAAGGCAGGTCGTATATCTGGATGCCCTTGTTGTAGTGCTCGAACTTGGCCAGCGACGGCGCCAGCATGTGCACGTCGCCGAGCAACAAGGCTTCCATTTCCTTGCCGTCGCCGTACAGCGAGGAGTTCGGATAGACCTCGACCTTCACCTTGCCCGGCAGGCGCTCCTCGGCCAGTTTCTTGAACAGCAGAGCGCCCTGCCCCTTCGGCGTGTTGTCCGCCACCACATGGGCGAACTTGATGGTGATCGGATCGGCGAAAGCGAGACCGGCGGTCAGGGACAGTGCGCACGCAAGCGCCTTGACGGTGGTTTTCAACATGGTAGTACCCCTCTTGTTCTTGTCGGTTGGTACGTGTGTGACAGCGCAGCCTCAGGGCAGCGCTTGCCCGGCACGTTGCAGCAGGCGACGGGCACGGCCGACGACAGGCGCGTCGACCATTTGCCCGTCCACCACGAAGACGCCTTCGCCGGAAGCCCCGGCCGCGAGGACGCGCTGCGCCCAGGCCAGTTCTTCCGCGTCGGGCATCAGCGTTTCATGCACCACAGCCACCTGGCTGGGGTGAATGCACAGCAGGCCGCCGAAGCCCATGTCGCGGGCGGCGGCCGTGGTCTCGGCGAGACCGTGCAGGTTCTTGATGTCGGGGAATACGCTGTCCAGCGGCGCGGCCAGCCCGGCCAGGCGCGACTGCAACAGCAATGCGTAGCGGGCCTGGTCGAGGATGCGCTCGGCGCCGGCGGTGCCGCTGGCTATACCCAGGTCCAGACCGAGATCCAGCGCGCCGAAGGACAGACGCTCGACACTCTGGGAGTGGGCGATTTCCGCCAGATGAACGAGCCCGCGCGCGCTTTCGATGATCGGCCACACCGGCTTGCCGCAGCCGGCTGCCCGCGCCACCTGTACGGCGCTTTCCACCTTCGGTAGCAGCACAGCAGATACACCGGCATGGCGTGCACACAGCGCCAGGTCGTCGGCCTGTTCCGGGTGCGTCGGCGCGTTGATACGCACCAACACCCGCGCTTGTGAGTTCTCGCTGAGGAAGGCATCGAGGTTGTCCCGCGCTTCGCGCTTCAGGTCCTCGGCCACCGCATCTTCCAGATCGACGATCACCACATCGGCTCCGGTGGCCAGCGCCTTGGGAATGCGCTCGGGGCGGGTGGCCGGGACGAACAGCGCGGTGCGGATGATGTTCGAATTCATGGTCGTTCCTTTTGTCTGTCGTTTCGGTAGGGGCCAGTTTGAGCTTGCTGGCGAAGGCGAAGCAGTGAAGTTACTGGATCGCCGGCCATCTGGCTCCTACAGGTCGCTCATACCGCTCCCTGCTGATGCAGGCGCTGGATATCGCCGGGCGCGTAGCCCAGCTCGGCGAGCAGCGCATCGGTGTGCTGGCCCAGCGCGGGGATCGGATCCATGCGCGGCGTGAAGGCGGTGTTGCGCCCTGGCGGCAGCAAGGCCGGCAAGCTGCCGGACGGGCTGTCCACCTCGCTCCAGCAACCACGCGCCTTGAGTTGCGGATGCGCCCAGACGCCAGCCATGTCGTTGACGTGGGCGTTGGCGATGGGTGCGTTGTCCAGGCGGTCAATCACCTCTTCGGCGCTCAGCCGGGAGAAGGCTTCGACGATGATGGCGCGCAGCGCGGCGCGGTTTTCCGAACGCTTGAAGTTGGCGGAGAAGCGCTCGTCCCGCGCCAGCTCCGGCTGCAACAGCACCTTCTCGCAGAACAGCAGCCATTCGCGCTCGTTCTGCAGGCCGAGCATCACGGTACCGCCGTCACCGGTGGGGAACGGCCCGTAGGGGTAGATGGTGGCGTGGGCGGCGCCGGCCCGGGGTGGCGGCGTGGCGCCCTTGTAGGCGTAGTACAGCGGGTAGCCCATCCACTCCACCAGGCTTTCCAACATGGAGACGTCCACACGGCTGCCCTTGCCGGTCTTGTCGCGCAGCATCAATGCCGAGAGCACACCGGTGTAGGCGTACATGCCGGCGGCGATGTCGGCGATGGAGCAACCGGCCTTGGCCATTTCATCTTCACCCGGACCGCCGGTGACCGAGAGGAAACCGCCTTCGGACTGGATCAGCAGGTCGTAGGCTTTCTTCTGTTCGTAGGGACCGCCTTCGCCGTAGCCGGAGATATCGCACACCACCAGCCGCGGGAAACGCTCGTGCAGTGCCTCGAAGGACAGCCCCATGCGCGCCGCAGCGCCCGGAGCAAGGTTCTGTACCAGCACGTCGGCCTTGGCCAGCAGCTGGTCGAGCACCTGGACGGCATCCTGCTGCTTGACGTCCAGGGTCAGACTTTCCTTGGAACGGTTGGTCCAGACGAAATGCGAGGCCAGGCCGTCGACGCGCTCGTCATAGCCGCGGGCGAAGTCACCGGAACCGGGCCGCTCCACCTTGATCACCCGGGCCCCGAGGTCGGCCAGCTGGCGCGTGCAGAACGGCGCGGCGATGGCGTGCTCGAGGCTGACCACGGTGATGCCGTCGAGTGGGCGGGGTTTGGCGGTTGTGTCGTTCATATCAGGTTCCTGCAAATTCGGCGTAGGGTGGAAAACGGCGAAGCCTTTTCCACGCGTTCGTTCAAGTCCTGCCGCGGTAACGTCCGCTCCGTTCCGGCTGCTGCCAGCGCTACGGAATCGTGCTCCGAACCGTCGGTGGAAAAGACCTGCGGCCGTTTTCCACCCTACGTTCCGTCAGACCAGCGCGTTCAGATCGTCGATCTCGCGCAAGCGCCAGACCTGCTCGATCAGCGCCTGGGCCTCATCCGCGCTGCGCGCACCGGAGAACTGCACAAGACGCCGGAACTTGTCCTCCAGCTCGGCACGACTGAGGGTGTTGCCCGGGTCGCCCTTGGGTTCGTCGATGGCGCCGTGCAGCGTGCGTCCGTCGTGGGTGTTCACCTCGACGCGGCCGAGCCAGCGCGCCGGATAGGCGTCGTCCACCTGGGCGTCGAGCATCATCGAGACCTTCTCGCGGAACTGGCCGACACGCGGGTCGGTAAGTGCATGGGTATGGAATTCGGTCAGTCCGGCCTTGCCGTAGAGGGCGATCAGACCCAGCACCGTGCCCATGGAGAACTTCGCCTGATGCACCGTCTGCGGCACCACCACGCGGCCCAGTACATCGATGGCGCCCTGGTGCACGCGGCTGATGACGCTGGCGATGTCGTCGGCGCCCAGCTGCTCGCGCTGCATCAGATCCAGCAGCGCATCGGCGGCCGGATGGGTATGGCGGCAGGAGGCATGGAACTTGAACGAGGTTTCCGCCAGCGCCCAGCGGCTGCCGAGGCGATCGGAAAGTGCGGCCGGATTTGCGTCCTTCGACATCCCGGCGGCCATGCCCTGCTCGCCTTCGAGGATGTTCTGCGCGCCGGTCAGGCCGTCTTTCGTCAAGTAGGCCGCAAGCAGGCCATCGGCGGCGGCCTTGGCGGTGTGCAGCTGTTTGGAGTCGGCGGCGTCGCGGAGGAACTCCCAGAGGCCGGCGGCCTGGGTGCCGGCACTGCCCAGCAGATGGGTGAACTGCTGCTGGTCAAAATCCATCAGCTTGCCCACCGCCACAGCGGCGGCCAGGGTGCCGACGGTCGCGGTGGTGTGGAAGATGCGGTAATGCGAGCGGCCGAGGAATTCGCCGATGCGAATACCCGCCTCGTAGCCGGCGACCGAAGCCACCAGCAGCTCGCGGCCGGATTTGCCCAGGTCCTGCGCGGCTGCCAGCGCCGCCGGGAACACCACCGTGGCCGGGTGCAACACCGAGCTGTTGTGCAGGTCGTCCTGCTCCACCAGGTGCGAGCTGGCGCCGTTCACCAGCGCGGCGAAATAGGCGCTGCTGCTCTTGCCGTTGACGAAGATGCGCGCCGGCCCTTCCGCCGGGCCCATCTGCTGCGCATAGCGCTCGAACAGCGGGATGGGGTGCGATTCCGCGCTGGCCAGGGCAGAGCCGAGCCAGTCAAGAAACAGGTCTTCGGTGCGGGCGAGCACCGCGTCGGGAATCTGCTCGTAAGCGAGCCCGGCGAGAAATTCAGTCAGCGCCTGGGTGTGCTGGCTCATGCGGTCGGCTCCAGTGGGTTGGATAGTTCGATCAGGTTCAGGTCCGGGTCGCGCAGGTAGACGGAGCGAATCGGTCCGATGGCGCCGGTACGCCGTACCGGGCCTTCGAGGATGGCGACGCCCTGGCGCTCGAGGTGCGCAATGACCTCTTCCAGCGGCGTGGCGACGATGAAGCAGAGATCCGCCGAGCCCGGCACCGGCCGCTCGGCCTTGGGCTCGAACTCGCGCCCGGCCTGGTGCAGGTTGATCTTTTGCCCGCCGAACGCCAGCGCCTTGCGCCCTTCGCCGAAGGTCACCGCCTGCATGCCGAGCACGCAGCTGTAGAAATCCGTCGTGACGTCGAGGTCGGCGACGGTCAGCACCAGATGGTCGAGATGACTGATCTGCATGGCGTCTCTCCTTTCGCTCCTTTGGTTGATCATTCCCACGCTCCTGCGTGGGAACGCACCGCTCGGCACTCTGCGTCGGTGGTCGGTGCCCACGCAGTCGTAGAGTGGAAAACGACCGCAGGTCTTTTCCACCAGCCGTGTCGCCTGTTCGTTACGCGTGGAAAAGGCTTCGCCGTTTTCCACCCTACGTTCGTTCGTCCTCGTTAAAACGAGCGCGGCAGCTCCAGCAGATGCTCGGCCACGTAGGAAAGAATCAGGTTGGTGGAGATTGGCGCCACCTGGTACAGCCGCGTCTCGCGGAACTTGCGCTCCACGTCGTATTCGTTGGCAAAGCCGAAGCCGCCGTGGGTCTGCAGGCAGGCGTTGGCCGCCTCCCACGAGGCTTTCGCCGCCAGGTACTTGGCCATGTTGGCGGCGGCACCGGCGTTACGCCCGGCGTCGTATTCCTCGCAGGCGCGCCAGCGCATCAGGTCGGCCGCCTCGATCTCGATGTGCGCTTCGGCGATGGGGAACTGCACGCCCTGGTTCTGCCCGATCGGACGGCCGAACACCACGCGGTCGCGGGCGTACTGCGCCGACTTCTCGATGAACCAGCGGCCATCGCCGATGCACTCGGCGGCGATCAGGGTGCGCTCGGCATTCAGGCCGTCGAGGATGTAACGGAAACCCTTGCCCTCTTCGCCGATCAGGCTGCTGGCCGGAATCTCCAGGTTGTCGAAGAACAGCTCGTTGGTCTCGTGGTTGACCATGTTGGCGATCGGCTGAACGGTCAGGCCGTTGCCGATGGCTTCACGCAGATCGACGAGGAAGATCGACATGCCATCGGCCTTGCGCTGCACTTCAGCCAGCGGGGTGGTACGGGCCAGCAGGATCATCAGGTCCGAATGCTGGATGCGCGAGATCCACACCTTCTGGCCGTTGATGATGTACTTGTCGCCCTGCTTCACCGCCGTGGTCTTGATCTTGGTGGTGTCGGTGCCGGTGGTCGGCTCGGTCACGCCCATCGATTGCAGGCGCAACTCGCCGCTGGCCAGTTTCGGCAGGTAGTAGCGCTTCTGTTCCTCGCTGCCGTTACGCAGCAGGGTGAACATGTTGTACATCTGCCCGTGCACGGTGCCGGAGTTGCCGCCGCAGCGGTTGACCTCTTCGAGGATGATCGAGGCTTCGGCCAGGCCCAGGCCCGAGCCGCCGTACTCTTCCGGGATCATCGCCGACAGCCAGCCGGCTTCGGTCAGTGCGGTGACGAAGGCTTCGGGAAAGCCCTTCTCCTCGTCGATCTTGCGCCAGTACTCGGCGGGGAACTCGGCGCAGAGGGCACGCACGCCTTCGCGGATAGCGTTGTATTCGTCGTTCAGGTACGGGTTCATATTGATTCCTCAAATTCCAGGGTAGGAGCGAGCTTGCTCGCGAAGAGTGGACTCGGTTCGCGAGCAAGCTCGCTCCTACGGATGTCCGTTTGTCCCTCACTCTGCACCTCGGAAAGAAGTCAGAGGTGAGGGGCTGGCGTCCGCCTCACTCGAACTCCACCTCGGCCTTCTGCGCGATGCCATCGGCATTGCCGGCCCAGAGTTCGGCCTTGCCCGGCGCCACGATGCGACCACCCACTTCGAACGGTTGCGGCGCGATCAGCGGGCGCAGGCCGCGGTAGGCGAAGCGGCGCAGACGCGCGTCGGGGTTGGCGCGGCAGAAAGCGCGCAGGTTCAGCGTGGCGATCAGCGGGCCGTGCACCACCAGCCCCGGGTAGCCCTCGGTCTCGGTGACGTAGGGCCAGTCGTAATGAATCCGGTGGCCGTTGAAGGTGACTGCCGAGTAACGGAACAGCAGTGTCGGCGTCGGCTCCACCGCTTCGCGCCAGTCGCCGATTGGCAAGGGCTCGCTGCCGGACAGCTTCGGCGGGCTCGGCTCGCGGTAGACGATGTCCTGCTCCTCGCGGATGGCCAGGCGGCCGTCCTGGGAATAGTCGTGGCGCAGGGTGACGAACAGCAGTGCGCCCGTGCGGCCAACCTTTTCCACGACGTCGAGAATGGTGGTGGTGCGGCTGGCTTCGCCGCCGACTTTCAGCGGCTCGTGGAACTCCAGACGTCCGCCGGCCCACATGCGGTTGCGGTCGCCGGCCGGAGGCAGAAAGCCGCCCCGCGCCGGGTGGCCATCCTGGCCGAGACCGGCCTCGGCCATCGTGTCCTGGAAGAAGCACCACTGCCACAGTGGTGGCAAGGGCTCGCCATGGCCCGGATTCGGCTCGCCGAACGTCGCGGCGATACGCTGGATCAGGTTGCGGCTCAGTTGATCGTGAACATCCTGGGTGCGCCCGATCCAGGCAGTCAAAGCAGAGTCGGTCATCGCTTGTGGTCCGCGCTGTGTTGTTTTGCCGCAGGATGCAACGAAGCCGGCGTTCCGAGAATTTGTATTTACCGACACCAGCGTTCGGCTATGCTGAACGCCGTTCCCTCAATCGGACAGCACCATGCACTTCGCCCTGGCCGACCTGCGCCTGTTCATCCATATCGCCGAATCCCCCAGCCTGACCCAGGGTGCACGGCGCGCGCATCTCTCGCCGGCCGCTGCCAGCGCGCGCATCAAGGCGCTGGAAGGCCAGCTCGACACCCGCCTGCTGTACCGCGACAGCCGCGGCGTGGAACTGACCCCGGCCGGCCACAAGCTGCTGCAACATGCCCGCCTGATCATGCGTCAGGTGGACTACCTGAAGAGCGAGTTCACCGAATACGGCACCGACCAGGCGGGGCATATCCGCATCTTCGCCAACACCACGGCGGTCACCGAGTTTCTGCCGGAGGTGCTGGCCGGCTTTCTTGCCAAGCGCCCCGGCGTCACGGTGGACCTGCAGGAGAAGCTCAGCCGCGACATCGTCCGCGGCGTGCTGGACGGTTCCACGGACATGGGCATCATCGCCGGCCCGGTGCAGGCCGAGGGCCTGCAGGTCCTGCACTTCAGCACCGACCGCCTGCTGCTGGCGCTGCCCGTAGGGCATCCGCTGGCGACGGAAAAGAAGGTAACCCTGCGCCAGACCCTGACTTACCAGCACATCGGCCTGCACGAAGGCAGCACCCTGTTGAGCTTCCTGCGCGATCAGGTCGAGCGGCTGGGTGGCAATCTGTCGTTGCGCATCCAGGTTTCCAGCTTCGAAGCCGTGTGCCGGATGATCGAGGCCGGCGTCGGCATCGGCATCATCCCTGAATCGGCGGGTCGCCGGCACAGCCGCACCATGCGCCTGGCCATGGTCGAGCTGGACGAGCCCTGGGCGGTGCGCGAACGCAGCATCCTGGTACGCGAGCTGGACGCGCTACCCGGCAGCGTGCGGGCCTTGATCGCCACGCTCAAGGGCGAAGAGACGTCTGCCTGAGGTGAACCCGGGGCAGGCTTACCGAGTCTGCTGAAAGACACCGCTTCGGTTGCCCGCGTGTCGATCACGCGACAGGCAATCCATCGATCAGGCCGATCGACGCAAATTCATCGGCTTATCCAGGCTGTTTCGAAGGCGAGCACGGCGACTGTGCCACTTGCCATTCCGGCTCACTCGTTTAAGGTTGTTTGCCATGAGGACCTTGTTAGCCCCCATCAGCTCGCTGCTCGCAGGAGTTGCGCTGCTTCTGCTCGGCCATGGCCTGCTCAATACCCTGCTGACGCTTCGCGGCGTAGCCGAGGGCTACTCCACGGGCATGGTCGGCCTGCTGATGTCAGGTTACTTCGCGGGCTTTCTCATCGGCACCTGGCTGGCCCCTTCGCTGATTCGTCGCGTCGGGCACATTCGCACCTTCGCCTTCTACGCAGGGGTGGCGACGGTGGTGGTGCTGCTGCACGTGCTGATCGTCAATCCCTGGGTCTGGCTGGCATTGCGGCTGCTCTATGGCGTCGCGCTGGTCACGCTGTACATGGTCATCGAAAGCTGGCTCAACGCCCAGGTCAGCGGCGAGAAGCGTGGCCAGGTGTTCGCCCTCTACATGGCCGTGAACCTCGGCGCGCTGGCGGCGGCGCAACAGCTGCTGAGCCTCGACAGCCCCATGGCGTTCACCCTGTTCGCCCTGTCGTCCATGCTGATCTGCGCGGCGCTGATGCCGATCACCCTCACCCGCCAGGCACAACCGGTGCAGCCGGAAATGCCGCCCACCGACCTGCTGCAGCTGGCTCGTATCGCCCCCTTGCCACTGATGGGCGCCGGCATATCTGGGTTCTCCCTCGGCGGCTTCTGGGGCCTGGCTCCGGTCTACGCCAGCCAGGTGGGCTTCGATGCGGCCGGGGTCGGCCTGCTGATGAGCGTGACGATTCTTGGCGGCGCCGTGCTGCAATGGCCCATCGGGATATTTTCCGACAAGCACGAACGGCGTGTGGTGATGCTCTGGGTGGTGGCCATCGCCGCGCTGCTCGCTCTGGTGATCGCCCCGCTGACGGCCAGCCCGCTGTTGCTGGGGCTGATGTTCATCTGGGGTGGCCTGGCCTTCTCGATCTATTCCATCGCGGTGGCGCAGATGGTCGACCAACTGCATCCCGATGAAATCCTCTCGGGATCCAGCGGTTTGCTGCTGGCCAACGGCTTCGGTGCCGCCCTCGGCCCGGTGGTGGCCGGCGGCCTGATGCATCTGGCCGGCCCCATTGCCCTGCCGCTGTTCTTCGCCGTGAGCCTGGGCGTGCTGGCGCTCTACTCGTTCTGGCGGCCACGTCGAGTCATGGATCTGGTAACGGAGCCGCCAGGGCATTTCACCCCGATGCTGCGCACCAGCCCAACAGTAATGGAACTGATGCCCGACGCTCCCGAAGGCGTCGCCCAGGAGCCGGCCAACGAAGAAGAACTGGACGACATGGCCATCCCGGAGCCGGAGCAACGCACCGGTTCCTGAGACGCCGAGCGATCAGAAATCCACCCGCCCACGCCCGGCCTTGATTGCACCCCGCTTGCTCTTGCCCTCCAGCCTGCGCTTTTTCGAGGCGAGGGTCGGGCGCGTCGGGCGCCGGGTTTTCTCGACTGTCGCTGCGCTGCGAATCAGTTCGACCAACCGCTCCAGCGCATCGGCGCGGTTCTGTTCCTGGGTTCGATACTGCTGGGCCTTGAGAATGATCACGCCATCGCCGGTGATGCGGCTGTCGCGCAATGCCAGCAGCCGCTCCTTGTAGAAGGCCGGCAGCGATGAAGCCTTGATATCGAAGCGCAGGTGCACCGCGCTGGAGACCTTGTTGACGTTCTGCCCACCGGCACCCTGAGCGCGGATCGCGTTCAGTTCGATCTCGCTGTCGGGCAGTTGCACGGCGTTGGAGATTTCCAGCATGACTTGCCTTCGTTGCAGGGATGGACAGCAGCATTGTCCTACGGCCCGGCCGCCGTCGACACGCTTTTACATGATTTCCCGCCGAAACATCATGGCGCTTCAGCTAAGGTGTTGCACCACGCGTAACCGGAACCTTTCATGGACTCGATCACCCAGGCCCTTCTGGGCGCCAGCGTACAGGCCTCCTTGCTGGGGCGCTGGCAAGGCCGCAAGTCGCTGCTCTATGGCGCCATGCTCGGCACCCTGCCCGACCTCGACGTGCTCATCGACTTCGGCGACGCGGTCGCCAATACGACCTACCACCGTGGTTTCAGCCATTCGCTGTTCGTCCTCAGCGTGCTGGCGGTAGCGCTGGCCTGGCTGATCCGGCGAATACGTCCGCACCCGGACTATTCCGGCATGCGCCTGTTCCTCACGCTCTGGCTGGTGCTGATCACCCACGTGACGCTGGACGCCTTCACCAGTTACGGCACGCAACTGCTATGGCCACTTACCTCGGCGCCCATCGCCTGGTCCAGCGTGTTCATCATCGACCCGCTGTACAGCGTGCCACTGCTACTGGCCGTACTGGCCGGTGCGATAGCCGGCTTTGGCGGCCGGGCGACCCGCTGGAAGACCGCGGCGCTGATCCTGTCCACGCTGTATCTGGGCTTTACCCTGACCGGCAAGCAGATGGCGGAACGCCGCGTCGAAGCCGTTCTGACGCGTAACGACCTGCAAGCCCAGCAGCTGTTCAGCACGCCGACGCCCTTCAACAGCCTGCTCTGGCGCGTGATCCTGGTGGACGGCGAGGATTACTACGAAACGCTGGTCGGCTGGTTCGACACGGCGCCACCCGAGCTGGTCCGCCTGCCACGCAACGAAGGGCTCGCGACGGTGCTGGCCGACTCGCCGCAGCATGAACGCCTGCAGTGGTTTACCGGCGGCGTAATGCGCTATGACGTGATCGACGACCTGCTGCTGGTCACCGATCTGCGACTGGGCATGACCGGCTTTCACCCTTTCCGTTTTGCCCTGGCCGAACGAGTGGCCGATGACTGGCGGCTGATCGACCATGTCGAACGGCTGCCCAGCGAGCGCGGCGACATGGATCGGCTCCGGCAGATCTGGCAACGCATCTGGCAGCAGCAACCAGAATTGCCGCTGGCCGAATGGGCCAGCGCTCTCGAGCATCGCTAGCCCAGGTTCCGGCGTCAGGTGCGGAACTGGCCGACCAGCCCTTGCAGTTCGGTACCCAGGCGAGCCAGTTCGGCGCTGGCGCTGGCGGTCTGTTCGCTGGCGCTAGCGCTCTGCTCGCCGATGTCGTGCACCCGCGTCACGCTCTCGGAAATGTTTTCCGCCACGGCACTCTGCTCTTCCGCCGCCGCGGCGATCTGCTGGTTCATCTGCTCGATGGTGGACACCGACTCGGTGATATGACCCAGCGCCGCGCCGGCTTCGTTGGCCAACTCGACGGTGCGCTGGGTGAGATTGCGGCTGCTCTGCATCTGCTCGACCGCCTGCTGCGCAACGCGCTGCAGATTGCCGATCAGGCCTTCGATTTCCTCGGTGGAATCATGGGTGCGCCGCGCCAGTGCCCGCACTTCATCGGCCACCACGGCGAAACCACGGCCCTGCTCGCCGGCGCGTGCCGCTTCGATGGCAGCGTTGAGCGCCAGCAGGTTGGTCTGCTCGGCGACCGCGCGGATGACTTCCAGCACGCTGCCGATGCGCCCGCTTTCGGCGTGCAGCGCCTCGATGGCATGGGCCGACTGCTCGACCTCGCCGGCGAGATTGCCGACCTGCCCCGCCGCATCCTGCACCACCAGATCACCCTGGCGCGCCTGCCGATCGGCCTCTCGCGCCGCAAGCGATGCCCGCTCGGCGTTCTGCGCCACTTCCTGCACGGTGGCTGCCATCTGGTGAATGGCGGTCACCACCTGTTCGGTTTCGACGCGCTGCTTCTGCACACCGGCACTGGTCTGCGCGGTCACCGCGGAAAGCTGCTCGGCGGCCGTGGCGATCTGCGAAACGCCGCCGCCGATACGCCCGATCAGCGTGCGCAGGCTCTGCGTCATGTCGGCCATGGCCTGTTGCAGCTGACCCAGTTCGTCCCGTCGCGTGACCGTCTGCGACTGGGTGAGATCACCACTGGCCACCCGCTGCGCCAGTTGCACGGTGTAGCGCAGCGGCACCAGGATCATCCGGGTGATGGTCGCGGCGGCCAGCAGGCCGAACAGCACCGCCAGCACCGTGATCACCACAAGCAACACGTTGGCCCGGCTGCGTTGCTCGTGCATCGCCGCGGTGGAAAGGGCCAGGGCTTCGTCGACAACCGCGATGACCACCTGCGACTGCTCGGCCATCGCCTGCTCGAGGGCAACGCGCTCGCCGCGGTTGCGGCGGAACTCGGCGAAGGTTTCCTGATAGTTCACCAGCGCACCCAGGGCGCCGTCCATGGTGGTTTTCTGGTCGTCGTTGAGCCAGATCTTCAGGCCGCCGCCGATCCGGGTGACATCCTCGTAGATTTCGTTCCAGCGCTCCACGGCCGCTTCGGAACCGTTGCTGATGAAGACATTTTCCAGGGTACGCAGGTCAAGCACGTTCTTGGTCAGCCCCGAGGTCGCCTCGGCGATGGTCAGCGGATCGCTGCCCTTGAGGCGGTCGCCCTCCAGCCGGAGCAGGCGCACGGCATCGTACATATCGAGTTCGATGAACTCGAACTCCTCGCGGCTGAGCTGCGCGGCCTGTTCCATCCGGGCGCGCATCTGGATGCCCTGGCCGATCAACTCGCGATATCGGGAAAACTGCTGCGCATAATCGGCTGCGGCCGCGCGGATCTTCTGCAGATGCGCCTGGCTTTCACCGGCCGAAGCCGCAGCCAGCTGGTCCAGTTCGCGATTGAGCTTGGCCATGGTTTCGCCCAGCGCAGTGGCCGAGGCCTCGCTGCGGGTCAGCGCATAGTCGCGCTCCAGGCCACGCGCCGCATGGATCGCCGCATCGATGCTGGCCAGCTGGTTCATCTGGCTGGCACGGGTGACGTTCGAGTCGACCACATAGAAACCGGTACCGGCCACCGCCAGGGTCAGTAGAAGCACGGTGGCGAAACCCAGCAGCAATTTCTTGCCGACGGAAAGATTGGTGAGGATAGCGAACTGCATCGTGGCGTCCTGAAAAAACGTGCTCAGTCATTGATCGGCAGCGCCGAACCAAAGTGAAGGCAAAAATCCGGCGCCATTAAAACAATCTGTACAGGCCAATGGCCAGCCTTTACTGAAAAGTCCCACCAGTGGCGCTTCAGACCTGCGTAGCGCTGCGCATTTCTCAATGCTGCAGATGTCCATACAGCCTGGCGTAGAGCCCGCCGTCTGCGATCAGCTGCTGATGCTCGCCCTGCTCGGCGATGCGCCCGCCGTCGAATACCAGGACCCTGTCGGCCTGTTTAACCGCCGACAGACGGTGGGCAATGATCAGCGTCGTGCGTCCTTGCAGAAAGCGCCCGAGCCCCTCGTGCAGGGCATATTCGGTGGCCGCGTCGAGCGCCGAGGTGGCCTCGTCGAGAATCACCACGCTCGGCTGAGCCAGGATCATGCGCGCCACCGCCAGCCGCTGGCGCTGCCCGCCGGAGAGCCGCACGCCGGCACGCCCGACGATGCTGTCCAGGCCGTTGGGCAACTGGCGGATGGTCTCGGCCAGCTGGGCGATTTCCAGCGCGTGCCAGCAATCCTCGTCACTGCGCTCGCGCCCCATGCACAGGTTCGCGCGCACGCTGTCGTTGAACAGCGCCGGATGCTGCAGCACCACGGCCACATGTTCGCGCACGGTCTCGAGGCCGATCTGCTCCAGGCTGGCGCCGCCATAACGGATCTGCCCGCCCTGGGGCTGGTACAGGCCGAGCAGCAGCTGCACCAGCGTGCTCTTGCCGCCACCGCTGGCTCCGACGATGGCGACCTTCTCGCCCGGTGCGATGCTCAGATCCAGCCCCTCGAGCACCGGTTCGTCCTGATAGGAAAACTGCAGGCCGCGCACCTCGATGCCCACCGTCCGATTGCCGGCGAACGGATTGCACCCGCCTTCGTACTGCGGCTCGTCCGCGCGCCCCAGCAGTTCGTTGATCCGCGACAGCGCGCCGCCGGCCGCGTAGAAGGCATATTGCAGGCTGAGCAACTGCTCCACCGGACCGATCATGAACCAGAGGTAGCTGAACACCGCCAGCATCTGGCCGATGGACAGGTCGGAGAACAGCACCGTGAGCATCGCCGCCGCCCGGAACACGTCGATGCCGAACTGGAACAGCAGGCCACTGGCACGGTTGGAGGCATCGGTCTTCCATTGCGAAGCCACGGCATGGTCGCGCACCTCGCGGGCGCGCAGGCCGAGACGGCCGAGAAAGTAGCCCTGACGATTGCCGGCCCTGACTTCCTGGATGGCATCCAGCGTTTCGGTGAGCGCCTGGGTGAAGCGCGAGGTGCTGTCGTTCTCCAGCTTCTTCAGGTGCTTGACGCGCTTGCCCAGCTGCACCGTAGCGTAGATCACCAGCGGGTTGAACAGCAGGATCAGCAGCGCCAGTTGCCAATGCATCCACAGCAGGATCGCCGCGGTACCGAAGATGGACAGCACGGCGACCAGCAGGCGGCTCAGGGTTTCGCCGATGAACTTGTCGATGGTCTCCAGATCGGTGACCAGGTGCGCGGCCACGGTACCGCCGCCGAGGCTTTCGTATTCGCCGAGCGCGATGCGCTTGAGACGCTCGATCAACCGCACCCGAATGCGATAGACGACATCCTTGGACAGCTGCGCGAACAGCCGCGCCTGCAACACGTTGAACAGTAGCGAACAGCCGCGCAGCAACAGCGTCAGGCAGAGCATCAGGCCGATATAGCCGAGTGCCGTCTGCCAGCCCGTCGGCAGCACGCGATCCATGATCTGCAGGGCGGTGTTGCCGTCGCCGAGCAGCACTTCGTCGACCAGCAGCGGCAACAACAGGGGAATGGGCACGCTGCACAGGGTCGCCAGCACGGCGATCAGATTGGCCAGCACCAGTGCCTTGCGGTGCTGCAGGGCAAGCCGGCGAATCTCCGCCCAGCTGAGCCGATCAGGCATGGACGTTGTGCTCCAGCCAGCGAGCCAGCAGCGGGCTCAGTGTCTCGAGAGGCTGGTAGCCGTTGGTCAGCAGCGCCAGTTGGCCGTGCCGCTTGGCGAGCAGGGTCGGAAATCCGGCGATGCCCAGGTTGCGCGCCCACTGGAAATCCGCCTCGGTGGCATCGCGAATGGCCTGTGAGTCGAAGCGATCGGCGAACTCTCCGCGCGTCAGGCCAACCGCCTCGGCCAGATCGGCCAGGCGTTGCGGCCGCGTGACGTCGCAGCGTTCGGTATAGAACGCCTGCTGGATGCGCATGGCCAGCGGCCAGGCAAGATGCTCGTCGAAACTGCGCGCCGTCACCAGCGCGCGGCACGCCGGTTCGGTGTCGTAGACCAGGCCGTCCGGCAACCCGGCTTCCAGGTCGAACGGCTGACCACTGGCCTCATGCACCGCGCGCCAGTAGCCCAGGGTGCGCTGGCGACCGGCGGCATCCATGGCCATCCGTTCGCGCCGCAGACCGCCGACCACCAGCTGCATCTCGATTCCTTTTTCCCCGGCCTGCGCCGCCAATGCGCGGGCCACCGGCGCGAAGCCCCAGCACCAGGAGCACATCGGGTCCATCACGTAGATCAGTCGAGTGGTCATCGGTGCTCCTGAACCCGGGCCGTTACGCACCCTGTTTACGGTAGTTGTAACCGATGGGATGCGGCTGGTTGCGCTTGAGTGCCAGTTCGATCTGTCTCTGCCGCTCGCGGGCGCTGGTGCGGGTCTTCTCGCTCAGTGTGTTCCAGCAATGCGGACAGCTGATGCCGGGCACGTAATGCTCCGACTGGCGGTCCTGCGCCGAAACCGGCGTGCGACAGGCATGGCACTGATCGAAGTCGCCTTCGCTGAGATCGTGCCGCACCGTCACCCGGTTGTCGAACACGAAGCAGTCGCCCTGCCAGCGACTCTCGTCCTGGGGTACCTCTTCCAGGTATTTGAGAATGCCGCCCTTGAGGTGATAGACCTCTTCGAAGCCCTCGCCCAGCATGTAGCTGGAAGCCTTTTCGCAACGGATGCCGCCGGTGCAGAACATCGCGACCTTCTTGTGTTTCGCCGGGTCGTAATGCGCCTTGATGTAGTCCGGGAACTCGCGGAAAGACTTGGTCTGCGGGTCGATCGCGCCCTCGAAGGTGCCGATGGCCACTTCGTAGTCGTTGCGGGTGTCGATCAGCAGCACCTCGGGATCGGCGATCAGCGCGTTCCAGTCCTTGGGCTCGATGTAGGTTCCGACGCGCTGGTTGGGATCGACGCCCGGCACGCCGAGGGTGACGATTTCTTTTTTCAGCTTGACCTTGGTGCGGTAGAACGGCTGTTCGTCGCAGCAGGATTCCTTGTGGTCGATATCGGCCAGGCGCGGGTCGCGGCTGAACCAGGCCAGCAGCGCATCGATACCTTCGCGGCTGCCGGACACGGTGCCATTGATGCCTTCCTCGGCCAGCAGCAGCGTGCCCTTGATGCCATTGCTTTCGAGGGTTTCGAGCAGCGGCTCACGCAACGCGACGTAGTCCGGCAGGGAGACGAACTTGTACAGCGCCGCGACGACGATCTTCTGGGTCATGCGGAAATGTCCTCCAGTGGTCGTCCTCGTAAAGGACGGACCGGGAATGCGAAAACGACAACGCCGGCGTGAGCCGGCGCGACGCGCATTCTATCAACAAACGTGCAGTTGTTTTCAGGCAACCGTCAGGTGGCTACTTGTGCCCACCTGCGCAGACCGGCGAAGCCGGCGCGACGCCCTGCTGCTGCCATTCTTCCGGCGTGTAGGTATGCAGCGCCAGGGCATGGATCTGCTGCATCAGCTCGCCCATCGCCGCATAGGCCTTCTGGTGGCGCTTCACCGAGTTCAGCCCGGCGAAGTGCGGGCTGACGATCACCGCCTTGTAGTGGGTCTCCTGCCCCCGGCTGTGCATGTGGCTCTCATCCAGCACTTGGAGGTGTTCGGGCTGCAGGGCCTGCAGGGCGTTTTCAATCGCGTTCAGCTTGGTCATGCCTGGCTAACTCCGTCAGGGCTTCTTTTGGGTATCGAGTTCGGCGGTCATGTCGGCCAGCAGCTTGTTCACCTGGGGCACTGCGCCTTCGAGCTTGGACTGCGTCAACTGGGCGGAGCGGGCGTTGAGCTCGGGCAGCTTGGCGAGCATTTTCTTGCCAAGGGCGGACTCGTAGAACTCGTTCAGCTTTTCCAGCTCGCGCTCGCTGAATTCACTGGTGTAGATCGCGACCAACTCGGGCTTGAGCTTGTCCCAGCCGATGGCCTTGTCCAGCTCGGCATCGGCCTTGGACTGGTAGCGCTCGAGCGAGGCCTTCTTGCTTTCCGGCGCCTGGGTTTCGGCAAAACGCTGGGCGAACATCTGCTGGACCTGAGCATAGACCGGCACCGTCAGGCGATCCGCCTTGGCCAGTTTCAGGAAGCGCTCGGCCTCGGCGGCATGGCTGGAGCTGTCCGCGCCGGCCTGGGCGCTGATCAGGGCAAAAAACACGGCGCTGCAAAGGCCGAACATGCGAAGCAGGGACATAAAACTTTCCTCATACGGGCAATAGATAGCCCTCAATGGACACATTCTGCGCGCGGAGTTCCCATCGCTCAAGGAACGCGGGAACCTGCTCCCGCTCATGACAGCCTAAACTCGATCGTCCATCAACGGAGCAAACGGCATGACACGTACTGAAACCGATAGCCTGGGTCCCGTCGAAGTGCCGGAGCACGCGTACTGGGGCGCACAGACGCAGCGCTCGCTGGCCAACTTCGAGATCGGCGATCAGCGCATGCCGCTTGCCGTCCTGCATGGTCTGGCGCTGATCAAGAAGGCGGCGGCGCGAGTCAATGACCGCATCGGCGACCTGCCCCCGGACATCGCCCGCCTGATCGAACAAGCCGCCGATGAGATTCTCCACGGCCAGCACGACGACCAGTTCCCGCTGGTGGTCTGGCAGACCGGGAGCGGCACCCAGAGCAACATGAACGTCAACGAAGTGATCGCCGGCCGCGCCAACGAACTGGCCGGCGGCACCCGCGGCGGCAAGAGCCCGGTGCATCCCAACGATCACGTCAATCGCGCCCAGAGCTCCAACGACTGCTTCCCCACCGCCATGCACATCGCTGCCGCCAGGGCGATCCACGATCAATTGCTGCCCGCCATCGCCGAACTGTCCGGTGGCCTGGCCGAACAGGCGGCGCGCCACGGCAAGCTGGTCAAGACCGGGCGGACCCACATGATGGACGCCACGCCGGTCACTTTCGGCCAGGAGCTGTCAGCCTTCGTCGCGCAACTGGACATTGCCGAGCGCGCCATCCGCCAGGCGCTGCCGGCGGTGCTCGAACTGGCTCAGGGCGGCACCGCAGTGGGCACGGGGCTCAATGCGCCGCAGGGGTTTGCCGATGCGGTCGCGGCGGAACTGGCGGCGCTGTCCGGCTTGCCCTTTGTCTCGGCGCCGAACAAGTTCGCCGCGCTGTCCGGGCATGAGCCGCTGGTGACCTTGTCCGGTGCGCTGAAAACCCTGGCCGTGGCTCTGATGAAGATCGCCAACGACCTGCGTCTGCTCGGCTCCGGCCCACGCGGCGGCCTTGCCGAAGTACGCCTGCCGGCCAACGAACCGGGCAGCTCGATCATGCCCGGCAAGGTCAACCCGACCCAGTGCGAAGCGCTGTCGATGCTCGCCTGCCAGGTCATGGGCAACGACGTGACCATCGGTTTCGCCGCCAGTCAGGGGCACCTGCAGCTGAACGTGTTCAAGCCGGTGATCATTCACAACCTGCTGGAATCGATCCGATTGCTGGCCGATGGCTGTCGCAACTTCAACAGCCACTGCATCGCCG
Organism: Stutzerimonas nitrititolerans; assembly: GCF_003696285.1. GTDB lineage: Bacteria > Pseudomonadota > Gammaproteobacteria > Pseudomonadales > Pseudomonadaceae > Stutzerimonas > Stutzerimonas nitrititolerans. Next base: position 35,290 of record NZ_RFFL01000005.1, read on the forward strand.
GCATGGAGCCGGACACCGAGCGCATGGCTGAGCATCTGGAGCGTGGCCTGATGCTGGTGACCGCCCTGAACCCGCACATCGGCTACGACAAGGCCGCGGAAATCGCCAAGAAGGCCTATGCCGAGGGCAGCACCCTGCGCGAGGCGGCGCTGGAGCTCGGCTATCTGAGCAACGAGGAGTTCGACCAGTGGGTGCGCCCGGAAACCATGCTGGGAAACACCCACGGTTAAGCGGCGCCGAGACCTGCAGATACTCGTAGGAGCGAGCTTGCTCGCGATCCGCTGCCGCACCGAGTCAGCATGATCGCGAGCAAGCTCGCTCCTACAAGAAAGGCAAGGTGATAACTGCGGGCCCCTTACGAAAACCCGCGGCGATCAGCTGTAACTCAGCGCACTGCTTCGAACAGCCCCGACGCGCCCATGCCGCCGCCCACGCACATGGTCACCACGCCATAGCGCAGGTTGCGGCGCTGCAGTTCGCGGATGATGTGGCCCGTGGTGCGCGAGCCGGTCATGCCAAAAGGATGGCCGATGGCGATGGAGCCACCGCTGACGTTGAACTTCTCATTGTCGATTTCCAGCCGGTCGCGGCAGTACAGGCACTGCGAGGCGAAGGCTTCGTTGAGCTCCCACAGGTCGATGTCGGCCACCTGCAACCCGTTGGCCTTGAGCAGCTTCGGCACCGAGAATACCGGGCCGATGCCCATTTCATCCGGTTCGCAACCGGCCACGGTGAATCCGCGGAAGAACGCCCGTGGCTTGAGACCCAGCTCGATGGCCTTGTCCAGGCTCATCACCAGCGTCATGGAGGCGCCATCGGACAGCTGCGACGCGTTGCCGGCGGTGACCGAACCATCCTCGGCGAATACCGGCTTGAGGCCCGACAGGCTTTCAAGCGTGGTATCGGGGCGATTGCAGTCGTCGCGGTCTACCACGCCTTCGTGCTCGGTGCGCACACCGGTTTGCTTGTCCTCGGTGAAATAGCGCACGTTCATCGGCACGATCTCGTCGGCGAACAGGCCCGCCGCCTGGGCGCGGGCGGTGCGCTGCTGGCTTTGCAGGGCATAGATGTCCTGCTGCTCGCGGGTCACGTCATAGCAACGAGCGACCCGTTCGGCGGTCTGCCCCATACTGTGATAGATGCCCGGTACCTGCGCCTGGATGATGGGGTTGAACAGGTGATCGGTGTTCTTGCTGTTGAGCGTCAGGCTGATGGATTCGACCCCGCCGGCGACGATCACGTCGCTGCAGCCGGAGGCGATCTGGTTGGCGGCCATGGCGATGGCCTGCAATCCCGAGGAGCAGTAGCGGTTCAGGGTCATGCCCGGGCAGTCGATGCCCAGGCGCGACAGCACGGCCACGTTGCGGCCGATGTTGTAGCCCTGCGCGCCTTCGTTGGAAGCGGCGCCGACGATGCAGTCATCCACCAGAGCGGGGTCCAGGTCGTTGCGCGTCAGCAGCGCGTTCACGCAATGGGCCGCCATGTCGTCCGGGCGGGTCATGTTGAACTTGCCACGGAAGGACTTGGCCAGGCCGGTCCGCACGCTGTCGACGATCACTACTTCACGCATGGCATACCTCGGGAATCTTGTTGTTGACGTTGAACCGAGAATAGTTGCGACGGGCCGACCGTGGCGACGACCATTCAGCCCATATATGAACGGCCATCGCCCCTTGCCGGCTATTTGGCGATGGCCGCTTCCAGCGCCTCGTTGAGCGTCCGCAGGACCTTGACCCGGGCGAAGCGCTTGTCGTTGGCCTCCACCAGCGTCCAGGGCGCGATTTCGGTGCTGGTACGGTCCACCATGTCCGCCACGGCGTTGCCGTATTCATCCCATTTTTCGCGGTTGCGCCAGTCTTCCTCGGTGATCTTGAAGCGCTTGTGGGGCGTGTTCTCGCGCTCCTTGAAGCGCTCCAGCTGGGTCTGCTTGTCGATCGACAGCCAGAACTTGACCACCACCACGCCCGCCTCGACCAGTTGCTCCTCGAAGTCATTGATTTCGGTGTAGGCACGCAGCCACTGCTCGGGCGTGCAGAAGCCCTCGACGCGCTCGACCAGCACACGGCCGTACCAGGAGCGATCGAAAATGGCGAACTGCCCTCGTCCCGGAACGTTGCGCCAGAAACGCCAGAGCCAGGGCTGGGCCAGCTCGTCTTCGGTGGGCGCGGCAACCTGTACGGTGCGGTACAGACGCGGGTCCAGCGCAGCCGTGACGCGGCGGATGGCGCCGCCCTTGCCCGCCGCGTCATGGCCCTCGAACAATGCCAGCACGCCGCGCTTGCGCAGGCGTCGATCGCGCAGCAAGCGGGAGAGCCGCGCCTGCTCCTCCACCAGTTGCCGCTGGTATTCGGTCTTGCCCAGCCGTTGCTCAAGATCCAGGCTGCCCAGCAGGCTCAGCCGGTCGATGTTCAGTTCGGCCGGCGCCACATGGGGCTGCGCCGGTGGCTGGTCGACGCCATCCAGCGCGGCATTCAGGCCTTCGAGCAGCAGGCGGCCGGCGGTCAGGCTGCGGTAGCGCTCGTCGCTGCCTTCGATCACGTACCAGGGTGCGAAATCGCGGCTGCTGCGGCGCAGGATCAGTTCGCCGTAGCGGACGAACTTGTCGTAGGTCTTCGACTGCTGCCAGTCCAGCGGACTGATGCGCCAGCTGTGCAGCGGATCGTCCTTGAGCGAATCCAGGCGAGCGAGCATTCGGTCCTTGGACAGGTGGAACCAGAGCTTGAAGATCAGCACGCCTTCCTTGCACAGCATCTGTTCCAGGCGCTGGGCGCGGTCGATGGCCAGCGCCAGGTCGGACTTGCCGATGCGGCCATGCACGCGATCTTCCAGCATCTTGCTGTACCAGTTGCCGAAGAAGATGCCGGTGCGCCCCTTCTCCGGCAGGCGTCGCCAGTAACGCCACGCCGGCGGGTGCGCGAGTTCCTCGTCGCTGGGTACATCGAAGTGATCGACGCGGATCAGCCGCGGGTCCATCCATTCGTTGAGCAGCTTGATGGTCTCGCCCTTGCCGGCGCCCTCGATGCCATTGATCAGGATCAGCACCGACAGCCGCGCCTGTTCCTTGAGCCGGTACTGTGCCTGCAGCAGCGCCTCGCGCAGCGCGGGCAGCTCGGCGTCATAGCTGGCCTTGTCGATGGCGTGGCCGATTTCAGCGGATTCGAACATCTTCATCTCCCGTCCGGGCCAACAAATTAGCAGGCCAGCAAAAGGCTTGGCGAGCCCGACGCTGCGGCCGTCATGCTGCGACAACTGTTATGCGCCAAGACTCGGGCGCCGCTGGTAAAATCGCCGCTTTTCGCCAGGGCCCACTCGATGTCCGACCTTCCCGCTTCCGCCGGTTTCCAGCACGCCGAACTCGAATGGGACGAGAACGGCCAGCCGCAATCGCGCCAATACGGCGACGTGTATTTCTCGCGCGTCTCGGGCATCGAGGAAACCAGCCACGTGTTCCTGGCGCAGAACGACCTGGCCTCGCGCTTCGCCGCGCTCCAGCCTGGCGAGCGCCTGGTCATCGGCGAGACCGGTTTCGGCACCGGCTTGAACTTCCTCTGCGCCTGGCAGCTGTTCGAGCGGCACGCCCCGGCAGGAGCGCGCCTGCATTTCGTCAGCGTGGAGAAACATCCGCTGACCCACGACGACCTCGCCCGGGCACTGGCGCTATGGCCGCAACTGGACGAGCTGGCGCAACGGTTGCTGGCGCAGTACGTGGCGGTCAACCCCGGGTTCCAGCAGTTCCGGCTCGGCGATGGGCGCGTCTCGCTCACACTGCTGGTCGGCGACGCGCTGGAGTGCCTGGCGAAGCTGGACGCACGCATCGATGCCTGGTTTCTCGATGGCTTCGCGCCGGCGAAGAACCCGCAGATGTGGCAGCCGGAACTGTTCGCCCAGATGGCGCGGCTGTCCGCGCCAGGCACCACCTTCGGCACCTTCACCAGCGCCGGCTTCGTCCGTCGCGGGCTGGGCGCAGTCGGCTTCGAGGTGCAGCGCGTCCCCGGCTGGGGGCCGAAACGGGAGATCCTGCGCGGCCATTTCGCTGGGCAACCGACAACGACGGAGAAGCCCTGGTACGCGCGGCCCAGCCACCGCCCCGCACAGCGTCAGGCACTGGTGATCGGCGCCGGGCTGGCCGGCTGCGCCAGCGCCGCCAGCCTGGCGGCACGCGGCTGGCAGGTGACCCTGCTGGAACGTCACGCCGAGATTGCCCAGGAAGGTTCGGGCAATCCCCAGGGCGTGCTTTACCTGAAACTGTCGGCCCATGGCACGGCGCTGTCGCAGCTGGTCGCCAGCGGCTTCGGCTATACCCGCCGGCTGCTGCAGAACCTGCAACGCGGTCGTGACTGGGATGCCTGCGGCGTGTTGCAACTCGCCTACGACGACAAGGAAACCGAGCGCCAGGCCGGGCTGGCCGAGGCCTTTCCGGCAACGCTTCTGCAGCCGCTGGATCGCGCCGAGGCCGAACGGATTGCCGGCGTGGCGCTGGCAGGCGGCGGCCTGTTCTACCCCGATGCCGGCTGGGCACACCCGCCGGCACTCTGCCGCTGGATGATCGAGCGTCCCGGCATCGAACTGCGCCGCCACCAGCAACCGCTGCAGCTGCGCCGCGAGAATGAACAGTGGCTGGCCTTCGACGGCGAGCGACTGCTGGCGCAGGCGCCCGTGGTCGTCCTGGCCGGCGCGGCCGAGGCGGCGCAATTCGACCAGAGCGCCTGGTTGCCGCTCAAGCGGATCCGCGGGCAGATCACCGGCCTGCCGGCAACCGAACGAAGCACCGCGCTACAGACCGTGCTCTGTGCCAAGGGTTATGTCGCGCCACCACGCGATGGCCAGCACACCCTGGGCGCCAGCTTCAATTTCGAGCAGACGGACCCGGCACCCAGCGAAGCGGAACATCGCTCCAACCTCGAGATGCTCCAGGAGATATCGCCGGATCTGTATCAGCGGTTGCAGGCCGATACAGGCGCCACCACCGAACTGGTTGGCCGCGTCGCCATGCGCTGCACCAGCCCCGACTACCTGCCGATCATCGGCCCGCTGGCCGACGCGCCCGCATTCGCCGAGGCCTACGCGGCGCTGGCCAAGGATGCGCGTCAGGTGCCGGAAACGCCCTGCCCCTGGCTGGACGGGCTTTACGTGAATACCGCCCACGGCTCGCGCGGCATGATCACCACGCCGCTGTCCGGCGAGCTGCTGGCCGCCTGGATCGACGGCGAGCCACTGCCGCTACCCCGCGCCATCGCCGAGGCCTGTCACCCCAGCCGCTTTCTGCTGCGTAAGCTGATCCGCGGCAGCTGAGCCGCTGATCGGCACCAGCCTTGGCAGGTCGCGAAGACGTTGGCGAGGCAGGTGATTTCAACGGCGACGCAGTGGATCGTCCCAGAACGGCCTGCTCACTTCCGCCTCGACGTCGGCGCGGCTGCGACCGATGTCCTTGAGCATCTCGTCGCTGAGTGCGGCGAGCTGCTGGCGCTGGCGATGAAGCATCTGCCAGCGGACCAGGCGAGCCCAGGCAGCATGTACCACGACCGACAAGGACTGCAGGTTGAATGACGGGGTATGGACCCGTTGCACAAAAGCGCTTTGACCTTTCATCTCTAACGCCCTCCAAGTGAATGGCGCTAGTTTCCTGCTGGGCGTAGGATCAATCCAACGAATGTTTCTGATGGCACACATCTTGGAGATTGATGAATGGCCAGCTACCCCAGCATCGATGCCGAACTGCTGCGCAGCTTCGTTGCGATTGCCGATCACGGCGGCTTCACCCGCGCCGCGGAGGTGGTGAACCGCACGCAATCGGCGATCAGCATGCAGATGAAGCGCCTCGAGGAGGACGTGCTGCAGCGCGCCCTGTTCGAGCGCGACGGTCGCCAGGTGCGGCTGACGCCGGAAGGCCAGGTGCTGCTCGGCTATGCGCGGCGGATTCTCAAACTGCACGGCGAGGTGCTGACCACCCTGCGCGAGCCGCACATGGTCGGCTCGGTGCGCATCGGCACACCGGACGACTACGTGATGCGCTTTCTGCCGGGGATCCTGTCGCGTTTCGCCCAGAGCTATCCGCTGGTACAGGTCGAGGTCCATTGCGAACCCTCCTACCTGCTGCTGCAACGCCGGGACCTGGACCTGTCCATCGTCACCCGCGAACCCGGCACGGAGATCGGCCAGTTGCTGCGTCGGGAGCCTTTCGTCTGGGCCGAAGCACCGGGCTTCAATACCCACGAACAGCGTCCGATCCCCCTGGCGATGTTCAACACCGACTGTTTCTGCCGCGCCTGGGCGTGCAATGCGCTGGACGGGCTGGACATCGCCTACCGCGTCGCCTACACCAGCCCCAGCCTTTCCGCGCTGCTGGCGGTGGTCGGCGCGGGACTGGCAGTTTCCGCTCAGCTGCAAAGCGTGGTGCCGCCCGAACTGCGCCTGCTGGGCCAGGCGGAAGGCATGCCGGAACTGCCGCTGGCCAGCATCATGTTGCTGCGCAGCGAGCGCAATCGTTCGCAGGCCAGCGAAACCTTGGCCGAGCACATCATCGAAGGCTTCCGGATGTAGGCGATACGGCCACGACGAACTGCTCAGAATTTGACCTGCCGGCTCGGCTTTGTTCTTCTGTAAAAGGTCGACTGGCCTCGCATGGACCCATTCACCCCCACGGCACCACGCCGGTCTGGAAACCTGAACTTCGCATTCCGGGGGCCAGTCACACTCCCGAACGCTCGGGGTCCGTTGGCGTTTTTTTCGCGATCTGCGACGAAACGACAACGGCTCCCCAATACAAGTAAGGATTTTCATGTGTGGCATAGCTGGAGAATTTCGTTTCGATGATCGACCCGCCGACCTGGGGGCGATCGAACGCATCACTCAACACCTCACCGCACGCGGCCCCGATGCGAGCGGCTTCCATAGCGCCGGCCCGATGGCCATGGGGCACCGCCGGCTGAAGATCATGGATCTGTGCGAGGCCTCGGGCCAGCCGATGATCGATCCGACGCTGGGCCTCTCGATGGTATTCAACGGCGCCATCTACAACTACCCCGAACTGCGCGCCGAGCTCGAAGGGCTGGGCTACAGCTTCTTTTCCCAGGGCGATACCGAAGTGCTGCTCAAGGGTTACCACGCCTGGGGCGAAGCGTTGCTGCCGCGCCTGAACGGCATGTTCGCCTTCGCCATCTGGGAGCGCGACAGCCGGCAGCTGTTCATTGCCCGCGACCGCCTCGGCATCAAGCCGCTGTACCTGTCGAAGACCGCCGACCGCTTGCGCTTCGCCTCGAGCCTGCCGGCGCTGCTCAAGGGTGGCGACATCGCCGGCGTGCTGAACCCGGTGGCACTCAACCACTACATGAGTTTTCACGCCGTGGTGCCGGCGCCCGATACCCTGATCGCCGGGATCGAGAAGATGCCGCCGGGGCACTGGCTACGCGTGCAGGCCGATGGCCGGATCGAGCAGCAGCGCTGGTGGTCGTTGCCGTTCGGCGCCCGCGAGGACGAGCAGAACTACACATTCGAGGACTGGCAGGAGCGCACCCTGGCAGCACTGCGTGAATCCGTCGCGTTGCGCCAGCGAGCGGCCGTGGACGTCGGCGTACTGCTGTCCGGCGGTGTCGATTCCAGCCTGCTGGTCGGGCTGCTGCGCGAGGCCGGGGCGGCGGACAACCTGCTGACCTTTTCCATCGGCTTCGAGGATGCCGGTGGCGAGCGCGGCGATGAATTCAAGTACTCCGACCTGATCGCCAACCACTACCAGACCCGCCATCACCAACTGCGCATCCAGGAAAAGGAGATTCTCCAGCAGCTACCCGCCGCCTTCCAGGCGATGAGCGAACCGATGGTCAGCCACGATTGCATCGCCTTCTACCTGCTGTCGCGCGAGGTTTCCAAGCACTGCAAGGTGGTGCAGAGCGGCCAGGGTGCCGATGAGCTGTTCGCCGGCTATCACTGGTATCCGCAGGTCGACGGCGCCGAGGACCCGGCTGCGGCCTATCTCGCCGCCTTCCGCGACCGCAGCTACGAGGAATACGCCGAGACCATGCAAAAGCAATGGGCGCAGGGCGATTTCTCCGGCGACTTCGTGCGCCAGCACTTCGCCCAGTCCGGTGCGGACGCAGCCGTGGACAAGGCGCTGCGCATCGACAGCACGGTGATGCTGGTGGAAGACCCGGTCAAGCGCGTGGACAACATGACCATGGCCTGGGGTCTGGAAGCCCGCGTGCCCTTCCTCGATCACAACGTCGCCGAGCTTTCGGCGCGGATTCCGGCGAAATACAAGCTCCCCGGTGGCGGCAAATATGTGCTCAAGGAAGCCTCACGCAGGGTCATCCCGGCCGAAGTGATCGACCGGCCCAAGGGCTATTTCCCGGTTCCGGGCCTGAAGCACCTGGAAGGCGAAACCTTCAACTGGGTGCGCGAGCTGCTGCTCGACCCCAGCCAGGAACGCGGCCTGTACAACCCGCAGGCGCTGGACCGGCTGCTCAGCGATCCCTATGGCCAACTGACGCCGCTGCGTGGCTCCAAGCTCTGGCAACTGGCGGCCGTCAATCTCTGGCTGAGCGAACAGGGGCTGTAGACGAAGCGCCTCCGAGCGGGGGCTTCGACGATTCCGCAACCGTCACTACAACAAGGAACGCACATGCAGAAATCACAAGCCTATGGACAGCGATTGTTGCGCGGACAGACGCCGACCTATCAGCGCCTGCAGGCACGGTTCGCCGAGGACGGCCAGGAAGAGCCGGGCGCACCCGTCACCCTGCATTGCGGCTGGGGACGCATCCTGGTGGGACATACCTTTTCCGACCCCGCCGAGCTCGCCGCGGAGCTGCTCAAGGAGCAACCCGGCGAGCGCGACATCGCGCTCTACGTCGCGGCCCCGCACCAAGTCCTGGCACATGCTCCGCAGCAGTTGTTTCTCGACCCTTCGGACACCCTGCGCCTGCACTTCACCGACTATCGCGCCGCGCGGCGGCGCTTCCGCGGCTTCGCCATTCGCCGGGCGCAATCGGAGGCCGACTGGCAGGCGATCAACGGCCTGTATCAGTCGCGCGGCATGATGCCCCTCGATCACCAGCGCTGCACGCCACGGGAAAAAGGCGGCCCGGTCTATTGGATTGCCGAGGACGCGGACACCGGCCAGGTGGTCGGCAGCGTGATGGGCGTCGATCATCACAAGGCCTTCAGCGACCCGGAGAACGGCTCCAGCCTGTGGTGCCTGGCGGTATCGCCCAGTTGCACCCGCCCGGGCGTCGGCGAAGCACTGGTGCGCCACCTGATCGAACACTACATGGGCCGCGGACTGGCCTACCTCGACCTGTCCGTGCTGCACGACAATCATCAGGCCAAGGCGCTCTACGCCAAGCTCGGCTTCCGCGACCTGCCGACCTTCACCGTCAAGCGCAAGAACAGCTTCAACCAGCCGCTGTTTCTCGGCCCGGCGCCGGAGGCGGAACTCAACCCCTATGCCCGCATCATCGTCGACGAAGCGCGCCGGCGCGGCATCGAGATCGATATCGACGACGCCGAAGCCGGGCTTTTCACGCTGACCCAGGGCGGGCGCCGGGTGCGTTGCCGGGAATCGCTGTCCGACCTCACCTCGGCAGTGAGCATGACGCTCTGCCAGGACAAGCAGCTGACTCACCGCACCCTGGCGCGCGCCGGGCTGAACCTGCCGGCACAGCAGCTGGCCGGCTCGCCGCGGGAAAACGCGGCCTTCCTGAAGCGACATGGCAGCCTGGTGGTCAAGCCCGTGGACGGTGAGCAGGGTCACGGCGTTTCCGTCGACCTGCGCAATGCCGAGGACATGGAGGAAGCCATCCGCCGCGCACGCCAGTTCGATCAGCGCGTGCTGCTGGAGAGCTTCCATCAGGGGCTCGATCTGCGCGTCGTGGTGATCGGCTACGAGGTCGTCGCCGCGGCAGTGCGCCGGCCGGCCGAGGTGATCGGCGACGGTAGCCACAGCATCGGCGAGCTGATCGAAGCCCAGAGCCGGCGCCGGCAAGCGGCCACCGGCGGCGAAAGCCGTATTCCGCTGGACGAGGAGACCCAGCGTTGCCTGCGCGACGCCGGTTTCGAGCTGGACAGCGTGCTGCCCCAGGGTGAGCGCCTGGCCGTGCGGCGCACCGCCAACCTGCACACCGGTGGCACGCTGGAAGACGTGACCGATCAGTTGCATCCCGAGCTGAAAGAGGCGGCCGTGCGCGCCGCGCGGGCGCTGGACATTCCGGTGGTCGGCCTGGACCTGCTGGTGCCCGGCGCCGACCAGCCGGACCATGTGTTCATCGAAGCCAACGAGCGTGTCGGCCTGGCCAACCATCATCCCCAGCCGACCGCCGAGCGCTTCATCGACCTGCTCTTTCCCTTGAGCCAGAACGCCAGCCTGAGCAGCGCGACACACCAATCGGAACAGGAGCGAAAGTGAGCAAGAAGATTCCCGAACCCGACCTCAATTACCTGCAACGCGTGCTGCTGGAAATGCTCGCCATTCCCAGCCCCACCGGTTTCACCGACACCATAGTGCGCTATGTGGCCGAGCGTCTGAACGAACTCGGCATCCCCTTCGAACTGACGCGCCGCGGCACCATCCGTGCCACGCTCAAGGGACGGTGCGACAGCCCCGACCGCGCCATCGCCGCGCACCTGGACACCATCGGTGCCATCGTCCGCGAAATCCACGACAGCGGCCGCCTGGGCCTGTCGCCGGTAGGCTGCTGGTCCAGCCGTTTCGCCGAGGGCAGCCGGGTCAGCATCTTCACCGATACCGGCGTCATCCGCGGCAGCGTGCTGCCCCTGCTCGCGTCGGGGCACGCTTTCAATACCGCGGTGGACGAAATGCCGATCAGCTGGGACCACGTCGAGCTGCGCGTCGATGCCTATACCTACAGCCGCGCGCAAACCTGCGCGCTGGGCATCAATGTCGGCGATTTCGTGGCCTTCGACCCGATGCCCGAGTTCACCGAAAGCGGCTACATCAGCGCTCGTCACCTGGATGACAAGGCCGGCGTGGCTGCGCTGCTGACGGCACTGAAAATGGTGCTCGAAAGCGGCCAGGAACCGCCGATCGACTGCCATCCGCTGTTCACCATCACCGAGGAAACCGGTTCGGGTGCCGCTGGTGCCCTGCCCTGGGACGTCAGCGAGTTCGTCGGCATCGACATCGCACCCACCGCCAAGGGCCAGGAATCCCATGAACATGCGGTGACGGTGGCCTTGCAGGATTCCGGCGGCCCCTACGATTTCCACCTCTCGCGTCACCTGCTCAAGCTGGCCTGCAATCAGGAGATTCCGGTGCGCCGCGACCTGTTTCGCTACTACCACAGCGATGCCCAGTCGGCGATTGCCGCCGGCCATGACATTCGCACTGCGCTGTTGGCGTTCGGCTGCGACGCCACCCATGGCTACGAACGCACCCACATCGACAGCCTGGCCGCCCTGAGCCGCCTGATCAGCGCCTACCTGCTGAGCCCACCGGTGTTCGACAGCGACGCCCATGATCACAAGGGCTCGCTGGACAACTTCAGCCACCAGCTGGAACACGACACGCAAATGGAAAACGACACGCGGGTTCCAGCGGTCGATTCGCTGCTCGGGCGCCCGGCCGACGAGCAGCAGGAGTGAGCGGAAGATTAGTTCGCAAGCAGGCAGCGGAGCGAGGGGCGAGACGCGGTATGCTTGTCCGCCTCCACTCTCCTTGCGCCGGCGCCTCAGCCCGACGCACGTCCTCTTCTGACCAGATACCGCCGATGCTCATTCCCCACGACCAGCTGGAACCGGACACCCTGACCCGCCTCATCGAGGATTTCGTGACGCGCGACGGCACCGACAACGGTGACGAAACGCCCTTGCCTACCCGCGTCGAACGGGTTCGGCGGGCGCTGGACAAGGGCGAGGCGGTGATCGTCTTCGACGCCGACCACCAGCAATGCCAACTCGCCCTCAAGCGCGACGTACCCAAGGAATGGCTGCTCGACTGAACACCGGACCGCACGCTCGAGCTAGCAGGTCGTTGAAAAACGTAGGCGAGGCAGGCAAGACAAGGCAAAAATGACCGAAAAAGCGGAGTTTACAGTTGTAAATGAGCATTTTGAGGTCGTTTTTAACGCAGGATTGCCAACGCAGGTAGTTTTTCAACAACCTGTTAGCCTAGAACTCCGCTTTCGCGTTCCCAAGCACAACGCATCCGCACGTCGCGCTGGTGCGGGCTGTGGGAGCCTGTCTCGGTCTCCCAGCGAAAGGTATGAGTGCCGTTCAGCTCGGTTTCCAGATGAACCACGGCGCTGGTCCAGTACAGCTCGTCGAGCAGGGCTTCGAAGTGACGGACCCACAAGGCCCACTCGTACTCGATGGTGCGGTAACTCGCGCCGAAGTGGATCACCTGGGTCTGGTGCGGCCCTTCGTCCTCGCGCTGGCAATAGGAGAACATTTCGCGACCGATGAAGGGCCAGCCCTCCCCCTGCGGCAAAGCGTTCAGCGCCGCCAGGTTGACCCTGCGGCGCTGCCGCGACTCCTCGGGTTCTGCCGAAGGCCAGTCGCGGATACAGCCGTAAACGATGGATTCAGGCTCCAAATGAGCACTCCAGACAAAAGCCGGTTACTTCGGCGCGACCATAGGGTCTGTTGCCGTTTCGCCGCGAGCCGCGTCGCTGCGCCAAATGTCGCCAGGCAAGGCGCGGGATGCAGGCAATGGTCACTCCCTTGCCAAGTCCCGCAACGCCGCATGGCGACATTTGCCGCGCAACCCTTCGGGCCGGGCCTGTTTTTGCGCGATACGGCGTTTCTCGTCGTTTATTTGGAACCACCAAACTTCACTCCTCGTGCCTTGCCTCGCGCAAAAACAGGCGCCGTCGCGGCCGCGTACGGAACGGCAACAGACCCTATCAGCCTGCAGCGAAACGGTCATCGTTGCACGCGGCCAGAGGTGATCCAGACCACAGCTTCGCGCCGCCGGGCTCCCAGAACTCAACGCTCGGCCACGTCAGCAGGCCGCCGCGGCGCCAGTTTCAAGGCTAGCAAAGTCATGATGAACGACATGCCCGCCAGCACCAGGAACGGCCAGCGATAGTGACCTGCCAGGTCGCGCGCCAAGCCGGTGAGCACCGGCGACAAACAGGCCAGGCAGTAGCCGGTGCAGAGCATCATCGCGGTCAGGCGGCTGACCCCGAGCGGCGTGCTCGCTTCGTACATCGGCAGGATCAGCGACAGCGAGAAAGTGCCGTTCAGCGCCGTGCCCAGCAGCAGGCAGACCAGCAGCGGTTGCACCTGAGGCACATAGGCGATCAGCAGCAGGCAGCTGCTCGCCAGCAGGCCGCAGCCGGCCATCAACAGATGCCGCTTGCCGAATCGTTGCGCCAGCCAGGGCATGAGGAACGCACTCGGCAGGCCGATCAGCATGAAGCCGCTGAAGAAGGTGTTGCTCTGCAGCAGGCTGAAGCCGGCTTCGTGATAGCGCGCCACCAGCCAGGTGGCCAGGGCGTAGAACAGTCCCGCCTGCAGCGCGAAGTAGAGACTCACCAGCCAGGCGCGCGGCTCCCGCCATGGCAGGCCTTCGCGGCTCTCCACCGCGGCTTCCGGCTGGCTCGGCAGCCGCCACCAGAGCAGCAGTGCCAGCAGCGCGGGAATCGCCCAGAGCGCCAGCCCTGCGGTCCAGCGGTCATCCAGCACGGTGGTCGCCGGTGCGGTGAGCACCACGCCGATGGTTCCGCCGATCGCCATGCTCAATGAATAGAAGGCCGCCGTCTTGCCCATCCGGGACAGGAAGTAGCGCTTGATGAAGCCCGACAGCAGCGGCCCGGCGATCGCGATACCGGCACCGACCATGCCGGCGGTGAAGATCAGCAGCAGCGCGTTGTCGCCGAAGAGGCGCAGCGCCAGGGCTACGCAGATCAGGCCCATGCAGCCGGCGATGGTTCGCTCCAGACCGAAGCGAACCGCCAGGCGCGGCGCCAGCGGCGCCAACAGGCCCATCAGCAGTACTGGCAAGGCCGTGGTCAGACTGACCAGCCCTCGGCTGAGCTGCAGCTCGGCGGCAATACGTTCGATCAGCGGCGCAAATGAAGTGATGCCGGGGCGCAAGTTGATCGCCGCCAGCACCAGGGCAGCCATGAGCAGCCCGGCAGAAGGAATTTTCACCATCAAACCATAGGGTTACGAACGAGTCGGGCAGGCAACCCTACTCCCGGTCACTGCGCTGGGCAAGCCCGTTTTCGACTTGCCGGTCAGCTTGCGCCCTGTTTGTCGGCGGGGCGTCCCTCAGGCTCGGCTCTTGCTCCGTTTCTTTTCCGCCAGCGCCGCCATTTCATCGTATATGGCCTGCGGATTCTGCTGCTTGATCTTCCAGGCCATGCGCCCTTCCTCATGGGGCAGGATCATGAAGACGCCGGCGGCCACCTGTTGATAGAGGTAGTCGGCGATATCGGCCGCGGTGATCGGCGAAGCCTCCAGCAGCTTGCCGATCTGCGCCTTCATGTTGGGCGTCGGGCCGCGATAGGAGTCCATCAGGTTGGTCTGGAAGAACGAGGGGCAAAGCACGTGCACGCCCACTTCCTGGCCACGCAATTCCACCAGCAGGCTTTCGGAAAGCGCCACGACGCCCGCCTTGGCGACGTTGTAGTTGCTCATGCCCGGCGCCTGCATCAGCGCCGCCATGGAAGCGATGTTGATGATCTTGCCTTTGCTGCGCTGCACCAGCGGCAGGAAGGCCTTGCAGCCCTTGACCACGCCCATCAGGTTGATCGCGATCTGCCAGTCCCAGTCCTCCAGCGACAGTTCCTCGAAGAACCCGCCCGAGGCCACGCCGGCGTTGTTGACCACCACATCGATGCCACCGAGCTTCGTTTCGCAGGCCTGCGCCAGCGCGATCAGCTGGCTGTAGTCACGCACGTCGCAGCGCTGCACGAAGCCATCGCCACCGGCCTCGCGCACCAGCCCCAGCGTTTCGGCCAGACCGCTTTCGTTGATATCCGACAACGCCAGCTGCCAGCCTTCACGAGCCCAGCGCAGTGCGATCTCGCGACCCAGCCCGGACCCGGCACCGGTTACCATCATGCGGTTATGCATCGTCATGCTGCCTCTCGTTCGTTGAGTTGCAGCGAGTCTAGCGAAAGCGAGTGCGGGCCCAGGCCACCATCAGACTACTGAATGGCCCTCCATCCGGGGCGCGATTCGCCGCTGCCTCAGGTGCGTTGCGCACAAACAGAAAAGGCAGCCTCGCGGCTGCCTTTTGCTGTGCATCCTTCAATCACCCGTCAATGGGCAACCGCACCGGTGGCACCCAGACCGGTCTGGGAGCGTACGAACTGCGGGAAGAAGCGAGCACGCTCCGCATCAGCGGTTTTCGACTTGTCGGTAACCGAGAAGAACCAGATACCGATGAAGGCGACGATGATGGAGAACAGCGCCGGGTAGGAGTACGGGAAGATCGCCTCGGCATTGCCCAGCACCTGCACCCAGACGGTCGGGCTGAGGATGGTCAGGATCAGTGCCGTGAACAGGCCCATCGCACCACCGATCAGCGCACCGCGAGTGCTCAGGCCTTTCCAGTACATGGAGAGGAACAGCACCGGGAAGTTGCAGCTGGCCGCGACCGAGAATGCCAGGCCGACCATGAAGGCGATGTTCTGCTTCTCGAAGGCGATGCCGAGCAGGATCGCCACCACTCCCAGGGCCAGCGTGGTGATCTTGGTCACGCGCATCTCGTCCGCTTCCTTGGCCTTGCCCTTCTTGATCACGCAGGCATAGAGGTCATGGGAAACCGCCGAGGCACCGGCCAGTGTCAGGCCCGCAACCACCGCAAGGATGGTGGCGAAGGCCACGGCCGACATGAAACCGAGGAACAGGTTGCCGCCAACCGCGGTGGCCAGGTGGATGGCGACCATGTTGGTACCACCAACGATGGCGCCGGACAGATCGCGGAAGTCCGCATTGGTGCTGACCAGCAGGATCGCGCCGAAGCCGATGATGAAGGTCAGGATGTAGAAGTAGCCGATGAAACCCGTGGCGTAGAACACGCTCTTGCGCGCTTCCTTGGCGTCGGAAACGGTGAAGAAGCGCATCAGGATATGCGGCAGGCCGGCGGTGCCGAACATCAGCGCCATACCCAGGGAGATCGCCGAAACCGGATCGGTCACCAGGCCGCCCGGGCTCATGATGGCGTCGCCCTTCTCATGCAGCTTCACTGCTTCGGAGAACAGGCTGGCAAAGTCGAAGCCGACGTTCTTCATCACCATCAGCGCCATGAAGCTGGCGCCGGACAGCAGCAGAACGGCCTTGATGATCTGCACCCAGGTGGTCGCCAGCATGCCGCCGAACAGTACGTACATGACCATCAGCACGCCGACCAGCACCACCGCGACGTAGTAGTCCAGGCCGAACAGCAGCTGGATCAGCTTGCCGGCACCGACCATCTGCGCGATCAGGTAGAAGGCCACCACGGTGAGCGAACCCATTGCCGAGAGAATGCGAATCTGGGTCTGACCGAGGCGGTAGGACGCCACGTCTGAGAAGCTGAACTTGCCCAGGTTGCGCAGGCGCTCGGCCATCAGGAAGAGGATCAGCGGCCAGCCGACCAGGAAGCCGATGGAGTAGATCAGGCCGTCATAGCCGCTGGTGTAGACCAGTGCGGAAATACCCAGGAAGGACGCAGCAGACATGTAGTCGCCGGCGATCGCCAGGCCATTCTGGAAACCGGTGATGCTGCCACCGGCGGTGTAGTAATCGGAGGTCGAGGTGTTGCGCTTGGACGCCCATTTGGTGATGCCCATCGTGAAGACGATGAACACCACGAACATGATGATCGCGGTCCAGTTGGTCGGTTGCTTCTGTACTTCGCCGGTCAGCGCCTCGCCTGCCAGGAGCAGAGGCGAGGCAGCGAAAAGAGCGGCTGCCGCGAGTAGACGGGCGATCATTGCTGCACCTCGTTGAGGATTTCCTGATTCAGGCGATCGAACTCGCCGTTGGCGCGCCGCACGTAGATGCCAGTCAGTACGAAGGCCAGGACGATGATGCCCAGCCCCAAGGGAATGCCCCAGGTGATGACCGTTGCCGAGCTGAGCGGCACGCCGAGCACATGGGGATCGAAAGCGATCAGCAGGATGAAGGCCAGGTAGGCACCAAGCATGACGACCGACAGCAGCCAGGCGAAACGGCCACGCTTGGCAACCAGTTCCTGGAAGCGCGGATTGTCATAGATCTGCTGGTATAGATTTTCATTGTTCATTGAATTATCTCCACACAATCTTTCCTCTCGTGAGGAAAGGTCGGCCACTGTAAGACCCAACACGCTGAATACCACCCGACTTTCGTCTGCTGTCCAATTCCGAAAAGGCCCGTGCTAAAGCGCCTGCCGCCTTGCCAAGCGGCGAAATTACTGAGCTTGGCTCGCCTGGGCGGGGTGAAGTGGATCACAAGAAAAATCGCATTGTTTTTGGTCAAGATCGGCCGATCCGGTCCGCTGCGCATGCAAAAGGCGCGTTACCGGCTTGTGCTTTCTCTCGAAAACGGGCATGACGCGGAGCCCTTCTTTCTCTGCAACGACGCCGCTACGCTATGGTCTATTCAGCGGCAGGTTTTCCTGCTGAATCGAAATGGACTCACTTCCGGCAGCCAGCCGCGTACCCAAGGAGCACCTCGATCATTACCCCAGAATTCGGCAAACGCGCCTTGTCCGATGGACGGCGGAGCATGGCGCTCCTGCCGCAATTGCTGTGCCTGCTGGCACTGCTGGCAGTGGTCCAACCTTCGCTGCGGGCGGAAGACCTCAGCGCCGAGGACTACGGCTACCCGCTGGCCAACCCCTTCGAGGCCAGCATCGCCACCACGCCGCTGGACTTGCGCGCCGACGTGCCCGGTGACGACGACATCGACCAAGCCGACTACAGCCTGCGGCTGCGCCCCGAGCGCGAATTCACGCTGCCGGACAACTTCTGGGCAGTCAAACGCCTGACCTATCGTCTGGCGCGGCAGCCGGGACCGGCGCCGCTGATCTTCATCATCTCGGGAACGGGCGCGAACTATAGCGCCGGCAAGACCGAGTCACTCAAGCGGCTCTTCTACGGTGCCGGCTATCACGTGGTGCAGCTGTCCTCGCCGACCAGTTTCGACTTCATCGCCGCCGCCTCCCGCTTCGCGACCCCCGGCTACAGCCCCGATGATGCGGAGGACCTCTATCGCGTGATGCAGGCCGTGCGCGCGCAGCAGCACGAACTGCCCGTCACCGAGTTTCACCTCACCGGCTACAGCCTCGGCGCGCTGAACGCCGCGTTCGTCAGCAAGCTCGACGAAACCCGGCAGAGTTTCGGCTTCAAGCGCGTGCTGCTGCTCAACCCACCGGTCAACCTGTACACCTCGATCCGCAACCTGGACAGGCTGGTACAGACCCGGGTGGAGGCCATCGACGACAGCACCACCTTCTACGAACTGGTCTTCGAGAAACTGTCGCGCTACTACCAGCAACAGGGCTACATCAACCTCGACGAGGCCGTGCTGTTCGATCTTCAGCAATCGCCCCAGCGGCTGACCGACGAGCAGATGGCGATGCTGATCGGCTCCGTGTTCCGGCTTTCCGCCGCGGACATCGCCTTCACCTCGGACCTGATCAACCGCCGCGGCCTGATCGTGCCGCCGGGCTACCCCATCGACGAAGGCACCAGCCTGGAGCCCTTCTTCCGACGCGCCCTGCTGTGCGACTTCGACTGCTACATCACCGAACAGCTGATCCCCATGTGGCGGGCGCGCTACGACGGCGGCAGCCTCACGCAGCTGATCGACCAGGTGAGCCTCTACGCGCTGGAAGATTATCTGCGCCAGAGCACCAAGATCGCCGTCATGCACAACGTTGACGACATCATCCTCGGCACCGGCGACCTGGGTTTCCTGCGACGCACCTTTGGCGAGCGCCTGATCCTCTACCCGCGAGGCGGTCATTGCGGCAACCTCAACTATCGGGTCAACACGCAGGACATGCTGGAGTTCTTCCGTGGCTAGATTTTCCCTGGTGTTGCCTGCTCTGCTGCTGGTCGGCGGCCTCGCCCATGGGCAGATGCAAACCGATTCCGATGGGTTCACCAATCCACTGAGCACCCTGGAGTTCAATCCGGGACTCGATCAGCGCGAGTTCGAACGCGCCACCTTCCAGGCGCTGGATATCCATGATCCCTGGGAATCCCTGAACCGGCGCATGTACTACTTCAACTATCGCCTCGATCAATGGGTAATGCTGCCGGCCGTACGCGGCTATCGCCGTGTGACACCGAGGGTGGTCAGGACCGGGGTCAGCAATTTCTTCAGCAACCTCGGCGAGGTCTCCACGCTGTTCAACAGCCTGGCCCAGCTCAAGGGCGAGCGCGCCATGCAGACCACCGCCCGCCTGCTGTTCAATACCATCATCGGCGTCGGTGGCATCTGGGACCCGGCCACCCGCATGGGCCTGCCACGGCACTCGGAAGATTTCGGTCAGACGCTCGGCTTCTACGGCGTACCCAGCGGCCCCTACCTGATTCTGCCGGCACTAGGGCCCTCCAACCTGCGCGATACCACCGGCAAGCTCGCCGACTTCGGCGTAGAACGGCAGATCGACACGCTCGGCTATGCCGAAGCCAGCGGTGGCGAACTGGGACTGACGGCGTTGCGCCTGCTGGATATCCGCCACACCACCAACCTGCGCTACGGGCAGCTCAACTCCCCCTTCGAGTACGAGAAGGTGCGCTACGTGTACACCCGCGCGCGGGAGTTGCAGATAGAGGAATAGCGAGCGGCCGTCAGAAATACCCATAGCCCGATACGGTGATTCCCTCTCCCCGAGGGGAGAGGGCCAGGGTGGGGGCGACGCCCGGCAACAGCCCTAACGCCCCTTCCTGTAGAGGCTCGGCTCGCCCTCGGGGCGGGTCTTGAAACGTCGATGCGCCCACAGGTACTGCTCGGGGTTCAAGCTGACCACCTCTTCGACCCAGCGGTTGATCCGCAGGCAATCGGCTTCATCGCTCTCCCCGGGAAAGTCCTCCAGCGGCGGGTGGATCACCAGACGGTAACCACTGCCATCGGCCAGACGCTGCTGAGTGAAGGGCACTACCCTGGCCCTGCCCAGCCGGGCGAACTTGCTGGTGGCGGTGACCGTCGCCGCCTGGATGCCGAACAGTGGCACGAACAGGCTCTGCTTGCGTCCGTAGTCCTGGTCCGGCGCATACCAGATGGCGCGGCCGCCACGCAGCACCTTGAGCATGGCGCGCACGTCTTCGCGCTCGATCGCGGTGGCATCGCGATTGTGGCGCTCGCGACCACGGCGCTGGACGAAATCGAAGACCGGATTCTTGTGCTCACGGTACATGCCATCGATGGTGTGCCGCTGGCCCAACAGCGCCGCGCCGATTTCCAGCGTGGTGAAGTGCAATGCCATCAGAATCACACCCTGCCCTTCGGCCTGGGCCTGCCTGAGGTGCTCCAGCCCCTCGATGTGCGCCAGGCGTTGCAGGCGAGCCTGCGGCCACCACCAGCTCATGGCCATTTCGAACAGTGCGATGCCGTTGGACGCGAAGTTCTCCTTCAGCAACCGCTCACGCTCGGCATCGGACAGGTCGGGAAAGCACAATTCCAGATTGCGCCTGGCGATATGTCGACGCGACCCCGCCAGGTGATACATCGCCTTCCCCAGCATCCGCCCCAGTGCCAGCAATACCCGGTATGGCAGCTGAATCACCAGCCATAGCAAACCCAGCCCCAGCCACAACAGCCAGAAGCGTGGATGAAGGAAGCAAGCGCGAAAACGGGGACGATCCATCGGAAAGCTCGTACCGGAAAAACTGCGCATTCTAAGCCCTCACGACGAAAATTGCCGGCGTGTAGCGGCAAGCGGCGGGCTTGAGGCAGACGGTGCGGTTTGCAGGGCGGCGATGACAGGGCCGCTTTCCCCTTACCCCGGCCCTCTCCCGAGAGGAGAGGCGTATTGGGGCTTCAGCCCACCTGGACGCAAGCCTGCAACTTGCACCATCCGGTCAGCCCCGCTATAAGTCCTCGCCATTTCCCCTCGCAGGCAGACCATGAGCCAAGCCGACCTCCTCGACCAAGATCCCGTGTTCCAGCTCAAGGGCAGCATGCTCGCCATTACCGTCCTGGAGCTGACGCAGAACGACCCCGAACGTCTCGATCGGCAGCTCGCGAAAAAAGTCGAGCAGGCGCCGGACTTCTTCAACAACACACCGCTGGTGCTGGCGCTGGACAAGTTACCAGCCGATTGCGAACTCGACCTGCCGGCACTGATCGCGCTGTGCCGCAAGCATGGCCTGCGCACACTGGCGTTGCGTGCCGGCCATCCGGCAATCGTCGAGGCGGCTGGCGCCCTGGACCTGCCCGTTCTACCACCCTCGGGCGCCAAGGAGCGCAAGCTCGACCCCACCGCCCGGTCATCCGCAGCGCCCGCCAAACCAGCAGAACCGGCCTATCGCCCGAGCCGCGTCGTGACCACGCCCATCCGCGGCGGGCAACAGATCTATGCCCAGGGCGGCGACCTCATCGTGCTGGCGCCGGTCAGCCCCGGCGCGGAACTTCTCGCCGATGGAAACATCCATGTGTACGGCCCGTTACGTGGTCGCGCCCTGGCGGGCATCAAGGGCGATACCGGCGCGCGCATCTTCTGTCAGCAACTCGCCGCGGAAATGGTGTCGATCGCCGGCCAGTACAAGGTGGCCGAAGACCTCCGACGCGACCCGCTCTGGGCGGAAGCGGTACAGATCAGCCTGTCTGGCGACGTGTTGAACATAACCCGCCTTTAACGGATACTTCCGCGAATTTTCAGGACCAACGGGCAATCCGGACGCCAACTCGGCAGAAGGTCCCAGCTTCCATATTTAGGGTGAATCACCTTGGCCAAGATCCTCGTAGTCACTTCCGGCAAGGGTGGCGTCGGCAAGACCACTTCCAGCGCCGCCATCGGTACCGGCCTCGCCCTGCGCGGGCACAAGACCGCCATCGTCGACTTCGACGTCGGTCTGCGTAATCTGGACCTGATCATGGGCTGCGAGCGCCGCGTGGTGTATGACTTCGTCAACGTCATCAATGGCGACGCCACCCTGACCCAGGCGCTGATCAAGGACAAGCGCCTGGAGAACCTCTACGTGCTGGCCGCCAGCCAGACCCGCGACAAGGATGCACTGACCCTCGAAGGCGTCGGCAAGGTCATCGACGAACTGGCGCAGAACTTCGAGTACGTCATCTGCGACTCGCCGGCCGGCATCGAGAAAGGTGCGCACCTGGCCATGTATTACGCCGACGAGGCCATCGTGGTGACCAACCCGGAAGTCTCTTCGGTACGCGACTCCGACCGCATGCTCGGCCTGCTGGCCAGCAAATCGCGCCGCGCCGAAAACGGCGAGGAGCCGATCAAGGAGCACCTGCTGCTGACCCGCTACAACCCCGAGCGCGTGACCAAGGGCGAAATGCTCGGTGTCGAGGACGTCGAGGAAATCCTCTCCATCCGCCTGCTGGGTGTCATTCCCGAGTCCCAGGCCGTGCTCAAGGCCTCTAACCAGGGCGTACCGGTGATTCTCGACGACCAGAGCGATGCCGGCCAGGCCTATAGCGACGCCGTCGACCGGCTGCTCGGCAAGGAAGTGACCCACCGATTCCTCGACGCCAAGAAGCAAGGCTTCCTTGCACGCCTGTTCGGAGGTCGAGAATGAACCTGCTGGATTTCTTCCGCGAACGCAAAAAGAAGGAAACGCCTGCCGCCATCGCCAAGGAACGGTTGCAGATCATCGTCGCCCACGAGCGTGGCCAGCGCAACGAGCCGGATTACCTGCCGGCCTTGCAGAAAGAGCTGGTGGAAGTGATCCGCAAGTACGTCAACATCGACCAGGACCAGGTTCAGGTTGCGCTCGAAGACCAGGGCAGTTGCTCGATTCTGGAGCTGAACATCACTCTGCCGGATCGTTGAGCGAAGCCGGTATCCAGAAACGGCGGCCCACGGGTCGCCGTCTTCATTTGTGGAAAAGCAGATGCCCTTAAGCAATATCCAGATCGTCCACCAGGACGCCGCCCTGCTGGTGATCAACAAGCCCACCCTGCTTCTCTCCGTTCCCGGCCGTGCCGAGGATAACCGCGACTGCCTGGTGACCCGCCTGCAGGAGAACGGCTTTCCCGAAGCGCGCATCGTGCACCGACTGGACTGGGAAACCTCCGGACTGATCGTGCTTGCCCGCGATGCCGACAGCCACCGCGAACTCTCGCGGCAGTTCCACGACCGAGAGACCGAAAAGGCCTACACCGCGCTC
Source organism: Stutzerimonas nitrititolerans (assembly GCF_003696285.1). Taxonomy (GTDB): domain Bacteria; phylum Pseudomonadota; class Gammaproteobacteria; order Pseudomonadales; family Pseudomonadaceae; genus Stutzerimonas; species Stutzerimonas nitrititolerans. The sequence continues at coordinate 58,521 of NZ_RFFL01000005.1, forward strand.
TGCTGGGGTCAGCCGGAACAGGACAGCGGCAGTATCGATCTTCCGCTGCGCTACGATCCGCCGACCAAGCCGCGCCACGTGGTCGATCACGACCTTGGCAAGCATGCGCTGACCTTCTGGCGAGTGCTCGAGCGCTGCGGCGATTTCAGCCGTGTCGAGCTGACGCCGATCACCGGCCGCTCGCACCAGTTGCGTGTGCACATGCTTTCCATCGGTCATCCGCTGCTGGGCGATCGGCTCTACGCCCATGAGCAGGCGCTACAGGCCCATGAACGTCTGTGCCTGCACGCCAGCATGCTTGCGCTCACTCATCCGCAAAACGGCGAGCGCATGCGCTTCGAGAGCCCTGCCCCGTTCTGATGCGCAACTTCCTCGAAGCGACCCGAGGCGCCCCCGCGCAGCCTAACCTGTGCAAAGCGCTCGACCTGTGGCCAGGCAATCCCGGCCTGGCACTGGATCTGGGTTGCGGCGCCGGCCGCGACAGCCTGGCACTGCTCCGTGCCGGCTGGGTCGTTATTGCCCTCGACCGGGATCCGCATGCCCTGGATATCCTGCACGAGCAGGCGGCCGCCTACGCGCCGGATAAGCTCAGCATGGTGTGCCGAGCTTTCGAGGACAGTGCCCCTTTGCCAGCAGCGGACCTCATCAATGCCAGCTTCGCACTGCCGTTCTGCCAGCCTGGGGCTTTTCCCGACATGTGGGAACGGATAGTCCGGAGCATGCGGCGGGGTGGCCTGTTCACCGGGCATTTTTTCGGCCCCCGAGATGACTGGGCGTCCAAACGCCTCAGCATCCACACGCAGGACCAGCTGCTGCGACAGTTCGAATGCTGGACGCTCCTGGAATTCAACGAGCACGAATACGACGGCAAGACCGCAGTGGGCCACGCCAAGCACTGGCATCTGTTCGAAGTCGTGGCGCGGCGCAGCTGACCGGGCTCCCCCTGGGAAATGCAGCCACCGTAGCCGATGGGATAGACTTCAGGCCTTGTCGTCCGGAGCCTCCCATGCGCGAAGAACTCAACCAGGGTCTGATCGAATACCTCGCCGCCTCACCCTCGCCCTTCCACGCCACCGCCAGCCTGGCGCGCAGCCTGCAGGCTGCAGGCTTCAAGCCGCTGGATGAACGCGAGAGCTGGATCACCGAAGCCGGTGGTCGCTATTACGTCACCCGCAACGACTCTTCGATCATCGCCTTTCAGCTCGGCAGCAAGCCGCTGGCCGAACAGGGGCTGCGCCTGGTAGGCGCGCATACCGACAGCCCCTGCCTGCGGGTCAAGCCGCACCCGGACCTGCAACGCCAGGGCTTCTGGCAATTGGGCGTGGAAGTCTATGGCGGCGCCCTGCTGGCGCCCTGGTTCGACCGCGACCTTTCGCTGGCCGGGCGCGTCACCTACAGTCGCGACGGACGCATCGAAAGCCAGCTGATCGATTTCAAAGCCGCGATCGCGACGATCCCCAACCTGGCGATCCACCTCAACCGTGAAGCCAACCAGGGTTGGCCGATCAATGCGCAGAACGAGCTACCACCGATCATTGCGCAAATCGTCGGCCAGGATGGCCCCGATTTCCGTGCGCTGCTCGCCGACCAGCTGGGCCGCGAGCACGGCCTGGTCGCCGATGTGGTGCTGGATTTCGAACTGAGTTTCTACGATACCCAGCGGGCTGCCGTCATCGGCCTCAACGGCGAGTTCATCGCGGGTGCGCGCCTGGACAACCTGCTGTCCTGCTACGCCGGCCTGCAGGCGCTGCTCGCCACGGATGCGGACGAGAACTGCGTGCTCGTCTGCACTGACCACGAGGAGGTCGGCTCGACTTCGCTGTGCGGTGCCGACGGTCCCTTCCTCGAACAGGTGCTGCGCCGCCTGATGCCGGAAGAGGAAAACTACCAGCGCGCGATCAATCGCTCGCTGCTGATTTCCGCCGACAACGCCCACGCCGTGCATCCCAACTATGCCGACAAGCACGACGGCAACCATGGCCCCAAGCTCAACGCCGGCCCGGTGATCAAGGTCAACAGCAACCAGCGCTACGCCACCAGCAGCGAAACCGCCGGTTTCTTCCGCCACCTGTGCCTGGAGAACGAAGTGCCGGTGCAGAGCTTCGTCACCCGCAGCGACATGGGTTGCGGCTCGACCATCGGTCCGATCACGGCCGGGCAATTGGGCGTGCGCACCATCGACATCGGCGCACCGACCTTTGCCATGCATTCCATTCGCGAACTGGCCGGCAGCCAGGACCTGGCGCATCTGGTGAAGGTGCTGACAGCCTTCTATTCGAGCGCCGAACTGCCCTGAAGATTAAGGCGCTGTGCAAGCTGCACAGCGCCTTCCGTTCAGCAGGCTGTCAGACCAGGCTTTCGTCGATCACCAGCGCCAGCTTGCCGGATACGGTGTTACTGGCCAGTGCAGCGAACGCGGCCTCCACGTCACCGATTGGGAAGGTCCGCTCCAGACGCGGCGTCAACTGGCCACGGGCGAAAAGCGGCCAGACCCTTTCCTGCAGTTCCGCCATCAGCTCGGCCTTGTCATCGGCATCGCGGCTGCGCAGGGTCGAGCCGATCAGTTGGATACGCTTGGCCAGCAGCGTGCCGAAGTCCACTTCACCTTTGCGCCCTCCCATCAGGCCGATCATCACCCAGCGGGCATCCTTGCCGAGCACTTGCAGATTGAGCGCGGCGTATTTGGCGCCAACCGGATCGAGCACCAGGTCGAACGGAGCGAAATCGCGTAGCGCATCCAGCGTCTCGCCACGCAGCACGCCGCCCTGTGCGCCGAGAGATTCGCAGTACGCCAGGCGCTCCGCCGAACCGACGCTGACCCAGCAGGGATTGTCGAGCGCCTTGCACAGCTGGATCGCAGCCGATCCCACGCCGCTGGCCCCCGCGTGCAACAGAACCCGTTCGCCCGGCTGCAAGGCACCGAGCCGATACAGGTTGAGCCAGGCGGTGGCATAGACCTCGGGAATCACCGCGGCCTCCTGCAGCGAAAGCCCTTCCGGCACAGGCAAGGCGTGGCGAGCATCGACGACCACTTCTTCGGCCATGCCGCCGCCGGCGAGCAATGCACAGACCCGGTCGCCGACCTTCCAGCCGCTGCCAGCACCGACCTCGCTGATCACCCCCGCGCATTCCAGGCCAAGAATATCGGTCACACCCGGTGGGGGCGGATAATGCCCCGCGCGCTGCAACAGGTCCGCGCGATTCAGGCCCGCCGCGGCCACCCGGATACGAATCTGTCCGGGAGCACATGCCGGCGCGTCTCGTTGCGCCCACTCCAGTTGCCCCTCGATACCTTGCAATGCCTTCATGCTGCCTCCATATTGTTCAAACCTGCGACCGCCCAACCATCACTCGCTGACGTTCGCAACCGCCTGTTACCATCGGGCTATTATTTTCACCGTCGACCCCATATCGGCCGGCGCCCAACATGATGGCCTACTATGCGTTATACCCTAGCTTCACGTCGCCGACTCCCCATCAAACGCTCCCTGGCCTTCGGCATCCTCGCCATGTTCATCGGCCTCCAGGCCACGTCCGTTCTGGCCAAACCGAGCAGCCCGACGACCTGGGACTACCTGGAACCCGACCGCGACCAGGTCATCGCCAGTCTCAATGTGGTGGAACTGCTCAAGCGCCATCACTACAACAAGCCGCCGTTGAACGATGCGCGCTCGGCGAAGATCTTCGACAGCTATCTGGCCATGCTCGATCCGTCACGCAGCTATTTCACGGCGGCGGATATCGACGAATTCGGCAAGTGGCGCAACGAGTTCGACGATTTCCTCAAGAACGGCAACCTCCAGCCTGGCTTCACCATCTACAAGCGCCATCTCGAACGTTTCAAGAGCCGTCTCGAGTATGCCCTGTCGCTGCTGGACAAGGGCGTCGACAGCTTCGACTTCAGCGTCGATGAGGAACTGTTGATCGATCGCGAGAAGGCCGCCTGGCCCAAGGACGAGGCCGAACTGGACGACCTCTGGCGCAAGCGGGTCAAGGATGAAATCCTGCGTCTGAAAATCGCTGGCAAGGAGCCCAAGGCCATCGAGGAGCTGCTGACCAAGCGCTACCGGAATCAGCTCGCCCGCCTCGACCAGACCCGCGGCGAAGACGTGTTCCAGACCTACATCAACGCCTTCGCGCAATCCTACGACCCGCACACCCAGTACCTGTCGCCGGACAATGCGGAAAACTTCGACATCAACATGAGCCTGTCCCTGGAAGGCATCGGAGCGGTGCTGCAGAGCGACAACGAACACGTCAAGGTCGTGCGCCTGGTGCCGGCCGGCCCTGCGGAAAAGAGCAAGCAGATCGCGCCGGCGGACAAGATCGTCGCGGTCGGCCAGCAGGATGACGAGATGGTCGATGTGATCGGCTGGCGCCTGGACGAAGTGGTCAAGCTGATTCGCGGCCCCAAGGGTTCGGTGGTTCGCCTGGAGGTCATCCCGGCCAGCAACGCCCCCAACGACCAGACCAGCAAGGTGGTCTCCATCACCCGCGAGGCCGTGAAGCTCGAAGAACAGGCGGCCAAGAAATCCATCCTCAACCTCGAGCACGACGGCCAGGCTTACAAACTCGGCGTCATCGAGATTCCCGCGTTCTATCTGGACTTCAAGGCACTGCGCGCCGGCGACCGCGACTACAAGAGCACCACCCGGGATGTGAAGCAGCTGCTGACCGAACTCCAGAAGGAGAAGGTCGATGGCGTCGTGATCGACCTGCGCAATAACGGCGGCGGGTCGCTGCAGGAAGCCACCGAGCTGACCGGCCTGTTCATCGATCAGGGGCCGACCGTGCTGGTGCGCAACAGCGATGGCCGCATCGACGTGCTGGCCGACGAAAGTGCCGGCGCCTTCTACAAGGGCCCGCTGGCCGTACTGGTCAACCGCCTGTCGGCTTCCGCTTCGGAAATCTTCGCGGGCGCCATGCAGGACTACCACCGTGCGCTCATCCTCGGCGGCCAGACCTTCGGCAAGGGCACGGTACAGACCATCCAGCCCCTCAACCATGGCGAGCTCAAGCTCACGCTGGCCAAGTTCTACCGGGTTTCCGGACAGAGCACCCAGCATCAGGGCGTGATTCCCGACATCACCTATCCCGCCGAAGTGGATACCAAGGAGATCGGCGAGAGCGCGCTCTCCGAAGCCCTGCCCTGGGACAGCATTCGCGCGGCGATCAATCCGGAAATGAATCCCTTCATGCCCTTCCTCGCCGAACTCAAGGCCCGCCACGACACACGGACGAGCGAGCATCCCGATTTCGTCTTCACCCGCGAACGGCTGGCGCTGACCCAGGAGTTGATGCAGGAAACCTCGGTGAGCCTTAACGAAGACAAGCGCCGCAAGCAGCATGCCGACATCGAGAAGCGACAGCTGGCGCTGGAGAATGCCCTGCGCGTCGCCAAGGGCGAATCGCCGCTGGAAGCGCTGGAGAAGGAAGACGAGAGCATGCCGCACCAGGAGGACAAGAAGCTCAAACCCGAAGACGACGCCTATCTCTCGGAAAGCGGCCATATTCTGCTGGATTACCTGGGGCTCAACTCGGCCATGGCCAAACACTAGGCTCCGACGATGTCATCAAAATGACATCACCCTGCGATAGAAATACGAAGGCCGCAGCTCTGCGGCCTTCGTATTTTCAGCCTCCATCACGAGCCCACCATGACCGTCACCGAGCAGTTGAGCAATCTGGATCGCATCCTTGCTCACGGCGACATCACCACCCTGTTCCAGCCGATCGTCTCGCTCTCGCAACGACGTGCACTCGGCCACGAAGCCCTGACCCGAGGCCCGTCCAACAGCGCGTTGCACTCACCGATCAACCTGCTGGCGGCGGCACGTCACGGCGGTCGCCTGAACGACCTGGAGATGCTCTGCCGCCAGAACGCCTGTCGTCGCTACCGCCAACAGCATCTGCCGGGCAAACTGTTCCTCAACGCCTCGCCTGAAACCCTGCTGGACGCCACGCACAAGCCCGGCCGCACCCTGGAATTGCTGCAGTCGTTCGGGATTCCGGCCAGCGAGGTCGTGATCGAGCTGACCGAGCAGACGCCAACGGATGACTTCGAACTGCTGGATACGGCCCTGCATCACTACCGGACCATGGGCTTCTCGATCGCCCTGGACGACCTGGGCGCCGGTTATTCCAGCCTGCGCATGTGGTCGCAGCTACGTCCCGATTACGTGAAGATCGATCGGTACTTCATCGATGGTATCCACCTGGATCCGGTCAAGCGTGAGTTCGTCCAGTCGATCCTGAAAATCGCCGAGACGTCCCGCGCACAGGTGATCGCCGAAGGGATAGAGCTTGCCGAAGAGCTTCGCGTGCTGTCCTCGATGGGTGTGGATCTGGTCCAGGGATACCTGCTGGGGCGACCGCAGGAAGTGCCACGCCTGAACACCGAGGGCCTGTTGTCGTCATCAGGCTGGAGCCAGCCGGTACCGTTCGAGGTACCTGACGATCTCTCGACACTGCTGCTTGATCGGAACGCCGTTCTGGTCGACCGATCGGTTGCGGAGGTGCAAGAGGTGTTCAACCGGGAAGACCAGTTGAACGCAATCGCCGTTGTGCGAGCAAACGGCGAGCCGGCCGGTATCGTTCACCGCAGCCAGCTCATCGAAGCACCGCATCGCACGATCGCCAACCAACCCGTCTGTCAGCTGATGAAGCTCGATTACCTTGCGGTGGAGTTAGGCCAGCCGCTGCATCAACTCAGCCGTTTGCTGACGAGTCAGGAGCGTATCGATGAGGCATTCATCATCACCCGGAACGGCCGTTATCACGGCCTGGCACGCACCATCGACGTGTTGAAGCTGATCACCGAGATGGCGTTCCGAACGCGTCATGCCGCGTCGCCGCTACCGCCCAGCAGCCTACCGTTCCGGCATTCGCTGCAGTGATTCGCCTGCTCGGCCGTTGGCAGCGATAGCGAGAAAGATCGGCCAGCGATTCAAAGCCCCAGCCTGGCCGCAATCGCCCGGTACTGCTCCGCCTGCTGCTCGTCTGCCTTGAGCCCATGCCCTCCTCCGGCGTACAGCTGGGCCAGACGAGATGCGGCGAGCGGGTGTCCGGCAGCGGCCGCCAACGCCCACCAGCGGGCGGCTTCGTTGCCATCGGGGCCGTGCTTGGCATCCTCGCTGAGGCTCACCACGCCCATCTGGTAGGCCGCCTTGGCATCACCGGCTTCGGCCGCCAGACGCAGGAAGCGAACTCCCTCGCGCTTGGCGCCATAGCCCTGCCCCCGGAAAAGCAGGATATGCCCATAGAAGCTCTGCGCCCGGGTGTCGCCCAGCCCCGCCATTCGCGCGAACTGCCCCTCCATCCAGCGCCATAGCCGCGGTTGCCGAACGGCCCAGCGCGACTCCATCAGCTTGCGCGCAGTGAAGTAGCCCATGCGGGCACGCAGTTTCAACAGCATCAGGAGATCTCCGGATAGATGAACTCGAACACCCGCGCCACCTCACCGGCATGCCAGGAAGCCGCTGCAGGGCCGTCGGCAGGCCCCGCAAAACGCCCAAGGCGCGCGACACACTCGAAGAAACCGGTTCGGGGCAAACGGCTCGCGCTCTGGCTGATGACCAGCGCGCTACGCAACGGACGCTCGGCCTGCGCATCGAGCGCGGCCAGATGTTCGAGCGCCGCTGCCAGCGTCTGCATCGCAGGCGCTGGCAATTGCAAACGCTCCAGCAACGCCCGATAAGTCACCAGATGCCGCTGCCGCCGCGCACTCTCCAGCTCGTCGAGCAAGGCCTGCCAATGCGGCCGGCTGATGCGCATGGCGGGCGCCTGCTGGCTCAAGCGTCGTCTCCCCACCCTGAAAGCCCTAGGGCCCGTGCCAACGCACGCCGTATGGCCGCATCGGGATCACGTTCCCCAGTCTCGATCAAGCCCAGGTATGCGGGGCTGATGCCCACCGACCTGGACAGCGCTTCGAGGCTCATCCCTTGCGCTTCACGCAACACGGTCAATTCGCTGAACTTCGGTGGCGCGGCGACAGGCGTGACTGGTGGCGGAGCGGCTGCTGGGCGGCCAACTGCATTCAGCAGCGCCTGATAGTCGTCCCAAGGGAGCACCGCATATTCCGGCGCGCCATCGCGCATGATCACCTGAACATTCATCCGCTTGCCTCATTCGCCATGATTCACAGGCCGTGAATCTTAACAGGCTGGGCGCGAAGATTTAGACATAGAAGCGGATCATGAGGCGTAACGGAGGAATCAACGGTCGCCGCGAGCGTCGGTTGGCGCGGCCATCGGCTCGTCAGGTGCTGGCGCGCGTTCCAGGCTGGCCTGCACTTCTTTCGGCTGTGCTTCTTTCCAGCGGCGAAACGCCTGCAGTTCCGTCGACCATTTGCGCATCACCCAGCTGAGTACGGCCAGATCATCGATGAACCCCAGCCCGGGGATCCAATCAGGCACTGCATCCATGGGCGAAAGGAAATAGAGCAGCCCCGCTACCACAGCGACCAGAGCCGGCTTGCTGATAGCACGATACTCACCTTTCCACCAGGCCACACAGAGCGCTTGCGACAGCGAAAGATCCTCGCCCAGGCTCTTCAGCCACCCGCCGCCGGAAGACCGCTTGCGAGCCACGGCGATGAGAATGGCAGGCAGGCGCCCTCGGGAAAGAACGCGTTGCGCCAGCGGCAGATATTTCATCAGATTCCAGGGTACTTTCATGACAAATCGCTCGCTAAGGCCCGTACCCTTTGGCTTCCAGGGTTATCCACAAAAGTTGTGGATAAGTCTGTGAGCAAAGTATGGATGAGCGCCGCAAACGCCCGGCTGATGCGGGCTCCCTACAGATCGACGCCTTTTTACTCACTACAAATTAACTATTAAAAATCAATCACTTACGAAAAAAGGCAACTCACATCGCCCTGAAGGAATAAACCCGGCCTTCTCAACGTCCCGAATGTGCATAACCGAAGCATGTCAATTCCTTTTTTCGCCAGTTTGGCTATTTTCCGCCAGCCGCAAGCAGCGTTTCACTACTGTTTCAGCCAGTCATCAACCGACCGAACAGTCCGTTGAAAACCCGATGACCATGCCTAGAGGACAGCCGACGACGGCCAATCGTTCGAGCAACCATACATGCCGTCCAGTGCGCCGGAGCGAGCGACGCCTGGATACCGCTACGGATCCCAGCCTTGGAAGCGATCGGTACAGCGGCTGGTGAAACGACAAGGGCCGATCGATTGATCGGCCCTTGCATCAGAGCTGCTGGGAAGAATCAGTTGAGACTAAGCTTGCCTCGATTCTTTTCCAGGGTGGCGGCACCGATACCCTTCACTTCAAGCAGCTCGTCGACAGAAGTGAACGGGCCGTGCGCGTCACGATACTGGACGATTGCCCTGGCCTTGGTCGCACCGATACCGGTCAGTTCGCGGGTCAGGGTTTCAGCATCGGCAGTGTTGAGGTTGATCGCGCCTGTTTCGATTACGGCACCTGGGCTGGTATCGACCGGCTCGGATTGGGTGGCGGCCGCATGGCCTGAGAGGGAAACGCTGGTCAGCAGTGCGAAGGCAACTGCCGAAAGAAAGGCTTTGCTCATGAGTCATGTCCTTATGTTGAGTGTGTCTCAGCGCGGTACATCCTTGCCCCGCGCGCCGTCCAATCTAATCGGCCACACCTCCATGTCAAACCATGACGCGGCGTTTTGTGAGCCCCGCCGCGCTTTTCAGTTCATCGCATGGAATTGAACAGGTTGAGACTGCTGATCTTCACGTAGCTCTGCTGCGCCGCCTCGAGGATGATGGTCTGGAACGAGAGCCGTGACAGCGCCTCGGCGTAATCCAGCTCGCGCAAGTCGGCCTGCACCGATTTGTTCACCAGCGCCACGTCTTCGTTGTCGGTCAGGGTGGATTCGATCACGTTCAGTCGTGCGCCGATATTGCCCCGCGCGGCATCCACGCTGACCATGCCATGGTCGAGGTTGGTCAGGCTCACCGCCACCGAGTCGCGAATGTCGGCGTTGCTGGAGGACGGGTCTTCCAGGGTCTTGCGCAGGTTGGCGATGGTGCCCAGGATGCCCTGCTTCTGCGCCGACGGATCCAGGGTGACTTCTATCGACTCCCCACCGGTCGGCATGCCATCGAACTTGATCATCACGCCACGGAAAACCAGCTCGTCCGCCGTTTCCCCATCAGCGTCGACCGAGCCCGAGGCGAGCACCAGGTCGGGATCGATGGGTGGGTTGGCGAAATCCGGGGCGGCCGCCAGGTCATAGACGACGTACTCGCTCTCAGAAGTGAAATGCACACCCACCCCTGCCGCCGGAAACGCCGGGTTTCCCGCGATGGCCACCTCGTCCTGTACCAGAGGCGCGGAAACGCTCAAGGTCGAGCCAGGCGCCGCACCCGAACTGTCGACTTCGCTCCTGTAGCGCCCCGCGTTGGTGACGTTCTCGAATACCGCCTTGCCGCTGTCGCTGATGGCGATGCTCAGCGAACTGGCGATCTGCAGTTTGCGCTGGCCCTCGTCACCCTGGTAGCTGTAGCTGCCGTCGGCGGCGCGCACGAAAGGCTGCGTCTTGCCCTGGAAGCCGGAGAACAGGTACTCGCCGCGCGCATTGCGGGTATTCATCAGCGACAGCAGCTCGTCCTCGCGCTCACTCAGCTCGGCGGCGATGGACTGGCGATCCTCCGCCGAGAGAGAGCCGTTGCCGGCGCGCAAGGCCAGCTCGCGCACGCGCAGCAACACGGTATTTACCGAGTTGAGCGTCACTTCCTCCTGGGTCAGGCTGCTGTCCGCCGCCGTCAGGTTGGCGTTGTACTGGTTGAGCACGTTCTGCTGCTGTTCGAGCTGCAGCAGGCGCACCGATGCGACCGGGTCGTCGGCCGGCGTGAGGATACGGTTGCCGGTGCTGATCTGCTCCTGGGTGCGCGTAACGTTGGAGTAGTTGCGCTGCAGTCCGGTGACGCCGTTGTTGAAGGCTTGCAAGGTCGAGATGCGCATGGGCGGGCCTGTTACCTGAAGGAGCTGATCAATGTATCGAACAAGGAGCGGGCAACTTGAATGATCTGTGCCGAGGCGTTGTAGTACTGCTCGAACTTGATCAGGTTGGCCGCCTCTTCGTCGAGGTTCACCGCCGACAACGAATCTCGATTGTCGGTCGCCTGCTTGAGGATGGCGCCGGTCGCTTCGTTGTCCATCCGCGCCTGCGCCGTCAGGGTGCCGACCCGCTCGACCAGTTCGCCATAGCCGTCGGTGAAGCTGAAGCCCGAGCCGGCGACGGAACCGTCGACGCCGACGGTCTGCTTGCTCTGCAGGTCGGCCAGCTTCAGCGCATTGCGGTTATCCGATACGCCGCTCTGGTTGAAGGTGAGCGAGAAGCTGTCGCCCGTCTGCGGCCGTCCACTGACGCTGAAATCGAACTGGTAGGTCTCTCCCGAGGCCCCCGTATAGGCCAGCCGCACGGAGTTGCTGTTGCCGGACTGGAGCGTCGGAGCCGTTGTCAGCGGATTGCCGTTTTCATCCACATAAGACCAGCCGGCCGGCAAAGAGCCTGCATCGGTCAGGGTATAGCTACCGTCGGCGTTGACGGTTGCCGTCAACTCCAATCCGCTGCCGAAGGCTGCATTGAGTTCGGCAAGGTCGATGGGTGAAGGCGCGGACACCATGTCCGGCTGGCTGATCGCGCCGGTACCGGCGTTCTGCAGGTTGCTCTCGGCGCGCACCGGCGACGCGAAGGCGAGCTGGTCGGCCTGGTCGAGGATGGCGCTGATGTCGGTGGCGCCGCGACGCGTAGGTTGCAGGGTGAACTTGTCGCCGGCCGCAGGTGCCGGTGTTCCCGGGACGATTTGGAAACCCTGGTCACGACCATTCTTGTCGGTGATGCTCAGGGTGCCGTCCGCAGCGGCGGTAACCGTCATGGGCTGGTTGTCGCTCAACCGCCGGACCTTGTAGCTGGTACCGTCATACTCCATCAGGTAGTCGCTGGTGGTCAGCTGGCTGGTGTCGGTGATGTTCAGCGCCGGCTGCGCGCTGCTGCTGTTGCCGGAGAAGGCGTTGACACGGAGCTTCGCCAGCGCCGGATCGTTGTAATCTCCGAACAACGCCGAGCCCACCTGCCCCTTCAGGTCCAGACCCTGCCCCAGCTGGCTGTTGATCTGATCACTGACCGCCAGCGCCAGCCGCCCCAGCGAGTTCATGGTCGAGTCCAGCACTTCCTCGCGGTAACGGATCAGGCCACCCAGCTCGCCGCCGGTGATCTGTGAGGTGATGCCCTGCCGCGAGCCGCCACTGATGAACTGCACCTCGTGGCGATTGGGATCGCCCTGCCCTGGCACGACCTCCAGTCGCGCCACGCTGCTGCCCACCACCAGCGGCTGGCCGCTGCCGATGAAGATGTTGAAACTGCTGTCGTCCTGCGGGACCACGGTCACGCCGATGTAGGAAGAAAGCTGACGCACCGCTTCGTCGCGGGCATCGAGCAGGTCGTTCGGCTGCTTGCCGTTGGCGGCCGCGACGGCGATCGCCTCGTTCAGGCTGCCGATGCTGCCAGCCAACCGGTTGACCTGATCGGTGACCGCGGCCATCTGCTTGTTGGTGAAGCTGTTCTGCTCGGAAAGTCGGTCATACACGGTGTTGAAGCGCCGCGCCAAGCCTTCGGCCTCGGCCAGCACCAACTGGCGCGCGGGAATGTTGGCCGGGTCCTCGGCGGCGGTCTGCAGCGCGGAGAAGAAGCTCTGTAGCGAGGGCGTGATACCGGTCGTGCTGCCGGCCAGCAGCGAGTCGAGCTGGTCGATCTGGCTCTTGTAGGCCGCGACGTCGCTGTTCAAGGCGGTGCTGCTGCGCACCTGGTTGGTAAGGAATTCGCTATAGGTTCGGCGAACGTCCACCAGGGTCGTGCCGGAGCCGATATAACCGGCGCCGCTGAACTGCGGCGACGTGGTGGCCTGGCTGGCATTCTGCCGGCTGAAACCCGGCGTGTTGACGTTGGTGATGTTGTGGCCGGTAATCGACAGTTGGGTCTTGCTGGCGCTCAGGCCCGAGAGGCCGATATTCAACAGGTCAGCCATGATTAGCCTCTGGTCCGCATGGCCGGCGCCGTACTGGCGTCAGCGATGGTTTGATAGGTTTGTACCTTGCGCGCGATCTGGTTGATTTTGCGTGCATATTGCGGGTCGGTCGCATAACCGGCCCGCTGCAATTCACTGACGAAGCGCTCGGAGTCGCCGGTCGTGCTCGCCACCTGGATCGCCTTCGAATAACGGTCGTTGCTCTCCAGCAACCTCACGTAATCGTTGAAGCTCTGCTCGAACGAATCGTAGGCACGAAAGCCCGCCTTCTCGCGGGTGGCGTTGCCGTTGACGTACTCGGTCGTCATCACGGTTGCCGAGGCGCCTTTCCAGCCGGTGGCCTTGATGCCGAACAGGTTGTGGCTGTTGCTGCCATCCTGCTGACGGATCATGGATTTGCCCCAGCCGGTTTCCAGCGCGGCCTGAGCCACCAGGAAACGTGCTTCCACGCCGAGCCGCTCGGCGGCCTTTTCCGCCATGGGCAGCATGGTGGCGATGAATTCGGCCGGCGAGCTGAAATGCTTCTTGCCGGGAACGGCCGGCTCGGCGGTCGACACACCGTTGATGGTCAGCGGCTTGTCCTGCGGTGCGGCGAAGGCGGTGGCCGGCTTCCAGTCCATGTCGACCAGGGGTTGCGACTGCCCAGCCTGGCTGACCGCGGGGGCCGAAGCGGCCGCCTCGGCCATCGCCTGTACGGCAAGCTTGCCCGGCAAGGAAAGGCGACGCTGATTGAGCAAGGCAACGTCATTGCGGCTTGCCTCTGCCGGCACCGCCGCGGTATTGGGGTTGCTCGCCCATTTCGCCCCGGCGGTTTGCGCCACCTGGTCGAAGGGGTTGGGTTTGGTGCTGACCTCTTTCTGCTTGGTCAGCTGGCGAATCAGCACTTCGGCCAGGCCTACACCACCGCCCTCGCGCGACAGCGTGACCGACAGCTGCTGATCGTGCATGTCCTGGTACTGCTTGCTGGCCTGGCTGTTGAAGGGGTTGTCTTTGGACAGCACCTCGGTAGCCGAACGCATCGACTTGAGCATCTCGTTGAGAAACAGCGACTCGAACTCCTGCGCCACCTTGCGCACGTTCTCCTCGCCGTCGCGATCCTTGCCCACCTTCAGCTGGTTGAGGCGATTGAGGTCCGAGTAGCTGCCGCTGTCGAGGCTGCGCTGGCCGAGGCCCAGTCGATTTTCCATCTGCTGTCCTTAGATCACGATCAGGTCGGCTTGCAGAGCGCCGGCTTGCTTGAGCGCCTCGAGAATGGCCATCAGGTCGCCTGGCGCCGCCCCCACCTGATTGACCGCACGAACAATTTCGTCAAGCGTCGTACCGGGGCCGAACTTGAACATCGGCTTGGCTTCCTGCTCGGCACTGACCCTGGAATTGGGCACCACGACGGTCTGTCCATCCGAGAAGGGGTTGGGCTGGCTGACCTGCGGATCTTCGGAAATCGTGACGGTCAGGCTGCCGTGGGTCACCGCCGCCGGCTGTACCCGCACGTTCTGGCCGATGACGATGGTCCCGGTGCGCGAATTGATGATCACCTTGGCCACGGCCTGGCCGACCTCCACCTCCAAATTCTCCAGGATCGACAGGTAATCCACCCGCTGGCTGGGATCCAGCGGCGCGCTGATGCTCACCGAGCCACCATCGAGCGCCTGCGCCACGCCCGGCCCGAGCAGGTCGTTGATCTGGTCGACGATGTTCTTCGCCGTGGTGAAGTCCGGACGGTTGAGGTTCAGCGTCAGCGTGTTGCCTTGGTTGAAGGCGCTGGGCACCGGACGTTCGACCGTCGCACCGCCCGGGATACGGCCGGCCGAGGGGACGTTGACGGTAATGCGCGAGCCATCGGCCCCACCAGCGTCGAAGCCGCCGACCACCAGGTTGCCCTGGGCAATGGCATAGACGTTGCCGTCGATCCCTTTCAACGGCGCCATCAACAGGCTGCCGCCACGCAGGCTCTTGGCGTTGCCGATGGACGAAACCGTGATGTCGATGGTCTGGCCCGGCTTGGCGAACGGCGGCAAGTCCGCGTGAATGGAAACCGCCGCGACGTTCTTCAGCTGGACGTTGCCACCCGCCGGCACCTTGATGCCGAACTGCGCCAGCATGTTGTTGAAGGTCTGCACCGTGAACGGCGTTTGCGTGGTCTGGTCACCGCTGCCGTTGAGGCCGACCACCAGGCCGTAGCCAACCAGCTGGTTGGTCCGTACGCCGCTGATGGTGGCGATGTCCTTCAGTCGCTCGGCCTGAACCGGCGCTGCCGCCAGGGCCACGAGCATCATCACGACGAGCGCATTGAGTACTTTCATCGCCAGCACCTGCTCAGAACGGCCACAACGGGCTGATGAAGAAACGATCCAGCCAACCTGGCTGGCTTGCATCGGCGAAGGCACCCGTTCCCGAGTAGGTGATGCGAGCGTCGGCGATACGTGTGGAAGGCACCGTATTGTCGGTGGCGATGTCGTCCGAACGGACCAGGCCGGCGATGCGCACCAGCTCGTCACCGGTGTTGAGCGTCATCCATTTTTCCCCACGAACCGCCAGGATGCCGTTAGGCAGCACCTCGGAAACGGTCACCGTAATCGAACCGGAGAGGCTGTTGCTCTGCCCCGCCTGCCCCGAGCCGGAGGTATCGCGCGAGGCATCATATTCGGCACCCAGGCTCATGCTGTTGCCGGTCAGCGGATTGGCCATCGATACGGCACCGCCGAACAGCGAACCCAGGCCGATGTTGGCGCTGCTGTCCTTGGATATCTTCGAGTTCGAGTTCTTGCTCGCCTGGGTCTTCTCATTGAGCGTAATGGTGATGATGTCGCCCACCCGGTAGGCCTTGCGGTCGTCGAAGAGGTATGTCTCGAAACCCGCCTGATAGATGGCACCGTTGTTCTGCGCAGCCGGCAGTGGCGTTCGCGGCAGCACCGGCGCGTAATAGGGGTCGTCCGGCTTGGGCGCAGGCGCCACGCAGCCGCCCAGCACAGCGGCGGACATCAGCAGGAGGAAACTCGACAAGCGACGCATATTCACCTCAATCAGCAACGGCGTTCGATTACAGCTGCTGGGTCACGAAGGACAACATCTGGTCGGCGGTGGAAATGACCTTCGAGTTCATCTCGTAGGCGCGCTGCGTGGTGATCATGTTTACCAGCTCCTCGACGACGCTGACGTTGGAGTTTTCCAGGGTGTTCTGCAGCACCGTGCCCAGGCCGTTGAGGCCCGGCGTGCTGACCTGGGGCGCGCCACTGGCCGCGGTCTCCAGGAACAGGTTGTTGCCCATCGCCTGCAAACCGGCCGGGTTGACGAAGTCGGCCGTCTGCAGGTTGCCGATGATCTGCGGCGCGGGGTTGCCCAGGGTGGTGACCGAAACGGTGCCATCTTCACCGACGGTGAAGGTCTGGGTTTCCGGCGGCACGACGATGGCCGGCTCCAGCGCATAGCCGTTGGACGTGACGATCTGGCCGTCGGCATTCAGGTGGAAACTGCCGTCGCGCGAGTAGGAAAGGGTGCCGTCGGGCAACAGCACCTGGAAGAAGCCGCGCCCGTTGATAGCCATGTCCAGCGGCTGCTCGGTGGTCTGCAGGCTGCCGGCGGTGAACTGCTTCTGCGTACCGACGATACGCACCCCGGTACCCAGCTGCAGACCGGACGGCAGTTCGCTGTCCTGGGTCGACTGCCCGCCCGGCTGGCGACGAATCTGATAGAGCAGGTCCTGGAATTCGGCCCGGTCTTTCTTGAAGCCGGTGGTGGATACGTTGGCCAGGTTGTTGGAAATGGTGGTCAGGTTCATGTCCTGGGCGGACAAACCGGTCTTACTCACCCAAAGTGCTGGAAGCATGGTCTTCTCCTGGTGCGCCGCTCATCGGCGCAACGTCTTGAATTAGCTGATCTGAAGGATTCGGGCTGCCGCGGCGCCGTCTTCTTCGGCGGTGCGCATCATCTTCACGTGGAGTTCGAATTGCCGGGCCAGCGCCAGCATCGAGGTCATTTCGGCGACCGCATTGACGTTGCTCGTTTCGAGAAAGCCGGAGGTCACCCGCACTGCGGCATCCGCCTCGACCGGCTGCCCGTCCTTCATGCGAATCATGCCGTCGGTGCCCTTCTCCAATTGCTTCGGATCGGGATTGACGAGTTTGAGCCGATCGACCGTGACGACGACGTTCGGATCCTCGCCAAGGGCGCGAATGCTGATGGAGCCATCGTGGCCGACCTCGACCTTCTCTTCCGGCGGAATGGCAATCGGCCCGGCATTGCCCATCACCGGCAGACCATCGCCAGTACGCAGCATGCCGAGGGTGTCGATCTTCAGGCTCCCGGTGCGTACGTAGGCTTCGCTACCATCCGGCGCCTGCACGGCGATCCATCCTTCACCTTCGACGGCCACATCGAGATCGCGCCCGGTTTCCTGCAGGGTTCCCGAGGAAAAGTCGGTACCGGGCCGCTCGGTCATCGCGTAGACGCGCGCCGGAAAACTGTCGCCGAACACCTGCATGGAACGCGCCTGCTCGAAGTCGCGGCGAAACCCGGTGGTTGAAATATTCGCCAGGTTGTTCGCGTGCGCCTGCTGGGCGCGCGCGTTCTGGCTGGCACCGGTCATGGCCACATACAACATCTTGTCCATGAAAACCTCCGTGACTCGGGATTGACGTCGAAGCGTATTTGAGCTGAATCAAAGCAAGCGACGTGCCAGCGCCATTGATTACTAGCAACCCGTTGATCTAAAAAGAGTTCTCTGAAAAAGAAAAAGACCCGGATGGGTCTTTTTCGGCATCGACGGCGGAATACTGCCAGTAGCGGCAATCGATGATTGCCGCCGTCAGCATCAGCGCAGGTTGATGATGGTCTGGGTGATGGCGCTTTCGGTTTCGATGGTCTTGGCGTTCGCCTGGTAGTTGCGCTGAGCCACGATCAGGTTGACCAACTGATCCGACAATTCGACGTTGGAGTCTTCCAGCGCACCGGCCTGCAGCGCGCCCAGCGTGCCGGAACCCGGCGTGCCGACCACCGGCTCGCCGGATTCGAAGGATTGCACCCACTGCGTCTTACCCACCGGTGTCAGCCCCTGCACGTTGGCGAAGTTGGCGAGGATGATCTGACCCTGCACCTTGGACTGACCGTTGGTATAGCGCGCGAAGATCACGCCGGTATCGTCGATTTCCAGGCCGGCCAGCTCGCCGGTGGTGTAGCCATCCTGGGCGACGCTATTCACCGCGAAAGCACTGGCGAACTGGGACGACTTGGAGAAATCCAGAACGATGCCGTCCGGGTTGGCCAGGGCGCCATTGGGCGACCAAGTAGCCGGAGTTGCGCCATTGGAAATGGCCGGAACCCAACCACCAGAGGGTGGATTACCGGTAGCGGCATTGAGGGTCACCTTGTTTGTTCCATGATCAATGCTGAACAGCTCCGTAGCCTCGTCGCCAGTAATGCTCTGCAGTGCACCCGATGCATCGAAAGCAAGCCCCAGAACGTATGGCTGCGTCCCGGTGGGATCAGCCGGATTGCGGCCGTCGATCAGCACCTTCATATCCCAGCTGTTGGCTCCGGTCTTGACGAAATACTGCGTCATGACGTGGGCATTGCCCTGGGAGTCGTAGACGTTGAGCGATGTGGAGTTGTTGTAGGTGGTCGGATCGGTCGGGTCGAAGGTGGCGTTGGCCTCGGCGAGCGCCAGGGACGCATCGGCGGCCCAGTTATCGGCTTCCATTGCCGCGATAGCGGCTTCCCGATCTGCGGCGCCGTTGTCGATCCGTTGCTGGACTTCAGCTTCATACTGGCGATCCAACTCGGCGTCATAAGTCGTCTGCCAGGTCACCGGCGACTTCAGCGTCGAGTTCAGATTGAAGGCGGTATTGATCGTACTGGTCGCCTTCGGCTCCTGGTTGGTGGTCTGGATCTGCAGATCACCTACCACACCGTTTTGCAGGTTGCCGTTGCCGTCCACCGGAAAACCCTGCAGCTTGTAGCCGAAGTTGTCGACCAGGAAGCCTTCGCGATCGGTGCCGAAGTAACCGGCACGGGTATAGCTCACCGCACCGTTGTTGCTGACCTGGAAGAAGCCGTTGCCGTTGATCGCCAGGTCCAGCGCATTCTGCGTGTAGTTGATGTTGCCCTGGTTGAACTGCTGGGAAATGTTGGACATCAGCACGCCGCTGCCCTGCGGGTTCTTGCCGGTGCCCAGCACGGACGCCGCATAGACGTCGGAAAACTCCGCCCGCGATTGCTTGAAGCCGACCGTACCGGCGTTGGCGATGTTGTTGCCGGTTACGTTGAGATCCTTGCTGGCGGCACGCAGGCCGCTGAGACCGATATTGAACGACATGAATGCTCCTTCGCCGGAACTGCCGGCAGTTACGGACGATGGTTACTGGCCGATGACCTGTACATGGGAAAGCGGAACGCTGCCGAGCCCGGCGAGATTGAGCATCAGCTCGCTGCCTCCCAGGGTCACGCTGTCGACGTTCGCCGGCAGCAGGGTGTAGAGCGCCTTGGTCTCGCCTTCGTAGGTGGCTTGTGCCTCGAATTTATAGGTTCCAGGCGGCAAGGTATTGCCGCTGGCATCCTTGCCGTCCCACATGAAGGAGATGTTCCCCGCTTCCTGCTGGCCCATGTTGATCCGGTTGACCACCGCCCCCGTATCGTCATAGACGTTGACGTAGACGTTACTGCTGCTGACGGGCAATACCATGCTGGCCTTGAAGGTCTCGCTGGTATCCACCACCGCCTTGTCGGTCGGGACTATCACCTTGCGCCCGACCAGCGAGGACGCCTGCAGCGCCTGGGAGGACTGGTAGCCGGAAAGCAGGGTTTCCATGCTGGTGTTCAGCTTCTCGATACCCTCGACCTGGCTGAACTGCGCCAGCTGGGCAATGAATTCGCCATTCTCCTGCGGCTCCAGCGGGTTCTGGTTGTTCAGCTGGGCTACCAGCAACTCGAGGAATTCGTTCTTGCCGAGATCGTTGCCCTTGACCTCACGATCCTGCCCGAACTGATATTGATCGAGTACCGAACTGGTGCCGCCGACGCCGTTTGTAGTGCTCATGCGTGTGCTCTCGTAGGGATCACTGACCCAGGGTCAGAACTTTCTGCAGCATGGTCTTGGCCGTGTTCATCAGTTCGGCATTGGTCTGGAACGAGCGGCTGGCCGAGATCATGTCGGCCATCTCTTCCACCACGTTGACGTTCGGGTAGTACACGTAACCCTCTTCGTTCGCCGCCGGATGGTCAGGCTCGTAGCGGGCCTGCAGCTCGCTTTGATCTTCCACCACGCCGAGCACCTGAACACCCGCGCCAGCCTGGTCCTGCCCGGCGAAGAGGGATTCGCTCGGAGCACCGCTGGCCTGCTGCAGGACGGTCGCGAACACTGGATGACGGGCCCGGTAGGTCTGGTCGACGCTGGAGGAAACCGTCTCGGCGTTGGCGATGTTGCTGGAAATGGTATTCAGGCGAGTGCTCTGGGCACTCATGCCGCTACCGGCAATATTGAAGACACTGCTGAGTGACATGGGCACTGCTCCTTTTATTCGCCGCGCAGGGCGCTCATGAGCCCTTTGAACTTGCTGTTGAGCAAGGTAAAGCTCGCCTGGAAGTCGATGGCATTTTCCGCGTAGGTGGATTGCTCGATCTGCAGATCGACGGTGTTCTGATCCAGCGACGCATGATGAGGCGTGCGGAAACGCAACGAGGGATCGGCGATTTCCAGCCCTTCGGCGGCAATGTGCTTTTCGTTGGTGAGATTGACGCCGAAGCTGCCCTGCTGGCTCTTGGCAGCCTGCGCGGCCAGGACACTGCTGAACTCCAGGTCCCGCGCCTTGTAGTTGGGGGTATCGGCGTTGGCGATGTTGTTGGCCAGCACCTCGGCACGCTGGGCCCGAAAGCCCAACGCCTTCTCGTGAATCCCCAACGCCTTGTCGAAACTGATGCTCATGCTCTGGCCCCTCTGCCGGATACAGGTCTGCTTGGCAAACCTTCAGCAAGGGCCGTGCCATCCAGGCAAAGCATTGAAATACAAGGAGATTCCAGAAGCAGGAAGCTGCCAACCGTCAAAAAGCGGCAAGTTGCTTCCGATCATTTGCCGCTGTTATCGCCGCAGCCGACATTTTTCTGCCGCCCCGACGGCAACTACTTCGAGCACAGCTCGGAGGACGCCGCTACTTGGCCTTGTAGATGATTCCCGGGCTGCACTGCACCATCTGGTACAGCTCGGGTAAACCGTTGAGTGCCTCGGAGGCGCCGAGAAACAGGTATCCGCCCGGCTTCAAGGTGGCGTGAATGCGCCTGAGAATGTCCTTCTTCACGTCCGCCGAAAAGTAGATCAGCACGTTGCGGCAGAATACGATGTCGAACTTGCCCAGGACCGCGTAGCTGTCCAGCAGATTCAAGGCGCGGAATTCGACCCGGCTGCGAATGGCCGGCTTGACAGCCCATCGGCCCGGCGCCTTCACATCGAAATAACGCTGCAGGCGCTCGGTGGACAGGCCGCGCGCAATCGCCAGGCTGTCGTATTCAGCCGTCTTGCAAGCCGCGAGCATGGTGCTCGACAGCTCGGTAGCAACAATCTGCACCCCCGTCTTGCCGACGCTCGGATTGTTTCGCTCGTACTCGTCGATGGTCATCGACAACGAATAGGGCTCCTGCCCCGACGAACAGGCCGCGGACCAGATGCGCAAACGCTGGCCCGGAGCATTCTTGAGCAACTCCGGTAGGACGCGGTTCTTGAGCACCTCGAACGGATAGGCATCGCGAAACCAGAGCGTCTCGTTGGTCGTCATCGCATCGACCACCTGCTCGCGCAAGCCACTGCGCGGCTGGGCCTGGATCTTGCGCACCAGATCACCCAGGCTCTTCAGACCCTGCTGCTCCATCAGCTTGTTGAGACGGCTGGACACCAGATATTGCTTGTTGCTGCCCAACAGAATGCCGCACGACTTCTCGAGAAATACGCGGAACTGATCGAAATCCAGATCACCTGACACTAAAAATACGCCTCATCAAAGGTATTGAGAGGACAAGCCTCAGTTGCCATCCGTGCTTCGAATTCGCTCTACCACACGCTTCGCCAAATCATCGGGCTGGAATTTGGCCAGGAAATCATCCGCCCCTACCCGCCTGACCATCGTCTGGTTGAACACCCCCGAAAGCGAAGTATGCAAGAGAACGTGCATGTCCTGCATGGCCGGGTTCTGGCGGACCTCGGTGGTCAGCGTATAACCGTCCATTTCCGGCATCTCGATATCGGAGATCATCATGATGAATTCCTCCGACGGTTTCTTGCCCTCGGCCACCAGCTCTCTCAGATAAGTCAGCGCCTGACGGCCATCGTTGCGCGCGACCACTTCGATCCCCAGGTTCTGCAAGCACCGCACCACCTGCTTGCGCGCAACCGAAGAGTCATCGACCACCAGCACCTTGCAGGAAGCCGCGCGCGTTCCCGCCGCGGTGCCCAGGACCTCGATCGAGACCACCTCCGACATCGGCGCCGCCTCGGCCAGAACCTTCTCCACATCGATGATCTCGACCATCTGGTTATCGATATGGGTCACTGCGGTCAGATAATGATCCCGCCCGACGCCGCTGGGTGGCGGCAGGATATCGGCCCAGTTCATGTTGACGATCCGCTCCACGGAGCGGACCAGGAAACCCAGCACCTGAGTGTTGTATTCGGCGATGATGACGAAGCTATTGGACAGATCCTCGAGCGCCGGCTTGCCGGTGGCGAGCGAAAGATCGAGGATCGAAAGCGTGCTACCGCGAATGTTCGCGACACCGCGCACCACCGGGCTGGACTTGGGCATGTGCGTCAAGCGCGGGCATTGCAGAACTTCCTTGACCTTGAAAACGTTGATGCCATAGAGCTGCTTGTCATCCAGACGAAACAGCAGAAGTTCCAGACGGTTCTGCCCGACCAATTGCGTGCGCTGGTTAACCGAATCCAATACACCGGCCATGCCAGTTTTCCTCTTGCTTGGTGATGGGCGATACGCGTCAGACAGCGGCACGCACCTTGCTTTGAATGGAACATGAGCGAACAAACGACTTTTTTCCGACGCTTCGGCAAGCTGCTTTGCAACGCCATCTTTCTACCGGCCTTGCTCGGCCTGAGCCAGTTAGTCGATGCAGCAGCCGTAACACGGCCTCAGCAGCTTATCGACGTCACCCGCGACTTTCTTGAGCAAAGCGTCACGGACTATTTGCAGCGTAGCCAAATTCAGGGCCGTCATGAAGTCGAAGTAACCCGCCTGGATCCTCGCCTGCGCCTGGCCCAGTGTGACACGCCCCTGAGCACCAGACTGGAAAGCCCTGCCCAGCCGGTCGGCCGAACCACCGTAAGGGTCAGTTGCGAGGGCAGTTCGCCTTGGTCGATTTTCGTTCCCGCACAGGTGCATCTGTATCGGGAAGTTATCGTGGCGAGTCGACCGCTCAAACGAGACAGCGTACTCAGCGCGGCCGACGTCACCCTGGCCGAACGGGACGTGGGCCTGCTCAACCAGGGCTATCTGACGGAACTCGACCAGGCCGTGGGCAACAAGCTGACGCGCGGCAGCCAACCGCATCAGGTCATAACCCCCAATCAGATTTCTCTGGCCGAGATCGTGCGCAAGGGCGACCAGGTCGTAATCACTGCCAAAAACGCTGCGATTAATGTGAGAATGCCTGGCGAAGCAATGGACGACGGGGCACTTGGTGAGCAGATCAGGGTCAAGAATGTACGCTCCGGACGAACCGTCAAGGCCCGCGTGGTCGGTGCCGGGCATGTAGAGGTCGCCATGTAAATGGCGACTGTTGCTCATTCGCGATTAAGCCTGTCAAAAAGACTAAAGTTTTTTTCGGTACTGCCGAAAAGCAGGCAAGCGTCCTGACTTCTTCGAGGTTTCACCATGGTTATCGACTTCAATCGCCCCAATAGCGCAGCCGGCCCCACCGGCGGACGCAGCGGCAACGTACAGAACAGCGGCGGCCCCACCGCACCTCAGGCACCTTCAGCCGATAGCGCTCGAAACGTCCCGGGCAACAACGTTGCCGCTGGCGAGAACGTTCAACTGAGCCTTGAAGCACAACGCCTGCAACAGGCGGCGGAGAAGCTGAACGATCAACCATCCGTCGACCAGGAGCGTGTTGCCCGGTTGAAACAAGCCATTGCTGATGGCAGTTATCAGGTCGACAATCAACGCGTGGCGAGCAAGCTGCTGGCGTTCGAAAGCCAGCGCTGAATCGTAACGCCACACGATGGTCGGACGCCCGCCCATAGAGGCCGTAATGCAAGATACAGCGCTACTCCAACAGTTCATCGACGATATCGGCATTGCCGAGCAACTACTTGAACTGACGAATCGCGAATACCAGACGCTGAGCGAGCGCAATCTCGTCGAACTGGAAAAACTGCTCACGCAGAAACAGAGCCTGCTGGCACTTCTCGGTCAGCATGCCACCCTCCGCAGCCAGGCCCTTGCTGCACGTCAATTGAGTGCCGATCGCAGTGGTCTCGAAGCCTTCTGCGCCACATCCCCAAGCGGCACGGACATCCTCGAACAGGCAGGCAAACTGGAAAAGTTGCTGGCTGACTGCCGTACCGCCAATGAGCGCAACGGCCAACTCATTCGCACCAACCAGGCCGCCGTCGGCAGCATGCTGAACATCCTCCAGGGCAGCAATCAAGCGCCGAACCTGTATGACCGTCGTGGCGGAGCGGCGAAAACATCTCATCAGCGCCCATTAAGTCAGGCTTGATTGTCCTCGCCAGCAAATGGTGATGGCACAATGCTATGCTTTCATTGATATCAATCAAATGCCGGAGAGCATTGCAAAGTGTCTAACCCTTTTTTCGAGGAAGAAGGCCCTCAGCCGCCCAAAATACTGAGGACGCCGACCGAGGTCTTCGCCCACTTGCGGCCCCTGCAGGAATACAACACCCCGCTTCTCATTCGCTTCATCGAGCGTAATCAGCGCTACCAGAGCTTTCTCGTCGAGTTGAACCGCGAAAAAGGCTGGATCGCCCTTGACGAGCTGATTCCCAGCGACGGCGATCGCCTGATGGCGGCCGGCGAGCCCTTTCAGATCGAAGGCTTTCATGAAGGCGCCCGCATTGCCTGGAAGAGCGACGGAACGGTTCACCCGAGCGAACTGGACGGCGCACGCTGCTATTGGGTCCCGCTGCCTGCCGAAATCACCTATCACCAGCGCCGCAACGCATTTCGCGCTCAGCCCGCAGGTCAGCGTGTCGACATTTCACTGAGCGGCAGCACACTGAAGAATCCCCTTGAAGGCAACTTGCTGGACATGTCTGCCACAGGCTGCAAACTCAGCTTCAAGGGAGACGTGCAGAGCCGCCTGCACCCCGGCCAGATATACGATCAGCTCGCGATCAAGCTGCCATTCGGCACGGTGACCAGCGCAGCCGAACTGCGCCATGTTCTCTTCGATGAAAAGCAGAACCTGACCTTCTGCGGCTTGCGCTTCCATCAAATGAGCGGACTGGCGCAGCGCCAGATCGAACGGTTCGTATATCAGCTGCAACGAGAAGCCCGGCGAGATCAGACGAGCGACCGCTTCAGCTGATCGGCATTTCTCATATCACTTCGCCGGCGAGTCGCCGATGAATCAGGGCATACACCTGCTGCAAGTGATGTGCCGGTATGGCTGAGCGTCAGCCGCTCGGCGCGACAGCCATTACAGCTCCGCAGTGCAAGAGCAATCGGTGACCTTCGATACTGATGACAGCCGCGCGTCGATCAGCCCGACCATGCCATGGAGGATGTCCAAGCCCATAGGCGGGCCGGCGTGAACGCTGCTGCGGTTGAAGGAATATCAAACTGGCGTCCCAGGCGAGGTTCGAACTCACAACCTTCCCCTTAGGAGGGGGATGCTCTATCCAATTGAGCTACTGGGACGTAGGGAAATGCGGGCCAGCATGGTAGCGATCATTCACGCTTTTGTCATGCGTGATCGGAGTCCAAACCGGCTTACGGCGGCACCAGCAATGGACGAATGGAATGTCATTGCAAAATACCCGACCTCAGAACTGGCACCCTTGCAAAGCGCACGGACGTCATTTCGAGCATCTAACCTAAGACATTGATTCAAAAGGATAAATTCATACAGGACTTCTGGCATAGCGCGTGCTTAAGCATAGGAAGAACACACACGCGAAGGAGACGCTCGTGCCGCATTCGATCTATCTACTCAGCACGATGCTGCTGGCCACAGCCGCCATGGCGACCCAACTGCATCATTCAAAGCCAGGCATGGATCATCAGCCATCCACGGCGCAGCCACGCGATTTCGGAGCTTTCGCCACCAGTGGCGAAACCAGAACACCCATCTTCACCAGCGAGACCACGGTGATCATGTCAGCGCCCCAACAGAGGTGGGTCTTCTAACATCAGCTCGCCCTCAATCCAGGGCCCGCAGGAGAGATCGAGATGTCCAAATCTGCCTTGTGCTTTCTGAGTCTCACGTTGATCTGCAGCGCAGTCACATTTGCTGACGCCACGAGCATGCCATTTTGGGAAATGGCCGCCAAAGCAGGCATCGGCATTTTCGGCCTGCTGTTCGTCGCTTCGCTGTTCGTCGGAAGGCGCATCAAGTTCGATCCGGTATTGCGCTAGCACCGTCAGACCGGGCGGTAGTTCACAATGCAGGCACAATGACACTACAACGCCTTTACTATTCCTGAGGTCGACGTATCATTGGCGCCAGCAAGCCGTCTTTCAACTTTTTACACAGCCTGGGAACAGTTCCTGCTGTTTGGTTGTCAGACCGGTGACAGAACGGCAATACGCCACCATCGCTCACCTGACTAACCGGTTTAATATGCGACCTATGAAACAGGCAGTTTACTCCAGCCGAACGGCTGACAAGTTCGTGGTTCGACTTCCCGATGGCATGCGTGAACGCATCGCTGAGGTCGCACGCAACCATCATCGCAGCATGAATTCGGAGATCATCGCTCGTCTGGAGCAAAGCCTTCTGCAGGAAGGAGCACTGGGTGATGAGCTGAACATGCGCCTGGACAGCCCAGAGCTGTCACTGCATGAACGCGAACTGCTGCAGCGTTTCCGGCAGCTGGCTCATCGGCAGCAGAATGCGCTGGTAGCCCTGATCGCACAGGATGTGGAAATGGCCCGCGAGGACGATTGAAACGCGAACCGTCGCAACTGCCTGAAGCAAGACCACAAACGCCCCGATGATTCGGGGCGTTTTATTTGGTGAGAAAGAAAGCTGTGCGGCCTGCAATCCGGCGCCTCGATGGCCGAGGCCGCCAGCATCAGAGAAGGAAAACCGTCGCCAGGCCCAGGAAGATGAAAAAGCCTCCGCTGTCCGTCATCGCGGTGATCATGACACTGGAGCCCAGCGCCGGATCCCGCCCCAAGCGCGCCAATGTCATGGGAATCAACACGCCCATCAACGCAGCCAGCAACAGGTTGAGCGTCATCGCCGCAGTCATCACCAGACCGAGCGACCAGCTGTCATAGAGCCAATACACCACAAGCCCTATCACACCGCCCCAGATCAGCCCATTGAGCAAGCCGACGCCCGCCTCCTTGCGCAGCAGTCGCGTACTGTTGCCGGTGCCGATCTGGTCCAGCGCCATGGCCCGTACGATCATGGTGATCGTCTGGTTTCCGGAATTGCCACCAATACCGGCCACGATCGGCATCAGCGCGGCCAGGGCCACCAGTTTCTCGATCGAACCATCGAACAGGCCGATCACTCGCGAGGCGACGAACGCCGTGACCAGGTTGACGGCCAGCCAGGCCCAGCGGTTGCGCAGCGATTTCCAGACGGAGGCGAAGATATCCTCTTCTTCGCGCAGACCCGCCATGCTCAGGACTTCGCTCTCGCTCTCCTCACGAATCAGGTCGACCATCTCGTCGATGGTCAGACGCCCGATAAGCTTGCCGCTCTTGTCCACCACGGGGGTGGAAACCAGGTCATAACGCTCGAATGCCTGAGCCGCCTCATAGGCATCTTCATCTGGGTGGAAGGTCACCGGATCGCTGGCCATCACTTCAGCGACCTGCTTTTCAGGATCGTTGACCAGTAGGCGCTTGATCGGCAATACGCCCTTGAGCACGCCGTCGTAGTCGACGACGAACAGTTTGTCGGTATGCCCCGGTAGCTCCTTGAGCCGCCGCAGATAGCGCAACACCACTTCCAGGCTGACGTCTTCGCGGATGGTCACCATCTCGAAGTCCATCAACGCGCCGACCTGGTCCTCCTCGTAGGACAGCGCCGAGCGAACCCGCTCGCGCTGCTGCGCATCGAGGGTTTCCATAAGCTCGTGAACGACGTCGCGAGGCAGCTCTGCGGCGAGATCCGCGAGCTCGTCAGCATCCAGATCCTTGGCGGCCGCCAGGATCTCGTGATCGTCCATGTCGGCGATCAGCGTCTCGCGCACCGCATCGGAGACCTCGAGCAGGATATCGCCATCGCGCTCGGACTTGACCAGTTGCCAGACGGTCAAGCGATCGTCCAGCGGGAGCGCCTCGAGAATATGCGCGACGTCCGCCGGGTGCAGCACCTCTAGCTTGCGCTGCAGCTCGACCAGATTCTGACGATGCACCAAGTTCTCGACCCGCTCCTGGTGCTGTCCTTCCTGGCGGTGCGCCAGATCCTCGACGAGCCTGTGGCGATGCAACAGCTCGACGACCTGCGCCAGACGATCCTGGAGACTTTCTTGTGGCTTCTTTGCTTCTACTTCAGTCATGGCGCACTCCACCCCCAGCGGCGGAACACGCCAGGGGATCAATCATTGGCAAGCGAAAATATTGAGCGACTACTGGGCAAATCCATGAAGGAGGGTTCCAACGGCCCCTTTGGGCGGATAGCGCAATCATAGCATCGCCGATGCCAGGCCCGAACGCTGAAATGCAAGCAATACAATCGTTTGCGTGCAATACGAGCCTATTTTCCTCGCGCACACCGCAGCGGCTTACTGTCGACGCATTCACGCTACGACAAGGCACGGCTGCGCTACGAGAAAATTATCCGTCGGGGTCTGTTAAGGTTTCGCTACCGGTCAAGGCGACTCGACCGAGGCATCCCATCGATCGTCAAGGAGGACGACCCATGCGAACACTGCTATCCGGCGCCACCCTCTGCGCCCTGCTCCTGGCCAGCCCCACTCATGCCGCCAGCGTCTACCGCTGCGTTGACGAGACCGGGCACGTCACCTTCACTCGTCAGGGCTGCGCGCCCAGCCAGACCGCGCAGGTGCAAAACGCTTTCAACCCCACGCCGGGTTCGGGAAAAGCCACTCGAATGGCAGAGCCCTCATCGCAACAGGCCAAACGGCAACGCAAGCATGCTGATACGGGAGCCACGCTGACGGTGGTCGGCGAACAGGACGATGGCTGCGGCAACCTGTTGACACAGCAGGCTCGACGCAAGGCCATTGTCGAGCAGCAGGTCCGTGCCGGCATGACCCGCGCAGATATCGAAAGCGCTCTGGGCAGGCCCGACACCATTACCAGCAACAACGGACAGACACGGTACCGCTACAGCGCCCAGAAAGGCCGATCCAGAAGCGTGAGTTTCGATGAGAACGGATGCGTTCGTGTAAAAAACTGACTCGACCCAGAAATGAAAAAGGGCCTGCATTTCTGCAGGCCCTTTTCAATTTGGCGGACTCAGGAGGATTCGAACCTCCGACCGCTCGGTTCGTAGCCGAGTACTCTATCCAGCTGAGCTATGAGTCCATCTTGCGCTTTTAGACCAGATCACCCCTGGTTACAGCAGCCAACCGCGTTGCCGCGATTCGCTTCGTTAATGGCGCACTCAGGAGGATTCGAACCTCCGACCGCTCGGTTCGTAGCCGAGTACTCTATCCAGCTGAGCTATGAGTGCGCTGAGGGTGCGCATTATAAGTTCATGATTTTCTTGGTCAAGCACTTTGCTTTGATAGTTTCGATCAGTGCAAAGCGCCAGAAACCAAACCACTAACTCGACAATGCAATATGGCGGAGAGGGGGGGATTCGAACCCCCGACACCCTTTTGAGATGTACTCCCTTAGCAGGGGAGCGCCTTCGGCCACTCGGCCACCTCTCCGCAACACGGGGCGCATAATACCCATCTTTACCCCGCTTGCAAAGCCAAAAATCGGATAAAAATTAATGGCTTGGTTCCTGGTCCTTCTCTTTCTGGATCCGCTGGTAAATCTCCTCGCGATGCACCGCAACCTCCTTGGGAGCATTCACGCCTATACGCACTTGGTTACCCTTGACGCCCAGCACGGTGACAGTCACATCGTCACCCACCATCAGGGTCTCTCCGACCCGGCGAGTCAGAATCAGCATTCCTTTCTCCTTAAACGGATTCAGTTCAGTAAGCAGTCTGCAAAATTAAAAACGGATAATGTTCCGTGGGACATGGAGCCTTGCGCCTTCACCAACTATTGACCAGCCGGGATGAGCCTAAAGTTCCTTTGGTACCGCTCGATACGACAGAAGGCGCGTGTTAGACGCGCCTTCACCCTCTTCACTCTGCTGTGCCAGCCGGAGCGTCCAGCTCGAACGCGGTATGCAGCGCTCGCACCGCCAGCTCGAGGTACTTCTCCTCGATCACTACCGACACCTTGATTTCCGAAGTGGAAATCATCTGGATATTGATGTTCTCCTTGGCCAGCGCCTCGAACATGCGGCTGGCCACTCCCGCGTGCGAGCGCATGCCGACACCCACGATGGAAACCTTGGCGATATCGGTGTCACCGATAACTTCCCGGGCGCCGATCTCGCGCGCAGTGCTCTCCAGGATCTGGAGCCCGTTCTGGTAATCGTTGCGATGCACCGTGAAGGTGAAGTCCGTGGTGTTATCGTGCGCGACGTTCTGCACGATCATATCCACCTCGACATTGGCAGAGCTGATCGGCCCGAGAATCTTGAATGCCACGCCGGGTGTATCCGGCACACCACGGATCGTCAGCTTGGCCTCGTCACGGTTGAAGGCGATGCCGGAAATGATGGGCTGTTCCATGGAGTCCTCTTCATCAAGGGTAATGAGGGTTCCCGGACCCTCCTGAAAGCTGTGCAGCACGCGCAGGGGCACGCTGTACTTGCCGGCGAATTCGACTGCGCGGATCTGCAGCACCTTGGAGCCGAGGCTGGCCATTTCCAGCATTTCCTCGAAGGTGATGCGATCCAGGCGCTGGGCCTTGGCGACCACACGCGGATCGGTGGTGTAGACGCCATCGACGTCCGTATAGATCTGGCATTCGTCGGCCTTGAGTGCCGCCGCCAACGCCACGCCCGTGGTATCGGAACCGCCACGTCCCAGGGTGGTGATGTTGCCCTGATCGTCGACGCCCTGGAAACCGGCCACCACGACCACCCGGCCCGCTTCCAGATCGCGACGGATGTTCTGTGCGTCGATCTGCAGGATTCTCGCCTTGCCGTGGGCACTGTCGGTGTGGATACGCACCTGATTGCCCGTGTAGGAAACGGCGGGCACGTCGACCTTGATCAGGGCCATGGCCAGCAGGGCGATGGTCACCTGCTCGCCCGTTGAGACCATAACGTCCAGCTCACGCGGCACCGGCTGATCACTGATCTGCCTGGCGAGATCGATCAGGCGATTGGTCTCTCCGCTCATGGCCGAAACCACCACGACGATATCGTCACCGTTATCGCGGAATTTCTTGACCTTTGCCGCCACCTGCTCGATGCGCTCGACGGAGCCCACCGAGGTTCCTCCAAACTTCTGTACGATCAACGCCATTTCATCGCCGCCTAAGCCCTTCTAGGGCGCTCATTAAACATTCAACCCCCCGCACTGCCAAGGTCCGGTCCAGCAACGGTCGAGCCCTCATAGCCGCTCGCCCGAGCGTGCCGGTCTCTGCTCTACAGTCCCTGTTCCACGAACCCGCGGGTCAGTGCCAGCGCATCGCCGAGCTTGTGCGGCTCGCTGCCACCGCCTTGAGCCATGTCCGGACGGCCGCCACCCTTGCCACCCACCATGGCGGCGGCCTGCTTCATCAACTCACCGGCCTTGAACTTGCCGGTGAGGTCCTGGGTTACCCCGGCCACCAGCACGACCTTGTCGTCCAGTACCCCGCCCAGCAGGATCACGGCACTGCCCAGCTTGTTCTTCAACTGATCGACCAGCGCCAGCAGCGCCTTGCCATCCAGGCCATCGACCCGAGCCGCCAGCGTTCGTACGCCTCCAACCTCGATCGCGGAACCGGCCAGATCGCTGCCCGTAGCACTGGCAGCCTTGGCCTTGAGCTGTTCCAGCTCCTTCTCCAGCTGGCGGTTGCGCTCGAGCACGCCACTGAGCTTGTCCAGCAGATTCTCGCGGTTGCCCTTGATCAGCGCCGCGGCTTCTTTCAATTGCTCCTCGGCGCCGTTCAGGTAGTTCAGTGCCTGCTCGCCGGTGACCGCCTCGATACGACGCACGCCAGCCGCCACACCGCCTTCGCTGGTGATCTTGAACAAGCCGATGTCACCGGTGCGGTTGACGTGGGTCCCGCCGCACAGCTCGACGGAGAAACCACCACCCATGGTCAGCACGCGCACCTGATCGCCGTATTTCTCGCCGAACAGCGCCATGGCGCCCTTGCCCTTGGCCGTCTCGATATCGGTTTCCTCGATTTCAACGGCAGTGTTGCCGCGAATCTCGGCGTTGACCTTGTCTTCCAGCGCCTTGAGCTGCTCGGGCTTGATCGCCTCGAAATGGCTGAAGTCGAAGCGTAGACGCTGACTATCCACCAGCGAGCCTTTCTGCGTGACATGCTCGCCGAGGATCTGGCGCAACGCGGCATGCAGCAAGTGCGTGGCCGAGTGGTTGAGCGCGGTGGCCTGGCGCACCGAAGCATCGACCGTCGCCTCGACGCCGGCACCTACCCGCAGGCTGCCGCTGTCGACAATGCCATGGTGCAGGAAAGCGCCGCCGGCCTTGCTGGTGTCGCGCACATCGAAACGCAGGCCTTCGCTGGTCAGGTAGCCGCAGTCGCCGACCTGGCCGCCGGACTCGGCGTAGAACGGCGTCTGATCGAGCACCACCACACCCTCTTCACCCGCATTCAGTTGCTCGACGCTCATGCCTTCGCGGAACAGCGCAACGACTTTGCCACTGCCGGAAGTGCCGGCGTAGCCGGTGAAACGTGTCTCACCCTCGACCTTGACCAGGCTGTTGTAGTCCATGCCGAAGGCGCTGGCCGAACGCGCTCGCTCGCGCTGAGCCTGCATTTCGCGCTCGAAGCCCTCCTCGTCCAGCGTCAGCTCGCGCTCGCGGGCGATGTCGCCGGTGAGATCCACCGGGAAACCGTAGGTGTCGTACAGCTTGAAGATCACCTCGCCAGGAATGACGCTGCCCGAGAGCTCGGCCAGGTCCTGTTCGAGAATCTTCAGGCCCTGCTCCAGGGTCTTGGCGAACTGCTCTTCCTCGGTCTTCAGCACACGTTCGATATGCGCCTGCTGCTGCTTGAGCTCAGGGAAGGCGTCGCCCATCTCGGCGACCAGCGCCGCAACGATCCTGTAGAAGAAGCTGCCCTTCGCGCCCAGCTTGTTGCCATGACGGCACGCGCGACGAACGATGCGACGCAGCACGTAGCCGCGTCCTTCGTTGGAGGGCGTCACGCCGTCGGCGATGAGGAAGCCGCAGGAGCGGATATGGTCGGCGACCACCTTGAGCGAGGCCTGACCTTCGTTGGTGCAGCCGATGGCTTGCGCCGCCGCGTTCAGCAGGCTCTGGAACAGGTCGATCTCGTAGTTGGAATTGACGTGCTGCAGCACCGCGCTGATGCGCTCCAGGCCCATGCCGGTATCGACGCTCGGCGCCGGCAGCGGATGCATGACGCCGTCGGCGGTGCGGTTGAACTGCATGAAGACGTTGTTCCAGATCTCGATGTAGCGGTCGCCGTCTTCTTCCGGCGAACCGGGCGGGCCGCCCCAGATGTGCTCGCCATGGTCGAAGAATATCTCGGTGCAGGGACCGCACGGACCGGTGTCGCCCATCGCCCAGAAGTTGTCGGAGGCGTAGGGTGCGCCCTTGTTGTCACCGATGCGCACCATGCGCTCGGCCGGCACGCCGACTTCCTGGGTCCAGATGTCGTAGGCCTCGTCATCGCTGGCGTAGACGGTGACCCAGAGCTTCTCCTTGGGCAGGTTCAGCC
The DNA here is from genome assembly GCF_003696285.1 of Stutzerimonas nitrititolerans. Lineage (GTDB taxonomy): Bacteria > Pseudomonadota > Gammaproteobacteria > Pseudomonadales > Pseudomonadaceae > Stutzerimonas > Stutzerimonas nitrititolerans. The sequence goes on from NZ_RFFL01000005.1 coordinate 92,634, forward strand.
ACTTCTCCGAGGTCAGGAATTCCCAGGCGTAGGTGATGGCATCGCGCTTGAAATAGTCGCCGAAACTGAAGTTGCCCAGCATTTCGAAGAAGGTGTGATGGCGCGCGGTGTAACCGACATTTTCCAGGTCGTTGTGCTTGCCACCGGCGCGCACGCATTTCTGGCTGGTGGTGGCGCGGGTATAGGCGCGCTTTTCCAGGCCCAGGAAGCAATCCTTGAACTGATTCATCCCCGCGTTGGTGAACAGCAGGGTTGGATCGTTGGCGGGGATCAGCGAACTGGATGGCACACGGGTGTGGCCCTTTTCTTCGAAGAAGCGGAGGAAGGCTTCACGGATTTCTGCGCTTTTCATAGTTTTCTTCCAGAGGACTGCGGCCGAACGGCTGCAAAACGACACGGCGAGGCGGAGCCGGTTCGCAACTACCCAGGCGGATAGCCGGCAAAGAGCCGCATTATATCGGCCCTGCGCGCTGGGTATAGGGGATAAAGGCGATTGAATCCAGCTATTCGACGGTGATCGCGCACTGTGCATGGGCGGCAGGGGAAAACGCTGCCGCAACGAGACCTCAACGCAGCAATTTTGTATCGAGCACCTTGGAACCGGTACCCAGCAGCGTTTCGGTAATGTCGATGAAGTCCTGCGTGGTGGCCTTGTCCAGCCGCATCAGGCCACGCGCGACGTCGTCCAGCGAATGCCGGCCCTTGCTGCCCTGGCGGATTTCCTTGTCCAGCTCCTGCAACAGCAGCACCGCCCTCGCGGTAACCGGCCCGGTGGAGCTCTCCGTGCGCAGGCTGCTGACCTTGCGGCTCCACTTCGTCAGGCGCTCGCGCACCGCCTGATAGCGGTCCTCGCTCATCCCACCGGCGCGCCGGACCAGTTCGATGGCGTAGTACTCGGCCAGACCTTCGCTGATCCAGTCGCTGCGATCGGCATCGGTAATGCGGCTGAAAACGTGGACGAGCTCATGCACCAGCGAGCTGGTGCCGTTCTCGCTGACCAGGGGGCGGTCGGCATGCATGAACAGCGAATTGGGGCCGGACAGGCCGCCGCGCCACATGGGATCGCCGGCACCGACAATGAGCAATTTCTTCGGGTCACGGGGGAAGACGTGCTGCACCTCCGGCCAGACGAAGGTCAGCAGGGTAAGGATATCCATCCGCCGCATGCCCTCGCCCACCGGGGCGACAACGGCGACATCGGTCTCACCCAGCCTGGCGCGGCGACTGCCCAGCTTGCCGGCGAGCATCCAGCCGGTGGGGCGGTCGAATTGGCGTTCGGGGTTGTCCACCCGGAAGCGATTCTTGCCGATCCGCGGCCAACCGGTTTCGATGCTTTTCCAGCCTTTGGGCAGGTCGAAGCCGATGCGTGCGACCAGCACGATGCCATCGCGCTCGTCGAGCTTGGCCGCCGGCACCAGGTCGTCGCCTCGAAACAACGCCCAGTCTTCGGTCATGCGCGCATCGAAGGCGCCGTTATCGCGCTGATGGGTGATACGGACCCGGTAGCTCAGGCTGGACTTGCCCTTGCCCGGCCGCCAGATACCTCGTTCAGGCACTTCCTGCAGCCATTCACCATCGGCGCTGAAATCGCTGTAGGCGCCCTCATCGCCCAGGTTGAAGTCCAGGCTGCGCACCGCTTCGCCCTCCTCCAGCGTCAGGCGAACCTCGGCCTGATCCTGCTCCGGCAGAAAGCGCACCTGATAATCCAGGTCGATCCGCTTGGCGGCCTGGGCGTGGATACTGCTCAGAAGCAGGACAGCAAACAGCGATAACAGGCGGACAAACATGCAGGCAGCTCCGGAATCAGGGATTTTGCTAAGACGACGCCACGCGGGGTTGATTCAACCGGCGCGAAAGATCAGGTGGTCTTCCCAATCCTCATCGGCAACGCTGCCCTCGGCGATCATCCGACCGGCCTGGGAAATGCGCTCGGCGTGTACCGCATCGGGATCGCCGCAGACCAGGTGGTGCCAGAGTGGCAAGTCCTTGCCCTCGGCCACCAGGCGATAGCTGCAGGTAGGCGGCAGCCATTTGAATTGCGCGGCATCCGCGGCGGTGAGCTGGATGCAATCCGGTACGCTCGCGCGCCGATTCGGATAATCCGTGCAGCGGCAGCTTTCAAGGTCGAGCAATTTGCAGGCGATGCGCGTGTAGTAGACGCTGCCGTCCTCTTCGTCCTCGAGCTTCTGCAGGCAGCACAGGCCGCAGCCGTCACACAGCGACTCCCATTCGCTCGCATCCAGCTCGGTAAGGGGCTTGCGCCGCCAGAAGGGTTCGACTTTCGCTGCCATGGGACCGTCATCACGAATGGAAAGGCGCGAGTCTAGCCATTGCGCTGCAAGGGGCCAAGCATGCCCCGTGGATACGGCCCTCGAGCCGACATTCGGCCTGTCACGCGTCGTTCAAAGTGGATCGTTACGTCGCAGCAATTCTTCTGGAAGATGCTCGATGTATTCGTCCTCCGCAGGCGGCATCTGCAGGTGATAGCCCTGCTTTTCGAGATTCGCCAGGACTGTTGCGATGTCCTCCCGGGCCAGTTTGCGCTCGGGCGTCAGGACGAGATCGAAGGCATGCTGCGGCGGGCCGAACGCCGCCAACAGCGCTTCCGGCACACGCGTCAGCGCTTCGCTGCGCTCGACGTAGAGGTACATCTCGTTCCGACGTGGGCTTTTGTAGATTGAGCAGAGGCGTTTCATGATTTGTTTTCCAGAACATCGAGCAGGGCCTGCCCCATACGCGCCCGCCGCCAGCCGCGCAGCGAGTCGGGCAAGTGATAGGGGCCGTCGGGATAGCCGGTCTTCAGCAGGGCTTCGAGCACCTTCTTGCGCAGCATCAGCTCCGGCGCGATGCCCAGGGCGGCGCCTTCGCGCTGACCGACCGCCCGCAGTTTCTTGAGCCGCGAGGATGCCTCCAGCGGCAGCGGCTCGGGCAGCGGCTCCGGCCAGTCCTGCGCGGGCGTGGCTGCGGCTTCGCGGATCAGCGCCAGCAGGGTTTCGCCATCCTGGCGCACGGTGCGCGGATGCATGTCTTCGATACGGGCCAGCATCAGCAGATCGCCAGGCTGGGTGCGTGCCAACGGCCACAGGCTGTGTTCGCGCAGCACCCTGTTGCGTGGTTGATTGCGCGCCCGGGCCTGGCGCTCGCGCCAGGCGGCGAGCACCTTGAGCACGGCGAGCTGCTGCGGCTTCAGGCGCCAGGCCTGCTTGACGTCACGATAGGCTTCGTCCGGATCGAGCTCGCAGCGAAAGCCGGCAACCAGTTCGGCGCCATCTTCGAGAATCCAGCTGCGCTTGTTCTCATCCAGCCGCGGCAGCAAGGCTTCGTACAGCTCGGCCAGATGCTGAGCGTCCTCGGCGGCATAGCGCACCTGCATCTCGCTCAAGGGACGCTGGAGCCAGTCGGAGCGGGTCTCGCCCTTGGGCAGTTCGAGGCCCAGCACGCTCTGCACCAGGCGCGAATAACCCATGGAAAAACCGATGTTCAGATAACCGGCCGCCAACTGGGTATCGAACAGCGGCACCGGCAGGCTGCCGGTGAGGCGCAGGAACACTTCCAGGTCCTCGCTGCAGGCGTGCAAGACCTTCACTACATCCTGATCTTCCAGCAGGGCTGCGAAAGCGCTCCAGTCGGTGATGGTCAGCGGATCGATCAGATAGGCACAGCGCCCATCGCCCACCTGCAGCAGCGCGGCGATTGGGTAGAAGGTGTCGACCCGCATGAATTCGGTATCCATAGCGACATAAGGCAGCTGGCGCCACTCGGCACACAGGCGGGCCAGATGCGCATCATCGCGGACCCATTGAGTTTCGATGGCCAAAAGGCCCTCCTTGTTGTTCGCTCCGCCAGCGGACGTGTGGTCGAAGACAGCGAAGTATATATCGCGACCACGCCTCCACCGCGCAAAACATCGATGGCACGTCGTTGACGCAGCGGATCGTGTTTGCGATTTTGCCGTTTCAGAACGGAGCCTCGCCATGCCTCTCGCCCAATTGATCACCCCGCAACGCCTGTCATCACGCTTGCAGCAGCCGAACCTGCGTATTCTCGATTGTCGCTTTTCCCTGGAAGATCCCGATTACGGTCGGCGCAGCCATGCGCAAGGGCATATTCCCGGCGCCCAGTTCGCCGACCTCGAACGCGATCTGTCGGACAGGGTCGTTCCCGGCATCACTGGTCGCCACCCACTGCCACAACCGCAAGCCCTGCTGGCCCGGTTTCGCGAATGGGGCCTGAACGACGGTGATGAAGTGGTGCTCTACGACGACGGCCCCGGTGCCTTCGCGGCCCGCGCCTGGTGGCTACTGGCCTGGCTGGGCAAGCGCGACGGCGTCTATCTGCTCGACGGAGGCCTTCAGGCTTGGCGCGAAGCGGGCCTGCCGCTGGACGACGTCACACCCAGCTGCACACCCGGCAATTTTACCGGCGAGGCCGACGACACCCTGATCATCCAGGCGGCGCCACTGGCGGATCGACTCGGCAGCGACCGCCTGATCCTGCTCGACGCCCGCGCGCTGCCGCGCTTTCTAGGTGAGGTGGAGCCCATCGATCCTGTCGCGGGACACATTCCCGGTGCGCACTGCATGCCCTTCACCGAAAACCTCGATCAGAGCGGTCGCTTCCTGCACCCCGAGCAACTCCGCGCACGTTTCAGCCGATTGCTCGACGGGCAACCGAGCGAAACGCTGGTGGCCTATTGCGGCTCCGGCGTCACGGCCTGTCATAACCTCTTCGCGCTATGCCTCGCGGGCTACCCTCTGGCATCGCTGTATCCCGGCTCCTGGAGCGAATGGATCACCGACCCGGCACGCCCGGTCGCCCGAAAGGAACACCTGTAGCGCTCCGCGATCAGAATATGGCCGAACAGTCACGATCTGCCCATACGGTTTTCAACGACAATCGACCATCTTTCCGTGCGAATCGTCGTCAAGTTACGAAAAAACGCACTCTTTCGTTTGCGACGAATCAGAGAAAGTTGCTAGGGTCCGACCCGCTTTATTTCTCCGGAGTACCACAATGAAAACAACATGGTTGAAGACAGCGATCGCAATCGCAGCAGGCGCACTTTCCACTCAGGCCCTGGCTGCAGGTTTCGCCCTCAACGAACAGAGCATCAGCGGCATGGGCACCTCCTTCGCCGGCCGCTCCTCATCCGCCGATGACGCCACCACCCTGTTCGGCAACCCTGCCGGTATGTCGCGCCTCAAGCGCGAAGAAGTCAGTTTTGGCGTGGCAGCGATTCATGCCAACACCGATATCAAGAATGCCAGTGGCGCACCCGGCAGCAATGACGGCGACATGGTGCCGTTCACTGCCGTACCGATGGGCTATTACGTCAAGCCCATCGATGACAAGTGGGCAGTCGGTGTTGGCGTTTACGTCCCGTTCGGCCTGATCACCGACTATGAGGGCGGCTTCTCCGGCCGCTACCACGGTGATTACAGCGAAGTTCGCGTGATTACCGTACAGCCCACTGTCAGCTATCGTTTCAACGAAAAGCTGTCGATTGGTTTTGGCCCAACGATCAACCGAATCGATGGACAGCTGGAAAGTGCTGTGCCAACAGGACCTTTCCCGGATAGCCGGGTAAAGATCAAAGGTGACGACACCGCCCTCGGCTTCAACGTAGGCATGCTGTACGAAATAACGCCCCAGACTCGAGCCGGCCTAACTTACCACTCGAAAGTGGATTATAAGCTTGAAGGCGATACGAGCTTTTCCGGCGCTGCGTTCGGCCCGTTGGCAGGGAAGTACGATGCGTCACTCGATCTGGAAACACCGGAATCGGTCGATGTCTCCATTACTCACGAGCTGAACGATCAGTGGACGCTGTATGGCGGCGCCATGCTGACCCGCTGGAGCCGCTTGGAAGCCATCGTTGTTGAAAACGAAGGGGGAGCTCCAGTACCAGTCATTTCTGAAGAACAAGACTGGCACGACACTTGGTCCTACGCCGTCGGCGCCGCCTACAAGCTGAACAAGCAGTGGACCCTCCGTACCGGTCTGGCCTTTGATCAAAGCCCGACCAACAACACCCACCGTTCGCCGCGGATTCCTACCGGTGATCGGACGGCAGTGAGCTTCGGCCTGGCCTGGAACCCGACTGACGATGTCACCGTGGATCTGGCCTATTCGTATCTGTGGGAAGAAGACACCAAGATCCGTCAGGACTCCTACAACGCCACCTACGAAAACAGCGCCCACGGTTTCGGCGCTGCGCTCAGCTACCGCTTCTGATGCAAGAAAGCCCCGGTTCTACCGGGGCCTTTCATTTCACTGCTGCAAGGCCTTTTCCACCGCCGCGATCAGCCTCGGATCGTCCGGTTTGACCTTGCTGGAAAAGTAATCGACCACCTGCCCGTTTCGGTCGACCACGTACTTGTAGAAATTCCACAACGGCGCCCGCCCGGCCTGCTCGGCCAGTTCGCGGAACAACGGCGTCGCATCATGCCCACGCACGGGTTGCGTCTGGGTCATGGTGAAGGTCACGCCGTAGTTCACGTAGCACACCTCGGCCGTCTCGGCCTCGTCGTCGGATTCCTGGAAGAAATCATCGGACGGCACGCCCAGCACCTCCAACCCTTCATCCTTGTAACGTTGATACAGCGCCTCGAGCCCCTTGAACTGAGGGGTGAAGCCGCAATGGCTGGCGGTGTTGACCACCACCAGCGCCTTGCCCTGAAAGGCTTCGCAGAGATCGACGCGTTCGGTCGAGCGCAGTTTGGGCAATTCATGATCGAGCAACGCCGGGCATTCGGCAGCCACGGCGGGTATGACAGCAAGCGCCAGCCAGAGCGTCATGGCGCACGCAGAAGCTTTCATGGCGAATCTCCGAAGCAGAAAGGCCTCACGCTACGCCGCCGCTGCCGCATCGGCAATCCTCAGCGTCGCGGAGAGCCACCATTCCGATATGAATCAGCGCGGATTTCACTGGAACGACGGACATCAAGCGACTTCGAATGCAACAATGCAGCCATTCGCCACGAGGACAGCCGCACCCATGACGACGATCGTGCAGATCTCCGACACCCATTTCGGTACCGAACAACCTGCCGTGGTGCAGGCCATGGAAGATCATGTGCAGGAGCATGGGGCCGATCTGCTGGTGCTCTCGGGCGACATCACCCAGCGCGCACGCCATAACCAGTTCGCCGCTGCACTGGCATTCGTCAAGCGGCTACGCGGTCACGGCATCCCCGAAACCCTGGTGATTCCGGGCAACCACGATATCCCGCTGTACAACCTGTTCGCCCGCTTCCTGTCGCCCTACGGCAACTATCGTGAGCATTTCGGCGATGACCTCGAGCCCACCTTCGAGAACGATGAAGTGCTGGTGATCGGCCTCAACACCACTCATCCCAGACGCCACAAGGATGGCCTGGTCACGCCGAAGCAGGTCCGGGCCGTGGCAGAGCGGCTACGCCGCGGCGACCCTGCCAAGCTGCGCATCGTCGTCGCACACCAACCCTTCGGTGCCATGGTGCAGAGCGACCTGAGCAATCTGCAGCATGGCGCCCAGGCCGCCTTGGAGTGCTGGTCTGAGCATGGGCTGGACCTCGTGATGGGCGGGCACATCCATCTGCCCTATGTCCTGCCGCTGTCCAGGCAATATGCGGGGCTTTCACGGGAAATCTGGATGGTACAGGCCGGCACCACCTTGTCGTCCCGGGTGCGCGGCACTTCGCCGAATTCATTCAATCGCCTGCGGTTGCAGCGCAGCGAATCGAAGCAGCTGTGCGTGGAACGCTGGGACCTGCTCGACGATCGCTTCGTGCTCGGCTCGCAGTTCCACCTGCACTGGTAAGCAGCCCGATCAGGGATTGCTGGCCAGATGCTCCTGTTCGAGAACACGCTTGGCACTGAGATAGGATTGCTGCCAATAGCGATCGGAAAGCCGGTCCAGCCGGACGGTGCCGCCACTGGATGGCGCATGCACGAAACGCCCCTCACCTACGTAGATCGCCGCATGGCTCACCTTGCGACCTCCACTGGTCGCGAAGAACAGCAGATCGCCCGGCTGAAGCGCGTTGCGCGAAACACCGACGCCGAGCGTGCTCATGGCGCTCGTGGTACGTGGCAACGTCATGCCGGCCGCGCCGCGATAGACATAGCCGATCAGTCCGCTGCAATCGAAACCGCTGTCAGGCGTATTGCCGCCGTAACGGTACGGAGTGCCCACCAGCCCCAGCGCCGCGAACAGCACCTCTTCCGCGGCGGCGGATGGCTGATGGGAAGTAGGAGAGGTAATGACAGGAGCGGAAGGCCGACCGGTGCAGGCCGCCAGCAACACGCTCAGCAGAATGATCGAAAAACGAGCCGGAAAGGGCATGACAGAGCTATCCTGGCGATCGAGCTGTCACTTTGCCGCCAGGCGAGACGTGGCGCAACCCCAGGGCCCCGAATTCAGCGGCGAACGACCGTCTCGGACTCGGTCAAGGTTGCCATGGCCAGCACCCGCTTGGCCTGCATGTAGCTGGCACGCCAGTATTTGTCGTCCAGGCTGTCCACGCGGACTCCGCCGCTACGGCTGCTGGAGGAGTGAATGAACTGATCGTCGCCGATGTAGATGCCGGCATGGCTGACCCGGCCACGACCACGGTTGTTGAAGAAGACGAGGTCACCCGGCTCCAGCTCGCCGCGCTTAACCACAGGCGCATCGAGTTCGATCATTTCACGGGTGGAACGTGGTAGTTCGATGCCGGCTTCCTTGCGGAACAGGAAGCCGACGAAGCCACTGCAGTCGAAGCCGGTTCTGGTGGAAGCGCCACCATAACGGTAGGGCGTACCGACCAGCGTGAAACCGCGCTCCAGAATGCTGTCGACCAGCGCAGGGGGCTCGTTGCGCAGGTCGCCGAGCTGCTGCGCGTCAGGCACGGCCGCGTCACTTGTTCCGTCGGGTGCGCTTTCGGGAGTGGCATCCTCGAAAGAAAAAGCCAGCTCCAGACGCTGCGGTTCGGGCTGGGTGGGTTGACTGGCACAAGCCGCCAACAGGGCAATCAGTGCGAAGGGCACGAGGGGTGCGAAGCGTTGGCGCATGGGCACGGCCGTGTCGAATTCGAAAAGTGCCGCGCACTATGCCCGCTGGCGCCTCGATGTTCAAATTCAATCGAGGAAAATGTGACGAACGTGCCGCGACAAATCGTCTGACGCGCCGCTTTCGGCAGCGAGCGCAGTCCGCTCAGTGATTGACGGTAAAGGCCAGCATCGCCGACAACTGGCACAGTGGCCGGCCGCTTTCGCTGTGCCAGCGGTTGAACACTGCCTGCACCGCAGCCTGGTCACGCTGGCTGCTCGGCACCCTGTCGACGATACCCTGCGCCTGTAATGCCGCGACCACATCATTGCTGGGAATGAAGGTGTCCTTGCCGGCCATGCGCAGAAAGCGCGGAGCGGAAAGCCCGCCCAGCTGGCTGCCGTGCCGGGCGATATAGCGCCACAGGCCGACGATGTCTTCTGCAGGCCAGTCGGCGAGCAGATGACCGAAACCGCCCCGCTCCTTTGCCACGTCCAGCACGAACTGCGCGTTGCGTGGCACGCTCTTGAGCTTGCCGAGATGGCGGATCAGCTGTGCGTTCTGCATCAACCGTTCGATATGCTCGCCGCCCATCAGCACGACCTTCTCGGGGTCGAAGCCGAAGAAGGCCTGCTCGAAGGCCGGCCACTTGGCATCGACCAGGCTGTGCTTGAGGCCGGCGCGAAAGATCCGCAGGCTGACCAACGAGAGATAGCGGTCGTCGGCAACCGCTCGCAGCTGATCGGCGCTGGCCGGTTGCGGCAACAGCGCCTCCAGGGCCGCCGCCGAGCCGAAGCGGTTCAGGCAGTATTCGTACAGCCATTTGTAGTCACGCATGCTTAATCTATCCGATCCGAAAAACAGCAGCGGCACAGGGTGCCGGCGAGCGGGCCGCCTCGCAAGCCCGCCGATCAAGATTCAGCCCCGCAAACGCTGCGCCGCATCGCTCAGCAGTTGGGCGGTCGCGCTCCAGCCCAGGCAACCATCGGTGATCGACACGCCATAGCGCAGCTCGCCGGTCAGTGGTTGGCAGCCATCGAACAGATGGCTTTCCAGCATCACGCCGCGCAGGCTGGCATCTCCGGCCAGGCGTTGCTCGAGAACGCTATCGAACACGGCCGGCTGGCGCAGCGGGTTCTTGCCGCTGTTGGCGTGGCTGCAGTCGACCATTATCCGTGCGGCGATGCCCTGCTTCTGCAACGCCGTTCGAGCCGTCCGGACGCTTTCGGCATCGTAGTTCGGCGCACCATGGCCGCCGCGCAGCACCAGGTGCGTGTCGGCGTTGCCAGCGGTTTCCAGCAAGGCGGGATGGCCCAGCTCGTCGATGCCGAAGTGCTGGTGCGGATGCGCCGCCGATCGCATGGCGTCGCAGGCGACGCCCAGGCTGCCGTCGGTACCATTCTTGAAGCCCACCGGCAGCTCCAGCCCACTGACCATTTCCCGATGAATCTGCGATTCACTGGTGCGCGCACCGATGGCGGCCCAGCCCAGCAGATCGTCGAAGTAGCCGGCCGTCAGCGGCTGCAGCAGTTCGCTGGCGATCGGCAGGCCGGTTCCCAGAATGTCCAGCATCAGCTTGCGCGACAGGCGCAGCCCTTCGGCCATGTCGCCGCTGCCATCGAGGTGCGGATCGTAGAGCAGGCCTTTCCAGCCGACGGTAGTGCGCGGCTTCTCGACATAAGTGCGCATCACCAGCAACAGCTGATCGCTGACCTGTGGCGCGAGCGCAGCCAGGCGCTCGGCGTATTCCAGCGCGGCAACAGGGTCATGCAGGGAGCAGGGTCCGACCACGACCAGTAGGCGTGGATCGCGACCATCGAGCACGGCGCGAATGGCGTTGCGATCGTTGTGGATGCTTTCGGCGAGTGCGGTGCTCAGCGGCAGGCGCTGGCGCAACAGGGCGGGGCTTGGCAGCGGCTTGGCGCGGCGGCGAATGGGAGCAGCGATGGAAGACGGAACAGGCTCGGCGATGGCGAGCTGGATGGCGATGTTCTGAGCGTTGGCGGAAGCATTCATGATCTGGCGGTTCCTTCGGCCGGCGCGGGCGATCCCGCGACGGCGCTAATCGAGTGTTCGTTCGGGTGGTGTCAGGGCAGCGGTGAAGCGGCTAAATCGCCAGTCGTAACGGTAATCACGGTAGGTGCGGTAAGTGCTCATGGTGTATTCCTTGTGCTGTGGCCTTTCTTCCGGCCAGAAAACAAAAACCCCGGTCGGGTAGCCGACCGGGGTTGTGAAAACTGCTCTGGTGGCGACCCTGCTTGCTCGGGCGCCTGCGGGGTATCAGGCGCGCCAGTGGCTAAACCAATACCCGAAGTAATAGCCCGAAGCCGCCAGCTGCCCACGCGACTGCGCAGCGCGCTGGGCACTGGTATTTGCGATCGGCTGGATGGTGTGGCTGTGGAACATGCTTGAACTCCTCATTGGCGACCACCTTAATGTTTCGAGTCGCAAGCTGCAAGCCGCCGGATAACGCCTGCGACCAATCCAGCCCACAAAGCCCGATGGCCCGATGGTTCCTATGCTTCAGCGTGGGAACCGGGTTGCGAGCGCTCTCTGCACGCCTGGGACGCGAAGCGCCCGCATTGCGTTCCACGCAGAAGCGCGGGAACGATCAACGTAGGGCCGAACTCATTCGGCCAGCGAGTTCGTGCAAGCAGTCGAGCAAATGGCCGAACAAGTTCGGCCCTACAGACTCATCACATCGACGAAACGTGGCGTGGCGTCATTGTCGATGCGCAGGTTGTGGAAATCGAACAGCTTGCGGTCCGCCAGCTGCGAAGGCACCACGTTCTGCAACGCGCGGAACATGATCTCGGTACGCCCCGGCGATTTGCGCTCCCACTCCTGCAGCATCTCCTTGACCACCTGGCGCTGCAGGTTCTCCTGCGAGCCGCAGAGGTTGCACGGGATGATGGGGAATTCCTTCATCTGCGAATAGGCTTCGATATCGGCCTCGTTGCAATAGGCCAGCGGGCGGATCACCACGTTGCGGCCGTCGTCGGAGAGCAGCTTGGGCGGCATGGCCTTGAGCGTGCCGCCGTAGAACATGTTGAGGAAGAAGGTTTCCAGGATGTCGTCGCGGTGATGACCGAGCGCCATCTTGGTCGCGCCGATCTCGTCGGCGAAGGTATAGAGCGTGCCGCGGCGCAGGCGCGAGCACAGCGAGCAGGTGGTCTTGCCTTCCGGGATCTTCTCCTTGACCACCGAGTAGGTGTCCTTCTCGACGATGTGATACTCGACGCCGATGGACTGCAGGTAGTCTGGCAGCACGTGCTCGGGAAAGCCGGGCTGCTTCTGGTCCATGTTCACCGCGACGATTTCGAAGCGGATCGGCGCAACCTTCTGCAGGTAGAGCAGCACGTCGAGCATGGTGTAGCTGTCCTTGCCGCCAGACAGGCAGACCATGACCTTGTCGCCATCCTCGATCATGTTGAAATCGGTGACTGCCTCGCCGGCCAGGCGGCGCAGACGCTTCTGCAGTTTGTTCTGGTTGACCGAAAGGTTGCCCATGTCAGGAATCCGGGTGAGATGCGAAAGGCGCGCATTTTACGCGCAAAGTACGCCGCGCCCTACCCCATCCATCCAGCTCATCGTGCGTATGGCGCTGTGCTAGGCTTGAGCCGATGAACGATGAACTCGAACCCGAGATGGACCTGGCCGAGCAGATTCTCGTGCTGTTGCGCGAGCAGCCCGAAGGTTGCAGCGAATACCAGCTGATCCAGCAGCTCAAGGCTCGCCACAGCACGCACGTTCCCCATTTGCCGTTGATCGACAAGCTGGTGCTGTTTCGCACCCACTTCCTGGTTTTCAACGCGTTGTACGAATTGCGCGATCGCCTCTGGCAGGCGGCCAGCCACAGCCTGCATATCTCACCGCTGTGCATCCAGCTTCGCCCCTACGTCGCGGCAACCAGCGGGGTCGTGCAGCCGGACCCGCTGCGCGCCTACTACCTGGACATGGCCAACCTGCGCGATACCGACGAAGAAGAAGTGGAGCGCCTGCTGGCGAGCTTCTGGACCCGCATGCGCGGTGGCTATGCCGAGGGCACGAGTGAAGCCTGGGACCCCGAAAAGAAGCGCGCGGCGCTCGAACTGTTCGAGCTGGACCAGACCGGATCCTCACTGGATCTGCCGATGATCAAACGCCGCTACCGTCAGTTGGTCAGCATTCATCACCCGGATCGTGGCGGTAGCACCACGCGAATCCAGTCGATCAACCTGGCGATGGAAATATTGCAGCGCTATTACCAATAGCCGCCTAGCTTCCATTCGCTCTAATCGCACGCTTTCCAGTCCCTATACTGCGACATAAGGTCGCACGCCCGTCACGCTCTGACGGCAGCCAGGCGAAGCGACCCTCCATAACAGAGGAGACGCTGGCATGATCAATCACCTATGGGGATTGTTTGCCCACCCCGGGCAGGAATGGCAGGAGATCCGCGGCGAAGAGAAGGAAGTAGGCCATCTGCGTATTGGCGAGGTGCTGATACTCGCGGCCATCCCGGCAATCTCGGCCTATATCGGCACCACCCAGCTCGGCTGGAGCATCGGCGCCGGCGACCCGGTGAAACTCACTGAAGCAAGTGCACTGCAGCTGACGCTGCTTTCCTACCTGGCGATGCTCGCCGGCGTTGCGGTCATGGGCGGTTTCATCCACTGGATGTCGCGCACTTACGATGCCAGCCCCTCACTTACCCAGTGCATCGTGTTCGCCGCCTACACGGCAACGCCTCTGTTCATCGGCGGCCTGGCGGCGCTCTATCCGCATCTGTGGCTGGGCATGCTGGTCGGCACCGCAGCGGTCTGCTACACGGCTTATCTGCTCTATGTCGGCGTGCCGACCTTCATGAACATTCCCGCCGATGAGGGGTTCCTGTTCTCCAGTTCCATTCTCGCCGTAGGGCTGGTGGTGCTGGTGGCGATCATCGCGCTGTCCGTGATCATGTGGGGCATGGGCCTCGGCCCTGTCTATATCCGCTAGAGCCTCAAGCCTCAAGCCTCAAGCCTCAAGCCTCAAGCCTCAAGCCTCAAGCCTCGAAATCTGGGGCTTGAGGCTTGTTCGTGGGCGATTTATTCATAACGGTCCGGGTTCAAGCCTGAATCCCTGCGCCGCTGCGACGTCTATACGACAACAGCAGCATCAACGTCGGCATCAGGAGGCTTCCATGACCCCAGACTTCATCAGCCTGCTCACCCGCCCCGACCGCGCCTGGACGAGCATCCGCCAGAAGGAGGATGCCAACAGCCTGCGCTACCTGATGCATCTTCTGTTGCTGGCGCTGATCCCCAGCGTCTGTCTGTTCATCGGTATCACCTACGTCGGCTGGAGCCTGGTGGATGAGGAGCGCGTACGCCTGGCGGCCGACAGCGCATTCCAGCTGTGTCTGTTCCTCTACATCACCATGGTGCTCGGCACCGTGATCATGGGCCTGTTCGTCCACTGGATGGCACGCAGCTTCGATGTACGGCCCAGCCTCAACCTGTGCATCGGCTTCATCGCCTACACCATCACGCCCTTCTTCGTCGCGGGCATTGCCGGCCTTTACCCGAACCGCTGGTTCGCGGCCATCGTGATCCTGCTGGCGGGCCTCTACTCCACCTACCTGCTGTTCACCGGCCTGCCCGCCTTCATGCGCCAGCGCAGCTCGCAGAGCTTCCTGTATGCCAGCTCGATCTGGGGTGTGGCGCTGCTGGTAATAGTGACGGTGCTGGTTTCGATGATCCTGTTCTGGTCATTCTTCATGGAGCCGACCTACACCCGTACCGTGCAGGAGAACCAGAGTTACGGCACCCAGCAGGAGCGCCCCCAGGAGGAGCCCGGCGGTCTCTGAATGGCACTACGCTGGATTCATTGCGGCATAATGCGTGGCTTCTTCGGAGGCCACGAATGCCCGAACAGCTCCACGCCCGTGTCGAGGCCTGCTATCAGCAGGCCGAAGCCTTTTTCAAGCAGAGATTCGAGCGCCCCCAGGTCAGCTTCAAGCTGCGCGGGCAGAAAGCCGGCGTGGCGCACCTGCACGAGAATCTGTTGCGCTTCAATCCACAGCTTTACCGGGAAAACCGCGAGCATTTTCTCAAGCAGACCGTTGCCCATGAAGTGGCGCACCTGATCGCCCACCGCCTGTTCGGCAATCGAATACGCGCCCATGGCGAGGAATGGCAGCTGATCATGCGTGGCGTCTATGAACTGCCGGCCGATCGCTGCCATAACTATGAAATCGCCCGGCGCCAGGTCAGCCGCTACATCTACCGTTGCGAATGCCCCGAGCGCGATTTTCCATTCACCGCGCAACGGCATGCGCTCGTGCGCAAGGGCCGCCGCTATTTCTGTCGGAGCTGCCGTGCCACGCTGGTATTCAGCGGTCAGCAGCGGCTGGAATGAACGGCGATCAAAGACGACCCGTCCGCCAGGCCGCCACGATGAACAGCGCCGCAAGCACGGCCATGAGCGGCAACCAGCCGGCATGCTCCCAGATGTAGCCGGCGCCATAACCCACCACACTCGATCCCAGGTAATAGGCGCACAGATAAAGCGCCGAAGCCTGGGCTTTTGCAGCTTTGGCGTGCTGTCCGACCTGACCGCTGGCTACCGCATGTGCAGCGAAGAAGCCCAGCGTGAACAGCGCCAGACCGGCGATGATGCAGCCTAGCCAAGGCGTGGTGCAGAGCCCAACGCCAATCAGCATCAGCCCGATGCCGTACTGCAACACGCGCCGCGCACCGAAACGCGGAACCAGCCGGCCCGCCCAGCCAGCGCTGAAGATGCCCACCAGATAGACGGTGAACAACAGGCCGATCACCGTCGATGACAGGCCGAAAGGCGCACCCGCCAGGCGAAACCCGATGTAGTTGAACAGCGCCACGAAGCCGCCCATCAGCAGGAACGCCTGTAGGAACAACAGCCGCAGCATCGGATTGCGCAGATGCAGGCCGAAGTTGGCGAGCAATCCACTCAGCGAGAGCGGCTGCGCCTTGAAGTGGCGCGACGCGGGCAGCAACCAGACGAACAGGCTCAGCGCCAGCGCGCCAAGACCCGCGATTCCGCCCAGCGCCAATTGCCAGCCGCCGATATCGCTGAGCAGACCGGACAGCAGGCGCCCCAGCAAACCACCCAGTGCCGTACCGCCGATGTACAGCCCCATCGCTGCCGGCAGGGACTGCGGATCGAACTCTTCGCCGACATAGGCCATCGCCAGCGCGGGCAGACCGCTCAACGCAAGCCCCAGCAGCGCGCGCAGCACCAGCAACAGGTTCCAGGACTCGACCAGCGCACAGGCCAGCCCCAGCAGGCTGGCCAGGCTCAGCGCGACCACCATTACTGGTTTGCGCCCCCAGCTCTCGGCCAGCGCTCCGGCGATCAGCAAACAGAGCGCCAGGGAAAGCGTCGTCAGCGACAAGGCCAGACTGCTGCTCGCTGCCGATACGGCGAAACGCGACGCCAACAACGGTAACAATGGCTGCACACAATAGAGCAGCGCAAAGGTGGCGAAACCCGCGCAGAACAACGCCAGCGTCGCGTTGCGATAGCCTGGCGTACCCCGTTTGAGGTGAGACGAGGTGCTGCTATCGACTGTCATGGCATGGCTCCTACATGAACCGCGGAAAAAAAAGCCGCAAAGCCTAGCACAATGGTTCCAGGCCGACCGGCTCGGCGTGAGCCATTCTTGTTCCAAAACATAAACCTGTCATTTTGTATGGCTTTTGGTGACAGCTCATCGGACAATGCCGATGCAGACGATTCGGGGCTCAGCCTTGACCATGGACATGGCGGTCAGCCTGGTCTGGTGATACCCGAACGCGGCCTGGAAGCATCGTCGCCGCGAAAGGCGACGCTTTGAAACGCCAGAGCCAGGGGCAATTCACCGCATACGGAACGCGAACGCAATTGCCCAAAGCCGGTCAATGACTAGACTCCTGTGAAGGCCAGTCGGAGTAGAACAAATGAATCATAATGACGATGCCCCAGCGCACATCTCCAGCAAGAGCGAGGAAACTCGGCTCTTCGTCTTCCTGATCGTTTTCCTGTTCCCGATTCTCAGCGTCGCGCTGGTTGCCACCTATGGCTTCATCGTCTGGATATCCCAGATGACGATCTTCGGCCCACCGGGGCCCGCCGGCTAAACGACACGCTTCGCGCATAAAGCCAATCACATCGGATAACCGATGCGTCAGATGGAATTCGTCGATGGAACAGATCCACATCACCAGTTTGCTGGTGCACTGCCGTCCTGAGCAAATGACCGCCGTGAAGGCCAACCTGGCCCTGTTGCCAGGGCTCGAACTGCATCAGGAAAGCGCCGCAGGAAAGGTGGTGGTGGTGCTCGAAGCAGAGCACGAAAGCCAGATCCTGAAGACACTCGAGCAGATCCAGAACCTGCCCGGCGTTCTCAATGCCGCCATGATTTACCACGAACTCCTCAGCACCGAAGGAGAAGCCTGATGAGCCTCACCCGTCGCCAGTTCGCCAAGGCCAATGCCGCGGCCATCGCCGCCAGCGCTGCTGGCATCCCCATTGCCAGCAGCGCCGCCAACCTGATCACCGAAGCGGATGCGACCAACCTGCGCTGGAACAAGGCGCCCTGCCGTTTCTGCGGCACCGGTTGCGGCGTCATGGTGGGCACCCGCAACAACCAGGTCGTTGCCACCCATGGCGACGTCAAGGCGGAGGTCAATCGGGGCATCAACTGCGTCAAAGGCTACTTCCTGTCGAAGATCATGTACGGCAGCGACCGCCTGACCCAACCGCTGCTGCGCATGAAGAACGGCCAGTACGACAAGCAGGGCGAATTCCAGCCGGTCAGCTGGGAACAGGCCTTCGATGTCATGGAAGAAAAATACAAGGCGGCGCTCAAGGAAAGCGGCCCGAGCTCGATCGGCATGTTCGGCTCCGGCCAGTGGACCATCTGGGAAGGCTATGCAGCCAACAAGCTGATGAAGGCGGGCTTTCGCTCCAACAACATCGACCCCAACGCCCGCCACTGCATGGCCTCGGCGGCCGTGGGCTTCATGCGCACCTTCGGCATGGACGAACCCATGGGCTGCTACGACGACATCGAGGCCGCCGACGCCTTCGTGCTCTGGGGCTCGAACATGGCCGAGATGCACCCGGTGCTCTGGACCCGCGTCACCGATCGCCGGCTCAGCGCGCCACACGTCAAGGTCGCGGTGATGTCCACCTTCGAGCACCGCAGCTTCGACCTGGCCGACATTCCCATGGTGTTCAACCCCCAGACCGACCTGGTGATCCTCAACTACATCGCCAACCACATCATCCAGAGCGGTGCCGTCAATCAGGACTTCATCGAGAAACACACCCGGTTCGCCAAGGGCGCGACCAATATCGGCTATGGCCTGCGGCCGACCGACCCGCGCGAACTCAAGGCCGAGAACGCAGGCGTCGCTGGCAGCTGGACCGACATTAGCTTCGAGGACTACGCCGAGTTCCTCAAACCCTACACCCTCGAGCACGCCGCCCATGAATCGGGCGTGCCCGCCGAACGCCTGAAGGCGCTGGCCGAGCTCTATGCCGATCCCAAGACCAAGGTGATGTCGTTCTGGACCATGGGCTTCAACCAGCACACCCGCGGTGTCTGGGCGAACAACATGATCTACAACATCCACCTGCTCACCGGGAAGATCAGCGAACCGGGCAACAGCCCCTTCTCGCTTACCGGCCAACCCTCGGCCTGTGGCACCGCGCGCGAGGTGGGCACCTTCTCCCATCGCCTGCCCGCGGACCTGGTCGTCACCAACCCGAAACACCGCGCCGTCAGTGAAAAGATCTGGAAGCTGCCCGAAGGCACCATCCAGGAGAAGATCGGCTACCACGCGGTGGAGCAGAGCCGTCAGTTGAAGGACGGCGGCCTGAAGGTCTACTGGACTCAGGTCTCCAACAACATGCAGGCCGGCCCCAACCTGATGCAGGAAACCCTGCCCGGCTGGCGCAACCCGGAAACCTTCATCATCGTTTCCGACGTCTACCCCACCGTTTCGGCTCAGGCGGCCGACCTGATCCTGCCCGCCGCCATGTGGGTGGAGAAGGAAGGTGCCTACGGCAACGCCGAGCGCCGCACGCATTTCTGGCATCAACTGGTCGACGCACCCGGCGAGGCGCGCTCCGATCTGTGGCAGCTCATGGAATTCTCCAAGCGCTTCACCACCAATGAAGTGTGGCCCGAAGAGCTGCTGAGCAAGGCCCCGGAACTCAAGGGCAAGACGCTGTTCGACGTGCTGTTCCGCAACGGCAAGGTCGACCGCTTCCCCACCTCGGACATCGAGGAAGGCTATCGTAACCGCGAGTCCGAAGAGTACGGCTTCTACGTACAGAAGGGCCTGTTCGAGGAGTACGCCGAGTTCGGCCGTGGCCACGGACACGACCTGGCCGACTTCGACCGCTATCACCAGGAGCGCGGTCTGCGCTGGCCGGTAGTCGACGGTGAGGAAACCCGCTGGCGCTACCGCGAAGGCTACGACTCCTACGTGGAAAAGGGCACCGGCGTGCAGTTCTACGGCTACCCGGACAAGAAGGCGATCATCTTCGCCCTGCCCTACGAGGTTCCCGCCGAGATACCGGACGAGGAATACCCATTCTGGCTCAGCACCGGTCGCGTTCTGGAGCACTGGCACACCGGCAGCATGACCCAGCGTGTCGACGAGTTGCATCGGGCCGTGCCGGACGCACTCGTCTACATGCACCCCGAGGATGCGCGCAAGCTCAATGCGCGGCGCGGCAGCGTGGTCAAGGTGGTCAGCCGGCGCGGCGAAATGCAGGCACGGGTGGAAACCCGTGGTCGTAACAAGCCGCCGATGGGCCTGGTCTTCGTGCCTTTCTTCGACGCCAACAAGCTGATCAACAAGGTCACTCTCGACGCCACCGACCCGATCTCCAAGCAGACCGATTACAAGAAATGCGCCGTGAAGATCGAAGTGGTCAGCATCGCCTGAGGAGAGACACCATGAAATTCCAGCTTCTGCCCTTGACGCTCCTCGCGGTGTTCGGCCTGGCCATTGCCGCAGAATCCGACTACCCGCTCGACGCGCCGGCCCCAGACGGTCGGCGCCCCGGCGGCACCATCACTCAGGAGTTCACCCCGCCGCCCCTGCACGACGAGGAGAACAAGGATCTGCGCCGCGAGCGCAACTACCCCGAACAACCACCGACCATTCCGCACAGCATTCGCGGCTACCAGATCGATCGCAACAGCAACAAGTGCCTGAGCTGCCACAGCCGTGCCAACAGCGCGCGCACCCAGTCGCCCATGATCAGCTTCACCCACTACACCGACCGGGACAGCCAGACCCTGGGCGCCGTGGCGCCGCGGCGCTATTTCTGCACCCAGTGCCATGTGCCGCAGCAGGATGTGAAGCCGCTGGTGGAGAACCAGTTCGAGACGATCGACGAACTGCTCTACCGTGAAACATCGCCTGAGAGCGAGGGCAGACGATGAAAGCGATACTGTCCTTTCTCAAACGCTACTGGGGTGTACTGCGCCGCCCCAGCGTGCATTACAGCCTGGGCGTTCTGGTCCTGGGCGGTTTCCTTGCCGGCATCGTCTTCTGGGGCGGTTTCAACACCGCGCTGGAAGCCACCAACACCGAGGCCTTCTGCATTTCATGCCATGAAATGGAAGACAACGTGTACATGGAGATCAAGGAAACCATCCACTACAGCAACCGCTCCGGCGTGCGTGCCACCTGCCCCGACTGTCACGTCCCCCATGAATGGACCGACAAGATCGCCCGCAAGATGCAGGCCTCGAAGGAGGTCTGGGGCAAGATCTTCGGCACCATCAACACACGTGAGAAGTTCCTCGGCATGCGTCGTGAGCTGGCCGAACACGAGTGGGCGCGACTGAAAGCCAACGACTCGCTGGAATGCCGTAACTGCCACGACTACGATTCCATGGACTTCACCCGCCAGAGTCCGCGGGCGGCACGTTTCCACTCCTCCGCGCTGGGAAGCGGCGATGCGACCTGCATCGATTGTCACAAGGGCATCGCCCACCGCCTGCCCGACATGCGCGACGTACCCGGCTGGTAAGGGATTGGCCGAACAGTTCGGCCCTACGCAATCAGTAGGGCCGAATTTATTCGGCCTTTGCGTACCAATCCGGATAGCTACCATCCTCTATGGTTTGTCGTTGCTGTCATCAAAACAATAAAGGAGACCCCGATGCGTTACAGCCTGCTCGGCCTGCTCATGGCCACCAGCTTCATCGCCCATGCCGAAATTCAGACTCGGGAAATTCCCTACACCGCTGCCGATGGCACCCGGATGGTCGGCTACTACGCCTATGACGACGCCATCGAGGGCCAACGCCCCGGTGTGGTGGTGGTGCATGAATGGTGGGGCCTCAACGATTACGCCAAGCGTCGCGCACGTGATCTCGCGGAGTTGGGTTACAGCGCCCTGGCCATCGACATGTATGGCGAAGGCAAACACACCGAGCATCCCAAGGATGCGATGAGCTTCATGCAGGCTGCGCTGGCCGATGCGGACGCGGCGAAAGCCCGCTTCACCGCCGGCCTCGACCTGCTCAAGGAACAGGCGCAGACCGATACCGCCAGACTCGGCGCGGTGGGCTACTGCTTCGGCGGCAAGGTGGTACTGGACATGGCGCGCCAGGGCGTACCGCTGGAAGGCGTGGTCAGCTTCCATGGTGCGCTGGCCACCGAAACCCGCGCCGTGCCCGGCAGCGTCAAGGCGCGGGTGCTGGTCGAACACGGCAGCGAGGACAGCATGGTCAGCCCCAGCGACGTGGCGGAGCTGAACGCGGAAATGGTCAAGGCCGGCGCCGACTACCAGTTCGTCAGCCTGCCCGGCGCCAAGCACGGTTTCACCAACCCTGGCGCCGACGAGCATCAGAAACAGGGGCTCGATCTGGCTTACAGCAAAACCGCCGATGAGCGTTCCTGGGCCGACATGCAGCGCTTCCTCAAGGAAACCTTCGACAAGGCCGAGCGCTGAGTCGATCCGCTACGGGACACGTCGCCGCGACGAACACGGCGGTTCCATTCAACTGGCAGGGCGCAGCGCGGCGATCAGCGAATCGAGGGAATAACCCAGGCGCGGCGCCAGGCACGCCGCCCGCTGACGCAGGCCTTCCTCGTCCAGCGTCTGTTCGAGCTCAGCCGGAACCAGCAACACGACGTTGCCCTCCTTCACCGGGCACTCCCAGTAGTGGCGATGAAACAACCCGCGCAGCAGCGCTGCACCCAGCGGTTTGTCGTCATCGGTGCCCCACTGGTTGATGATGAGCCAGCCGTCGGGATTGAGCTTTTCCTGGCAGCGTTTGAGGAAGTTCCAGGCCAGGTGCGCCGCTGCCGGGCCGACGTCGGTATACAGATCGACGAAGATCAGGTCCGCCGTTTCCGCCGACTCCAGCAATTCCACCGCATCGCCGATCCGAACGTAGAGCCGTGAATCGTTCTGCAGGCCCAGGTAGCGCATCGCCAACTCCGGCACCGCGGGACGCAGCTCGATGGCTTCCACATCCTCCAGCGGCAGGAATTCCAGGCAGGCCTGCGTCAGGGTGCCGGCACCCAGGCCGAGGAACAGCGCGGTTTCCGGCGCAGGATGACAGAGCGCGCCCATCAGCATCGCCCGCGTGTAGTCGTACTCCAGCCAGCTGGGGTCGCGCATGAACACGCAGCTCTGCTCCACCGCCGCGCCAAATTCGAGGAAGCGATAATCACCGACCTGCAGGACGCGCACCAGGCCGAACTCATCGCGCACTTCGGCCAGTAATTCTTCCTGCTTGTCCATGAACGCTCTCCGATTCGGCGCGCCATCTTAGGCCTGTCACTGCTTCAAGGCGAGTCGTGCATGAAATGCAACGGACCTAGGGTCTGTTGACGTTTCGCTCGCGGCCGCGCCGGAGCCTGTTTTTTCGCGGAGCAAGGCATGAGGAGAGAAGTTTGGTCATTCCAAATGAACGACGAATAACGCAGCGCCGCGAAAAAACAGGCCCGGCCCTCCGGGTTGCGCGGCAAATATCGCCAGGCGGCGTTGCGGGACTTGGCAAGGGAATGACGCGGCCGGCCGCGGCCATTGCCTGCGTCCCGCGCCTTGCCTGGCGATATTTGGCGCAGCAACACGGCTCGCGCCGAAACGTCAACAGACCCTAACGCCCCCATCATCAGGAACTATCAGCGACAGCTCCGGTGCATCAGGTAAAATCGCCGCATTCATTTTCGAACGACGGACACTTTCGATGAACCAGACCTGGAGCCCCACGAGCTGGCGAGACAAACCCATTCAGCAGCAACCTGAATACCCCGACGCCGCACATCTGGGCCGGGTCGAAAGCACCCTCGCCAGTCTTCCACCCCTGGTGTTCGCGGGCGAAGCGCGCGAGCTGCGCAGGCAGTTCGCGGAAGTCACCCAGGGCCGTGCCTTCCTGCTGCAAGGTGGCGATTGCGCGGAAAGTTTCCTCGAATTCTCCGCCACCAAGATCCGGGACACCTTCAAGGTGTTATTGCAGATGGCGGTGGTCATGACCTTCGCCGCCGGCTGCCCTGTGGTGAAGGTCGGCCGCATGGCCGGCCAGTTTGCCAAGCCGCGCTCGGCGGGCGATGAAACCATCGATGGCGTGACGCTGCCTTCCTATCGCGGCGACATCGTCAATGGCATCGGCTTCGATCCGAAAAGCCGCACGCCCGATCCGGAGCGTCTGCTGCAGGCCTATCACCAGTCCACAGCCAGCCTCAACCTGCTGCGCGCCTTTGCCCAGGGCGGTTTCGCCGACCTGCATCAGGTCCACCAGTGGAACCTGGACTTCATCGCCAACTCGCAGATGGCGGAGAAATATCACCAGCTGGGAGCGCGAATCGACCAGGCGCTGAAGTTCATGCGTGCCTGTGGCATGGATAACATGCCGCAGTTGCGCGAAACCAGTTTCTTCACCGCACACGAAGCCCTGTTGCTGAACTACGAGCAGGCCTTCCTGCGCGAGGACAGCCTCAACGGTGGCTGGTACGACTGCTCGGCACACATGCTGTGGATCGGCGACCGCACCCGCCAGCTGGATGGTGCCCATGTGGAGTTCCTGCGTGGCGTCGGCAATCCTATCGGCGTGAAGGTCGGTCCCACCATGGACAGCGAGGAGTTGATCCGCCTGATCGACATTCTCAACCCCGAGAACGACCCGGGCCGCCTCAACCTGATCGTGCGCATGGGCGCGGACAAGGTGGAAGCCGGGCTGCCCCGGTTGATCCGTGCCGTCCAGGCCGAAGGCCGGCAGGTGTTGTGGAGCTCCGACCCGATGCACGGCAACACCATGAAGGCCTCCAGCGGCTACAAGACCCGGGCTTTCGAACGCGTGTTGGCGGAAGTGCGCCAGTTCTTCGACGTGCACCGAGCCGAAGGCAGCTATCCGGGCGGCATTCACATCGAGATGACCGGCCAGAACGTCACCGAGTGCATTGGTGGTTCGCGGCCCATCACCGAAGATGGCCTCGGCGATCGCTATCACACTCATTGCGACCCCCGCCTGAACGCCGACCAATCCCTGGAACTGGCGTTCATGATTGCCGAAACCCTAAAACAGCTGCGCCCCTCCGCATAACTTTCTGTAGGGCCGAACTCGTTCGGCCTGCATGATTTCCTGTCGAACGAGCTCGGCCCTACGAGCCCCAGACGGAAGGCCGGCACCTGCCCTGCCGGCTTCCGGTCCAATTCCGGCTTGCACGGATAAAAGCGAATAGCGCGCTAATAATTAGCAAAACTATTAATTCGCCAGCTAATCATGCACTGGTAGACTCGCGCGGCTTTTTTACGCCGACCCTTTACACGCCCTCTCGCAGCCGGGTCACTGAATAGAGGAACCATCCCCCACATGACCGACACACAGAACAAAGGCGCTGCCCAGGCAGCTTTCATCGGCCTGCTGCTCGGCCCCCTGGTCTTGCTGCTCTGCCTCGTCACCAGTCCTCCCGCCGGGCTTTCCGAAACGGCCTGGCTGACCGTCGGCCTGGCCGGTTTGATGGCTGTCTGGTGGGCTACCGAAGCGATACCGATCCCGGCGACTTCACTGCTGCCCATCCTGCTGATTCCGCTATTGGGCATCGACACGCTGAACAAGGCGACCGCGCCCTATGCCAACCCGACGATCTTTCTGTTCTTCGGTGGCTTCCTGCTCGGTCTGGCCATGCAGCGCTGGAACCTGCACAAACGTATCGCCCTGGCCACGCTACTGGCAGTCGGCAACGCACCTAGCCGGCAAATCGCGGGCTTCATGATCGCCACGGCGTTCATCAGCATGTGGGTGAGCAACACCGCCACCAGCATCATGATGTTGCCGATCGGCATTTCCGTGATCGCCCTGCTCACAGAAGGCAGCGAGGAAGAGGAAGGCACACGTTTTGCGAGTGCATTGCTGCTGGGTATCGCCTATGCCGCGAGCGTCGGCGGCATCGCCACATTGATCGGCACACCGCCCAACGCGCTGCTTGCGGCCTTCCTGCGCGACACCTATGACGTGCACATTGGCTTCGGCCAGTGGATGCTGCTGGGCGTACCCGTCAGCGTCGGCATGCTGCTGTTCACCTGGTGGTGGTTGACGCGAGGCGGCTTCAAGCTGACCGGCGGCGACAGTCGCACCATGCTGGAAAAGGAGATGGCCGAGCTCGGTCCCATGTCCAAGGCCGAGAAAATGGTCGCGGTGGTATTTGGCCTCGCAGCGGCCGCCTGGATCTTCCAACCGTTCCTGGCTCAGTACATCGATGGGGTCAACGACACCAGCATCGCCATCGCCGCCGCGCTGATCCTGTTCCTGATCCCGGTAGACCTGGACAAGCGCGTGTTCCTGATGGACTGGGAAACCGCCAACAAGGTCCCATGGGGCGTGTTGCTGCTGTTCGGCGGCGGCTTGTCGCTGGCCGGTGTGATAGGCGCTTCAGGGCTCGCCCAGTGGATCGCCGAGAGCCTGCAGGGCTTCGGAACGCTGCCCCTGATCCTGATGATCGGCCTGGTCGCTCTGGTGATTACCTTCCTTACCGAGATCACCTCCAACACGGCTACTGCCGCCGCGTTCCTGCCGCTGCTCGGCGCGCTGGCCGTCGCCCAGGGCCTGCCACCGGAAATGCTCGCCATTCCCGCTGCGATCGCCGCCAGTTGCGCCTTCATGATGCCGGTGGCAACCCCGCCGAACGCCATCGTGTTCGGCACCGGGCTGATGCGCATCCAGTCGATGATCAAGGCCGGGTTCGCCTTGAACATATTCGGAGTCTTCCTGGTGACAGGCCTGTGCTACCTCATGATCGGCTGGCTCTGGGCCAACTGATTGCGAAACGCCGTGCCGGCACTGCGGGTGCGGTACCGTGAAACACAGACATGAAAAAGCCCGGCGCATGGCCGGGCTTTTTCATGTCCTTCGAACGACGGGTCCGTCAGACCTTGGCGCGGGACTTGTACTCGCCGGTGCGGGTGTCGATCTCGATGTGCTCACCGATGTTGATGAACTCCGCGACCTTCAGCTCGTAGCCGTTGTTCAGCTTGGCGGTCTTCATGACCTTGCCGCTGGTGTCGCCGCGAACGGCCGGCTCGGTGTAGGAAACCTGGCGCACGATGGTGGTCGGCAGCTCGATGGAGATCACGCGGTCGTTGTAGAACACGGCTTCGCAGACATCCTGCATGCCGTCTTCGATGAAGTTCAGCGCGTCGCCCAGGTCTTCCTTCTCGACTTCGTACTGGTTGTATTCGGTGTCCATGAACACGTACATCGGATCGGCGAAGTAGGAGTAGGTCACTTCCTTGCGCTCAAGGATGACCGGCTCGAACTTGTCGTCGGCCTTGTAGACGCTTTCGGTCGCCTGGCCGTTGAGCAGGTTCTTCAACTTCATCTTGACCACGGCAGCGTTGCGGCCGGACTTGTTGAATTCGGCTTTCTGGATGACCCAGGGCTCGCCGTTGATCATGGCCACTTGGCCGGCACGGAACTCTTGTGCGGTTTTCATACGAATATCCGATGATTAAAAGAGACAAAAAACAGGCCGCGTATCATAGGGTCTGTTCCCGTTTCGTCGCAAGCCGCGTTGCTGCGCCAAGTGGCGCCAGGCAAGGCGCGGGACGCAGGCAATGGTGAACCCTTGCCNGTTGCTGCGCCAAGTGGCGCCCGGCAAGGCGCGGGACGCAGGCGATGGTGAACCCTTGCCAAGTCTCGCCACGCCGTCTGGCGCCACTTGCCGCGCACCCCTTCGGGCCGGGCCTGTTTTTGCGCGGTGCAGCGTTTCTCGTCGCTTATTTGGAACGACCAAACTGCACTCCTCGTGCCTTGCCTCGCGCAAAAACAGGCTACGGCGCGGCTGCGGACGAAACGGGAACAGACCCTAACCAATCTGTATAAAAAAAGACCAGCTTTCCCGCCAGATCGCCGTTGGCAACCTGCTTGTGCGTCCAGCGTTCCGCATGGAGCTGGAGCATCATCTGGTGTTGTTGCATCGCGCACCAGGCTTCACCGCTGCCAACGCCATCGTTCCAGGCGCGCCAGAACGCACGCAAGGCATCGGTTGCGGCGGGTGCGAGATCACCACTGTAGAGCTCGAAGAAGGCATCCAGCTTGTCCCAGTGGGCATCCTCTTCCTGCGGATAGATGTGCCATACCAGCGGCCGTCCAGCCCACTGCGCGCGAATGAACGACTCTTCGCCGCGTACGGCGTTGAAGTCGCAGCACCACAGCAACTGGTCGTACTGGTTCTGCGTCATGAAAGGCAGCACGGCGATGTGCAGGCTGCCACGCTGGTGCTGCGCACCGGCACCCAGTTCGCCCACGCCCAGCCAGCGTGCCACGTCGCCCAGTACCCGCCCCTCCGGTATCAGTAGTTGCGTGGTCTTGGGGCCTGCCGCCAGCACATCGAGCCAGCCGGGGATCGCGGCATTCTCGTAGGCGAACAGGGAGATGAGCTGCGCGCCGGGCTGCAGTTCGATGCCGAAGCTGCCGAGCAAAGCTTCGCGGTGCTGCGGATCATTCCGGAATGCGTCACGTCGATCCAGCAGATCACCTTCGCGCAACAGCCCACCGGTGCCCTGCTCGAAGCCCGGGAAGAAGAAATATTTATGCAACCCATCGGGCTGCATGGAAGGCAGCGCGTGGCAGCCGACTACCCAATCCTCGGCACTGAGGTATTCCAGGTTCAGCCAGAGAATGCGCCTGCCGCTGTCGGCCATCGCCGCTATGTAGGCGGGTGGCAGTTCGCAGGCGAACGCCTCGATCACCACATCCGCGGGTTCGGCCGCCTGCCAGTCCTTCGTCCAGTGACGAATCTCCACCTGCTCATGCCACTGCTGTGCGGCACTGGCGCTGGCCGTCGGACACAGCCGCACGAAGGTCTCCAGATCATCGACCCAGAGGCGGACGCGCTGATCGTGCTCTGCAACCAGCTGCCGAGCCAGGCGCCAGGTCACCCCGATATCGCCGAAGTTATCCACTACGGCGCAGAAAATATCCCAACTCGCTTTGACAGACAAAATCCCTGCTCCTGACCGGCACCGGCGATGTTCGCGACTGCGCGAAAAGTTTGCAGGATACAGTTTGCGGGTGGGGCGATGACAGGCTTTCGCAGATGACTGGGCAGACAAACCCAGCAGGCTCGTCGAGGAAATATGCAACAGAGAGTCGTCATGGAGGTGAACCCTACCAGCCACACCCCGGCACACAATGTCACCGCTGCGGCTGCTCCCTTCCGGGCCTGACCGGGTTCACGGCTGATCGTTGCGAGGGGACCGGCAGGGCCCACCATGACAAGCCCGCCTGGCGGCGAGCGGCGCCATTGTACCGGCTTATCGCCAACTTACAACCACCGACCGAGACCGGCACAGCGTCCCGACTACCTACCGCCGGTCAGCAATATCCGCAATGAGACAGCCGTTCGCCGCATTGCAACGAATCCCCCTAGTCAAAGACGTGAACCTGTTCGAGGATGAAAAGAGACCTCAGGCATCGAATGCTTGTCATAAACCTATGCTGCGCGTCGCGAAATGGACAGCGCAGTGGATGGCACCAGCACACGAGGTAATCATGAGCAACGCCCCCATCGCCATCATCGGTACCGGTATCGCCGGGCTCTCAGCGGCCCGGACCCTGCACGACGCGGGGCAGGCAGTACAGCTGTTCGACAAGAGCCGCCGCAGTGGCGGCCGCATGGCGAGTAAAACAATCGGGTCGGGAACACTCGACCTGGGCACCCAGTACTTCACCGCTCGCGACCGCCGCTTTACCGAGATTGTCCATCAGTGGCAGGCCGACGGCTGGGCGGATCAATGGTCACCCAGCCTGTTCCAGTCCCGTGACGGCCAACTGTCCCCCTCGACGGATGAACAGCTGCGCTGGGTCGGCACGCCGACCATGAGCGCGATTACGCAAGGTCTGCTCGATGACCTGCCCGTCACGTTCAGCTGCCGCATCACCGATGTATTCCGCGGCGAGGAGTTCTGGACGCTGGTGGATGCCACGGGAGCCAGCCACGGCCCCTTCAGCCAGGTCATCATCGCTGTACCGGCGCCACAAGCCGCCGCGTTGCTGGCCGCGGCGCCGAAACTGGCTGCCGTCGCCGCCAGCGTTGCCATGGAGCCGACCTGGGCGGTTGCCCTCGGTTTCGCCACGCCGCTGGAGACCAGCGTCGAGGGGTGCTTCGTGCGCGACGATGCGCTCGACTGGATCGCCCGCGATCACAGCAAGCCCGGGCGTGACGGCAGCCTCGACACCTGGGTACTGCATGCCAGCAGCCAGTGGAGCCGGCAGCACATAGACCTGTCCCGCGAAGCGGTGATCGAGCTGCTGCACGGGGCCTTTGCCGAACTGATCGATTGCGTGGTCCCGGCACCGGCATTCACCTTGGCGCATCGCTGGCTGTATGCCCGCCCCACTCAACCCCATGAATGGAGCGCACTGGCCGATCCGGGGCTGGGCCTTTATGCCTGCGGCGACTGGTGCCTGTCGGGCCGGGTCGAAGGCGCCTGGCTAAGCGGCCAGGAGGTGGCACGCAAGCTCCTGGAGAACCTCTGAGTACCGCGACGCTCGCATTGGTCTGAGGCACACCCTCAGCCCAACGCGGTATCCAGAAACATCATCACCGCGAAGCCACCCATCAGCCCCAGGGTAGCCGGCGTCTGATGGCCGTTGCGGTGGGTTTCCGGAATCACCTCGTGAGACACCACGAAGATCATCGCGCCCGCGGCGAGTCCAAGGCTGACCGGATAAGCGATGGCGAAGCCGCTGGACATGCCGATACCCACCAGCGCGCCAAGCGGCTCCATCAAGCCGGATGCCGCAGCGACCAGTGCCGAAGTCAACGCCGATAGCCCGGTGGTGCGCAGCGCCAGCGCAACCGCCAGCCCTTCCGGAATGTCCTGAATGGAAATCGCGGTGGTCAATGGCAAACCGACGTTGAGATCGCCATTGGCGAAGCTCACGCCGATGGCCATGCCTTCCGGAATGTTATGCAGGGCGATGGCCAGCACGAACAGCCACACCCGGTTGAGCCTTTCACATTCAGGGCCGCACGGGCCGGTGCTCTCGTGCTCGTGCGGAGTGAAGTAATCCAGGCCGAGCATCAGCAACACACCCAGGCCGAGCCCGACCACGACGGTCAGTGCGGCAGCCGGACCGCTGCCAAAAAGTTCACGTCCCGCTTCCAGTCCGGGCAGGATCAATGAAAACGCGCTGGCCGCCAGCATCATCCCAGCCGCGAAACCGAGCATGCTGTCCTGGGTGCGAGTGGAGATATCGCGCAAACCGATGGCCAGAAAGGCCCCGACGGCAGTGGCGACGAACCCGGCGCTGCCACCAAGCATTGCGTAACGAAGGTTGCTCGCCTCGTTGCCCTGGAAGGCATTGATGCCGCCCGCGATCAACAGGAGCACGACCGCCAGGGCCGCTCCAGCCAATCCGAGGGTAACCCATGGGCTGGCCTGCGCCTGAGCGAGCCAGGCGGAACGCAAGGTGGCTGCATGATTTGAGGTAGTGGTTGTCATGGACGCCGAATCCTGAAAGCGGACCGCCATTGTACGCCCACAAAACCTGCTCCCGACCCGCTCGGACCTGCACCTGAACCTATGGCCTTAATAGGCTCGCGCCATGAGACGCGCCACGCACGAACAGCCGACGGGCAAACGAGAAAAACGGGCACAACGAAAAACGCCGCTTCCTGAAAGGAAGCGGCGTTTCAAGTATTTGGAGCGGGAAACGAGACTCGAACTCGCGACCCCGACCTTGGCAAGGTCGTGCTCTACCAACTGAGCTATTCCCGCGCTACATCTACAGCAAAATGGCGTCCCCTAGGGGACTCGAACCCCTGTTACCGCCGTGAAAGGGCGGTGTCCTAGGCCACTAGACGAAGGGGACGCAGCCCGGAAGCTTACAGCTTTCATTCCGGCTTTCAGCGTTTGCGATGTGCTTCACGCTGCAAGTGGCGCGCATTCTATGGAGAGCCCCGAGAGCCGTCAAGCGTCATGTGAAATTTTTTTTTGTTGAATGATCTCGACGCCCTTTCGCGCTATCAGAGCGCCACCCAAGGCTCTACACTCGAACGAAAATGATCGCGAGGTATGCCATCTTGTCACCGGCTCTGATTGCAGGATTGGTCGTCGCAGGCCTGTTCGTACTGATAGTCATCGGCTATCTCAGCCAGCTCGTCGAAAAGAACAAGCTGGAAAAGGCCCGTATGCGCGCGGACCTTTCCGACCGAATCCGCCGTTGCGCCACGCTGTCGCGCAGCTTCCCGGGGCAACTGATGACGCCGCCGCTGAAACTGTTGCTGACACGCCTGGAACTGTACCTGTGCGAGCGCCTGCAACCTCTGGATCGAACGAATCCCTCTCTGCCCGCGCGTATCGATGAGCTTCGCAACGCGGCGGTGCAAGGAGAGGAGATTCGCATCGAGAATCCACCCAAACAGATTCTCAGCGAAGCGAGTGCCAAGGAGGCGCGCCTGCAGCTCGAAGACCTGCATGCGCTGATCGTCTGGGCTGCCAAGCAAGGACAGCTGGAAACCGAGGCTGCCAAACGCTGGCTGAGCAATGTCCAGCATATGCTGGTGATGCTGCATGTCGATTACTTCAACAACCAGGCCAGAGCCGCCCTGCAACAGAGCAATCCGCACAAGGCCCGGCTCGCCTACGAACGGGGTATCCAGTATCTGCGCAAGCAGAAGGAACAGGACAAGTACCAGCCACACCTCAAGCAGCTCGAAGCCGGTTACAAGCACGCCAATCAGCTTGAACAGACACAACGGCAACCCACGCTCGAGCAACCCAACGAGTTGGCCGAAGGCCTGAAGAATTTCGAAGACGATGATGATTGGAAGATCAACAACATCTACTAGTCGAACCCAGCTACTGGCGGGCTCCGTCGCCGCCACTGTGACGTGACCCGACCTTCGCAGCGATGCGATCAATCCCGAGGAGAAACTCGATGTCCTTGACCGTCTTTGGAGCCCCCCTGTCGCCGTTCGTCCGCAAGGTACGCCTGTGTCTGCTGGAAAAAGGCATGGAGTACCAGCTGGAAATGGTCATGCCCTTCACCCCGCCGGACTGGTACCTGCAGCTCAATCCGCTGGGCCGCATTCCGGCATTCAAGGATGCGGACGTCACCCTCGCCGACTCCAGCGTGATCTGCCAGTACCTCGACGAAGCCTATCCGGACCGACTGCCACTCTATGGCGACAACGCACCCCAGCGAGGTCAGGTGCGCTGGCTGGAGAAATATGCGGACTACGAGCTGGCCCCACTGACCACCTTCGGCATCTTCCGGAACCGGATCCTGAAGCCGAGCGCGGGCCATCCCTGCAACGAAGAAAGCGTCCAGGCTGCACTCAACGAGAAATTGCCCCCGCACCTGGACTATCTCGAACGACAGCTGGGCCAGCAGGATTACTTCGTCGGCGACCGGCTAACCATGGCGGATATCGCGATCGCCAGCCAGTTGCTCAACATGGAGCACGGCGGCGAACGTCTGGACCCTGCCCGCTGGCCGGCACTGGCCGCCCATTACGAACGCATGAAGGCGCGCGAATCCTTCGCCAGTATCCTGCCGGGCGAACAGCGAATGAATGCGAAGCTGGTCGAAATGGGCAAGGCCGCCAGCCATTGAGGTCTCACGGCTGCGCCAGTAGCCGTGTGCCCACCCACTGCCGGGCGTATTGATAGGCGCAGCGTCCGTTGCGGTTACCCCGTGCGGTGGCCCAGCGGATCGCATCCTTTTCCAGCGCCTCGCTCCACTCCCAATCCAGGCCGGCCTGCGCGGCAAGCGAGCCGATCCAGTGGCGCACCACGTTCAGATAGTGCTCCTGACTGAAGGGATAGAAAGACAACCAGAGACCGAAGCGATCGGACAGCGCGATCTTGTCTTCTACCGCCTCGTTGGGGTGCAGTTCGCCATCCACCATCTGCCAGTTGTCGTTGTCGCTTTGCCGCTCGGGCACCAGGTGTCGGCGATTCGAGGTGGCGTACAGCAACACGTTTTCCGGCGCACGCTCCAGCGAGCCATCCAGCACGCTCTTGAGCACCCGGTAGTCGCCCTCGCCCGCCTCGAACGACAGATCGTCGCAGAACACCACGAAGCATTGCGGCTGTTCAGCCAGTAGCTCGACGACACGAGGCAGGTCCGCCAGATGGTCACGCTCGATCTCGATCAGACGCAGCCCCGCCACCGCATGCTCGGCCAGCAGCGCACGGATCAGCGAGGATTTGCCCGTGCCACGCGAACCCCAGAGCAATACATGATTGGCCGGCAGGCCCGACACGAACTGACGGGTATTGGCTGACAGGAGATCACGCTGGCGATCGATACCGATCAGATCATCCAGGCGCAGATCCAGCTCGACCTTCAGCGGCAGCAGGTATCCCGTCCGCCCATCGCGCACCCAGCGTGCGGCGAGGCTCTGCGTCCAGTCGAGCACCGGACGTTGCGCCGGCAGCAATGGCTCGACACGCGACAGCAACGCCTCGGCACGCTGCAAGAAGGCTTTCAGTTCGGCATCCATCTGACGACTCCGAAGAAGATTTCACGCCCGCCAGGGCGCAGATATCCAGAACGACCCAGGCGATATCGCGTGGGCCTTGGTGAAAGGAAGAGTTACAGCAGCGCTTCGATACGCTCGACCAGCGCCTGCGGCGGCGTGTTGGAGGCGAAACGCTCCACCGAAGCCCCCTGCTCGGCGATCAGGAACTTGGTGAAGTTCCATTTGATCGCCTTGCTGCCGAGCAGCCCCGGGGCACGCTTCTTGAGCTCGACGAACAGCGGGTGCGCGTCGGCACCGTTGACGTCCACCTTGGAGAACAATGGAAAGCTCACCCCGAAGTTGCGCTCACAGAAGGACGCGATCTGCGCCTCGTCACCCGGCTCCTGCCTGCCGAACTGGTTGCAGGGGAAACCGAGCACGACCAGGCCCTGATCCCGATAGCGCTGCCAGAGCGCCTCCAGCCCCTTGTACTGGGGTGTGAAACCACATTCGCTGGCGGTATTGACCACCAGCCACACCTTGCCGTCGAAGTCGGCCAGGGTCTTCTCCTGACCATCCATGGTGCGGCAGGGAATCTCGAGCAAGGAATCGCGCATTGCGATGGGTCCCTTGTGTGCGTCGTCAGGCGTCGCGTGGCTGAAGGTCGAGGGAGGCGGAGTTGATGCAATAGCGTAGCCCGGTCGGAGCGGGACCGTCGGGGAATACGTGCCCCAAGTGCGAATCGCAGCGCGCGCACTTGACTTCGATACGGTGCATGCCATGGCTGAAGTCATCGACGCTGGCGATGGCGTGGTCGCTCACCGGCTGAAAATAGCTCGGCCAGCCGCAGCCGGATGAAAACTTGGCGTCCGAATCAAAAAGCGGTTCGTTGCAACAGGCGCAGTGATAGATGCCAGGCACCTTGGTGTCGTTGTACTTGCCGGTGAAGGGACGCTCGGTAGCCCCCAGCCGACAGACCTGGAACTGCTCGTCCGAGAGCTGCTCCCGCCAGGCTTCGAGCGGTTTTTCCAGCTTTTCCATCGGTACACCTCCTCTACTCAAAAAAGGCCGATCTGTACCTTTTCCGGCCGTCGGGCCGCACGTATGATGCGTTGCTCTTAGACGCCTAGTCTGGCAGCAGGTCTTCACGCTGCCAAGGCGCCCGGGTTCACGCCAAGCGCGGCCAGCCATTCCGGAGCTGGCGCCTTTTCACTTCGGGACATTCAGGATCATGCAGGTCAGTAAATCGAACAAGCTCGCCAATGTCTGCTACGACATCCGCGGGCCGGTGCTCAAGCACGCCAAGCGTCTGGAGGAGGAAGGCCACCGCATCCTCAAGCTGAATATCGGCAACCCGGCGCCGTTCGGTTTCGAAGCACCGGAAGAAATCCTTCAGGACGTGATCCGCAATCTGCCGACCGCCCAGGGCTACTGCGACTCCAAAGGCCTGTTCAGCGCGCGCAAGGCCATCATGCAGTACTACCAGCAGAAACAGGTCGAAGGCGTGACCATCGAGGACATCTACCTCGGCAATGGCGTCTCCGAGCTGATCGTGATGTCCATGCAGGCGCTGCTCAACAACGGTGACGAGGTGCTGATCCCGGCGCCCGACTACCCCTTGTGGACCGCCGCAGTCAGCCTGGCCGGCGGCAAGCCGGTGCATTACCTGTGCGACGAGCAGGCCAACTGGTGGCCTGACCTGGCCGACATCAAGGCCAAGATCACCCCCAACACCAAGGCGCTGGTGCTGATCAACCCGAACAATCCCACCGGCGCGGTTTACCCCAGAGAAGTGCTCGAGGGGATGGTCGAACTGGCGCGCCAGCATAATCTGGTGCTGTTCTCCGACGAGATCTACGACAAGATCCTCTACGACGGCGCCGTTCACGTCTGCACCGCCTCCCTCGCACCGGACGTGCTCTGCCTGACCTTCAACGGCCTGTCCAAGTCCTACCGGGTGGCGGGTTTCCGCTCCGGCTGGGTAGTGATCACCGGCCCGAAACACAAAGCGCAGAGCTATATCGAAGGCCTGGATATCCTCGCCAACATGCGTCTGTGCGCCAACGTGCCCGCGCAACACGCCATCCAGACCGCACTGGGCGGCTACCAGAGCATCAACGACCTGGTATTGCCACCGGGACGCCTGCTGGAGCAGCGCAATCGTACCTGGGAGCTGCTCAACGACATTCCCGGTGTCAGTTGCGTGAAGCCCATGGGTGCGCTGTACGCATTCCCGCGGATCGATCCGAAGGTCTGCCCGATCCATAACGACGAGAAATTCGTACTGGATCTGCTGTTGTCCGAAAAGCTGCTGATCGTCCAAGGCACCGCGTTCAACTGGCCGTGGCCTGATCACTTCCGGGTGGTGACCCTGCCACGGGTGGATGACCTCGAGCAGGCCATCGGCCGCATCGGCAGCTTCCTCAAGACCTACCGCCAATAGTCACAATGGATCTGCAGATCGAGGACTTCTACAAGGATGTCGCGGGTGGCCTGTTGATGCTCTACCAGGCCTTCCCGCGCAAGACCGCACTGTACGTCGAAGACCTGATCGGCCACGAGGAACCGGATGAGTTCGGCCTGCCCAGCAAGCGTCATCAGGGCTGCCTCGGCGCGCTGCTGTGGCTCGCCGAAGAGGGTTATGTCCGTTTCGAAAGCACCATCCAGTTCCAGGCGATCGACCAGGCGGTGCTGACCGAAAAAGCTTTCCTGCGTCTGACCGGCAGCGTCGCCGGTACAGAGATCGGCGCCGACGACCTTCCCCCGAGCGTCCTGCGCGTGCAGGCAAGCCTCGCCCAGCAGCTCCGAGAAGCCCTGCGCAATGGTCATGGCGAGCAGCTGGCACGCCTCGTCCGCGTGCTGTTCGAGAGTCAGCTGTCGACCGCTCCCGAACAAACGACATAGCTTGAAATAGTCGCTCGGTTGAATAGCGCAGAGCCGAGCCTTATATAGCCTATCGTTCCTTATTCTTTACCCCGGAGTCTGCTGCAACATGCGCATTTTCTTGTTCCTGGCGACCAACCTTGCCGTATTGGTCATCGCCAGCATTACCCTGAAGCTACTCGGGGTGGATCGCTATACGGGCCAGAACTATGGCAGCCTGCTGATTTTCTGCGCGGTGTTCGGTTTCGCCGGCTCGCTGATCTCGCTGTTCATTTCCAAGTGGATGGCGAAGATGAGCACCCGCACGGAGATCATCAGCCAGCCGCGCACCCGCCACGAGCAGTGGTTGCTGCAGACCGTCGAGCAGCTGTCGCGCGAGGCCGGCATCAAGATGCCAGAGGTAGGCATCTTCCCCGCCTACGAGGCCAACGCCTTCGCCACCGGCTGGAACAGAAACGACGCACTGGTCGCCGTCAGCCAGGGCCTGCTCGAGCGCTTCTCACCCGACGAAGTGAAAGCCGTTCTCGCCCATGAGATCGGCCACGTGGCCAATGGCGACATGGTCACCCTCGCCCTGATCCAGGGCGTGGTGAACACCTTCGTCATGTTCTTCGCGCGGATCTTCGGCAACTTC
Source organism: Stutzerimonas nitrititolerans (assembly GCF_003696285.1). Lineage (GTDB taxonomy): Bacteria > Pseudomonadota > Gammaproteobacteria > Pseudomonadales > Pseudomonadaceae > Stutzerimonas > Stutzerimonas nitrititolerans. The sequence continues at coordinate 130,096 of NZ_RFFL01000005.1, forward strand.
GTCGACAAGGCCATCCTCAAGAATGAGGACGGCCATGGCATCGGCTACTTCGTCGCAACCATCTTCGCCGAGCTGGTGCTGGGCATCCTCGCCAGCATCATCGTCATGTGGTTCTCGCGCAAACGCGAGTACCGCGCGGACGAGGCCGGCGCGCAACTGGCGGGCACCGGCGCCATGATCGGCGCGCTGCAGCGCCTGCAGGCCGAACAGGGCGTTCCCGTCGACATGCCCGACAGCCTCAAGGCCTTCGGCATCAACGGCGCACTGAAGAACGGCCTGGCGGGCCTGCTGATGACCCATCCCTCGCTGGACGACCGCATCGCAGCGCTGCGCCAGCGTGCTTGAGACGGATCGAAGCACCCAAGGGCGACGCAAGTCGCCCTTTTCATTTGTCTATCCTGTTCGAACATCTCCAAGCAAGGAATCACAATGCGCCGGCTCATAATCGTCTGCTGCGCCCTGCTGACCCTGGTCGGTTGCCAGAGCGCCTATTACTCGGCAATGGAAAAGGCCGGCATCCACAAGCGTGACATTCTGGTCGATCGGGTCGAAGACGCCCGCGATTCCCAACAGCATGCGAAGGAGCAGTTCAAGGACGCCCTGGAGCGCTATCGCAGCGTCGTCGAGGTAAAGGGTGGCGATCTGCAGAAACGTTACGATGCGCTCAACAGCGAGTACGAAGCCAGCGTGGTGAGCGCCCGTGACGTGCGAAGCCGCATCGAGGCCGTGGAAGACGTCGCCGATGCCTTGTTCAAGGAGTGGGAAGGCGAGCTCAAGCAGTACAGCAATGCCAGCCTGAAAAGCGCCAGCGCCAAGGAGCTCAGCCGCACCCGCGCCGAGTACCGCACCCTGATTCAACGCATGAAGGCCGCCGAGCAGCGCATCGAACCGGTGCTCAGCGTACTGCGCGACCAGGTTCTTTTTCTCAAGCACAACCTCAATGCCCGCGCCATCAGCGCGCTACACGGCGAATACCGCTCACTGCAGGGCAACGTCGACCAGTTGCTGGCCGACATGCAACGCGCCATCGACGAAGCAGACACCTTTATCCGCCGCCTTCAGACCGAAGGCTGATCGGGACAGATGAGGCGCAGGCCAGGCTGAAACCCCATCAGGACGCGGTTGGCGAGACGATCAGGCGTGTCGCTGCAACCGGTGAAAGTGCTCCTCCAGCCGCTGCAAGCCGCGCTCGCGCATCCGTGGGTTGGTGGCCAGCACCTCCTTGGCCTCGAGCCGTTCCACCTGCCACTCGGCGGCATACAGCGCCATCACCTCGGCGTCACTGACGGCAAAGGGAGGCCCGTCCATTTGCGCCTGTTCGTAATCCAGGGTGACCAGAAGTTGTTGGCAGCCGGCGGGCAGAATGGCCGACAGGTGCGCCGCGTAGCGCTGACGCATCGGCGGCGGCAAGGCGATCAGGGCGGCGCGATCGTATACGCCCTGGCAGGCGCTGACATCATCGGCACCGAGCGCGAAAATATCGCCGCAGCGAATCTCCAGCGTGCCCGAACGATAGACCTTGAAAGGCCCGACCTGAGATATCTCGGCCTCGAGCTGCTGCTCGGCGAAAAACGTCTCGACCGCCTTCTGGCTCAACTCCACGCCCAGCACGCTGAAGCCCTCACCGGCGAGCCAGGCCAGGTCCAGACTCTTGCCGCACAGTGGCACCAGCACCGTCGCACCCTCCTGGAGCTTCAGCCGCGGCCAGTGGCGGCGCAGCCCGGGGTGGACCTGGTCGAGATGAAAACCGATGTCGTTGCGGGCCCAACGGCCCTGCCAGAAGTCTGCGTGCATGCGGGATGCTCCATTGCCGTGATGACCGCAGCTTAACAGAGCGGAGAAATCACCCGACGGGTCCAAGCGACACCGAACGTCCGACGCAATGTCGCTCAGGGCTGCCCCCCCCCAGCCGTCCCGTCAGCTCGAAAAAAGCGCTGCCTCTACATCCATTCCGGCATCGCGCATCTGCGCCAGCTTGTAACGCAAGGTTCGTGCACTGATGCCCAGGCGGTCGGCGGTCTCCTTGCGACGGCCGCGTTCAGCCCGCAGGGTATCGAGGATCAGCTGGAATTCGCGCCGACGCAGGTCCTCGCCCAGCGCTCCGGCCGGCTCGACGGGAGCAGTGCCTTCCGCGCCCCGCGGCACGCAAGAAGCCGCTTCGACTTGCCCGCTCGCCGCGACCGAAGCGAAGCCGCTCGCCGCATCCAGGCAGAGATCCTCGGGCCGAATCACGCCGCCCTGCTGCAGGATCAACGCGCGCTGGATGGCGTTGTCCAGTTCGCGAACGTTACCCGGCCAGGCATGGCTGGCCAGGCAATGACGAGCCTCGGGCGAAAGCCTGGCCGCAGGCTGGCGCATCTTCTCCGCATGCTTGTCGAGCAGGCGCTCGGCCAGCGGCAGGATGTCCGCCACGCGCTCGCGCAGCGGCGCCCAGGCGAGCGGAAACACCGACAACCGGTAGAACAGATCCTCGCGGAAGCGCCCGCTTCTGACCTCATCGGCCAACTCACGGTTGGTCGTGCCGATGATACGAATATCTAATGCGATCGGCTTGCGCGCACCGACGCGCTCGACTTCCCGCTCCTGCAGCACCCGCAACAGCTTGGCCTGCAGCCCCAGCGGCATCTCGGATATCTCGTCCAGCAGCAGCGTGCCGCCTTCGGCCAGCTCGAATTTGCCCGGCTGCGCCGCTATGGCCCCGGTAAAGGCGCCCTTCTCGTGGCCGAACAGCGTCGCCTCGAGCATGTTGTCCGGAATGGCCGCACAGTTGATGGCAATGAACGGCTTGTAGGCCCTTGGTGATTGCTGATGGATGTAGCGCGCCAGCACCTCCTTGCCGGTGCCCGACTCGCCGGAAATCAGCACCGTGGAATCGCTTTGCGCGACCCGTGCCGCCAGCGCCAGCAACTGCCGACTGGCCGGCTCGACGGCAATCGGGCCCCCATCCGTCTGATCGCTCAGGCGGCCACCGGCGTGCCGTGCCACCAATTCCAGCAGCTTCTTCGGCTCGAACGGCTTGACCAGATAATCCACCGCCCCTTGACGCATGGCCTCGACGGCCCGCTCGACCGCCGCGAACGCGGTCATCAGCAATACGGGCAACTGTGGATGACGCTGACGGATCAGGCCCTGCAGCGCGTGGCCATCCATACCCGGCATGTTCACGTCGCTTATCACCAGCTCGAAGGGCTCCTCCTGCAGTGCAAGCAGCGCCGATTCGGCGCTTTCCACCGCACGGTAGGCATAACCGCCAAGCTCCAGGGTGTCGCCCAGGGCCTCGCGAAGGGCCGGGTCGTCTTCGACCAGCAGAATCCTGACCTTCATGCCTGCGCCCCGGATGCACCTGCCGCCAGCAGCGGCAACACCAGCCGCGCGCAAGTGCCGCGCCCAGGCCTGGATCTCAAGCGCAGCTCTCCGGAATGGGCTCGCGCAACGGAGTTGACCACCGCCAGGCCCAGTCCGGTTCCGGTGGCCTTGGTGGTGAAGAAAGGCTCACCGAGCCGGCTCAGAGTGACGGCGTCCATTCCCGAACCGTTGTCGCTGATGCAGATATGCAAGGCCACCCCGCGCGAATAGAAATGGATCTTCAAACGTACCGCTCCCGCAGCGGCCTGTACGGCATTTTCGACGAGATTGAGCAGCGCGCCGACCAGCGTGTCTCGGTTGCAGAGCAGCTCCGCGGAACGCACATCGCACTGCCAGCGCACCGCCATGCCCTGCAGGCGAGGCTCGGCAGCAGCACGCAGCGCCGCACACAGCTCGGCGGGCGACAGGCGATCCTGCAGCGGGAGATCGCCACGGGCGAACACCAGCATGTCCCGTACCTGGTGCTCCAGCTCGTGCAGGCGATCCTTCAGGCGGCCGGCGAAACGCTGCTGCTGTTCGCTGGTCAGGCCACCCTCCTGCAGATGACTGGCATAGAGCAAGGCGGTCGACAGAGGCGTGCGGATCTGATGCGCCAACGAGGCGACCATCCGACCCAGGGAAGACAGCCTCTCATGGCGGGCGAGCTGCGCTTGCAAGCGGCGGGTTTCGGTCAGATCGGTGAGCAGCACCAGCTGCCCCGGCTCGCCGCTCAATGAACGCGTGGCAATGGAGACGCGCCGGCCATCGCGCAGGGAGATTTCATGACCGTCGTCCTTGCGAGGCGCAAAGCTGCGCGCAATGACGTCGCGCCAGAGCTGCCCGATCAGCGGCACGCCGAACAGCTCGACCGCCACCGGATTGGCTTCGCGCACCACGCCATGCCCGTCGATGACGATCACGCCGCCGGGCAACAGATCCACGAGGCTTTGCAGGCGCTTGGCCAGGCGCTCCTTCTCGTCCAGCTCCTGCAGGCGCTGCAGGCCGGCCTCGGCCAGTTGCCCCGTCAACTCGACGACTCGACGTTCCAGCACATCGCCCGAATCGCCGGATCGCCCTTCCTGAGGCTTGAATCGCCGGAGCTCGCGCTCGAATCCGAGCACGACTTCAGGTTCGCCGAGGCCGGCGGTCTTCACGGATAGACTGGCAGGTGAATTCACTGTTCTCACTCGCGTTCGTCAAAAAATGAACGATCACGGGTGAGTCAGCAAGGATCATGCCCGGGGCGGGGAAGGAAATACCGAGACGCTGAAGCTGAACCTGAGCCCTTCCGTCTCCTCGATACTAGAACCGTGAAATCACTCTTCGCCGTCGTCGCGACGATTCATGCCGTACTTGCGCATCTTCTCGACCAGGGTGGTGCGCCGAATGCGCAGCCGCTCCGCCGCGCGCGCCACAACCCCGCCGGCATCCTCGAGCGCCTGGTGGATGAGCCCCTGCTCGAGGTTGCCCAGGTACTCCTTCAGGTCCAGTCCTTCGGCAGGCAGCATGGCATGCGCATCGGGTGCGACGATGGGCGCGTTGATGGCGGCGCGCTCTTCCATCTCGTCATGCAGTTCGATGGCGTACTGCTCGTCGTCATCGTCCACGTGGCGAAACTTCTTCGGCAGTTCCATCACGCCGATCACACCGTAGGGATGCATGATCGCCATGCGCTCTACAAGGTTGGCCAGCTCACGCACGTTGCCCGGCCAGTCATGCCGACAGAGCGACATGATCGCCGCCGAGTTGAACCGGATGGAGCCACGCTTCTCATGCTCCATGCGCGATATCAGCTCATTCATCAGCAGCGGAATGTCCTCGACCCGCTCGCGCAGCGGCGCCATTTCGATCGGGAAGACATTGAGCCGGTAATACAGGTCCTCGCGGAAGCTGCCATCCTCGATCATCTTCTCGAGATTCTTGTGGGTCGCGGCGATGATTCGCACGTCGGCGCTCTGGGTGCGATTACTGCCAACGCGCTCGAAGGTGCGTTCCTGCAACACACGCAGCAACTTGACCTGCATCGGCAGCGGCATATCACCGATCTCGTCGAGAAACAGCGTACCGCCCTCCGCCAGTTCGAAGCGGCCGGCACGCGAAGTGATGGCGCCGGTGAAGGCCCCCTTCTCGTGGCCGAACAATTCGCTTTCCAGCAACTCACCGGGGATCGCGCCGCAGTTGACCGGAACGAACGGACCACTACGGCGCTTGGAGTGATAGTGCAGATTGCGTGCAACGACTTCCTTGCCGGTGCCCGACTCACCAAGGATCAGGACGCTGGCCTCGGTGTCGGCCACCTGCTGCATCATCTGTCGAACGTGCTGCACCGCGCGACTGGTGCCCACGAGGCTGCGAAACAGGTTGGGCTCGCGCTGTCGCCCGCGAGCCCTGGCCTGGTCGTACACCTCTCGATAAACCTGGGCGCGATGCAAGGAATCGAGCAGTTTGTTGTAGCTTGGCGGCATCTCCAGACTGGTCAGGACCCGCCGACGAATATCTTCGGGCCAGTCGGCCGGCGCGGATTCACCGATCAGCATCAGCGGCAGGTTCTCGTCCCAATTGCTCAACTGTCTGAGCAACTCGACCGCCCCGCCCGCGCAACCTATCTCACCGAGCATGACGCCGAGAACGGTACGACTGGATTCGAACGAAGCCACCACATCACGCCATTCGCTGCTGGTGCACGCCAGATGATCTTCACTGAGAAAATTGAGGATGACTGTCAGATCACGGCGACGGTCAAAGTTATCGTCTATCAACAAAATCTTGGTTTCACGCCACATCTTGTTTATAGGCTCTAGAGACTGAAAAGGAAGCCTGCGTCGCATCCACGAAGAGAAGACGATCACATCACCGGCAGATAGCCACTAGTTAATTAAAAAAAAGGCGCCCAGTCAAATTTATGACGTGATTCAACGACCAAAGGATGAGCAGCGCATTCGGCCCTCAAGTCGGGATAAGTTGTCAACCGGATATCGGTAAAAAGACGGACTTTCGAGGCAAGCCGAAGAACGGCGACAGGCTTGTTCAGCTAAAGCATTTTCGGAGTTTATCGACGCTCTTAGCTGCAAAAGATGTTGTTTCGCTGGAACGTCCCGGGAGGACTATCGGCATTTGCCTGAAACGGCACAGGCCGAAGAATGTTGGATGCGGTGAACGAACGAGACCTGACTCACCTGATAGAAATCAGCCAAACAGCTGGTAGATCTTGGCGGTCCGTTGCGATTGATTGATCTGAATCAACTCACCCGAGACTCGCTGTTGCTCAGCCTGGCAGGTATCGAGCAATTCGCGATACAGACCAAGCAGCTCCTGCATCCGCTGGCGCATCACCGCTTCGTCGCGCCTGGGCTCGCTCATTGCCGCCTCGACCACCTGACGACATTCCAGATCGAGCACGCTGATAGCGGTCCAATCCTGCTGCACCATGGCTTCGCGCAGAGCACTGCCGGTTTCTTCTAGACGCTTGGCTGAGGCATTCATGATCGGACTCCGAGACTATCCAGGCCGGCCGCTGCGGCATCGGTGCCCTACCAGGCTGAAAGAAGCGTTTCGCATCGTTTCAGTCCGCAGGCGCCCTGCACTGCCAACCGGCTACTCTCTGGATATCGGCCAACTGCCTGCTGCCTTTAACGCTCCGATGCAAAAAGACCGCGCTCAACCCAAGCCTCAATGAAGGCCGCGCAGCCCCGTCGGAACGCTTGGTGCAGCCACCGGCTCCCAGGGGCCGTCGGGTCGTCCGGCGCAGTACCAGCCACCGTCCCAGCGGTAGTAAAGGCGCTCGCGATAGTAGAGGTCGCGCCCTTCGACCACGTAGACGCTCAGCCGATTATCCCAGTGAGCGGCAGCATGCGGCGGCGGCGCATAGCGCGGATGGCTGCGCTGAGTGGCCGGACGCTGGGGCGCCGGTGGCGTGCTGACCGGAGGCGGAACGACCGCGGGCTCGCGAGCATCCGGCAGCCGGGGGCTGGGCTGTGGAACTGGAGGCTGCGCCTCATAAGGATTTCCCGCACAGGCGCCGATCAGCAGCGCGGCGACCAGCAGGCCGGTGCGCCCGAAAACGCGACCCGTGCGCTGAAGCGATTCCGGTTCCATGACCCTCATGCGCGACCTCTCGCTACTGGTGGATGATCAGGGCTGGTCGGTTTGATCGATGACCAACTCAGTAGTTTCGCCGCCCTCGGTCAACTGTAGCGCCTGACTCGCGCCGACCCACTCACCTTTGGTCGCATCACCGCTGCGCGATACGCGCGCGAACAGCCTGACCTGCTCGAAATTGGACAAGCGCAGTTGCGGCGTCATCGCATCCGCATCGCCAAGACTGACGGTGGCCGGCAGGTCGGCGATGCTCAACCGCTTGACCGCCAACGGCATCGGCGGACCGGACACGGCGCGCGCGAAGACGAAGACCGCATCGGTCGGTTGCACCTTATCGGCGAGCGTGGCGTCCAGTCGAACGGCGACTTCCAGGGCGACATCCGTCTGCGCCGTTTCCGGTGCCGCTGCCGGGGCGGCTGGAGCACCCGCCTCGCCAAGCTGTTCCCGGGCACGCTGGATGCCCCCCTGGATCGGTTCACGCGAGGGATCATCCGCTGGCAGGGTTGCCACCAGCCGCCCCCAGAAGCCGATCGCATCCTGGTAGCGCTCATCCTCATAGGCGGCGATCCCCAGAAGTCCGAGGCTGGTCACTTCATGGGGATCACCCTGCAGCGCTTCGTCGGTGAGCTTCTGCAGCTGCTCGTTCCACTGCCGATCCCCTGCAAAATACAGCGCCTGAGCCCACTGCCCCAGCAACTCCGGCTCCCGGCCCGCCAGGTCGATCAGGCGCGCATAGGCGGTTGCCGCATCGGCCGGACGCTCCAGGCTCATGTAGGTTCGGGCCAGGAAATACCACGCCTCGGCGGAATCGGGCTGTGCCTGCACCGCCTTTTCCAGGCGCGCGGTCATTTCCTCCATGGTGCGCGGCTGCTCGCCGAACTCACGAGCAAGATGCAGCCGATCGCTCGCGCCCCAGTGCATGTACAAACCGAAGCCGATCAGCGGCACCAGCACCGCCGCCAGTATCGGCAGGCTCCTGCCCAGCCTGGCACTGCGCGGCGCATCGCCGTCTTCGGTATCGTCGAGCAGTTCGCGTGCCGCGTCCGCACGACCGGCCTCCAGTTGCTCGTCGGTCAAGGTGCCAGCGTCCCGCTGAGCGGTCAGCTCAGCCAGGCGCTCCTGGTAAAGCGCCACATTGAGCGCGGTTCGGTCTTCTTCAGCCTGTGCGCGACGACCGCGCAACAGAGGAAACAGGAGGAAAGCCAGGGCCACCAGCGACAACAGGCCGGCGCCGATCCATAAATCGATCATGAGTCTTCTTTATCCAGCAGCGTGGCGAGGCGTGCACGCTCGGCCTCGGAAAGGGTGTGAGTGTCTTTGCCAGGGCCATTGGCGCGTCGACGCCGTACCAGAATCGAGGCGAGCACGCCAAAACCCAGTACTAGCAGCGCAACAGGGCCATACCAGAGCACCAGTGTCTTGGCGTTGACGGGCGGGTTGTAACGTACAAAGTCGCCGTAACGATCCACCAGGAAGTCGACGATCTGATCGTTGTTCTGTCCCTCTTCCAGCATCCGGAAGATTTCCCGCCGCAGGTCCATGGCAATGGGTGCATTGGAATCGGCGATATTCTGGTTCTGGCACTTGGGGCAACGCAGCTCCTCGGTCAGGGTGCGGTAGCGTTCGCGCTCGGCCTCGTCGCGAAACTCATAGGTATCGATCGCGGCAAGAACGCTGGAGCTGATCACAAGGCCCAGCAGGGCCGCAGCCAGGAAACGCATCATTGCTCGTCCACCAGTGATTGATAGAGCGGAGCGAGGCGCTCCCGCCAGATACGCTCATCGATGGCGCCAACGAACTTGTCGCGAACGATGCCCTTCCGGTCGATGACGAAGGTCTCCGGCGCGCCGTAGACGCCCAGGTTGATGCCCAGGCTGCCTTCCGGATCCTCTACGCTGAACCGGTAGGGGTTGCCCAGCTGGGCCAGCCATTGGCGGGCCGCGTCGCTGTCGTCCTTGTAATTGACGCCGTAGACCACCACGCCCTGCGCCGCCAGCTTGTTGAGCATCGCATGCTCGGCCTTGCAGGTAGGGCACCAGGTCGCCCACACGTTGAGCAGCGCCGGCAGTTCCTGAAAATCAGCCACGGTCACCTTGCGCTCAGGCGTCTCCAGCGAAGCCAGGGAGAACTCGGGCAACGGCTTGCCGATCATCGTCGAACCTATGTCGCTGGGATTGAGAAACAGCCCCTTGTAGAGGAACACCGCGATAAGCAGGAATATCGCCAGGGGCACCAGCATCAGCATTCTTTTCATGTCAGGCTCCTTGTGGCGCCAGGCCCAGGGCTTCGCGCACGCGGGTTTTGACTTTCACTCGGTAGCGCCGGTCGCTCGCCGCCAGCACGCCACCCAGAGCCATCAGCAGAGAGCCCAGCCATATCCAGCGCACGAACGGCTTGATATGCACGCGCACGGCCCATGCGCCGTTTTCCAGCGGCTCACCCAGCGCCACATAAAGGTCGCGGGTAAAGCCCGGGTCGATGCCCGCCTCGGTCATCGGCATCTGCTGCACGGTATACAGGCGCTTCTCCGGATGCAGGGTGGCGATCCGCTTGTCGCCATCGAAGACCCGGATGGTGCCCTTGTCCGAGGTGTAGTTGGGCCCTTCGAAATGCTGGGCGCCTTCGAATACGAAGCGATAGCCGCCGAGTTCGAGCGACTCGCCCGGTGCCAGACGCAGGTCGCGCTCATCGCTCTGCTGACTCACCAGCACCACGCCCATCGCACAGACCACCAGGCCGAAATGCGCCAGGTGCATGCCCCAGTAGCTCGGCGTCAAACTGCGCGCGCCCTTCAGCAGGCCCTTGTGACGCGTCTTGTCGAGCACGTCGCGCACGCCGGCGATGACGACCCAGGCCGACAGCAGGCAGACCGCCAGCACCGCCCAGTGGAAATCACCGAAGACCATCGAACCCAGACCACCGAGGATCGCACCGACGATCAGCACCGGCGTCAGCATGCCCAGCAGCCACTGCAGCGGCGTATCCTTCCAGCGCACCAGAACGCCGACGCCCAGGGTCAGCATCAATACCCCGATCAGCGGCAGGAACATCGCGTTGAAGTACGGCGGGCCGACGGAGAGCTTGGCGCCGGACAAGGCATCGAGCAGCAATGGATAGAGCGTTCCCAGCAGTATCATCGCGGTAGCAACGACCAGCAGCAGGTTGTTGACCAGCAGCAGGGTTTCCCGCGACCACAAGCCGAAGCCCACCTGACTCTTGACCACCGGCGCGCGCAACGCGAACAGCGTCAGCGAACCGCCGACCACCAGCAACAGGAACACCAGGATGAACACGCCCCGGGCCGGATCGGTCGCGAAGGCATGTACCGAAGTGAGCACACCCGAACGTACCAGGAAGGTACCCAGCAGGCTCAAGGAGAACGCGGCGATGGCCAGCAGGACCGTCCAGCTCTTGAAGACGCCGCGCTTTTCCGTCACGGCCAGCGAATGAATCAGCGCGGTGCCGACCAGCCAGGGCATGAACGAGGCGTTCTCCACCGGATCCCAGAACCACCAGCCACCCCAGCCCAGCTCGTAATAGGCCCACCAGGAGCCCAGTGCGATACCGGTGCCGAGGAATGCCCAGGCGATCAGCGTCCAGGGCCGCGACCAGCGCGCCCAGGCCGCATCCAGGCGGCCGCCGAGCAGGGCCGCGATGGCGAACGCGAAGGCCACCGAGAAGCCTACGTAGCCCATGTACAGCATCGGCGGGTGCACCACCAGGCCGAAGTCCTGCAGCAGCGGGTTGAGGTCGCGCCCGTCCATCGGCGATTGCGGCAGCAAGCGCTCGAAGGGGTTCGAGGTGACGATCAGGAACAGCAGGAAGCCGATGCTGATCAGCCCCATCACACCCAGCACCCGGGCCAGCATGTCTTCCGGCAGCTGACGGGAGAAGATCGCCACCGCGAAGGTCCAGCCGGCCAGGATGAACGCCCAGAGCAACAGGGAGCCCTCGTGCGCGCCCCAGACAGCGCTGAACTTGTAGTACCAGGGCAAGGCGCTGTTGGAGTTCTGCGCGACATAGGCCACCGAGAAATCATCGGTCATGAAGGCGTAGGTCAGGCAAAAGAAGGAGAACGCGAGGAAACTGAACTGCCCCCAGGCGGCCGGTTGCGCCAGCCCCATCCAGACCCGGTCGCCGCGCCAGGCGCCGACCAGCGGCAAGGTGCCCTGCACCACCGCCAGACACAACGCCAGAATCATCGCCAGATGGCCAAGCTCGGGGATCATTGGACACCCTCCTCTTTGCCGCCTTCGTAATGCTTCATCATGCCGCCCTTCTCCAGCGCCTGAGCCACCTCCGGCGGCATGTAGTTCTCGTCGTGCTTGGCCAGCACTTCATCGGCTACCAGCACGCCATCGGAATTGACCCGACCCAGCGCAACGATGCCCTGGCCTTCACGGAACAGGTCCGGAAGGATGCCCTGGAAGCTGATGGTGACCGTTTCGACACCATCGGTGACGCGGAAGCTGACGCCGAGTGAGTCGCTGCTGCGCTGCACCGACCCCTCCTCGACCAACCCACCGGCACGAATGCGCGTCCCTTCGGGTGCTTCGCCGGCGGCGATCTGCGAGGGCGTGTAGAACAGGTTGATGTTCTGCTGCAGGGCTGACAATGCCAGCGCCACGGCGATACCGACACCGGCGAGGATCGCCAGGATGATGAACAGACGCTTCTTGCGCACAGGATTCACTTCATTTCCTCCCGGCGCAAACGACGCGCCTCATCTTGCAGATATCGCCGGCGCGCCAGCATCGGCAGCACCACGTTCAGGACCAGAACCGCCAGGCTGATGCCGTAGGACGTCCAGACATAGAGGCCATGGTTGCCCATGGCGATGAATTCGGAGAACGATGAGAAATTCATGATGCCTTGCCCACCAGAGCCTTGATTTCGGCCTTCACCCAGCTGCTGCGGGATTCGCGGCGCAGCACTTCCAGCCGCATGCGCATCAACAGCACCAGCGTGAAGAAACAATAGAAGCCGAGCACCATGATCAGCAGCGGCAGCCACATTTCCACCGGCATCGCCGGTTTCTCGGTCACGGTGAAGGTCGCCGGCTGATGGAGGGTGTTCCACCACTCCACCGAGTACTTGATGATCGGGATGTTCACCACGCCGACCACCGCGAGCACCGCACAGGCCTTGGCGGAGCTGTCGCGATTGGTGATCGCCTGGCCCAGCGCGATGATGCCGAAGTACAGGAACAGCAGGATCAGCATCGAGGTCAGGCGCGCGTCCCAGACCCACCAGGCACCCCAGGTTGGTTTGCCCCATACCGCGCCGGTCAGCAGCGCGATGAAAGTCATCCAGGCGCCGATGGGAGCCGCCTGCTGCAACGCGACATCGGCCAGCTTCATCTTCCAGACCAGGCCGACGACACCGGCGACGGCGAGCATCACGTAGATCGACTGCGCCAGGAACGCGGCGGGCACATGGATATAGATGATCCGGAAGCTGTTGCCCTGCTGGTAATCCTGCGGGGCGAACGCCAGTCCCCAGACCACGCCCACGCCGATCAGCAATACCGCGGCCCAGGCCAACCAGGGCATCCAGCGGGTGCTGATCTCGTAGAACCATTTGGGCGAACCCAGCTTGTGGAACCATGTCCAGTTCATAGAACCTGCCTCAACGCCACCGCGCATGTCGATACTGCCTCCGAATCCGGCATGCACCACTTGTTCGCGATCAGAAATTCTTCCATCGGTTGCGCAGCTCGTCGCACGGCAACGAGGCGCTCCATGCTTTTCGATCCATTCATCATGCAATTCATCACTCGCCGACGCTGATCTTCAGGCCGGCCGCTATGGCAAAGGGAGCCAGAGTGATGGCCAGGGCCGTCAGGCTGGACAGCCAAAGCAGGTGCCCCATCGCAGGCAAGCCCTGCAAGGCGGCCTGCAATGCACCGCTGCCCAGGATCAGAACGGGGATGTACAGCGGCAGGATCAGCAGAGCCAGCAACAGACCGCCCCGCTTGAGTCCCACCGTGAGCGCCGCGCCCACGGCACCCAGCAGGCTCAGTACCGGCGTGCCCAGCAGCAGCGAAATCAGTAGCACCGGCAGCGCGCTGAACGGCATGCCGAGCATCAGCCCCAGCAGTGGCGCCAGCAGCACCAGCGCCAACCCCGAGAAAGCCCAGTGTGCCAGCACCTTGGCCAGCACCAGAAGCGCCAACGGGTGCGGCGAAACGACCCACTGCTCGAGCGAACCATCCTCGAAATCACTGCGGAAAAGCCCGTCCAGCGAGAGCAGCACGGACAACAGGGCTGCCACCCAGAGCAGCCCAGGGGAAATCGTTTGCAACAGTTGCGTCTCCGGACCGACGGCCAGCGGAAACAGCGCGATGACGATGGCGAAGAATACCAGCGGGTTGGCCAGCTCGGCGGGCCGGCGAAACAGCAGGCGGGCTTCGCGCGCCAGTAACAGCGTAAAGACGGTACTCATGCGGCGCGCTGCCCCAGATCGAGTTCCCGGTAACCCAGCGGCTTTTCGGTCATGGAATGATGGGTGGTCAGCACCACCATGCCGCCCCGCTCGCAATGCAGTGCCAGATGATGCTCCAGCTGCGCGACACCGTGCTTGTCGAGGGCGGTGAATGGCTCATCGAGAATCCACAGCGGCGGCGGATTCAGGTACAGACGCGCCAGTGCCACGCGCCGCTGCTGGCCAGCCGACAGGGTGTGGCAGGGTACGTCCTCGAAGCCAAGCAGACCGACTTCGGCCAACGCCTGCCAGATGGCTTCGCGGCCTGCCGGTTGATGCAGCGCGCAGAGCCAGGTGAGATTTTCCTCGGCGCTCAGCAAGCCCTTGATACCCGCCGCATGGCCGATCCAGAGCAGGTTGCGCGCCAGTTCGTTACGCTGGGTTTCCAACGGCCGCCCCTTCAGCCTCACCTCGCCGGCAGTCGGTTGCATCAGGCCCGACAGCAATCGCAGCAAGCTGGTCTTGCCGCTGCCGTTGGGGCCGGATATCTGCAACATCTCGCCGCCAGCGATGCGCAGGTCTAACCTGTCGAACAACAGACGCCAATCCCGCTCGCATGAGAGCGCCACCGCTTCGAGAAAGGGACTGGACACGCTAGAGACACCTCAAGATGGATACGACTGGGCCGTTACAGTGGTGCGGCCAGCCAGGCGGGCGGAATTATACATGGCAACCCCAGGCTCCGAAGGCTCGCCAGCTTAAAGGTTGTAAGCGTATTTGAGTAAAAGATGACAGAGATCAAGAGCACCCACCCCCTTCCCGCAGCCGCTCCGCCCCGATCGGCGACGGCAGCCGCGGACCTTGCGCTGAAGCTGCTGCAGCCGATGCAGGGGCTGCTCGCCGCCGGGGAAAGCGCCGAGGCCGAAGTCATCAGCATCAAGGAAGCCCTGCAAAGCTTTCAGCTCACCCTGCGTCTGACCCTCAATAACGGTCGCCAGGCGACACTGGAAACGAGCAGCCCCCGATCCGCCACTGCCGGTGCCGCCCTGCTCGTCACCGCCACCTCCGACTCGCGATTGCTGGCGACCCTGCAACCGGCCGGCCGGCAGCCGCTCAGTCAGATCGACCTTGGCCAGCTTCCGGTCGGCACCCTGATCCAGGGCAAGGTGACCGCCAGCCAGCAGAGCCAGCAGGACGGCCAGACCAGCTTCCGGGTGGTGATCAGCTTGCTGAACTCTCCTCTGGCCGGACAAAAGCTGAGCATCGACTCGGCACTGGCGCTGACCCCGGGCAGCCTGGTCACCGCGACGGTGCAAGGCAGTCAGTCGCTGGCCCTCGTTCCCCTCAGCGGTCGCCTCGATCAGCTGATGCTGGGTCAGCAACTGGCTGCTCAGCAGAATCGCCAGGGTTCGCTTGAGGGACTTATTGGTGCCCTGCAGACAACCGGCGCGGCGCTACCGGAAGGACTGCGCGGCGCGGCCGAGCGGTTGCTGGGGCTGATCCCGCAGCTGCAGCAGATGACCGATGCCAAGGCCCTGGCAGCCGCCCTGAGCGGCAGCGGAGCCTTTCTCGAAGCACGCCTGCTGGGCGGCCAGGTCGATACGCTAGCTGGCGATCTCAAGGCCGCGCTGCTGCGCCTGGTAGCCCAGCTCCCCGGGCTGCCTGGCAGCACACCGCTGGCCACCGCCCAGGCCGGAGCCAACTTCGGCCAGGCCCTGCCCGCCTTCGCCCGCAATGCGCTCGGCGCACTCGGACAGACCAACGCAGGCCAGCAGGCGCAGGCCTTTCCCTTGCCGAGCCGGCTGCTGCAGAACATGGATGGCGAAGCAGACCTGGAAACCATCCTGAAACTGGCCGCCGCCGCGATCTCGCGCCTGCAAACCCACCAGCTGTCCAGCCTCGCACAGACGCAAACCAGCCCCGACGGCACCCAGCTCACCACCTGGCAACTCGAACTGCCGATGCGCGAGCAGCGCGATATCGTGCCGCTGCAGATCAAACTGCAACGCGAACAGGACGCCAAGCGCGAGCAGACGGAAAAACCGGAAACGCTATGGCGGGTCGAACTGGCTTTCGACATGGCACCTCTCGGCCCGCTGCAGGTGCAGGCCCAGCTGCTGCAAGGCTCGCTGTCCAGCCAGATATGGGCCGAGCGCGACGGAACCGCGCAGCTGATTCGCGCCGAGCTCGATCACCTGCGCCAGCGTCTGACAGCCGCCGGCCTCACCGTCGCCGAGTTGACCTGCCGCCAGGGCACGCCGCCGCAAGGACCACGTACCACCATCGACCAACGCTTCGTGGACGAAACCGCATGAGTAATTCCTCACCGCGCCAGGCCATCGCCCTGAGCTACGACGGCAGCAACGCGCCGAGCCTGACCGCCAAGGGCGACGACGAGCTGGCCGAAGCCATTCTGGCGATCGCCCGCGAACATGAAGTACCCATCTATGAGAATGCCGAGCTGGTCAGGTTGCTCGCGCGCCTGGAATTGGGCGATGCGATTCCCGAAGCGCTGTATCGGACCATCGCGGAGATCATCGCCTTCGCCTGGTACCTGAAGGGGAAGTACCCGCCCGGCTTCGGCGAGACGGCGCCATCCCCGCCCCTGCCGCTGCTCAGTGCGCCTGAGCGTTGAGCGTAGCGAAACCGCGAACCTCACCCTTGCTCAGCGGCAGGTCTGCGAGCATCCAGGCGAAGTAGCCCTGGCGGAAATAGAACACCTGCTGATAACCCCAGCTGACGGCCCGACGCACGGCCTCGGCCCCACTGGGGCAGACTTCGCTGTCGCAATAGACCACCAGGGGCACGGTACGCGGCCATTCGTCGAGCGCCAGCCCCGTGAAGCCGCGCTCCAGGTCCAGGTGCAGCGCACCTTCGATATGGCCCCAGGCCCATTCACGGCTGGGCCTGACGTCGACGAAGACCGCACCGAGATCGTACAGGCGCTTGGCCTGGTAGGTATTGATCGTCATCGCTCCGGGCACTTCCAGAGGCGCCTCTTCAGCCCAGGCCCCCAGCGGCCCGATCAGCAGGCAGGACAGAGCAAGCATGCGCAACATCACATCCTCCTCGGCAGGTGCCGGAGAACAAGCCGGCACCGGAGGCGGTGCAGGCCTTGTCTTCGATTGGAGGAAGCGCGGCGCCCATCGTTCCCTGATCGAGCACCGCGAAAGAAGGGGTCAGCGCGGAGGATCGCGCCGCGCCTGATGCAGCTTGCTCATCAGCTCGGCTTCGGATTGCGAAAGACCGCACGACTGCGTCAGGTCATCGACACTGGCGCCCATGCCGACCAGCTTGGCCGCCTGGGAGAAGGAGAAGTTGTTGGGATCCCGCTGTTCCAGCTGGGTGATGCGATCCGGCAACGGCGTGACCAGCCGGGACAGTTCGTGCAACTGATCGCCCATGCGCACGCTGCCGTCGAGAAAGGTGTCCAGCCGACTGTCGATTTCCTTGATGCGCCGGTCGCGAATCGCATCGCGCTTGGCCTGCTGTTCGGCCTGCTGCCGCTGCCGTCTGAGCAGCCAGAGGCAAAGCCCCAGCAGCACGAGACAGCAGAGCGCCAGCGCGACGACCGAAGCGACCAGCGAGGTAATCATGCGTCAGATGCTCTCAAGTTCCGCCCATTCCTCTTCGCTCATCATCTTCTCGAGTTCAACCAGGATCAGCAATTCGCCGTTCTTGTTGCACACGCCCTGGATGAACTTGGCCGACTCGTCGTTACCGACGTTGGGCGCGGTTTCGATCTCGGACTGACGAAGATAGACCACCTCGGCGACGCTATCGACCAGAATACCGACGACCTGGCGATCGGCCTCGATGATCACGATGCGGGTATTGTCCGAAACCGGCGCCGTGGCCAGGCCGAAACGCTGACGGGTATCGATCACCGTCACCACGTTACCGCGCAGGTTGATGATGCCCAGCACATAGCTCGGCGCACCCGGTACCGGAGCGATCTCGGTATAGCGCAGCACTTCCTGCACCTGCATCACGTTGATGCCATAGGTCTCGTTATCCAGACGAAAGGTTACCCATTGCAGGACCGGATCGTCGGACCCTTGCGCGGATGTCATTTTCATAGTCCCACACCTCTCAAAAAACCGCCGTGGCGGTCGATTCTATCGATATCGAGGCGCTCGGTGCGCCGCGTTTTTTCTTTCGCTCAGGAAGGGACACCCTTCAAATGTCGGGTGCCACCGTTGGCAATCAGTTCGGCCAGCGCACTCACATCCAGCAGCGCGCACATGTGATCGATCACCGTACCGGCCAACCACGGGCGCTGGCTGCGCTGGGAACGCCACTTGACCTCGCGCGGATCGAGGCGGATCGAGCGACTCACCTGGTGCACCGCCAAGCCCCATTCATAACCCTGCACCGAAATCACGTACTGCAATCCCTCGCGGAAGTCGTCGCGATAACGATCTCCCATGACCCAGCGTGCCGTATCCAGCACCTTCAGATTGCCGGCCTGGCAGGGCAATATGCCGAGAAACCAGTCCGGCTGACCGAACAACGGCGTCAGCTCTTCGCCGGCCAGCGAATAGATCGATCCCAGGCTCACCAGGGGAACGGCCAGCGTCAGCCCGGCAACGTCGAACAGCAGGCATTCGAAGGGTGCCTCGCCCCACTCCGGTTGCCCCTGTTCGAGCGGCGCGCGGGGCCCCGCCGGCTCGGGCGCCACTTCCAGTTCGACCACCGGCTCGGCCCGCACGGGCACGGGCATAGGCATGGGCACGACGGTCGCCGACTCGACAACGGCCGGCTGCACAGGCTCGGCCTGCGGTATCACCGCCGCCCGGGTGTCACGCAGCTGTTCTTCGAGAACGGCCGCCTGGAATTCGTCCTGGCTGACCGAGTCCACCGCCAGCTCGATAGCCGCATCCTGCAACAGGGCGTCGAGATAGGACTGCAACGCCTGCTGGGATCGGGTTTCGGTAAGAACGGTACGACTCATGCCAGCCACTCGTGATCAACGACTGACAAGGCTATCGGCCGCGAGCGGCGCGAACTTGAGCTGCATAGGCGTGCTTCGCACATCTCAGGCCACCTGCGCTGAAGCCTGCATCTGCAGGAGATGCTTGAGCAACGACCGATAGGCCAGCACCGCACGGCTCGTCGCATCATGCTGCGAAGGCGTGACGCCGGCCAGGCTCGCGTCGCGCAGGCGCGTATCGATGGGAATGAAGGCCTGCCAGAGATTGTCCTGGTAGCCGTTGCGCAGCACCTTGAGGGTATTCATCGAGGCTTGGGTACGGCGGTCGAACAGCGTCGGCACTATGACGTAGGGCAGCGCCTGCCGACGCGAACGGTTGATCATGCCCAGCGTGCCGACCATCCGCTCCAGCCCTTTCAGAGCGAGAAATTCGGTCTGCACCGGAATGATCAGTTGCTGGCTCGCCGCCAGCGCGTTGACCATCAGCACACCCAGCAGCGGCGGGCTGTCGATGATGGCGTAATCGAAATCCTGCCACAGCTGCGAAAGGCTCTTGGCGATGACCAGACCCAGGCCGTTCTGGCCGGGCGACTGGCGCTCGAGTGTGGCCAGCACGGTGCTCGAAGGCAGCAGCGAGATGCGCTCGTGGCTGGTCGGCAGCAGCAGTTGCCAGGGCAGCCCCTCGGGCACACTGCCCTGGTGCTGGAACAGATCGAATACGCTGTGCTCGAGATTGTCCGGGTCATGCCCGAAATAACTCGTCATCGACCCGTGCGGATCGAGATCCAGCACCACGACCCGCTTGCCGGAATCGGCCAGCAAGCCCGCCAGGGCGATCGACGTCGTGGTCTTGCCCACTCCGCCTTTTTGATTGGCTACAGCCCAGACTCTCATACGCGTTCCATCCGGCTTCGAACCAGACCATGAATGCCGCGCCGATTGGCGACGACAGGGATTTGACGACGCCGCATGCACGGCCTGTTGAGTGCAACCATCTGCACTTTACATGCCACGCTAACGGGGCATGCCGGCGACATCCGCCTTGCGGTCACGCACGTCCACATCGCTGCGACGGACGTCCAGATGGCGTGATATCACCAGTACCACACGACGGTTGCGCGCCCGCCCCGCTTCGGTGGCGTTGTCGGCGATCGGCTGGAATTCTCCGTACCCCACCGCCGCCAACCGTCGCGGGTCGACTCCATCGGCGGCGAGCATGCGCACCACGCTGCCCGCGCGGGCGGCGGACAACTCCCAGTTGGTGGGGTACCTGTCGGTGCTGATGGGCAGGTTGTCGGTGAAACCCTCTACCCGAATCGGGTTATCGAAGGGTGCCAGAATTCCGGCAACCTTCTCCAGCAAATCGAAGGCATTGTCGTTCGGCAGCGCGTCGCCGCTGGGGAAAAGCAGGCTCGAATTCAACTCGATTTCCACCCAGAGTTCGTTACCGCGCACGGTGAGCTGGTTGGAGCCGATCAGATCGGAAAAGGCTTCACGCATGCTCTGCATGATGCTTTCCAGCGGATCGTCAGGTTGCGGCGATGACTTGTCCCCGGGTTCGTCGACCTGCGACACCGTCGGCAGCGTGGTGCGTGGCCGCTCCTCCCCGATGGGAATCGGCTTGACGGCTCGATCGGGCTGATTGAAGACCCCCACCAGGGACTCGGACAGAATCTTGTACTTGCCCTCGTTGAGCGAGGAGATCGAATACATGACGACGAAGAAGGCGAACAGCAGCGTGATGAAGTCGGCGTAGGAAACCAGCCAACGCTCGTTGTTCTCCGGCTCTTCCGGACGCCTGCGACGACGAGACACAAGCTACTCCACGAATCCTTGCAGCTTCATTTCGATCGAGCGCGGGTTTTCGCCTTCGGCGATCGACAGCACGCCCTCGAGCAGCATTTCCCGGTAGGTCGTCTGCGTATGCACGATGTTCTTCAGCTTGTTGCCGATGGGCAACACCAGCAAGTTGGCGAAGCCGACCCCGTAGATGGTCGCGACGAACGCCACGGCGATACCGCCGCCCAGCTGGCTGGGATCGGCGAGATTACCCATCACGTGGATCAGGCCCATGACCGCGCCGATGATGCCGATCGTCGGGGAATAGCCGCCCATGCTCTCGAACACCTTGGCCGCCCGCAGATCGCGGCTCTCCTGGGTGTACAGGTCCACCTCGAGAATGCTGCGAATCACCTCTGGCTCGGCGCCATCCACGAGCAGCTGCAGACCCTTGCGGGCATAAGGATCGCGCTCGGTCTCGGCGACGGGCTCGAGGCCCAGCAAGCCTTCCTTGCGCGCCGTGCTGCTCCAGGAACTGACCTGGCTGATGCCTTGCGCCAGGTCGATACGCGGCGGGAAAAGAATCCAGCTGACGATGGACATGGCACGCATGAACACCGCGATCGGGGTCTGCAGCAGCACGGCACCAAGCGTGCCGCCCAGCACGATGAGAGCAGCAGGCCCGTTGAGCAAGGCGGAAACATGCCCACCCTCGAGAAAATTGCCACCGACGATCGCCACGAACGCCAGGACCAGCCCGATCAGGCTGAGCACATCCATCAGAGGCACGCCTCGCTCAGATGGCGGCCGATGTCATCGAGGGGGTACACGGCATCCGCGAGGTTGGCCTTGACCACCGCCATGGGCATTCCGTAGATCACGCAGCTGGCTTCGTCCTGCGCCCAGATCTGGCTACCGCTCTGCTTGAGCATGCGCGCGCCTTCCCGGCCGTCGGCGCCCATGCCGGTGAGCACCACCGCCAGCACCTTGTCCTGGAAAGCCTTGGCCGCCGAGCCGAAGGTCACGTCGACGCAAGGGCGGTAGTTCAGGCGTTCGTCGCCCGGCAGGATACGCACCTGCCCGCGTCCGTCGACCATCATCTGCTTGCCGCCGGGGGCCAGCAATGCGAGGCCCGGACGCAGCACGTCACCATCCTCGGCTTCCTTGACGCGAATCTGGCAGAGCTTGTCCAGCCGCTCGGCG
Source organism: Stutzerimonas nitrititolerans (assembly GCF_003696285.1). Lineage (GTDB taxonomy): Bacteria > Pseudomonadota > Gammaproteobacteria > Pseudomonadales > Pseudomonadaceae > Stutzerimonas > Stutzerimonas nitrititolerans. Next base: position 151,877 of record NZ_RFFL01000005.1, read on the forward strand.
AACGCCTTGGTGAACGCAGCCGGCATGTGCTGAATCAACAGGATCGGCGCCGGAAAACCGGCCGGCAGTTGCATCAGCACCCGCTGCAGCGCAACCGGCCCGCCGGTCGAGGTGCCGATGGCGACCAGTCGGTAGGCCTTGCGCTTGGGCGCGGCGCTGGGTGCCGCGACCGGCGTAGCGGCGCCGCGCGGACTCGGCGCTGGCGCGATCCGCCCACGCCCGAGGGGCGCGGTAGAACCGGTGGTTGCCGGCGCAGACGAAGTGCCGACGTGGCTGCCATACCGGCGGTTGCTGCGCGATACGGTGTGTACCTTCTCGCACAGCAGCTGCTTGACCTTGTCCGGATTGCGCGAAATATCCTCGAAGTTCTTCGGCAGATAGTCGACCGCCCCGGCATCCAGCGCATCGAGCGTGACGCGAGCGCCTTCGTGCGTCAGCGAAGAGAACATCAAGACCCGCGTCGGGCAGCGCTGCATGATCTGCCGCACGGCGGTGATGCCGTCCATCATCGGCATCTCGTAATCCATGGTGATCACGTCCGGCTTGAGCGCCAGCGCCTGATCGATCGCCTCGCGACCGTTAGTGGCGGTGCCGACCACCTGGATATTGGGGTCCGAAGACAGGATTTCCGAAACGCGGCGGCGAAAGAAGCCGGAATCGTCCACCACCAAGACCTTGACTGCCATAAACACTCCTAGCGACAGCGCTCCTCAGGGAGCGCCGTCAACTGATCAGAACCGGCGTGCGTAACGCTTGAGCATGCTGGGAACGTCCAGAATCAGGGCGATGCGACCATCGCCGGTGATGGTGGCGCCGGAGATGCCAGGAGTGCCTTGCAGTCCCTTGCCCAGGGGCTTGATGACCACTTCTTCCTGGCCAACCAGCTGGTCGACGACAAAGCCGATGCTCTGGTTGCCGACGCTGAGGATGACCACATGCCCCTCACGCTGCTCTTCCCGGGACGCGCCCTGGACCAGCCAGCGCTTGAGGTAGAACAGGGGAAGCGCCTTGTCGCGCACGATCACCACCTCCTGGCCGTCGACCACGTTGGTGCGTGACAGGTCGAGGTGGAAAATCTCGTTGACGTTGACCAGTGGGAAGGCGAACGCCTGGTTGCCGAGCATGACCATCAGGGTCGGCATGATCGCCAGCGTCAGCGGCACCTTGATCACTACGCGAGAGCCCTGGCCCTTGCTGGAGAACACGTTGACCGTGCCGTTGAGCTGGGAAATCTTGGTTTTCACCACGTCCATGCCCACCCCGCGCCCCGACACGTCGGAGATCTCGGTCTTGGTGGAGAAGCCCGGGGCGAAGATCAGGTTGTAGCACTCCAGATCGGTCAGCCGTTCGGCGGCGTCCTTTTCCAGCATGCCCTTCTCGACCGCCTTGGCACGCAACACATTGGCGTCCATCCCCTTGCCGTCGTCGCTGATCATCAGAAGGATATGATCCCCCTCCTGCTCGGCGGACAGCACCACCTTGCCGGTACGCGACTTGCCGGCCGCCTCGCGATCGGACGGCATCTCGATGCCGTGGTCGACCGCGTTGCGCACCAGGTGCACCAGCGGGTCGGCCAGCGCCTCGACAAGGTTCTTGTCCAGGTCGGTGTCTTCGCCGACCAGCTCGAGGTTGATTTCCTTCTTCAGGCTGCGCGCCAGATCGCGGACCAGCCGCGGAAAGCGACCGAATACCTTCTTGATCGGCTGCATGCGCGTCTTCATCACCGCGCTTTGCAGATCGGCCGTCACCACATCGAGGTTGGACACGGCCTTGGCCATGGCCTCGTCGCCGCTGCTGGAGCCCAGGCGAACCAGACGGTTACGCACCAGCACCAGCTCGCCGACCATATTCATGATTTCATCGAGTCGCGCCGTATCGACGCGTACCGTCGTCTCGGCTTCGCTGGCAACCTTTTCAGGTGCCGGCGCCGCAGCCTTGACGGGTGCGGCCGGCTTCGCCGGAGTGGCCTTGGCGGGCGCAGGTTTCGGCGCGACAGCCGCTACCGGTGTCGGCGCAGGCGTTTCCGGCAGCTTGGCTGCCTCGGGTTCGAACTTGCCCTTGCCATGCAACTGATCGAGCAGTGCTTCGAATTCGTCGTCGGTGATCTCGTCGCCACCGGCCGCGCTCGGCACGGCTTCGGCAGCGACCGGTTCGGGCTCAGGAGTCACCGCAGGCTCGGCGAACTGACCCTTGCCGTGCAGCTGATCGAGCAGCGCCTCGAATTCTTCGTCGGTGATCTCGTCGCTGGCAGGCGCAGCGGCGGGCTGGGCAACGGCAGCAGCGGGTGCAATCGGCTCCGCTGCGAACTGGCCCTTGCCATGCAACTGATCGAGCAGCGCTTCGAATTCGTCATCGGTGATTTCGTCGGCACCCGCATCGCCTTGCGCCACCGGCTCTTCCACCGGCTCGAACGCTTGCTCGACGACGGCAGGCGCCACGGGCTCAGCTATCGCAACCGGCTCGGGCGCCGCTTCGCCTGCAGGCTCGGCCAGACGTGCCAGTGCGGCCAGCAGCTCGGGTGACGCGGGCGTGACTTCGCTACGCTCGCGCACCTGACAGAACATGGCGTTGACGGCATCGAGTGCCTGCAGCACGACATCCATCAGCTCCGAGTCGACGCGGCGCTCACCCTTGCGCAGGATGTCGAAGACGTTCTCGGCGATGTGGCAGCATTCGACCAGCTCATGCAGCTGAAGAAAGCCAGCCCCCCCCTTTACCGTGTGAAACCCACGAAAAATCGCGTTGAGCAAGGCGGCGTCATCGGGGCTGCTTTCCAGCTCCACCAACTGCTCTGACAACAGTTCGAGAATCTCGCCGGCCTCCACCAGGAAGTCCTGGAGGATTTCCTCATCGGCGTCGAAGCTCATATGCACATCCCCTAAAAGCCCAGGCTTGAAAGCAGATCGTCGACATCGTCCTGACCGGACACGACGTCCTCACGCATATCGGCATGCATCTGCGGACCTTCACCGTTGGAAGATCCTTTTTGTTGTTTTTGCTTTTCCTGTTCGGCCCGAAGCTCGTCGCGGTCGTGCTGAATGCCGGCCACGCGATCGACCTGACCCGCCATCAGCACCAGGTTGAGCAAGTCGCCTTCCAGCTCGGTGATCAGCCGCGTGACGCGCTTGATGACCTGCCCCGTCAGGTCCTGGAAATCCTGCGCCAGCATGATTTCGCTGAGGTGCTCCGACAGCTGGGTGCCATCGTTCATGGCGCGCTGGAGAAACGCGTCGATACGCCGCACCAGCTCGCGGAACTGATCGGCATTCATCTCGCGCCGCATGAAGCGCTGCCAGTCGGCCGTCAGGCTCTGCGCCTCGTAACTGACGTAGTTGACCAGCGGTGCGGACTCTTCCACCAGGTCCATGGTGCGGTTGGCCGCCTTCTCGGTCATTTCCACGACGAAGGAAAGACGGTCGGTGGCGTCGGTGATCGGCGATGGCTCACCACCGGCATGGCAGGTGTCCATCTCCAGCTTGACGATTGCGCTGTGCAGCTCACGTGTGAGCTTGCCGACTTCCCGGTACAGGCCGCGGTCGCGGTCCTGGGTGAACTGAGTGATCAATTGCGCGGCGTCGGCGAAACGCCCCTGCTGGAGGCTTTCGATCAGTTGCGGCGCATGGTCCCGCAGAGTCGCTTCGAACTCCGAGGTAGCCTGCTCTGGTTGCGTCATAGTGCCCTCTCGGCGTCTACATCAGCCGTTGACACGCTCGAAGATCTTTTCAATCTTGTCTTTGAGCACCTGAGCCGTGAATGGCTTGACCACGTAGCCGTTCACGCCCGCCTGGGCCGCTTCGATGATCTGGTCGCGCTTGGCCTCGGCGGTGACCATCAGCACGGGCAGGTGCTTGAGGCGGTCATCGGCGCGCACATGGCGCAGCAGATCGATGCCGCTCATGCCGGGCATGTTCCAGTCGGTGACGAGAAAATCGAAACCGCCGCTTTTCAGCATCGGCAGGGCCGTGGTGCCATCGTCCGCCTCGGCGGTGTTGGTGAAGCCCAGATCGCGCAAGAGGTTCTTGATGATCCGTCTCATGGTCGAGAAGTCATCGACGATGAGGATTTTCATATTCTTGTCCAAGTACACCTCCGTAAATCTCAAAAATCCCCAGAGCCTGCTCACGGTCCATTGCGGGCTTCTTGCGTGAAGCGCGTGAAAATCGGCTTCGGATGAGCGCTGCTAATCGGTCTATCGAGCGCGCCATTCACCCAGGCGGGCACGCAGGCGCGCCGCACACTGGCTATGCAACTGGCTGACCCGCGACTCGCTGACCCCCAGTACCTGACCGATTTCCTTCAGGTTCAATTCTTCGTCGTAGTACAGCGACAACACCAGCTTCTCGCGTTCAGGCAGATTGCCGATCGCCTCGGCCAGCGCCTGCTGGAAACGTTCGTCTTCGAGATCACGGAACGGTTCGGGATGGGCACTGGCGGCGTCCTCCTGAAAATCACCGTGCTCGCCTTCCTGCAACAGGTCGTCGAAGCTGAACAGGCGGCTGCCCAGGGTGTCGCCCAGAATGCCGTAGTACTCATCGAGACTCAATTTAAGTTCGGCCGCAACCTCTTGATCTTTAGCGTCACGCCCGGTTTTCGCCTCGATGGCGCGAATCGCCTCGCTGACCATGCGCGAGTTGCGATGCACCGAGCGCGGTGCCCAGTCGCCCTTGCGCACTTCATCGAGCATGGCGCCACGGATGCGAATTCCTGCGTAGGTTTCGAAACTCGCGCCCTTGCCGGCGTCGTATTTCTTCGACGCTTCCAGCAGGCCGATCATGCCCGCCTGCATCAGGTCGTCGACCTGCACGCTGCTGGGCAAGCGCGCCAGCAGGTGATAGGCGATTCGCTTGACCAGCGGCGCATACTGATCGATGAGTTGGTACTGGGCGTCCTTAGCCTGAGCTTTGCTGTAATACATGCCTGCTCCAGCCACTGTCATTCGTGGGTGTCTGCGGCCGGCCTGACGAGGCGTTCCACAAAGAATTCAAGGTGCCCGCGCGGCGTGGCCGGCAGCGGCCAGGTGTCGATCTTCTGCGCGATGGCCTTGAAGGCCAGCGCGCATTTGGAACGCGGGTAGGCTTCGTAAACGGCCCGCTGCTTCTGCACCGCCTTGCGCACCGTTTCATCGTACGGCACGGCACCGACATACTGCAGCGCCACGTCGAGAAAACGCTCGGTCACGTTGGTGAGCTTGGCGAACAGGTTACGACCTTCCTGCGGTGCATGGGCCATGTTGGCCAGCACGCGAAACCTGTTGATACCGTAGTCGCGGTTGAGCAACTTGATCAAGGCATAGGCATCGGTGATCGAAGTGGGCTCGTCGGTCACCACCAGCAGGACTTCCTGGGCGGCCCGCACGAAGCTGATGACGCCGTCGCCGATGCCCGCGGCAGTGTCGATGACCAGCACATCGAGGTCGTCGCCGATATCGCTGAATGCCTGGATCAGCCCCGAGTGCTGCAGCGAGGACAGCTGCACCATGCTCTGTGCGCCGGAAGCGGCCGGCACGATGCGTATGCCGCCGGGCCCCTGGATGAGCACGTCGCGCAGATCGCACTCCCCGGCGATCACGTCGGCCAGGGTGCGCTTGGTATTCAGGCCCAGCAGCACGTCGACGTTGGCCAGCCCGAGGTCGGCGTCGAGCAGAACCACCCGGCGCCCCAGATCGGCCAGCGCCAAGGCCAGATTGACCGACACGTTGGTCTTGCCAACGCCACCCTTGCCGCCAGTCACCGCTATTACCTGTACGGGATGAGTACCCATTTTTAACGCCTATTCATGCTGGGGCCGCTGGCCCGTCGATGCGTTCGACCCGAACGCCTCTGTTTTGTCTGTGTCGTCGTCAACGCCGCTACCCGGCCTGCCGCGAAGCATTGCTGTACAGCCCGGCGAACATATCGGCCATGGCTTCCTCGCTCGGGGCCTCCCCGGCCTGCAGGCTCACCGCTCGGCTGACCAACTGGTGACTGCGCGGCAGATGCAGGTCATCCGGAATACGCGGACCGTCACCGAGATAGGCTATCGGCAGATGCTGGCCAATCGTTAGCCCCAGAACATCACCCAGGCTCCCGGCTTCATCCAGTTTAGTCAGAATGCAGCCCGCCAGGCCGCAACGCCGGTAGTTGTGCCACGAAGCCTTGAGCACCTGGCTCTGGCTGGTCGCCGCCAGCACCAGATAATTCTTCGACTGGATTCCCTTGTCGGACAGCGCCTCGAGCTGCATGCGCAGCATCGGATCGCTGGCCGGCAGACCGGCGGTATCGATCAACACCACGCGCTTGCGCGCAAGCGGCGCTAGCGACTTGCTCAGCGGCTGGCTCGGGTCGATCTGGACCACCGGGATATCGAGGATGCGGCCGAGGGTCTTCAGTTGTTCCTGAGCACCGATGCGGTAATTGTCCATGCTGGCCACCGCAATGTTCTGCGAGCCGTACTTGAGGACATAGCGCGCCGCCAGCTTCGCCAGCGTGGTGGTCTTGCCGACACCGGCCATGCCCACCAGCGCGATGACGCCGCCCTGCTCCAGCGGCTCAACCTTGCTGACCTTGATCGACTGCGCCAGGTGCGCCAGCAGCATCCGCCAGGCCTGGCGCGGGTCGTCGATGGTCGAGACCTTTTCCAGCAGACTGCGCGACTGCTCGGCCGGCAACCCGATACGCTGCAGTTTGCGCCAGAGGCCGGCCTGCTGCGGGCGACGGCTCTGCTCCTGACCCCAAGCAATCGAGCCCAGCTGCACTTCGATCAGCTCGCGCAAACCGTGCAGCTCGCTGTACATGGCTTCCAGGGCACGCGGGTCCAGCGCGGCAGGTGCAGGCTTCTGCTCCGGCAACGCGGTGCCGGTTGCAGGTTTCTCATCCTGCACCTGGCGATTCTTTGCCGCCTGGGCGACAACCGGCTGGCTCAGTTCGGCATGGGCACTGGCAATGCGCGCCTGAGTCTTGCGCAACTCGGCCTCCAGCGCCGGGTTGGCACGGTGAGGCGTGGCGGGTTCCATCGGATAATCGAGCACGGCGGTCAGCTCGACGCCGCCGGCAACCCGGCGATTGCCGACTATGGCGGCATCCGCGCCCAACTCGTCACGCACCATTTTCATGGCGATCCGCATGTCGGCAGCGAAGAAACGTTTGACCTGCATGGCCTGCACCCTCGATTAATTCTGACCCACCGTCGCAACGATGGTGACCTGCTTGTTATCCGGTATTTCCTGATAAGCCAGGACATGGATGTTCGGTACCGCCAGCCGCGCGAACCGCGACAGCATCGCCCGGACCGGCCCCGCCACCAGCAAGATGGCCGGCTTGCCCAGCATTTCCTGTCGCTGAGCCGCATCTACCAGAGAACGTTGCAACTTCTCGGCCATGCCAGGCTCCAGCAGGATGCCATCCTCGGAGCCTTGACCAGCCTTCTGCAGACTATTGAGCAATATCTGTTCCAATCTTGGTTCCAGAGTGATCACAGGCAGCTGCGGCTCTAGTCCCACAACGTTTTGCACGATTGCGCGCGACAGCGCCACCCGCACCGCCGCAACCATAGCGGCGGGATCTTGACTCTTGCCGGCGACGTTCGCGATGGCTTCGGCAATGGTACGGATGTCCCGCACCGGCACCTGCTCCTGCAACAACGCCTGCAATACCTTGAGCAAGGTGGACAGGGAAATCATTCCCGGCACCAGCTCCTCGGCCAGCTTCGGCGAGCTCTTGGCCAGCAACTGCATCAATTGCTGGACCTCTTCGTGGCCGAGTAATTCATGGGCGTGCTTGTGCAGCACCTGGTTCAGATGCGTGGCGATCACGGTGCTGGCATCGACCACGGTGTAGCCGAGCGACTGCGCCTGTTCGCGCTGGCTGACTTCGATCCAGACCGCCTCCAAGCCGAACGCCGGGTCCTTGGCGGCGATCCCATTCAGTGGACCGAACACCTGGCCAGGGTTGATCGCCAGCTCACGATCCGGATAGACCTCGGCTTCGGCCAGGCTCACGCCCATCAACGTCAGGCGATAGGCATTGGGCAACAGGTCGAGGTTGTCGCGAATGTGCACCGAGGGCATCAGGAAGCCCAGGTCCTGGGACAGCTTCTTGCGTACGCCCTTGATCCGCGCCAGCAATTGTCCTCCCTGGTTGCGGTCCACCAGCGGAATCAGGCGATAGCCCACTTCCAGGCCGACCATGTCCACCGGCGTCACGTCATCCCAGCCGAGCTCCTTGGTTTCCGCGGCACGCTGGGCCGGCAGCAGCTCCTGCTGCTTCTGCACTTCCTGCTCGGCCTGCTGCTTGACCTGCTTCTGCCGATGCCAGATCCAGAACGCACCCGCCGCCGCAGCCGCACCCAGGCCGAGGAACGACATGTGCGGCATGCCGGGCACCAGACCCATGGCGATCATGATGGCCGCCGACACGGCCAGCGCCTTCGGCGAGGCGAACATCTGCCGGTTGACCTGTTGCCCCATGTCTTCGGCACTGGTGACGCGGGTCACCATGATCGCCGCGGCAGTGGACAGCAGCAGCGAGGGAATCTGCGCGACCAGGCCGTCGCCGATGGTCAGCAGCGCATAGACCTTGCCCGCGTCGGCGAAGCTCAGGCCATGCTGGACCATGCCGATGCCCATGCCGCCCAGCAGGTTGATGAACAGGATCAGCAGGCCGGCGATGGCATCGCCACGCACGAATTTGCTGGCACCGTCCATCGAACCGTAGAAATCCGCTTCGGAAGCGACCTCGACGCGACGCTGCTTGGCTTCGGCCTGGTCGATCAGTCCCGAGTTGAGATCGGCGTCGATGGCCATCTGCTTGCCCGGCATGGCATCGAGGGTGAAGCGGGCGCTGACTTCGGAAATACGCCCGGCACCCTTGGTGACCACCACGAAGTTGATGATCATCAGGATCGCGAACACCACGATACCGACCACGTAGTTGCCGCCGATCACCACGTTGCCGAAGGCCTCGATCACATGCCCGGCTGCCGAGCCCCCCTCGTGCCCATGGATCAGTACCACGCGGGTGGACGCGACGTTCAGCGCCAGCCGCATCAACGTCGCGACCAGCAGGATGGTCGGGAATACCGCGAAATCCAGCGGGCGCAACGCGTAAACGCTGACCAGCAGCACGACGATGGACAACGCGATGTTGAAGGTGAACAGCACGTCCAGCAGGAACGGCGGCACCGGCAGCATCATCATGCCCAGCATCACCAACAACAACAGCGGCACACCCAGGTTGCCGCGGCCGACGCCGGTCAAGCTGTTGCGCATATTGAGAAGTTGCGTGCGATCCAACGGGGCCCCCGGCGATACAGAACGGATTCTTGACGCGAAATGCGTCCTTGCCGGGGTATAGCAAGAAGGGGTCCAACTTTTTTCAGCGCCGAAACCTGACGCCCTGGCTTGGCAGGCGAGCCAGAGCGGCTCAGCCGAACGCAGTGGCAACCCAGCAGTCAGATTAGAACCCGGCGACGCACCGCCGCCGATTTCTGCACAGGAGCTTCGATATGAAACAGTGGATCATCGCCGCGCTGGCCGGCTGCAGCGCCCTCGCCGTCCAGGCGGAAACGCTGAGTGTGGAGGTGAATGCCGTCACCGCCCAGGGCATCGGTGAATCGGTCGGCAACGTGAAGATCGAGACCAGCGACTACGGCCTGGTGTTTCGCCCCGAGCTGTCGGGCCTGCAGCCCGGCGCCCATGGTTTTCACCTCCACTCCAAGGGCAGCTGCGAGCCGGCGGAAGTCGACGGCAAGCCTACCGCTGCCGGCGCTGCGACCGGCCACTGGGACCCGAAGAACAGCGGCAAGCACGGCGAGCCCTGGGGCGACGGGCACATGGGCGACCTGCCGGCGCTGTTCGTCGATAGCGAGGGCAAGGCCAGCCAGCCGGTACTGGCTCCGCGCCTGAAGAGCCTCGGCGACATCAAGGGCCTGGCGCTGATGGTTCACCAGGGCGGCGACAACCACGCCGACCATCCGCAACCACTGGGCGGCGGCGGCGCCCGGGTGGCTTGCGGCGTGATCGAATAAAAAGCGCTCGAGGACGATCCGCGCCCCTCGGGCGAATCAGGCGTCCCTGCGCAAATCCGGCGGGATCGGCAAGTTGCCCAGCGGGTCCGGACGCTTGCCTCTGCCGGCCTGGTACTGGCGCAACTGATAGACGTAGGCCAGCACCTGCGCCACGGCCAGATAGAGACCCGCCGGAATTTCCTGCTCCAGCTCGGTCGAGTAGTACACCGCCCGGGCCAGCGCCGGCGACTCGAGTACCGTCACGCTGTGCTCCTGGGCGATCTCGCGGATCTTCAGCGCGAGGAAATCGCCGCCCTTGGCCACCAGCATCGGCGCACCGCCCTTGTCGGCGTCGTATTTCAGCGCCACGGCAAAGTGCGTCGGGTTGGTGATCACCACGTCGGCATCCGGCACCGCCTGCATCATCCGTCGCTCGGCCATCTCGCGCTGCAGCTGGCGAATCTTGGACTTGACCTCGGGCTTGCCTTCGCTGTCCTTGTACTCGTCCTTGACCTCCTGCTTGGTCATCATCAGCTTCTGCTTGTTGTCCCAGAGCTGGAACGGCACATCCACCGCCGCGATCAGGATCAGGCCGCAAGCCATCCACAGCGCGCACCAGCCGACGATCTCGACGCTATGGGCGATGGCCAGCTCCAACGGCTGCTTGGCGATCGACAGCAGGTCGTCCTGGTAGGCCGAGAGCACCAGCAATCCAACCGCCAGCACTACCAGGAACTTGCCCAGCGCCTTGAGCAGCTCGACCAGCGCCTTGGCCGAGAACATCCGCTTGAGGCCAGCGCCAGGATTCATCCGGCTGAACTTGGGCGCCATCGCCTTGCCCGAGAACAGCCAGCCGCCGAGCGAAATGGGGCCGATGATGGACACGATCAGCAGCACGACGAGTAGCGGGATGATCGCTTCCAGCGCGATCATCCCGCTGTGGGCCAACAGCGAGATCATGCTGCTCTCGCTCAGTGCGGTCTGACGGTCGAGTTCGAAGGCGCCGCGCATCATCGCCATCAGGCTCTGCGCCAGCCCCGCTCCGGAAGCCAGCAACCCGCCGATGCCGCCGAGGGTCACCGCCACCGTATTCAGCTCCCGCGAGCGCGCCAGCTGGCCTTTCTCGCGTGATTCGCGGCGGCGTTTCTCCGTGGGTTCTTCGCTTTTATCGGCGCCACTTTCGCTCTCAGCCATGGGCGACCTCCGGCAGGATGCTCATCAACGTACCCCGATCAGTTCGCGCAGCATCCCCAGCGCCTCGCTGACGAACACCTGGTACTGAGCCAGGATATCCGCCATGCCGACCCACACCACCACCAGACCCAGCACCAGCGTCAGCGGAAACCCGATGGAGAAGATGTTCAGCTGCGGCGCCGCGCGGGTCATCAGGCCGAAGCCCAGGTTCACCACCAGCAACGCGGTGATCGCCGGCAGCACCAGCAGCAGACCGGCGCCGAGCACCCAGCCCAGCTTGCCGGCGACTTCCCAGTAGTGATTGGTGCTCAAACCCCCGCCCACCGGCAGGGTGATGAAGCTTTCCGTGAGGATTTCCAGCACCACCAGGTGGCCGTTCATGGCCAGGAACAGCAGGATCACCAGCAGGTTGAAGAACTGCCCGAGCACCGGCACCGACACGCCGTTGGCCGGGTCGACCATCGAGGCGAAACCCAGGCCCATCTGCATCGCCAGCATCTGACCGGAGACGATGAACAGCTGGAAGAACAGTTGCAGCACGAAGCCCAGCATCACACCGATGAGGATCTGCTCGACGATCAGCAACAGCGCCTGCAGGCTCAAGGCCTCGACCACTGGCACCGGTGGCAGCGCCGGCACCAGCACCACAGAGATGGCCACCGCCAGGTACAGGCGCACACGCATCGGCACCAGCTGCGTTCCGATGATCGGCATGCTCATCAGCAGCGCGGCGACGCGGAACAGGGGCAGCAGGAACTGCGCGACCCAGCCGCCGATCTGCGCGTTGGTGAGCTCGAGCATCAGCCGATGATCAGGGGTATGTTCTGGATCAGGTTCTGGCTGTACTCCATCAGCTCGCGCACCAGCCAGGGCCCCGCCCAGATCAGCGTCAGCAGCATCACCAGCAGGCGCGGCAGAAAGCTCAGCGTCTGCTCGTTGATCTGCGTCGCCGCCTGGAACATCGCCACCACCAGGCCGACCAACAGGCTCGGCACCACCAGCACGCCGACGATGGTGGCTGTCAGCCACAGGCCACCGCGAAACAGATCGACCGCGACTTCCGGAGTCATGGCAAACCTCCTAGAGAGTGCCGAAGCTGCTGGCGAGGGTACCGATGATCAGCCCCCAGCCATCGATCAGCACGAACAGCATGATCTTGAACGGCAGCGAAATGATCAGTGGCGAGAGCATCATCATGCCCATCGCCATCAGCACGCTGGCCACCACCATGTCGATGATCAGGAAGGGAATGAAGATCATGAAGCCGATCTGGAACGCCGTCTTCAGCTCGGAGGTCACGAATGCCGGAACCAGGATGGTCAGCGGCACGGCCTCCGGCGTCTGCAGGTCGGTACGCTTGGACAGCCGCACGAACAGCTCCAGATCGCTTTCGCGCGTCTGCGCCAGCATGAAATTCTTCAGCGGCACCTCGGCGCGGGCGATCGCCTGCTGCGCCGGCAACTGCTGATTGAGATAGGGCTGCAGGGCATCGCGGTTAATCTGGTCGAAGACCGGCGCCATGATGAACAGCGTGAGGAAGATGGTCAGGCCGATGAGAATCTGGTTCGACGGCGTCTGCTGCAGCCCCAGTGCCTGGCGCAGGATAGAGAAGACGATGATGATCCGCGTGAAACTGGTCATCAGCATGACGAACGCCGGGATGAAACTCAGCGCCGTCATGATCAGCAGGATCTGCAGGCTGACCGAATATTCCTGCTGGCCCTCGGCGTCGGTGCTCAGGGTGATGGCCGGGATCGACAGCGGGTTGTCGCCCTGGCCGATCAGCGCGCCGGCATCCTGCCCGAGGGCGAGCGGCGCGACCAGCGCCAGCGCAACGGCCAGCAACAGTCGAAACATCAGTGCTTGTCCTTCTGGTCCTTGCCCAACAGCTCCATCAGGCGCTGGGCAAACTCCGGCGTGGCCGGTTCCGCGTCCGGCAGATGCACCGGTTCCTCGAGCACGTGCAGTGGCGTGATGCGACCGGCGCTCAGGCCGAGCAGGATCTGTTCGCCGCCTACCTGCACCAGCACCAGCCGCTCGCGCGGCCCCAGCGCCTGGGTGGAAACGATCTTGATGACCTGCGCGCCCCGCGGATGGAGCTGCTGGACGCGACGCAACAGCCAGGCCAGCAGGAAGATCAGCCCGATGACCAGCAGCAGGCCCAGCAGCAGCTTGCTCAGCTGCGCACCCATGCCGGCACTGCTCATGCTGGCCGTCGTTTCGGCAGCCATGACCGGCAGCATGGGCAACATGGCAAGGGCGGCAAGAATACGCATGTCAGCGCAGCTTCTTGATGCGTTCGCTCGGACTGATCACATCGGTCAGCCGAATGCCGAACTTCTCGTTGACCACCACCACTTCGCCGTGGGCGATCAGGGTGCCGTTGACCAGCACGTCCAGCGGCTCACCCGCCAGGCGATCGAGCTCCACCACCGAGCCCTGGTTGAGCTGCAGCAGGTTGCGGATGCTGATTTCGGTGCTGCCCACTTCCATGGAAATCGATACCGGGATATCCAGGATCACGTCCAGATTGGGACCGTCGAGCCCCACGGGCGCCGCGCTGGCCTTCGGCGCGCTGCCGAACTCCTCCAGCGGTGCCTTCGGCGCGGCCGGAGCAGCGGGCGGAACCCCCTGGCTCAACAGGGCATCGATATCGTCCTGGCTGGCATCGCCGGCTTCGGCCAGGGCCGCGGCCCATTCGTCGGCGAGCGCCTGCTCTTCCGGGGAATTGTTTTCGTGTTCGTCTGCCATCGCTAATCCTCGACGGGCTGGTAATTGGAATAGGTCTGAATCACCGTGACCGCACCACGGGTTCCATCACCTGCAAGGCCAGATTGCCCTTGTGCGCGCCGAGCTTGACCTTGAAGGCCGGCATGCCGTTAGCGCGCATGATCATGTCCTCGGGCATTTCCACCGGAATGATGTCCCCCGGCTGCATGTTGAGAATGTCGCGCAACTTCAACTGACGCCGCACCACCGTGGCACCCAGCGGCACGTTGACGTCGAGGATGTCCTCGCGCAGCGCCTTGACCCAGCGCTCGTCCTGGTCGCTGACGTCGGACTGGAAACCGGCATCGAGCATCTCGCGAATCGGCTCGATCATCGAGTAAGGCATGGCGATATGGAGATCGCCGCCGCCACTGTCCAGCTCGATGTGGAAGGTCGAGACCACCACCACCTCGCTGGGGCTGACGATATTGGCCAGCGCCGGGTTGACCTCCGAATGCACGTACTCGAAGTTGACTTCCAGGATCGCCTGCCAGGCTTCCTTGAGATCGTTGAACGCCTGGTCGAGCACCATGCGCACTACGCGCAACTCGGTGGGCGTGAATTCGCGGCCTTCGATCTTGGCATGGCGGCCGTCGCCGCCGAAGAAGTTGTCCACCAGCTTGAACACCAGCTTGGCGTCGAGAATGAACAGCGAAGTGCCGCGCAACGGCTTGATCTTCACCAGGTTCAGGCTGGTGGGCACGTACAGCGAGTGGATGTATTCGCCGAACTTCATCACCTGCACGCCGCCGACCGAGACGTCCGCAGAGCGCCGCAGCAGGTTGAACATGCTGATGCGGGTATAGCGGGCGAAACGCTCGTTGACCATCTCCAGCGTGGGCATGCGCCCGCGCACGATCCGGTCCTGACTGGTCAGGTCGTAGCTCTTGATGCTGCCCGGCTCGGAATCGCTTTCGGTATCGACCAGGCCGTCGTCGACCCCATGCAGGAGCGCGTCGATCTCGTCTTGCGAGAGCAGATCTTGAACAGCCATCCTCGGCGACCTCTATTGCAGTACGAAGTTGGTGAACAGCACTTGCTCGACGGCAAGTTTGCCGATCTCTTTATTGGCCAGCTCCTGGACGCTGGCGGTAGCCTGCTGCCGCAGCATTTCCTGGCCGACCGGTGTCGCGATGGTGGCGAAGTCCTGACTGGAAAACAGCATGACCAGTTGATTGCGCAACAAGGGCATGTGTTCCTTGAGCGCGTCGAGTGCGACCTGATCACGCGACATCAGCGCGACGCTGACCTGCATGTAACGCTGGCGCCCACCGTTATTGCTGAAATTGACCACGAAGGCCGGTGCCAGGACCTCATAGATCGCCGCGGGCTTGCCGGATGCGGTCGGCGCGGGCGCTTGCGCCTGCTCCTCACCCTTGCCGGCATCGTCCCGGTTCATGAAATACAGGGTGCTGGCGACCGACAATCCCACGGCCAGCAACAGGCCCAGCACGATGGCGACGATGAGTTTGATCTTGCCCTTGCCTGAAGTCTCGGCGCCAGGAGCTGGCACGTCCGGGGGACCCTGTTTCTTAGCCATGCCAAATATCCGTCATCACGCGTGATTTCACTCTGCTTCAAGGAGTTAGGAGCAACTGCTGTGCCAAAGTATCAATCAGCGAGCGCCAGCAGTAAATGACTGCCGGTAAGACTGGCGCGCTTTGCAGAGGCGTTACGAGGGCCAGTATGGCTGGAACGGGCTCGGCAGCCGGCGCCGAGCCCGCCGCCATCAGGCGTAGAAATCCACGAGCCCGCGGTCACCCGTGCTCCGGTTGCTGGCCACTTCCAGCACCCCGCCGCTCTCGGCCTCCGCAACGGCACTGTCGGCGCTGCCGCCCTCGCCGCGCGACTCGCCGCCACCGTCACCTTGCCAGCCGCGCGCCAGGGATTGGTCCGAAACGTTGACGTCCATGGTCATGCCTTGCTGGGCGAACATTTCGCGCAGGCGCTGCATCTGCCCTTCCAGCGCATCGCGTACGCCGGCGTGCGGACTGAGGAAGGTCACCTGGGCCTGGTCCTTGTTCATGTCGATGCGTACTTCCATGCGTCCCAACTCCGCCGGATCGAGCTGGATCTCGGCAGATTTGAGGTTCTGGCTGGAGAGCCACATCACCCGGTCCACCACCGCTTCGCTCCAGCCGGACTGCTGCATCTGCACCGGCTGCCCCGGCACCAGCGGGGTTCGCTGCAACTGCTGGGTCTGCTGGGCAATGGCCTGCGTCAGCGGATTGAGACGATTGGCCGCAAGCTCGGCATTGGACTGGCGGGTTTCGACTGGTGCATCGATCTCCTCCAGTTCGCCGGCGGCCAGCGTCAGCTCCAACTCATCACCGGTTTCCGTCGAATCGCCGGCGACCTGCAACAGGTTGGCGAAGCGTTCGTCACCCTTGGCCGCCGGCTGGATCGCATCGCGCCCCGCGGTCTGCGCCTGAGGCGAAGCCTTCTGCGCCGCCAACGCCTCTTCTTCCGGCACGGCCTCGGTTTCGGCGGCCGTCTGCTGGATCTGCAGGCTGGCCAGGAATTCGCTCCCCACGGGCTGGATTTCGCCGGATGGCACTTCGGCGACTTCGGCCTGCGCGCCCATGCCGAACATCAGCAGCGGGTCCAACTCGGCGCCGGCCACCTCTTGCGACTCGCTCGCCTCATCGACCGCCTGCGACGACTCCGGAGGCAACTCGTTGCCGCCTTCGGCAATCGTCGGCTTCTCGGCCGTCTCGGCTCCGGCGGTTTCCTGACTGTCCTTTTCGTTCACCGGCTTGTCGCGCGCCGGTTTGTTAGGCGCGTCCGAACGCTCCACCGGCTTGCCCTGACGCTCCTTGGCGTACATCTCGGCGAACCGGGAAGCCTCTTGCCGACTGGCTTGCGAGGCAGAATCGGCTTTCGCGCCCGCGGCCTTGCCACGAGGCTCGGGCGTCTTGATGTTGAGCAACAGGTCGGGGGAAACAGCCATGGTTCTTCCACTCGAAAGGGTGAGGTAGCCATGAATGAGCAAGTTTCGCGCCAGGATTCGATCAGACGGGACCGGCGTGACGTTGACGCTCCGCCCGATAGAGGATGCGGGCAATGGCAAATTCCCGTTCGATGCGTTCGATCAACGCCGGAGCACCTTCGAGCCGCTCACCGCCAGCCAGTTCTTCGAGCTGGCGACAGAGGTCCGCCAGCACCACGGCGCCCATGTTGCTGCAGCTGCCCTTGAAACTGTGCGCCGCCTGGCGCAACGGCTCGGCCTCGCCAGCAGCGCAGGTCTCCTGCAGCATGCGCAGGCGCTCCTCGGAGTCGTTCAGGAAGGCGTCCAGCAACATCGGATAGTCGCCCTCCATCACCTCCTGCAAGGTGGCCAGCATGGCGCTGTCGAGACGAGGATCGGACACCCCGGCACTCCTCCGGTCGAAAGGCAGCGGATTATGCATCAGCCGTCCAGTGGAACTCCACGCTCAGCCCACGCCCATCCGGCTGCCAGCAGAAACGATCGGCGAGCTGCTCGATCAGCCGCAGCCCGCGCCCGGCCAGGCCCGCATCGCGAGGCTGCGCGGCCAGCGCCTGCTCGACGTCGAAGCCCGCGCCGCTGTCCTGGATGTCGATACGCAGCGAGCCGCCATCGCCTTCGCTGCGTATCTGCACATCGATCAGCACGCAGCCCTCGGCCAGCGCCGCCAGTCGCTGCTCGCGGGCGCGATAGTAACCGGCGAAGCCATCGGCATCGCTCTTGAGCCGCGAATCCAGCCCCAGCACGCCATGCTCCAGCGCATTGCTGTAGAGCTCGGTCAGCACGGTGTAGATGAGGCCCGCACGCTGGCGCAACGCCGGAACCTGCAGGAACAGCGGCAACATCAGCGGCAGCGGGTCGGCACTGCGCAGGCTGTCCGGGCGCAACTCGAAGCGGGCCGACCAGTCCATCGGACGCAACGGCCGGGCGCCGAGCGGAAACCCGCCCGGCAGCCGCGCCGGCAACGCTTCTTCGGTCACCTTCACCTCGACCAGGCTCAGGTCGTCGGCCGCACTACCATGAAATGCCCGCAAGGCCTGCTCGATCTCATCGAACAGACGCGCGGGGTCGGCATTGGACTGCAAGATCGCTTGCAAGCGCGTTTCGCCAAAGGGTTCGCCGGCCTGATCGCGACGTTCCAGCACGCCATCGGACATCAGCAGCAGGCGATCGCCCTGCGCCAGCGGCAGGATCTGGAAGCGATCATCGAACCGCTTGGCTTCCAGCACGCCCAGCGGCAGGTGTTTCGAGGTCAGCGCCACGCGCTCACCGCCCAGACGCAGCTGATAGCCGTCCGGCAGGCCGCCGTTCCATACCCGCAGAACGCCTTCCCTGACGTGAATGTCCAGGAAGGTGGCGCAACAGAATATTTCCGTCGGCAGGATGAGCTTCAGCTTGGCGTTGATCTCGCGAAGGATGTGATGGCTGGCGTAACCCTTGGCCGTCATCCCGTAGAAGGTCTCGGCCAGCGGCATGGCACCGATGGCGGCCGGCAGGCCATGTCCGGTGAAGTCGCCCAGCAAGACGAACAACTGGCCGGCCGGCGCCTGGGCCGCCAGCAGCACATCGCCGTTGAACAGCGCATGCGGCGACTGTCGGTAACGGATGTTGCCGGCATCCAGGCAACCGGCGTGGGCCACCTTGTCGAAGATCGCCTTAGCGGCGCGCTGCTCGTCGAGCAGTTGCCGATTATGATCGGCGATGAGGTCGCGCTGTCCCAGGACCGTCGCCTGCAGCTGCCGCAGGCGATGCATGGCCTGGATTTTCGCCTGCAGGATGACCGGATCGTAGGGCTTGGCGATGAAGTCGTCGCCGCCGGCGTCCAGACAGCGCACCAGCTCGCGCGGCTCCGACAGCGAGGTGAGGAAGATGATGGGGACCAGCTCATCGCCTGCCCGCTGCTTGATCAGGCGCGCCGCCTCGAAGCCATCCATCACCGGCATCAGGGCATCCATCAGCACCAGCTGCGGGCGCTCCTGCTCGAACAGCGCCAGTGCTTCCAGGCCATTAGCGGCGGTGAGCACCCGGTGCCCCTGGCGGGCGACGATGGTCGCCAGCAGCATGCGATCGGCCGCGCCGTCCTCGACGATGAGAATCGACAGCGACGGAAGCATTCAGTCGATCACGAACAGTTGCTGGAAATTGGAAATCGATAAGACCTTGCGCACATCGGCGTTGCAGTTGATCAGGCGGATCTGCGCGTTGTCGCCACCGGCATGGTCGCGCAGCAAGAGCAGCATCCCGAGCGCGGAGCTGTCGAGGTAGGTCGCACCGCCCAGGTCCACCACGTAGCGACGCGCCAAACCGTTCACGCGCTGATAGGCATCGCGAAAAGCCTGGTGTGAATTGAAATCGAAGCGGCCGCGGATGTGCAGCGTCAGTTCCTGCCCATCTGCCGATAGCGTAGAAGTGATGGTCACGAAGCTCTCCCTATCCGCAAGGTCATGGCACGCTGCCAGGCGAAGAAACCTATGAAGATGTAGCAGCCAACCCCAAGGGCGGCAAGCGTCAGTCCGGTTTCGGCCGGCCGGCCAGGCGCTGCGAGAACTCGTCGAGCAGCTTCTGCTCGCGCTTGTCGGCCGCCACCCGTGCCTCCTGCAGGTAGCGCTCGACCAGCTTGGACAGCCCTTCCAGACGTGCACGACGCTGCTGCCATTGCTGACGCAGCTTGTGCAGGTTGTTGCGGTGCCAGTCGACGCTGCGCTGCTGCTGGCCGATGGCCGATTCGAGCTGGGAGAGAAAGCGCTGGTAATTCATCAGCCATTGACCACTGACGCCCTGACTGCCCTGGGTCAGCCATTGCTGCTGGTAGTCGCTGAAATACTGCTGCAGCTCACCGAGCTTGAGCTCGGCCTGATCCAGTTGTTGCTGGCCCTGCCCCAGCAGGCGCGCGGCATCGCGTTCGGCGCGCTCAGCCATTTCGATCACCGGGGTCAGGCGGGCGGCGCGGCTGGCAGGCAAGGATTAACCCCCGGGCCGGGGATTGAAGACGCTGGCCAGCAGCGCGGCGCTGTGCGCCAGGTCCTCGCTTTCATTCAGGCCCTGGCGCAGGTAGCCGACCATCTCCGCCTGACGCGCGATGGCCAGATCCGTCTCGGCGTCGCCGCCCGGCACGTAGGCGCCCACGCTGATCAGGTCGCGACTCTGCTGATAGCGCGACCAGAGCTGCTTGAAGCGTTGCGAATTGCGCACATGCTCGGCGCTGACCACCTGCGGCATGACCCGGCTGATGGACGCCTCGATGTCGATCGCCGGGTAGTGGCCTTCCTCGGCCAGGCGCCGCGACAGCACGATATGGCCATCGAGCACGCCGCGCGCCGCGTCGGCGATCGGGTCCTGCTGATCGTCGCCCTCGGACAGCACCGTGTAGAACGCCGTGATCGAACCGCCGCCCGCCTCGGCATTCCCCGCGCGCTCCACCAGGCTCGGCAGCTTGGCGAACACAGATGGCGGATAGCCCTTGGTCGCCGGCGGCTCGCCGATGGCCAGGGCGATCTCGCGCTGGGCCTGGGCGAAGCGCGTCAGCGAATCCATCAGCAGCAACACGTTCTTGCCCTTGTCGCGAAAATACTCGGCGATGCGGGTGCAATACATGGCGGCGCGCAGACGCATCAGCGGCGCATCGTCGGCGGGCGAAGCCACCACCACCGAGCGCTTAATGCTCTCCTCGCCGAGGATGTTCTCGATGAACTCCTTGACCTCGCGACCGCGCTCGCCGATCAGGCCGACGACGATGATGTCCGCCTCGGTGAAACGGGTCATCATGCCCAGCAGCACCGACTTGCCCACACCGGTGCCGGCGAACAGACCCAGACGCTGGCCGCGCCCGACGGTGAGCAGGCCGTTGATGCTGCGGATGCCGACATCCAGCGGTTCGCTGATGGGGTGCCGCTTGAGCGGGTTGATCACCGGCCCGTCCATCGGCACCCAGTCCTCGGCCTTCATGCCGCCCTTGCCGTCCAGCGCGCGACCGGCACCATCGATTACCCGGCCGAGCATCGAGGTGCCCATCGGCAGCCGACCGGTATCGGCCAGCGGCACCACGCGGGCGCCAGGCGCGATGCCGGCCAGGCTGCCGACCGGCATGAGAAAAAGCTTGCCGCCGGAAAAACCCATCACTTCGGCTTCGACCTGGGACGGGTGGTAGCGGTCGTTGTTGATCACCAGGCAGCGGCTGCCTACCGCGGCCTGCAGCCCTTCGGCTTCCAGCGTCAGACCGACCATGCGCAGCAGGCGACCTTCGAGGATCGGCTGATCGGGCAGCTTTATCGCCTCGCCGTAGGCCTCCAGGCGCTTGACGAAGCTGATGCGTTCAAGGCGCATCGCCGGTGTCCAGCTCGAGATGCAGATCGGCGGCGGGCGGATTGGTGGCGTTCTCCCGCTGCTGCTCGAACAACTGCTTGATGGCCTGACCGAGCCGCGTTTCGACGCTGGCATCGATGCGGCTGTGTTCGGTCTCGATCCGGCAGCCACCGGGCAGCAGGTCGGCATCCTCGACGATCCGCCAGGATTCCTCGTGGCGCTCGCGCAACGCCTTGACCAGTTCGAAATCCTGCGGGTTGATGTGAATCCGAACGTTGTCGGCGCCCATCGGCAGCAGCTTCAGGGCCTCGCGCAGCACCTGGCGAATCTGGCTGGAATCGATCAGCAGATCGCGCTGGATCACCTCCCGGGCAAGCTGGCCGACCAGGGTGACCATGGCGTGCTCGAGGTTGCGATCCTGTTCGGCGATGGGTTCGAGCAACTGGCTCATCAGGCGCTCGAGGCTGTCGAGCTTCGGCGCCAGGGCAGCATCGGCCTCCTGCCGGGCCTTGAGCTGGCCGGCATGGAAACCGTCCTTCTCGCCGGTGCTGAAGCCCTCGTTGTAGGCCTCCTGGCGAATCGCCTCCAGTTCGTCGAGCGTCAGCGGTTTGACGTCCTCCACCGGGACGTCTTCGCTGTGCGAGAGCGCCGGCTCTTCAACCGGCTCGTCGTCGGCCTGCGACTCTTCCGGCTCGGCGCCTTCCGGATCGAAACTCGGCAACGCCCAGCGATCGAAGGCATTGACGTCCTTCGCGCGGATCACATCGCTGGGGTTTTCCTTCGCCATCGCTCAAACCTTGCTAGATCATTTCTTCGCCGCCCTTGGCACCCAGGACGATTTCCCCGGCTTCGGCCATGCGGCGAGCAATGGTAAGGATTTCCTTCTGCGCGGTCTCGACATCGCTGACGCGCACCGGGCCCTTGGCTTCCAGATCGTCGCGCAGCAATTCGCCGGCGCGCTTGGACATGTTCTTGAAGACCTTTTCCTTGACCGTTTCGTCGGCACCCTTGAGCGCCATGACCAGCACGTCGGAAGAGACTTCGCGCAGCAGCACCTGGATGCCCCGGTCGTCGACATCGGCCAGGTTGTCGAAGACGAACATCAGGTCCTCGATCTGCGCCGACAGGTCTTCGTCCACATCGCGAATGGCGTCCATCAGCTGGCCTTCCATCGAACTGTCGAGGAAGTTCATGATGTCGGCCGCGCGCTTCACGCCACCCAGCGTGGCCCGGCTGGTGTTGGAGTTGCCGGAGAACTGCTTCTCCAGAATCTGGTTGAGCTCCTTCAGCGCCGCCGGCTGCACGGTATTGAGCGACGAGACGCGCAGGACGATGTCCAGGCGCACCTTGTGGTCGAAGTGCGACAGCACCTCGCCCGCCTGGTCCGGGTCCAGATAGGCCACGACGATCGCCTGGATCTGCGGGTGTTCGTAGCGGATCACGTCGGCGACCGCGCGCGGCTCCATCCACTTGAGGCTGTCCAGGCCGCTGGTGTTGCCGCCCAGCAGGATCCGGTCGATCAGGCCACCGGCCTTTTCTTCGCCCAGGGCCTGGGTCAGCATCTTGCGGATGTAGCCGTCGGCACCCACGCCCAGGCTGGTCTGGTCACCGACGATCTCGACGAACTCGCTCATCACCCGCTCGACCTGTTCGCGCTGCACATTGCGCATCTGCGCCATCGCGGTACCGACGCGCTGTACTTCCTTCGGGCCGAGGTGACGCAGCACCTGCGCGGCATCGGCCTCACCCAGGGACAGCAGCAGGATCGCCGCCTTGTCGACTTTGGCCAGCTTGACCTGAATTCGATTGTCACTCATCGGCATTGATCCACTCTTTGACTACCTGGGCCACACGGCCCGGATCTTCGGCCACCAGGCTCTTGATCGCGTTCAGTTGGGCGTCGTAACCCTCGCTGGGGCTCGGCAGCATGATGCTCTGCGGTCCGCTCAGGCTGACCCGGTCGTTGGACAACGCATCGTCCAGTCCGTCCATGTCACCCAGCTCGCCATCGCCGCCAGCCGCTTGCAGTTCCTTGCTCTTGCCGGCATTGGCCAGGTTGTTCAGTACCGGCCGCAGCACGCCGAAGACCAGTACCAGAATGAACAGCACGCCCAGCACCTGCTTGACCACGTCCCAGAACCAGGGTTGCGAGTAGAACGGGATGTCGATGAAGCCTTCGTCGGACGTATCGGCGGCAAACGGCGCGTTGATAACGCTGACGCTATCGCCACGGCTGGCATCGAAGCCGACGGCATCCTGAACCAGGCGGGTGAAGCGCGCCAATTCTTCGGCGCTTCGCGGTACCCGGGTGGCCTGGCCATCCTCGGCGACCACGACCTGGTCGTCGAGCACCACCGCCACCGACAGCCGACGCAGGCGGCCATGCTGCTGCTTGGTGTAGCTGATGGAACGGTCCAGCTCGTAGTTGCGGGTCGACTGCTCGCGCTTGTCCGACGGATAAGGCGCCAGCATCGGCTGACCGGTCGCCGGGTCCATGATCTGCTGACCGTTGGCATCCAGCAAAGGTTGCCCGGGCGCGACGGCACCGGCGGCGGCAGCCTGGCCGGCCAGCGCATTCTCCGGCGCGGTGGCCGGGCCGGGCGGCTGGTTGCTCAGCGCGCCGGGCACGCCCTGTGGCGGCAGACTGCTCTGGCGCTGCTCGTTGACGCTCTGCTCGCTGCGCAGCGCCGGCTGATCGGGGTTGAAGGTTTCCGAAGTGGACTCCACCGCACTGAAATCCACATCGGCGGAAACCTCGGCCTTGTAGCGACCGTTGCCCAGCACCGGCTGCAGAATGTTGTGCACGCGTTGGGTGTAGAGGCTTTCCAAGCGGCGGGTATGGTCGAACTGCTTGCCGGCCATACTCAGCTCGGACAGCTCCTGCTGGTCGGACAGCAGGTTGCCCTTCTGGTCGACGACGGTGATCTGCGACTTGTTCAACTCCGGCACGCTGGTGGCGACCAGGTTGATGATCGCCATCACCTGGCTGGGCTCCAGGCTACGACCGGGGTACAGCTCCACCAGCACCGAAGCGCTGGGCTTGCGCTCGTCACGCACGAATACCGAGCTCTTCGGAATCGCCAGGTGAACGCGAGCGGCCTTGACGTTGTTCAGGCTGGAAACGGTGCGCGCCAGCTCGCCTTCGAGGCCGCGACGATAGCGCGTGGCTTCCATGAACTGGCTCGTGCCGAGCCCCTGCTCCTTGTCGAGGATCTCGAAACCGATGTTGCTGTCGGTCGGCGCGATCCCCGCGCTGGCTAGCCGCAGGCGCGCACGCGCCAGGTCGTCGGCCTTGACCAGCAAGGCGCCAGAGTTGGGTTCGACGGTGTAGGAAATGTCCGCCGCCGCGAGGGTATCCATCACCTGGCTGGCGTCCATTCCGGCGAGGCTGCCGAGCAACGGCCGGTAGTCCGGCTGCTGCGACCAGAGCACCACACCGAAACCGATTGCGACACTGGCAGCCAGGCCGACCAACAGGCCGACCTGCCGTAGCATCGGCATTTCCGAAAGGTTTTCCAGGAAAGACAGGCCAAACAGTGGCTTTTTCGGATCGCCCGAATCGATTGTCACTGGAACCTTGCTCGCTGCTTCAGCCATGACTCAACCCTGCCTCAAACCGGCATCTGCATGATGTCTTGATACGCCTGAACCAGCTTGTTACGCACCTGGGTCAAGGCCTGAAAGGAAACGCTGGCTTTCTGGGAGGCGATCATCACCTCGGTCAGGTCGATACCGCCCTGACCCATTTCGAAGGCAGTCGCCATCTGGCTGGAGACCTGCTGGGTTTCATGCACCTTGTTCACCGCCTGCCCGAGCATCTCGGAAAAGCTCGGGGCGCCCGGCTCGGGCAAAGCCTGCACAGGCTTCGCACGCGCCATGGCATCGGTCTGCATGGCACGCATTTCCAGCATCAAGCGATTGAATTCAACACCCTGGCTCATCATTCCTCCGACAGCTGCGGTTTTATTGACGCATCGCAGCGAGCACAGTGCTCAATAGCAACATCGGTGCCAGGAAAAAAAGAAGCTGGAATATCGGTAAGCGAAACAGGCCGCTGCTCGCCGTGCGTCGGCCTCGGTCCGGCGCTCGCCCGACTGTAATGTCGATCGGGACGCCGGCTGTATCGTGACGCACAGAGCCGGGCCGCTTAGGCTAAGACCCCTCGCACGTGCTCTGACTCCATACACCGGGGCCAGGGCCAGCCAAGAACAACAAGGACAACCATGACCATCCGCACGCTATCGCGCCCCCTTGCCGAGAGCTCGCCGTCGACGATTGTCGCCGGCTTCATTGCCATGCTGACCGGCTATACCAGCTCGTTGGTGCTGATGTTCCAGGCCGGCCAGGCAGCCGGCTTGAGCGGCGCGCAGATTTCATCCTGGATCTGGGCGCTGTCCATCGGCATGGCGATCTGCAGCATCGGGCTTTCCCTGCGCTACCGCACGCCGGTGGTGATCGCCTGGTCGACACCGGGGGCGGCCCTGCTGATCACCAGCCTGCCGGGCGTTCCCTACGGCGAAGCCATCGGCGCCTTCATCTTCGCTTCGGCGCTGATCGCCCTGTGCGGCCTGACCGGCAGCTTCGAGCGCCTGATGCGCCGCGTGCCGGCCTCGTTGGCCGCCGCCCTGCTGGCCGGCGTGCTGTTCAATATCGGTATCGAGATCTTCCGCGCGGTGGAAGTGCAGCCGGTGCTGGTGCTGGGCATGTTCTTCAGCTACCTGCTGGCCAAACGGCTGCTGCCTCGCTACGCAGTGCTCTGCGCGCTGCTGGTCGGCTGCCTGATCGCCGGCCTGTCGGGTCTGCTGGATTTCCAGCGTTTCAGCCTGCAGGTGGCGGCGCCGGTATGGACCACGCCGTCATTGTCCCTTGCCGCGATCTTCAGCATCGGCATTCCGCTGTTCGTCATCGCCATGGCCTCGCAGAACATGCCGGGGCTGGCCGTGCTGCGCGCCGAAGGCTACGACGCGCCCGCTTCACCGCTGATCTCGGTGACCGGCATCGCCTCGGTGCTGCTGGCGCCCTTCGGCTCCCACGGTATCCACCTGGCGGCCATCACCATGGCCATCTGCGCCGGCCCCGAGGCTCACCCGGACCGCTCCAAACGTTACACCGCTGCTGTCTGGTGCGGGGTGTTCTACGGCATCGCCGGGATCTTCGGCGCGACCCTGGCGGCGCTGTTCGCCGCCTTTCCAGCGGCGCTGGTGCTGTCCATCGCAGCGCTGGCATTGCTCGGCTCGATCGGCTCGGGGCTGACACAGGCCATGCAGACGCCCCATGAGCGCGAGGCGGCGCTGATCACATTCATGGTGACGGCGTCGGGGTTGACGCTGTTTGGGATTGGGGCGGCGTTGTGGGGGTTGATTGCGGGGGTGGTGACGTTGGTGATCTTGGGGAGACGGGATTGAGAATTTCTCTAGCTGGAGCTGGGGTGTCGTTCTGAATCGCTGTGCCGGGATGATTTCCGAGTAGGTTGATAGTTCTGGTTTCGGCCACCCGGCCGACCTACTTTTTCCAGTCGCGGAAAAAGTAGGCAAAAACGCTTGCCCCTACATACGGCCCTGCGCTTCGCGCAGGGTTCGTTCACTCCATCACTGCTCCAGGGGTCGGCTTACAAGGGCCTTCCATGGCCCTTTAAGCGGGGACGCCTAGTCCTTTCGCGGCATCCTTGCCGCTCAACCCCTTACACAGCGACTCCGTTCACCCTCCTGAAAAGGGCGTTTGCTGTCGTCTGTTAGTTCGCGCAAGAAAAAAGCAAAGCCAACCAAGCAAACACTAGCGACCTTTCAGGCGACTCGGACTCCGTTCCCCGTCAGTAGGCTGAGTGGAGGTGTTGCGCAGGGGGCCGCGAGGCATGGACGCCGGACGAGGAACGAAGGGCGGGGCCGCCTAGGCAGGGACGCCCCTTCGTGACGGCCCCCGGAGCGGCACCGGAAGGAGGGAAGTCTGGCCGCAGGCCAGACCCGGATGTCGGGGTGGCCTTCTCTTTGGTTACTTTCTCTTGGCCAAACAAGAGCAACGAAGCGAAGCGGAGTAACAGCCGCAGGCTGGCCCGAAGGGCGAGCGTAGCGAGTCATGTGACTCGGCCGGGGGGCCGAAAAAAGAAGCGTCAGAAAACGCGGTAATCGCCTTAACCACCGGCACTTAAAAACCAAAACCTAAATCGCTGTAGCCCCACCATCCACCGTCAACGCATGCCCAGTGGTGAAAGCCGCCCCGTCACAGCACAAATACATCACCGCAGCCGCCACCTCCTCGACCTTCCCCACCCGCCCCACTGGGTGCATGGCGGCCGCAAACTCCGCCTTGCGCGGGTCCGCCTCGTAGGCGCGACGAAACATATCGGTATCGATCACCGCCGGACACACCGCATTCACACGAATGCCCTTCTTGGCATACTCGATCGCCGCCGACTTGGTCAGCCCGATCACCGCATGCTTGGAGGCCGCATAGATACTCATCTTCGGCGCCGCGCCCAGTCCCGCCACCGACGCCGTATTGACGATCGCCCCGCCACCCTGGGCGAGCATCACCGGCAACTGGTACTTCATGCACAACCAGACGCCCTTGACGTTGACGCTCATGATGGCGTCGAACTCCGCCTCGCTGCCTTCGGCCAACCGCCCCTGCTCGATTTCGATGCCGGCATTGTTGAAGGCGTAATCGAGCCGCCCGTAACAGCTCAGCACCCGCTCGATCATGCCGCGAACCTGCTCGTCACGTGTCACGTCGCAGCCGATGAACAGCGCCTCGCCACCGGCGGCGCGAATCTCCGCCACGCAGGCTTCGCCGCCGAGCTCATCGAGATCGGCAACCGCCACTTTCAACCCCTGGGCCGCAAACGCCAGCGCCGTGGCACGGCCGATGCCCGCCGCCGCGCCCGTTACCAGGGCCACTTGCCCAGAAAAAGACATGCTCATGCTGGAAATCCTGCTCGAATCGAAAAGACGCGGCACAAACGTGACCGCGAACGCAATACCGGTCATGGTTATACCGTCATCGCCCGCCTCGATTAAGCGCCATCCCGCGATATCACCCAGGCGGATGCCCCTGTATTTCGAACTTCCTTCCTTGCTTGCAGCAATGCCGTTGGCGGGCTAAACCAGACTTTTGCCCAATCGGAGGCGTCCATGAACATCAAGAACCGGCAATTCCTGCTGGCCCAGCGCCCGGTCGGCGCGCCAACACGTGAGACCTTCGACTTCACCGAGATCGAACTGGGTGAGCCCGGACCCAAGCAGATACTGGTGAAGAACGAGTACCTCTCCATCGACCCCGCCATGCGCGGCTGGATGAACGATGCCAAGTCCTACATTCCGCCGGTCGGGATAGGCGAAGTGATGCGCGCGCTGGGCGTCGGCCGGGTCGTCGCCTCGCAGCATCCGGATTTCAAGGAAGGCGATTACGTCAACGGTGCCCTGGGTGTTCAGGATTACTTCCTCGGCGAGCCGAGAGGCTTCTACAAGGTCGACCCCGACCAGGCGCCGCTGCCGCGCTACCTTTCGGCGCTGGGCATGACCGGCATGACGGCCTACTTCGCCCTGCTGGCCGTGGGCGAACCCAAGGCGGGCGAGACGGTGGTGATTTCCGGCGCAGCCGGGGCCGTCGGCAGCGTGGCCGGGCAGATCGCGAAGATAAAGGGCTGCCGCGTAGTGGGCATCGCCGGCGGTGCCGACAAATGCCGCTTTCTCACCGAAAAACTCGGCTTCGACGCCGCCATCGACTACAAGAACGAAGAGCTGGCAGCAGCCCTCAAGCGGGACTGTCCGAAAGGCGTCGACGTCTATTTCGACAACGTCGGCGGCGACATCCTCGATGCGGTGCTGAGCCGTATCAGCGTCGGTGCCCGAGTGGTGATCTGCGGCGCGATCAGCCAGTACAACAACAAGGACGCCATCAAGGGGCCGGCCAACTACCTGTCGCTGCTGGTCAACCGCGCACGCATGCAGGGCATGGTCGTCACCGACTACGTCGCCCGCTACCCCGAAGCCATGCAGGAAATGGCCGGATGGCTCCAGAGCGGTCAGCTGAAGAGCAAGGAGGACATCGTCGAGGGGCTGGAAACCTTCCCCGAGACGCTGATGAAGCTGTTCACCGGCGGAAACTTCGGCAAGCTGGTGTTGAAGGTCTGACCCGTTCCCCAGCTATTCTCGCGTTTCAGCCATAGCCTGTAGGGCTGAATTTATTCAGCCACGAAATGCGCAAAGCCGAATAAATTCGACTCTACAGTTCCTGCGGCATGAACGTTATGACCGGGAAACAGGCTCAAGCTCAGCCACCACGGCAGCCAGCGCCTGCGCCGGATCAGCCGCCTGGGCGATGGGGCGGCCGATGACCAGATAGTCGGAGCCTGCTGTCATCGCCTCGGCTGGCGTCAGGATGCGGCGCTGATCATCCGCCGTGCTACCAGCAGGCCGAATCCCCGGCGTGACCAGCGCGAGCTGCGGGTACGCCGACTTCAGCGCCGGGGCCTCCTGTGCCGAACAGACCAGACCATCGAGGCCGGCGGTCGCCGCCAGGCCGGCCAGGCGCAGTACCTGTTCCTGCGGCTGGACGTCCAGCCCGATGCCGGCCAGGTCGGCCTGCTCCATGCTGGTCAGTACCGTCACGCCGATCAGCAGCGGTTGCGGCCCGCTGCTCTTGTCGAGAATCTCCCGGCAGGCCGCCATCATCCGTGCACCACCGGAACAATGCACGTTGACCATCCAGACGCCCAGCTCCGCCGCGGCCTTGATCGCCATCGCCGTGGTATTGGGAATGTCGTGGAACTTGAGGTCGAGGAATACTTCGAAACCCTTGGCGCGCAAATCCTCGACCACCGCGGGGCCGCATCGGGTGAACAGTTCCTTGCCGACCTTGACCCGGCACAGCGCTGGATCGAGCTGCCCGGCCAGCACCAGCGCGGCATCACGGGAAGGAAAATCAAGCGCAACGATGATCGGGGTCTGGCAGGTCATGGCGGGGTCCTCGGCGAAATTCGGCGCGCATTGTCGCAGAAAATCCCCCGCTCCGACGACGGCTCAGCCACGCGGACAGCGCTGAAACCTCAGCAGCCCCTGGCCCCTCGATCACAGCTATGATTCAACCTACGGCCACGCCGCAGGCCGGCCATC
Organism: Stutzerimonas nitrititolerans; assembly: GCF_003696285.1. Classification (GTDB taxonomy): domain Bacteria; phylum Pseudomonadota; class Gammaproteobacteria; order Pseudomonadales; family Pseudomonadaceae; genus Stutzerimonas; species Stutzerimonas nitrititolerans. The sequence goes on from NZ_RFFL01000005.1 coordinate 182,219, forward strand.
ACAAACCCTCAGGAGAATCCGCATGCCCTGGTACATCTGGCTGTTGCTGTTCGTGGTGCTTGGTTCGATCGTCGGCGGCCTGCTGCTGTTGCGTTCGTCGGCACGCAAGATTCCGCTGACCGAGGAGCAGAAACAGAGGATCGCCCAGCGCAATGCCGAAGCCGACGCGGAAGACGCACGAAATCGCTAGGCCGGCTTTGCGCACACACGTGTCTCCCAATACAGCGTGTCCAGCCATTCGTCTCGCAAAAAGCTGACCGACCAGTCAGTAGTGGCATTATGATGTCTCACCGGTGATCATTCTTCGATCCCGAAGGACGAATGAATGACCGCACCCTCCTCCAACCCTGGCGTGACGCGGAGCAAGGCCCAGGCCGTGTTCGCGCGTCGCATACTGCCGGCCATGATCGGCTTGCTGGCGTTCGCATTGCTGGCCGCCGCCACAGCGCTGGTGCAGATAGCGACCAGGCTCGACCGCGACGCCCTCGATCAGAGCCGCTTCCTTGCCGGCATGGCCCTGGATGCTCAGCAACGCTGGATACAGCGCGCCAACGTGGACAATGCCTTCTGGGGCGACGCCTACGCGAACCTGCACCGCCAGACGAACCTGGACTGGGCCTATCACCAGGAGAATCTCGGCCCCACGCTCTACCGTGACTTCGGCTATGAGGCCGTGCTGGTGATCGATGGCCAGGGTGAAACTCGCTATTCGGTGATTCGCGGTGAACTGCAGACGCTCGATGCCAAGCAATGGCTGGATGGCGGGCTGCAACAACTGCTCGAGCGGGCTCGTGAAGCGGTACGCAACGGCGAAGCAGCGGCCGGCCTGTTGCGAGCCGGAGGCACGCCTGCGATGGTGTCCGCCTCGGTGATGACCACCGCAGGCAGCGACGTGGAAGAAGTGCCCGGTCCGGCCTCGATCCTGCTGTTCGTCGATCTGCTCGACGCCAAGCGCTTGCTGGAGCTCGGCGCCGCTCACGCGGTCCCAGGACTACGGATCGCTTCGGACACCGAACCCGCGGCCGAGGCGCTGATCGAGCGGGCGCTGGCGGACGCCAGTCCGATACGCTTCACCTGGTCACCGGCCCACCCGGGCCGTCATCTGCTGTGGACCACACTGCCGATCCTCGCTGCCGTTGCCCTGGGTCTCGGACTGCTGGCCTGGCTGCTACTGCAGCAGGGATTGAAAACCGTGAAGATTCTGGACGCCAGCTATGCACGACTGTCATCCAGCCGCGCCGCGCTGGCCGCCAGCGAAAAGCGCTTTCGGGACGTAGCCGAGTCGGCCTCCGACTGGCTCTGGGAAATCGACCGGAACACCTGCCTGACGTACCTTTCCAGCCGCTTCGAAGAAATCACCGGGCACTCCCGGAGCAACTGGCTGGGCAGACCGATGGCCGAACTGCTGAATGCCGACGAAACGACATTGCGAGACTGGCTGGCCGCGCCGGATGCCCCCCTGCGCTGCAGCTACCACGCCGCTGATGGCGGCCAGCGGCATTATCGCCTGTCGGCGCGTGCGATCCTGCTCGACGGCGCGAACCTCGGTTTCCGGGGCACCGCCGCCGACATCACCGAAGAGACCCGCGCGCAGGCTCACATCCACTATCTTTCCCAACATGACCCATTGACCGGCCTGCCGAACCGCAGCCGCCTGCAGGAACACCTGACGGCCAAGCTGCACGCGCTGAACGGCGCCAATGCGAAGCTCACGCTGCTGTACATCGATCTCGATCGCTTCAAGCCCGTGAACGATACGATGGGCCACGCCGCTGGCGACGAGGTACTGGTGCGCGTGGCCGAACGACTCCGGCAATGCATTCGCGCCGACGATCTGGTTGCGCGCATCGGCGGCGACGAGTTCGTCATGGTGATCAGCCGCCTGCGCGATCAGGACGACATCAGACAGCTGTGTACCCGGCTGCTCGAGAGTCTCGCGAAACCCTTCGGTTATGGGCAGCAACAGGTGTTCATCGGAGCGAGCATCGGGGTCGCCATCGCCCCCCAGGATTCATCCCAGGCATCCGAGTTGCTGCGCTGCGCGGACGTCGCCCTCTATCAGGCGAAGAACAGCGGGCGCGGCAACTGGTGCCTGTATGACCGCGAGATGGGTGAACACCTGCACCAGCGAAGCAGCCCCGAAACCGAACCGCAGGATGCAAACGAAACCGGGCAGTTCGTGCTGCATTACCAGCCGCGCCAACGCAACGGCGATTCACCCGTCAGTGCCGAGGCCCTGTTGCCCTGGCAGCATCGGCCCATGTCCGCCGAGGCGATGCGCACCCTGCTTGGCGAACAGGATCGATAGCCAGACGCACCTTCAGTGCTCCGTGAGTGATCCTCGACAGAGCTCATCGGCCAGTTCGCCTAGCGTCTTCAACGCCTGCTCCGTCTCGCGCGTCCAGGGCAACCCGCAGTTGAACCGGATGCAGTGATTGAACTGTTCGGTGTTGCTGAATATCAGCCCGGGCGCGATGCTGATGCCTCGTTTCAGCGCCAGCAGATGCAGCTCCTTGGTGTTGATCCGCACCGGCAGACTGATCCAGAGGATGAAGCCGCCATTCGGCCGGGTCATCTGCGTGCCTTCGGGGAAATAGCGCTGCACCGCCAGCTGGAAGGCGCTGAGGTTCTTCCGGTATTCATGGCGGATGTAGCGCAAATGGCGATCGTAGCCGCCGTTCTCCAGATAGGCCGCGACCGCCATCTGCGTCACGCTGCAGGCCGAATGGGTGCTGAAGGTCTGCAGCCGCTGAACTTCCTCGCGGTAACGTCCCGGCAGGATCCAGCCGATGCGCACACCGGGCGAAAGCGTCTTGGAGAAGCTGGAACAGTAGATGACCCTTCCCTGCAGATCGTTGGATTTGAGCGCCTTGATCGAGCCCACGTCGAACATCAGTTCGCCGTAGATATCGTCCTCGACGATATGGATGTCGAAATCCGTGGCCAGCTTCAGCAGTTGCTTCTGACGTGCGTCCGGCATGCTGCCGCCCAGCGGATTGCTCAGCCGCGCGGTCAGCACCAGCGCCTTGATCGGCCACTGGCTCGCGGCCAGTTGCAAGGCCTCGATGCTCAGGCCGGTATCGGGATCGCAGGGTATTTCGATGACCTTCAGCCCCAGCAGATCGGCCAGTTGCAGCAGGCCGTAGTAGCTGGGCGATTCGGCGGCGATCAGATCGCCCGGACGGGTCAGGATACGCAGGGACATCTGCAACGCATCGACGCAACCATGGGTGATGATGATCTCGTCGGGGCTGACCACCACGCCGGCATCACGCATGCGAATCGCTACCTGGCGGCGCAGCGGTTCGAAGCCGGGGCTGAACATGTAACTGAAGGCCCGCGGGCTCTGGAAGCGGGTGACCTTCGCCAGCTGCTGATGCAGCGCGCGTGCCGGCAGGTAATCCACGTGGGGCACCGCCGCGCCGAAAGGCACCAGCCCCTCGCGCCGGGATTCGCTGAGTACCTGGTTGATGATGCTGCTGCGGGTAACCTGCTTGGGACGTTCGACCTGGGCGATGTCCGGGGTGGTGGCCGTGAGCGCGGGAGTATGGTGAACGTAGAAGCCCGATTGCGGGCGCGCACGAATCATCCCCTGGTCTTCGAGATTGGCGTAGGCCTGCAGCACCGTCGCATGGCTGACGCCGAGCTGCACGCTCATCTTGCGCACCGAAGGCACGCGCTCGCCCGGCCGATAGACACCGCGCCGGATGTCGTCAGCCAGCTGCTGAGCGATACGCTGGTAAAGCAACAGATTGGTCATTTTGCCGATTCCCGCCAACTGAACCGAAACAGTAGTACAACACTACCGCCCCGGACCAATACAGTTGCGGATTATCTGGGCAAAACAGTCGGCTATGTGTTTTTCAGCGAATCGGCCCCAGCTCGCCCTGCTCATCGGACAGAACGATCTCCACCCGGCGATTCAATGCGCGGCCGCGCACGGACGCGTTCTCGGCCACCGGGAAGCGCTCGCCGTAACCCACCACCTCGATGCGCGCGGTGTCGATACCGAGGTCGGTCAGCGTGCGCGAAACGGAGCGAGCTCGCGCTCGGGAGAGCAGGAGATTCTCCGTAGCATCACCACTGTTGTCGCTGTAGCCCTCGACACGCACCTTGCGCTGCGGATTCAACTGCAGGAATGCCACCAGCTTGAGCAGCGTGCGGTTGGCGGAGGCCTCCAGCTCGGCACTTTCGGTCTTGAACAGCACGTCGCCCAGGGTCACCACCAAGCCCCGATCGGTCTCGGCCGCCGCCAGGCTGAGCATCTGGTCGTCCAGCCAGCGTCCCTGTTGCGCATCGAGCAACCGGGCTTCCTGCAACAGCTGCCGCAGCCGCTCACGCTCCAGACCCAACCGGCTGGCGCGCTCCTGGTTCAGTAACTGCTCGCTGTGATGACGGGCGATCTGGCTGTAGCGCTGGCTGAGGTAGGCATAGTGGATCGCATCCTCGGCGCCGCCCAGATAGTCCGCGAAGCGTTGCGCCCGCTCCAGCGCCTCCCCGGCGCGCACCACGTCCTTGGGCGCACTGCGCTGTACCTGGGGATCGTTCACGATGCCCTGATACTCCGCATGCGCCTGGTCCAGCGCCTGTTGCGGATCTTGCGCGGCACAACCCGCCAGCGCCACGCAGATTCCCAGCGAAACGATCGAGCCGAGCATGGATTTCATCGCAGCTCTCCCAGTTGCTGCCGCAGACGCTCGATCTGCCGATTGACCTCGGCGACCTCGGTCCGGCTCTTCTCGTCGAGCGTTCGTGCTTCGGCCAGACGCGCATCCAGCTCGGCCTGCTCGGCGAGCATGCGCGCCTGGCGATAGCGCTTGTGCTTCATCGCGACATGGGCGCCAGCCAGCTTCTGCTCGGCCAGAGCCAGCTCGCCAACCTGCTCTGTCACGCCGACAGCCCGTGCCTGAACCATCATCTGCTCGGTCAGCTTCAGTTGCTCGGTGGGCACAGGATCGTGAACACAGCCGCCAAGTGCGAATAGCACGCAGAGGCCGAAAAGGCTTCTTTTCACAGAAATCTACCGTTACGGGGTTTTGGCCGGCTTCGATTGCTGATCGCGCCAGCGGAGCAGGTTTTCACTGAGCAATTGCCGGGGAACGCCGGCCGCACGCAATTCTGTCATCTTTATCGCCAGTTGTCCGCGCAGCCATGGGTCGTTGCAGGCCGAGTCGTGCGCGACCGCCAGGTGCATCTCCCGGCTGGTCACCGGCGGTTCGAGGCGCTGCACCTCGTCGAGCAGCCCCTGCCCGCCCAGCCGGGCGACCGCACTGTAGCGCTCATGCAGTACGTAATCGGCCTCCTGCTTCAGCAGGCTGCGCGTCGCCTGGGCCAGATCCGGCGCCGAACGCAGTTGCAACCCCGCATCCGTGAACGAATCGCCTTTGACGACGAGGCCGCGCAGACCGGCCAGATCGTCTCGACCGGCATACAGGAATCCCGGTTCATGACGCACCCAGGCCACCGTCTGCAACGGCGCGACCGGTGGATGGACAAAATCCAGCACCGCAAGCTTTTCCACGTCCAGGGTCGCATCGAGCAACAGGTCGACTCGCCCGCTGCGAACTTCGTCGAGCGCCTTGCTCGGGCCGCCGGTGTAGAGCACCTCCAGCTTCAGCCCAAGCGAATCGGTAATGACTTTCAGCAGGTCGGCACTGGCTCCTATCAATCGCTTGGGGTTCTCGGGGTCGCGCCAGAGAAAGGGCGGATTGTCGGCTGCGCCGGTGGCGATCACCCGATCGCACTTGCCAACCGCGAACGCAGTCAGAGGCGCGGTCAGCAACAGCGCCAGGCAAGCGAACTTCAGCGGGTGAACGCGGCGCATGGGATGTCCCTTTGGTCTGTGAAGGTGCAGATACTAACAGGCCGTTGAAAAACTACCGCGCTGGCAAGACAAAAACTGCGCCCATGAAAATCTATGGTCACCCCCGTTTCTGCAACACCGATCAGCGATGAGTGGTTGGCTTGCCTAAATCTATCCGGCGTCCATATGGGGCATGCCCCGCGCCACGATGAGAGTCGCGCCTGGCGATCCTGAAAAACCCGGCGGCTTCTGAAGCCGATTTTATGGACAGGTTCTTCGCCAGGCCGGTGGGCCGTTCACGTCATCGGATGTTCAGCATCGCAAAACCTGAAAGGGTGTTTCGTGGTACAGCGGTAGACGCGGGGTCAGGCGGCGAGCGCGCTTGGCCCTGCTTCAAATTCTGAGTGATTAGCCGCGATGGCCCAGGCGATCCGGGCGAACTTGTTGGCCAAAGCGCACACGACTACATTCGAGTGGCGCCGCTCACGCAGCGAGCGAACCCAGTCGGCCAGAGCCCCTTGCTGGAACGCCAGGCGCTGCAGGTAAACCCTGGCGCACTGCACCAGCAACCGGCGCAGGTTCTTGTCGCCGCGTTTGCTGATCCCCAGCAGATTGGCCCGGCCGCCCGTGCTGTACTGGCGTGGCACCAGCCCCACCGATGCCGCGAAATCACGACTGCCGCCATATTGTTTGCCATCGCCCATCTCGGCACACAACAGGCTGGCCGTGATCGGCCCCACGCAGGGGATGCTCAGCAGGCGGCTACCCAGATCGTCAGCGGCAAGCTGGTTGTCCATTTCCTTGTCCAGGGCCCTGATCTGCTCGTCCAGATAGCAGAAGTGCTCGTGCAAGCGCTTCAGCAGTGTGGCCAGGCGAGGTGGCAGCTCGTGCTCGCCCAGCGTGCATGGCAGCCGCCTGACCAGCGACAGCCCCTTGGGAAGGCTGATGCCAAACTCCAGCAGGAAACCATGGGCCTGATTGGCCGTCTTCGTCCGGTCACGCACCAGGGACTCGCGCATCCGGTGCAATACCGACAACGTCTGCTGGGCTTCGGTCTTCGGTGTCACGAAGCGCATGGTGGGCCGGGAAGCGGCTTCACAGATCGCCTCGGCATCGATGAAGTCGTTCTTGTTGCCCTTGACGAAGGGCCGCACGAACTGAAGCGAGATCAGCTTCACCTCATGCCCGAACGCCATCAGTTGCCGGGCCAGGAAGTGCGATCCCGCACAAGCCTCCATCACTACCGTGCAACTCGGCAGGTTGCCTAGCAATCGCATCATCTGCTGGCGTGTCGTCTTCTTGCGAAAGACTTCTCGTCCGGCCTTGTCCTGCCCATGCAGGTGGAAACTGTGCTTGCCGAGGTCGATGCCGACCAGCGTTGCAGTGCTCATGATGATGGCCTCCGAAAATAAAACACCCTGTCAAAGCCTAGCCCTGACAGGGTGTGGGGGTGACCATCTCATTAACCCGCTACGCGAGCGGGTTTTTCGTCGAGCGAGTCGATCAGACGAGCTTTTCGAGCTCCGGCACGATCTCGAACAGATCGCCTACCAGGCCGTAGTCGGCCACCTGGAAGATCGGCGCTTCTTCGTCCTTGTTGATCGCAACGATCACCTTGGAGTCCTTCATGCCCGCCAGGTGCTGGATGGCACCGGAGATGCCGACCGCGATGTACAGCTGCGGTGCGACGATCTTGCCGGTCTGGCCGACCTGCATGTCGTTGGGCACGAAGCCGGCATCGACGGCTGCGCGCGAAGCGCCCACCGCGGCGCCGAGCTTGTCGGCCAGCGAGTACAGATGCTTGAAGTTGTCACCGTTGCCCATGCCGCGACCGCCGGAAACGACGATCTTGGCAGCGGTCAGCTCGGGACGGTCGGACTTGGCCAGCTCTTCGCTCACGAACGAGGAAATACCCGCATCACCGGTGCCGGAAACCTGCTCGATGGCAGCGGAGCCGCCTTCGGCGTTGACCGGATCGAAACCGGTGGCACGCACGGTAATGACCTTGATGGCAGCCGAGGACTGTACGGTGGCAATGGCGTTGCCGGCGTAGATCGGGCGCTTGAAGGTATCGGGGCTCTCGACCGCGATGATCTCGGAGATCTGGTCGACGTCCAGTTGTGCGGCCACGCGAGGCAGGAAGTTCTTGCCGTTGGTGGTGGCGGCAGCCAGGACGTGGCTGTAATTGGATGCCAGACCAGCGATCAGCGGTGCTACGTTTTCCGGCAGCTGGTTGGCGTAGGCCGCATCGTCGGCGACCAGCACCTTGGATACGCCCTCGATCTTGGCAGCCGCTTCGCCGATGGCGCCGCAGCCACTGCCGGCTACCAGTACATGGATGTCGCCACCGATGGCTTTGGCCGCGGCGACGGTATTCAGGGTCGCTGCCGCGAGGACGGCGTTGTTGTGTTCAGCGATAACCAGGATAGTCATTTAGATTACCTTCGCCTCGTTCTTCAGTTTCTCGACCAGTTCAGCCACGGACTTGACCTTGATACCGGCACCGCGCGCAGCCGGCGCCTCGACCTTCAGGGTCTTCACGGTGGAAGCGGTGGCGACGCCCAGTGCGTCCGGGGTCAGGGTTTCCAGCGGCTTCTTCTTGGCCTTCATGATGTTCGGCAGCGAGGCGTAACGCGGCTCGTTCAGGCGCAGGTCGGTGGTGACGATCGCCGGCAGGTTCAGCGCGACGGTCTGCAGGCCGCCGTCGATTTCACGGGTGACGTTGACCTTGTCGCCGGCGACTTCCACCTGGGAGGCGAAGGTGCCCTGGGCGAAGCCGGTCAGCGCGCCGAGCATCTGCCCGGTCTGGTTGTTGTCGCTGTCAATGGCCTGCTTGCCGAGGATGACCAGTTGCGGCTGCTCCTTGTCGACCACGGCCTTGAGCAGCTTGGCCACGGCCAGGGAATTCAGCTCTTCGGTGGACTCGACCAGGATGGCACGATCTGCACCCAGCGCCAGCGCGGTGCGCAATTGCTCCTGGGCGGCGGTCGGGCCGATGGTGACCACGACGATCTCGCTCGCAACGCCCTTTTCCTTCAGGCGTACGGCTTCTTCAACGGCGATTTCGCAGAAGGGGTTCATCGACATCTTGACGTTGGCGAGGTCGACGCCGGAGTTGTCCGCCTTGACGCGGACCTTGACGTTGTAATCGACCACTCGTTTGACAGCTACGAGAATCTTCATGGATTCCTCTTACTCTCCGGTGATGGGATTTCGCCGAGGCGAACCGAGCTCGATTCGTAACCCTGGCTGCACATATCAGCCGCCGGGCCTGTTCGGCGAGCGCAAAACTGCCCGTATCTTGAACGCAGGGCATCCGGTGGGTCAACAACACATATGGCCCGCCATAAGCCACGGCTGGCCGATTCTAGCAGGCTCGGAGAAATTCAAACAAACGTTTGTATTGGACCCGTTCAGAGGGCTATATATAATGCCTGCCCGGCTGGGTCAGGGAATCGATCGCAGCCCTCCACGTCCACAGAATAATCAAGCCTGAGTAGGAGAAAGCCAATGGAACGCGAATACATGGAATTCGACGTAGTAATCGTCGGTGCCGGCCCCGCGGGCCTGTCCGCTGCCTGCCGGCTGAAACAGAAGGCCGCCGACGCCGGCCAGGAAATCAGCGTCTGCGTCGTCGAGAAAGGCTCCGAAGTCGGCGCACACATTCTATCCGGCGCGGTGTTCGAGCCGCGCGCGCTCAATGAACTGTTCCCCAACTGGAAGGAACTCGAAGCGCCGCTGAACACGGCGGTCAAGCGCGACGACATCTACCTGCTCAAGAACGCCGAATCGGCCAGCAAGCTGCCCAATGCATTCGTTCCCAAGACCATGCACAACGAGGGCAACTACATCATTTCCCTGGGCAACCTGTGTCGCTGGCTGGCGCAGCAGGCAGAGAACCTGGGCGTGGAAATCTACCCGGGCTTCGCCGCCCAGGAAGCACTCATCGATGAAGAAGGCGTGGTCAAGGGCATCCTGACCGGCGATCTCGGCGTCGATCGCGAAGGCAATCCCAAGGAAGGCATGTACACGCCGGGCATGGAATTGCGCGCCAAGTACACCCTGTTCGCCGAAGGTTGCCGCGGGCACATCGGCAAGCAGCTGATCAGCCGCTTCCAGCTCAATGCCAACGTCGACCCGCAACACTACGGCATCGGGATCAAGGAACTCTGGGACATCGATCCGGCCAAGCACGAGCAGGGCCTGGTGGTACACACCGCCGGCTGGCCGCTGGACGACGAGAACACCGGTGGTTCCTTCCTCTATCACCTGGAGAACAACCAGGTCGTGGTCGGGCTGATCGTCGACCTGTCCTACAGCAACCCGCACCTGTCGCCGTTCGACGAATTCCAGCGCTACAAGCACCATCCGGTGATCAAGCAGTACCTCGAAGGCGGCAAGCGTGTCTCCTACGGTGCCCGCGCCATCGCCAAGGGCGGCCTGAATTCGCTGCCGAAGATGGTATTCAAGGGCGGCGCACTGATCGGCTGCGATGCCGGCACCCTGAACTTCGCCAAGATCAAGGGCAGCCATACGGCCATGAAGTCCGGCATGCTGGCGGCCGAAGCCGTGGCCGATGCGCTGCTGGCCGGCCGTGAGGGCGGCGACGAGCTGACCGCCTACGAAGAAGGCTTCAAGAACAGCTGGCTGTACGACGAGCTGTACAAGAGCCGCAACTTCGGCGCGGCGATCCACAAGTGGGGCGCGGTCAAGGGCGGTGCGTTCAACTTCATCGACCAGAACATCTTCGGCGGCAAGATCCCCTTCACGCTGCACGACACCAAGCCGGATCATGCCTGCCTGAAGCTGGCCGACGAGGCGAAGAAGATCGACTATCCCAAGCCCGACGGCAAGCTCAGCTTCGACAAGCTGAGCTCGGTGTTCCTCTCCAATACCAACCATGAAGAAGAACAACCGGTTCACCTCAAGCTGACCGATCCGAGCATCCCGATCGAGAAGAACCTGCCGATGTACGACGAACCGGCCCAGCGCTACTGCCCTGCGGGCGTCTACGAAGTGGTGGCCAACGACGACGGCAGCAAGCGCTTCCAGATCAACGCGCAGAACTGCGTGCACTGCAAGACCTGCGATATCAAGGACCCGGCCCAGAACATCACCTGGGTGGCGCCGGAAGGTGCTGGTGGCCCGAACTATCCCAACATGTAAAACAGAAAAGGCTCCCTCGGGAGCCTTTCTCGTATCTGCAAGCCAGAAGCCGCTTCACGGACCACTACTGACGGCCGATCGGAAAACACTTCCCGCCACTCCAGACGCCGAGCCATTCCTGCCCGTCGACGTCGCAAGGCACCGCCAGGTCCACCAGTTGATAGAACACATTGCGATGGATCAGCGCCTCGAGGTTGGCGCGCACGTGGACGTAGGGTGCGGGTTCCTGGGTCCGCGGGTCGATCTCGAAACGCAGCGGATGCTCCGGCCCGGCTTCCACTTCATCTTCGACATGGGTAAAAAAGCGCAGCACCTGGGCCTCGCCTTCACCCTCGATTTCAAGCCGCGTCGCCACGAAAGGTACGTCCTCGACCTGGATGCCGACCTTCTCCACCGGCGTCACCAGGAAATAATCATCGCCATCGCGGCGTATCACGCTGGAAAACAGGCGCACCATGGCCGGCCGGCCGATGGGCGTGCCCATGTAGTACCAGCGCCCATCACGGGCGATGCGCATGTCCAGGTCACCACAGAACGGCGGGTTCCACAGGTGCACCGGCGGCGGGCCTTTCTTCCTGTCCTGCGGTATCTGCCCCAGCAGATTCGCAGCCTTGTCTGGATCGGTCATCGGCATACCTCAACGAGCGGTACCAAGCAGGCGCCTGGCATAGTCACGCAGCGGCGGCCCCAGCAGCTCTTCGGGTTGATTGTCGTACAGGCCGAGCACCCCACCGCGGCTGCGGATGCGGGCCGTATCCACCAGATAGCGAGTGCCCGTCTCGATCAGCATCAGCTGGATCACGCTCGAATCCACACCGAGGCGATCCAGCGCGCGCTGGTCGTTCAGCTCATCGAAGCTGCCGATGCGGTCGTCCGCCGAAGCAAAACGGGTGTACAGCAAGTAATGGGCACCGGCAGACGCCGCTTGGTTCATTGCCTCTTCCAACCCCAGGGGTTCGGGTGCCCGGCGCACCAGAGGGAAATATTCGACGAAGCCCTTGAAGGCCTCCTCGGCGACCACGTTCGGCCGCGGGTAGGCGCCGCCCGGCGGCACGAAATGGCCCTGGCCGATATAGATGAAGGAATCGGGCTGCAACCGCCAGGAGGCCGAGCGCCGGGTCTCGCTGTGGTCCAGAATCCCCGCGTCGCGCAGGTGATGGCGCGTGCCTTCGGCCATGTCGCTGACCTTCATGCAGCCACCCAGCGCCAGCATGACCAGTACAACGCTCAACAATCGCATGTCGCAGCTCCTCGAGCGACGTCGGAATTCCGACGAGAGACTTGGGCAATGCAGCAACCGAGCCATTTCCAGCTGGCCGCCGCCAGGGCCTGCTAGTCACGCTTGCGCTTGTTGCCCATGCGCACGCCGATATCCATCAGGAACTGGAAGAAGCCTTCCTGATCCTCCAGCACGTTGCTCCAGAACGGCGAGTGATACAGCGCCACGGCCCCATGCACCAGTGCCCAGGCGGCACAGTAGTGAAAGTACGGTGGTACGTCCTCCAGCTTGCCTTCGGCGATCCGCCCCTTGATCAGCTGGGTCAGGTGCTCGAAGTTCGAGGCGCGAATGCGGTGCAACTCCTCGATCATCTCCGGCTCCTGGTTACCTTTGACCACCTTCTCCTCGAGGCGGTCGAACAGACGGTAGCGCTGCGGATCGCCCATGCGGAACTCGAAATAGGCCCGCGACAGCGCCTCCTTATCCTGATCGAGATTCGGTGAATGCAGCAACTCGTTGAGGTCGCGCTCGTAATCGAGCATCAGCCGCAGGTAGATCTCGGCCTTGGACTTGAAGTGCTTGTAAATGGTGCCTTTGCCGATGCCCACCTTGTCGGCGATCATCTCGACCGTGACGCTGTCCTCGCCTTCCTCCAGGAAGAGCTGCAGAGCGATATCGAGGATTTCCTGTTCGCGACGACGAAACTCGCGGACCTTTCGGGATTCATTTTGCATAAAGGTAGTCTGCCGAGGCACTGAAAAAGCGAAGCGATATTATGCCTATCCGGTCACCAAATGCACGGAGCATCATCATGAGTACATTGAATGACGAATTTCCCCAATTCGACACCCTTCGTTACCTGAACCATGCCGCCGTCGCACCCTGGCCGCGGCGCGCGGCGCAGGCCGTGAGTGCATTCGCCGAACAGAACATGACCATCGGCGCACGTGACTATCCACAATGGCTGAAGGTGGAGCAGCGCCTGCGCGAGCGTCTGGCGCGCCTGCTGAATGCCCCGGGCAGCGCCGACGTCGCGTTGCTCAAGAACACCTCCGAGGCCCTGTCGTTCGTCGCCTTCGGCCTCGACTGGAAGCCCGGCGACCGGATCGTCATCAGCGATGAAGAGTTTCCGTCCAACCGTGTGGTATGGGAGGCGCTGCGGCCGCAGGGCGTCGAGGTAGTTCAGGTCAGCCTCGGGGGTAGCGATCCGGAAGCCGACCTGCTTGCCGCCTGCAGCCCAGGAGTACGCCTGATGTCGATCAGCGCGGTTCAGTACGCCAGCGGCCTGCGCCTCGATTTGCAGCGTCTCGGCGAAGGTTGCGAGCAACGAGGCGTGCTGTTCTGCGTCGATGCCATCCAGCAGATCGGCGCCCTGCCCTTCGACGTTCAGCAGAACCGCTGTGCCTTCGCCATGGCCGACGGCCACAAATGGATGCTCGGCCCGGAAGGGCTCGCTGTCTTCTACTGCCGCAAGGATCTGCGCGAACGGCTGAAGCTGCACGAATATGGCTGGCACATGCTCGAACATGCCGGCGACTACGAGCGCCTAACCTGGGAGCCGGCCCGTACCGCCAGGCGCTTCGAATGCGGCAGCCCGAACATGCTCGGCGCCGTCGCGCTCGAGGCCAGCCTGTCGCTGCTCGAAGACGTCGGCATGCCTGAGGTCGCCAGGGCACTGGGCGAGCGCATCGACCACCTGGATCACGAGTTGCGCGCGATGCCGGGCGTCGAGTTGCTGAGCCCGACTGAGGCATCACGGCGCGCCGGCATCCTCACCTTCCGCCTGGATGGCTGGGAGAATCAGGAACTGTTCGAACGCCTCAAGGCGGAGCAGATCGTCTGCGCCCTGCGCGGCGGCGGCATTCGTTTCTCGCCCCACTTCTACACACGCGCCGAAGTGCTGGACGAAACCCTGGCGGTGATTCGCAAGCTGGTCCCTTGAGACGGATACGGCAGCGTCTTACGGTTGTTTACCCAAGCGCGATCAATGCCGGAACCGAGTATTCCAAATCTGTTTAAAAAACAGCCGGATCCTTCGGCAGGATCCGCCATCAGGGCCAATACTTCAGACACTGACCGCGCACCTCCCCAATGCCGGTCAGCTGAGGAAACGAGGATCGTCTCCTCATTTACTCCTAATGGTCTTGGCCCGGAATCCTTTGGAAACCGGGTTTTTTTTGTCTGCCGGACGCCGTTCAGGAAAGCCGGGCCTGAGCCCTGGCGCGGCGTATGCGGTAGCAGAACCAGATGAAGAGGATCCAGAAGGGCATGGCGAATACCGACACGCGCAGCCCCGGCATGCTCAGCAGAATCACCAGGATGAGCACCACGAAGGCCAGACACAGATAATTGCTGAATGGGTACCAGAACGCCTTGAAGCCTGGCACCACGCCTTGCAGCTGCATGGCCTTGCGAAACTTGAGATGCGCCAGGCTGATCATCGCCCAGTTGATCAGCAGCGAGGCCACCACCAGCGACATCAGCAGTTCCAGCGCATTCTTCGGCGCCAGGTAGTTGACCAGCACGCAGAGCAACGTCACCAGGGCCGACACGGCGATGGCCAGCACCGGTACGCCGCGGCGATTCACCTTCATCAGCACTTTGGGTGCGTCACCCTGTTCGGCCAGGCCGTAGAGCATGCGGCTGTTGCAGTACACGCCGCTGTTGTAGACCGACAGGGCGGCACTGAGCACCACGAAGTTGAGAATATGCGCAGCGGTGTCGCTGCCGATCAGCGAGAAGATTTGCACGAAGGGGCTGCTGCTGTAGGGATCGCCTGCGGCACCGAGCGTCTGCAGCAGGCTGTCCCAGGGATAGAGCGACAACAGGACGGTCAGCGCACCGATGTAGAAGATCAGGATGCGGTAGACGACCTGGTTGATCGCCTTGGGGATCACGGCCCGGGGATTGGCGGCCTCGGCGGCGGTGATGCCCACCAGTTCCAGCCCGCCGAAGGAAAACATGATGATGGCCAGCGCCATGATCATCCCGCTGAAGCCGTTGGGGAAAAAGCCGCCGTGGCTCCACAGGTTGCTGACGCTCGCCTGCTCGCCGCCTTCGCCGCTCAACAGCAGGTACAGACCGAGCAGGATCATGCCGATGATGGCGCCGACCTTGATGATGGCGAACCAGAATTCGGTCTCGCCGAAGGTCTTCACGTTGGTCAGATTGATCAGGTTGATCAGCACGAAAAACGCCGCCGCCGTCGCCCAGGTCGGAATCTCCGGCCACCAGAACTGCACGTACTTGCCCACTGCGGTGAGCTCGGCCATACCCACCAGCACATAGAGCACCCAGTAGTTCCAGCCGGACAGGAAACCGGCGAAGCCACCCCAGTACTTGTGAGCGAAGTGGCTGAAGGAACCGGCGACCGGCTCCTCGACGATCATTTCGCCCAGCTGGCGCATGATCAGAAACGCGATGAAGCCGCCGATCGCGTAGCCGAGGATCATCGAAGGGCCAGCCGTACGGAGCACGCCGGCCGAACCGAGGAACAGCCCGGTGCCGATCGCACCACCCAGAGCGATCAGCTGGATATGCCGGTTTTTCAGGCCCCGCTGAAGCGGGCCCGCATGCAGCTTGTCGCTGGACATTGGGTCATCTGCCTTTGTCTGTGACGGAAAGAACTACCCGCATCAGAACCGATACTCGAACCAGATCGACGACGCGCAATCACCATGACATGGCAACCGGATAGCAAAACGGCGCGAATTGTACACCGTGCCGACGCATGGAAATTGACCAGCGTCGTCGCAGGCAACTGATCTGCTCAGCCTGCCACGCGCGCCAGGGGAAAGAGCCGTTTGAAGTTCGCGGTGGTCTGCTCGGCCAGCTCGTCGAAGCCGACACCGCGCAGCTCGGCCAGAAACTCCGCCACCTCGCGCACGTATTGTGGCAGGTTCGGCTTGCCACGATGGGGCATCGGCGCCAGGTAGGGCGAATCGGTTTCCACCAGCAGCCGGTCCGCCGGCACCCGCCGGGCCACTTCTCGCAAGGCATCGGCATTGCGGAAGGTCACGATGCCCGAAAGCGAGATATAGAAGCCCATGTCGAGCGCCGCTTTCGCCATGTCCCAGTCTTCGGTGAAGCAATGCAGCACACCGGCCTGCGGCAGGGCCGCCTCGCGCAGCAGCGCCAGGGTGTCGGCGCGGGCGGCGCGGGTATGCACGATGACCGGCTTGCCGCAGGTTTTCGCCGCATCCAGATGCAGACGGAAGGAGCGCAGTTGCAGCTCGGCCGCTTCCGGCTCGTAGTGATAGTCCAGCCCGGTTTCGCCGATCGCCACCACGCCGGGGTGTTCGAGTTCCTTCAGCAGCCAGTCGAGCGCAGGCTCGGCGCCGGGTTCGAGGTCCAGTGGATGCACGCCGACCGAGCAATCGACATCCGCGTAGCGCTCGGCCAGCGCCTTTACCGCAGCGGCATTGTCGGCACTGACGCCAATGCAGAGAAAATGCCCGATGCCGCGCTGGCGCGCAGCCTCCAGCGCGGCATCGAGGGAGCCTTGATGAGCGGAAAGATCGAGCCGATCGAGATGACAGTGAGAATCTACCAGCATTGAAAAGCAGCCACCCGGCACGCCATGACAGGGCGTGCATTGTAGGAAAAAGGAAACCGGGGGCCGGCAAGCCCCCGCACAATCTAGCCTGCCCGCTTGAGCAGCCAGGCGCCCGCCAGCGCACAAAGGCCCGCCGGCACCACCACCGCCAGCAACGGCGAGAAGCCGAATACCTGGCTGGCCGGGCCGAGCAGATCCTGCAGGATGCGGAAGACGAACCCGACGATGACCCCGGTAAAGATCCGTTGTCCCAGGGTGACCGAGCGCAGCGGGCCGAAAATGAAGGAGATGGCCAGCAGCACCAGCGCCACCGTCACCACCGGCTGCAGCACCTTGGTCCAGAACGCCAGCCAGTAACGGCCATTGTTCAACCCCTGCTCCCCAAGGTAATGGATGTAGCGCCACAGGCCGGTGATGGACAGGGCGTCGGGCTCCAGCACGACGGTACTCAGCAGTTGCGGTGTCAGCTGAACATCCCAACGCTCCTGCGGGGTCTTCAGAACTTCGGTGTGGTCGCCGCGGAAATGGGTCGTGGAAACATCGTTGAGCTGCCAGGAATCGTTCTGATAGCTGGCATGGCGGGCGAAGCTGGCGGAAAGCAGCTGGCGATTCTCACCGAACTGGTAACGCGTCACGCCGAGCAGCTTTCCGCCCGGCTGCACCGCGTTGATATGCACGAATTCCTCGCCCTGACGGTGCCACAGGCCACGCTTGCTGCTCTGCGCCTCGCCGGCGCCCTGCGCGGAGGCACGGCCGGCCTGGGCGATATCCTCGCTCCAGGGTGCCACGTATTCGCCAATCAGCACGCCGGCCAGCATCAGCACCAGCATGGGCTTCATCACTGCCATGACGATGCGTGCCAGGGATACGCCGGCAGCCCGCATGACAGTCAGCTCGCTGTTGCTGGCCAGCGTACCGAGCCCGATCAGGCAGCCGATCAACGCCGCCATGGGCAGCATTTCGTGAATCCGCGACGGCGTGGTGAACAGCACGTAACGGGCGGCATCCACCAGGCCATAGCTGCCCTTGACGTCGCCCAGCTCGTCGATGAAGGCGAACAGCAGCGCCAGACCGACGATGATGCCCAGCACCGACAGGATCGCCAGCAGTACATGGATGCCGATGTAGCGATCGAGCTTATGCATGGGCCACCTCCGCGCGCGCGCGACGCTTGCGTCGCTGGAGCTGCAAGGGCTCCCAGAACAGCATCAGCAAGCCGATCGCGAGGAACAGCCCATGCACGGCCCACAGCCCCACGGCCACGGGAATGCGGCCCTTGTCCATGGCGCCGCGAGCGGCAATCAGCAGCGCGAGATAGGTCATATAAAGAAGGATCGCAGGCAGCAGCTTGAGGAAGCGCCCCTGCCGCGGATTGACCTTCGACAACGGCACGGCGAGCAAAGTGACGACGAACACCAGCAGCGGCAACGACAGTCGCCACTGCAGCTCCGTTTGCAGACGAATGTCATCGCTGCCGAACAGTTCGCTGGTCGGCAGCGCCTCCCGCTCGCTCAGCTCTATGCTGACTTCGGGCTTGGGCAGCAACACGCCGTAGGTGTCGTACTGGATGGCGCGATAGTTGGCCTGGCCGGGGTTGCCGTCGTAGCGATAGCCGTTCGACAGAATCAGGTAGCGGCTGCCATCGGGCTGCACTTCCTGTCGACCGCTCTCAGCGACCAGCACCGACAGGCCACGTTCTTCTCCAGTCGCGCTCGACAGATTGGTTTCGGAAATGAACACCCCGGCCAGTTCCGTGCGGTCCTCCGATAGCTCACGGGTATAGGTCACCCGGGTGCCATTGCGCAGGCTCTGGAAGCGCCCCGGAACCAGGGTGTCGAACTCGGTCAGCGAATCCTGCTGGTTGAGCAGCCGATCCACTTCGGCGATGCCCTGCGGTGCCAGCCCGAGGCTCAGCCAGCCCACCAGCGCAGCCACCAGGGCAGCCGGCGCCAGGCTGTAGACCAGCAGCCGACGCTGACTCATGCCGGTCGCCGAGAGCACCGTCATCTCGCTATCGAGATACAGACGCCCATAGGCCAGCAGGATGCCGAGGAACAGGCCCAGCGGCAGAATCAGCTGCAGGAAGCCCGGCAGGCGAAAGCCCATGATCAGGAACAGCACGCTGGGGTCCAGCAGCCCTTGCGCCGCCTGCGCCAGGTACTTGATGAAACGACCACTCATGATGATCACCAGCAGCACCGCACTGACGGCGCTCAGGGTGACCAGCAATTCACGGGACAGGTAACGAAAGACGATCAAACCGGACACTCCAGGGTTGTCAGGCTCCGGGGGCTACGCTCAAACTAGCCGCCACGCAGCCGGCCCGCCCGTGGCAGCCGCTGGAAAAAGCCTGGTGCAGGGTTTTTCAGACGGACTGCAGACGAACCACCGGAAAACAAGCCCGGCATTATCCTGCAAACCCGACTCTTTGTCTTGGGGACTCAACGCCATGGAATTTGTTGTAAAGAATACGAAAGCGCCTGCCATCAAAGCGGCCACCCTGGTTCTGCCCGTCGGCGAAGACCTTGTCCTGGGAACCACCGCGCAGAGCGTCGATGCAGCCAGCGCGGGCGCGATTGCAACGGTACTCAAGCGCGGCGACCTGCAAGGCAAGCCGGGCCAGACTTTGCTGCTCCAGCAATTGTCCGGCATCAAGGCCGAACGCGTGCTGCTGGTCGGCACCGGCAAGGCGGACGAACTGGACAACCGCCAATGGCGCAAGGTGGTCACGGCGGTGACGGGCGCCCTGAAGAACCTCGGTGGCAGCGATGCGGCCCTCGCCCTGCAGGATGTGCAGATCAAGGGACGCGACGCCTATGCCCGCACCCGCATCCTGGTGGAAGTCCTCGCCGGTGGTCAGTACGTATTCGATCGATTCAAGAGCAAGAAGGCCGACGCCCGCCCGCTGAGCCGGATCACCCTGCTCAGCGACAAGACCGAACAGGCGCAGGTCGAGCAGGCCGCCAACCATGCGCAGGCCATCACCACCGGCATGAATTTCGCCCGTGACCTGGGCAACCTGCCGCCCAACGTCTGTCATCCGAGCTACATCGCCGAGCAGGCCAGGCAGCTGGGCAAGGACTTCAAGGGCCTGAAGGTCGAAGTGCTGGACGAGAAGAAACTGCGCGAACTGGGCGCCGGCTCTTTCCTCGCCGTGTCCCAGGGCAGCGACCAGCCGGGCTGCATCGTCGTGATGCAATACAACGGCGGCAAGAAAGGCGAGCAGCCCTACGCGCTGGTGGGCAAGGGCATCACCTTCGATACCGGCGGCATCAGCCTCAAGCCCGGCCTCGGCATGGATGAAATGAAGTACGACATGTGCGGCGCCGCCAGCGTGCTCGGCACCTTCCGCGCCGCGCTGGAACTGCAGCTGCCGATCAACCTGGTGGGCGTGCTGGCCTGCGCCGAGAACATGCCCAGCGGCGGCGCCACCCGCCCGGGCGACATCGTCACTACCCTGAGCGGCCAGACCGTTGAAATCCTCAATACCGACGCCGAAGGCCGCCTGGTGCTCTGCGACGCGCTGACCTATGTCGAACGCTTCAAGCCACGCGCGGTGATCGACGTCGCCACCCTGACCGGCGCCTGCATCGTCGCCCTGGGCAGCCAGACCTCCGGCCTGATGAGCAACGACGAGGAGCTGGCCCGGCAGCTGCTGGGGGCCGGTCAGAATGCCGACGACCGCGCCTGGCAACTGCCGCTGTTCGACGAGTACCAGGAGCAACTGGACAGCCCCTTCGCCGACATCGCCAACATCGGCGGGCCCAAGGCCGGCACCATCACCGCCGCCTGCTTCCTCTCGCGCTTCACCAAGGCCTATGCCTGGGCGCACCTGGACATCGCCGGCACCGCCTGGATCAGCGGTGGCAAGGAAAAAGGCGCGACGGGCCGCCCGGTACCGCTGCTCACCCAGTACCTGCTGGATCGGGTCGAGTGACGTGAGCGGAACGGCTGCATGACCCGCATCGAGTTCTACGTATTGCCGGACAGCACCACGGCAGGCCGCACCCGTGCAGCCTGCCAGCTGGCTGCCAAGGGCTGGCAGCACGGCCTGCCGGTGTTCATCCGTTGTCAGGATGAAAGCCAATGCGCGGAGATGGACGATTTGCTCTGGGGCTTTCGCGCCGAGCGCTTCATTCCCCATGAGCTGTTCGACGAAGACCCGCAGGCCCCGGTCGTGATCGGACTGGAGCAGGCGCCGGCCATCGGCCAGGGCCTGCTGATCAACCTGGCACCGACGCTGTCGCCGCACACCGACGGCTTCAGCCGGGTCATTGAGATCGTCAATCAGCAGCCGGAACTGCTGACCGTCTGCCGCGAAAACTTTCGCCTGTATCGCCAGCGCGGCTATGATCCGAAACGCGTCGAACTCTGAGGCCTGCCGACATTCCCATCCATGAGAAGGGCCCAGACGATACATCGACTCGAGCCCAGCCGAAGGAGCGCCCATCGATCGCCAGGATGCGCCACCGCCCGGAACCACTGTAATGACGCAAACACCACCGCGAAAACCCGCGCAACTGCTCGACGACCTGGAGTCGATCCGCGCCCTGCTCGGTGACGAGCAGGACTCGCTGAACGAAACACTGGACCCCGACAGCATCCCGCTGCTCTCGGAAGTCGTCGAATCCGCCCCGGACGAACCCCTCGAAGAGCCGCGCGAACCGGCCGTGCGCACGGCCTTCCGCACCCTTGCCGAACGCCACCTCGATCACGAGCTGCGAACCGCGGCGCAGCTGATCCTGCAGGAAGTGATCGACGATTTCGTGCCGCAGATCGAGGCCGAACTCAGGCGCCGCCTGGAAGACCGTGCCGAACGCCTGATCCGCGCGCCCCGCCGCTAGCCGCATTCCCCCCGAGGTTCGCCGCGGGCGAGCCCCGCCAGCAAGCCGGCTCCAGCTGCGAGCCGCGTTGCAGGAACCACTCTGCGACGCATCGGACAAACCAATAAGCGATGGCGATGCCGCCGCTCCGGTACTTTGCCTTTATACTCTGCGGTTTTTCCGACCAGCCGTTCTAAGGGTCCCGCCGAATGGACAAGACCTACCAGCCCCACGCCATCGAGACTTCCTGGTACCAGACCTGGGAATCGAACAACTATTTCGCGCCCCAGGGTTCGGGCGAGCCCTACACCATCATGATCCCGCCGCCGAACGTCACCGGCAGCCTGCACATGGGCCATGGCTTCAACAACGCCATCATGGACGCGCTGATCCGCTTCCGCCGCATGCAGGGCCGCAACACGCTGTGGCAGCCGGGCACCGACCATGCGGGCATCGCCACGCAGATGGTGGTCGAGCGCCAGCTGGGCGCGCAGGGCGTCAGCCGCCACGACCTGGGCCGCGCGAAGTTTCTCGAAAAGGTCTGGGAATGGAAGCATGAATCCGGCGGCAACATCACCCGCCAGATTCGCCGCCTGGGGTCCTCCGTGGACTGGTCGCGCGAGCGCTTCACCATGGACGAAGGCCTGTCCGAAGCGGTCAAGGAAGCCTTTGTGCGCCTGCACGAGGATGGCCTGATTTACCGCGGCAAGCGCCTGGTCAACTGGGACACCAAGCTGCATACCGCCATTTCCGATCTGGAAGTGGAAAACCACGACGAGAAGGGCCACCTCTGGCATCTGCGCTACCCGCTGGCTGACGGCGCGCGCACCGCCGATGGCAAGGATTACCTGGTGGTCGCCACCACGCGCCCGGAAACCGTGCTCGGCGATGCCGCCGTCGCGGTCCATCCCGAGGACGAACGCTACAAGAGCCTGATCGGCCGCCACATCATGCTGCCGCTGGTCAACCGCCTGATCCCCATCGTCGCCGACGACTACGTCGACCTGGAATTCGGCACCGGCTGCGTGAAGATCACCCCGGCCCACGACTTCAACGACTATGAAGTCGGCAAGCGCCACAAGCTGCCGCTGATCAACATCTTCGACCAGAACGCCGCGATCCTGGCTCGCGCCCAGGTGTTCAATCTCGACGGCACGCCGAATGACAAGGTCGATGCTTCCCTGCCCGACGGCTACGCGCACATGGATCGCTTCGCTGCGCGCAAGGCCATCGTCGCCGAGTTCGAAGCCATGAGCCTGCTGGAGAAGATCGACGACCACGCGCTGAAAGTCCCGCGCGGCGACCGCTCCGGCACCGTGATCGAACCCTGGTTGACCGACCAGTGGTACGTCTCCACCAAGCCGCTGGCGGAAAAAGCCATCGCTGCCGTCGAAAGCGGCGAGATCCAGTTCGTGCCCAAGCAGTACGAGAACATGTACTTCAGCTGGATGCGCGACATCCAGGACTGGTGCATCAGCCGCCAGCTGTGGTGGGGCCACCGCATCCCGGCCTGGTACGACGAAGCCGGCCACGTCTACGTCGGTCGCGACGAAATGGAAGTCCGCCGCAAGTACAACCTCGGCAATGAAGTGGAACTGCGCCAGGACGAGGACGTGCTGGACACCTGGTTCAGCTCCGGCCTGTGGACCTTCTCCACCCTCGGCTGGCCCGAGCAGACCGATTTCCTCGAGACCTTCCACCCCACCGACGTACTGGTCACCGGCTTCGACATCATCTTCTTCTGGGTCGCCCGGATGATCATGCTGTCGACCCACCTGACCGGGCAGATTCCGTTCAAGACCGTCTACGTGCACGGCCTGGTGCGCGACGGCCAGGGCCAGAAGATGTCCAAGTCCAAGGGCAACGTGCTCGACCCGCTGGACATCGTCGACGGCATCACGCTGGACCAACTGCTGGAGAAACGCACCAGCGGCATGATGCAGCCCAAGCTGGCCGAGAAGATCGCCAAGCAGACCCGCGCCGAATTCCCCGAGGGCATCGCCAGCTACGGCACCGACGCGTTGCGCTTCACCTTCTGCTCCCTCGCGTCGACGGGCCGCGATATCAAGTTCGACATGGGCCGCGTCGAGGGCTACCGCAACTTCTGCAACAAGCTGTGGAACGCCGCCAACTTCGTCTTCGAGAACACCGAGGGCAAGGACACGGGAATCAATGATGAGCCGGTCGAATTGTCCTCCGTGGACCGCTGGATCATCTCCGCGCTGCAACGCACCGAAGCCGAAGTGACCCGCCAGCTGGAAAACTTCCGCTTCGACCTGGCCGCACAAGCGCTGTACGAGTTCGTCTGGGACGAGTACTGCGCCTGGTACCTGGAACTGGTCAAGCCGCTGCTGTGGGACGAAAGCGCCTCTGCCGAACGCCAGCGCGGCACCCGCCGCACCCTGGTGCGCGTACTGGAGACCGCGCTGCGTCTGGCTCACCCGTTCATGCCCTTCATCACCGAAGAGATCTGGCAGCGCGTCGCGCCGCTGGCGGGCAAGTCCGGTCCGACCTTGATGCTGCAACCCTGGCCGGAGTACAACCCCGAGCGCCTCGATGAGGCCGCCGAAGGCGATATCGAGTGGGTCAAGGCGTTCATGCTGGGGGTTCGCCAGATCCGTGGCGAGATGAACATCTCCATGGCCAAGCGCATCGACGTGCTGCTCGGCAATGCCACGGCATCCGACCAGCGCCGCCTCGCCGAGAACGAGCCGCTACTGCGCAAGCTCGCCAAGTTGGAAAGCGTGCGTGTTCTGGCAGCCGGCGAAGAGGCCCCGCTGTGCGCCACGGCGCTGGTGGGTGACCTGCAGGTGCTGGTGCCCATGGCCGGGCTGATCGACAAGGACGCCGAACTGGCGCGCCTGGACAAGGAGATCGGCCGTCTCGACGGCGAGGTCAAGCGCGTTGGCGGCAAGCTGGCCAACGCCGGCTTCGTCGACAAGGCGCCCGCCGAGGTGATCGACAAGGAGCGCGCGAAACTGGCCGAGGCCGAGCAGGCGAAAGCCAACCTGCTGGCGCAGCGCGAGCGTATCGCCAGTCTCTGAGCGAACGCAGGCCGGCGCACCACGCCGGCCTTCGCCCAACCTCTTGATTCATGACAAGTTCATGCGGCTCATGCCGATTCAATATGCCGCACATGGAAGATCAGCACATCGACAAGGCAGACCACAGAATACCCACGTGATCGGCTCGACATCCTGAAACAAGCACGGCAGCGGAACAGGTCCGCGGGGCCTGCGCATGCGCAAACGCCCCACGGCATCTTCGCGTCGACTTGCTCCGCATTGCCCGATCTTCGCCTGCATTCAGCTGACCGCCCAGCACTGAGATCACCGGACAGATTCCGCTGACTCGACCCGGTTCAACAAGAAATGGAGCATTCCGATGTATGTCCTCATGGCTGTCGTATTTGTCATAGGCTATCTGTGCATAGCCTTCGAACACCCGTTGAAGATCGACAAGGCGGCCGCCGCGATCCTCACCGCAGTGCTCACCTGGACCGTACTGGTGTTGGGCGCCGATACCATCCTGCCGCTGTTGCAGCCGGGCAGCCATGATCCAGGCGACTCCTCGGCGGTGGTGATCGAGTCGCTGCGCCATCACCTGGGTGAAATCGCCGAAATCCTGTTCTTCCTCCTCGGCGCCATGACCATCGTCGAGCTGATCGACTCCCACGAGGGCTTCAAGGTCATCACCGATCGCATCCAGACACGCAAGCGCGTGCACCTGTTGTGGATCATCGGCCTGCTGACTTTCTTCCTGTCCGCGGCGCTGGACAACCTGACCACCACCATCGTCATGGTGTCCTTGCTGCGCAAGCTGATCCGTGGCCGCCCCGAGCGCTGGCTCTACGTCGGCATCGTGGTGATCGCCGCCAACGCCGGTGGCGCCTGGTCGCCGATTGGCGACGTGACCACCACCATGCTCTGGATCGGCGGCCAGATCACCGCCTCCGGCATCATTACCGGCCTGTTCCTGCCGAGCCTGGTGTGCCTGCTGGTACCGCTGATCATCCTCAGCTTCCGCCTGCATGGCGAGGCACCGCGGCCACGCGCCCGTGCCCACCTGGCCGAGAAGATTCCTCCTACCACCACACTATTCGAACGTAACCTGGTGCTGACACTTGGTCTCGGCGCCTTGCTGTTCGTCCCGATCTTCAAGACCGTGACGCACCTGCCACCCTACATGGGCATCCTGTTCGGCCTGGGCGTGCTCTGGGTCACCACCGAGTTCATCCACCGCAACAAACACGCCGATCACAAGCACCCGCTCTCGGTAGTCGGCGTACTGCGCAAGGTCGACACGCCCAGCGTACTGTTCTTCCTCGGCATCCTGCTGGCGGTCGCGGCACTGGCTACCGCCGGCCACCTGACCCAGGTCGCCACCGCGCTGCGTGAGTCCTTCGGCCATATCTATGCGATCAATTACGCAATCGGCCTGCTCTCGGCGATCGTCGACAACGTACCGCTGGTGGCCGGCGCGATGAAGATGTATCCGCTGGTCAGCGACAAGATGCTCGCCGCAGCCGCCGTGGACGAAACCGGCTGGCTGTCGCAGTTCGTGATCGACGGCAACTTCTGGGAAATGCTGGCCTACTGCGCCGGCACCGGCGGCAGCACGCTGATCATCGGCTCCGCTGCCGGCGTAGCCGCCATGGGCATGGAGAAAATCAGCTTCACCTGGTACGTCAGACGCGTCAGCCTGCTGGCCTTCCTCGGTTACACTGGCGGCGTAGTGACCTACATCGGCATGCTCGCCCTGCGTTGAAACGGCTCCGGGGCCGGGGCAGGCGCACCTGACCCGGCTCGAGGACCGGAACAATGACCATCAGCAAGACCAAAAGCAGTTTCTATCGGCGGCTCTACGTCGCCTGGCTGATCGATAGCGGCACGGCCAGCAGCGTCCCCGCGCTGATGGCCACGACCGGCATGCCGCGCCGCACCGCGCAGGACACCCTGGCTGCACTCGGCGACCTGGACATCGATTGCCGCTTCGTCCAGGACGACGGCGAGCGCCACAACGCCGGCCACTATCGCATCCACGACTGGGGCGCCATCGATCCCCGCTGGATCGAACGCAACCTGCCCCGACTCAAGTCCGTTCTCGACTATCCCTGACGTCACATCCCTCCATGAATGTCGATCTGCTGCTGGTTCTTTTCCTGCTCGCGAGTTGCGTTGGCCTGTTCGTGATCAACAAGCCACGCATGGACGTGGTCGCACTGCTGGCCATGGTCGCCCTGCCGCTCAGTGGCGTCATCGGCGTCAACGAAGCGCTGGCCGGTTTCAGCGACCCCAGCGTGGTGCTGATCGCCGCACTGTTCGTGATCGGCAACGGCCTGGTGCGCACCGGCATCGCCTATCGGCTGGGGGACTGGCTGATGCGCTCGGCAGGCAGCAGCGAAACTCGCCTGCTGGTCCTGCTGATGCTGGCCGTGGCGGGCCTGGGCTCGGTGATGAGCTCCACTGGCGTGGTGGCGATCTTCATTCCCGTGGTGCTGAGCATCGCCGCGCGCATGAAGGTTTCGCCGCGGCGGCTGATGATGCCGCTGGCGTTCGCCGGACTGATCAGCGGCATGCTCACCCTGGTCGCCACCCCACCGAACATGGTCGTGCACAGCGAACTGCGGCGCGCCGGCCTGGACGGCTTCGCCTTTTTCAGCTTCGCCCCGATCGGCCTGGCGATCCTCGTGCTGGGCATCGGCTACATGCTGCTGGCCCGCCGTTGGCTGGGCGGCGATACCGTGCAGGAAGTGGCCGTCGAGCAACGCGACACGCTGGACATCCTTGCCCAGCGCTATCGCCTGCCCGAACGCGAACGTCGCCTGCGGGTACTGCCCGGTTCGGTACTGGCCAACCAGGCGCTGGACGAGCTGAAGCTGCGCAGCCAGTACGGCATCAACGTGATCGCCATCGAGCGCCAGTACAAGTTCCGCAAGCAGCTGCTGATCGCCACCGGCAATACCGAGCTGTTCGTCGGTGACGTGCTGCTGGTGGACCTGGCCAGCCCGGCGATCGGCCTGCTGGGCGCCTATGAGGAGCTGGGCGTCGAGTCGCTGCAGCTGAGCGACTCCTACTACGGCGACTATTCGCGCGAGCTGGGCCTGGCCGAAGTGGCGTTGCCGCCGGACTCGCGCCTGCCTGGCAAGACCATCCAGGAGCTGGGCTTTCGCAGCACTTACAAGCTCAACGTGGTGGGTGTGCGCCGCAACCATCAGGCGCTGCAGGGGCTGCTGGTGGACGAGAAGCTGAAGCCTGCCGACACCTTGCTGGTGGCCGGCAGCTGGAAGCATATTCACCGGCTGCAGGGGTTGAGTCGCGATTTCCTGGTGCTCAGCCTGCCCGCCGAGATCGATGACGTCGCGCCGGCGGCCAACCAGGCACCTTTTGCGCTGCTGGGCCTGGCGGTGATGGTTGGCCTGATGGTCAGTGGGCTGGTGCCGAACGTACTGGCCGCGCTGATCGGCTGTCTGGTGATGGGCCTGTTCCGCTGCGTCGACATGGACAGTGCCTACAAGGCCATCCACTGGCAAAGCCTGGTATTGATCGTCGGCATGCTGCCCTTCGCTCTCGCGCTGGAGAAAACCGGCGGCATCGCGCTGGCGGTCTCCGGGCTGATCGGCCTGTTCGGCGACGCCGGGCCGCATGCGCTGCTGGCATGCCTGTTCCTGCTCACCGCGGTGATCGGCCTGTTCATCTCCAATACCGCCACCGCGGTGCTGATGGCACCGGTGGCGATATCCACCGCCACCCAGCTGGGCGCCTCGCCGTACCCCTTCGCGATGATCGTCGCACTGGCGGCATCGGCGGCGTTCATGACACCCATTTCATCACCGGTGAACACCCTGGTGCTGGGGCCGGGACAATACCGTTTCGCGGATTTCGTCCGCGTCGGCGTCCCTTTCACACTGCTGGTGATGCTGGTTTCGGTCCTTCTGGTGCCGTGGCTGTTCCCGTTGTAGCGTGCCCGGAACGCCCGTCATTCATTAGTGGCATATCGCTTCACCGCAGCCGGCGCTAAGATCGCCGCTTTTCCAGGCAAGCACCTACCATGCCCCAACGCCCCGCCCTGTTCCCGACGCTGCTGGCTGGCGCCAGCCTGCTGCTGGTCGTTCACGGTCTGGGCCGTTTCATCTATACGCCGCTGCTGCCCTGGCTGGTGCAGGATGGCCTGCTCGATATCCAGCAAGGCGCCACAGCCGCCACCTGGAACTACCTGGGCTATCTGATCGGCGCGCTGCTCGCGGTGCGCTGGCATCGCGTCGCACAGATCCGCCGCAGCCTGCCCTGGGCGCTGGCCGTGAATGTGCTCAGCACCCTCGCCCAGACCCAGGCGGAGTCGGCGGATGCGCTCTACGCCCTGCGCCTGCTCAACGGCATCAGCAATGGCCTGGTGTTCGTCCAGGCGCCCTCGCTGATTCTCGAGTGGCTGGCTCGTCATCGCCGGATCTCGTCCAGCGGGCTGGTCTACCTGGGGGTCTGCGTAGGGCTGATCCTCTCCAGCCTGCTGGTCAGCCTCAGCGATGGCCTGCTGCAGGGCGCCGATCGCTGGTGGCCGGCGGCGCTGCTGTCCATTCCCCTCGCCTGGTGGGGCTGGCGCCAGCTGGCCAGGCTGGATATGCCCGAAGACGAGCCGGCGGCGGTATCGGCCGTCGAGCCCAGCGGCCGGCTGCTGGATCGCGCCAGCACGCCGCTGTTCCTTTCTTATGCGGGCGCCGGGCTGGGCTACATCCTGCCGATGACCTTCCTGCCGATGGTGGCGCATCTGCAGATCGCGCCGGGCAGCTTCCTGATCGGCAACAGCTGGCTGGTGGTCGCCCTCGCCACGCTGCCCTCGCCGTGGCTGTGGAACCGCCTGGGCGTGCTGCTGGGCGATGCGCCTGCACTGCGCCTGAGCTACGTCACGCAACTGGTCGGCGTGCTGGCCATCCTGCTGCTGCCTGGCGCCAGTGGCATCCTGATCTGTGGGGTGTTGGTCGGCGGAACCTTCCTCGGCACCGTGCTGCTCACCCAGCGCCTGGCGCGCACGCTGCATCCCCACCAGGGCCCTCGGCTGTCGGCGGCGCTGATCGCCCTCTACAGCCTGACCCAACTGGCCGGCCCCTGGTTGACCGGCGTCTGGCTGGACATGGGCGGCACCCTGCACAGCGCCTTCTGGCTGGGCGCGGGTGCGCTGCTCTGGGGTTTGCTGTGGATGCTGCTGGTGCCGCGCCAGCGCTGAAACCATGGGAGAATAGGCGCTGATTTTCTTTCAGCGCCCATCATGCCCACTCCGAAGACTTCTCCTCGCAAACCCTCGGCCGACAACAGTGGCAAGCCGTTACTGCATCCGCGCAACCGACACAGTGGACGCTACGACTTTCCCGCGCTGGTCGCCGCGTGCCCGGAACTCGCCGCCTTCGTCATTCGCAACCCCTACGGCAAGCAGAGCATCGACTTCGCCAACCCCGATGCGGTGAGGGTGTTCAACCGCGCCCTGCTCAAGCAGTTCTACGGCATCGCCCACTGGGACATCCCGCCCGGTTATCTGTGCCCGCCGATTCCCGGGCGCGCGGATTACCTGCACGGCCTGGCCGACCTGCTGGCCTCGCAGAACGACGGAGTGATACCGCGTGGCGCGTCGATCCAGGCGCTGGACGTCGGCACCGGCGCCAACTGCATCTACCCGCTGATCGGCCAGCGCGAGTACGGCTGGCACTTCACCGGCACGGATATCGATGCCGTCGCACTGGCCTCGGCACGCACCATCGTCTCGGCCAACAAGCTGAACAAGGCGATCGGCCTGCGTCAGCAGAGCGACCCGCAGCGGATCTTCGCCGGCGTGCTTGCGCCCGATGAACGCTTCGATGTCACCCTGTGCAACCCGCCCTTCCATGCCTCCCAGGCGGAGGCCAGCAGTGGCAGCCAGCGCAAATGGCGCAACCTCGGCAAGCTCGATCCCAAGCGCAAGCTACCGGTGCTGAATTTCGGCGGTCAGGCCCGCGAGCTCTGGTGCGAAGGCGGCGAGCTGGCCTTCATTCGGCGTCTGGCAACGGAAAGCGCCGAGGTGGCGCAGCAGGTCTGCTGGTTCAGTACCCTGGTATCCAAGGGCGGCAACGTGGCGCCCTTGCAGGCGCTTCTGAACAGGCTGGGCGCCAGCCAGGTACAGCTGCAGGAAATGGCTCAGGGCCAGAAACGCAGCCGCTTCGTGGCCTGGAGCTTTCTCGACGAGGGGGAACGTGAGGCCTGGCGGTTGGCGCGCTGGGGCGAGGCCAGGCGCAGGAATGCTGCCGAATCATGAGCCAGCATCGGTCGACACTGGCTCGGGGCGGATGCTTCGCTCAGACGACCATGTCCCAGCGCTGCTTGTCCTGTAGCGACAGGGTCTGGATGTAGCGCGGTTCGCCGTTGATTTCTTCCAGCTCGGTCATGCCGGCCAACTCGCCGACCACACGGTAACGCTTGCCGGCGCACTTATCCTTGAGCGGATAAAGCTTGGCGATGTGCTGAGCGAGTTCGGTGAGGGTGGACATCTTCTTCATTGCTCCAGTAACTGCGTGCAGGCAGCTATTTACCAAGTATTGATGACGGTTGTGCGACACCAGAACGGAGGCAATACAACCGCTGCGCTTTGGAGCATCAAAACCCGGTTTGATTCCCTTCACCTTGTCGCGCCGGACGAATGGCCGCAGAACGTGCGGCGCACCCGCGGCTGCGCATCAGCAGATCCCCACACCCAGCTGCAGCAATGCCAGCCCACCCTGCTGCCAGCCCCACCAGGCCAGCAGCGCCAGGCCAACCAGTGCCGCAATCATCAGCCAGCGCAGGCCCTTCATGTCAGGCCACCGCCGAAGTGCCCGCCGGCACGCTCAGACGTTCCACCGGCTGCTCGCGAATCGGCCAGTTCAACGCCGCGGCCATCAGGCTGAGCGCGATGGAAATCTGCCAGACCAGGTCATAGCTGCCGGTTCGGTCGTAAACCCAACCGCCCAGCCAGCCGCCGCAGAACGACCCCAGCTGGTGGAACAGGAAGACGATGCCACCGAGCATCGACAGGTTGCGCACACCGAACAGCGTCGCCACGGTGCCGTTGGTCAGGGGCACCGTGGACAGCCACAAAAGCCCCATGGCGATACCGAATGCGTAGGCGCTCCAGAGCGTCAGCGGTGCGAAGAAGAAAGCGCCGATGACCACCGCGCGCATCAGGTAGAGCGACGTCAGCAACTTCGGCTTCGAATAGCAGCCGCCCAACCAGCCCGCCGTGTAGGTACCGACCACGTTGAACAGCCCGACCAGCGCCAGCACCGTCGTGCCGCTCACGGCCGGCAGGCCCTGATCCACCAGGTAGGCCGGCAGATGCACGCCGATGAACACCACCTGAAAACCACAGACGAAAAAGCCCAGCGCCAGCAGGCGGAAACCGGAGTGGCCAAAGGCCTCACGCAGCGCCTCGCCCAGCGACTGCTGGACACCGCTGGTTTCGGCGGGACGGGCGTCGCCGCGCAGCATCGCTGCCAACGGCACGATCAGCGCCACCAGCAGTCCCAGCGCCAGCAACGCCGACGACCAGCCCAGCCAGCCGATCAGGCCGAGGGTGCCCGGCAGCATGGCGAACTGTCCGAAGGAGCCGGCGGCACTGGCGATACCCATCGCCATGCTGCGCTTCTCCACCGGTGCCGCGCGCCCCACCGCACCGAGAATCACCGAGAACGAGGTGCCTGACAGACCGATGCCGATCAACAGCCCGGCACTCAGCGAAAGCGAGCCCGGCGTGTCGGCCATCGCCATCAGCACCAGCCCGACGGCATAGAGAACCCCGCCGATGACCACCGCCCGCGTCACGCCGAAACGATCGGCCAGCGCCCCGGTGAACGGCTGCGCCAGGCCCCAGATCAGGTTCTGCAAGGCAATGGCGAAGGCGAACACCTCCCGGCCCCAGCCAAACTCGGTGCTCATCGGCGACAGGAACAGGCCGAAACCATGCCGCACGCCCAGCGATATGGCGAGAATCAGCGAGGCACCCAGGAGAATCCAGGCGCTGTTTCGCCAAAGTGAGGTCATCATCGTGTCTCCGTCATTGTTGGATACATCCCAGGGGCTGCTGCCGTTTCGTCGCGAGCCGCATTGCAGCGAGAAATGGCAACAGACGCGACGCACAATCCCGTCGTCAGGAATGCCACGAATTGTCTTGCTGCAGCAACTCGTCTACAACTGATTTAATGCGCTCGATGGAATAGTTTTTCTACAGCATGAATGATTACCCACCTTTTAAATCTTTGATTTCGCTAGATGCAGCGATACGTCACAGCAGTTTTTCTCTTGCCGCGGAGGAATTGTGCGTAACGCCGGGTGCCGTTGGGCAGCAGATTCAGAAGCTGGAAGAATGGCTGGGCACCGCCTTGTTCATACGCCAGACCCGCCAGGTGCTGCCAACGGCCGAGGGCCTGGCCTACTGGCGGCACATCCAGCCGGCACTTTCGCAGATCGCCGATGCCAGCCGGGAACTGAAGAGCCGGCGCAGCAAGAGCGTCTCGCTGTCCATGCCGCCGGGCTTTGCCGCAAAATGGCTTCCTCGACGGCTGGCCGACTTCGTCACCAGGCACCCCGATGTGGAACTTCATCTCAGCGCCACGACGTCCCTCGTCAATTTCGAACGCGACGCCATCGATCTCACCATTCGCTACTTCCGGGACGACGACCCCAACCTGGACGCCACAATGCTCTATCGGTACGAAGGACGAGTGTACTGCCGTCCCGACTATGCCGCTGCGCTCGCGCTGAAGCAGGCGGACGACCTGCAACGCACCACCCTGCTCGACACCACCACGCAGCCCTACTGGCCACGATGGCTCCAAGAGTTCAGCCAGCTCGACGACAGCCAGATCGCGGCCATACCCTGCATCCACTTCGACCAGGGCCTCATCGCCATCGAAGCCGCCAAACAAGGCCAGGGCGTGGTCATGGCCAGCCCCTTCCTGGTAGAGGAAGAACTGGCAACAGGCGTGCTGATAGAGCCGTTCGAGCACTGCCTGCTGCTGCCCACCGGGTACTACATCGTCCATCACCGAAAGCTGGCAATCCGACCGGCTGCCCTGGCACTGAAAGACTGGTTGATCGAGCAGGCGCGCGCAGCACCTCGCTGAGCCATGAACTTCGCCCCAGAGGCGCTACAGAACCATCAGCCCCAGCGCCATCAGCAACGGCGTCGCCACGCTGACGGCAGCGTTCAATCCCAGCGCAGGCAATAAGCCTCGTGCCCGCAACGGTTCACGGCGCAGCAGCCAGGTGGCGCGCAGGGCCAGCGGCAAGGTCAGCAGGCCCAGGGCAGCACCACCAAGCTCGCCGTTGAAAAGCCCCCAAAGCAGCACGCCGTAAGCCAGCAGCCATTGCGCCAGCACCACCCACAGCGCTTTCTCGCAGCCCAGATGCATGGGCAAGGTACGCCGCCCGGCAGCGCGATCGGCGTCGATATCGGGGAACTGGCTGAGCAGCAGCAGATTGTTGCTCAGCAGCAAAGGCACCAGGACCAACAGCAGGTCGCGCCCCTGCAGCGGACCACCGAGCACGATGCGCGTCCCCAGCACCATCAGCGCAAAACCCAGACCGGGTACGAACAGGCACAGCCAGGGGTGCCTCGTCAGCCAGGGCGTATACAGCAGCACCAGCGCCAATCCCGTCAGCCCGAGCGGCGCCAGGCTGAGCAGCAACTGCGGTTTGCGCAGCAGGAAAAACAACCCGATCAGCGCACAGGCCAGCAGGCTGCCGAGGCCAAGCATCAGGGTGCGCCCGAGCAGCTGCGGACGCGCCACCAGGGTGCCGCTGCCCCCGCTGAAGGCGGTACGTCGAGTGCGCAGATCCAGACCGCTACGGTAGTCGCTCCACTCGTTGAGCGCATTCACTGCCACATGTGCGGCAAGGGCGCCAAACAACACCAGCAGCGCGTCACCAACTTCCATCACCCCGACCTGCGACCGCGAAGCAAGCGCCACCCCGAGCGCTACACAGCTCAGCGTCAGCAGCAGAAACCGCCCCCGCACCACGCCGAGCAAGGCCCAGATTTGGCTCACATGTCACTCCTCGCAATGAAGGGCCGTATGGCTCAGCCGGGGCAAAGCCATCGACTGCGGCACAGGATCAGGCACTTGATACTCTGCTGCACTTCGAGGTTGAACTCACGCCGTGGCCTCGAAAGATGCATGATAAGCAACCTCGCCAGCAGGGAATGTGCCGTTGAATACGATGGCTTGGAAGTACTCGGCCGGAACATCCGGCAGCACGAGCCTGGGTTCCCCCTTGAAACCAAAACGTGAGTAATAACCGGGCTCACCAAGCACGACGCAGCCGACTGCCCCCGCTGCACGTAGCTCAGCCAAGGCCTGGGTGATCAGCATCGTGCCGATACCCTTTCCTTGCCGACCTGGAACAACCGAAACCGGACCGAGCCCGTACCAGCCGGGCGAGCCGGTGCTAATTGTCACAGGGGACACAGCGACATGCCCTAGTATTCGGCCGTTCTCTTCTGCTACGAGCGACACCGCTAGCTGCCCGGAGTCGCGGAGCGCCCGCACAATGAATTGTTCAGTGCCGCTTGAATGTTCCGCGGAGCCAAATGCCTCAATGGTCACGGCCTCGATGGCGGCAAGGTCTGCGGGAAGTTCATCTCGAATGCTGATCATCTCGATTCCATGGCTGGAGTTGGGCTTTTTTCTTTCTCTACGCCTACTGACAGATTCGCCAGCTGTGGCTGAGCAATTGACAGCAGCCACTCAGAACCTGGCGCTCATTATCTCAGGTGTTCTCTGCCCAGGTGCTGCAACAACCCTTGGGCCAAGCCGGTGATGTGGTGTGCCAAAGGCTCATCAAGGAATGACCCACTACAGAACCACAGCGCAACAACCGGTAGACTAAGCCGTCTTCCCCATTACCACCGTGAAAATCTGTCATGCCCATCCGCCACTGCATCGTCCATCTGATCGAGAAGAAGCCCGACGGCACGCCTGCCGTGCTGCATGCCCGCGATAGCGAGCTGGGTGAGTCCCAGGCCATGGAGAATCTGCTGGCCGATCTCAACGAGAGCTACAACGCCAAGCAGGGCAAGGCCTGGGGCTTTTTTCACGAGGAATCGGGTGCCTATCCGTTCAGCGGCTGGCTTAGCCAGTACATGGAAGGCAATCAGGATTTCACCACCTTCAGCCGCCAGGCCGTCGAGCACCTACAGAAGCTGATGGAAGAATCCAACCTGTCCACCGGCGGCCATGTGCTGTTCGCCCATTACCAGCAAGGCATGACCGATTACCTGGCCATCGCCCTGTTGCATCACAGCGAGGGCGTCACCGTTACCGAGTCGCTGGACGTAGCGGCCGCGCGGCACCTGGATCTCGGCCAGTTGCACCTGGCCACGCGGATCAATATCTCCGAGTGGCAGAACAACAAGCAGTCCAAACAGTACATCTCGTTCATCAAGGGCAAGAACGGCAAGAAGGTCTCGGAGTATTTCCGCGACTTCATCGGCTGCCAGGAAGGAGTCGACGGACCGGGCGAGACCCGTACGCTGCTCAAGGCTTTCAGCGATTTCGTCGAGAACGAAGACCTGCCCGAGGAACAGGCCAGGGAGAAAACCAGCGCGCTGGTGGGCTATGCCAGCAGCCAGGCGAAAATCGGCGAGCCGGTCTCGCTGGAAGAGCTTTCGGGGCTGATCGACGAAGAACGGCCCAAAGCCTTCTACGATCACATCCGCAACAAGGATTACGGCATGGCCCCGGAATTTCCGGCCGACAAGCGCACGCTCAACCAGTTTCGTCGCTTCACTGGCCGCGCCGAGGGGCTGTCGATCAGTTTCGAGTCGCACCTGCTGGGTTCGAAGATCGAATATGACGAAGCCCGCGACATGCTGATCATCCGTCAGTTGCCAACCCAGCTGGTCGACCAGTTGAAGCGCCGCAAGGACTGACCGCCACGGCGGAGCCGCGAGGAACTCCGCCGCCAGCCGGGCTCAGCGCGCCTCGATGCGATACCCGAGGCGGGGAAAATGCACGTGCACCACTCCGGCGCGCTCATCCTCACGACGCAGGATCAGCTCTTCGGCCCCCGCGAACACCAATTCGCCAATCACCGGATCGGCGCCGTAATCCGCTGCGCAGATCGCCACCTGTTGTCCCGCCTCGAATCCGTTCGGGTCCGTGAAGACTTCGCCGGGCAACTGCGCAGGCTCCGAATCACGGGCCAGCGCCACGGCATCTACGGCATCGAGCGCCTTGTGCGAGCCATGGCCAACGCCGAGCACCTTGCCGAGCCAGGCTGCCACTTCCGGATAGTCATCGACCAGCGGCGCCGTCACCGGCGTGCCCTTGAGAAACCACAGGCAGTGGGCCACCGAGAAATCGGCGATACAGGGCGCCGCACCGAACAGGAATTCCCCTTCGTCA
Organism: Stutzerimonas nitrititolerans; assembly: GCF_003696285.1. Lineage (GTDB taxonomy): Bacteria > Pseudomonadota > Gammaproteobacteria > Pseudomonadales > Pseudomonadaceae > Stutzerimonas > Stutzerimonas nitrititolerans. Next base: position 219,188 of record NZ_RFFL01000005.1, read on the forward strand.
CGCGACAGTTGCTGCCGCAGACGCGCCATCAGTACCGGCCAATGGCTCTTCGCCTGTTCCAGCGGAACCCGCGAGATCGAACCGTTGGCGAACAGCTGCGCGCGATCCTTGCTGAAGATCTCGACGAACTCCTTCGGCACCTGGGCGAAGCGCACCGCCATGGATTCGGGCTGGAATACCAGGCTCACCGCATGCAGGAACAGCACCGAGTCGGCCCACTGGGCGAGTGCCGCCGCGTTGAATTCTTGCCCCTCGGGAAACAGTGCCGGCGTGGCCTTCTCGGCCTCCAGGCGGCGCGCGATCAGTGCCGTGTCGCAATAGATGTCCGCGCCGACCTGCAACACCGGCGTGCGCCGATAGCCCCCGGTCAGGGCGGTCAGGTCCGGCTTGGGCATGACCGGCGGAATCGTCACCGAGCGCCAGGAGAGTTGCTTGAACCCCAGCAGCAGACGTGCCTTTTCGGCAAATGGCGAGGTGGGGTAATGGTGCAGGATCAGCTCATGCATGGCAGGCTCCGCCAGTTCTTGTTAGAAGAATCGGCAGCTTACTCGGCGCTGCGAGGTCAGCCTAGGCCCCGATTGTCGAGACATTCAGCGGATCGTGGTCGCTCACCAGGCGCTCCTTGGCCGGCTTCTTCAGCTGCTTGATCGCACGCTCGCGGCGCAGGGCGTCGCCCTTGCTCGGGCAACTTTCGACGTACACCAGCGCCACCGCCGGGCTGGAATGGAAGAAGCGAGCGCCACGCCCGCTCCGATGGGCGACGAAGCGACGCTGGGCATCGTCGCTGATGCCGCAATACAGGGCACCGTTGGCGGCGCGAACCAAGTAGACGAACCAGGGTTTGGGCGAATCGGCATTCATGCTGCTACTACTGCTGCTGGTGGATCCGAGGCGCCCATTCTCGCCGTCGGCGCCTCGTTCGCAAAGGGCTATGGCAGCTCCGCCACTGCATGCTCGGCGGCGCCTGTACGGCCTGCCTGCCGCCGTTGCGCTAGCAAAGTCGATCGTACTTGTCCAGATATGGTGGCGGTTCGCCTTTGCGTATACTGCGCCGATGTTTGCTCAAACCCTGTTCCGCAAGCGCTGCACCTCCTGGTTGCTGGCGACCGGAATCTTCCTGATGCTCAGCAGCTGTGCCGAACCGCCCAGCGAACTCGAGCGCATTCAGGAGGAAGGCGTACTGCGCGTGATCACCCGCAACAGCCCCTCGACCTATTTCCAGGATCGCAACGGCAAGACCGGCTTCGAGTACGAACTGGTCAAGCGCTTCGCGGGGCATCTCGGTGTCGAGCTGCAGATCGAGACCGCCGACAGCATCGAGGATATTTTCAGCCGCCTGAATCGTCCCGGCGGCCCGGCCCTGGCCGCCGCCGGCCTGGTGGCCAGCGAGAGCCGCAATCAGCTGGCGCGTTTCACCCGTCCCTATCTGGAAACCACCACCCAGGTCGTCTATCGCCTGGGGCAGCGCCGCCCGACGCGCATCGAAGACCTGGTCGGCAAGCGCATTCTGGTGCTCAGGGGCAGCAGCCAGGCGGAGAAGCTGCAGGCGTTGCAGGCCGAATATCCCGAACTGCGCTATGAAGAGTCCGACGCCGTGGAAGCCGTCGACCTGCTGCGCATGGTCGACGAAGGCCAGATCGACCTGACCCTGGTCGAGTCCAACGAGCTGGCGATGAACCAGGTCTACTTCACCAATGCGCGGGCCGCGTTCGATCTGGAGGACGAGAACAGCCTGTCCTGGATCCTGCCCAAGGGCGAAGACGAGAGCCTGCTCAACGCCGCCAACGAATTTCTCGACGAGGCCCGCCGCAACGGCACCCTGCAGCGGCTGCACGAGCGTTATTACGGGCACGTGGACGTGCTGGGCTACGTCGGCGCCTATTCCTTCGCCAAACATCTGCAGCAACGCCTGCCCCGCTATGAAAAAGCCTTTCGGGAAACCGCCAAGGCCCATGGCATCGACTGGCGCCTGCTGGCGGCGATCGGTTATCAGGAATCGCACTGGCTGCCCGATGCGACCTCGAAAACCGGCGTTCGCGGCCTGATGATGCTGACCCTGCGCACCGCCAAGGCCATGGGTGTTTCCAATCGGCTCGACCCGGTACAAAGCATCCAGGGCGGTGGCAAGTACTTGGTCAAGGTGCATGCCAGCCTGCCGGACAGCGTGCTCGAACCGGACCGCACCTGGTTCGCGCTGGCGGCCTATAACGTGGGCGGCGGCCACCTGGAAGACGCCCGCAAGCTGGCCGAAGCGGAAGGCCTTGACCCGAACAAGTGGCTGGACGTGAAGCAGATGCTGCCGCGCCTGGCACAGAAGCAGTGGTACAGCAAAACCCGCTACGGTTATGCCCGCGGTGGCGAGCCGGTGCATTTCGTCGCGAACATTCGCCGCTACTACGACATTCTCACCTGGGTGACCCAGCCGCAGATGGAAGGCCAGCAACTGGTGCAAAGCGACATCCATATTCCCGGCATCCAGGCCGAGGACCTCAGCGAGAACCTGCCGCCGCTATAACTTCACGCACGCCCGATGGCCGCGAAACGGGCACCGGTCTGCTCGGCCAATACCTGCGCCGCCAGCTCGACTTCCAGTCCGCGCCGACCGGCACTGACATGAATGGTCGGATACGCCTGCGCCGACTGATCGATGAAGGTGCGCAAGCGCTTCTTCTGCCCCAGCGGGCTGATCCCGCCGACCAGATAGCCGGTGGTCCGTTGCGCGACCATGGGATCGGCCATGTCCACCTTCTTCACCTGGGCGGCCTGGGCCAGCGCCTTAAGGTCGAGGCTGCCACCCACCGGAACCACCGCCACCAGCAGTTCATTCCTTTCACTGCAGGCGAGCAGCGTCTTGAACACCCGCGCCGGGTCGAGACCGAGCTTCTCCGCCGCCTCCAGACCGTAGGAAGCGGATTTGGGATCGTGCTCATAGCTGTGGATACGGTGTTCGGCCTTGGCCTTCTTCAACAGATCGATGGCGGGAGTCATGCAGGTTCAGGTGCGCTGGCTGGAGGACAAGCGGCTACTGTAGCCGAAAACCGGGGCAATCGACGCCAGACCTGCGTCGATTGCCCCGGCCTGAAGCGCTACGCCGCCCGCAGCTTGCGTGCCGCAGCCACCATGTTCACCAGCGCCGCCTCGGTTTCCGGCCAGGCGCGGGTCTTCAGGCCGCAATCGGGGTTTACCCACAACCGCTCGGCGGGGATGCGCTCGGCAGCCTTCTGCAGCAGCCGGACCATCTCGTCCGCCTCGGGTACCCGCGGCGAATGGATGTCGTAAACCCCGGGCCCGATGTCGTTGGGATAGTCGAAGGCACGGAAGGCCTCGAGCAGCTCCATCTGCGAGCGCGACGTCTCGATGGTGATGACGTCGGCATCCATCGCGGCAATCGACTCGATCACATCGTTGAACTCGCTGTAGCACATGTGCGTGTGGATCTGCGTTTCATCGCGCACGCCGCTGGCGCACAGGCGGAAGGCATCCACCGCCCAGTCGAGATAGTGCTGCCAGGCGGCGCGGCGCAGCGGCAGACCCTCGCGGAAGGCCGCCTCGTCGATCTGCACGATACGGATGCCGGCCGCTTCCAGATCGCAGACTTCGTCGCGAATGGCCAGTGCCAGCTGCCGCGCCTGCTGTTCGCGTGAAATATCCTCGCGCGGGAAGGACCACATGAGCATGGTGACCGGGCCGGTGAGCATGCCCTTCACCACCTTGTCGGTCTGCTGCTGGGCGTAACGGATCCAGTCCACCGTCATCGGCGCCGGACGACTCAGGTCGCCATGGATCACCGCCGGCTTGACGCAGCGCGAACCATAGCTCTGCACCCAGCCGAAGCGGGTGAAACTGTAGCCTTCGAGCTGCTCGGCGAAGTATTCGACCATGTCGTTGCGCTCCGCCTCGCCATGCACCAGCACGTCCAGCCCCAGTTGCTCCTGAATGGCGATCGCACGGCGTATTTCCGCCTGCATGGCCTCGGTGTAGTCGCCTGCGGCCAGCGTGCCCTGCTTGAATGCCTGGCGCGCCAGGCGGATCGCTGGCGTCTGCGGGAAGGAGCCGATCGTGGTGGTCGGGAACAGCGGGAGCTGCAAGCCCGCACGCTGCAGTTCGATCCGCTCGGCGAAGCTCGAAGCCCGCTGGCTGTGCCGTGGCTTGATCGAGGCCAACCGCGCCTGCACGACGGGGTCATGAATGCGTGGCGATTGCGCGCGGCCGAGCTGCACGGCGCGGCTTTGCTGCAACGCCAGCAGTATGTCGGGATCTTCCGGGGCCTCGATGGCACGCGCCAGGGCCGCGACCTCGGCGCACTTCTGCACGGCGAACGCCAGCCAGCTCTTCACTTCCGTATCCAGCTGATCTTCGCGCGTGAGGTCGACCGGGCTGTGCAGCAACGAGCAGGAAGGTGCGATCCACAAACGCTCCCCCAGGCGCTCGGCGGCATGCCGCGCCACCTCCAGCGCCTTCTCCAGATCGCAGCGCCAGACGTTGCGGCCATTGACCAGGCCGAGGGAAAGGATCTTGTAGGCTGGCAGACGGTCGAGAATTACCGGGTACTGCTCCGGCGCGCGCACCAAGTCGATATGCAGGCCGTCGACCGGTAGCGCAGCGGCCAGCCCGAGGTTGTCTTCCAGGCCGCCGAAATAAGTGGCGACCAGCTTCTTCAGCGGCGCGCGCTGGAGCAGGTTATAGGCGCGTTCGAAGGCATTCTTCCACTCCTGGGGCAGGTCCATCACCAGGATAGGTTCGTCGATCTGCACCCACTCGACGCCCTGTGCCGCGAGGCGTTCGAGCACTTCGCCGTAGACGGGCAGCAGCCGCTCCAGCAGTTCCAGTTTGTCGAATGCCTCGCCCTTGGCCTTGCCCAGCCAGAGGAAGGTCAGCGGCCCGATCAGCACCGGCTTGATCCGATGCCCCAGCGCCAGGGCCTCCTCGACCTCGTCGAACAGCTGTGTCCAGGCCAGCTTGAACGACTGGTCCTGGGTGAACTCGGGCACCAGGTAGTGGTAGTTGGTATCGAACCACTTGGTCATCTCCTGCGCCTGCGAACCGCTGCCACAGCAACGCTTCGACACACCACGCGCCATGGCGAACAGGGTTTCCAGGGTCGGTTCGCCTTCGGCCGGACGGAAGCGCTGTGGGATCACATCGAACATCAGCGAATGGCTCAGCACCTGGTCGTACCAGGCGAAGTCGCCGACCGGCAGCAGCTCGATACCGGCATCCGCCTGCAGTTGCCAATGGGCGGCACGCAGTTCACGCCCGACCTGGCGCAACCCGGCCTCATCCAGATCGCCCTTCCAGTACGCCTCGAGCGCCTTCTTCAGTTCACGGTCGCGGCCGATGCGAGGGAATCCCAGGGAGTGGGCAACAGGCATAACGTCTCCAATTCATGTCGAGAAAAAGTTGGAGCGATTGTCCCTTGCCGACAGTCATGAATAAATCTCACATAATTCACAACCAAAAACAAATTCACTCATAATGTGTGCGCTTTCGTATCCTCGCTGTTCTAACGGGCAGACTTTGCGCAGGCGCGGAACACACCATGAACGCCGAGGAACCGGAAAATCTCCAGGCCCTGATCGAGAACCTGCGCCAGGCCGGCGAGGCCGACCAGCCGGTGAAGATCGAAAGCATGCTCCAGGCGACCGGCGAGCGCAGTGTCGGCGCGCTGCTACTGGTACCGGGCCTGCTGGTGTTGTCGCCGCTGTCGGGAATTCCGGGGCTGCCCAGCGTGTTCGCGGTCATGGTGACGCTGATCGCCGGGCAGCTGCTGATGGGTCGACGGCACTTCTGGCTGCCGCAGTGGCTGCTGCAGCGCACCGCCTCCCGCAGCAAATACGACCGGGCGCTGGCGCTCCTGACGCGCCCCGCCGCGTTCGTCGACCGCCTGCTCCGCCCACGGCTGAAGTTCCTGACTCAGGGCCTGGCGGTACGTGGCAACGCGCTGCTGTGCATCGCGATCGCCGCGACCATGCCGCCACTGGAGATCATTCCCTTCGGCAACACCACGGCGGGCGCAGCCCTGAGCGTACTCGGCGTAGGCATGATGGCCCGCGACGGGCTGATGATCCTGCTGGCGATACTCTTCTTCCTGTCGCTGCTGTTCCTGATCAGCCGCATATGGCTATGAGGTCGCCCCATACACTCCGCTCACGGTCGTAAGCCTGACTCGACAGTTTCTCCACACTGGGACACACTGCGCTGCGCCATGAGAATCGCTCATACGCTATACGTGATCGACCGCCTTCCAGGCCGCGATCCCAAAGAATTGCAGGGAGCCCCGGCATGCTGGAAATACGCCACTTGAAAACCCTTCACGCACTGCGCGAAACCGACAGCCTGGTCGAGGCTGCCGAGCGCCTGCATCTGACCCAGTCGGCGCTGTCTCACCAGTTCAAGGAGCTGGAAGAGCGCCTGGGGTTGCAGCTGTTCGTGCGCAAGACCCGGCCGGTACGCTTCACCAGCGCCGGCCTGCGTCTTTTGCAGCTGGCAGATTCATTGCTGCCGCAACTGCGCAGCGCCGAGCGCGACCTGGCGCGCCTGGCCGGCGGCACGGCCGGCCGGTTGCACATGGCCATCGAATGCCACAGCTGCTTCCAGTGGCTGATGCCGACCATCGACCAGTTCCGCGATGCCTGGCCGGAGGTCGAGCTGGACCTCGCCTCGGGCTTCTCCTTCGCTCCGCTGCCGGCGCTGGCTCGCGGCGATCTGGACCTGGTGGTGACCTCCGATCCGGTCGAGCTGCCCGGCATCACTTACGTGCCGCTGTTCACCTATGAAGCCATGCTGGCGGTGGCCAACCAGCACACCCTGGCCAGCCGGCCTCATGTCCGGCCTGAAGACCTGGTCAACGAGACGCTGATCACCTATCCGGTTGAGCGCGACCGGCTGGATATCTTCACCCGCTTCCTCGAACCGGCCGATATCGAACCGGCGCAGGTACGCACCTCGGAACTCACGGTGATGATGATGCAGCTGGTGGCTTCGGGCCGCGGCGTGTGTTGCGTGCCCAACTGGGCGCTGCACGAGTACAGCGCGCGCGGCTACGTCACGGCCAAGCGCCTGGGTGAGAAAGGCCTGTTCGCCACGCTGTTCGCCGGCATCCGCGCCGACATGCTGGATTCGCCCTTCATGCGCGATTTCCTGCTGACCGCCAAGGACACCTCCTTCGCCACGCTGGAAGGCGTCAGCGCGGCGCAGAAAGGGCGCTAGCGGCTCTTCGCGTTCAGCGGCGCTGACGACAGCACAGATAGATCCCCAGCAAGCCTGCCGCCAACCCGCCGGCCAATAGCATCTTGCGCGGGTCATGGGCTTCGCCGCGCCAGCCACCATCGACTCGACGCTGGCCCAACGCGGGATGAAACAGGTTGCCCGACGAAGTGGGCACGCGCTTCGCGCGCCCGAGCGCCATGCCCGTCAACAGGCCATACAGATGATCGAAGCCTGGCGTGACGAAATGCGCGAAGCGCAGCAGTGTGGCCATGGCACCTACCGAAGTGGTGTGGCGTGGGTGCAGCGCCAGGCTGACCATCGCCGCGGCGACCTCGCGTGGATCGCTCAGCGGTGGCGGGGGTTGCAGCGAGCGGCCGGCGTAGTTGCCGCCATCGCGAAAGCCCGGGCTGTCGACGACCGAGGGATAGACGTCGCAGATGTGAATGCCCGGCCACTGTCCGAGCTCGCTGCGTAGCGCGTGAGAGAAGCCACGCAGGCCGAACTTGGCGGCCGAATAAGCCACTGCGTAGGGCTGCGGCACCCAGCTGCCGACCGAAAGCGTGTTGATCAGCACACCGGCGTTCTGCTGCTTGAAATAAGGCAGCACCACATGGGCACCGCGCAGATAGCCGAGCAGATCGGTCTGTACCACCTGTTCGTGGGCATCCAGCGGCGTCTCGTCGAAAGCGCCCACCGCACCGACGCCGGCGTTGTTGATCCAGACGTCGATGCGCCCTTCTCCGAATGCTGCTGCGGCGCTGGCCAGCGCCTCCATGGACTCGTTGAGGGTGACGTCGGTCGGCACGGCCAGGGCTTCGCCACCCCGTTGTCGGCATTCCTCGACGGCTTCCTGCAACGCTTCCGCGTCACGCGCCGCGAGTACCAGACGTGCGCCCTGGCGGGCGAATGCATGTGCCGCCGCACGCCCGATGCCGCTGGAGGCGCCGGTGATCACCACCAGAGCGCCGTCGAGAGAAACTGGGTTCATCCTCGTTCTCCAGGTTTGCTGTCAGTCCACAGAGGACAGTCGCAACCCGGCAAACATTCCCGCCAGCCGTCACACCATCTGCAGCGCGCGCTTGCGCCTGGGCGGTGGGAAAGCGCCATCGAGAATGCTCAGTTCCTCGTCGCTCAGGCGCAGCTCGGCCGCGGCGGCATTGGCACGCACGTGCACGGGATCGACCGCCTTCGGAATCACCAGCACGTTCGGCTGGCGCAGCGCCCAGGCCAGGGCCACCTGCCCCGGCTGCGCACCCTGGCGTCGCGCCACCTCGACGATGGCAGGATCCTGCAACAGGGAGCCGCCCTGTCCCACCGGGCAATAGGCCATGACCGGCATGTCGTGCGCCTGGCAAAAAGGCAGCAGGTCGAACTCGATGCCGCGCTCCTCGGGGTTGTAGAGCACCTGGTTGGTCGCGCAGGCAGCGATATCCCCCAGCTCCTGCAGATCATCCACGTCGCAGTTGGACACACCCCAGCGGCGGATCTTGCCGGCTTCGCGCAGCCGCTCGAAGGCTTCCACGGTTTCCGCCAGCGGATACTGGCCGCGCCAGTGGAGCAGGTACAGATCGATGCAGTCGGTGCCCAGCCGCCGCAGGCTTCGCTCGCAGGCCTGGGGAACGCCCCGGCGGCTGGCATTGTGCGGATACACCTTGCTGACCAGGAAGACTCGCTCACGACGGCCCTGTATCGCCTCGCCGACCACTTCCTCGGCGCCGCCCTCGCCATACATCTCGGCGGTGTCGATCAGGGTCATGCCCAGCTCGATGCCCAGGCGCAGCGCGGCGATCTCCCGGCTGCGCTCGGCGGGATTCTCGCCCATGTGCCAGGTACCCTGGCCGACGACGGGCACCTCACCCTCGCCCAAACGAATCCTGCGCATCAACGAAGCTCCTCTGTCGTACTTGCGGACTCTGCGGGTTCGGCCCAGGGGTCGTAGGTTCCGAAGCTCCACAGGTGTCCTTCCAGGTCGCGGCAACTGAAGCCGCGACCACCATAATCCTCGTCCTTCAGCTCGACGACGATCTCCGCGCCTGCGGCCTTCGCCTGGGTGTAAAGCGCATCGGCGCTGTTGACCACCACGTAGATGCCCTGCGTCGAGGCGCCACCGATTTCGTCCGGCTGGCGCAGTTGGCGCGAGAACGCCGTATCGGTCACCGGGCCGAGCATCAGCATGCTGTTTCCGAACGTCAGCTGCGCATGGATGATGCCTGCCTGCGGGTCTTCGAAGACCCGTTGCCGCTGAAAATCGAAGGCCCGGCACAGCCACTCCAGCGCACTGGGTACATCACGATAACGCAGACAGGGAATCAGGTTGGCAGGGGTGTGCTTGCTGTGGAGAGACATGACGGCTCCTTTGTTGGCGATGCGCTGTGGAATGACGACGCACTCTCTTCAGACCATCGACACCGCTGGCGTTCCCGCCTCGTCAGCCGCGTTCGCTCAGCCCGAGACGAATGCCGAGCCCGACCAGGATCGAACCCAGCAGTCGATCCAGCCACAGGCTCAAGCGCCGACTGCGGCGCAACGCGGCACTGGCCCGATTGGCCAGCAACACCAGCAGGCACTCCACGATGATCGCCACCACGACCACCAGCACGCCCAGAATCAGCAACTGCGTCGCCACCGCGCCGTGCTCGGGCCGCACGAACTGCGGCAGGAATGCCATGAAGAAAATCGCCGCCTTGGGATTGAGGATATCCACCAGGACGCCCTGGCGGTAAGCCTGCCAAGGCGTGGTTCGCGGCCCCGCCTCGAGCGTCCGGCGCGTGCCTTCGCCCGCCGAGCGCAACGCCTGGATGCCGAGATAAAGCAGGTAGGCCGCACCCAGGTACTTGACCACCGTGAACGCCAGCGCCGAAGTCGCGAGGATGGCAGAGATGCCCAGCGCCGCGAAGGCCACGTGCACCAGCGCACCGCTGCACACGCCACAAGCGGATGCGACACCGACCCGCCAGCCTCCTGCCAGGGTGCGCGACAGCACGTAGAGCAAATCCGGCCCGGGCGACAGATTGAGCGCGAGCGCAGCCGAAAAGAACACCAGCCAGAACGTGGAATCGGACATGAGCACCTCGGGGCGGAAACGCCGTCAATCATGGCCTTTGCAAGAGGGGAAAGTGTAGACCGCGATCGTCGATTTCCGCTGCATCGAGGCTCCTTCTCTCCAGCGTCCAGGCCTCGCTTTAGCCTGTTTCGCGAAAATCTGTTAGGATTCGCCACCTTCGTAGCAAATGCATGCAAATCGCTGCGAATGGATCTCCCGGCATACGTCCGGTTCGTGGCTGCAGGGCCACAGCAATCGCGCCCTTGTGCGCTCAGCCTGTTGGTCTTTGGGCCGCCCCTTTTGCGGCCCCTCTCCCTGTCAGCCTTCTTGCTCGCAACCCCTCGAGACTGAGCTCGATCACTTCGCCCTGCGCGAAAAACGGGTTGCCATGACACCTGCCGATACCGGCCTTGCGTCGTGCCAGCGACGCCTGCGGTGAAAATGATAAGGAGAACGCCTTGTTTCAACTTTCCACTACCACGGTCGTGCTTTTGTTGTTCGGTTTCTACGGGCTGACCTTCCTCATGGCGCTACGCATTGGCGCCAAGAAAGAAAACGTCGATGGCTACATGGTCGCCAATGGCGCCATCGGCTTCGGCATGTCCGCGGCGAGCATGACCGCCACCTGGATATGGGCGGCATCCTTCTATGCCGCGGCCAGCTCGGGCTACAAGTACGGGCTATCCGGCGCGCTGCACTACGGTTTCTGGGGCGCGCTGATGATTCTGTTCATCTACCCATTCGGCAAACGCTTCCGCGAACTCGCACCCCAGGCGCATACCCTCGCCGAAATCATGCACGCCCGGCATGGCCGTTCCAGCCAGATGATCCTGGCCGGCTCCAACATCGTCGGCAGCATCATCAGCCTGATGGTCAACTTCACGGCCGCCGGCGCCCTGGTCGCCGTGCTGTCACCACTGAGCTTCATCCATGGGGTACTGATCGCCGGTTTCGGTGTGCTGTCCTACACACTCTGGTCCGGCTTCCGTTCATCGGTAATGACCGACTTCGGCCAGCTGATGGCCATGATCCTCGCGGCGGTCATCATCATTCCGATGATCTTCTTCACCCTGGGCGGGCCTCAGCTGTTCACCGAAGGCATGCCCCGACTGAATCTGGAACAAGCATCCTTCTTCTCCAAGACGGCGTTCCTCGAACAGGGCGCGCCGTTCTTCGTGGCCGTGCTGGCCTATGCCATCGGCAACCAGACCATCGCCCAGCGCCTGTTCGCCGTACGCGAAGACCTGATCAAGCCGACCTTCATCACCGCCACCGTCGGCTACGGCGCCATCGTGATCGGCCTCGGGATGCTGGGTTTCCTGGCGCTGCTGGCGGGCGTGCAACCCATGGATGGCGACCTCAACAACCTGATCCCGCAGATGGCCGCCACCTACCTGCCGCCCTTCGCGGTCGGCCTGCTGTTCATCATGGTGATAGGTTCGCTGTCCTCGACCGCCGACTCTGACCTCGCCGCTCTGTCCGCCCTCGTGATGACCGACATCTACGGCAAGAACCTGGCCCGCGGCCGGCCGAACCCCACCACCATGCTCTGGGTCGGACGCCTAACGATGATCACCGCGACGCTGATCGGAGTGATCTTCGCCAGCATGAAGCTGGACATTCTCTCCATGCTGATCTTCGTCGGTGCGCTCTGGGGCGCCATCGTGTTTCCGGTGATCGCCAGCCTGTTCTGGAACCGTGTCACCAATACCGCGTTCACCAGCGCCGTAGCCGTCGCTTTCCTGATGTTCGTGGTCACGCGCTTCGAGCTCGTTTCACTGCACGGCGCCATGGCGCTGTTCTTCGAGCTGCTCGCCACTCTCGGCGGCGGCGTGGTGATCGGTCTGATGGCCTTCGGCTTCTTCGGCCGTACCGCGGGCCTGGCGCTTGGCATTGTCGCCACACTGGTGCTGGCACCTTTCGCCATCGGTCACCTGCGCGACTACGCCGTGCTGCTCAGCTCGCTGACAGCCTATGGCGCCAGCGCCGTGGTCTGCACCGGCGTCAGCCTGCTTTCCAACGAGCGCTTCGATTTCGAGCGCATCGGCGAACGCGTGGTTGCCTTCCAGCACAGCGACAACAACGAATCCAACCCTGAAGAAAAGGAGATCAACGCATGTCCAGTTTCGCTCTGACTGCCTACGTCCTGATATGGCCTGTATTGGCCACCATGGTCCTGACGGTACTCTGCATCGGCCTGGTCCGCGACATCCGCACAGCCAGGCGCACCGGGAACGATATGATCTGATCGGTTGCTCCATGAACACGAAAGCCCGCAATGATGCGGGCTTTCGTGTTCATGGATGTCGAGTAATCTCGATAAGCATCGCAGGCCCAGCGACATCTGCGCCGTAGCGTGGGTTGAGCGTCGTGCAGGTCACTGAATACTCCGCCTTGCCGATGGGATAACATTCGCGCCCGGCGGCAACTGCGCTGGGTTACCACGGAATATGCCGACCTTAGAACCTGCCCTCACTGCACCACGGAAGATCACACATGCATAAAACCCTCGCCACCACAGCCGTCGCAGCCGGGCTGCTGTTCGCCGGTCAGAGCGCCCATGCCGACAGCCCCATGCTCTGGCAGGACAACAGCCTGACCTATCTCTACGGCAAGAACTTCTCGGTCGACTCCGGCGAGGACGGTCGCGAGGCCGCCATCCAGCAGACCATCACCTTCGAGCACGCCAGCGGCTGGACCTGGGGCGACATCTTCCTGTTCGTCGACCACAAGTGGTTCAACGGCCATTCGGGCAAGGACGGACGGACCTACTACGGCGAATTCAGCCCGCGCCTGTCGCTGGGCAAGATCAGCGGGAAAGACCTGTCCTTCGGCCCGATCAAGGACGTGCTGATCTCGACCACCTACGAGCGCGGCGAAAGCCAGGCCGATGGCACCCCGAACCAGGTCTACCTGCTCGGCCCGGCCGTGGACTTGGAACTGCCGGGTTTCGATCGCTTCTCGCTCAACACCTATTACCGCAAGCCTGACGGCACCACCGGCAACCCCGGCGGCCAGTGGCAGATCACACCGGCCTGGGCCATGACCATTCCGGTGGGCAAGTCCGACATCCTCGTCGACGGCTACATCGACTGGGTCGTCAACGACAAGAAAAGCGGCGGCCGCGAGCTGAAGAAGAACTTCCACTTCAACCCGCAGGTGAAGTACGACCTAGGCAAGGCCCTGGATTACACGCCGGCCAAGCTCTATGTCGGTATCGAGTACGACTACTGGAGCAACAAGTACGGCATCGAGGACACCAGCGCCTTCAACACCGATAACAACGTGGTGAATTTCATCGTCAAGGCGCATTACTGATCGCCAGCGCTGCCCGGTTCGCCGGGCAGCCATCAGCCGCTAGCCCAGCGAAAACACCATCGCCTTGAGGCTGCTGTCCGGATGGATGTCGGGAAACTCCGGCGGATTCTCCAGCCGCATGCTGAATACCAGCATCGGCGCCTCGGATGCCATGCCCTCGATCAGAAACTCGGGTCCGACGTCCGGATCATTGACACAGGCCAGCACCCTGCCGCCGTCGGCAAGCAGCTCCGGCAATCGGCGCAGAATCTTCTGGTAATCCCGGCTCAGCGCGAAACTGCCCTTCTGGAAGGATGGCGGGTCGATGATGATCAGGTCGTAGGGGCCTGATTTGCGCACCTTGCCCCATGACTTGAACAGCTCATGGCCGAGAAACTCGACTCGACTCAGGTCATGCTCGTTCAGGCGGTGGTTGTCTCGCCCCCTACTCAAGGCCGCCCGGGCCATATCCAGATTCACCACCCGCTCGGCACCGCCCGCAATGGCCGCCACCGAGAAGCCGCAGGTATAGGCGAACAGATTGAGCACGCGCTTGCCCCGCGTCTGTTCCTGCACCCAGCGACGGCCGTAGCGCATGTCCAGAAACAGGCCATTGTTCTGCTTGCGGCCCAGATCCAGCTTGTAGCGCAGGCCGTTCTCGCTGATCAGCCACTCCTCGGATACCTCGCCTAGCAGCGCCTCGGTGTCGCTGTTCGGCAGATAGCGATGCTGGAGCAGCAGACTCGCACCGGACGGCCATTGTGCTGAATACCCAAGAGCCGTGAGCATCTCCGTCAGCGCCTGCCGTTCGGCTGGCCCCGGGTCGCGAAACAGCGACACCAGCAGCACGCCCTGCAACCAGTCGACGGTCACATGCTCCAACCCTGCCCAGCATCGACCTCGGCCATGGAACAGGCGGCGAGTTTCCTCGGGCAGGGCATTCAAGGCAGTGATCAGGTGCTGGCGCAGGGTCTCGATGGCGTCCGGGTTCATCAGGCTTCATCACAAATGCGGGCGCGCATTTTACTCATAAAGACCTGTCTGCACTCGCCCGTCGCATTCGAACTTCCCGCTGTGGTCATCGTCGAAAAACGCGTTCCTGCGTTGCTGCACACCCTCTTTCGAGACAAGGAATCCGTTGTGACAGATTGCCGAAAAGCCGACCGAACAGGACCAGGGGCTATTCACGTTACCCTAGCCATGCTGGCTGCGAGCCTGTTGCTGCCCGTCCTCGCACATGCCGCTTCGGATCAGCACCCGCAAGCCGAACTCGCCGCGCGCGATGCAGAAAACAAGCGACTGACGGCAGAGATCATCAACCGCCCTAACCCGCTGTCGCAGCAGCCTGTCTCCCGCTACAACCATTTCATCACCTACGGTCAGTCCCTGGCCTCGGCCGCCGAAGGCTGGCCCGCACTGTCGACGACCCCGGGCTACGACAACCTGATGCTTGGCGATGCCGTGCGCTCGGCCAGCTACAGCGGCCCCAGCTTCCGCGCGGTTGGCGACGTGGCATTTCGCCCGCTCAAGGCGGTGGTCCAGCGCAAGGCCGACGCCAAGATCATCCTCGACGAGGCGCAGGTTGCCGAACTCGAGAAGCAGGCGCAGGAAGAAGGCGAATCCGTCGAGGTCGGCGCGCTGAACATGGCCCGACGCCTCTATCTGGAAAAGCATGGGGTCGATTCGGACCCCGAGCACCTGTTCCTTGCCAGCAATGCTTCCACCTCCGGGCGCTCGATCGCGCAGTTGTCGAAGACCGGCGGGACCGATGAGTACCGGCGCGTACTGCAGGCGGTCGACCAGGCCAAGGCACTGGCGGATGCGGAAGACGCCAGCTACAGCATCGCCGCCCTCTTCTGGCTCCAGGGCGAGTTCGACTATTCCCACACCAACGGCGGTATCAACGACAAAAGGCGCTACAAGGCCTTGCTGCGCCAGTTACGCGACGACCTTTACGCCGACATCGCAACAGGCATCGCCGGCCAGAAGCAGATGCCGGCTTTTCTCAGCTACCAGACCGACGCCAAATCTTCGGTCAAGGACGGCACGCTCGCGGTCGGCATGGCGCAATGGGAATTGGCCCGGGAAGAGCCGAACTGGTTCCTGGTCGGCCCGGTGTACCCCTACGTGGACAAGGGTACGCACCTATCGGCGAACGGCTATCGCTGGTTCGGGCAGATGCTCGGCAAGGTCTATCACCAGGTAGCGGTGGAGCGTCGCCATTGGCAGCCACTGGCGCCACGCCGGGCAACGGTCGAGGGCAAGGAGGTGCTGATCGACTATCACGTGCCGCATCCGCCGCTGGCCTTCGATCGCCCTTACCTGGGGCATGTGGCACGGCCGGTGAAGCAAAAGGGCTTCGTGTTGCTCGATGAAAAAGGCGAGGTGCCGCTGAGCGACGTGGAGATCGTCGCGGATACCATCGTCCGCCTGCGGGCGGCACGCGAGCCGGTCGGCCAGCTACGCATTCGCTACGCCAGCCACCAGTCAGGTGGTGCCGGGCAGCTGCGCGACAGCGATCCGACGCTGGCCGATGCCCACTACGAATACCTGCCCGACAAGGGCATGCAGGCGCTGGAGAATGTCCCCGAACTGGTCGGCAAGCCTTATCCGCTGCACAACTGGAGCATCGCCTTCGATATTCCGGCCGAGGTGCGGAGCCGCTGATCACGCCCATAGCGATGGAGGACGTAGCCGGGTCCGATCCGCTGATCCGATGCAGCAGTCAATCGAAGAAATAGAAAGTGAACTGGCGAACGTCGCTCTGAAGAGGCTCCGCCAACCGAACAGCTGCCTTCTTGCTTCGAAGAACCTAGTCCCGCCCGCCCAGAAGCCGTCCGATCATGTCCAGCGGATATCCGCGATAACTGAGGAAACGACCCTGCTTGGCCCGCTCCCGTGGCTCGCTGGGCAGCGAGCCGGAAAACTTGCGCTGCCAGACGGCACGCAGCTGTTCGCTCCAGTCGAAACCACTGTCTCGCAAGGCCTGCTCGACGTCGCTACGGGACAGGCCCCGCTGAGTCAGTTCCTCCCGAATGCGTAGCGGGCCATAACCGGCATTGGCACGCATCCTGACGAAACTTTCCAGATAACGGGCCTCACTGAGCAGCCCTTCCTCAGCGAGTCGATCCAGCGCCGGCTCGATCAATTCGGCCGGCGCACCGCGCTGGCGCAGTTTGCGGGACAACTCGATACGCCCATGCTCGCGCCGGGCCAGCAAGTCCATTGCAGCCCGGCGTACGGCAGTGGGGTTATCCAGCACGGCGACCATGGGATCAGATGTCGGCGTCCGCCAGATCTTCGGCTACCGGGGTGGCCTTGGTATTGGCCGAAGTCACCAGCAGCTTGGCGCGAATCTGCTGTTCGATCTCCTGGCCGATCTCGGGGTTCTCTTCCAGATACTTGGCCGCATTGGCCTTGCCCTGGCCGATCTTGCTGCCCTTGTAGGCGTACCAGGCACCGGATTTCTCCACCAGGCCCTGCTGCACGCCGAGATCGATGATCTCGCCGTTGCGGTAGATGCCCTTGCCGTAGAGGATCTGGAACTCGGCCTGGCGGAACGGCGGGGCCACCTTGTTCTTGACGACCTTGACGCGGGTTTCGCTGCCCACCACTTCGTCGCCTTCCTTCACCGCGCCGGTACGGCGGATGTCCAGACGGACCGAAGCGTAGAACTTAAGCGCGTTACCGCCGGTGGTGGTTTCCGGGCTGCCGAACATCACGCCGATCTTCATGCGGATCTGGTTGATGAAGATCACCAGGCAGTTGGCGTTCTTGATGTTGCCGGTGATCTTGCGTAGCGCCTGAGACATCAGGCGGGCCTGCAGACCGACGTGGGCATCGCCCATCTCACCTTCGATTTCCGCCTTGGGCACCAGCGCTGCCACGGAGTCGACGATGATCACGTCCACTGCATTGGAGCGCACCAGCATGTCGGTGATTTCCAGCGCCTGCTCGCCCGTGTCGGGCTGCGACACCAGCAGGTCGTCGACGTTGACGCCCAGCTTGCCGGCGTAATCGGGGTCCAGCGCATGCTCGGCATCGACGAAGGCGCAGGTGGAGCCCATTCTCTGGGCGGCGGCGATGACCGAGAGGGTCAGGGTGGTTTTACCCGAAGATTCCGGGCCGTAGATTTCGACGATCCGGCCTTTCGGCAGACCGCCTATGCCGAGGGCGATATCCAGCCCCAGGGAGCCGGTGGAAATAGAAGGGATCGCCTGGCGATCATGATCGCCCATGCGCATGACCGCGCCTTTGCCGAACTGCTTTTCGATCTGGCCCAGGGCAGCGGCCAAGGCACGCTTCTTGTTCTCGTCCATTACAATCCTCACTTGATCAAGAGGGCCAGAGGCCGCAACAACTGTATAAGTAGACAGTATTAGAGCATAGGCAAATTTGATCGCCTAGCCCTGAAGGGGATTTTCTCCATTGACCAGGCTGATCAAACCGACGAGCGCCGCCTCTACGCTCTGCTCACGCACCGCCTGACGGTCGCCGGTGAACTGGAAGCGCCGAGCGAACATCCGATCGGACGCCGACCAGGCCAGCCACACGGTGCCGACCGGCTTCTCCGGCGAGCCGCCGCCCGGCCCGGCCACGCCGCTGACCGCGACGGCAAAGCGCGCGCCGCTGCCTCGTTGCGCGCCACGTGCCATGGCCTCGACCACTTCCCGACTCACCGCACCGACCTGCTCGAACAACGGCGCCGGCACGCCCAGCTGGCGTGTCTTCTGCTCATTGGAATAGGTGACGAAGCCCGCCTCGAACCAGGCCGAGCTACCGGCGATGCGCGTGATGGCTTCGGCGATACCGCCACCGGTACAGGATTCGGCGGTGGTGACGTGCGCACCAGCAAGCTGCAGCGCACGGCCCAGGTCGGCAGCCAGTGCTTCGATCGGGTTCATCGCAACTCCTCGACGGCATTGAAAGAGGCACAGCCTACCCCAGTCGGACAAGACGCACAGCCGTGCGAACAACTACGAGGTTTAGAGAAAAAACGAGCCCCGCCGAAGCGGGGCCGTTCACCGATTCGGAAGCCCCGTCATACCCGCGGGATGTCCGGGTCGTCTTCGAACATATCGACGTCCTCGTCGGTCAGCTCGCCATTATCCGGCTCCGACATGGGAGCATCGTCGATGCTGGCGCCGTCCGGATCGCCGGGCAAAGGCTCCTGGGATTTCGGATCGTTCGGGTCGCGTTCGTCTTGCATGGTTCACCTCCGACGAGGCCGCCAGTGGCCTCCTGGCATTCGAACGACGCAGGGGGAAAAGGTGGCGCCCGTCAGTCCGATTCATGGTCGCCACTTTTGCCCCAAGGAGACGGCTTCGGCTGCTGGCTGGCGATAGCCCGTGTTAACCTTCGCCCACCATCAGGCAGCCGGCAGCCCCACCGGCTGCCCAGGGCGGATGATCGACCGGAGGCTGATGCACATTGCCTTCCATGCCCCGTACGGTCTCGATCCAGCCCGGCCTGCCCCACCGTCTCAGCCCAGAAAACCGATGACCAAAGACGTTCAAGACCTGTCCAAACACACCCCGATGATGCAGCAATACTGGAAGCTCAAGCGCGAGCATCCGGATCAGCTGATGTTCTACCGCATGGGCGACTTCTACGAGTTGTTCTACGAGGACGCCAAGAAGGCTGCCAAGCTGCTGGACATCACCCTCACCGCGCGCGGCCAGTCGGGTGGCAATGCTATTCCCATGGCCGGGATTCCCTTTCATTCCGCCGAAGGCTATCTAAGCCGCCTGGTGAAGCTCGGCGAATCGGTGGTGATCTGCGAGCAGATCGGCGATCCGGCTACCAGCAAGGGCCCGGTGGAGCGTCAGGTGGTGCGCATCATCACCCCCGGCACGGTGAGCGACGAAGCACTGCTCGACGAGCATCGCGACAATCTGCTCGCCGCCGTGGTCGGCGATGAAAGACTCTTCGGACTCTCGGTGCTGGACATCACCAGTGGCCGCTTCAGCGTGCAGGAATTCGGCGGTTGGGAAACCCTGCTGGCCGAAGTCGAGCGCCTGAACCCCGCCGAACTGATGATCCCCGATGATTGGCCCGCCGGCCTGCCGTTGGAAAAACGCCGTGGCGTTCGTCGGCGCGCGCCCTGGGATTTCGACCGCGACAGCGCCTTCAAGGGCCTCTGCCAGCAGTTTGCGACCCAGGATCTGAAAGGCTTCGGTTGCGAGAAACTGACCTTGGCCATCGGCGCCGCCGGCTGCCTGCTGACCTACGCCAAGGAAACCCAGCGCACCGCCCTGCACCATCTGCGCAGCCTGCGCCATGAACGCCTCGACGACAGCGTGGTGCTGGACGGCGCCACCCGGCGCAATCTGGAGCTGGACATCAACCTCGGTGGCGGTCGCGACAACACCCTGCAATCGGTGGTCGACCGTTGCCAGACCGCCATGGGTTCGCGCCTGCTGAGCCGCTGGCTGAACCGTCCGCTACGCGACCGCCAGGTGCTGGAAGCGCGCCAGGACTCGATCACCTGCCTGCTGGAACACTACCGCTTCGAGCAGATCCAGCCACAGCTCAAGGACATCGGCGACCTGGAACGCATCCTCGCCCGCATCGGCCTGCGCAACGCCCGTCCGCGTGACCTGGCGCGTCTGCGTGACGCCCTGGCCGCCCTGCCGCAGCTACAGGCTGGCATGCAGGAGTTGGTCGCGCCGCACCTGATTGAGCTGGCCGCGAGCATCCGCACCTACCCCGAACTGGCCGACCTGCTGGCCAAGGCGATCATCGATAATCCGCCGGCGGTGATCCGTGACGGCGGCGTGCTCAAGACCGGCTACGACGCCGAGCTGGACGAGCTGCAGTCGCTCTCCGAAAACGCCGGCCAGTACCTGATGGACCTGGAGACGCGCGAGAAGGCACGCACGGGCCTGGCCAACCTCAAGGTCGGCTACAACCGTGTGCATGGCTACTTCATCGAACTGCCGAGCAAGCAGGCCGAATCCGCACCGGCCGACTACATCCGCCGGCAGACGCTCAAGGGCGCCGAGCGTTTCATCACGCCGGAGCTCAAGGAATTCGAGGACAAGGCGCTGTCGGCCAAGAGCCGCGCCCTGGCCCGTGAAAAGCAGCTCTACGAAGAATTGCTGGAATTGCTGATCGGCCATCTGGCGCCGCTGCAGGAATCCGCCGCCGCGCTGGCCGAGCTGGACGTGCTGAGCAACCTTGCCGAACGTGCGCTGACCCTCGACCTGAACCGCCCGCGCTTCGTCGAGCAGCCTTGCCTGCGCATCGAGCAGGGCCGCCATCCGGTGGTCGAGCAGGTGCTGACCACGCCCTTCGTCGCCAACGACCTGAGCCTCGACGACGAGACCCGCATGCTGGTAATCACAGGGCCGAACATGGGCGGTAAATCCACCTATATGCGCCAGACCGCCTTGATCGTGCTGCTGGCGCAGATCGGCAGCTTCGTCCCGGCGGCGGCCTGTGAGCTGTCGCTCGTGGACCGCATCTTCACCCGCATCGGCTCCAGCGATGACCTGGCCGGTGGGCGCTCCACCTTCATGGTGGAGATGAGCGAAACTGCCAATATCCTGCACAACGCCAGCGACCGCAGCCTGGTGCTGATGGACGAAGTGGGGCGTGGCACCAGCACCTTCGACGGCCTGTCGCTGGCCTGGGCCGCCGCCGAGCACCTGGCCAAGCTGCGCGCCTTCACCCTGTTCGCCACGCACTACTTCGAACTGACCGTACTGCCGGAAAGCGAGCCGGTGGTGGCCAACGTGCACCTGTCGGCCACAGAGCACAACGAGCGCATCGTCTTCCTGCACCATGTGCTGCCCGGCCCGGCCAGCCAGAGCTACGGCCTGGCGGTGGCACAACTGGCCGGCGTGCCGGGCGAGGTGATCCAGCGTGCCCGCGACCATCTGTCGCGCCTGGAAACCACCAGCCTGCCCCATGAAATGCCGAAAATAGCCCCCGGCCAACCCGCACCGCCCTTGCAGAACGACCTGTTTGCCAGCCTGCCGCACCCGGTCATCGAGGCGCTGGGCAAGGTCCAACCCGATGACTTGACGCCGCGTCAGGCTCTGGAACTGCTATACAGCCTGAAAACGCAGGTCTGATCGCTAGGGTCTGTTGCCGTTTCAGCGCAATCCGCGTTGCTGCGACAAAAGGCGCCAGGCAAGGCGCGGGACGCAGGCAATGGTGGTTCCCTTGCCAAGTCCCGCAACGCCGCATGGCGACATTTGCCGCGCAACCCTTCGGGCCGGGCCTGTTTTTGCGCGATGCGGCGTTCCTCGTCGCTTATTTGGAACGACCAAACTTCGCTCCTCGTGCCTTGCCTCGCGCAAAAACAGGCTCCGGCGCGGACGCGATGAAACGGCAACAGACCCTAATAAAAGCTGCTAGAATCGCGCGCATTTTTGGACATGAGCGGCATTTGCCTGGTGCCGCCCAAGCCTGCCGAACCGGGGGCGTCACTGCCACGCCACCCGAAACGCCTGAGGAGATAATAGAAATGACCTTCGTCGTCACCGACAACTGCATCAAGTGCAAATACACCGATTGCGTAGAAGTCTGTCCGGTGGACTGTTTCTACGAAGGCCCGAACTTCCTGGTCATCCACCCGGACGAGTGCATCGACTGCGCGCTGTGCGAGCCGGAATGCCCCGCCCAAGCGATCTTCTCCGAAGACGAGGTACCGGAAGACCAGCAGGAATACATCGAGCTGAACGCCGATCTGGCCGAAGTCTGGCCGAACATTACCGAGAAGAAGGACTCGCTGCCGGACGCCGAAGAGTGGGACGGCGTGAAGGATAAACTGCAGTACCTCGAGCGTTGATTTAGCGCGCCACGCCGCTGAACGAAAAATGCCCGTCTCTTGGAGACGGGCATTTTTGTTTCCGCAGACCGATCAGGCTCTGTCGACGCCCTTTTTCACAGCGTCTTTCACGTTGCCCTTGACCTGCTGGGCTTCGCCCTTCAGTTCCTGGCTCTGGCCTTCGCCTTTCAGGCGCGGGTTATCGGTAGCCTCGCCGATGCCCTGCTTGACCTTGCCGATACCTTCGTTGGCTTTGCCCTTCATCTTGTCTTCAGTGCTGCTCATGGCGCTTCTCCTTCTATCTGTCAAAGGTCACAATGTTGTGACAGGGCTGAACGGCTCCGGTTGCGCTTTTCCGAGGAACGGTACGCTTCAGCCCTGTCGAGTACGCAGCAGCCTGAACAGCGTCCGGCCGGCCAGGTGAACGAACACCGGCGCACCGACGATCAGATAGAAGTAGTAGGTCACGAAGCGCCAGATCAGGATGGCCGCCGCGGTGGTGGATTTGCCCACCAGCGGCGTCAGCAAGGCCGCAGACGCCAGATCGGCACTGCCAGCACCACCCGGAAGCAGGCTGAACTGGCCGGCAGTCAGCGCCAGCAACTGGACGATGAAGGTCCAGGCCCAGGCAAGCTCGCTGCCGAGCCCGCGCAAGGTCAGATAGAGCACGCTGTAGCGCAGCAGCCAGTGCAGCGTGGTGAGGGCGAACACCCCCAGCAGCACGCGGCGCGGCAAGCGAAAACAGTCGAGCAGTGCGTTCCGGAAGCGGATCATCTTGCGCGCCCAACGGCGCTTGCGCCGCTGCTTCACCCCGAGACGCCCGACCAGCCAGCCATTGAGCAGAAACACCTGGCGATGGAAACGCCCGAGCAATGCCAGCACCACCACCACACCGATCAGTAGTGCCGTGGTGATGCCCAGCAGGCTGGCGATATAGGCATTCATCGCATGCGTCAGCGCGAAGATGAGCACGCCGACCAATGCGCAGATGAAGAACAACAGGTCGCTCAATTGCTCCACCGCATAGGTGGCGGTGCCCTTCGAAGGCGGCACGCCATGGCGCATCAACAATGCCATCAGCGTCAACGGCCCGCCAGCCCCACCCGGCGTGGCGCAGATGGCGAACTCCGTCGCCATGACGATGCCTATCGCACGCCTCTGGGCCAGCGTCCGGCGGCCGACCAACAGGCGCAGACGCTGCGCGTTGAGGTACCAGCCCAGCACGATCATGCCGAGCATCAGCGCCAGTAGATCGAGCGGAAAGCTGCGCAAACGGCCGAACAGTCCACTGCCGCCCAGCAACAGCGGAATCAGCACGGCCCCGGTCAAGGCTGCCGCCAGGATCCACCAATGACGGCTCATGCCACTGCGCCCAGTCGCAACGCATTGCTCCCTAGCCAGTCGATCTTGGTCATCGGCGTACGCCCGTCAGCCAGCAGGCGGCCCAGGGTATCCAGCCAGTAGCGCCGTGAGTACTCGTAGCGCATGTCCACCGGATGAATACCCAGCCGCAGCACCGCTGCTTGCCTGTGGCGTGCGAGCAGCCGCTCGCTGACCTGCCGGGAAAGGCCCCGGCGCCAGGCGCTGCGAGCACTCCAGACCAGCGACGGCGCTTCGATGCCGGTGAAGTCCGGGAGCAGCCGCAGCTGCCTGACGTCACTCGTATAAACCAGCCCCGTCGCCGCCAACGCGCGTCGTGCGCCGGCGCCCAGCAGCCAGCCCGGCGCCACGAAACCATGCACCGGCCAACCGAATTGCCGGAACATCGCCATGCCCTGCTCCAGACGCCGGGCGGCATCGGTTTCGCTCAGGGCATAGAACTCCCCTTCATGGGTCAGCACGCGACGCATGAACCACTCATGCGGCCCGCGCGGCATCGGCGCCTCGTCCAGATGGTGGAAACCATGCAGCACCAGCTCGTCGCCCCGCGCCAGGCGCTGCTCGAGCATGCGGCAGAACTGCGGGTGCTCGTCGAGCCGGTTGCGGCGGTGGAAATCCGGCACCACCAGCCAGGTCATGGGAACAGCCCCCAGCGCATCGACGGCCGCGACGAAGGATCGGTAATCCGCCCAGGTTTCCGGCGCCACATCATGCAGCACCAGCATCAGCGACCGGTCAGCCATGCACGGCGACCGGCAGGTTGGCGGTACCCAGCACGGCGTGATAGTGCGTCAGCAGGCCGGCCACCACCGCATCCCAAGCATGATGCGCCTCGACGTGCTGGCGCGCCTGCCGGCCGAGCAAACGGTGATCGCAATCGAACAGCTCCCGCACCGCCTGAGCCATGGCGGCGGCATCCAACGGCCGGCACAGGCGTCCGCTGTGAAAGGGCACCAGCTCGGGCAGCGCACCGGCCCGCGCCGCCACCACCGGAATCCCGCTGGCCATGGCTTCCAGCACCACCAGCCCGAAGGTCTCCTGGTTGCCGGCGTGCAGCAACACATCGCAGCTGGCCATCAGCCGTGCGACCTCGATGGCGGGACAGAAGCGGTTGACGACCGTCACGTTCGAGGGCACCTGTCGGGGCATGCCCGAACCGACCAGCAGCAGGTGATAGTCCGCGCCCAGCTGGCGAGCGGTCTCCAGCAGAACGCCCAGATTCTTCTCCCGCGAACCGCGTCCGGCGAAGATCAGCAGCCGCGTATCGTCCGCCAGGCCGAGCTCTTCCCTCAGACCCGGATCACGACGGCTGGGCTGGAAGGTCTCCAGATCGACTCCCAGCGGCTGGACATAGACGTTGCGCACGCCCAGCGCGATCAACTTGCTGGCCATCGCCTGGCTGGGCGCCAGCACACGGTCGAAACTGCCGTAGAGCCGCGCGACATAGCCATTCAGGTTGGCACCCAGCCAGTGTCCGAGACGGTTGCCGACCAGCAGCGGCAGGTCCGAGTGGTAGAAGCCGATCACCGGAACGTCCAGCCGCCGCCCCGCGTCCAGCGCGGCCCAGGCAGTCATGTAGGGGTCGCCGACCTCGATCAGGTCTGGACGCAACGAGCGCAGCAGATTGCGCCAGGGCGCACGGCGTACCGGAAAGCGATAACCCTTGCCGAAGGGCAGCACTGGCGCCGGGACTTCATAAACGCCGGCGTTGTGACTGTAATCGCGACCCGGGACCAGAATGCTGTGGCGCACCCCCGAATAGAGTTGCAGGCGACGATGTTTGGCTTCGAGATAGGTACGCACGCCACCACTGGCGGGTGCGTAGAACATGGTCATGTCGGCGATGTGCAATGAAGCGTCTCCGTCGGTTTCGATGCAGAGCCTCTCGCTGGCAGGCAACCGATCCGCATCGACTCGACGACGCGCAATCACTGCTGCCTGGAAAGATTCTGCAATGAAATCAATGGACCTTTTGCCGTAGGCTCTGTTCCCGCTTCGTCGCACGCTTCGTTGCTGCGCGGATCACTTCGCTTCGTCCGCGATCTCCTTGTCGCCAGGCTCCTTGCCCTCGACCGAAGCATGTTCGATCACCGCATTGAGCTCCGCACCGAGCAGCAGCACCGCGGACGATATGTAGAAGTACAGCAGCAACACGATGATGGCGCCGATCCCGCCGTAGGTAGCGTCGTAATTGGCGAAATTCTGTACATACAGGCCGAAACCCACCGACGCGGCGATCCACACGACCACCGCCAGCACCGAACCGGGCGTGATGAAGCGAAACTCCTGCTCCACATCCGGCGTGACGTAATAGAGCAGCGCGACCATCAGCATCATCAGAAAGATCGCCGCCGGCCAGCGCAGCCAGGACCAGAGCACCACCACGATTTCCTGCAGCCCGACCTGGGCGGCCAGCCACTCCATGATCTGCGGCCCCAGCACCATCAGCCCGGCGACTGTCAGCAGCGTGACGGCAATGCCGACCGTATAGAGCAGCGACAACAGCATCAGTTTCCACGCCGGCCTTCCTTCTTCGACGCCGTAGGCCCGGTTCATCGCGTTCATCAGCGCCCGCACGCCCACCGAGGCCGTCCACAGCGCCACCATGATGCCCACCGACATCAGCCCGCTCTTTTTCTGCTGCAACTGATCGATGACCGGGTTGACCTGCTCCAGCGCCACGGGCGGCAGTACCAGGGTGGCCTGTTCGCGCAGCCAGGCGAAGAACTCGGGCAGTTGCAGGAAGCCCAGCAATGCCATCAGAAACAGCAGGAAGGGAAACAGCGAGAACAGCGCCCGGTACGCCAGCGCCGACGCATAGGTGGACATGTCGTCCTTGCTGAACTCCTTGAAAGTGCGCTTGAGCAACGTGATGCCGCCTATGCCCCGCGTATCCAGGATTGCCATGCCTCTCCCCTCACCCAACCTTAATTAACGACCGAAAAATTACCTGCCAGTTTTCGACGGCCTCATGGAAATGGACGGTTGCGCCCGCCCAGAGTTCGCTTCATCCCGGAGCCTTGGCGACGGCGCAGCGGATCGACCATTGATCGCGCGCGCACCACCTGCACGCGGAACTTTCAGAGGCTTCAGCGCTCTGGATGCTGTCACGAAACTTCGCCGTCCGACGCCAACGGGCCGTACGGCGACCGAACAGGAGCGCTGCGCGGCGCCGCCGATTCGCAGCAGACCATCCCGTTCGTTCCGCGAACACCATATCAACGTACCAGGGATGGCTTACGCCGCTTTAGGGTAGCAGGAGCATTGATGAAGTCGGCCATTGCCACGGACGCCAGCGAGTCACGAATGAAAGCCGAGCTGTTCCGATACGCCCGCCTGATTCTCACCAAAGGCAGTGGCGCAGGCGCGACGCTGGGCCTGAACATCCTCCTGGCCCGTTTGCTGGTGCCGGACCTGGCGGGCACCCTGTTCTTCTGCATCGCGCTGGGCACCTTCGTGTCGCTGATATCGCGTCTCGGGCTGGACGTCGCCTGCCTGAAGAACATCTCGGCCCTGCGCGCCGAGCAACAGAGCAGCTACCTCAACAGGGCATTGATCCTGGCGCTGATGGCGAACGTCCCCGCCGTGGCGATCGGCCTGCTGGTAGTGCTTTTTTCCGAAACCACTCAAGCCCATTTCCAGCACGCCGCCGTTCTCTTCGGCGTCGCAGCCGTGGGCCTGTCGCTGACCAATATCGCCAGCGAAACGCTCAAGGCCCGGCACAGGACCAGCGAAGGGCTGTTCTGGCAGACCGCCTGCCAACCGGCATTGACGTTGGTGCTGGTGTCGATCCTGGGCAACGAGCTGACCACCGTCGTCGGCTGCTTCGCCGTGAGCTACCTGCTGGCCACGCTCGGCTCGGTGGCACGAGCGAAGATGAGCCTGAATTCCACGCCGCAGAGCGGTGCGGTCGGCTGGAAAGAAATGCTGCTGCTGTGTACGCCGCTGATGTTGATCGCGGTGATGAACAGCATCATCGAACTGTCGGACACTCTGCTGCTGGGCATGCTGCGCTCTGCCGCGGAAGTCAGCATCTACTACATCTGCGCCAAGGTGGCTGCGCTTTCCACGACCCTGCTGTTCATCATCAACGGCACCATCGGCCCCGAAATCTCCCGGCGCTGGACCAGCGCCGATCGCGCCGGCACCTTTGCCATCGTCGGCAGGTATTCACGAGTGATGCTGGGGCTGGCGGCGATCATCCTGCTGGCCATCGCGGTACTGCACGATTACATCCTCGCCGTGTTCGGCGAGCAGTACCGCGAGCAAGGCATGTTCCCGCTACTGGTGCTGGCGAGCGGTTACTTCTTCGTGCTGGCTGCCGGGCCGCTGGGCATCTTCATGACCATGACCGGCCACCACCGGCAGTACCTGAACTACAACATCGCGGCCTGCGTGATCAACGTGGCGCTCAACCTGTTGCTGATTCCTCGCTACGGCGTCAACGGCGCCTGCTTCGCCACGGCCGTCGCGCTGTTTCTGAAAAATTTCCTGTTGTACATCCAGTTCAAGAAAATCAAAGGAGTGCAAAGCCATGACTGACCGGACCAGTGTCATCGTCTACGGAGCCTACGACCGGCACAACTATGGCGATCTGCTCTTCGCGATCATCCTCAAGCGCTACCTGGAAGCCAACGAGCGCTTCAGGGTACAGGTCGCCGCAACCAAGAAATCCAACCTTTCCCGCTACGGCGCACTGCCGACCGTGCCGTTGAAGAAGGCGCTGGAGGCGACTCGCTCACAGCCCAAGACGCTGCTGATCGTCGCCGGCGGTGAGTGCCTGACCGCCCAGTGGGAGAGCATCATCGGCTACCTGGCTCCCCAGGCGCTCTACTACCCGATCAAGGCCAGCCCCTACCTGCTCGGACAGAAGTTGTTCATCCGTCTCAGCCGCGCCCTGACCTCCATCCCCTCGGACCTGCCGCTGGTTCCGGGCGAGCGCGACTTCCCCGGTCTGCAGGTGATGTACAACAGCGTTGGCGGCAACGAGATCAGCCGGAAGAATCCACTGATCAACGCGGCGATCGCGCGCAACCTCAGGGATTGCAGCTATATCTCGGTGCGCGACATGGAAACCTCCGCCGAGCTCGACAGGCTCGGCATCAAGCACAACCTGGTACCGGACAGCGCCATCCTGATTTCCGACATGTACCCGCAGGGCAGCGTCGCCAGCGAGCCGGGGCACATCGTTTTCCATATCTCCGATCACCACGCCAAGCGCCGCATCGAGGCGATCGCCCAGCAGCTCACCGAACTCAGCATGACGACCGGCCTGAAGATCGCCCTGCTGACCATCGGCAAGGCGCCCGGCCACTCCGACGACGATCCGCTGGACAAACTGCAGAGCCTGCTCGGCGAGCGCGCCTACCGCGTCGACAGCGGGCACATCGAGGACATCATCCGCTGCATCGCCACCAGCAAGCTCTATTGCGGCACCAGCTTGCACGGCGCCATCACGGCACTGGCCTATGCCGTACCGCAGATCGCCCTGCTGCCCAAGCGCGTAGTGAAATTGTCGAGCTTTCTCGAAACCTGGGTGCCGAAACAGTCATGCGGCTTCGCCGAGGTCGCCGAGATCAGCCTGACCGCGACAGCCCTGATCGCCTCGTTCGGCGATGCCCAGAAAGCCGAGCTGCAGACCGTGATCGAGGCGATGAAGAACCGCGTGCGCAACAACCTCGAGCACATGATCGCCCTCCATCAGCAAACCGCCTCGGGAGACGTTACCCAGGCGCAGAAGGCGAACGATGCGGTGCTGGCGGCGCAGTGAGGGTTGGCGCAACCTGAGCGGGCACCTGTGATGCCGTGTGAAGTGAATGCTGTTGGCCGCTGGTCTGCTGGGACCGGCATTTCGGGGTCACTGCCCCAAATGAAAAAGGGCTAGCCTTCGCTAACCCTTTGATTTCATTGGTGCCGGTGAGAGGAGTCGAACCCCCGACCTTCGCATTACGAATGCGCTGCTCTACCTACTGAGCTACACCGGCGCCAGCGAGGCATTATCGAGCGTTGTCAGGCCGGACTCAAGCCCGGCCGACTCGTCCCGTTCCTTGCCTCACAACCCTGGCGTCGGTCCGGCCTGGGTACGCTGGGTGTCGGTGCGTTCAGCCTCGTGCCTGACCTGGTCGACGACTTCCTGGCCCATTTCCGTGGCTTTCTGGTAGCCCTCTTCCGCCTTGTGGCGGAGCCTGTCGGTCATTCTGTCACTGGCCTGGCCCAGCAACTCGTCTTCACGCCGGGTCGGCGGTACCGAGGCAGCCAGCAATGCGCCCAGTGCAATGCCGATCGCACCCAGCGCCAGCGGCTGTTCGGTGAGCAGATGGTTGAAGCCGCCGCGGGCGCGATCGGCCTGGTGTCGCAGGCTGTCCGCAGCCTGCCGGCTGCCGTCTCGAACGCGGTGGCTGGCCTCGGTGACCGAGGCGGACACGTTGTGTCCCATCTGGCTGGTCCTGTCGCGCACATCGGCTCCTTGGTGCTTCAGGCCGGAGAACGTGTCTGCAAGCCTGTCCTTCGACTCGGCCAATTTGTCCTTCACCGAGGTTCCGCTGGTACTGGCGATATGCGGCCGCGGTTGGCGGTTCTGCCCCGCCATCAACCAGATCAGCCCGATGGAGGTCAGCACGGTGGGAACCGGGTTGGCCTTGACGGTGTTGCTGAGGTTGCTGAAGAACTCGCCGCTTCCACCCTTGACGTAGCCCAGCGCGGTGTCGATGAGTTCGCCGGGAGACAGTTTGTTTTCCAGTGCATGCACGATGTCGCTGATCTCGGCACGCTGCTGGTCGATTTCGCGCTCGAGGACCGCGGGGTCCTTCTGCGCTTCGGCGTTGATCTGGTTACCTGTACTCATGACGTGTGCCCCCTCACGGCTTCTTTATCCTTGTTCATCGAGTGAATGGTGCGCTCGGGTTTGAAGGACGACGCCTCGAATTTTTTCTTGCCGGCCGAAACCATGATCAGGCCTATCACCGTCACCACGCCGCCGACGATCAGGGC
The DNA here is from genome assembly GCF_003696285.1 of Stutzerimonas nitrititolerans. GTDB lineage: Bacteria > Pseudomonadota > Gammaproteobacteria > Pseudomonadales > Pseudomonadaceae > Stutzerimonas > Stutzerimonas nitrititolerans. The sequence continues at coordinate 249,883 of NZ_RFFL01000005.1, forward strand.
GGCCAGCCAGGGGGCCATCACCGTGCTCAGGCCATAAACCGCTGACATCAGCAGGATGATGAAACCACCCATCAACACCGCGCCACCGGTTGCGACACTGGCGGCGCCCGCCTTGGTCGCACGGATCGACTCGCTCAGTTCGGCCTTGGCCAGCGCCAGTTCCTTGGTTACCAGCGAGGGCACCTCATGAGTCAGCTGGCGCAGCAGACCACCCACCGAGCTGTCGTTCTGCGGGGGCATGGCCGGATCGTGCGGTGTATTCACTTTGCGTTGTTCGCTCATGGGTAGAGCCCTCCGTCTTTGCCTTTGCCATAGTGGCCGGCCGACCCGGCGCCTGTATCGCTACCCGGCGTGGCGTGCATGCCCAGGCCAGCAGCGGTGTCGGTCTGGCCCAGGCCTGTGCCGGATGGGCGGCTCGTTGTGTGGGAGGTAGCGGTGGACGCGGCGCCTGCATTGCTGATGCTGCCGACGGTGCCGCCAGGCTCGCCGCTGTCGAGGTGCTCATTGATTTCATGTTGGCTGGGAAGATGATCATCGGCGCGTCCCGAACGATCAGCGAACCGCCTCGAACCATTCCCGTGGTGATAATCGTCCTCCGTGTGCCGGCTGGATGCGCGGGCGAAGCGGGTCAGACCGAAACCAAGGGCGATGCTGCCGGTGATGAACAAGGCGGGATTGTCACGCGCAAGCCGATTCACCTCGCCGAACAGCTGATCGACGCTTTTGCCGCGCAGGTCGTCGGCAAGCTTGACCATGCTCTGCGCCATGTCGGCAACGTAATGCGACAGGCCCGTCTGATCCTGGCTCTCGAGTTCCGCGGCAGCCGCCTTGGCGCCTTGGGCGACCTTCTCGATCTCGGCGGCGGCCGTGTCGCGATAGCTGTCCAGTTGCTCCTTGCCCTGCGCCTTGACCTGCTCGGCCGCCTCCCTGGCCTTGTGCTTGGCATCCTGCGTCACGTGTTCGAGATCCTGGCTGGCGGGGTTCGAAGCGGAGACAGGCGTCGCCGGGCCGCTTCTGGGTTGGCCGCCGTAACCTGTGATTTCTTCGTCGGGTGTCGTCATCTGATTCACCTTTGCATGGCTTGGCCGCAAGACCAGGTTTGTCGGAACACAGCGCCGCACCGAGGCAGTGACCGTGCAGTTTCAATGCATACATAAAAGGTGACCGGGGCAGGTATTTTCAGTTCCATCATGCCGATGTAACGCTATCCGGCCGTCTAGACGGGCTCGTCCGGTCCCGTTGCGGCTGGCGGAAGGCGGGCTTCGGTATTTGCTGAAGGCATTTTCCTGACGAAAAAAAACGGGCCCGAAGGCCCGTTCTGGTGTCGCATTGCTAGACCGTTATTACTGCAGCGGCCCGATGCTGGTGCAGCTGTTGGCTGCGGCTGCGTGCTTGGTGAGGATCGGCAGCTGTGGGCGATACGAACCGCTCAGGGTATCCAGCGAGAGCACATACTCGCCCCACCACGGACCGGCAGCCCAGTAAGTCATCGGAATGCAGTTCTGGCGCAGGTAGCTCAGCAGGTTGTCCATCGCCACCATCGCAGATGGCGAGAAGTCCGGCACGCCATGCTCACCGATGTAACCGCGCAGCTTGTTGGCTTTCAGCCATTCAACGAAGGGCTTGACGCGCTCCACGCCAAGGTTTGCGGCGAATTTCTCGTTACGGTCGGCGTAGTTACCCGAGTAGTCCTTGTCCAGGTACATGTGCGCTTCATAAACCAGGTTGTTCTTCGGGTCGCGCATCCAGGGGCTGTTGACCAGCGTGGTGTTGTACTTCGGGAAGTGGTAGGCGCTCGAGTAGCGGTCACCGGCGATGTAGATCCAGCGCTTGCCATCCACCGTGCGAATGGCCTTCGCCGCTGCTTCAGCCGCTTGCGGCCACAGCCCGTTGGTGGAGTAAGGCTCGTTCATCAGGCCGTAACCGTCCACAGCCGGGTGGTTCACCACTTTCTGCGCGATCTGCTTCCAGACGCCGGCGAAAGAGTCGATCGGAACGTCCTTGCTGCCAATCAGCTTGTCGTAGTAGCGGTAGTAGTTGTGCAGATCCAGGATCACCTTGACGCCATGCTTCTGGGCGAAATCGAGTGACTGCATCAGGCGAGCAAGCTCGGCGGAATCCAGGCTGGTATTCAGCTTCGGCTGGATACGCTCCCAGACGAACGGCAGGCGCACCAGGTCCATACCCTTGTCCGCGTACTTCTTGTAGTACGACTCTTCCGGATAGGAATAATGCTTGCCGTAAACCCCCGGCAGCGCGACATGCGCACCGAAACCGGCCGCGGACAGGTTCACACCCACCAGGCGCACGGAGCCATCGCCGGGCTTGCCAGCGGGCGGCGTGATTTCCGGGTTCGGCGCGGGTGCGGGTGCAGGCGCTTCCACCGCACCGGACGAGCTGATCACCGAAACGGTTTTCGGATAACCATGCCGGCTACTGTCGAGCGTGGCACCGTCCAGGAATACGCTCATGTTGCTGCCATTGAGCTGGGCCTTGGTGATCTTGCGAACCTGCCCGTCGGCCAGCTTCACGGAAGCACCCACCACGAACGACTTCTGGTTGGCCGCAGTCGCCGCGATGGTAAAGCCGGCAGATTGCCGCCAGAGGCCATTCACCCAATGCTCGTTGGTGTAGTTGTTCAGGCCGCTGGAAACGGAAGTCTCGGGAGCAGGCGTAGGCGTCGGTGCCGGATTCGGCGCCGGTGCTGGCGTGCTGACAGAGCCTGACTGCGTGGCGAGCTTGTTCGGCGCACCCGCGATATTGCCGTCGAGCGCGGCACCGTCCATGAACACGCTCAGGTTGCTACCGACCTGTTGTACCTTGGTGATCTTGCGCGTCTTGCCGTCGGCCGTCTTGACGGCAACGCCGACTTTGAAGGCAGACTTGCTGGCATCCGTCGCGGCGATGGAGACACCGGGCGACTTTCTCCAGACGCCATTCAGCCAATCGCTGTTGCTGAAGTTGTTGATCGACGCCGAATAGCTGATGCCACTCGGTGCTTCGCTACCAGGCTTCGAAACCTCGGGAGCAGGAACCACCGGAGCAGGAGAAGTATCTGCTGCGCTGGAAACAGTGCTGACGGTCTTGGGCGCGCCAACTTTCTTGCCGTCGAGAAGAGCGCCATCTACGTATACGCTCAGGTTCACACCGACTTTGAATACTTTGGTGATCTTGCGGACCTGGCCATCTGCAAACTTGATGTAAGTGCCAGGCTTGAAAGCAGCGATAGAAGCGGTAGTCGCCGGCACGGACAGACCTGCGGTCGTTTTCCAGATACCGTTGACGAAGTCGCTGCTATTGAACTTGTTGATTGGCGAGGTGAATGCAGCAGCTGCAGAAGCTGTATTAACAGCCGCATGAGCCTCACCGGTAACTGCGACAGTACCCAATACTGCAGCCATGGCGACAGAAGCCGCGAGAACTTTGCGGGCACCAGAAAAAACATTGATGGACATGCCGTCTCTCCGGAACTTAATACTTCTAAAGGCGGAGCCGATAAAAAAGTAGCGGGAGTTGATAAAGTCGTGCGGGCGCTTACTTGCGGAGTTATCTCAATCTGCGTAACCGAACGAGCCACTTTGCAACCTGTCCGGCCTGCTGTTCCAGCGAGCCATCCCGTTGCGTGGCGGCTTTATAATAGGTTTCCTGAAAGAATGGAAATTTCTCGCCAGCAAAATATCGCCAAAGTACCGTCACGGAAACGGCAAAGATATTAATGTGCTATTAGCACGTGGCGCTTCGCCAGTGCCAAAATCGGCAAACGAAGCCCTTTAACACGTTGCGCAACGGCGCTGAACGGCGTCATTTTTTTGAATGGCTGCATATTGAAGGCTTAAGTCTTACTATTACTTCCCGACGAACGGTGGCGTTTCCAACGCCTTCTCCATGTCTCAAATTCATTGATAAAAGCCGTTGCGTTTAACAAGCGAAACGTAAAAGGAGGCATTCAATGAGCCATTCATTCAAAGTTGGCGATCATGTTCGGTGGAACTCCGAAGCAGGATTTGTCAGCGGGAAGATTATCAAGGTGCATACCGCCGACACCGACTACAAAGGACATCGGCGTCGGGCCAGTCCGGAAGAGCCCCAATATGAGATCAAGAGCGACAAGACCGATCACGTCGCGATGCACAAGGGGAGCGCGCTCAAGAAGCTCGATTGACGGACAAGGCTACCGCCATGCCTGTCTATCAGGCGTGGCGATCGAAGGGCATTGATGATGAGTGGCGGGACGCTCAGCCGTGCTGGGGTTATGGCTGGAGCGCAAGCAGGGATGTGACGGCACCCGTTCGGCGCCGTACGGAGGAAGGGAGGAAAGAACGGCACCCTATCGGTGCCCTGGTGTAATGCCTTGCCGCCTCATGGCGGCAGCGCGAAGCGTTCAGCCGTTCAAGGCTCACGCTCCAGCACGTTCCAGTCACCACCATTGCGCTGTTTGCCGAAGGCATTGCGCGACAGATAGTAGAAGAACAACGGAATACCCAACGCATAGCGCTTGAACAAGCGGCGCGGTTCGATCAGCAGGCGGAACAGCCATTCAAGCCCGAAACGCCTCATCAGCAAGGGCGCACGGGGAAAGCGCTGAGCGGCAAAATCCAGAATCGCACCGCCGCAGATCAGCAAGGCGGGCGTATCCAGAGCGTCGCGCAACTGAACGGCGATCTGCTCCTGCTTGGGCATCCCCATTGCCAGCACGATGATGGGGAAGCGCCCCTTTACGTGCCTTGAGGTCACGAACTGCAGATAATCGCCAGACTTCTGAAAGCCATCCAGCGCATGGAAGGGCCGATCACCGAACAGTTCCCTGGCACCATCGCTCAACCAGGGTTCCTGGGTACCCAGCGCAAACAACTCATAGTGATCTTCCGAGTCCCCGACAAAGTCCTCTATCAAGCGGGGAATGAAATCCGAACCATTCAGATTGGCCTTCGGCTCCACGCCATTGAGCAGGCAGGCCATCTTTATCCCGACGCCATCACGCAACAGATAATTGACCTCGAAGAAACTTTCATAAATCTTCGGATGGCGCTGCGCAATGTTGTAAGCATGCTGATTCAAGAAACCGAGAATCGTCGGCGTCTCGCGTTTACGCAACTCTGTCATCAGCGAACCAGTATCAGCCTCATCCAGTAGTTTAAGCTTCCCTATCAAAGGATCCATCCTTCTGGTGAGCGAGTTTTTCATAAATGACTTCTCTGTTTTAAATTCACTTCCAACCGGCCTGATACTCCACCGGGCGAGTCTTCCTGCCATTCAAGGCGAGCAGTTCATGGAAAAAACTGAACAAAGCGCTTCGCTGCAGGACAAACGAAACTGTTGCAACTTTCAGCGACACCCCGACAGATGACGAGGCATGGCCATGAAAGGAATAGGTAGCATTTCCCGGAAAGCGAAACGGACGCTCGCCGGTATCGCACTGATAGCCACCAGCGCGGGTGCGCAGGCAGAGGCCATCGACCTGATAGGCCTCAACATCGGCGGAGCCGCGTTCGCCGGCGGCATCTATCCCGGCAAGTACAAGACCAACTACTTCTTCCCCGCCCCCGATTACCTGCAGCAATGGAAGGACAAGGGCATACGCACCATTCGCTTTCCGATCCTGTGGGAGCGCCTGCAATGGGAGCTGAACGAGGAACTGAACGAGGATTACGCCTCGCTGATCGACGGGGTGCTCGAGCAGGCTGCCGAGCACGACATGCGCGTCATCCTCGATATCCACAACTATGCACGCTACAAGAAACAGAAGATCGGCTCCGAGCAGGTACCCATCTCGGCCTACGAGGACCTTCTCGAGCGAATCGCCAGGCGCTGGAAGGACAGCGAGGGGCTCTACGCCTACGACATCATGAACGAGCCCCACGGCGTGGACGAATACTGGCCGGCCGCCGCCCAGGCCGGGATCGATGCGATACGCAAGCATGATCGCGAGCGCCCGCTGCTCATCGAAGGCAACTTCTGGTCCAGCAGCTACCTCTGGCGCAAGTACAACGACCCGCTCCTGCAGCTGAAGGACCCCGCCGACAAGCTGATCTTCTCGGCGCACCTGTATGTCGATAAGCACGGCAACGGCCTGTACAAGGACCCACTGCCGGACGATTTCGACACCATGGTCGGCGTGAAAAGAGCCAGGCCCTTCGTCGAATGGCTTATCGAGCATGGCCGTAAAGGTCATATCGGTGAGTTTGGCGTCCCCGGTGACGACCCCCGCCTGCTGGAAGCGATGGATAATCTCCTGTCGTACCTGCAGCAGCATTGCATACCCATGAACTACTGGGCCGCCGGCAAGGCCTGGGGCAATTACAAGCTCTCGGTCGAGCCGAAGGACGGCAAGGACCGTCCGCAGTGGGCAGTACTCGAGAAGTACGTTGGCCAAGGCGACTGCCAGGCAATCGGACCACGGGGCTGAACACGGTTGCGGCCCGTGCGAAGAGGGTCGCATGCCTTACCTGCTCAAACCTTGGAAACCGGGGAGTCCGGCAACCAGCGAGAGATCCTCGATTTCACCCTGTTGAGCACCTTGCGTTTCAGGCTGTGGCTCTTGCGCACGATGTCGGCCTTCAGATTCGGCAACTGTCCCGGCAGGTACATCTCGTTGGTTTCGATGCAGTACACCGGCTTGCCGGTCAGGCGGGTGATCTCCAGCGCCTGGTTGACTTCGCTTTCGATGAACAAACGCGCCGCGGGATCCTTGCCGAACACCTCCGCCTTGAACTTGTGGTGCATGTTCAGCCGCCGCCGTTCCTCGGCGCTGGGCAGATCGAGCATGTGCAACTGGCCGTACTGAACGCCGTGCTTGTGCAGCCAGCGTTCGGTCTCTGGCCGGTACTTCTCCAGCCTGCTGGTAACCAGGTGGGCGACCTTCACCGAAGGGATGAACAGCGGTCGTGTATTGCAGAGGAAATCGAGGTAGCCCGGCCCATCGTCGTTTTCCTCCGCCGTCGGATCGACGCAGAGCACACCGTCGATATCCAGACAGGCGTGGGCCAGAAGCGGGTGATGCATGATGTTCCATTCGAAGACGCGCGGCTGTTCCACCTCTTCGAAGTAGAGGTCGACCTGATGCCGGTTGTGCCTTTCCACGAACGCCGCCATGGTCACCACGGTCCCGCCATAGATGGCCTTGACCTGGTCGCAGGCGGCCCGCATCGAATTGCCCGTCGAAAGGCTGTCATCCACCAGCAGGATGGTGCGTGCTTCGTGCGGCTTGACCAGCTGGTCGTGCTTGTAGGCCCGCGTGTTGCCTTTCTTCAGGTCGTCGTTGCGAAGAAATGAATAAAGATCCGTCAACGGCAGATTGAGCTTGAGCGCGATGATGCTGGCGACCAGCATACCGCTGCGTGGAATACCGACAATCAGCTCGACATCATTGGGCACCCTGCTGGCGAACCGCGAGCTAAGTTGCGATAGGTCGTTCAAGCCTCTGTATTTCATGGACCTCTCCTGTCCGCCGATTTTTGTTGTTGCTTTCTCCTGCTCCTCGAACCGCCTTAACGGCTCAGTGAAGAGCGCAACTGTTTGGTATGGGTATGGACATAGTGCAGTACATATAAGGCGAAGGCGTTCATCAGCGAGAAGTTCAGAAAGCGCCTGCGGATCTGCATGTCTTCACGAATGGCGTCGAAACGCCGCTTATGGGAAACACCGGTCGTATCGAATATGCACAATGGAAATGGCAACTGCATGACGGCCGTCTTGACATCGAGTCCCTGCAGAAACTCGATGAGCAGGCAATAGTCGGCCGACAACTTGTAATCGAGCCTGAACCTGAACTGGCGCAGGCGTTCATTCTCGAAATACATGGTCTGGTGGCTGGCCGGCAGGCCGATTGGCGCGCGTTCGATGGGTCTGGCACTGGTTCTGATCAATCGTCCGCTGGCGGTCTTCTGATAGAAATCGCCATAGATGAACTTCGGCTTGATATCGGCGCGCTGCACCTGCGCGGTGATTCTCTCCAGCACTTCGGCGTCCGCCAGGCAGTCGCCGCTGTTGAGAAACAGCGTGTAGCCCGGGGTTTCCACGGCCTTCGCACGCCCTTTGTCCATCGCATCGTAGATGCCCTTGTCAGGCTCGATGGTAATTTCCGCCTGGGCATCGTCCAGCGCTTGCAACCACTCGACACTGCCATCGGTGGACGCGCCATCGATGACGATCCAGCGAAAGTTTCGACAGGTCTGACGGCTCAGGCTCTGGTAGGTATCGCGCAGTCCGTCCAGATTATTCCAGTTTATAGTTACGATACTGAAACTGACCATAATTCACCCGTTCGATATTTGCATTTAAGGTTTTTTCACTGGCCTGAACCTTGGCGTAATAAAGGAAGAACGCAGCGGCCATCCCATATACGTCGCCGGAAAATGTCAGCGCATTGGACAGCGTGAAGTTCAGCATCCCCGATACGAATGCCAATTGCAGGGCGGCAAGCAAATTCCCTTTATCGGGACATTTGCGCATTATCCAGATGAAACCACCATAGAAGAGCAGCACGACGACAGGCGTCAGGAAACCATAACGATAATAAACACCGAACAGCCCGACATCGGAAAGATAGAAGTGCGAGTTGTAGATCGCTGAGAAACCACCCTGCCACTGCAGCGATAGCGCACCCATGCCGAAATAATGGTTGTCACGGATGGCGTCGAGAATGATCGAAACCGTTACATCCCTTACGCTGGTCTGGCCGGTCGCTTCGAATATCAGCGCATGGAGCCTGTCGTACTGCTGCTGATAGAACTCGGGCATCAACAGATAAGAAACAACCAGGATCGCCAGCCCCAATATGCTCATCTTCAATAGCGAATCGACGCGCTTGCGGAAGATCCAGAGCCCCGCCAGCGCCCATACCAGCATCGTCTGGCGGGTCTGCAGAACCAGCCAGAGATAGGCGACGAAATACAGCAAGATGCAGAGTTTGCCGAGGGTGACCCGGTCTCGCATGCTGTACATCACCATGAATACCGCCACGGAGATGTAGGGCGAGGCGATGCGGAAACGGTTCGGCCGCAGCGCGTCTTCGTATTGCAACCAGTTGTCGACCGTGAACGCCGCCGCCTGGTTCTGCGGAATGATGCCCAGGTAGTAGGTGAAGCCGAAGGTCGCGCAGAAGATGGCGATGTAGAGAAAGTACTTCTCCAGCTCGGCCTGGGTCGGCTGTGCCTGGATCAGCAGGAACAGCACCGGGAAGAAGATCAGGTACTGGAGGAAACGTCTCTCCTCGAACAGCCCGTAGACGATCGGCTGCTCGAAATTCAGATAGGCCAGCACCGCCGAAACCAGGGGCAGCACCGTGCCCATGAAGATGATCCACAGGCTCGTCTTGGACTGGTAGACCCATCGCCAGGCCACGAACAGACAGGCCGTCGCGCCCACGACGAACAGCAGGAAAATCTCCTGCAGATAGGGAACACCCGCCCTTTTGTCATCCGTGAGGAAGAAGCAGGTGGAGTTCAGCAAAACCAGCATGAAAAGCAGGTTTCGGTAGGCCAGTATTTTCCTTAACAAAGCGCTAATCCCAGTTGAGTTTCGATCGCCATGACGCAGCCTTGACCGCCGGCGCGCCCGCACCACCCATCAGCCGGCGCCCGCGCGTGTGTTCATGGACAACGGGGCTGGCGTAAATATCCGTCGCTCGCCTGCGGCGGGCAGCCGATTCAGCCCCTTGCCCGATCCTGATGCTCGACGAACCAGCGATAGGCGTCGCGCAGCCCCTCCTCCAGGCCGATGCTCGCCTGCCAGCCCAGAGCCTCGAGGCGTGAAACGTCCATCAGCTTGCGCATGGTTCCATCCGGCTTGCTGCTGTCGAATGCCAGCTCCCCCTGGTATTCGGTGACCCGCGCGACGGTTTCCGCCAGTTCGCGGATGCTGCAATCGACGCCGGTCCCGACGTTGATGTGCGAAAGCATGGGCTGCGTGCAGGCCTGGTAGGCGCTCGCCTCCAGCTCCATCACATGCACGCTGGCCGCAGCCATGTCGTCGACGTGGAGGAATTCGCGCATGGGCTTGCCGCTGCCCCAGATGACCACCTGCTCGTCGCCACGCTGGCCGGCTTCATGGAAGCGGCGCAGCAACGCCGGGATGACGTGACTGTTTTCCGGGTGGAAGTTGTCGTTCGGGCCATACAGGTTGGTCGGCATCACGCTGCGGTAATCGCGCCCGTACTGGCGGTTGTAGCTCTCGCAGAGCTTGATGCCGGCAATCTTGGCGATGGCGTAGGGCTCGTTGGTCGGCTCCAGCGTGCCGGTCAGCAGCGCCTCTTCCTTCATCGGCTGCTCGGCCTCCCTGGGGTAGATGCAGGAGGAGCCGAGAAACAGCAGCTTCTGCACGCCGTGGCTGTGCGCGGCGTGGATGACGTTGGCCTCGATCATCAGGTTCTGATAGATGAACTCGGCCGGATAGGCGTTGTTGGCATGGATACCGCCGACCTTGGCCGAGGCGAGATAGACCTGGTCGATCCGCTGCTCGGCGAAGAAGGCAGCCACTGCCGCCTGGTCCAGCAGGTCCAGCTCGTCCCGCGAGCGGGTAATCAAGTTGCCGTAGCCGAGCGCCTGCAGCCGACGCACGATCGCCGAGCCGACCATCCCGCGATGGCCGGCGATGAAGATGCGCTGATCCTGTTCCCGTGGCATGGCTCAGTTCTCCACGCTGACCGGAACATCGTGCCCGTGCTCCTTGAGCAGGGCGTGACGGCGGGCGATCTTCAGGTCTTCATCGACCATCTCGGCGCACATCTGCTGCACGCTGATCTCCGGCGTCCAGCCCAGCTTCTGCTTGGCCTTGCTCGGATCGCCCAGCAGCGTCTCGACTTCCGCCGGGCGGAAGTAACGCGGATCGACGCGCACGATGACGTCGCCTTCCTTCAATGCCGGTGCCTTGTTGCCCTCGATGCCTTCGATGACGGCCCGCTCATCGACACCGCTGCCCTCGAAGCGCAGGCGCACGCCCAGTTCGGCCGCCGACCAGCGAATGAACTCACGCACCGAATACTGCACGCCCGTGGCGATGACGAAGTCGTCGGCCTGCTCCTGCTGCAGCATCATCCACTGCATGCGCACGTAGTCCTTGGCATGCCCCCAGTCGCGCAGCGAATCGAGGTTGCCCATGTACAGGCAGTCTTCCAGTCCCTGGGCGATGTTGGCCAGGCCACGGGTGATCTTGCGGGTAACGAAGGTCTCGCCTCGGCGCGGCGATTCATGGTTGAACAGGATGCCGTTGCAGGCATACATGCCGTATGCCTCGCGGTAGTTGACCGTGATCCAGTAGGCGTAGAGCTTGGCCACCGCGTAGGGCGAGCGCGGGTAGAAAGGCGTGGTTTCCTTCTGCGGAATTTCCTGCACCAGGCCGTAAAGCTCGGACGTCGAGGCCTGGTAGAAACGGGTCTTCTTCTCCAGGCCGAGCAGACGGATGGCCTCGAGCAGGCGCAGGGTGCCCAGGCCGTCGACATCGGCGGTGTATTCGGGTGCCTCGAAGCTCACCGCCACGTGGGATTGCGCCGCGAGGTTGTAGACCTCGTCGGGTTGCACTTCCTGGATGATGCGGGTCAGGTTGGAGGAATCGCTGAGATCGCCGTAGTGCAGGACGAAATTCTGGTTCTGGACGTGCGGGTCCTGATAGATGTGGTCCACCCGCTGGGTGTTGAACGACGAGGCACGGCGCTTGATGCCATGGACCTCGTAACCTTTTTCCAGCAGCAGTTCCGCGAGATATGAACCATCCTGGCCGGTAATCCCGGTGATCAACGCTCTTTTCCGTTCCATTTCACGAACTCCTGGTCAATTAAAAGATGAGAGGGGATTAGTCAGGGTTTGGCGCCTTTGAGCATCAGCTGCAGACGCTCCAGAAAGCCGAAGCAGATGACCGGCAACGACGGAAACTTGTAGAAGAAGCGATAGGTGTCGTACTGCGTACGCGGTGCGCTGAGCGATGCCTCGTCGACCTGCGCGGCCTCGATCAGGGCGATGCCCTCGCCTTCCACGTCATGCAGAACGCTGAGCTCCATCGGCTTCATCGACAGGCTGAAGCTGTGCAGGCCCGGCTTGGTCGTGCGGGTCAGTTGCAGGCCGTTGCGGCAATCCTTGCAGCCGTAGAGATTGACGGTGAAATCCAGGTGGGCCAGTTTGCCGTTCAGGCGCTTGATGCTGGCCGGCGACAGCTCGCAGAAGGCGTCGTATACGGCCAGGCTCTCTTGCAGCCGGGCGAAACGGTAGTCGATGCGCTGCTGCTGGATCGCCACCTGGAAGCGCGACGAGGCGACATAAAAATGCTGCCCCGGATCGCCGAAGTTGGTGGTCAGCGAGCGGTAGGGATAAACGAAGTACAGGTCCTGGGAGATGATGTAGGCGTTGTGCAGTTTCAGCCAGGACGACTCGGGCCAGCTGCGAATGTCCCCGGGGATGCCCTCGATGGCGCTCACATCGGTGCCCTGCTCCTGCAGCCAGGTGCGGAAGCCCTGCCAGTTGCGACGCGACCAGATCTGCCCCCAGGACGCCGCCAGCTGCATGAAGTGGACATGCGAATCGCCGTTGTCGATGGGCGTGAACGGCAGGTTGGCGGTCTGGTTGAACTGCTGGCTATAGAGGCTGATGCCCGCCACTTTCGGCTCGTCGGCATAGAAGGCGGCGGCCCGCACGCTGTACTCGTAGAAGTGCGGCGAGACGAACAGGTCGTCTTCCAGCACCACGATGTCGCCGTACTCCTCGGTCAGGTCGCCGCAGCTCAACACGTGCTGGCGCAGGCCCATGCGCTGCTCGCGGGCGATCACCCGCTTTTCGCCATAGGGCCAGTCGAAATCCCTGGCCGCCTGCAGCGGCTCCAGGGTGTCGGATTTGTCCAGGCTGATCACCAGGCGCACGTTGCCGGCCGGATAGTGCGCCTTGCTCAACGAGCGCAGCAGGCGGCCGAGGCTTTTCGGCCGGTTGTAGCCAATGACGACGACGGTGGGCAAGTTGACTGTCATATCGAATCCGAACCACTTGAGTGTTTGAAGATGTACCGGAGCATGCTCACTGGCCCTGCTCCGTTCGCCGCGCGTACCACACCCGCGAGGCGATCAGCACGATCACCATCAGCGCCGAATAGATCAGGACGCTGGCGCAGGCGAAGGCCTGCACCGTCACGACCGCCTCGCTCCACAGCAGCGCGCCGGCGAACAGCGCGCCGATACGCAACGCCGTGCTGACGACCTCGAACAACAGGAAGCGCTTCTGCAGCGACAGCGCCGGCACCGTGACCACGCAGGGCCGCGAGATGAAGATGAAGAACTCCGCCAGCGCCAGCCAGCGCGCGAACTCGCCCGCCACCCGCCACTCGGCGCCGAATACCCAGGCGAACAACGCCGGGCCGGCGACTATCACCACGGCGAACGGCACCAGCCCTACCAGCGCCAGCGCGGACGTGGCCTTCACCAGCATCGAGGTGACCGCCTCGCCGTCGTGGATGGCACGGGTGATGCGCGGGTAATAGACATCCCCCACGGACTTGCCGATGAGGTTGGTCGGCATGCTCAGCACCTGTTTGCCCAAGGCGAAGAAGCCTGCTGCCGCCGGCCCGAAGTAGACCGCCAGCACCAGCGTCGGCAGGTGTTGGGAGATCGCGTTGATCAGGATCACCGGCGCGCGGTACAGCGGAAAATCCGCGTGCCGCCGCGCCAGGGCCGCCAGGCCGGGCACCGGCTCCGCGGTTTTTTCCGCGCCATGGTCATGGGCCTTGGCGCGCCACATGGCCAGGCCCAGCATTGCGGCATGCAGCGCCTGTTGCAGCGCGGTGGTGCAGACCAGCACCAGCGCGGACGACTGGATCAGCCCGGCCCCGGTGCGCAGCGAATTGAACAGCAGTGAGTTGCCCACCGCCACGCTGGCAGTGATGCGAAACTGCTGAGTGCGATACAGCCATTGCTGGGCGATCTCCAGTGCCGCACCACTGAACATCACCAGCGGTATCAGCATCAGGTACGGCTCGATCACCGCGACATCCGCCTTCTCGACGAGCCAGCCGCCAAAAAGATGGATCGACAGCGCCGCCAGCGCGGCCAGCAGCACGGCGAGCATCAGCGACAGCCGCACCAGCCCGCGCGCATCGCCGTCGCGCTTGGGCAGCACGATGGCGATGGGATAGGTCAGCGCCGCGATCGGGATGAGCATCAGCGTCACGCTCAGGAAGGTGCCCAGCACGCCGTAGGCTTCGGGCCCGTAGATGCGCGTGATGACCGGCATGAAGGCCATGGTGATGGCCTGGGCGCCGGCCGTACCGCTGACGACCGTCAGGATGTTGCGCAGCAGCTTGCTACGCATGCCGCCGCGCAAGGCCTCTTTCAACCGTTCCATGGACGAACCGGAAGCCGGCTGGCCGTCCTGCTGTTCGATGACGTTCACTGGCGATTTCCGTTCACGCCGCGATCGACTTGCGGCCGATGCCGTAGTAGGCGAAGCCTTCGCGGGCGATCTGCTCGGTGTCGTACTGGTTGCGGCCGTCGATAATCAGCGGCGTCTTCAGCAACCGCTTCAGCGCGCGGAAATCCGGGCGGCGGAAGGGTTTCCACTCGGTCACCAGGCACAGCGCGTCGGCATCGATGGCCGCCTCGTACTGGCCTTCGACGATCTGCAGCTTCTCCTCGGCGAACCAGGCCTCGGGGAATTCGCGGCGGGCCGTGTCACTGGCCACCGGATCGAAGGCCCGCACCTTGGCGCCGGCGGCAATCAGGCTGTTGATCAGCACCACGCTCGGCGCTTCGCGCATGTCGTCGGTGCCCGGCTTGAAGGCCAGCCCCCAGACCGCGAAGGTACGGCCGCCGAGGTTGCCTCCGTAGTGGGCGGAAATCTTGTCGAACAGGGTGTGCTTCTGCTGCTCGTTGCGCGCTTCAACCGCCTGCAGCAGCTTTGGTTCGAAGTCGATCTGGTGGGCGATGTTGATCAGCGCCTTGACGTCCTTCGGGAAGCACGAGCCGCCATAACCGCAGCCGGCATAGATGAAGTGGTAGCCGATGCGCTCGTCGGAACCGATGCCCAGGCGCACGTTCTCCACGTCCACGTCCAGCCGTTCGCAGAGCCCGGCGATTTCGTTCATGAAGGAAATCTTGGTCGCCAGCATGGCGTTGGCGGCGTACTTGGTCATTTCCGCATCGCGAATGCCCATGAACATGGTGCGCGGGCGGTTGCGAATGAAGGGCGCGTAGATGCGGCTCATGACCTGTCGCGCATGCTCGTTGTCGGCACCAATGACGATCCGGTCGGGGTGCATGAAATCGTTGACCGCCGCGCCCTCCTTGAGGAACTCGGGGTTGGAAACCACCGAGAACTCCACGTCCACACCACGCGCTTCGAGGCGTTCGGCGACGGCGGCGCGCACCAGGTCCGCGGTGCCCACCGGCACGGTGGACTTGTTCACCACGATGGCCGGGCTGGTGAGGTGATCGCCGATCTGCCGGGCCACTTCCAGCACGTAGCGCAGATCCGCCGAGCCATCCTCGCCGGGCGGCGTGCCGACGGCGATGAAGAACACTTCGGACTGTTCCACTGCCTCGCTCAGCGAGGTGGTGAAATGCAGGCGACCCGAGGCGTGATTTTCGCTGACGATGGTTTCCAGCCCCGGCTCGTAGATTGGCAGGATGCCCTGCTTGAGGTTGGCGATCTTCTCCTTGTCGACATCGACGCAGTAGACCGTATTGCCCATCTCCGCGATGCAGGCCCCTGTCACGAGGCCGACGTAGCCACTCCCTACGACCGTGATGTTCATTACCCGATTCCTCGTTTTAGACGTTGTTCAGCCATGCCGCAGCCCGCCCCGCCAGTACGGCTGGCAGCCAGGGTTGCTGGGCAGTGATCAGGAAAGGCCGGGGTTCCACGGAACCCCGGGCGCTATGCTCGACAGCGAATCGGACTAGACGGTCTGTTCGCTGTATCCGTAATGGTCGTAGTAGCCGCGGAACTGTCCGTTGCGCTTGGCCTTCTCGACGTCGACATGGTTGAGCACCACGCCGGCGACCGGCGCATTGCTCTGCAGCAGCTGGGCAACGCCTTTCTGCGCATGAGGAATCAGCGTGCTTTCCGACTTGATGACGTAGATCACCGCGTCCGCGAGGATGGACAGCACGGCCGCATCGCTGACAGCCTGGCTCGGCGGCGAATCGATGATGATCCGGTCGTAGCGCCCCTTGACTGCTTCCAGCAGCTTGGCGAACCGCGGCGAAGAGAGCAGTTCCAGCGGGTTCGACGGCACGGTTCCGGCGGAAATCATGTCGACGTTGCCCACACTGCGGATGCAGTCGTCGAGCTTGGCGTTGCCGCCGATCAGGTTGGCCAGGCCAGGCGTGCCCGGTGCGAACTCGAAGGTCTGGTCCAGCGTCGCCCGGCGCAAGTCGGCGTCGATCAGCAGCACGCGGTTCAGTTGGCCCATGGCGAAGGCCAGGTTGGCCGAGACCGAACTCTTGCCCTCGCCCGGTGCGGTGGACGTCACCACCAGCACCTGGCGCGGCTGGTTGCCCTCGGTCAGGGTGATGTTGGTACGGATGGTGCGAATGGCCTCGCAGAAGCGCTTTTCCTCGTTGCGCTGGAACAGGTGGCTGACCTGCTTGCGAAGATTGCGCGGCACCTGCGGCACGATGCCCATGACCGGCAGGTTGAGCTTGGTCTCGACCTCGTCCGAGCTCTTGAAGGTGTTGTCCAGGATCTCGCGGATGATGGCCTGGGCAATGCCGACGACCAGCGCCAGGAACAACGCCACGACCATGAACAGCCTGGTGTTCGGCTCGCTGGCCTGGGCCGGCGGAATGGCTTCGTCGACGATACGGGCGTTGGTCGAGCTGAGGTCGGAAGTCGCGGTGGTTTCCTGCAGCCGGGTCATGAAGGTGTCATAGAGCGCACGGTTGGCTTCCACTTCACGCTGCAGGTCGCGAACCTTGAACTCCTTGCGGGAGATGTCTTGGATCTGCTCCTTGTTGTCGTTGAACGAGGCGCGCAGGGAGTTCTCGTTGGCCACCGCCAGTTGATAGCTGCGCTCGATGCTCGCCACCACCTGCTCCACCTGCTGGCGCAGGCTCGCGGTTGCCGCGTTGAGATCGGAACGCGCCGACTGCATGGCCGGGTGCCGATCGCCATAACGTCGCGACAGGTCCTCGACACGGGAACGGGCATGGGCACGATCGGCCTTGAATTGCTGGATCAGCGGGTGTCCCAGCACGGCCGGCACACTGGCCAGGCGCTCCCAGCCCTGATCGCGCATGGATTCCACCTGACGGAACTGGCTCTCGGCTTCGGCACGCTGACGCCGTGCATCGATCATCCGATCACCGGTCAGCGACAGCTCGTTGGCGCTGATGGTCCCGACGCCATCCATGTCGACCAGCCCCTCGGCATCCAGGTAGGCCTGCAGGCGGTCTTCGGAATCCTTCAGGTTCTGCCGCAGATCGACCAGGCGGGTGTTCATCCAGCTCGCCGCGGTCATCGACATTTCCACCTTGGCTTCCAACTGCGCCTCGATGTAGCTGGTCGCCAGGTGGTTGGCCGCCTGCGCAGCCATCAGCTTGTCGGCCATCGCGACCGACAGGTAGACCAGCTGGCTCTTGCCCTCCACCCATACGGTGGTCCTGTCCATGAAGACCTGGGTCGCATGGTCCATGATCTGCGCTTCGGTCAGCGGCTCGGGCTCTTCGCCCATGATGGCGTCCAGCATGCCGCCGATGTCGATCAGCGGTCCGGGCTGCTGGCGCAGGTCGAACTCGGGATGCTCGGTCAGCTCGAGGTCGCGGACGACCTTTTCCGCAACGCCGCGGCTCTGGATCAGGCTCAGCTGGGTCTGCAGGTATTCACTGACCTCGGTGGGCGCGTTCGCTGGCTGGAACGACACCACGGGCGTGCCCTTGACCTCGATGATCACCGAGGTCACAGCCTTGTAGATGGGCGTCATGCGCGACAGCAGCACGGCCATCAGCACTGCCACCACCGCCACCAGCAGGACGATGCCCCACTTGCGCGACCAGACGGCGTGCCAGATTTTCTTCAGGTCGATGAAGTCGCTATCGTCGGTGCTGGTAGAACGCTGCCACGGACGATCCGGACGAACAGGGCTGTTCATGATTAGAAGAATCCTTCATCGATGTTGATCGTATCGCCTGGGCGAACCAGCGTATCCATGTTGGCTTTCTCCGCTTTGCGGC
Source organism: Stutzerimonas nitrititolerans (assembly GCF_003696285.1). Lineage (GTDB taxonomy): Bacteria > Pseudomonadota > Gammaproteobacteria > Pseudomonadales > Pseudomonadaceae > Stutzerimonas > Stutzerimonas nitrititolerans. The sequence continues at coordinate 268,025 of NZ_RFFL01000005.1, forward strand.
TGCCTTCGGAATTGCGCACGATGCTCATGCGGTTGGTGGAGGCTCGCTCCGTCAGGCCGCCGGCCAGCGCGATCGCACGGTCCAGCGTGAGACCCGGCTGGTAGGGATAGCCACCGGGCGCCTTGACCTCACCGGCGATGTAGAACTCGCGATAGTTGACGACACTGACGGATACCCGCGGGTCCTTCAGGTAGCCATCCTTGAGCTGCTCGACCAGCAGGTTGCGAACCTCGCCGGGGGTCTTGTCGTTGGCATCCACCTCGCCGATGAAGGGAAAGGTGAAGGTTCCCGCGTCGGTCAGGCGTATCTGTTCGAACGTCAGGTCGGGCTCGCCGTGGACGCTGACGCTGATCACGTCGCCCGAACCGAGCCGGTACTGCGTGGCGGTCGCCGAGAAGCTGCAGGCCAGCAGCAGCAACAGGGCGAAGTATTTGAAGATGTTCCGGGTGGGCATTGTCGGCTCCTCCATAGGCACGGTTGACGTCCCTGGCCTCACAGGCTCAGTTCCAGGCTCAGCATGTAGATGTTTCGGTCGAAGGTTCTCCAGTCCAGAGTCGAGTCGTTCTCGGTCCTCAGATAGGAAAGGCCGACATCGATCCAGCGGTCAGGCGAATAGGTCACACCCACGCCATAAGAGGTTCGATCGTCGTCGCGGTCGATGCCCTCGTATTCGCGTTCCGAGTAGCGGTACTTCAGTTCGGTGGCGATACGGGACGTCCACTCGTGGTCCCAGGTGGCCTCGGTGGTCCAGTCGTTGATGGTGCTGGCGCCGTCGTCGCCTTCATCGAAGGCGCGGCGCGTGTTGAGGTTGAACACCGAGTAGGTGCGCGGCTTCCAGGTCACGCCCACTTCCCACATGGGGCTGGTGAAGTCTTTTCGGGTGTCGCTGTCGAAGTCCTTGCGCTCGGCGCCAAGCCGCACGTTGCCGGAGGTTTTCGCCGTGGCGTCCCAGATGGCACCGCCGAGCACGGCCACGTTGGTGCTGTCGCGCCGCGCCGAGGCCTGTTTGTAGTCGTGATCGGTATGCCGCAGCTCCAGCAGCGAACGAACCCCGCCTCCCAGGCGGTGGTACCAGATGGAGTTGAACATCAGGCTGTCGCGCTCTTCGCTGGCATTGAGGTCACCGCTGTTGTGATAGCGGCGCTGCTCGTAGTGGGTGCCGAATTCCAGCTGATTGCGCGCCGTGGGCGCACCGTAGCGATAGGAAGCACGCGCGATGGCCTGGCTGTACTTGTCGTTCTCGGTGATCGATTCGGTATCCGAGGTTTCTTCGACGCGGTGGTATTCCAGCCCCCAGCTCAGTCGATGCCGGGAGGTGAGCTCCATGATGCTGCGCAGCCGCACATGGTGGTCCGTATGGCTGGCTTCCGAGTCGGAGTGGTAGGTCTGGTTGTCCGCGTTGTATTGAAGCTCGTATTCGCTGTTGCGGTTGCCCGTGCTGAGCAGGAACGTCGGGCTGATGCCGGTAATCCAGGATTCCTGCTCGTTCGTTGACAGGCCACGGTAGTTGTCGTTGTAGCTTTCACGCAGCTCCAAGGTCGGCGTAAAGCGGAAGACACCGATATGAATGTCCTGTGGATCGATTTCCGCCCAGCTATTGGTGCTCAAACAGAGCAGCGATACACCGGCAAGCGTGATGTTCCTCATTAGGGAATCCCTTCTCGGAGATGGATGTTGTTGTTCTGCCTGCATCACATCGGAACAGGAGCCAGGCAACAGACCGCGAATTGGCGAAACAGTTGCAAAGCGCCGGATTTCTGGCGAAACCCCATTCATTCCTCCGTTTCTGCCCTCGCCCTGCCCGCTCCGGTTCCAGGCACGCTACCGCCCCAGGCGTTCGTAACCCTGTGCGCGACAACGGCCTCGTCAACTCGACAGGCCACCTGCCCAAGTCCCGAAACGGCTGTTCTCGGGGCAGGCAAATCAATGTGGTTCTGGATATTTCTTGTTAGAAGGACGCCATCGCGCCCTGCGCCCGGACCGGCTGCACGCTGGCCAGGCCAACCTGAATGTGTTGCTCGCGGTTGAGCAGGCTGAGCAGCAACATGACCCGCTCCTGGCCATCCATCGAAAGGAAGATCGCCTCCATGTCGGCGAACTCCCCCACCTTGATCTGCACCCGATCGCCGGGCATCAGCACGGGGTCGTGCGTCATGGCGGCGCAACGCAGCTTGAGGTGGTCGATGATGGAATCCCTGACCCGACAGGGCTGTCCGCAGAACGCGACGACGTGGCTGACGCCCCGCGTGGAACGCAAGGACAACCAGCTGTCGTCCGCGCTCATGCGAATGAATACGTAACCCGGGAAAAGCGGCTGCTGCAGGTGCCTGAGCTTGCCCGCACGGATGGTTTCGCGCGTGAGGGTCGGTGCGAAACATTCGAAACCCTGGCGGTCGAGATGCTCATGCGCCCGCGCATCCTGGCGCGGCTTGCACTGAAGCAGGTACCAGGCACTCGTTGGCAATTCAGTCGGTCTGTTCACAGCTTCTCCGTAGCCCCTCGACATCGGCGTTCAATAACGCCTGTTCGTCACCAAAGGCACCTGTATCAGGCGCCCTTTCTGGACACGGTCGAGTCGCCAGGAGTTCCCCGCGTTTACATCGGGATATGAATGCAAGGACGAACGGGGCGGGAAGGTTTCCGTTCGTTCGCCGTGCAGATAAAGGAAGGGGGTACGGAGGGAACCGCTCAGGTCAGTTCGATGCGATCAGGGTGGATGACGATCCGCCCCTGCTTGTAGAGGCCACCGATGGCCTTCTTGAAGTTCCCCTTGCTGACGCCGAACAACCGGGCGATCTCGTCGGCCGGGCTCTTGTCGCTGACGGCCAGGGTGCCCTGGTTTTCCTGGAGTTTCTGCAGGATCAGCGCCTGCAACGCATCAGCCGCCTCGCTCCCGACCGGCTGCAGGCTCAGGCTGATCTTGCCGTCGTCGCGCAGCTGCTTGATATAGCCCTTTTCGCGCGTGCCGCCACGCAGGAACTTGAACGCCTCGTTCTTGTGGATCAGCCCCCAGTGCTGGCCATTGATGATGGCCTTGAAGCCCATGTCGGTGGTTTCCACCACCAGCAGATCGACGGCCTCGCCGACCCGGTAGCGCGGCGGCGTCCTGTCCAGGTAGCGATCCAGCTTCGCAGTCGCGGTGATGCGCCGCGTGTGCTTGTCGAGATAGACGTGGACCACGCAGTAGTCGCCTTCCTGCAGCGGGCGCTTCTCTTCCGAATGCGGCAGCAGCAGGTCCTTGGGCAGGCCCCAGTCGAGAAACAGCCCGACGCGGTTGATCTGTACCACCTTCAGGCTGGCGAACTCACCGACCTGCACCTTGGGTTTCTCGGTGGTGGCGATCAGCTTGTCGTCGCTGTCCAGGTAGACGAAGACGTTCAGCCAGTCGTCCACCTCGGTGGGCACGTCCTTGGGAATGTAGCGGTTGGGCAGCAGGATTTCGCCGTCCGGGCCACCGTCCAGATAGAGGCCGAAACCGGTGTGCTTGGTGATTTGCAGGCTGTTGTAGCGCCCGATTGCCGCCATGACGAATGATCCTGAGATGAAAGCGGGTGATTCTAGCAGCCGGAGCCCGGCCGGCCGCTATTGCGGCAACGCATAGGCGATGACCGAGTCACCGGCCCTGGTGCCGAGCGAGCCGTGGCCGCCGGCGACCACCACGACCATCTGCCGGCCGGAACGGCTTTCGTAGGTCATGGGCGTCGCCTGACCGCCGGCGGGCAGCCGTGCTTTCCACAACTCCCGGCCGGTGGTCACGTCGTAGGCGCGCAGGTAGTAATCAAGCGTGCCACTGAGAAAGGCCACGCCCCCGGCCGTCAACATCGGCCCGCCGAGGCTCGGCACGCCCATCTTGAACGGCAGTGGAATCGGCGCCCGGTCACGCACGGTGCCGTTCTTGCGCAACCAGTGGGTCTTGCCGGTACGCAGATCGGCGCCCGCCACATAACCCCAGGGCGGCGCGGTGCACGGCAGGCCGATGGGCGAGACGAAGGCTTCGAGCTTCACCGCGAATGGCGCACCGAAATTCTCGTTGAGATAGGGCTCGCGCTCGGAAACGTAGGTAGTCTCGTCGTCCTCGCGCGGCACCAGGGTCGAGGTGAACGGCAGGTAGGCCGGCGTGCTGAATACCATCTGCCGCACCGGGTCGACAGCCACCCCGCCCCAGTTGAAGACGCCGAAGTTACCCGGATGGATCAGCGATCCCTGGGTCGAGGGCGGCGTGTAGCGCCCTTCGTAGCGCAGCGAATGGAACTGGATGTGGCACATCATCTGGTCGACGAAGGTGGCGCCCCACAGGTCCTTGTCTCGCAGCACCGGCGGCGCGTAGCTCAGCGCCGAAACCGGCTGCGTCGGTGCCGTCCAGTCGCCGTCAGCCGCGCCCTGCGGCGCCGGCACTTCGCGCACCGGCAGGATCGGCTCGCCGCTGCGGCGATCGAGCACATAGATGTCGCCCTGCTTGGTCGGCGCCACCAGCGCCGGCACCAGGCCCTCGGCGGTCTGGATATCGACCAGGCTCGGCTGCGCCGGCACGTCCATATCCCAGAGATCGTGATGCACGGTCTGGAATTCCCAGCGCAGACGGCCGGTTGCCACTTCCAGCGCCACGATGGACGAGGAAAAGCGCTCGCTGCTCTCGCTTCGCTCACCGCCCCACTGGTCGGTAGCCGGATTGCCCAGCGGCACGTACACCAGCCCCAGCGCCTCGTCGGCGCTGGAAATGCTCCAGCTGTTGGGCGTGCTTTGCACATAGGTTTCGTCGGGGCCGATCGGCTCGGTCCGCTCGGGGTTGCCCGGGTCCCAGTTCCACTTGAGCTCGCCGCTGATGACGTCATAAGCGCGGATCACCCCCGACGGTTCCGAGGGCGAAATATTGTCGTTCACCGCCCCGCCGATGATCAGCAGGTCATTGGCGATGACGGGCGGCGAGGTGGAATAGTAGAAGCCCTCGGTGACGTTCGGCATGTTGGCCCACAGGTTGACCTGCCCCTTGTCGCCGAATGCCGGACACACCTCGCCGGTACCGGCATCCAGGGCAATCAGCCGCGCATCCGCGGTCGGCATGAACAAGCGCTGGCGGCAGGCCTGCCCCTCGTCCGGGCCGGCGCTGGCGTGATAGGCCAGGCCGCGGCAGGTCAGGTGCTGGCGATTGCTCGAATCCGGCACCTGCGGATCGAAGCGCCAACGCTCCTCGCCGGTTTCGGCATCCAGGGCGATGACGAGATTGTGCGGCGTACAAAGGTACAGGCTGTCATCGACCATCAGCGGCGTGACTTCGTAGGTGGTTTCCTCGGGATCACCAGGGCGCCGTACGTCACCGGTGCGGTAATGCCATACCGGCTCGAGCCGATCCACGTTGCTCGGCGTGATCTGTGCCAGTGGCGAATAACGGGTGCCATGCTGTGTACGCCCGTAGGCATGCCACTCGCCGGCGGGCACCTGCGCATCGGTCGCCGCCGGCGCGCTGGTCAGCGCCGCGGGCAGCATGCCCTTGATGTCATGGGTATCGGTATTGATGGCCTGTACGGCCGTGGCACCCCAGAGTACTACGGCCAGCAGCAGCGGCAACGCGCCGCCGCCCCAGACACGCGCGCCGTAGTGTTGCCAGCCCAGGCGCTTCACCACCCAGGGCGTCAGCAACCACAATCCGAGTGGCGCGATGAGGCTGCCGCGCGGCGCCAGTTGCCACCAGTCGAACCCGACCTCGTACAAGGTCCAGCCCAGGGCACCGAGCATCACCAGGGCATATACCCACAGCGCCGCGCGGCGGCGTGCCAGCAACAGCACGCCAGTGAACAGGAAGCCGGCGCCGAGAATGGCGAAATACCAGGTACCGCCCAGGCCAATGAGCTTGACGCCACCCACCGCCAGCACCAGGCCGAGGATGAGGCACAACACGCCACTGATGACGACCGCCACGGAATCTCCTTCTTGTTGTTGTCGGGCCGCGCTTCACTGCGGCGCATCGCTGACCGCCGTCAGGACGGCCGCGTATGGAAGTTGACCGGTGGCGGTCAGGTTTTGCTCCCGAAACGCTGCGAACGCGTGACGCTCAGTCGGCCTCGAGCCCGACCCGCAGCAACTGCCCATCGTCGGAATCGGTGAGCAGGTAGAGATAGCCATCCGGCCCCAGCCGCACGTCACGGACGCGCGCGCCCAGCTCCTTGAGCAGCCGTTCTTCGTGAGCGATCTCGTCGCCTTCCAGCTGCAGGCGAATCAGCGAGCGATCCACCAACGCACCGATGAACAAGTTGTGCTGCCAGGCCGGGAAACGCTCGGCATCGTAGAAGGCCATCCCGCTGATACCGGGCGACTCCACCCACACATGATGCGGGGCTTCACTGCCTTCGACGACCTCGCCCGTGGCCTCGGGAATCGGCTGGCCGTTGTAGTTGATGCCATGGGTCGCCAACGGCCAGCCATAGTTGCGGCCCGGCTTGGGCAGGTTGATTTCATCGCCGCCGCGCGGCCCGTGCTCGTGGGTCCAGAGCTCACCGGTCCAGGGGTTGATGGCGGCGCCCTGCTGGTTGCGGTGCCCCAGCGACCAGATTTCCGGCGGCACGCCCTGCCGGTCGACGAAGGGATTGTCCGCCAGCGCCTGGCCATCGGGCCGGATACGCACGACCTTGCCCTGGTGCTTGTCCATGTCCTGAGCCGTGGGGCGCTGATTGTTCTCGCCGAGGGCGACGAACAGGTTGCCGTCCCGGTCGAAGACCAGCCGCGAACCGAAGTGATGACCCGTGGACAGTTTCGGCTGCTGGCGGAAGATCACCTCGAAACCTTCCAGGCGCGCCAGGTCGGCACTCAGTTTTCCTCGCCCGACGGCCGTTCCCGCCCGGCCATCGCTCCCGGCCTCGGCATAGCTGAGATAGACCAGCCGATCCTGCTCGAAATCCGGTGACAGTCGCACATCCAGCAAACCGCCCTGAGCGCTGGCGAACACCTCCGGCACGCCTTCCAGCGGTTCGGACAGCTTTCCATCGAGACCGACCAGGCGCAGTCGACCCGGCCGTTCGGTGACCAGCATCCGCTTGCCATCGGGGAGAAACGCCAGGCTCCAGGGAAACGCCAACCCACCGACGACGTCCTCGACGCTGACCCGCCCCTGCTCGCTCGGGTAATGTTCGATCTGCGCGAACGCCATCGATGACGCTAACAACGCAACGCCCCCAAGCGCAGCGCGCAGGCAACGGCTCAGCATGTGCAATCCTCCAGCGATCGAGGCACGGCAACTCACCGCGCCGGACCTTTGAGTGAAGACCATGGCCGGGCGTTCCGCACGGGCAGCATTGGCCCCATTGCCGCCGAATGCCGACGCAGCGTGGGCCGCCGAGCGGATAATCGAACGCTCCCCAACAAAATCTGTATAATGCCCGGTTCGATTGACCAAAGGAAAAGAGAGTACGATGGCCAGCAAGACCTCATCAGCCAAGCGCAAGCCGGAACCCGCCAGCGAAACCAGCCAGTCCCTCGCGGCGCAGATGGCCGCATTTCTGAAGGCCGGCGGCGAAATCCAGAAGATTCCCAACGGGGTCAGCGGACAGACGCAAGGCCCGTCGCGCCAGATCACCATCAGCAAGAAGTAACCCTCCTTTTCAGCGAGCTACAGGGCGCGACCCTTCGCCGTGGCTCGCTCGCTTTTTCTCTCCTCCCGAGTTGCACATGACCGAGCCGATCCGCCTGTCCAAACGCCTTGCCGAACTGGTGGGCTGCTCCCGGCGTGAGGCCGAACTCTATATCGAAGGCGGCTGGGTCCAGGTCGACGGACAGACTGTCGAAGCCCCGTATTTCAAGGTTCAGACGCAACGTATCGAGTTGCTGCCCGGCGCCCTTGCAATCGAAACACCGCCCGTGACCCTGCTGATGCACAAGGCAGCCGGACAGACGCCCGCTATCGATTCCGCCAGCGTCCAGCACATGCTGGGCGAGGCCGCTCGCTGGCCTGAGGATCCGACCCGGAGCGCGCCCCTGCAGCGGCACCTCGCTCGTCATACCGAGCTGTTGCCACTGGAGCCGGACATGAGCGGCCTGCTGGTGTTCAGCCAGCAGCGCGAGGTGATCCGAAGACTGAGCGACTCGCGCAACAAGCTCGAACAGGAATACATCGTCGAGGTCGCCGGCGAGCCGGAAACCAACGGCCTGGCCCTGCTCGACAAGGGTATCGGTCATCGCGGCCGGATCCTGCCCAGGGCCAAGGCCAGCTGGCAGAACGAGACCCGCCTGCGCATCGTCCTCAAGGAACCCCAGCCCGGCGACGTGCGACAGCTGTGCGAGGCGATCGGGCTGCGTGTGATCGCCTGCAAGCGCATCCGCATAGGGCGCCTGTCGATGGCCAAGCTGCCGCTGGGGAACTGGCGCTACCTGGGCGAACACGAGCGTTTCTGAGGCGCTCGCACGCAAGTCAGCGATGCATCTCCCTCGGTGACGACTAGACTGTTCCAGGGTCTCGCTGAAAAGAGTGCATCGTGCATAGAGTTCTCCTGGCGTTACTGCTCGGGTTGTTGCCGCTGCCCTGCGTTGCGCAGAAACCGGTCGAAGTCTGGAGTTATCACACCTCGCCCCCCTTCGCACTGCCGGATGCACCGGGCGTGTCGGATGCCTTCGTCGATCTGCTCAATCGGCACGCCACCAATGCCGGGCGCTTTCTGTTCAAGCTGGTCCAGCTGCCGCGCAAACGGCTGGACATGCGCCTCATCGAGAACCAGCCAGGCGTGTTGCTATGGGGCACGCCGGAATTCCTTTCCGAGGCACAGTCCGCCCACGCCACCTGGTCGCGCCCGCTACTGCACGACCAGCAGGATTTCATCTCCCTGGCCACCACCGCCTACGATTACCAGGGCACCGAATCGCTTTACGGCCTGACGCTCGGCGGGGTACTGGGCCATCGCTACACGAGCCTCGACAGCGCCATCGAGCGCGGCCTGATCAGGCGCGAAGACGTCCATTCGGATCTGCAGAACCTGCAGAAGCTGCGTGCCGGGCGTATCGATACGGCACTGCTCCCGCGCTCGACGCTGCTCTACTACCGAAAAACCGACCCACAGCGGGATCTGTACATCTCGGCCAGGCCGCTGTATCAATTCGAACGTCGCCTGATGCTGACCGCCAGCCTCGACGATGCAGTGAAAAGCTACCTGCGCGAGATCACCGAAGCGCTTTCGGACAATCCTCGCTGGCACCGCCTGCTCGATCGCTACGGGTTGCAGCCCATTGCTGCGGACAAGCAGCACCGGTGAACGGCACGGCACCGCACGGGTCGAACGATGCCGACACGCCATGAACGAATAACGAACCGAAGAGAACACAAGCCGCGATGAAAAAAATACTGGTGATCGGCCTGCTCCTGGCGTTGGGCGGCTGCGCCTCGCAGCTCTGCCATCAATCCCCGGACAGCGAAGCCTGCCGTGCCGAGCGGCTGCTCTACGAGAACGATCTGCTACAGGCCAAGATTCTCATCTCCACCGGCAACGAAGAAGGCTATGAACTCGCTCATGCGCTGCTCGCGCGCAGCGCCCCGCAGGATCGTCATGGCGAGACCGACTTCTACCAGGCCTTGCTGATGATCCGCCAGGGACCGCAGCCTTCCGAAGTGCTGAAGCAGCTGCAGAAGGCGCAGAAAAAGGGCCATCCGCACGCCATCGCGCTGCTCTACAAGATCCATCATGAGCCCTATCTGATCGAGAAACGCGACCCGCTCGAAGCCGAGCGCTATCGCAAGGCCTACGCACAACTGGACGTCGCGCTAAGCGGTTATCCCTCGTTCGAAAAGGCCCTCGAACTGGTTTCCCAGCTGGTGGAGGAGCCGCCGCAACTGCTACCGCTGCCTTGTCCCGCCCGCTGTCGGTAACCGGGGCGGCCGCTAATCGCCAGGCCACGCTTCAGCGGTCCGACAAACCAGGGTCACAGTGGAAGTAAAAAGCGACATCCACCCTACGGCGCTGGCGTTTGCGACAGCTTGGGGTCTTCCTCACCGGACGCCGCCGCCTCGGCCTCCTCTCGCGAGGCATAGGGCCCGGCGATGATCTGGCCATCCACTTCCACCACCCAGCACACCGCCCAGGTGGGGCGCCAGGCCTTGGGTACGTCATCGCCTTTGAGGTGCTTGATCTGCGTCTGCATCTGGATCTCCAGCTGGTTCGTCGTAGAAAACGCCCTTGCTACAGTGACCACAGCCGCCTCCGGTTTGCTCCCAGCGGGCGAACTGCGCCGGCTCGGTCGGCTCTACAACTGCGAAGGCCGCCAGATACGAGGGCACGATGGATAACCACCTGACAGGCCGCGGCAAGCTACTGCTGCTGTCGATCGCGGCACTGCTGTTGCTGAGTGCCTGCAGCCGCATCAACCTCGCCTACCGCAACCTGGACATCCTGATTCCCTGGTCGCTGAACGACTACCTGGACATGAACAGCGCCCAGCAGGCGCGTCTCAAGGCACAACTGCGCGAGCATCAGGCCTGGCACTGCCGTAGCCAGTTGCCGATCTATCTCGAAGGGCTGGAGACGCTGCAGCGCGAAGTCGCCGAAGACCGAATCGAAGTGGCGACGCTGCGCGCTCACCAGCGAAAAATGCGCCAGGCCATCGAGGCGATAGCCGTGCGCATCAGCCCCTCGGCCAGCGAACTGCTCGGCAGCCTCGACGAGCGCCAGGTGCGGCGCCTGCAGGAGACGCTCGCAGAAAAACAGCGGCAACTGCAGGAAAAATTCGTCGAGCCGGAGCTGCCACGGCAGATTCGCGAACGCGCCGAACGCATGCAGGAGCGCGTCGAGCACTGGACCGGCCGCCTGGATGCCGCGCAGCGACAACGCATCCTGCAATGGTCCCATGCGCTGGGCGAACAGAACCGTCGCTGGTTGGATAACCGTCGGCATTGGCAGGCGGCACTCGTCGAAGCCGTCAAACGGCGCCACGACGCCGACTTCCCGACGCGTCTGGCGCCGCTGCTGCAGGAACCCGAGGCGTTCTGGACCGATGCCTACCGGCGCAGCGTTCCACGGACCGAGCAGGCTACGCTGGAACTGATCCGCGACCTCTACGCAATGGCCAGCGCGGCGCAACGCAGCCGCCTGAGCCAGCGCCTGCAGGGCCTGCACGACGACCTGGCCTCGCTGGACTGCCTGGACGAAGCCAGACCCTAGCCCAGCGACCGGCATCAGGAACGGCCCGCTCTGATGAGGGTCCACCGCATAGCAGACTGCACAGGAGCGCGCCATGACACCTTCTTCGCTGACCCTCGACCAAGCTATGAAGCTGACCACCGAAGCCTTCCTCCCCTGCGGCTGCGTGACCAGCGCCAACGCCGAGGAAGACAGCTACGGCTTCACCGTGATGAGCGGCGATGGCGCCGAGGTGATGCGCGTGGCCGCCGTGCCGAACAGCCAGTACAGCAACCCGCAGCAGCTGGGCGAGATGCTCGAACAGGCACGCCTGGACGTGGAGGACAAGGGTTGCCGCCTGGAACCCTGGACCATGCCGGTCATCGCCGACGGCAGCGGCATTCCCGAAACGCCACCGAACTACTGAGCGACCTGGGCGCGACCTGAACGCCCAAGCGCCGTCCGTGATCCGCCCGCTCGCTCAGGCCTCTCGAACCGAGTGATCGGCTATCCGGCCGAAACTTTTACGTCGCGCTTCGGGTCGCTATAGAGGCGGTTTCGGCCGCTCCAGACACCCGAAACGGGAGTACGCATGGGCAACCTGGCGCATCAGCCGAACCTGCAACCTGCATCCGCCGCCTTCGATCGGCTGCTGCATCGCTACCAGCAGGTTCGCGCACTCAGCGAAACGATCTGCGCACCGCTGCAGATCGAGGATTACGTGATTCAGAGCATGCCCGAGGTCAGCCCGCCGAAATGGCACCTGGCGCATGTCAGCTGGTTCTTCGAGACCTTCCTGCTCAAGGCCTATCTCGATGATTACCGGACGCCGAACCCGCTCTACGACTACCTGTTCAACTCCTATTACGAAACCCACGGCATACCCTTTCCACGCGGCCAGCGCGGGCTGGTTTCACGCCCGGGCGTAGAGGACGTCTACCGTTACCGCCGCCACGTGGACCAGGCCATGGGCGAACTGCTGACCAAGCCGCCCGAGGCCCACGCCGACGAAATCCACCGGCGGGTCGAGCTGGGTCTGCAGCACGAGCAGCAGCACCAGGAACTGCTGCTCATGGACATCAAGCACATCCTCGCGCAAAGCCCCCTGCATCCGGCCTACCGCAGCGACCTGAAACCGGCGGTCCAGGCGCACGGCGAGCGCCTGCGCTGGCATTCGTTCGACGGCGGCGTGAAGCACATCGGCCATGCCGGCGAAGGTTTCGCCTTCGATTGCGAAACGCCCAGGCACCGGCAGTTCGTCGAGGATTTCCAGCTTGCCGATCGCCTGGTCACAAACCGCGAGTACCTGTCGTTCATCGCCGATGGCGGTTATGCACGGCCCGAGCTGTGGCTCGCCGACGGCTGGGCGCTGCTGGGGCAGACCGGCTGGAATGCGCCGCTGTACTGGCAACGCCGGGATGACGCCTGGTACGAGATGACGCTAGGCGGGCTCGGCGAGCTGCAACTCGAGGCACCGGTCAGCCACGTCAGCTTCTACGAAGCCGACGCCTACGCGCGCTGGGCCGAGGCCCGCCTGCCCAGTGAAGCGGAATGGGAAGTAGCGGCAGAAGGGCGACCTGCAGATGGCAATTTCCTGGAAAGCGATCACCTGCATCCGACCGCTCCCGACAGCCCGCACGAGGGCCCTGCGCAGCTGTTCGGCGACGTCTGGGAATGGACCGCCAGCGCCTACCGGCCCTACCCCGGATTCCGCCCATTGCCGGGCAGCCTCGGCGAATACAACGGCAAGTTCATGTCCGGCCAGATGGTGCTGCGCGGTGGCTGCTGCGCCACCCCGCAGGCGCATATCCGTGCCACCTACCGCAACTTCTTCCAGCCGTCCATGCGCTGGCAATTCGCCGGGCTGCGCCTGGCTCGGGAGCTTCGATAATGGCCCTTGCCATCCATTTCCACGATCAGATCCAGCAACCCCATGCCGCTTCGCTACGCGACGAGGTGCTCGCAGGTTTCGCCGCCTCGCCCAAGCAAGTGTCGCCGAAATTCTTCTACGACCGGCGCGGCTCGGAGCTGTTCGAGCAGATCTGCCAGCAGCCGGAGTACTACCTGACCCGCACCGAGGAGCAGATTCTCGCCGACGCCGCCAACGACATCCGCGAGATCGCCGGGCCGCGGACGGACCTGATCGAACTGGGCAGCGGAGCCAGTCGCAAGGTGCGCTTGCTGCTCGAACGACTGCGGCCGGTCAGCTACCTGGGCATCGATATTTCCGAGGACTTCCTGCGAACCAGCACCCAGCGGCTGGCGGCGGATTACCCCTGGCTGGACGTGCATGCTGCCTGCGCCGACTTCTGCGACGGGCTGGAGCTGCCGGACGACTTCGAGATCCATCACCCGCTGATGTTCTTTCCCGGCTCCAGCATCGGCAATTTCACCCCCGGGCAAGCCCGCCAGTTGCTGGGCCACTTGCACGAGATCCTGCCGCCCGGTGGCGGCCTGCTGATCGGGGTCGACCTGGTGAAGGACAAGACCGTGCTGGAGGCCGCCTACAACGACCGCGCCCACGTCACCGCCGCCTTCAACCTCAACCTGCTGCAACGCATCCGCAACGAGCTGGACTGCGACATCGACCCGTCGCGCTTCGTCCACCGCGCCTTTTTCAACGAAGGCGAATCGCGCATCGAGATGCACCTGATCAGCCGCGAGTCGCAGGAGGTCAGGCTGGAAGGCCGGCATTTCCATTTCGAACCCGGCGAAAGTCTGCACACGGAAAACTCCTACAAGTACACGCTGGATTCCTTTGCCGCCCTGGCCAACAGCGCTGGATTCGCTTGCCGCAGCCAGTGGACCGACGCGCGCGAGCTGTTCAGCGTGCACTACCTGCAACGCCAGCCATGAGAAAGCGCCTCCTGACGGGCCTGTTGCTGCTGGCCACGAGCGCGGCGTGGGCGGACGAAACGGCGTTGCGCCTCAAGGATCTGCAGCGCTGCGGCAACCTTTTCGCCGCCGGCGAACTGACCTACTGCCTGCGTGGAGAGGGTCTCGGCGAAGGCGACCTGCGCGTCATGCTGCACGGCAAACCGGTTGCCGTGCAGCGAGAAGAGCGCAACCGCCTGCGCCTGACCCTGAACGAGAAGGACCACCGCAGCGGCCCGCTCTGGCTGGAGCAGGACGGGCGCACGAGCAACCCGGTCTGGCTGACCCTCAACCGCAACCATGTGCTGGCGGCCGGGCCCGACAAGGTAGTGAAGAACATGGATGGGCAGAACACCTACCTGGATCTGGTCAGCCTGATCGTCGAGGAAAAATACGACGGCCTGAAGGAATCACGCCGGCTCGCCGAGCGCTACGGGGCCGAAGTGGTCGGTGCCATACCGGCGCTGAACACCTACCAGCTGCGCCTGCCGGTGAAGAACCTGACCGAGCGCGATGCCCTGGTGCTGCGCCTGGGCAACGAAGTCAGCGTCGATGCCATCGTGATCGAGGAGACCGGCCCCGAAGAGCCGCTCGAACAGGACGAAGAAGCGAAGCCGCGCAACAACGAATGGGTCTCCAATCGCTTTCTCGACGCGGTGGCCTTCTACCGGCATCGGCTGAAATCCGATCGGAACAGGATCCAGACCGCGCCTGTGCGTATCGGCATCATCGAACGCGACGTAGATTTCGATGCCCCCGAGTTCGCCGATTACCTGGGCGACTGCGATCCGAGCAAGCCGCGCACCTGCGTCTATGCCCGAGATGCCGAGGCGCCGGACGAACATGGCACCACCGTCACCGCCATCCTCGCCGCGCGTAACGAAAACCCCGAAGACAGCGGTTTTCTCAGCGCCCTGGAAGACGCCGGGAGCGGCTTCGAGGTGATCGTCGAGCGCAACTCCGACGCCGGCATCACGGCCAACGTCGCCGCCTCGGTGAACCTCGTCGAGGATGGCGCGCGGATACTGAACTGGAGCTGGGGCATCCACCGCATCGGCACACGCGATATCGAAGGCGAGGAGGTCGACTCGCTGATCCGCTCCGGCATCGCCATGAGCGGCTACGAAGAACTGCTCGAGGAGTTCTTTCTCTGGCTGCGCCGCGAGCACCCCGACGTGCTGGTGGTGAATTCGGCCGGTAACGGCTCGGCGCGCTCCAGCCAGGACGATTACCGTCT
The DNA here is from genome assembly GCF_003696285.1 of Stutzerimonas nitrititolerans. GTDB lineage: Bacteria > Pseudomonadota > Gammaproteobacteria > Pseudomonadales > Pseudomonadaceae > Stutzerimonas > Stutzerimonas nitrititolerans. The sequence continues at coordinate 283,226 of NZ_RFFL01000005.1, forward strand.
GCCCTCCTCGTTCATCACCGACCAGCTGCTGGTAGTGGGTGGTCATCAACGCAATCACGAACGCGACGTGGCCGTGGAGCATCCGGACTACGTGACCCGGCGGCCCTCGTCGAATCTCGACCAGCGTGTCGACATCACCGCTTCGGCCTGCACACGCTCGGCCACCCTGGAGAAAGGCAAGCGCGGCGGCATCCATTGCGGCACGTCCTACGCCACGCCGATGGTCGCCGGCGTGGTGGGGGCGATCCTATCGATCAACCCCGAGCTGGAACCATCTCAGGTACGGGAGCTGCTGCGCCGCAGCGCCATGACCATTGGCCGCGACAGCGATTTCGAGCCCGCCGAAGCGGATGATCTGACCGCCCCTATCCTGCCATCGGAGCGCGGCTATCAACTGGATGATCGGGACATCGGGCGCTCCGCTCGACTGGACATGCGCAAGGCGCTGGAGCTGACCGTCGAAAGCCTGCAGCACGAGCGATGAAGATCGAGGCTACCTTGTCGAGACATGAAACACTTGGAAATAAAGCAGAAGCGACGTTCGTCAGCCTGGTGAATTTGAAATCGGCCAGGCAAATGCCGACGTCAATATTACGCCTCTCGACCAATACATTTATTTCCCTTTAGCTTCAGGAATTTACGAAACCTAGGACAAAATTCACTTTAGTATCAATAAAACATCATCCTGATATTTCGAGTGATTTTAGAGCCGCTTTATTGGCGCCAGCGCGGCTTCAATTGCGAGCACCTCTTCTATATAAAGCCTATCCATGCTGAAGAGTCCAACTTGGCTCATGCATTTTTGGCGGCATCGGAATAGTGCTTCGCTTCACCGAATCACCCATCCAGTTTGCTTCCGCACTTTTTAAAAGGCGCACGCCTTTTGTCGTATTAAGTTCCGGAGATAACCATGTTCCTCAACGCAGTTTCAGGCTCGTCTAAAGGCCTGTTCGGCGCAATGACCCTGGGCGCGATAGTCGCTTTCACCACGGTCAACCCCGCGAGTGCCGTGACGGCGGTTGCCCAGACAGCCGCTAACGCTCAGCAGGTAGCCCAGGTCAACAATTTCACCAGTTCCGATTGGCTCAAAGGCACCTGGCGCGCCTCGCCCGGCGTCTCCATTCCCGCCACGGCGAGCAACAAGGCCGCGTTCAAGAAGAACGGCAAGGTGAAGCTGGCGAATGGTCAGGTACGCACCATCAAGGCCATCTACTTCTCGGGTGCGCACATGAGTCTGATGCTCGATGGCGCAAAGCTCGACGCCAACGCCACCGGCCATCCAAAGAGCGTCACGGCCCTATCCGGTTCGACGACGACACCGAGCACGCCGGCCCCCACGCCGGGCACCGGCAACAGCGCCCATAGCAGCGCAATCAACAACTTCACCAACAGCGACTGGCTGAACGGCGTGTGGCGCAAATCCGCCGGTGTTTCGGTGCCGGCCACCGCGGCCAACCGGTCGGCTTTCAAGGCCGGCGCCTCGGTCAAGCTGGCGGACGGCCAGGTTCGCGCCATCAGCGCAATCTACGTTTCCGGCAACAACATGAGCGTCATGCTCAAGGGCGCCGCGATCGGCGGCAACCTCGGCCATCCGAACAAGTTGTTCGCTGCAACGGCCAGTTCGGTGCCGAGCACGCCCGCGCCAGACACCACGCCGCCCACCGGCGCGAAGCCTGCGCTGACCGTCACCTTGAACGCATTCAACGGCAAGGACTTCGCCGGCGGGGTCTACCTGACCTCTCCGGGCATTTCCATCAAAGACACCTCGGCCAACCGGGCAGCCTTCCACAAGGGGGCGAAGGTCAGGTTCGCCGATGGGCAGGTCCGCACCGTGAAAACCATCTACCGCTCCGGCGGCAACATGACGGTATTGCTCGACGGCGGCGCCATCGACGGCAAGGCCGTGGGTTTCCCCAGAACCATCTCGGTCAGCAGCAGCGGCTTCAGCCAGCCGGCCCCGGACAGCGGTAACAGCAGCGCGCCTTCGAACAACGACACGGCGCCGGGCAACCCAATCAACCTGGTGGGCGTCAACCTCGCCGGAGCCGAATTCGGTGCCGGCAACAGTGCCAGCGCCAGCCTGCCCGGCCGTTACCAGATCCATTACATCTACCCCGGCGAAACCGATTTCAAACGCTACGCCGACCTGGGCATGAAACTGGTGCGCCTGCCCTTCCGCTGGGAACGGCTCCAGCCGAAGCTGAACACCGAACTCAACGCCGCGGAACTCTCGAGGCTGATGGCCACCCTCGATCACGCGCGCAAGCACGACGTCCAGGTCATCCTGGACATGCACAACTACTACCGCTACTACGGCAAGCTGATCGCCTCCGGCGACGTGCCGATCAGCGCCTTCGCCGACAGCTGGCGACGCATCGCCCGGAAGGTGGCCAACCATCCTGCGGTGTACGGCTACGGCCTGATGAACGAGCCGCACTCCACCAACGGCAAATGGCCCGCCGCCGCGCTGGCAGCCTCCAAGGCCATCCGCGAGATCGACCGCAAGGGCTGGATCTACATCGCCGGGGATCGCTGGTCCAGCGCCTACCACTGGCCTTCGTACAACACGCAGCTAGTAGCCGATCCCTGGATGCGCGATCCGAAGAACAACCTGATCTACGAAGCGCATCTGTACCTGGACAAGGATTTCTCGGGCAGCTATGCGAACCGCGGCGCCGTCTACAACCCCATGACCGGCGTCGACCGCGCCAAACCCTTCGTCGAATGGCTGCGCAAGCACAGGCTGCGGGGCTTCATCGGCGAGCACGGCGCGCCGGACTACTCGCCTTCGGCGATCGTGGCGACCGACAACCTGCTGAAGTACCTCGGCCAGAACTGCATTCCCAGCACCTACTGGGCAGCCGGACCCTGGTGGGGTGACTACGCGCTGTCGCTGGATGTGAACAATGGCAAGGCGCGCCCGCAACTGCCGGTGCTGCGCAAGCATGCGACGAACAAGTCCTGCACGGCCATCGGCCCGCTCTGACCGACGCCGAATCGCCCCGCGCGGGGCGATTCGTTCAGCCAGGCAACCCGTCGAAAACTTCCGGCACCAACGCCGCCTCGCCCTTGTCGACGAGGTGCTGGCGCGGGGACGTAACCGCACCGTCATCTTCGAGCATCGCCAGCAGGCGCTGGCCGCGTTCGGTCAGGATGAAGTTTTCGCCGTTGCCACCCAGCTCCTCGGGACGCGACTCGATGAAACCGCCTTCGAACAGCAGACTCTCGTAGTTCTGCGCCTCGGCTTTCAGCGCATCGAGATTGGGCATCGGCTGCCCGGCCTGCTCGAGTGCCAGGGCGTGCTCGTCGGCATACTGGCGCGGCGTGAAGGTTTCGCTGCCAGAGTGCTGCACTTCGCGCAGCAGGCGCAGCATCAGTTCCCAGTCGTAAGTCATGGCCATTCTCCGTTTGCTTGTCACCGCCTCATTGATACGGACCCCACCGGGCAGGCCATGGTTCGCAACGGCAAAAGGCTGAACTAAAGCGGCCCGACAACGATCCACCGAACAGGACGTCGAACGGAGCAGACCATGAAATATCTGATGATTCCCCTTGCCGCCTTGTTGGCCAGCCCCGGGGCCTACGCCGCTTGCAGCGCGGCGGATGTCGAGGCCGCCGCCGAGCGGCTCGCCGAACGGGTCGCCCAACTGACCGAGAACGATCCCGAACGCGCCGCCGAGATCAACGCGCAGCTACAGGAAATGGAAACCAAGCGGACCGCGGACGAGCTGGGCGACGAGTGCCAAGCCTACGAGCGGCGGCTGCAGCACATCGAACAGGCTGAAAAGGAAGCGGAAATCCCGTCGAATCAGGAGCGTTGAACCTTCGCGGATCGGGGAACATCGTAGGGTGGATCACGCTTCACCGATCCACCGAGCGGAGCCCTGGTGGATATAAAAAGCGATGTCCACCCTACACGTCTGGCGGTGCGTGGCTTCAGCCGTGAAAGCTTGCTGTTACGCACCAGCCGGTTGTTTTATTGCCCTTCGACCTTCTTGCGTTTGAGCGGCGCCATGCCGTCGCCGCTGACCACCTGCGAGGCCGGTGCTTCGCGCTTGGTGTTCTTCGGTCGCTTGGCGGTGGGCTTGGCAGCGGATTTGGCCTTCTTGTCGCCCGCCTTTTTCTTGTCCTCTTTTTTCTTCTTGGTTCCCGCCGCCTTGCCCGAGGCCTTGAGGTTCTTCGGGCCCATGTAGCTGCCCTTCAGGCCCTTGACCACGCGGTGCTCGAAGCGCTGCTTGAGGTAGCGCTCGATGCTGGACATCAGGTTCCAGTCGTTGTGGCAGATCAGCGAGATCGCCAGCCCTTCGGCGCCGGCGCGCCCGGTGCGGCCGATACGGTGCACGTATTCGTCACCGGAGCGTGGCATGTCGAAGTTGATCACCAGATCCAGCCCTTCGATATCCAGGCCACGCGCCGCCACGTCGGTCGCCACCAGCACCTTCACGCCGCCTTCCTTGACGCGATCGATGGCCAGCTTGCGCTCCTTCTGGTCCTTCTCGCCGTGCAGCACGAAGGCCTTGACGCCCTCGGCCACCAGCCGCCCGTAGAGGCGGTCGGCCTGTACGCGTGTGTTGGTGAAGATCACCGCCTTCTTGTAGGTCTCGTTGGCCAGCAGCCAGTGCACCAGCTTTTCCTTATGCTCGACGCTCTCGGCGGTGATGATCTGCTGCCGTGTGCCTTCGTTGAGCTCGCTGACGCGGTTGAGCTGCAGGTGCAGCGGGTCGCGCAGCACGCTGGCCGCCATCTCGCGCAGGGCGGCGCCGCCGCTGGTGGCGGAGAACAGCAGGGTCTGCTGGCGCTTGGCGCATTCGTTGACCAGGCGTTGCACGTCGTCGGCGAAGCCCATGTCGAGCATGCGATCGGCTTCGTCGAGGATCAGCAGCTCCACGTCCTTGAGGATCAGCGTGCCGGCATTGAGGTGCTCGATCATCCGCCCCGGCGTGCCGATGAGGATGTCCGGCACCTTGCGCAGGATCGCTGCCTGGACCTTGAAATCCTCGCCCCCGGTGATCATCGCCGACTTGATGAAGGTGAACTGCGAGAAGCGCTCGACTTCCTTGAGCGTCTGCTGCGCCAGCTCGCGGGTCGGCAGCAGGATCAACGCGCGTACATCGACGCGCGGCTGCGCATCGCCGATCAGGCGGTTAAGCATCGGCAACACAAAGGCCGCGGTCTTGCCGCTACCAGTCTGCGCCGTTACCCGCAGGTCGCGCCCTTCGAGCGCCGGCGGAATGGCCGCACTCTGCACGGGAGTCGGCTCGACGAATTTGAGTTCGGCGACTGCCTTGAGCAGGCGTTCGTGCAGGGCGAATTGGTCAAACAAGGGGGCTACCTCGGCAAGTCGAAAGAACGATGGCATAGGTTAACGACAAAGGCGTGCGTTTGCTTGTCCGCCGACATGGGCGGGCCAGCGTTTCACTGATAAAAACGCAAAGAGGTGAGCCGACGCGCCCGCTCGGGCGTCCGGCGTCACGTCAGCGGGATGGCGCTCAACCGGGCTCGCAGGTCAGCTTGATCCGCAGGCGGATCACGTCGCGCTTGAACTTGGCCGTCAGCGGCTTGCGTTCGCCGGCCTGCAGCGTGGTGCGGCGGGTACGGGGCGCTTCGGGACCATTGCGAAACACGGCGCTACAGGCGACGGGCGTCGCGCCATAGTTCTGCAACAGCACGCCGGCCATGTCCCGGTCGATGGTTTCGGTGGAGACCAGCACTTCGGTACCGTTGAGCTGCTGCTCGACTTCCACCGGATAGCTGACGGCCAGCGCAGTCAGTGGGAACATGGCAAGCAGGGTGCAGAATCTTTTCATCACGGGCAGGCTCCTCCAGCAGGCGGCCAGCGTACCAGACAGAGGCGACAGGAAAACAATGGAATGAAAGGACCCCGCGTGACGCTCGATCAATGGCGAACCCTGCAGGCCGTGGTCGACCATGGCAGTTTCGCCCAGGCCGCCGAGATGCTGCATCGCTCGCAATCCTCGGTCAGCTATACCGTGGCCCGCATGCAGGAGCAGCTCGGCATTCCGCTGCTGCGCATCGAGGGGCGCAAGGCCGTGCTCACCGATGCCGGCGAGATGCTGTTGCGTCGCTCGCGGCAACTGGTGACCCAGGCCAGCCAACTGGAAGAACTGGCCCACCACATGGAACAGGGCTGGGAAGCGGAAGTGCGGCTGGTGGTGGATGCCGCCTACCCCAATGCCCGGCTGATCCGCGCCTTGACCGAATTCATGCCGAAAAGCCGCGGCTGCCGCGTGCGTCTGCGCGAGGAAGTCCTCTCGGGCGTCGAGGAAATCCTCAAGGACGGCACGGCCGACCTGGCCATCACCGCCCTGGACATCACCGGTTACCTCGGGGCGGAACTGGGCACCGTGGGGTTCATCGCCGTAGCCCATGCCAACCATCCGCTGCATCAGTTGCAGCGCAAGCTGAGCGTGCAGGATCTGCAGAGCCAGATGCAGGTGGTGGTACGCGACTCGGGCCAGCGACAGCCGCGAGACGCCGGCTGGCTGGGCGCCGAGCAGCGCTGGACGGTCGGCAGCCTGGCCACCTCGGTGGCTTTCGTCAGCAGCGGCCTGGGCTTCGCCTGGCTGCCGCAGCACATGATCGAACGTGAGCTCGCCGAAGGCATTCTCAAACCGCTGCCGCTGATCCAGGGCAGCATTCGTCGTCCGCAGTTCTATCTGTACACCAATCCCGACAAGCCGCTCGGCCCCGCCACGCGGATTCTCATCGAGCTGATCAAGACGTACGATACGCAATCGCCGTCTGCCCTCGGCAGCCTGGCCCAGACTTCCAATACCACCAGGAACACACCATGAAACGACTCGTACTCGCCGCCTGTTCATTGCTGCTCGCCGGTAATCTGCTGGCTGCGGAAAACCCTCGCGTACTGCTGAACACCAGCATGGGTGAAATCGAACTCGAGCTGGAGGCGGAAAAAGCACCCATCAGCGTGGAGAACTTCCTCGGCTACGTGGAGCGCGGTTTCTACGACGGCACCGTGTTCCACCGCATCATTCCCGGCTTCATGATCCAGGGCGGCGGTTTCGACGAGGGCCTGAGCCAGAAGCCCACCCGCCAGCCGATCAAGAACGAAGCCGACAACGGGCTGCACAACGTACGCGGTACCGTCGCGATGGCCCGCACCCAGAACATCAATTCGGCCACCAGCCAATTCTTCATCAACCACCGCGACAATGACTTCCTCGACCACGGCAGCCGCGACTTCGGCTATGCCGTATTCGCCAAGGTCGTGCGCGGCATGGACGTGGTCGACCAGATCGCCCAGGTCCCCACCGGCAACCGCACCATGATGCAGAACGTCCCGCTGCAGCCGGTGAAGATCGTTTCCGCGAAGAAGCTGTAACACCGCCGGCACCACCTTAGGGCGGCGGGTGACCGAACCGAGCCCTCCGCCCTCGCCTGTAACAGGAGATACGCCATGAGTGCCCAGCCCAGTCCTCTGAATACCATCGAAGGCGAAGCCAAGCTGCTTCAGGATCTGCTCAGCGCCGAGCGTGCCGGTGCCAAGGTCGCCGGCGACAGCCTGCAACAGTGCAACGACCCGGCGCAGCGCCAGCTGCTGGAGCAGATTCGCCAGGGCGAGGTCGACAGCTGCAAGCTGGTGCTCAACTGCCTCAAGCACAAGGGCCTGGAACCCAACCGCGAGATCGGCGCCTTCTACGGCAAGGCCATGGCCATCGAATCGCTCGAAGAGCGCATCCCCTTCATCGATCGCGGCCAGCAGTGGGTCATCCGCAAGCTGCGCGAATACCTGCCCGGTTGCGACGATCCCTTCATCCGCGGCGAGCTGGAAAAGATGCTGAACATCCACGAGGTGAACAGCCTGCCGGCATGATGCAGCCCTGCTCTCAGGCCTGCCGATAAGGCAGTGCCTGGCGCGCGGACTGCGCGTAAGCCAGCACGCCCTGCCGTTCCTGCAACAGAAAATCCGCCACCGCCGCACGCAACCCCGGATGCGCCAGGTAATGCCATGAACGGGTGATCACCGGCTCGAAGCCACGAATCAGCTTGTGTTCGCCCTGCGCGCCGGCATCGAAGCGCTGCAGGCCAGCAGCGATCGCCTGGTCTATGCCCTGGTAGAAGCAGGTTTCGAAATGCAGCCGGTCGAACTCGGCTAGGCAGCCCCAATAGCGGCCATACAATTCCTGCCCGTCGACCAGGCTGAAGGCCATCGCCACCGGCGTCGCGCCCCGCTTCGCCAGCACCAGCCGGATCGCCTGCGGCATGCGCTCGGCCAGCAGGCTGAAGAAGGCTCGCGTCAGGTACGGCGTCTGTCCGCGTACATGGTAGGTATTGGCGTAGCAGCCGTAGACGAAATCCCACTCGGCCTCGCTGACCTGACGGCCTTCGCGCCACTCGAACGCGATGCCCAGCCCCGCCACTTGCTCGCGCTCCTTGCGCAGCTGCTTGCGCTTGCGTGAGGTCAGCGCGTCGAGAAAGTCCTGGAAATCCCGGTAGCCGCGGTTGTGCCAGTGGAACTGGCAGCCGACGCGCTCCAGCCAGCCGTCGCGACCACGCAGGAGCGCATCGGCATCCGCTTCGGTGAAGTTGACGTGCAGGCTCGACTCGCCCCGCTCGGCCAGTTCGCCGGTGAGCTGATCCAGCATATGCGCCGCTGATTCGACGTTGCCCAGCAAACGCGCGCCGGTCACCGGCGAGAAAGGCACGGCGCAGAGCAGCTTGGGGTAATAGCCGATACCCGCGCGGTGACAGGCATCCGCCCAGGCCCAGTCGAAGACGTATTCGCCATAGGAATGGCTTTTGCGATACAGCGGCAGCGCCGCCTGGGGGGCGCCCGTCACGTCTACCAGCAACCGATGCTGCGGTTGCCAGCCAGTGCCATCACCGACGCTGCGGCTGTCTTCGAGGCTGGAAAGGAAGGCGTGACGCAGAAAGGGCTGGGGAGCCGTTAGCAGCGCGTCCCACTGCTGCGGCTCGATCTCGGCAAGACGGAAAATTGTCTGGATAGGCATGCCGAGCAGTCTGGCCCGTCGCGCGCCGGAAAAAAAGCTCTTCAGGACGCTGCCAATCCGTAGGGCCGAATTTATTTGGCCCGCGGCGTTCCAGCGGGCTCCAGCGGCCGAACGAGTTCGGCCCTACAACCCAGCTCGAAGCACCGCAATCCCGTAGGGCCGAATTCATTCGGCCAGCGTCGGATCAGGAAAGACGCTTATTGCTGAGCCCACTTCAGGAATGCTTCGCGGCTTTGCGGCGTCAGCAGGTTCCACATCTGCTGCAGCGTGGTCAGAGTCGCATCGTTGTGCGGCAGGGTAGCCGTGGCAGAGGGCGACTGGCGCAGCGTCACCGCCTGGGTGGCCGGTTCGGCAGCACCCAGGGGGGCGACGCTGGTGGCTTCCGGGGCGACTTCGCTGGAACCCAGCATCGCGCTGAGCACGGACGTATTGCGGTTGCCGGCCTGCGCCTCGTGGCGTTCACCCGTGCGGGTATTTTCTGCCCAGGCAGGAAAATCGGTCTCGAACGCCCGGGCCTCGGCCAGGTTCTGGGGGAGATCGAATTCCAGTCGCCAAGTTTCCCCAGCCTGCCCCTCGAAGTCGAAGATGGCGGTGCGGCCGCGCACCACCTCATGGCTCATGCCACCATCGATATCGAAGCCGTTCTTGTAGAACGCGTGAACCTGATAGGCACCCGGTTGCAGGTGCAGACGCTTGTCCGAGGCACCGAACATGGTATTGGCAGCCGAGTACGGCTGGCCGTTGATGCTGCGGATTTCCAGTTCGCTGGGAACCACCAGCGTCAGTATCTGGCTCTCCGGTAATGGTGCACCGGAATACAGCTGGACGTGGCGTTGTTGGGCACAGGCAGCCAGCAGGCAAGCCATGGCGATAATAAACAAACTGCGCATGAAAACTCCTAGGTGCAAAGACCGGTTAATAGCGACGGCCTGGATTCGATGACAATCGGAAAACAAGAATAAGACTGAATAGTTTCACTTAAATGACAAACCGGGCTGCCCTTTGAAGGAACAGCCCGGTTTGTTTTAACCAATACCGCAGATTGAATTAGAAGTCGTAGCGAAGACCTACAGAAAGGCCGGAAGCCTTTTCACCCGCGGGAGCCACGCCAAGCCCTGCGTTACTACGCACATTTGCCGAACGGGCTTGTTCCCATGGTACTTGTGCGGAGTTGTCATCGTTATCCACGATGGCATAGTTGGCATAGACGCGCACGGCCTTGTCCAGCTTGTGCTCGACACCAACTACCCACATATCGGCGTCAGCGTTATCGGCGTCGGAGTCGCGGGTCATCCACATGGCTTTCAGAGCCGTGTTCTTGGCAACCGCGAACTCGCCACCCAGACCGTAGACATTAGACGACCACGCATCGCGCTCGGCCTGAACCGGTGAATCATGATCGACGGTCTGATAGAAGCCCACCAGCTTGAAGGCATCGGTCAGCTTGTAGGCAGCAGCGGCACGGATGCCGTCACGTTCGCCGCGACCCTGATCTTCCTCCACCTGCTCGTATGCCAGGGAGGCCTCCAGCGGGCCACCGGCATAGTTCAGCGACATGCTTACGGCATCGCTGTCTTCATCCTCTACAGCCCACTGGCCTTCATACATCGAGTAGGCCAGTTTGGCGTTGAAACCACCCATGGTCGGCGTGGTGTACTGGATGGTGTTGTCATAACGCTCGTCGAAGCGGCCATTGCCGAAACGAGTCAGGTTGCGCATGTCACCGACCTGGTCACCGAACAGGTTGGCCGGACCACGGGCGACCTTGAACGGGCTGTCGAAACGACCGAGCTGTACCTCACCGAAGTTGCCGCCCAGGCCGACAAAGGTGTCGCGGGTAGCGAAACTTGTGCTGTCGCCATCGCTACTGCCAGTAGTGAAGTTGATTTGCTGCTCGATCTGGAAGAAAGCCTTCAGATCAGGGTTGACCTGATGATCACCCTTGAAACCCAGGCGCGAAGAGTTGCTCGACAGGTTGGTTTCGGAATAATCGGCGCCGTCATCCAGATAGTCCACCGACACGTGTGCACGTCCGTAGAAAGTTACATCGGCCATTGCCACAACCGGCACCGCCATCGCAGCACCAACAGCAATCGCAATCAACTTCTTCTTCATTGGGAAAAGCTCCTTCGTTTTATGAAACGTCGTCCTGCGAATGACATGACGTCGTCTGTTCGACGGAGGCGATTATGGGAAGCCGATATGACAGAAGGTTTGCTGCGATATGACAGTTCAAAGTTGCGGGAACTTTTCTGCAAATGGCGTTGCAGAGCCTTCGGCAATGCGCCGACGGGGAACTAGAGGAGAGCGGAGGCAGCCGATCCATACGGATGAGACCGTATGGATAGCGCGTTCCTACGCAGAGCATGGGAACGATCAAGCTTTTTAGAGGCGTCCTACCCGGTACCCGTGACGCTCCACCACGACGCAATGTCCGATGGTTCCCACGCTCCCGCGTGGGAACGCGCTGTGGTGAGGCGGTATCAGCGCTTGCGCAGGATCACGCTGCCAATGGAGTAACCGGCGCCGAACGAGCTGAGCACGCCGAGGCTGCCGGCAGGCAGGTCGTCCTGATGCTTGTGGAAGGCGATCACCGAACCGGCGGAACTGGTGTTGGCGTAGGTGTCGAGAATCACCGGCGCCTCTTCGGGGGTGGCGTCGCGGCCGAGCAGCTTGCGCACGATCAGCAGGTTCATGTTGAGATTGGCCTGGTGTAGCCAGAAGCGCTTGACCGAACCGACCTCGATGCCGTTCTCCTTCAGGTGCTCGCCGATCAGCTCGGCCACCATCGGGCAGACTTCCTTGAATACCTTGCGACCTTCCTGGACGAACAGCTTGTCCGGGTTGCTCATGTATTCCTCGGCGGTGCGGTTGAGGAAGCCGAAGTTGTTGCGGATGTTGTTGGAGAACTCGGTCACCAGCTTGGTGCCGACGACGTCCCACTGATGCGCCGAGGTCGCCAGGTCGGCGCGCTCGACGATCACGGCGGTGCAGGCATCGCCGAAGATGAAGTGGCTGTCGCGGTCACGGAAGTTCATGTGGCCGGTGCAGATTTCCGGGTTGACCATCAGCACCGCCCGCGCCTGCCCCAGCTGCACCGCGTTGGCGGCGTTCTGGATGCCGAAGGTGGCCGAGGAACAGGCCACGTTCATGTCGAAACCGAAGCCCTTGATGCCCAATGCCGCCTGCACTTCGATGGCGATGGCCGGGTAGGCACGCTGCAGGTTGGAACAGGCGACTATCACGCCGTCGATGTCGGCGGCGGTCTTGCCCGCCCGCGCCAGCGCTTCTTCAGCGGCCTTCACCGACATCTCGCACAGGATCGACCACTGATCGTTGTCGCGCTCGGGAATGCGCGGAACCATGCGCTCGGGATCGAGGATACCGGCCTTGTCGGTGACGTAACGGCTCTTGATGCCGGAAGCCTTCTCGATGAAGGCCGAGCTGGATTCGGGCATCGCCTCGACCTCGCCCGCTTCGATGGCTGCGGCGTGTTCGGCGTTGAAACGGCGCGAATAGGTATTGAACGACTCCACCAGCTCGTCGTTGGAAATGCTCTGGGCAGGGGTGTAAAGGCCGGTACCGCTGATGACGACGTTATGCACTGTCGTTCCTCTCGAATAGGGCTTGATCGAATCGGGCGTTGGTCGAAGTCGCCATGGTTCACAACCGAGCCATCGTTTCCAGCGCCTCTTATGCCGGCTATTGTGCATGAAAAGCTGAAAGAATCCGTAACATTGCGCTGATTCCAGCACCAAGAATTAATCCTTTCGATGCATTTCCGCGTGACCGATCGGTCGGTTCATGAAGGGAACGTCTTCTCACGACTCGATTGCCGCGCCAGACCCGATAGGCGCGCCTGAACGCAGACACTCTTCGGCGCGCTTGGTTATCCTTGCGCTCCTTCAAGCAGGACCATCCGCCATGAAAGACCCGCTCGCCGAACTGCTCACACTCATCAGCTCGGGCTGCATGACCGAGGAAGAGATCGCCCGGATCGCTGACGAAGCCGCCCAGGCCTATGCCGATCCGCAGGCCTTCCTGCAGGCCAACCCGGACATCAACTACGACGACGATTTCCCCATCCCCCTGGGTGAATGGGTGGTGGTGGGTAGCCTGCCGGACACGGTGCTGTTCCAGGCCGACGACTATCAGGCGCTATTCGAACAGATCCGCGCCTCGTTCGGCGAGAGCGTCAACTTCGTGCTGCAACCCAAGCAATTGGCCAAGACCGAACCGCTGAAGGCCCTCAACCGTATCCAGACGCAACTTGGCGCCCTCTACCCCGAGAAAGGTGGCTACGTGCTGGTGGATTTCAGCGAGCCGCTGGATGACGAACTTCAGGCGGTGCTGGTCTACACCTGCGATATAGAGCGGGTGATGGCGCTGGCCGTGGAGGTGGGTATTTATGCTGCCCCGGCACTGGCGGCGTTGCAGGCGGAGCTCGGTGAATGACTCAACACCCGTAGGGCCGAACTCGTTCGGCCTTGGTAAGCGGAACGCCTTTTTTATCTGTCCCAGAGAGCAAATGGCGTGCTGATGAGGCGGGCATGAGCTGGCCGATAAAATTCGGCCCTACGGATCTAGCGGCGGCGCAGCGGATCGAGCAGCGCCGACAGGCCGTTATGATCGATTTCCTGCATCAGCGCCAGCAATTGGCCGATGTCGCCCGGCGGGAAGCCGACCCGGGCGAACCAGTTGAGGTAGTTGCCCGGAAGATCGGCAATCAGGCGCCCCTTGTACTTTCCGTAGGGCATCGTCTGAGTCACCAGGCGTTCGAGGTCTTCAGGCTTCATGGGCGGCATTCGTTTCGACAGAGGCGGATAGTGCCACAACTGCGGAACAGCATGGCTTGTATCGTTTCGGCATAAAGCCCGCGCCCCGCCTCAATATGGCTATAAGGCTATGCGCCATCGAAACGGCGCCATGCCGCGCAAAACAAGGCGTTGCCGCCATTTATCCTCCTGATATCGCAAGCACCTATCGTAACGATAGCTTCAGCCTATTTTCCCACGCCGTGATTGGCTTCTAGGCCTTCAATACCCGACAAGCCCGTGAGGAAAACAACAATGAAGACCTGCAGCCTTCCCTGGCGCCTGGCCGTTGCGCTCGGCGTCACCCTCGCCCTGCCCTGCGCGCAGGGCGCCGAAGAGGAAAAACCGTCCAGCTACAACCCGGTGCGAATCACCGAGCATTTCGACTCGATCATGCAACGCATGAAGGCGGAAAAGCCCGCCATCCGCGACGCCCACATGAACCTGCTGGAGCAGCGCTACGACCTCAGCGACAAGCCCGCCGACGCAATCACCATGGCTCGCGGCAAGGCGCTCCAGACCGGCGTTCGGGTCAAGCTGGAGGAAGGCAGCTGGGAAGAGTTGGCCAAGCTGAGCCCCGAGCAGATTCGCGAGCAGAAACGCTTTCCGGCCGGCTTCATGCCCCTGCCACACCCCAACCATCCCGAAGGCGGCATGGTCTTCCCGCAATTCCAGATCGACGAAGTCAATGAAATCGAAGGCCGCGACCTGACGCGCTTCGATCTGGATTTCGATCTGCCCGATCATTTCCTGCCGGAATTCCCGCCCCCCATCTACCTCACCACCCGACCGGATCTGGGCGATGTGTCCCAGGGCAAGCTGGTGAACATTCGCAACTACTTCGAGATGTTCAACGGCATCCTCAATCCAAAGCAGCTGGAGGGCCTGAGGCTGCTGGTAACGACCTTTCCACAGCAGCAATTCAACGCCACCGACGACCGCCGCAGCGAGCACCCGCACACCGGCGTCGCCTGCTTCGATTGCCATGCCAACGGCCACACCAATGCTTCCACCCACCTGGCGGGCGACGTGCGACCGCAAGAATTCCGCCACCGCATCGACACCCCGACGCTGCGCGGCGTGAACATTCAGCAGATCTTCGGCTCGCAGCGCGCGCTGAAGACAGTGGAAGACTTCACCGAGTTCGAGCAGCGCGCCGCCTACTTCGACGGCGACATCGTCATGGCCGCCAAGAAAGGCGTGAACGTGCTCGAACGCGGCAGCCAGGTGCACTTCATGGGTGAATTCCAGGCGCTGCTGAATTTTCCGCCCGCGCCCAAGCTCAACCTCGAAGGCCGTCTCGACCCAGCCAAGGCCAGCGAGCAGGAACTGCGCGGCGAGCAGATATTCCACGGCAAGGGCGCCTGCGCCGGCTGCCACGTGCCGCCCTACTACACCGACCATCTGATGCATGACCTGCAGACCGAACGCTTCTATGCACCGCAGGAATACAACGGCGTAATGGCGGTGGGCGACGGGCCGATCAAGACCTTCCCGCTACGCGGCATCAAGGATTCGCCGCCCTATCTGCACGACGGGCGCCTGCTGACGCTGGACGATACCGTGGAGTTCTTCAACCTGGTGCTGCAGCGCGGCCTGAGCCAGGACGAGAAAGCTGATCTGGTGGCGTTCCTGCGCACGCTCTGAGCGCCAGCCCGGCTCAACCGGCAATTGAGCCGGGCTATGCGCCACATAGACAAGCTGCGCGCGCCATCCGGTGAAACGCTTGGCACAATGACGACCGCTGGTATCCCCGCCAGCGGCAGCCGAGGAGCCGAGATGAACCGAACCGACAAGCCCGAACTGGACGATGCTGCCCTGGCCTTCGCCGAGCAGGTCTTCGACAGCGCCCGCAACGGCGATGCGGAACGCCTCGGCGATCTGCTCGCGCGGGGCCTGCCGGCCAACATCCGCAACAGCAACGGCGACAGCCTGTTGATGCTGGCCAGCTATCACGGTCACCTGGACGCCACGCGGGTGCTGCTCGAGCATGGCGGCGACCCGCAGCTGCGCAACGACAAGGGCCACACCCCGCTGGCCGGCGCGGCCTTCAAGGGCAACATGGCGATGGTTCGGCTGCTGCTTGAGCATGGTGCCGATGTCGAAGGCGCCTCACCCGATGGCAAGACAGCACTGATGATGGCCGCCATGTTCAACCGCACCGAGATCGTCGAGTACCTGATCGGCCAGGGTGCCGACCCGCATGCCAGAGCCGGCAACGGCGCCACCCCGCTGGAAGCCGCTGCCATGATGGGCGCCGCCGACACCCAGGCGCTGCTGAGCCGGCTGGTTCCGACTCAGGGCTGACCGCCCCGTCCCTTCGAATCGCTCACGCCGTTCTGAAACGGGCGACGTTGTGCAGCAGCGTTTCGGCCAGGTCACCAAGGCGGCTGGCGGTCTGGTGGTTGCTGCCGACCGCGCTGCCGTTTTCCTCGGCCATCCGCGCGATCATGCCAACCTGCTCGGCGATCTCGGCGGAGGCGGCACTCTGCTCGCGCAAGGAATGCGAGATCTCCGCAACCGTGGACAGCACCTGCTGCGCCGCCACGTGAATGCCGTCCATCGCCGCACCGGCACGCTGGGCGCGGATCACCCCCTCGCCGACCCGTTGCACGCCCTGCTCCATGCCCTCCACCGCGCCGCGCGTACCCTGTTGGATCGCCTCGACCATCTCGGCGATCTCCCGCGTCGAATTGGCGGTGCGTTCGGCCAGCTTGCGTACCTCGTCGGCGACCACGGCGAAGCCGCGACCCTGTTCGCCGGCACGCGCGGCCTCGATTGCCGCGTTCAAGGCCAGCAGATTGGTCTGCGCGGCGATATCGCCGATCACGCCGACGATGGTGGATATCTCGCCCGAACGCTCCCCCAGCGCCGCGACGGTACGTGCCGAGTCCGCCACCGAGTCGGCGATCTGCCTGATTTCCTCGATCACCGCGGCGACGATCTCGCCGCCCTGGCGTGACAGCTCGCCGGACTGCACGGCCAGCGCATCGGCATCGCCGGCGTGACGCGCGATGCTTTCGATGCCCACCGTCATCTGCTCGACAGCGGCGGCCATGCTCGAAGCCGCATCGCTCTGGTGCTGCGACGCCACGTTGATCTGCCCTGAAGACGCCACCAGGTTACGCGCCGAATCGGCGACGTGATCGGAATTGTCCCGAATGTCGCCGATCAGCCGGCGCATGGCGTCGGCCATCTCGTTGAAGCTGCCGGCCACATGCCGCAGTTCGTCACGCGCCGCGAGTTCGATACGGGTGGTGAGGTCGCCGGCGGCAAGCTTGCGGCTGCCAGCGCGCAGGCTGCGGATGCTGGTCATCACCGACAGGTAGGCGCCAGCCGAGAGGTAACCGATCACCGCCACGGCGAGCAGCAACACTGCGAAGTTCCAGGTGAGAATCCGCCGCGCGCCATCGATGCGCTGCTCCAGCAGCATATCCAGTGTCGGCAGCAGCACTTCGTACATCTGTCGGTAGCCGAGTTCGATCGTTTCGGTGGTCATGCCGAAGAACTCGTCGTCCGTGGTGGAGCTGAAATCACCGCGCTGGACGATGCCCTCCACCACCTTGCCGATTCGCTCGCTGCGCTCGTGCAGCGCCCTGACCGCCTCGCCCAGTTGCGCGCGCAGCTCCGGACGCATCCGCACGACCTTTTCGATGCTGTCCTCGATGCTGCCGAGCCCCGCACGGATCTCGTCGCTCAGTACGATCAGCGTCGTACGTTGCGCATCGTCCATCCTGCCCTGCGCCAGCACGGCCGAGGCGCTGGCGCGCAGGCGCCCGATTCGCTCGAGCAGATAGGGCATGCGATTGGTTGCCGCATTGATCAGGTAATAGGTCTGCGGCTCGGGATCGAACGTCAGGCCGTAGGCGTCGGCAAGCTGGGTCTGGAAGCTCAGCAGACGCTCGACCAACGCCGTATGGGCCTGGGTATTGCGCGCCTGCGGCCAGTCGAGGCCGTTGCCTCTGATGTCCTCCCACATCACACCGATCGCCTGCCACTCACGCAGGCCACGCTCGGCTTCGGGTAACCGGCGAGCCATGCCCGCCAGCGCCTCGTCGATCTCCTGCTGCAGCGCCGCACGGCGTTGCGCCGCCGCGGCGTTGCCGCTCAGCAACATCGAGGACAGCCCGCGGTGCCGTTGCGAGGACTCCACCAGTTCGAACAGCGGCTTCGACAGCGTGGAGGCGGCCAGCTCGTTCTCGGAACGTTCGATGGTGCGATTCAACTGATCGGCAAGCGCCAGCATCAGGCTCGCGAACGCAAGAAAAACCAGCAGCCCGATCGCTGCGAACTTGACCGAATAGCTGAGGCGGTTCATCAGCGACTCGGCGGGCAGGAACAGTTTTTTCATGGGGATTCCTAGGCAGTGGCTGCAGAAACCCCGAGTCGGAAACGCCTCGAGAACCAGGCAACTGCAGAACATCCGGTTCAGCGGCAAAGGTAAGAGAATGACCGGCCGGTCTGCCCTGACTGGAATCAAGACACGCGCGACCACGCCATTACGGGTCGACCGGACAAGCCACAGCCGCACTACCATGGAGCACCATGGTCAATCTCAGTTGACCGACCCCAGCCCCAAGGGAGACCCCATGTCCGACCTGTCCGCTTTCGCGATCACCCGCAAATGGCCTGCCCGCGACCCGCAGCGTCTGCAGCTGTATTCGCTGACCACCCCCAACGGCGTCAAGATACCGATCATGCTCGAGGAGATCGGGCTGCCCTACGAAGCGCATCGGGTGAATTTCGAGACCAACGATCAGCAGTCCGCCGAATTTCTCTCACTGAACCCGAACAACAAGATCCCGGCGATCATCGATCCCGACGGCCCGGGCGGAAAACCGTTGCCGCTGTTCGAGTCCGGCGCCATCCTGATTTATCTGGCGGAGAAAACCGGCCAGTTGCTCTCGCAGGACCCGGCCGAACGCTACCAGACCATCCAGTGGCTGATGTTCCAGATCGGCGGCATCGGCCCGATGTTCGGCCAGCTCGGCTTCTTCCACAAATTCGCCGGCAAGGATTACGAAGACAAGCGCCCACGCGACCGCTACGTCGCCGAATGCCGACGTCTGCTCGACGTGCTGGATGGGCAGCTGGAGGACCGTGACTGGATCATGGGCGCGCAGTACAGCATCGCCGATATCGCCACCTTCCCCTGGGTACGCAATCTGATCGGCTTCTACGAGGCCGGCGAACTGGTGGAGTTCGAGCGCTTCGCCAACGTCAAACGGGTACTGGAAAACTTCCTTGCCCGTCCCGCGGTGATTCGCGGACTGGAGATACCCAAGGCGCCGTAGGTATTTGTTCCTCTCTCGCTAGAAGCTGCGCTGCGGACCGGCAATCGCAAAAAAAGCTACCAGCTCGGTGAACAGCATTGCTTGTAACGAGGTTTTCCCCGCACGGCAGACTCGCTCCACGCTTACAGCGGAAGCCGTGCCGGTCGGGGCGATGCCGCTAGCGGCGTAGATCGAACCGGCGAAAATGGGGTTCACCAGATGTCACTCAACGGCCGCTAAGCTTTAAAAGCCCTACCAAAAGGAGCAGCCAGGCCATGCCGGCACACACTAACCAGGCAGAGATAATCATTAGGCGCCGTAGTGCGAGGGGTGGCGTAGCCGGGGATTTCCCGATACAGCGCAGCGACTCGAGTATCCGGTCGTCACTCAACGCCGCTGAGTTTGAGTAGACCAACTGTCAAAAATAGCCACGCAAGGCTAATACCCAGGAGCCACGTCGACCAAAGCATTCGAGGTTTGAGATGCTTTGGAAATCTTTCCACTTCTTCAGGCTCAAGCTCCCCACGGCGTAGATAGAAATTAGAAAGGAGCACCGCGCCAGTTATGGCGTTCACTTGCATATAGCGTGCAACGAATCCTGATCCAGACCACACAGTCAACTGATTGCGGATGTGGTTGCTCTGAGGGAATGCTGCTTTCATTTCATCCAAGTCGTGATAAGCCATGTAGATTGTAATGACTTGTCCTATTGCTCCGATCACGAAAGGGGTCTAGAGAAAGGCAATCTGTAAATCCAAGGGCCATGTTCCAAACCAAACGCCGAAATTCATCACTGGCTCCTCTGGTAAACTTTTTCTCCAGCCAGTTCACCAGCCCATCCGCCGCCAGCACTACCAGCCACCGAAGCGCCGCCGACAACTACCAAGGCACAAACGACACCGCCTATCCCGCCGAAGGCTACTCCAATCGCAACACAGATCGATGTGCCATACGAAACAACCAAGCCACGCCTGACCACCAGAGCATCACTCGACGCCACTGAGTTTCAATACCCCCCCGAAAAGGAGCAGCCAAGCCGTACCGGCCGCGCAGAGCCGCCAGGCGATAACCATTCGCCGTTTGATCGAAGGAGGTAACTTTCGCACCTCACTCTCATCCAACTCTCCGCGCCTTATATGGCGATCGGGCCATAAAGCCACTGCCGCCAAGCTACTGGTCAGAATGAAACGTGAGAGTGGATCGCGGCTACCCCACATTGCTTTCTGTCTTTTGACGTACACGCTGTTCGGGAAGATCGTCAGAATCGTGTCCAGATTCCGGTACGCCAAGAAGAGAATCATGAACACACCGGGTAATGCGATCATGAAGGGGGCCAGGAGGCAGGCGATGCGGATATAGGGAGGCCAGCTGTAAAAATCGATCATTTTTGCACCTTGTAGATTTCCTCACCCGCCAACCCTCCGAACCACTCGCTCCCCTTGCCCCCCTTGCCCCCCGCATACGAAGCTCCTGCTACTACAACCAAGCCGCAAACTACTCCGCCTAGACCGCCTGAACCGATGCCAATAGCTGCGCAAATCGAGCCCACTGCAGGGCTGGTCAAGGCAACGGCGGCCGACCCACCCCCTATCCACCAACAAAACCACCCGCCTCGGTATAACGAATCTTCCCGCACGCCTCGGTTTCCCCGGCACGGAAGACTTCCTGCACTTTCATGGTGGAAGCCGTGCCGGTCGGAGCAATTCCGATAGCGGCGCAGATCAAGCCAGCTACAGGACCGTTAACGCACACGACAAGGGAAGTCACCAGAGCATCACTCCACTCCACTGAGCTTTAGCAAGGCCATGAACAGGAATAGCCAGGCCATACCAAGACACACCAACCAAGCGGAGATGACCATCAGGCGCCGCAATGCGGGGGGGAAATTGCGGACATCGTCGGCATTGAGTACACCTTTACGGACGAGATACTGCGGAAATATCAGGGCCCCGCTGAGCGAACTGACCAGGTAGCAGCGCGAGGCCAGGCTGGTTGTCCCCAGGATGCGGCTCTGCTGAGCCCAGGCACTGCTTGAAAACGCCGCGAGCATTACCTCGAAGTGTCGGCTACACGCGATATAGACGCCAATCGCCATGCCAAAAAAGCTGATTACGAAGGGGGACAGAAGACAAGCAATTTGCAAATCCAAAGGCCAAGTTTCAAACCAGACATGGAAGTTCATGGCTATCTCCGCTCATACAGTTTTTCCCCAACCATCTCCCCAAACCACTCGCCTCCCTCACCTCCTGCATACGAAGCCCCGCCCACCACCACCAAGCCGCAAACGATCCCGCCGAGGCCGCCTGAAGCAAGGCCGATGGCTCCGCAAATATAGGGCGCAGTAACACTACCGATCCAAACTCCCGCCGATCCGCCCCCTACTCCCCCAACAAAACTGCCCGCCTCGGTAAAGCGAATCTTCTCGCACGCCTCGGTTTCCCCGG